>NZ_JADDXR010000002.1:3703413-4937885 GCF_015330125.1 Zobellia nedashkovskayae | reverse complement strand
CCCCTTTCCATTCCGAACAGGGAAGTTAAGCCCGCTAGCGCCGATGGTACTGCCAACAGGTGGGAGAGTAGGAAGCCGCCTTACTTCGAGGTCCCGATCAGTTCATTCTGATCGGGACCTTTTTTTTTATCCCAAATACACGATTGCCCTCCAACTTTTCTTCTTTTATCACTTCCGTTGCTATGGAGTTCTACGGATAGATGTATATTATAACGGTCTTGACAGAAATTTAATTAAACAGATATAGTACCAAATTTTTAAAAGCTATTTCTTAAGGCAGATATAGGATAGGAAGTATTCAGTAATTTGGGTAATGTCAGATATTGATGACTTTTAGGTTGAATAAAAGAGTCTTGGATGATTCAGG
This sequence comes from Zobellia nedashkovskayae, assembly GCF_015330125.1. Taxonomy (NCBI): domain Bacteria; kingdom Pseudomonadati; phylum Bacteroidota; class Flavobacteriia; order Flavobacteriales; family Flavobacteriaceae; genus Zobellia; species Zobellia nedashkovskayae. The sequence goes on along the minus strand of NZ_JADDXR010000002.1, from coordinate 4,937,518 downwards.
AGAATATTTAGCATTCCAAAATTGGTCAAAAAGTGGCTATTGTTTTTTTAAAAACTCTTTAATTTGAATTTTTGTTTCAGGTTGGTTTTATTTTGAATTTGTTTAACTGACCGGAAATTTTTTGACAAGTACCGTTGCTATATATAAGTTTTCGGTATAACCATTCATTACTATCAAATTTTTCATTTTAGGATATAAGTGCTACTAATTAGATCAAAAGTTATGCATGTTTATATGAGTATTACATAAATTTGGTTTCAAACTAAACCAAATGAAGATAAGAATACCTATTTTATTGATTGGACTATTGTTGTTTTCATGTGTCGAAAAAGGTGAAAAAGAAATAGTTAGCAGTCAGGTTTCAATAGTATACTCATTACCCTTTCAAACTCTTGACTTAAATAATCTAGATGAGTTTCAGAATACTACCGCTAACTGGCAGATAGTAGAAGGTGTTACCATAGACCGCACCAAAGACAAAACATTAATTACCACAGAGGGTAAAGGAGAACTTGTAAACATTCCCCAGAAGGATGTAAAAGAACAAATTCTTACTAATTTTGATCATGGGGATATAGAATTGGAGGTCGATGTTATGATGCCTAAGGGTTCCAATTCAGGTTTATATTTCCAAAGTCGTTATGAAGTTCAGCTTTATGATAGTTGGCAAGTGTCCGAACCTTCATATGTAGATATGGGTGGTATTTATCAGCGTTGGGATAAAACCAAAGAAAAGGGAAAAGAAGGATATGAGGGTCATGCTCCGCAAATTAATGCATCAAAATCTCCTGGGTTATGGCAACACTTTAGAATTATTTTTCATGCACCCAATTTTGATACTTCTGGGTTTAAAACTAAAAATGCCGAGTTTAAGGAAGTATGGTTAAATGGCGTACTTATTCATGAAAATGTTGAAGTTTCTGGTCCTACACGAGGAGGTGCTGCGGATGAAGTTGCATTGGCTCCATTAATGATTCAGGGTGATCATGGTCCCGTTGTGTTTAAAAATTTCAAATACAAATTGTTTGATCAAACTAGACTTTCTTTTCGTGACACGAAAATGAAAGAATTTAAGTATGCTGGGGTAGATTTACCTAATGTTGATTCCCTAACGCCTATCCGGGAAGTTATCACTGATTCTATTTCAGCAGCTATGGTAGTTGGAGATAAGGTTACTCGCATTCTTGATTATAAAGGTCAGCTTGTTGTGCCAACATCTGGGGACTATCTATTTGATTTTCGTTTGAACCAAGGCGGTGGTTTATTAATCATAGATAATGATACTTTGGTAAATAGGGACGGTAATTTTGTTAATGATGATGAAGGTCTCGCTAAAGTTTTATTAGAAAAAGGAGAAGCACCTTTTAGGCTGATATACAATAAACATAATCCTTGGGCAATTGGTTTTAGTTTATATGCAGAAGGACCGGGTATAGAAAACAATCCGCTACATGCTCCAAGTTCATTTAATTCAGATAATGGTAATAGCAACGGAGGAATTATATTAGAGCCAACTAATAAGGCAGTTACCCAACGTAGTTTTATGATGCACAAGGGAGAAAAACGAACGCATGTAATATCCGTTGGTACACCAGAAAAAATTAACTATGCCTATGATTTGGCTACAGGTTGTTTGTTAAAGCTTTGGAGCGGTGAGTTCTTAGATGCAACACAAATGTGGCATTCTAGAGGAACTCGTCAACTTGGTGTAGCCGTGGGTTTTGTCATAGAACTGTCTGGTAATCCAGATTTTTCGGTTTTAAGTGCTGATGATGCTAAATGGCCTTGTGTATTGAGTGAAGTTGATTTGCAATCATCTGAGGGTTATGAGCTAGACGAAAACGGTATTCCTCATTTTATTAGAAAAATGGGCTCTAGAAGTATTGACGATGTTATTGTTCCCGTTGAAAACCAACGTAAACTTAAACGTACAATTGTCTTTAAAGGAGAAGGGATTATTTGGCATAAAATAGCATCGGGTGAATCTATAAAAAATTTACCCGATGGTTCTTATATAATAAATGATGAGAGTTACTTTGTTGACTTTTCTAATTGTAGTTTGTCTCCGGTAATTCGCAGTGTGGATGGAAAAGAAGAGATGCTGGTGAAGATTCCCGCAGGAGAACAAAAGATTGAATATAGTATCATTTGGTAAAAGAAGAACATGCAGACTTTATATAGAATATTATTTTTTTCATCCCTATTTCTTATTTCTCAATTCGGCTCGGCGCAATCGGCCATGGCCAAAAAAGAGGCTCAGTATTACAGTATTGTGGATGTTCCCATACCCAATGATGTGATGTTAGAAGTTGGTGGTTTGACCTTGACAGATGAGGATAAGCTTGGTGTTGCGACAAGAAGAGGAGAGGTATGGGTTATTGACAAACCTTACGGTAATTCACCAGACTACACTAGATTCGCTAGTGGTATGCACGAAGCCTTAGGTTTAAATTATAAGGATAAGAGCTTTTATTTAGCTCAGAGAGGTGAGTTGACTAGACTTGACGACAAAGATAATAACGGCATTGCAGATGTGTATAAAACTATTTATTCATGGCCATTATCAGGTAATTATCATGACTATTCTTATGGTCCCAAGTTTACTGAAAATGGAGATATGTTGGTAACGTTGAATCTCTCTTGGATAGGTCACGGAGCTAGTTTGGTTAAATGGAGAGGATGGATGTTAAGGATTACTCCTGAAGGGGAGATGACTCCGATTGCCACAGGCTTGCGGTCTCCTTCTGGCTTTGTAATTAATACGGAAGGTGATGTTTTCTATTCTGAAAACCAAGGGGATTGGGTTGGCTCTGGTCGAATAACGCATCTAGAGAAAGGTGATTTTGCAGGAAATCCGGAAGGTTTGGTATGGACGGATGACCCTAAATCGCCATTAAAACTTAAAAAAGAAGATATAGAAGAGCAATCTGGTCTAACTCTTTATGAATATGCAAAAAAAGTCCCTGAATTGAAAGTTCCTGCCATTTGGTTACCACACACTATTTTGGGTATTTCTACTTCAGATATGATTTATGATACTACAAAAGGCAAATTTGGACCTTTTGAAGGGCAAATGTTCGTTGGTGATCAAGGCCATAGTAAGATTATGCGTGTTTATATGGAAAAGGTAAACGGTATTTATCAAGGCGCAGTTTTTCCTTTTGTAGAGGGATTTTCTTCGGGAATTCTGAGAATGTTGTGGGGTAGTGACAACAGTATGTTTGTTGGTATGACCAGTAGAGGGTGGTCATCTACCGGTAAAAAAATGTTCGGACTACAGAGGTTAAAGTGGAGCGGTAAAGTTCCATTTGAAGTTAAAACAATAAAGGCTGAAGATGATGGGTTCTTTTTAGAATTTACAAAGCCCATAAATAAAAAGATGGGAGGAGATATATCTAGCTATCAGATAACAACATTTAATTATTTGTACCATAATACCTACGGAAGTCCTATTGTTGATCAACAGAAAGCTGTGGTAACAAATGCGGATGTTTCAGATGATGGGCTATCTGTTAAATTGACTGCAAATGGCATGCGTCTGGGGTTTATTCATCAATTGAAAATTCCAGAATTAAAAGCTAATAGTGGGGAGAAGCTTTTACACGATATTGGATACTATACATTAAATGAAGTTCCAGGAGGTACATTGAAATCAATTCCAATTGAGAATACATATGGAAAGGATGGATTGGTACAGACCAAAAGAGTAAATGAAATGCCTTTGACATGGGTAAACGGACCAGATGAAGAAATAGTAATTAGTACAAAACCAGGTTTAAAATACGATATAGCAGAGCTTAAGCTGCAAAGAAAATCCAAAGTTGCAATTACATTTAGTAATAATGATGATATGCTCCATAATTTAGTAATAACGGATCGTGGTAAAGAATCTGTAGATAAAGTTGGAGATTTGGCGCTACATTTAGGGTTGGACGGTGCAGATTTAAATTATGTTCCAGATACTGATTTGGTACTTGCTCATACAGGAATAGTGCAGCCAGAAACAGATGAGACAATTTATTTTGATGTTCCTAAATTTGCAGGAGAATACTGTATTGTTTGTACCTTTCCAGGACATTCGGCTTCAATGAGGATAAAACTTATTGTAGAGTAATTAAGTTTTGAATGTGCTTGTTGATTTACTTGCATGAACGAAAAAATAGCATTTACAAAAGAAGAAAAATTCAACACTTTTTCCCATGGTGTAGGGGTATTATTGGCGTTGATAGGGATGATATTATTGCTGGTTAAAAACGTCAATAAATCACCTTATTCAATATTCTCTATTTTACTTTATTCTTTTACCCTAATTTCTATGTTTGGGGTTTCTACAGTCTATCACCTTACTACTAATCCAAGGTTAAAGAGTGAATTACGGGTTGTTGATCATATAAATATCTATTTTTTAATAGCAGGAACATACACGCCTATAGCTCTGATTACATTATACAATGGAAACGGTTGGAATATTTTCTACGCCATTTGGGGTATTGCTTTTGTGGGTACTTTATTCAAGTTATTTTATACTGGTAAATATGAATTTCAATCCTTATTGTTTTATGTGGCAATGGGATGGTTGATTGTATTGGATTATGAAAATCTTCTTAACAGTATGTCACCTCTAGGAATTTGGTTGTTGCTTCTTGGAGGGCTCTTTTATACCTTTGGAATTCTCTTTTATGCGTGGAAGCGAATACCATTTAATCATTTCATATGGCATCTTTTTGTTTTAGCTGGTGCTGGTTTTCATTGGTTTCTCACGTATTTGATTGTTGTTTAATGTATATTTAAACGATATAATTATAGCATAAAGATTTTGTGTAGAATGAAGTATTTTAAATACCCTGTTTTCCTTGGGACTCTCCTTATTTTATTGACCAACTGTAACACTTCTTATGATGAACCCCGTATTTCTTTAAAAGGTTATGAGGTAGAATCGGGTTTTGAACTAGACGTTATAGCATCAGAACCACTTTTAAAAGCTCCTGTTCAAATTGATTTTGATTCTAAAGGCCGAATTTGGGTTGCCGAGATGTCAGGGTTTATGCAAGATATTGCCGGTACTGATGAGGATTTACCATCTGGTGCAATCAAAATTTTGGAAGATAAGGATGAAGATGGAGTAATGGATCATGCCAAAATATTTATCGATAGTTTAGTTATGCCAAGGGCATTGACTTTAGTTTATGGAGGGTTGTTATATGCAGAACCACCTAACTTATATTTTGTAGAGATTGATAAAAATGATAGACCTCAAAACCGGGTTTTAGTAGATTCTCTTTATGCTCTTGAAGGTAATCCGGAACACCAACCGAACGGTTTAGAATTAAATATTGATAATTGGATTTATAATGCAGGCTCTCATTTTAGATATCAACGTAAAAATGGAAATTGGATTAAGGAGCCTACGACACATCGTGGGCAATGGGGTATGTCTCATGACAATTTGGGTAGATTGTATTATAACAACAACTCTACTCAGCTGTTGGGGGATTATATTTTACCAAATCGGATGATTCGTAATGAATTTTTACAACCTCAAAAAGGTGTGAATCAAAAACTTAGTAAAGACCAAAGAGTTTATCCGTTACATGCTGCTAAAGTCAATCGTGGTTATGTAGAGGGAGTGTTAGATAAGGATAGTCTTTTACTGGAAGTAACAGCTGCTTGTGGGCCTTTGGTGTATAGAGGAGGAGTTTTTTCAGAGGAATATGAGCAAAATGTCTTCGTTTGTATTCCAGAGATTAATGCCGTCAAAAGAAATATATTAACGTTTTATGGGGATTCTATAACAGGACAACAGGCTTGGCATGATAAAGAATTTTTAGCCAGTACGGATGAAGGTTTTCGCCCAGTTAATTTGTCAACCTCACCGGATGGTAGTATGTATGTAATAGATATGCATAGAGGAATAATACAACATCACGCCTTTCTAAGTCCGTATTTGAAAAAACTCTCAAAACAAATGCAGTTGGATACGTTGATTAATTTTGGACGCATTCTACGAGTGGGAAAAAAATCTATCGAAAAATTTAGTGTACCGGACCTAGATAAAGTATCCTCTAACGAACTTGTTGAGTTATTAAAGCACAAGAATGGTTATATCAGAGATCAGGCACAACATCGATTGGTTTATAAGGAAGAAGTTAGTGTTGTAACGGAACTTCAGCAGTTAGCACAAAATATTGAATATCCAATAGCCCAAATGCACGCTCTTAATACGCTCAATGGTATAGGGACAGGTTTGTCTTTTGATTTATTATTGAATATTGCGGAAAAAAGTAATGTGGATGTTATTTGTCATGTACTTGTACTTCTTGAAGACTATGTTACTATAGAAAATAAGGAAAAAGCAAGGCAACTATTTAGAAATCTAATTAAGAAAGAAAGTAATGGTGTTGATTTGTATTTAGCAACAGTATTGGGCAAGTGGTCTATCGTTTCAAAAGATGACTTTAATCCTATTATAAAAAGATTAGTTGAAAGACATGAGAATAGCCAGTTAATTACAGAAGCACTGTTAAGTGGCATGTCTCTATTGAATGAAGATGTATTAACTGATTTGAATAAGACTATTATAGAAGATAGTTTGTTTCAAGAACAATTTTCGAAAAATATTAAACGTAAAGAAGAAAATAAAAAAAATTCTATTTACGTCAGTATGGGAGCAAATGAAGATTCTCGAACAAAAGGAGCTAAATTATATCGAAAAATTTGTGCAGCCTGCCATCTGGTTAATGGAACGGGCGCAGAAGAATTGGCCCCACCTCTAGTTGGATCAGAACACATACTTCCTCCTGAAAAGTTAACAATGATAATATTACACGGTCTTAAGGGGCCTATTGAGGTAGCTGGTAAAATATATAATTTAAACCATGCTATGCCTGGATTAAATACTAATGAATCTTTAAGTGATAAAGATATTTCATCCATCATTTCTTATGTTACAAATGCTTTTTCTAAAAACCCCTCAGGCTTTAGTCCTGAAAAAGTGAAAGAACTCAGAGAATTGAAAAGCAAAAATGGATCAGAGTATACTCTGGAAGAACTTGAGGAAAAGTTAGATTCTTTAAGTAAATAACTGTTTTATATCTTGTAAAGGTGTATTAGCGTTATTACACGAATAATAAAAAAATATTAGCGGTTAAATTCAGATAGTTGGAATTAACAAATTATTCTAAGAAATAGATTTTAGTTTAATTAATGCTTTCCGTTACAGAACCTTCTGGTGCTTTAAAAATAGATTGGTCCGGTATTTTATTCAGAAACTGGATATCGCTAAAAAGACGAATATGTTTTGTGCTTTTTCCTAACTTTCCGTCTTTCCATTCAAAATTCTCCAATTTTGTTGGCATCATAATACCTTGTACTTCTTTATATTCTGAATATGTTTTAGCAGAATTTATTTGTGCGTTTTCTTTCTTAAAATAGGAGACTGAATAGGTGAGTATCTCCAGCCTAAAAGTTTCGGGGTTTAAATATAGATAGTATACATCTTCAGGAGAAAGACCTATTTCCGAGCCAAAAGTAATTTTTAAAGTCTCGTAATTTTTACCGTTTATTACGGAGGTTCCTTCATCTGTAGCGACTACTCCCGCATCTTTCAATAAAAAGGGAACTCCTAAAAAATAAAAATCTAGGTTATAATAAAACGCAGCGGATTTCCCTGGAATTTTAGAAGCATCTGGTTTTGCCCAGGCTACTTTTCCATCAAAGCCTACTTCGTAATCGTTAGATTTTAAGTAGGCTCTGCGGTCTTTTATATTGGTAAGTTGATAAACTGTCTCACCGTCTTCTTCTAAATTATAAGAAATACCGGTAAACGACCTCCATTTTTGAATGCCTCCATGTGCATTTATACATTTGTCTAACAGGCTCGTGCCTTTGGTTATTGAAGATGTTACGGAAGAATCTAAAATTTTACTATTAGGCTTCTGTTTTGTCTCTTTACATGAGATTAGTAAACAGAGAAATAATGCTATAATAGAAATGTGGTTCGTTTTCAAATTGCTGTTTCTAGCAAAACTACTTCAACCCAATCTATTTTCCTATTGGCGAGTCGTCACATTTTAAATCGCCTACTACATATTGCAACCCATCTAAGAAAAATTGAAGCAACTCTGGATGGTCTAAACTCTGGGCATTATGAGATGGAGAACTATAAAAGACACGTCCCTTCCCGTGCCGTTTTATCCAAGAAACATAGTTGATTTTTTCGTCTACTTCCTTCCTCATGTCTACCAACTTATCTATTTCAATATAAAGCAATGGTCTAAAATTATAATCAAAATATGCATTGTTGAAAAAATAAGGTTCATCAACATGTGTAAGTCCATTTCCTTTAAATGCCTGTACTAAAGGATGCATGGGGTCTACCTCCTTAACATGCATTTCTTGTGGTTTAGGATGGTAATCAAAGCTGCCGCCCGTCATTTTGCTAAACTCTTTAGAATTGTTTTGAACGGTAATAGCACCATGCAATATCATTAATCCGCCGCCTTTAGCCACGTAATTCATGATGTTCGTTTCATATTGTTTTGATAATGCTGCTATATCATTGTCAGGAAGATTGGTGTTCATGTGCAATAAATCCCAAAATAAATCCCTTTTTGGTCCGGAAGGATTACAGTTATTGAAAACGATTGCATCATATTTTTTAAGGTTCTTTTTATCAAAACTCTCAATGTCATACCCAACATGTATTTCAAAAGCATTCGATTTTTTTCCTATTATTTTCAACATTTCCACATTATGAGGAATAGTCCAATGGTCAAATCCCGTTGGCTTTGAGAAGACTAGTATTTTCTTTTTGGACACATTTTTAACGGTAGTTTCAGAGGGAGCTAACTGTTCTATTTTAGCAAGCCATTCTTCTGTAATTTTAAATTCTTCAATTTGCTGAGAAAAAATGAAACCAGTAACAAATAAAAATAGGATGGTAATGTTCTTTTTCATCGGTGATAATTGTGTTTTAGAGTCTTGTAGATTCTCTTTTAATTAATTTATGTTTAATGAGGATTTGGTCTGCAGATTGGATGTTGATAGAACCACTAAGGTGACTGATGATGCTCTCTCCTGCTAGAATACCCATTTTGTAACCGGGATATTCAATAGTTGTTAAATTGGGTGATATTACTTCGGAAACAGGGTCATTGTTAAACCCGATAACTTTGATGTCTTCTGGTACTCTGTAGCCTTCTTTCTTTAACCCTAGTATACATTGTACGGCAAAAGTGTCGTTCGATACAAAAATACCATCCACTTTATGTTCTGAATTTTTTATTCGGTCAACAAATGTTTTTACGTTCTCTATACTAAGGTCACTCTCATAGAGGTTTTCTTTTCTGAACGGTATATCATTTTTATATAAGGCTCTTTGATAACCATCATATCTATCTGAATAAACATTACGTTTAAGACTTCCGCTTATATGTACAATATTTTTACATCCTTGTTCAATGAGGTGTTGTGTAGCATCAAAACCTGCGGCATGATTATCTATAGAAATAGTAGGACAGTTGGGCAAATCACACACTCTATCAAAAAATAAGAGCGGAATCTTCCTGTCCGTATAAGTGGTAAAGTGGTCAAAGTTTTCAGTTTCGTATGCCAGTGAAACAAGTAGAGCATCCACGCCACTATCAAAAAGGGTTTTTGCGTTAAGTTTTTCTTTTTCTTCAGATTCTAAAGATTGACTAATTATTAGGTTGTACCCAACATCATTTGCAATCTTTTCAATACCGGACAAAACCGTAGACATAAAGTTAGAATTCAACTTAGGAACAATAACTCCAATTGTATTAGATTTTTGTTTGCTCAGATTCGCCGCAAACTTATTCATCCTGTAGCCGGTTTCTTTTGCTACTAATAATACTTTGTCTTTTGTCTTCTGACTAATTGCCGGATGATCATTTAGACTTCTGCTGACGGTGGCTGGAGAGATGTTAAGTTTCTGTGCCAAGTCATATATAGTTATTTTTTTTGCCATTTCACTAGTGCAATTTTAGTGCAACAATATTACGTAACAAATTGAAATATACAAGACTAATTTTTAATTTATTGCATTTTTAAATCTTATTTAATGTGTTTGTCTCTGTTTTGGATGATAAAATTGAGTAATTGTCAATTTTTATGTAATTAATTTACGCAATCGGTTGCGTAATTCGTAATATTTTATAGTTTTGTTGTAATTCAACCAGATTTAACTAATCCAACTCAATTTAATTTACTCTTTATGAAACAACTATTAAGCGATTTTAAGCTATTTAAGCGAACGTCACTTCTCTGAACACTCTTGTAATATTGTTCACTAGTGGCAGTAGCTAAAAAAGACTTCACCGTGACGGGTACCTTGATTGACGATTTTAACATACCATTGCCCAGAGCTTTTGTAGTGGAGAAGGGTACTACTAACGGGGTGTCTACAAATTTTGATGGTACTTTAAATGCAGAGGAGGCAGAAGCGTACTGGCAGTCGTTCGCAAAACAGAACCAAATAGAATTAATCAATAAATAGAAATACCGAATACCACAATGGAAAGAAGAAAATTTATAAACAGAACAGCTTTAAGTACTGCCGCTTTGGTGGGGTTTCCTAGCATTGTACCTGCCCATGTTTTGGGAAAAAATGCTCCAAGTAATAAAATAAACATTGGTCAGATTGGTTGTGGCCGTATTGCCAGAAGCCATGATATTCATGATACAATCAGGTTTGATCAAGCCAACTATTTGGCAGTTTGTGATGTTGACTCAAAAAGAGCGGATGATGCCAAACTTTTGGTTGATGGCTTCTACCAGAAAAAAACAGGGAAGGCTAAATATGACCGAACCAAGTTATATGATGATTACAGAGAAATGCTTTTGAACAAAGATATTGATGCTGTAGTTATTAGTACTCCGGACCATTGGCATTCGCAACCTGCTATGGAAGCTGCTTTCGCAGGTAAAGATATTTACGTGCAAAAACCTACATCCTTAACGGTAAGGGAAGGTCAGCAGTTAAGAGATGTTGTTCAGAAAACAGGTGCCATTTTACAAGTAGGTACACAACAACGTGCTATGCCCCAATTTAGAATTGCGGCAGAATTAGTAAGAAACGGAAGAATAGGAAAAATTCATACCGTAAAAATAGGGTTACCCGGTGATCCTGCAGGTCCTGTAGCTCCAGAGATGCCCATACCTTCTAATCTTAATTTTGATATGTGGTTAGGATCTACTCCAGAAGTTCCTTATACGGAAATTGGCGTACATCCGCAGGAAGGATATGACCGTCCAGGCTGGTTGCGTTCTCGTAATTATGGTGCTGGTATGATTACCGGTTGGGGACAGCACCATTATGATTCTGCCGCTTGGGGTATGAATACAGAATTGGGAGGACCTATATCTGTTGAGGCCTTAGCAGAATTCCCAAAATTGGGTTTGTGGAACGTACACGGAGATTTCTTTGTGAAGCATGAATATGATAATGGTATTACGGTTTACACTAGTGGAGGCTATACCAACGGAATTCGTTACGAAGGCTCAGATGGATGGATTTTTGTCTCTCGTGGCTCGTATCAAGCTTCGGCTACAGACCCAGTGGATAAAGAGAAGAGTAGTAAAGCGTTAAACGCTTCGGATCCTAAAATTTTAGAATCCGTAATTGGTGAAAATGAAATACACCTTGAAAAAATTGATGATCAGCATGGCAACTGGTTAGATTGTATAAAGACCAGAAAAGCTCCAATTTCACCTATTGAAAAAGGTCATAAAGCCTGTACTGTCTGTCTAATAAGCGATATCGCTATGCAGTTTGATAGAAAACTGGAGTGGGATTATAACAAAGAAGTATTTATAAATGATGACGAAGCGAATGCCATGTTACATCGTGAGCAAAGAAAACCTTATGGAACGGATTACGTAAAGTCTTAAAGCTTTAAAAAGCCCGTTTATTATGAATGGGCTTTTTAAAATATCCTTAAGGTTTTTATGAAATAGAAGTGAAAGGTGTCTAAACGGGTTTTTCGGTTTAGGCCTAAGATAAAACGCTAATCAAATGAAAAATAAAATTCCATTTTTACTTTTGCTACTTTGCATTGCGTGTGGCGAAAAAAAAACTGATACCAAAATGGTGGAAGCAAAGACAACAAACAAAGTGAAGTTAATGACCTTAAATCCAGGACATTTTCATGCTGCTTTGGTTCATAAAACCATGTATCCTCAAGTAGACTCTACTATATACCTTTTCGCCCCAAATGGTCCCGAAGTACAGGATTTTTTAACTAAGATAAACTCCTATAATTCTCGTGAAAAGCTACCTACAGCTTGGAAAGTTGAAAAACATTTAGGTAATGATTACCTCAAAAAAATGATTGCCGATAAACCCGGTAACGTTATGATCGTTGCCGGTAAGAACAGTAAAAAAATAGATTATGTTCTTGAGGCGGTAAAAGCTGGGCTTAATGTCTATGCAGATAAGCCTTTGGTGATTAATCCAGATGGATTTAAGAAACTGCAACAAGCTTTTGAGATAGCCGAAAAGAATGGGGTTTTGATTTATGATATCATGACGGAACGTTTTGAGTCTACTACTTTAATGCAGAAAACTTTTTCAGATTTGCCAGAGATATTTGGAGAATTAATTGATGGTACACCAGATGAACCTGCAATCATTAAAGAGAGTGTACATCATTTTTTTAAGTATGTTTCCGGTCAGCCGTTGGTGCGTCCGGCTTGGTTTTTTGATGTAAACGAAGAAGGAGAAGGCATCGTAGATGTTACAACTCACTTGGTGGATTTGGTGCAATGGGAAGCTTTTCCTAATCAAGTTATCGATACCAACAACATAGAAATGGTAAAAGCCAAACGTTGGCCTACTGTACTTACTACAGACGAGTTTCAAAAAGTTACTGGGTTAGACAGTTACCCTGATTATTTGAAAAAAGATATAAAGGATGATAATCTGAACATATTCTGTAATGGAGAAATGGTTTACAAAATAAACGGGAAACATGCTAAAGTTTCTGTGATATGGAACTACCAAGCTCCTGAGGGCACAGGCGATACGCATTACAGTATTATGCGAGGCACTAAAAGTGACTTGATTATTAAACAGGGAGAAGAAGAAGGTTATAAACCCACTTTATATATAACACCAAAACAACAACAGGGGTTTGAAGGACTATTGAATAAAGCGATTGAGGGTAAAATAGCAACTCAATTTTCGGGTACGACCATGAAGAAAATGAATGATGGTAGTTATAAAATTAATATACCGGATTCATTTAAAATTGGTCATGAAGCTCATTTTGGACAGGTAACCGAAAATTATTTAAAGTACTTGGAAGCTGGTGAGCTTCCTGAATGGGAAGTACCCAATATGATAAGTAAATATTATACAACAACTAAAGCTTACGAACTAGCCAAGAAAAAGTAGATATGAACGACCTTTTTCAATTAAAAGATAAAACAATTGCCCTTTCCGGAGGGACCGGAGTTTTGGGTGGTTCTATTGCTGAATATTTGGTTAAAAATGGTGCTAGAGTAATACTCCTTGGCAGATTGGCAGATAAGTTAGATGACAAAAGAAATATGCTAAACCGTATTTCTAACAATAGTACGGTCTCTTATGTTGTAGACGTAATGGAAGAAAAGGAATTGGTTTCCTTGCGAGAGCAAATAAAGGAAGCTCATGGTGCAATAGGTGGTCTAATTAACTTGGCTGGAGGGAATTTGCCAGGTGCAACACTGCGTCCCGATCAAACCGTTTTTGATATTTCTTTGGAGGATACAAAACAAGTAGTAGACCTTAATCTTTTTGGTAGTGTACTGCCAACTATTGTTCTAAGTCAATTAATGGCGGAGCAGGGGTATGGTTCCATCATAAATATATCTTCCATGGCATCAAAACAATCTATAACTCGGGTTTTGGGGTATTCTATGGCAAAAGCAGGTATTGATATTTTTACCAAGTGGATGGCAGAGGAATTGGCAACAAAATTCAGTGATAAGATTAGGGTAAATGCCATTGCTCCAGGTTTTTTTATTGGCAATCAGAATAGAAAAATATTAATAAACGAAGATGGTTCCCATACGGAGCGAAGCAAAAAAATACTAGCAAAAACACCTATGAATCGTTTTGGGGACGCCTCCGAATTAAACGGGATGGTACATTACCTTTTAAGTGAAGCCTCTTCATTTGTAACGGGAACAGTGTACGATGTAGATGGAGGTTTCAATTCTTTTGCGGGAGTATAAAATGGAAAAATTGAAAAAAACATACCGTTGGTTTGGTCCTGAATTTGGGGTTTCTTTAGCAGATATAGCTCAGCTGGGGGCAGATGGCATTGTCACAGCTTGCCATGGTGTTCCTACAGGTGAAGTTTGGCTTAATGAAACAATCGTAGCCATTAAAACACAAATAGAACAACACGGAATGGAGTGGTCCGTTGTGGAAAGTCTTAATATTCATAACGCTATTAAATACGGGCTTCCCAAAAGAGATAGGTATGTTGAAAATTATATTCAAACCCTAAAAAACTTAGCGAAGCAAAACATTAAAATTATTTGCTACAATTTCATGCCACTTATAGATTGGACACGTACCAATCTTGATTACCAATTACCAAACGGAACGTCTAGTTTACTTTATGATCCAATTGCCATTGCTGCTTTTGATATTTTTATATTAAAACGGGATAATGCTGCTGAGGTGTATGAAGAGAGTGTTGTACAAAATGCTAAAAAGCATTTTGTTAGTTTGTCTGACATAGAAAAACAGACGCTTGAAAATGCAATTTTAGCGGGTATACCGGGGAGTAAAGAACCGATTAAAATGTCAGTTTTTAGAAAGAATTTGGCGGTGGTAAGTCAAATTTCAAAAGACGAACTTAGAGAAAATTTGGTATACTTTCTTAAGTCGATATTGCCTGAGGCTGAAAAACTTGGTATTCACATGGCCATTCACCCAGATGACCCGCCTTTTTCTGTTTTTGGTATCCCTAGAATAACGTCAACCTATGAAGATTTAAAATTTATTCGTGATTGTTATCCTTCTACTAATAACGGTTTCACTTTTTGTTCGGGGTCATTGGGCGCTTCGTCCAATAATGATTTGGTCAAAATTATTGAAGATTTTGGAGACCGAATTCATTTTGTCCACTTAAGAAATGTACAGTTAAATGCCATGGGTAAATTTTATGAAGCAGAACATCTAAACGGTTCTGTGGTAATGGCAGACATTATGGAAGCTTTAATAAACGAGCAACTTAGAAGAAAAGGATTTGGCCGGACTGATGCTGCTATTCCTTTAAGGCCCGATCATGGCCATGTTTTGCTAGATGATAAAAAACGTCAGGGAGAATTTTACCCCGGCTATTCCATTATTGGTAGAGCGTTGGGTATGGCGCAGCTTACTGGACTAGAAAAAGGTATTCGGCATCAGATGAAACTAGATTGATTTTACTCTAAAATCTCTTTGAAATCTTCAAAAAACACTTCTACTTGCCCCATTTGTTGGCTTAGAAAAATCATGGTTTCTTGCCAGGTATTTTTATTGTGGATAGACACGTTTTCAAGGGTCACGTAAATTCTTGATATTTCTTTTCCGTTGGATAGAAAAAAAATCTCGTCAAAAATGGCTTTGGGAAGGTATTCTTCAGATTGAAGAAGAGACTGTAGCGATTGAAATTTCTCCCAAAGGGTAATACGTCTCTCTAGGTCTTCCGTTTCAATATCTATGGAGACCATTGCTTTTTTTAGGTCAAAATGAAATTTGAATACAAGGGCCTTTACTTTGGTATTATAAAGTATCCATTTTCTAGGATAGGATTTACCAAAAGCAATCCAGAAGTCTTCGCGTAGTTTTTTTGATTCGGCTTTACTGAACATTCTATAAAAAATATGCGATTGCGATGCCAAAAATAATGGCGACTATTTTACGCAAGTTAAATGTATGGCCTTCTGAACTTTCAAAAAGTATAACCGTAGAAATATGTAAGAACACACCAATTACCAATGCGTTAATTGGTGCAAAGTAGGTGTCTGCCCAATCTGCATGATCAGCAATATAACTTCCTAATGGGGTCATTAATGAAAATATGGTGATAAAGAAAAATGCCTTTTTTAAAGGTATTTTTGAGTTTAATAGAAAGATACTTAGTATAATGGCAATAGGTACTTTATGGATGAGTATACCGTAAATTATGGTATCGTGGTGGTGAATTGGGAAACCTTCTAAAAATGAATGAACGCAAAGGCTAGCGAATAATAACCATGGAAAAAGCTCTTTTTCGCTATCTAAATGAACATGCCCGTGTTCCGCTCCTTTTGAAAAGAATTCTAAGAATATTTGAAATAGAATCCCCAGCATTACAAATAACCCTACTTTTTTAGGATCACCATTTTCGTATACTGACGGAAAAAGTTCAAACAACGTTAGGGCCAACAAAAAGGCACCACTAAATGCTAAAAGTAGCTTAAAGTTACTTCTATTCTGGGGTTTTACAATATATACAAAGGTAAAACTCAGTAGAACGGCTAAAATGGGTAAGGCGTAATTCATTAACGGAAAATCGTTTTTTTTCGAAGCTCTTAGTCTCAGGATTATGGCTATAATTACATCTACGAACCCAACTTTTTCAATTTTCAAAAAAGCAACTTTATCCTTTAGTTAGTCAAAGGAATAACGGCATTTAAGAAAGCAGAGGGTGGGTTCGTATTTCTCCGGCTAAAATACTGTATTTTTGCGGCAACTTTAGAATAAGACATGAGTAAAAATTTTAAAATGGTTGCCAAGACGCTCTTTGGTTTTGAAGAGATGTTGGCTAAGGAAATTCGCAATTTAGGTGGGAGCAATGTAGTTGAAGGCGTTAGAAATGTCGCTTTTGAAGGAGATACGGGCTTTATGTACAAAGCCAATCTATGTTTGCGAACGGCCATTAAGATTATTAAGCCTATTCATTCTTTTTCTGTTCGTAGTGAGAATGATCTTTATAAAAAGATTTATGCAATGGATTGGGCAGAGTACCTTTCCGTTGATACTACTTTTGCTATAGATTCTACGGTAAACTCGGATAATTTTACACATTCGCTCTACGTCTCGCAAAAAGTTAAAGATGCTATAGTAGATAAGTTTAGGGATATGGATGGAAGCCGCCCTAGTGTAGACGTAAAATTTCCTGATGTACGCATCAACATTCATATTCATGATGAGCATTGTAATGTTTCCTTAGATAGTTCAGGGCGTTCTTTGCACCAAAGAGGCTATCGTACCGCCACGAATATTGCCCCTATAAACGAGGTGTTGGCAGCTGGACTTTTACTCTTGAGTGGATGGGACGGTCAATGCGATTTTATAGACCCTATGTGTGGTAGTGGTACCATGTTAACGGAAGCGGCTATGATTGCTTGTAATATTCCGGCAAACATTAATAGAAAGGAATTTGCCTTTGAGAAATGGGACGATTTTGATCAAGAACTTTTTGATAAAATTGTTGAAGTTTGTCTAAATAAGGTTAGAGAGTTTCATTATAAAATAGTGGGTTACGATAAAGCTCCTTCTGCTGTACGTAAAGCGTTAGATAATGTTGAAAACGCTAACCTATCAGAATTCATTTCCGTAGAACGAAAGAACTTTTTTGATACCGAAAAATTTACTGAAGGTAAGCTGCATATGGTTTTTAACCCACCTTATGGGGAGCGATTGAGTTTAGAGATGGAAGATTTTTATGCTTCAATAGGAGATACATTAAAGCAAAAATACCCTGGTACGGAAGCTTGGTTTATCACATCTAATATGGAAGCGCTTAAATATGTAGGTCTCAGACCTTCTCGTAAGATAAAGGTTTTCAATAGCCAATTAGAATCGCGCTTGGTAAAGTATGTAATGTATGAAGGCAGTAAGAAAGCCAAGTATATGAACAAGGATAAGGACAACGAATAGAAAGAAGGCTTTTCTATTCTAAAAATCTATTGTCTTCCAGGTCTATCTTCAGGTTCGGATTTGGACTCTGGTTCTGGTTGTGGCTTTTCTTTTTTCGGTTCGTTTTTCTTCTTGTAAAGAGGAATGAGATAGCTGAGAGAAACATTGTAGCCAACCCCAAATCTACTGCCGTCGGTAACTCTATTAAAACCGGGAATGAAAAGATCGTCCAACACACCGTCAGGTCTCTTGTTCGTTATTAAGATGCCTAAACGCGCGCTAGCGCCTACATAGATATTTCTTAAAACTTCCGCTTTAATTCCTGCTACAAATTCTAGCCAAGATTTAGTGCGACCTTCATATTTCCCCAGGGCATCGGTTCCTGCGGCAAAATCATCGGGATTCCAATAGCGGCTGCTATCAAAAATTTTATAGGCGTCTAGCTCTTGGCTAAAAGTGCTAAAAGCATAACGACCACCAATATATATCATGTTTTGCTCACCGTACCAATTGCCATAGGTATTGTAATCTATACCTAATTTAATATAGCTGCCAGATGTCGTAAAGGTATACAAATCCCCTCCTTCAATGTCAACTTCAGCACCAAGCGGGGTGCCTATTGTTTTTTTCTCGTTACCAAGTTCGGCAGCTAAATAAAGATTTTGGGAAAGTCTATAATCACCTACGAATTCTAGTCCCGTATAGTCCTCATCAAAAAAAGAATTCAGGACCCTACTTAAATCTACGCCTACCCTTATGCCATAACGTTGTTTGTATACGGTGGTATCTTTTTTATTAAGGTCAATAGGTTCGCTCTGAGAAAACCCCACAGCAACAACTAAGAAGAAAAAAAGACTAGTGAAATATCTTAACATGGGCGGAAGCTGTGTTTTCAATAAGTGCGTTATCTATATCTATGGTCTGAACCCAAACTGAATCATCTTGTTTGACTGTTGCCGTCAAGTTTTCAAAATTGGCTATGTAACCGCAGGCTCTAGATTTGTAAATTTCCTTTACATCATAGTTAAAGGTTAGGGTGTCTACATTAATATCGTCAATGGTTAGCTGTCTTGAGAAAGCGAATGATGTGCTAGTTTCATCAACTCGTAACGGTAGAACAATAGAATCCAAAGCTATATTGGCTATGGTGTCCTTACCTTCTGTAGGCAATACTCCCCAGACAATTAAGTTCTGCACATCCTTAAATTCAGTAGGATTCAGGGCATCGTAAAAACGTATGACCAATTGCGGAGTGTCATCTTCCGTACAAATATCATCTTTCTCACATGCAGAAAAACAAAGTATGCCCAAAAGGATAACAAAAAGTATTTTTAGTTTATTCATAAAACTATAGCTTTTTCAAAAGTACGATATTTTCAACATGATGTGTTTGGGGAAACATATCTACCGGTTGCACCTTTACTACCTTGTATGCCTCTTTCATTAATTCCAAATCGCGTGCCTGTGTAGCGCTATTACAACTTACATAAACTACTTTTTCTGGGGCAATATTCAAGATTTGTTGTACCACATCTTTATGCATACCAACCCTTGGAGGGTCTGTAATAATAACGTCAGGTGTGCCATGGGTATTAATAAATTCTTGGTTGAAGACATTTCGCATATCACCCACAAAGAAATCTACATTGTCAATTTTATTACGCTCAGCGTTTGCTTTCGCATCTTCAATAGCTTCGGGTACGGACTCTATACCAACAACTTTTTTTGCTTTTTTAGCAACAAATTGAGCAATGGTTCCTGTACCTGTGTAAAGGTCGTAAACAAGCTCATCGCCTTTTAAATCAGCAAATTCGCGGGTAAGTTTATATAGTTCGTAAGCTTGTGCTGAATTTGTTTGATAAAACGACTTAGCATTGATTTTAAATTTCAAGCCTTCCATTTCTTCAAAAATATGGTCACGCCCAGAGAAACAAATAATATCTTGGTCGTATATGGTGTCATTCTGCTTTTGGTTGATAACATATAAAAGCGAAGTTATCTCAGGAAAGGTTTCTTTAAGGTGATTTAATATCGCCTCACGGTTCGTTTGGTTATCATCATGAAATTGAATCATGACCATTAACTCACCAGTTGAAGCCGTACGAATCATAAGAGAGCGCAATTCCCCGTGCTGATGTCTAGGGTTGAAAAACGTAAGTCCATTTTTAATGGCAAAATCACGAGTCTCTAACCTAAGAGCGTTAGAAGGGTCTTGCTGTAAGTGACATTTTTTAATATCAAGAATCTTATCCCACATTCCAGGAATATGGAACCCTAAAGCGTCTCTGTCGGTAATTTCTTTATCAGATTGAATTTCCTCTAAAGTCATCCATCTACTATCTGAAAATGAAAACTCCATTTTATTACGATAGAAATACTGTTCTTCAGAACCTAAAATAGGTGTAGTCTCGGGTAATTCAAGATGCCCAATTCGTTTTAAGTTATTTTCAATTTCTTGCTGCTTGTAGAAGAGTTGGTGCTCGTAGCCCATATCTTGCCATTTGCAACCGCCACAAACTCCAAAATGTTCGCATTGAGGTTCTACGCGTTTATCTGAGTATGAATGAAAAGCGGTGGCAACCCCTTCAAAATATGCCTTTCTTTTCTTTGTAGTCTGTACATCAACAACATCACCAGGAACGGTGTTTGTCAAAAAAATGACTCGTCCGTCAGGTGCCTTACCAATAGTTTTTCCTTTCGCCCCGGCATCTACAACCTCTACGTTTTCGAATACCTGTCGCTTGTTCTTTCTTCGCATGCGGCAAAAGTAAGCATCCCATTGCATTTATTATAACTATCAATACAATCCAGCTTATTAAAAATAGTTAAATATGGAATTTATAATCTGTAAATGTATTAGAGTGACATGTTTTCGTGAGAAAACAGGAAATAAAAAAAGCCAAGAAACCTCATTACAAGGTTTCTCGACTGTACAAACATATAGTAAATCGAGGGAACTACTGTTTGTTATTATTAAATTTGTTTAAAATACGTTCCATTTGTTTTCCAGCAGCTTCTCTACCTCCAAGTCCAAAAGAAAGTGCAATAGTAACCGCTATAGTACCTAATGTTATGCCAAAGGCCATGTTGATAATATCATCGCCAATACCCATTGTTTTAAGGCCCATTGCTAAGAAAATGGCCAAAATACACATTCTTACAATTGAAGCTACAAATAGATTATTTTCATCTTTAGCCATTGCTTTGTGAGCAATTGAGGCTATCCAGTTTCCAATAATCAAAATAACTAAACCGAATAGAATGTTACCAGATACTCCTACTAGGGTGTCCAAAACTTCAGTAAGTTTTGCAAATTCTAATTTTTCTAATGCCGTTGTAATACCAAAAAGGACAATAAAGAAAAAGGCAATATTACCAATCAATTTAGGAAGGTTTGTATTAGAAGAAACTCCTCCTAAGTTCATTTTCTTTACGATGCCATCTAATTTAAGACTCTCTAATAAGTCTGTTAGTAGACCAGCAACGAATTTACCTCCAACAACAAAAATTATAATTATAATAACTGCTATTAGAATTTTTGGAATAGCATTAAAGAACTGCTCTAACATATGGGTAGCCGGTACAGAAATGGCATCCATGTTTAAAATATTCAGTGCCGTAATCAATAGAGGGATGAAAATAAATATGAAAACAATCTTTTTAAGAATGTTTACCAAATCAATATTTTCCGGCAGCTTAAGTTTTGGTACCAAGCTTTGAATGGTGTCTCCAGAAAGACCTACTAGCTCAGAAACAATAGTTGCAAGCATATAGCCTATATAACCTACCAAACCAGCGCCCACAATATTAGGAATGTAGTTTGTGAAACCGTTAAGCAAGTTTTTAACAGGGTCTAAAACACTGGTCATGCCTAGCTTTTCTAAAGCTAGCATGAAAACAAAAATCATAATGAAAAAGTAAATAAGTTTACCGATAAGGGAGGAAATAACAACTTTGCCCGTGCCCATTTTATCGTCTATTTTGGTGCGCTTTATCAGTTTGGTAATTAACCTTTTGATAAAACCAGCTACAAACCATCCTATTATAAGGATAAGGATTGCACCAATTGTGCTTGGTAAAAAATCGCCTACCGAGTTGGAAAGGCTGTTCATAATGTTGTCTAAGTAATTCATATAGATGTTTTTAAAAAAGTTTGGTGCTATAGATTAAGACACCATCTTTTATAAGAAGTCACTTCTATCTTGTTAAATAGGTTCTTAGCGCTTTATATCTGCGATGCGAAAATTATTTATTAAGTTTGCAATTCTACAAGGATGATTTCTCTCCCACGCTGAATTTTCGAGTCTTCGAAAGGAAAAAGGTATAGAAGGAATTACTGAAGTTTTATTTTAAAGTAATTTTTATTATGTCAGTTTTAGAAAAAATCACTTCTAAAGATGCTATTGCATTGGAGGATAAACACGGAGCACACAACTACCACCCATTACCCGTTGTATTGAGCAAGGGAGAAGGTGTGTATGTTTGGGATGTTGAAGGAAAAAAGTATTATGATTTTCTTTCGGCTTATTCTGCCGTAAATCAAGGTCATTGCCACCCAAAAATTGTTGGCGCCATGACCAAACAAGCACAAACATTAACGCTTACTTCTAGAGCTTTTTACAACGATATGCTCGGGAAGTATGAAAAGTATGCTACCGAAACATTTAAATTCGACAAGCTTTTGCCTATGAATACAGGTGCAGAAGCTGTTGAAACTGCATTGAAATTATGTAGAAAATGGGCATATGAGAAAAAAGGTTTAGCAGAAAACGAAGCACAGATTGTTGTTTGTGAGAATAATTTTCACGGACGAACAACTACTATTATTTCATTTTCTAATGACCCAGTTGCCCGTAAGAACTTTGGTCCTTACACAGCAGGTTTTCTGAAAATAGAATATGACAACTTAGATGCACTACAAGAGGTATTAGAAAATAATCCGAATGTTGCAGGGTTCTTGGTAGAGCCTATTCAAGGTGAAGCTGGAGTTTATGTTCCTTCTGAGGGGTATTTAGCTGGAGCAAAAGCACTTTGTGAGAAACATGGGGTGTTGTTTATTGCAGACGAAGTCCAAACCGGTATTGCGCGAACAGGTAGACTTTTAGCAACTTGTGGTAACTGTTCTTGCGAGGATAAACATTGTAGTGGAGAGCCAGAAATTAAACCAGATATTTTAATTTTAGGTAAGGCCTTATCAGGAGGTGCGTATCCCGTGTCGGCTGTTTTGGCCAATGATGATATTATGGGTGTTATAAAACCAGGAAATCACGGGAGTACTTTTGGAGGTAACCCTGTAGCTGCTGCGGTTGGTATAGCTGCTTTAGATGTTGTTAAAGAAGAAGAACTTGCCCAGAACGCATTTGATTTAGGAGAATTGTTCAGAGCAGAACTTGGTAAGTTTATAGAAGGTTCTGATATTGTAAACGGAGTAAGAGGTAAAGGTTTATTGAACGCTATCCTTATTAATGATACAGAAGAAAGTTCAACTGCTTGGGATATTTGTATGGCGCTGAAAGAAAACGGACTTTTGGCAAAACCAACCCACGGTAATATTATTCGCTTTGCACCGCCTTTGGTGATGAATAAAGAACAACTGTTAGATTGTGTAAAAATCATCACAACAACCTTGAAACAGTTTGAGAAATAAAAAAGAAAAGCCTGAAACATAGTTTCAGGCTTTTTTTATATAATTCCGGCTTCTATTTAAAAATCGCCATTTGAAATTGCCGTGGCAAAAATTGCCGCTATAACGCCAAAGTAGATAATAGCTAAGAGCAAATAAACACTTGCTATGGCTAAGCCCACATAAGACAGTATTTTGCCTGTTCTTACATTTTCAATACCCGTGAATTCCCCATTACTTTGATCATAAGTTTGTTGTGCCGTTTTAGCATTAGATAGGCCAATGAAGCTAAAAATAGCACCAAAAGGTCCACAACAAATTAGGGTTAAGACTATAGAAAGAATTCCAAAAGTTAGAGCGTTACTTGCTCCTGGTAAAGGTTGTTGCATAGTTTTATCCTAATAATTCTTCCATTTTTTCACGCATCAATTCTTCGTTCTGTATATTTTCAAATCCGAAGAAAGAAATAGCACCAATGGTCATTATCAAATAAATAACACTTAGTACAATACCAATGATTGCAAGTATTTTACCTGTTTTTACATTCCCGTAATCAGTATAGTTTTCCGGATTTTCTAGGTATATAGCTGTCGCTTTATTGGCTAATACCAAGGCAACAATACCAAATATAAGTCCAAGGATACCGTAACAACAGCAAGTAACTATTGAGAGGATTCCAAATACAAGGATCAGGGTGGAGTTAGGTAGTTTGTGTTCTTCCATTTTTTAGTGGGTTAGGTGAGTCATTTTTAAAATATAATTGACCAATATAATAGAACCGCTCGTTATGCCAAGGGTTACTTTTATATAAGTATCGAATCGAAATCGGATAAATTGGCTTGCAATAGAGAACAATACAAGGGGTATAAGGGTGAAAATCGCAGGGTACATATCAAAGGCAGCGCCAAAATCTCCCTTTAAAAAAAGAACAATAGAACGTTGAAGACCACAGCCAGGGCAGTCAATACCAAAGAGCTTTTTGTTTAAGCACGGGAGCATGAAATCTTCAATAACCAATAGAAAGGTAGCTAACTGCATTTTTACTGTTTAGCAATTCTTTCACGAAAATTACCATTATTTTTGTGGATACAAAACAAATTATGACCGTTTTTCAAATAGGGGACAAGGTAGAGACTTTAGATGACGTCATCTCGGGTAAGGTAATTAAGGTGTCCGGAAGTACGGTTACCATGGAAACTACCGATGGATTTTCGCTCAATTTTGAGTCTAATGAACTGGTTAAAATAGATACTGGAGATATCAAGGTAAGTAATTACGAAATAAGCCAGATCAAGGCGGAAAAGGAGCTCCCAAAGAAAAGGAGAACACAGGTAATGAAACCCAAAGAGCGCAATGCTCCTAAAATGGAAGTAGATTTGCACATACATCAATTGACGAAGTCTAATAAAGGTATGAGCAATCATGAGATGCTAAACCTTCAGTTAGATACCGCAAGACGTCAATTAGATTTTGCCGTGAGAAAGCGTATCCAAAAAGTGGTTTTTATTCATGGTGTAGGAGAAGGTATACTCAAAGAAGAACTATACTACCTCTTTAGACGCTACGAAAACGTAAAATACTACGATGCCGACTACCAGAAATATGGTCTTGGAGCAACCGAAGTATATATTTATCAGAATGCTTAATTGCCTACTGTAGTATACGTACCAATAATAAAGCTGTCAATTGCCGTAAGAGTCACATCGGTCTCATCATCATTCTGCGCTTTAAGGACAAGTACAGTGTTTTCAAGAGAAATGGTGTGAGCATAGGTAATTGATCCAGCAGCATCAGGTTCACTAGCTTCAGTGACCACATTTATAGTTCCTCCTGAAGAAACAAAATTGGAACTTATGATTTCTTCTGAAAGTGCAGCTGAGGTACATATCATATCATCCGTTACAACTACGTCTAATATGGTGTAATTAAACTCTCCGTTTTCTAAGGTTGATGTTCTAGGTTCATCTACTACGGTAGCTTCGTTCACTAAAACTGACAATGGGACATCTAAAGAGATGTATTCGTCATTTATCTTTTTGAAGAATCTTATGCTACCGGCAACAATTTCACTGTCACATTCGGAAGTACTTACAATGGAGCCATAATTAGAAAACGGAATCTCTAGATTTTGACTCGTAGGTGTAGTGGTTTTGAAAGTTCCATAAGTAAAAGAAGAGGTATCTGTAATACTCTCGTTTTGCTCATTGGTTAGCACTAGACCGCTAATTAGAATGGTATGGGAATAAGTTTTAACATCTTTGGATACTGCAGTCACTTTTGTGTTTATAGCAACATCCCCTGCCGCAGCAGTAGATTCGCTTAGGACTGTAGGCTCTGTCGCAGGAATAGTGGAACAAAAATAATCTGAGGAAACTTCATCGGAAAAGAAACGATAAATTAAATCGGAAGAGCCTCCTAATGTACTCGTTAAAGCTCCCTCTGTAGAAGTTTGGTTAAACAATAACCCACTCTCTAACTCCAATAAGTATGCATCATCATCATCTGTTTTAAAGAAAAAGGTAGTATCCAAAGGATCTTCCTCATCGCCACAAGATTCAAGGGCAATTAATTCAAAATCTACATTTTCAATTTGGAGGTCGCCATCGTCACAGGCAAATAAAAGTATTAGGATACCTAAAAGTAGCGTTTTCTTCATGTGTCAAATTTAAAGGAAATAAAGGAGAAGTTTATTCTGAATTAGGGAAGAATTAACTTTAATTCCGCTAATTTTGGAGGTTCTTAATTGAATTTTTTGGTAATGGAAAAGGTTTATTTAGATAATGCGGCCACTACACAAGTACGTGAAAATGTGATTGTAAAGATGCAAGATGCACTAGCCAATTTTTATGGCAACCCATCTTCAACCCATAGTTATGGACGCTCGGCAAAGACTGGTGTAGAAAGTGCTAGAAAAACGATTGCTAAATATATGAACGCCCACCCGACGGAAATTATTTTCACTTCTGGTGGTACTGAGGCTGATAACATGATTTTGCGTTGTGCTGTGCGCGACCTTAATGTAAAAACTATTATCACCTCTAAAATTGAACATCATGCTGTTCTTCATACAGTTGAAGATTTAGCTAGTGAAAAAGGAACCAACATATTATATGTGAATTTAGATGAATTGGGTAATCCAGATTTAGAAAACTTAGAAGTTTTGTTGCAACAAGATGATTCTAAGAAGTTGGTGAGCTTAATGCATGTGAACAATGAAATAGGTAATAAAATTGATATTGCTAAAGTTTGTGAGCTTTGTCATGTAAACGGAGCTCTTTTTCATTCGGATACGGTGCAGTCCATAGGGCATTATACATGGGACGTAAAAGAAGTTCCTGTAGATTTTCTTACTGCTGCCGCACATAAATTTCACGGTCCTAAAGGAATAGGTTTTGCTTATATTAAGAAAAATTCAGGTTTAAAGCCTTTTATATCAGGTGGTTCTCAAGAACGTGGTCATCGGGCGGGAACAGAATCTTTCCATAATATTGTAGGGTTGGAAACTGCATTTGTAGAAGCTTACGATAATTTGGATGCTGAAACGGCTTATGTTACGGAACTGAAATCTTATTTTATAGATAGGATTAAGGAAGAAATTCCTGCGGCCAAGTTTAATGGTCATTCCGGAGACTTGGATAAAAGTACGTTTACTTTGGTAAATGTTTGTTTGCCCATAGATCCACAGAAAGCACTTATGTTATTGTTTCATTTAGACATGAAAGGAATAGCTTGTTCAAAAGGAAGTGCTTGCCAATCTGGAAGCGACTTAGGTTCTCATGTACTAACAGAAATATTATCGGCAGATGAGCTTAAAAAGCCTTCGGTTAGGTTTTCTTTTTCAAAGTACAACACCAAGGAGGAGTTGGATTATACTGTTCAGGCACTTAAGGAATTTGTAGAAAAATAAAACTCCCTCTATTTTAAGGGAGTTTCATTATTTATTTTTCTTTTCTGTCTTTTCGTTTTTCCCTGTCATAAGGAAACTTACGTGCCGCTAATTTCATCATGCGGTCAATTAGGTCCGTTGTATTCTTTCCTGATTTTTTATTGATTTTCTTTTCGTATTTCCAGAGTAGCTTCCCGGAAGTGCCGTCACTAATTTTTACGCCTATACGGCCATAATTGGCATCTCCTGAAAAATAATCCATAAAACTAAATTCCGTAGGAATACCTTTTGAAAGAAGAACGTTCAAATCCATATTTCCACTAATAATCCCGTCTACCCCTAAAATTTCACTAAGTTGCTTAGTGGTATAAACATCAATATTATTATAATCAATTTTGTTTTGAGTTAGGATGGCGTTGGTGTTCTTTACATCTTGAAACTCAACAGAGAACTTCTTTTTCTTCTTTCTTTGAGAAAAATAAGTTTCTAGTGCATTCTGCACCGCATAACCTTCTTTTTGCTCAAGGGTATTAAGCTCTGCGTGAGAAATATCATCTTTAAGTTCAAGATTAGCTAAAAAAGGAATAATAGCCAATACTTCGTGTGTATCGCTTAGGGCATCAAACTTATCACTTTCGTAAATGTTCTTTTGGGCGTTTACCAAAACGGTGGTCAAAAGGAGTGCGGCAATAAAAATCTTCTTCATTGGTATGTCTTCTAAAAGCGCATGCGTACCCTTACGTTTAGCACACGACTTGTCATGAAATTAGGAACAGCAAATTGTTGTTTACTATCAACATCCCTCACCCATGTATTTGTAATTGAATTTTGATTATTGAACAAATTAAATATCTCCAATCCTGCGCTCAGTTCTTTAAATCTGTGCAACCAATGGTTTTTTTGATAGGTTCTGTTTCCTCCAACAAAAATATGGGAAATTCCTAAATCCGCACGCTTATAATCACGTAATCTTGTGTTATATATGTAAGGATCTGCATAATTTGGTGACCCTCCAGGCACACCTGTGTTGTAAACCAAGTTAAGATACATCTTAAAATTTGGGAATTCAGGAATATAATCTTGGAATAAAATGCCAAATTTTAAACGTTGATCAGAAGGTCTGGCAATATATCCACGGTTATTGCTATTTTCTTCAGTCTTTAAAAATCCAATACTTACCCAAGATTCGGTTCCGGGAACGAAGGCTCCGTTCAATCGTAAATCGGCTCCATATACATAGGCTTTAGCGTCATTGTTGGCCACGTATCGTATGCGTACGTCTTCTAGTGTATAGGTGTTAACGTTATTAAGTTTCTTGTAGTACACTTCGCTCATTAGTGTAAACGGACGTTCCCATAGGTTAAAAGAATACTCATTTCCCAAAACCAGGTGAATAGATTCTTGTGCTTTTACATCTGGATTTATAGTACCCGTTTGATCTCTCAACTCACGATAAAAAGGAGGTTGGTGATAAAGACCGCCAGAAAGTCTGAAAAGCATGTCTCTCTTCCAGTTTGGTTTTAAGGATACCTGCCCACGCGGACTAACTACTGTCTGTGATGAGGTTTTAATGCCCTTGCCCGTTACGGACCAATGTTGCGCGCGAATTCCAAGATTATAGTAAAGGTCATGCGATGCTATATTTAATCGGTTACTAAATTGAACAAATCCAGAAAACCGGTCGGTTTTTACAAAATTTATTGCATTTATACCGTCATAGGCAACAAGGGGGGACTCAAAAGGCTCTTCGGGTTGATTATTACTGAATTCAGGTAAAGGTGGGCGAACAAAAAAACCGACAGAGTCTATAAATTCTGATTCTCGTAATTGATCACGAATATCTTCATGGGTATATTTTAAACCCCATTCTACCACTTTGTTTCCAGAAGTATGATTTCCTTTATGTGATATATTGAAAATTAAAGCATCCAGTTCATTTCTAGCTCGGTTAAATTGCATCCCGATTCCACGTAGGTTGGTTGCACTGCCAAAAGAATCACTGGATAAATCATTATCAACACTACCCAAAGCATACTGGGCAATAACATCTGAGTATTCTTCTTCTGTAGTGTGGTAAAGTGAGGCTATAAGTTTTAAGCTTGTATTCTCATTTAAAAAATAGTTGCCCTTTAAGGCTCCTAGAACTGTATTGTATCTGTTGTTTTCTTCACCTTGATAAAAGACCACAAGAGATTTTGGTTCTGAAATGGTTCCAAAATTAGTTTGCCTTTTTAGAGGTTCGTTTTGGTAATCGTTGATAGAAATGTTACCTAAAAAATCTAGATGGAATTTGTTCGAAAAGCGATAGGTCGTAAAAGTCTGGGCATCTGCAAAAGTAGGGTTGAAGTTGGTGTTGGTCTGTTGGCTATTAACGAGTAAACCATTATTCCTATAACGCACCCCACTTATGGTACTTAACTTTTTATTTTTTGAAACTGTTTCTACCGTGGCGCTTGCTCCTAAAAAGCTAAGGTCTATTTGTACGCCCGTTTCCGAAGGTTTTTTATAGGTGATATCCAGTACAGAGGAAAGCTTGTCTCCATATTTGGCTTGAAACCCTCCCGAAGAGAACCGGACATTTTGAACCATATCACTATTCACAAAGCTCATTCCTTCTTGTTGGGCAGAGCGAACTAGAAAAGGACGATATACTTCAATTTCATTTACATAAACAAGGTTTTCATCGTAATTGCCGCCTCTTACGTTGTATTGGGTACTTAATTCATTGCTTGAAGAAACACCGGGTAATAGTTTTAGAATATTTTCCACACCCGCATTTGCACCTGGAATAGTACGTACGATTTCTGGACTAACAGTGATGATTCCGGCAACGGTTTTATTACCTGTAGGCGTAATGGTTACTCCAGCAATTTGTATGGTATCCGTACTAAGAACGGGATTGAATTCAAAAACTTCGTTGGTGTTGAGAATTAGATTTTCTAAAACCACATTCTTAAGACCTAAATGAGAAAAAGTTACGGTAATGACTTCGTCGGCGGTTACTTGAAGTGAGTAAAATCCGTTTTCGTCTGAAAATGTGCCAATTGACCCAATGGTAATATTTACCTCTTGTAAAGGTTTATTTTCGTTGTTCAGAACAATGCCGGTAAGGGTAGCGGTCTGTGCACTTACGTGAAGCGTAAAACCGAATAGTACAAAAAGCAGAATAAGTCTAGTGCACTTCAAAGAGGTGTCATTTTCTGTAAAAAGTACTGGTCATAGTGTTTGTATTGCCAACATTGTCGGTTACGGTAACTTCAAGTTTGCATTCTTTTTTGTCAAGAATAACATCGTCAAAATTATAGGTAAGTGTGTTGGTCTTGGGCTCATACTCCATAAGAATCCATTCCCCGTTTATCGTGGCAGAATAGGTATCTATACCGCTTAGGTCATCGGTAATACGTACGCTAAGGTAATGGTAGTTGTTCAACCATTGTTTATCCTTGAAGTTCTTAGTTGAAATTTTTGGGGCAATCGTATCTTTTGCCAAAGTGTAGGTACCTAAATTCCTTGTTCTCGTGGTAAAAGTAGTACCACGCTTATATGTAGATGCATGAGATGGTCGTAAGCGGCTATTAAGACGTGCTATGAACATTTGCTTCTTTTCGGCTTCGGTGTATTTAGATACATCAAAAGTAATGGTGAAATTGCGGTGAGCGGCAACACGGGAATTATGTATCTTAACGGTATCATCATCTTTCTTCAAATCAATGTAAAAATCATCATAAAAGGTATTTGAAGGAAAATATACTTTTGCAGCACCTAAATCGTAATTGTTCGGTTTTTTGGCAATCACATAGTTTTCCGTCTTTTTTTCGTCCTTTTCAACTTTTACAGGTTCTTTTTTGCCCTCTACAGGTATGATGGCTTTCGTTAAATTACCCGCATAATCTTTTATCAATAATTCTACTTTGTAGCTCAGTCCTTCACGAACCACTATTTTACCATCATTTTCAAGTTTGTTATAGATACTTAACCTATTCCCGGGTGACTTATAGAGCAATTGAATTCGCTGGCGATATTTGCCATAGTAGTAATAATCTATTAAAGTGTTGATATACCTAGTTTCGCCAAAAGAGAAGGACTCTAGGTCATAATCAGTATAAACTTTTCCGTTCACCAGTTGTTGCACGGAATATAGACCATTATGGTTGGCGGCAAGATCTTGACGGTCAAAACCAATAAAACCAAGTCCTATGGTTCCGGTGGCATAAACGGGGTCTGCTAAAAAAGTTCCATCTTTTTGTCTGGTAAAATTAATTGCGGTAGTATTTTTATTCTGATTGATTTGGGCATCATCAGATAAAGGGAAACCGTATATTTTCTGTAATGTAGGATTTGTAGCATCTCTAACATCAAAACCGTAGAGTAGAGGGTTTGTAGGTTTTTCCGAGATACTGCTTCTAATTTCAAAATGAAGGTGCGGGCCAGAAGATCCTCCGGTATTTCCGCCGTAGGCGATAATTTCCCCTTTTTCAACTTTTATTTCGGCATATTCAGGAAAATCTTCAACCTCGTATAATTTTTTCTTGTACTGTAGCTTTTTTACAAATTCTTGAATTTTAGGTGCAAATTTCTGAAGATGCCCGTAAACAGAGGTGTAGCCATTTGGATGTGCAATGTATAGTACTTTTCCGTAGCCCCAATGAGAGACTTTAACACGGGTAACGCTACCGTCTGCAATGGCGTAGATGGGCAGTCCTTCACGTTGCTCGGTTTTAATATCAATACCAGAGTGAAAATGGTTTGAACGCAGTTCGCCAAATGTACCCGCAAGAACTAGCGGAATGTCTACCGGAGATCTAAACGCATCCTGCGGATATTTCTCTTGGGCGATACCAATAGCGGTTATGAATAATAAAAAGCCTACAAAAAGTTTTCTCATAATTTTTTGGACAGTGATACGAAATTAGCCAAACGGTTTGAATTCTTGAAAATATCTAGCACGAAAAATGACACATCTTCTTTAACCAACGTTATTTAAGGCCTTAAAGTATTACTTGAAGAATAATTCAAAAAAGTATTGCTAAGTAATGGCAGGTATGTTAACTTTGTGTAAAATGCATTGCGTTTGATTTATGAGTGAATTAGTCAAAGTCGTAGACTCTTTAGAGAATAAAATAAGCAAGCTTTTGCATAAGTTGGAGGTGCTTCACCAATCCAACACTAGATTGCAAGAGGAGCTTAATGAAATTAAAGAGGACAAGGGCAAAGTGTTGGATTCCGTTTCTATGTGGGAAGAGAAATACAACTCGTTGAAGCTCGCAAACTCAATGCTTGGCAGTAATACAAATAAAACTGAAGCTAAGCTTAAAATAAATACATTGATCAGGGAGTTGGACTATTGCATAGCGCAACTTTCAGAATAATGTTCAAAAGATAAAATGTCAGAAAAGCTAAAAATTAAGCTTTCCATAGCGGATAGGGTGTATCCTTTGACTATCGATCCAAGCCAAGAAGAAGGCTTGCGAAAGGCAGCGAAGAACATTGAGCAATTGGCAAAAAAGTTTGAACAGAGTTACGCGGTGCGGGATAAACAAGATGTTTTGGCCATGTGTGCCTTACAATTTGCATCTAAAATAGAGCAGCGTGGTATTGATCAATCCGAAGGAACCTTAAATGCAACTGAACGCCTAAAAGCGTTAGATGATTTGGTTACTTCAAAGCTTGGTATAAAATAAATACGTTCTTTAAAATACATAAGTTACTGCCCACATTGGTATTACCTTTTGACAAACTCAACATTTATTTTGTTTAAAAAGGGTGAGTGTAGATTGTAAAAGCGGGCCCTACTCGTATAGGGATTCTTGATCAGTCTTGTAGCCCTAAACCTGTTTATTGGAGTTTGTACAAAACTTCTCTGATGTGGGCTTTTTTTATGGATTTGTTTGAGCAACTGTGGTCGGTACAACATTTTTCATGTACAGCTCTAAGTTCTTAAGCACGTTCAAACCTAAATTGTTAGATATATGGATAGTGCAACACTTATAATAGCCGGCATCGTCGGCCTTGCGATTGGATTTGCCATCGCAAAATTTATGGAAAAGGGAAAAGCATCAAAAACCCTTTCCAATGCCAAAAGCGAGGCGAATACGATAATCAGTTCCGCCAAATCGGAAGGAGAAAACATTAAGAAAGACAAAATTTTTCAGGCCAAAGAAAAGTTTCTAGAGTTAAAGGCGGAGCACGAAAAAGTCATTGTTAATAAAGACAAGAAAATTGGTGAGGCCGAAAAACGTACTCGTGATAAAGAGTCTCAGGTTAGCAATGAATTGGCAAAAAGCAAAAAACTCAACATCCAACTTGACGGTAAGTTAAAAGAAGTTACCCATAAAGAAGAGTTTCTTGAAAAGAAGCAAAGTGAACTAGAAAAGCTTCACAAAAACCAAGTACAGCAGCTAGAAGTTATCTCTGGTCTTTCAGCAGATGATGCAAAAGGGCAATTGATGGAGTCGCTTAAAGAAACGGCAAAGACAGATGCAATGGCCTATATCCAAACTACGGTAGAGGAGGCTAAATTAACCGCTCAACAAGAAGCCAAGAAAATCATTATAAATACAATTCAACGTATAGGAACAGAAGAAGCGGTAGAAAACTGTGTATCTGTTTTTAACTTGGAATCTGATGATGTTAAAGGTAGGATCATTGGTAGAGAGGGTAGAAATATCCGTGCTTTAGAAGCAGCTACAGGTGTTGAAATTATTGTAGATGACACGCCAGAAGCTATTATTCTTTCTTGTTTTGATTCTGTTCGTCGTGAAGTTGCAAGGCTTTCTTTGCACAAGCTAGTAACGGACGGTAGAATACACCCGGCACGTATAGAGGAAATAGTTAAAAAGACAGAGAATCAAATAGAACAAGAAATCGTAGAGGTAGGGAAACGTACCGTTATTGATTTAGGTGTTCATGGTTTGCATCCAGAATTGGTTCGTGCCATTGGCCGAATGAAATACCGTTCTTCTTACGGACAAAACTTATTACAACACTCCAGAGAGGTTGCTAAATTATGTGGGGTAATGGCAGCAGAGCTTGGACTAAACCCTAAGTTGGCTAAACGAGCAGGACTTTTACACGATATAGGTAAAGTTCCAAATACTGAAGCTGAGGTAGAAACACCACATGCTATTTTAGGTATGCAGTGGGCTGAGAAGTATGGTGAAAAACCAGACGTATGTAACGCCATTGGTGCTCACCACGATGAAATAGAAATGAAGACACTTATTGCGCCAATCGTTCAGGTGTGTGATGCTATTAGCGGAGCAAGACCAGGAGCACGTAGACAAGTGTTGGATTCATACATTCAACGTCTTAAAGACCTTGAAGAGGTTGCTTTCAGTTTTGGAGGAGTTCAAAAGGCCTACGCTATTCAAGCAGGACGTGAACTAAGGGTAATTGTTGAAAGTGAAAAAGTTAATGATGAGAAAGCGGCTCAGTTGTCTTTTGAGATTTCACAGAAAATACAGACAGATATGACCTATCCTGGACAGGTAAAAGTTACCGTAATTAGGGAAACCCGTTCAGTGAACGTAGCAAAATAGAATACAATATTCTTTATAAAACAAAAGAGCCCCGTACATACGGGGCTCTTTTTATTTAGTGACTATAGCGCTTATTTCTGATAAGGACTATCAACTAGTTTGTCTACTTCAAAAGTAGCATCGTAATCTGGCATTTGACCATTCTCCCATAACTCTTTATCCTTTACCGAATAGTACCATAAAGGCTTTACAAAGCTCTTTGTCCATTCTTCGGTTCTGGCTATCATATCCTTTAAACGTTCTGGGTAACGGCCTGCTAGGTTTTTCTTTTCACCTATGTCCTCTGTTATGTTATGCAGGTTCCAAGGTTCATTACCCATTCTGGTAATTTTCCAATCGCCTAGTCTTGCACCCACATCATTGTAACCTTCACGGTATCGCAAAGAATAAATCAAATCATCTTTGTAGGGTTCTGTATTTTGTAATACATCATCCATAATGTTTTTGCCATCAAGTTTCTTGTCTTCTGGAAGTTTCGCTTCAGCAAGAATGGTAAAAGTAGGGTAGAGGTCAAGTGCAGTAACAGGGAAATCAAAACGCTGTTCTTTTTTGATTTTTTTTGGCCAATGAAAAAACATAGGTACCCGGTAACCACCTTCCCAAGTATCACCTTTAGTTCCTTTTAAAGGATAGTTACTAGCACCATGATCAAAGTTTCCTCCATTGTCGCTTAAGAAAACGATCAAGGTATTATCTAACTGGTTCGTTTCTTTTAAAGTCTCTACAATTTTTCCAACACCGCGGTCTACTGCATAAACCATGGCAGCGTAGGTTCTTCGGTCTTTGTCTTCTATATTGGAAAACTTAGCAATGTCTTCAGCCTTGGCTTGAAGTGGTACGTGTGGTGCATTGTAGGCAAGGTAAATAAAGAAAGGTTGTTTCTTTTTAGCGGCTATTTTAATATCATTGCTAGCCTCGCGAGAAAAGCCATCGGTTATATATTCTGTTTCGTTGGCAGGTTTCCCGTTATGCTCCATTGGAAATACATAATCTCTAATATTCTTATTCCCAGATTGCATTTGAACATCGTAGGTCTTGTTATATTCATTTGGAAAATAATCGTGACCTCCGCCTAAAAATCCATAAAAATTATCGAACCCTCTTTTGTTAGGGTGAAATTTTGGAGCTGATCCTAGATGCCACTTTCCAATAGCGCTGGTGTAATATCCTGCTTTTTGCAAGACTTTGGCCATATAAGTCTCCTCTACAGGAATACCCATATTATCGTCGTCATTTTCACTACTGTTGTGAAACAGGTTGTAAGCGGTACCAGTTAAGTGAGGGTATCTGCCGGTCATTATTGCAGATCGGCTTGGACCGCAGAAAGGATGAGCAACATAGGCGGAAGTAAATATTGAACCGTTCTGAGCTAATTTATCAAGTTCCGGTGTTGTAATATCCGTAGAGCCGTTAAAACCAACATCAGCATAACCGAGGTCGTCGCATAGAACAACAAGGATATTAGGACGCGTTTCTTGCCCTAGTCCGATGGTCGTTACAGACAAGATTGCGCCGAATAGAAATAGTTTAAAATGATTAAAGTGAATTGCCATAGTTATTAGTTTTGTTAAAAGTGATGTTTTTGATTTTTCAGTTTATTTAATGCCGTTTTCTTTAATATTTTGTCCTAATCATTCCAGACTACCGGCATGAAAACGGTCATTTCTGCCTGTCCTCTATTGCTCCAAGCAAAATAGGGTACAAGTTGAGTTTTATGTGGCGTCCATTTAGGTTTTTGGACTGCCCTGTAAATGCCTTCGCCTTTATCTTTTCGTATTAATATTTCTCCTTCTAGTGTAGTTATTCCTCCTAAAAAATCAGAATGGTAAGTTGGTTTCAAGCTTTTATTCCCATTAAAATAAACATCTAGAATATCAGTGTTTTTTGGTAAATCTGGTGACTCAATACAGTAAACAATTGGTCCGCGTTTTACGGCTATTTGGTTTCGTACTTCTTCAATTCTTGGGTGGCCTTCTATAAACTCAACCTCCATTGGCATATCAAGAACGAGTACATCTTCTTTTTTCCATTTTCGTTCAATTTTGACAAAGCTTCCTGGTTCTAAGGATTTGGATAATTCTTCTCCGTTGAGTGTTAGTTTGGAGTTTTTGGCCCATTTTGGAATACGCAGACTAATTGCAAAAGCACCTGCTTTACATTCTTCAATATTTAATTTTACTTTCCCTTGCCATGGGTATGCGGTTTCTTGTGA
Source organism: Zobellia nedashkovskayae (assembly GCF_015330125.1). Taxonomy (NCBI): domain Bacteria; kingdom Pseudomonadati; phylum Bacteroidota; class Flavobacteriia; order Flavobacteriales; family Flavobacteriaceae; genus Zobellia; species Zobellia nedashkovskayae. The sequence goes on along the minus strand of NZ_JADDXR010000002.1, from coordinate 4,900,360 downwards.
GACTTTAATGTGAGAACCATCTTTTAGGTGCGAGTTCAATGTATTGGCACCGTATAGATTTACGGTAAATCCGTTTTCAGAAAGACTGTATGCCCATTCCGAAACTGTAGCAATGGTACGCACCAAATTTGGAGGACAGCAGAAACAGCTCAGGTAAGGCTCTCTGTTAGGTGTTTCGGTTACATTTTCATGTGCATTGTAGTCTCTGGTATTGTTGAGCATCCGCAATGGGTTTGCGTAAAAGTATTCTTTACCTGTAACGCTAATACCGGATAGTGCACTATTGTAAAGAACCAGTTCAACAATATCTGCATATTTCGCCTCTCCGTGCAGATTCAGCATGCGATAGCTGAACATGGCATTACAAAGGTTGGCACACGTTTCATTATAAGCGGTCATGTTAGGCATCATATAGGCGTCAATAAAGCCTTCTTCTATCATATCCCGATTTACCGAAGCACCATAATGGGCTTGGCCTACGGCACCGGTAACGTACATTTTTTTAGTTGTCACGTTTTCCCATAGACGGTCCAGTGCATTAAGCAGCGCTTTTTCTCCTGTTTCGGCATAGACATCCGCAGCACCTGCATAGTAATACAAGGCAAGCACGGCATGGCCTACCGCTTCATTAGATTCTCGTAAAGGAGTACGTTCTTGTACCATGTCGCCAATAGGGTATCCTTCAGTAGTAGCATGATGTTTTACTTCGTATTTTCCACGATTATCAATAAATTTTTCAGCAAGCTGTAAATATTTCTTATCGCCCAGCGTACGGTACAATTCTACCAAGCCCATTATCTGTGTTTGGTTAAAACCAAAGCGACCAAAGTGTTTGGTGTAGGACATAAAAGTAGTGTACAGTAGGTCCGCATGCTTAATAGCGATGTCTAGAAAATTTCGCTGTCCAGTAACATTAAAATGAATGCAAGCACTTATTAGTAAGTGCCCAGTATTATACATTTCATGGTACTTACGATTTTCGTATCGGTCTACACCGTCTCTCAGCTGAATTTGAGTTTGAAGGTATCCGTCACTTTCTTGTGCCTTGCCAATTATGGCTATGTACTCATCTAATTCAGTAAGAAGTTCGTTGTTTTTTGTGTGGGCGTAAACGTAAATTTTAGCTTCCATGAATTTATAGAAATCCCCATCATGCCAAAACATGCCTTGGTGTTTACCTTCTTTTACACCTGCGGCTATTTTAAAATTATTAAGTGCATGGCCCACATCTCCACATAATACATCACCCATGTAAGGTACCATGGCATTTGCACAAAGTTCAAATTTATCGGCCCAGAAACCAGTGGTCCATTGGCAATCGCCAATGTTCATACTTGTAAGTTGGGTATATGGGCTGTTTGTATTTGCAGGAGTAGCTTGTTTCATCTGTACTGTGTTATTGGAAAAGAAATCTATTTATATGGATGTAGTATATCTATTAAGTTTTCCGTCTTGTGGCTAATGCTAATTGTACTTCTTCTATGGTCATGTTTTTAGTTTCTTTTAAATAGATATAAAGAATGACCAAACCAATGCTTACGACAATGGCATAAAATAACAGTGTTGAACTGATACCCATGGTGGCCAATTGCCATGGAAAAAATTTCTGTACCAAATAGCTCACAAAGCTGGTGACCAAAGTGAAAAAAGGAATGGCTACACCTCTCAGTGAAATAGGAAAAATCTCTGAAAATAAGACCCACATAACAGGACCGATGGAAAAATGGAAGGCACCAATAAAACTGAGTATGCCTAATAAAATAAGAAGCGCATTTATATCGGCTGCTTTCTGTAAAAGTAGGCCGGAATAATCTCTGGCGTCTGTTTCTCCTAAGGTTTCAATCAGCGCCGTTTTAAAACTTATATCGCTATCAAAAGGCACGTCCACTAAGGTGTTTAATCTTACTGAATTAGGAATAGAGGATAGTTCGGAAACAGCGGTTTCAGTAATGGTATAATTGGCAGTTTCAAATCCGTAATAGCAAACACCAAGACTTAAGATTATCCAAAGCATGCCCCAGATAATCATAGGCCTACGGCCTATTCTATCAACCAATAACAAACCTAAAACAGTAAACACCACACTGGTAAGTCCAATATAAATGGCCTGTGCAAAAGCAGCGTCTGTTCCTATACCCAATTGCTCAAATACGGTAGGTGCGTAGAAAAGAATGGCATTAATACCAGTAGCCTGTTGTGCGATAGCAATAGTCATGGCAATAATCATGGTGACACGCATTGGCTTACCAAAAATTTCCTTTAACTGAGTAAGCATTGAGCGGTCTTGATTACTGTTTTCAAGACTAGAGCGCATTTGGATTATTTTGGCCTGAATTTCGGTTTCAGGAGTTACTTTTGATAGCATGCTTACGGCTTCTGACTCACGCCCTTTATATAATAACCAAGCCGGACTTCTAGGAACAAAAAAGAGTAGGACAAACCATAAGAGAGCAAAAATAACTTCAGTACCCAACATCCAGCGCCATGTGTTCGTGTCTAGTCCCCATTCTTGAACCCATGGAGCTTCTGTATTTGCCCAACCTAAAATGAGATAGTTGATGAAGTAGGCAGCGGATAAACCTACCACGATGTTAATTTGGGTCATGGAAACCAATTTGCCACGCCATTTTGGAGGCGCTATTTCGCCAATATACATGGATGCTAAAGAGATAGAACTAAAAGCCAATCCACCCATAAAGCGAGCTACTAACAACGAGACGTATGTAGGAGCTAATGCGGAAGCTACGGCAGAACCAAGATAAAGGGCCGCAGCAATCATCAAGGTGGTTCTACGACCATATTTATTACAAGCATAACCTACAAAAACAAGTGCTAAAAGTACGCCCATAGCCGGAGCGCCAACTACCGAACCCAATTCAAGTTCCGACAGTGAAAATTCTTGTGTAATAAATTTCACTGTTCCCGATATTAGCGCAGCGTCCAATCCGAAGACAAAACCGCCCATGGCTACAATGGTTGCGTACTTAAATGCATTCTGTTTATAGGAACCCATAAATTATTTAAATTAAGGTGTGATGAGCGATCATAAATGCTAATTCCAGATTACCGGAAGAAAAACTGTCATCTCTCCCTGGCCTCTGTTGCTCCAAGCATAGTAAGGTATAAAATTGGTTTTAAAAGATTTAAATTCCGGTACACTCACTTCTTGGTACATTTGCCCCAGTTTGTCTTTACGAATTAAAATTTCGCCTTCTAAAGTGGTGACACCTCCTAAGAAGTCTGGTCTGGAGGTAGGAATAAGTTTTTTGTCAGAAGAAAGATAAACATTAGTAATATCTGTTTTTTCAGGTAAATCTGCGGACTCTATGCAGTACACAACTGGACCTCTTTTTAAGGCAACTTGGTTACGAACTTCTTCAATGCGTGGGTGTCCTTCAATGAATTTAGTCTCCATTGGCATGTCAATAGTGATTTCATCACCGGCTGCCCATTTTCTTTCAATTTTAGCAAACGTACCAGGCACGGCTTCGGCTGCTTTTGTGCCATTTACATAAATTTGGGTACCCTTTGCCCAACTAGGTATACGAAGAAGAATATCAAAGGCATCGGCTTTGGATTCATCAACCGTAATCTTAACGGCACCATCCCATGGGTAGTCTGTTTTTTGGGTGAGTTTTATGGTTGAACCGTCCAATAGGGTAGTGTTCAATTCATTTGCTCCGTATAGGTTAACTGCAATTCCGTTTTCAGATTTGCTATATGCCCAACCTGGAGATTTAGCAATGGTACGTACCAAGTTTGGAGGACAACAAAAGCATTTAAGATAGGGCTGTCTTTCCGGAAACTCAACGTTCATTTTTTCATAATCTAGCGCGCCTTCAATTTTCCGAAGCGGATTGGAATAGTAATAATTTTTTCCGTCTAGACTAATGCCTGAGAGTCCGCTATTGTGTAATACCAGTTCCATAATATCAGCATGTTTTGCATCTCCGGTCAATGTAAGCATGCGGTAGTTGAACATGGAGTTACAGATGTTGGCACAAGTTTCATTGTAGGCAGTCATGTTAGGCATCATGTACTCATCAATAAAACCTTCTTCAATTTTATCAAGACGAGAAGAACGGCCATAATGGGTTTGACCAATGGCTCCCGTAATGTACATTTTTTTGTTGGTCACGTTGTCCCACAACCTTTCTAGTGCGTCAATCAATTCTTTTTCGCCAGTTTCAGCATATACATCGGCAGCGCCAGCATAGAAATAAAGAGCCAGTACCGCATGACCTACAGCTTCTGTTTCTTCACGAAGCGGAACGCGTTCCTGAACCATATCACCAATAGGATAACCTAACGTGGTTTCGTCATCTTCAATTTTGTAAGTACCACGCATGTTAATGAATTGTTCAGCTAACTCAAGATAACGCTTGTCTTTAGTGGTACGGTATAGCTCTACCAAGCCCATAATCTGCGTTTGGTTAAAGCCAAAGCGTTTAAGGTGGTCTGGCTTGGGTGAGAAAATTTTATATAGATAATCTGCGTGCTTTACTGCAATATCTAGGAAATTGGTCTTCCCTGTAAGGCGGTAATGAATACAGGCACTGGTCATTAAATGCCCACTATTATAAAGCTCATGATATTTTCTATTTGTAAAAGGTTCAATGTCTTCCCGTATTATTGCAGGTGTAGATAAATACCCGTCTGCTTGTTGCGCTTGTGCAATGACATCTATGATTTCATCTATTTCCTCTACAATTTTTTCATCTTTATTTACACCGTAGATATACATTTTGGCTTCCATCCATTTATAGAAATCGCCATCATGCCACCAAAAACCTTTATGTTCTCCTTCTTTGAGACCGGCGGCTATTTTAAAATTATTATAACCGTGGCCTATATCTCCTTTTAGGATTACGCCCATATGGGGTATCATAGTTTCTTCTGCAACTTTCCATTTTTCAGCCCAGAAACCTTCTGTCCATCTGCAGTCTCCAATGTCAATACTTTTCAATTTAACATGCGGACTGTTTGTATTATTGATGACACCCTTTCCTGTATCCAGGCTGGCGGCATAGTCTCTTGTTTTTGTTGTATCCTCGTTGAGGCTTTGTTCAGGCGTGCTTTGTTTGCAAGAAAGAATGGTTAATAAGATACAAATGGAGAAGGTTATTCTTTTCATAATCCAATATTTATATAGTACACCGCTGTTTTGTTGTTTAGAATTCGTCTTGTAAATAGGTCTAGGTCATAGAACGAATGCTATATTAAAGTGTAGCATACAAATAAAGGATAATAGGAGAAACAGTGATTTGTAGATTTTATCCTGTTACGGCACTATTTTAACCTTGTTTGCTAATGAATGCTAAAAAATGTGGTACTTGAGTGTGATTTGATAAAGTAAAAATCGATTGAAATTATAACTTGTAAATTTTAATCAATACGCTCAACATCAACAAATAAAGGGCCTGTAGCTAATCTTTCTGTTTTTAAAAAGGCATGGAAGTTTCCTTTTCCTTCAGGAAGTACAACATCTGTAAAAGTGATTTTTTTCTGGTCTTTGTTTACTGGAAGTTTTAAATGCACGTCATTGTATTTCAAATGCGCTACACCTTCATGGTCCAGTTCGGGAAGGTCCAAACTTACGTTGTATCTACCAGCTTCCGTCTTTACGCGCCAGTGGCCCAGTTCATTCTTGGATAGAACTCTAGGGCCTCCCCAATCAAAATGAGATAGATTGGTAGAGCGTTGCGTGTTGCTGCCAAGATAAATACGTTGAATGCCTTTAGAATCTCTTTCTTCAGTAACCTCGTCAAACCAATTTTCATAACGTGCCAGAAGGTCTTCTACGATTTCAGGGTGATTTTGGGCTAAGTTTATACGTTCTGTTGGGTCATTTTCTACGTCGTATAATTCTAGGTTAGCGAGTACTTCTTTCAATTCTTCATCTTTAGGTTGATAAAGAATATGGTGTGGGTCATCATGCGGACTTATCAATTTATATTTTTGGGTTCGAACGGCAAAATGCATGTATTTAAATACCGTTGGGCCATAATGCATTTGGGTTATGAACTCCCTATTTCCAAAGTCCGTTTGTTCACCTTTCCAAAGAGATAGTAAGGATTTACCATCCAATTTAATATCCTCAGGAGCTTCAATTTTACAAACATCTAGGATTGTGGGCAGTACATCTATTACTGCACCCATAGTACTGTTCTGCTGCGCTTTTTCAATGTTTTTTGGCCATTTAACAAAGAAAGGAACGCGGATACCACATTCGTAAACACTTGTTTTTGTTCCTCGTAAATTTGCTACCCATCTTCCTGGATAAACGTCATTTTTTGTACGTCTATTTCTGGGGCCATTATCCGAAAGGAAAATGACTATTGTATTGTCTTCAATACCTAATTGTTTTAACCGCTTTAAAACGCGACCTACGCTGGCATCAATATTATCGATCATGCCGTAAGTTTTGGCATTGTCTTCATGGAGTCCTATTTTTCTATAAGGGTCTGCTTTTTCATCAGGCACTTCCAGCGGAAAGTGTGGTAGGTTAGTTGCTAAATATGTAAAAAATGGTTTGTCACTTTTCTCGCTCATAAAATCCAGAGCGGCATCCGTAAAAATATCATCGCAATATCCTTCGTATTTTTTTGATTGATTATTATGTTCAAGGATTGGGTCAAAATAGGTATTGCCAACGGGTCCTGCAGCTTGGCCAATACCACCTCCTTTATGTACAAGGGCTTCTTGAAAACCTTGGTCTGTTGGGCGCATTGGTGCATTGTCCCCCAAATGCCATTTTCCAAAAATTCCCGTACGGTAACCGTTTTTAGCCAAAATCTCGGCTAGGGTTTCTTCTGAAGTATTCATAAAGTGATCTACTTGCGTAACGCCTGTAACTCCTGTACGGTAAGGATACCGACCCGTTAAGATGGCTGCACGAGTAGCAGAACAATTTGGATAGGAAAAAAAATGGGTCATTTCAAGACCTTCCTCTCCTATCTTTTCCATGTTAGGTGTTTTTAAATACGGGTTGCCGTGAGAACCCAGGTCGCCATAACCTTGATCGTCGGTAAGCATAATAACTACGTTAGGACGGTCTTGTGCTGTAAGGAGCGTGTTATGGCAAAGAACTGTACAAAGGCAAAACGAGAATATAATTGAACTAAATCTAGTCTGATTTAATTTTAATTTTGTTGCAACATATTTCATAATGACCTGTCTTTTGTATTTGTTTGCTGGAAACCTTCTATTAATCCATGTGAAGACTCACTTGAAAATGACCGGTTTTTATACTCCCATCTTTCATTTTAATACTATAACCATATCCGGGAATGGAAGCGCCACCTTCAATTGTTTGTGCTACCGGACCTAAATTGGCAATTACTTCGGTGCCACTGGAGAAGCGACTTCTCTGTACTTTATAATCGGCACTTAAATATTCATGGCTTTTTAATTCCGAATAGAACGTTTCTTTATGAATAGGGCTTACCAAATCTCTAGCCATTTCTATCATAGGGCGCATGCCTTCAAATTCATAAGGTGAAAAGAATATGGTAGTACCTCGGCCAAATAACATACTTCTTAAGGCTTTAATTCTAAAATCGCCATTGGCGGTAACCTCATTATCCGGATCTTGAATCTTCCCGAAATTTGCTATGGCTTTATGATACACCAAATTAAAAAGCGGAGCGGGGTGGGAGATTACAGAAAGTGGACGGTCCTCTAAATAAGTCATCCCTTCGAACATATCAAAATAGGGTATCCACTGTTCTTGACCATGTTCGGTTCCATTTACCAAATTAAAGCTGTCTATATATTTAGCCAACTCAATCCGGCCTTCTTTTCCATTTTCACGGTATGCGGCAAAGGTAATATCCGTAATATCGGCCTCTAGGCCTAAATAAGAAATTTCGTTTTCAATGTTTTCTTGAGCCAGTCCTTTCTGAAATTTTGGGTCTACACGCGCCCAACGACTACCAGTATTCATTAAGTTTCCTTCGGCATCCCGCTGCATGAGGTCCGTTGTAAAATTAGGGTCGTTCTCTAGCATAGGTGAATAGGCATGATATGAGGAGTATAAATACCCGTAGGATTTAGCAAGATCAACAGCAGCCTTTAATTTTTCCGGCCCTCCTAAAGCTTCACTGATAGGGGAGTTGTGCGGTACGAAATTTGAAAAAGTTCCCCATGCATGAACAAAAGCTTTATTAATTTTTAAATCATCATGAATGGTTTGTATCGTATTTTTTAATTCATCAAAAGTGAAAGCCATTCCGGGCATGTTCACATAATGCGGATAGCCGCCGTAGATTCCGAAATAGATAGCTCCTGGAAGTTTATCTACATTCGGATTTCTTTTTAATTTTTCTTTTAAGGAAACAAAATACCCACGGGCCTTAGTCTCCTTTTGATATTCTTTTGCCATATCTACATAATCACCACCGGGAATAAAATGATAACTCATTCTCATTTTACCTTTTTCCTCATCTAGTTTCCAAATAGGGTCAAGAAAAACAATACGTTGGTAAGTAGACATTTCACCTTTAAAAAGGTATTGACCATTATTATTGATATTATATTGTAAATGTGGACGAGCTGACTCATCTACAATACCTATTACGGCAGATTTTTCATTGTACGTTCCCCACCAAGGCATCGTAAGCCCTGTTCCATTGTTAAACAACTCCAAAGAGCCTTGTGATTTATTATTGTAAGTGGCGTCATCCCATTTACAAAAACGACCTCCGTTCATAGGAAAAATATAGGACGGACAAATAATTCCCTGCTTTTGTGGAATTACAGCAGCACCCTTGTCTTCATCTGTTTTTAAGCTGAAAGCCCGTGCTGGATAACGTAAATCCGATAGTTTAAAATTACCGGCATTACGCTCAATAACTTCAACATCTAATAAAGCTGTTTTTGAGTCTAGTTTCAATTCTGTAACAATAGAAACTCCTGTAGCTACGGAGCCATCTTCAAAAACGGGGTCTATAAATTTGAGAGATACCGTATTGTTAGCCTTTTTTGAAACTTCAATTTTTTTACTTTTGGAAATGTTAACCGTATGTTTTTTTCCTTTGGAATCAATTATGGTCAATAGACCCGCGGCATTTTCCCACGGGTCCGATTTCCAAACGTGACCAGAAGTTTTTTCGGTAACAGAAAAGCATCCTGTTTCAGAATCAACACTCACATTCAACTTTTCATTTTCCAAAACAATAGGGTCTAATTTATACGTATCCAAAGCGAGACCGTTAAATACAGTCAGACCAATTATAACTAAAGATATGATCTTCTGTTTAGCCTTTTTTCTATTGTTTTTCATTTTAAAAAGTTGATTATGTTGATGATTTTTACTCTTTTATGAAATCTTTAATCTCGTTTTTCATCTTAATAAAATGCTTTTCCAAATCGGCATAGTTTCCTTCACGAATCATCTTTTTATCGAAGAGTGCACTTGCCAAACCGGCACCAACAGCTCCTGCTTCAAAAAACGATTTTATATTGTCTACTGAAACACCACCAGTAGGTAAAAGTTTTATTTCATTAAGTGGCGCCAAAACGTCTTTTATGTATTGAACCCCCAACTGCGTTGCCGGAAAGACTTTTACCGCAGAAGCACCCCAAGACCATGCTTTGTGGATTTCAGTAGGAGTATATGCTCCTGGAAAAATAGGAATGTTATTAGCTACACAATGTTTAATTACTTCCTCGTCAATAATTGGGGTTACGATAAATTGAGAGCCAGCATCTAAAGCAATTTTTAAATCTTCCATAGTACAAACCGTACCAGCGCCTACATTAAGCTCAGGATACTCTTTGGCTAAAGTTGCAATGGTTTCAGCAACCTTGGGTGAGTTCATGGTAATTTCAATCGTGTAAAAACCAGTTTTTACGTAAGAAGGCATAATCTTAAGAACCTCTTCTGTTGTTAGCCCTCTTAGGATTCCCACTATTGGGTTTTGGTTATATTTATCCCATGAAAATGTATTATTCTGCATAAGTCCGTAATATTTGTTGTTGTCCTGTTAGTAATGCTTTTTCTAAAATTTGCTCCTCAAAGCAAACGATTTGTTCGGTTGGTAAAAATGATTCTAGGGCTAGCTTATAGAGTATACTGTATATGCCACTTGCCGCTAGAAAGATGGTTCCGGTCTGGTTTTGTAAACTTGCCAACTCACCACCAATCATAAGACCGGACAAAAAGTAAAAGTTTTGTTCTCCAGAAACCTGATTAATTAGGGTATTTGCCCGGATTGCGAATAAAGATTGCATCTGTTGGTCTGCTAGTCCTTTTTTAACCCCTTCCAAGAAAATATCCTGAAAAGAAACATCCCACGCAGCCGGGGTTAGCGAAGCCGATAAAATTGTGTGCTTGCTAATAGTGTCAAAAAGTTCACCGGTCATATACGTGGTAAAGTCTTTAAAAACACCTGTTTCAAAAGCAATGTGTTTGCAATGCGTGCCTGGTAATAATAAAATCCCCTTTTCGTGTTTAGCAAGCTCTTTAGCGAGACCTATAGCCTGAACTTCTTCCCCCCGCATCACATCAGAATCTGTTTTAGCACCCGAAACAAGTAACAGGTCTGGCATATCATCAAAAGGAATGTACTTACTTATTAGGTCCTTGCCATTAAAAGCTAAGGGCATATTTGCATAATTTAACTCATGCATACCTATTGAAGATGAGAGCATTCCGGATGCTACTATAATATAATCATTACTGATTTTACCGTCTAGGTTTTTGATTTGATGTTTTAGGTATTTCGCAAAAAACTGGTCTTGAGAAACACTAGATTGTTCTTTAAATTCTTGAAAGCATTTTTTAATGCCCATATCTGTCGAGTGTTCCGAGAGAATTTTGAGCGATTTCGTTTCTATTAAACGCAGCCGAAAATTGGTGGTACCCCAATCGCAGCTAATAAATTTTTCTGGTAGTTTCATTGGCATTATAAAGCTTTGGTTACTCTTTTTTTGGCAAGATAATCATCTAGCGCATAAGTAGAGCAATCCACTCCTATACCACTGTTTTTAACACCACCATGTGGTAAGTATATATCATATTTAACACCATTAAGCTGTACTTCTCCAAATTCTAGGGCGTTGGCAAAGAAATCTAGCGTTTCTTCATCCTTAGAAAACACGTAAGAAGCTAGCCCCGCATCTGTATTATTGGCCAGTACAATAACCTCTTCTTTTGTTTTAAATGGAACAATGAGGGCTACAGGACCAAAAATTTCATGTTGAAGAATTTCAACTTCATTTTTGTTGAAGGTAATAACCGTAGGTTCAAAATAATAGCCAGAACCTTCTAAAGCACTTCCGCCATATAGTAATTTACCACCCTGTTTAACTGCTGTATCTACAATACCTTGGACTTTTATAACCGATTGCTTGTTGGTCAACGGACCCATATCAGGTTTGTTCTCTCGCCCAAACCCAAGTTTAGTTCCTTTAAACTTTTCTACCATGCCAGCCGCAAATTTTTCTATAAGCGATTCGTGAACGAAAAAACGATTAGGAGCTACACAGATTTGTCCTGAGTTACCAACTTTAAGAGCTGTACCAATATTTATGGCCAGTTCTAAATCGGCATCCTTACAAACAATAAACGGGGCATTTCCGCCGCATTCCATGCTGTATCTTTTTATGGATGTTTTTGTACTTTGTGCTATAAGCTTTTGCGCAGTTTCCGTAGAACCGATCATGGTAATCAGTCTTGGAATTTTACTTTCGCAAAGAGGAATACCCACATCGTTTAAATCCCCACAAAGAACAGTTATTACTCCTTTTGGGAAATTAATTTCAGCACATAATTCTCCAATAATATAGGCCGATAAAGGTGAAAATTCTGAAGGTTTTAAAATGATACTTGAGCCAGCGGCTAGCGCAGGCCCTAGTTTAAAACCTAAGTTCAACAACGGAAAGTTATACGCTAGGAAAGCAACTGCAACGCCTAAAGGTTGTGATACAAAATGGTGTTCATGAGTACCTTCTTTATCCTCAATAGGAATGTCATTTCGCTTCAATATTTCTTCAGAATAGTACTGTAAAGAATTGGTGATGCTGGTAAGGTCTTCTTCTGAGCCTTCCCAAGTTTTGCCCATTTCATACATGATGCTTTCACGTAGCAAGTCGCTATTCTCTATGATTTTATTTCTCAGCTTATCTATCCAATCTAGGCGCTCTTGTATGGGAAGTTTTGACCAAGTTTTAAAACCTGATTCTGCAGTTTTTAAAGCTCTTTTGGTATCTTCTAAACTAGCCCAAGCAATTGTAGCAGTGGGCTTTTCGTCCGCTGGGCAAATAACCTCAAAAGTTTTATTGTTTGAGGCTTCTACAAGTGCACCATCAATATATAATTTCTTATGACCGAATTTTAACTGCTCCATCTTTATGTATTTCTTTATCTAAATAGTATTCTAATTTGTCCATGTCAACATCTACGCCCAAGCCTGGTGTACGCGGTACTTCTAGATGTCCATTTTCGAGTTTTACATTGTGAAGGGTAACCTCGTCACGAAGTGCATTTTCCGTTCTGTCCAATTCCATTGTAGGTAGATCGTTGTACATTCTACCTGGATTCTTATCTAAATTGGCAACCAGATGAATTGCAGCACTTATAGCAATCCATGTTCCCCAAGTATGTGGTACAACATCTTTGTTGTATGCTTGTGCTAAAGTCGTAATTCGCTTGGCTTCCGTTAATCCGCCCGTTGCACAAATATCAGGTTGCGCTATATCTACACAATCATTCTCAAAAAGACGTTTAAAACCAAATTTCAAATATTCGCATTCACCACCCGCAATAGGTATAGTAGTATTTTCTCTTAGTCTGCGGTACCCGTCATAATCCTCTGGTGATACTGGTTCTTCAAACCAAGAAATATCATATTTTTCAGCTTTTCTTGCCAGTTCTATGGCCTCTTTATAAGAATAAGCATGATTGGAATCTATCATTAAACTCATGTCTGGCCCAATGGCTTTGCGAATTGCGGCAATATATTTTAGGTCTTGCTGAATGCCTAGACCTACTTTCATTTTTGTGGCTTTGAATCCTTGAGATTTGTATAATAGCGCCTCTTCAACCAAAAGCTCTTCAAGGTTCTCGCTTCGGGTAAAATATAATCCAGTGGCGTAAGGTTCTATAATCGGGTTTTTAATACCGCCTAATAACACGGAGACGGGCTGGTTTAAAAGCTTCCCCTTAATATCCCACAACGCAACATCTATAGCACTAATAGCAGCTTGAAATGCTCCGCTACGTGCGTAGTCCATAGAGCGCCTGTACATTTCTTGCCACAGCGTCTCATGCTCCAAAGCATTTTTTTCCAAGAGGAAAGGCGTGAAAAAATCGATACCGGATTTAATTACCGCCGCAGGACCATACCCTTCTCCCCAACCATATGTGCCATCATCTAAAGTTATTTTCACGATACATATCTTACGAGTATCATACTGCCACTGCGAAAAATAGAAGGGTGTGTCTAATTTATGTGTAATAACAAAAGGCTCTATCTTTTGGATTTTCATAATAAAAGTGCTTATAGTTTAATTAATGGTTGGTTTAGTAATTGGCGTATCCTAAAATACAAATGGCGATGATCAGAACGGCAAGGCCTGCTAATAAAATTTTAAAAGGCTTGTCCGCATTTTTCCATTCTCCTTCTCTATATCCCCAGATATTACTAATGATTAGGGCTAGTCCCAAAAGAATTGGCCACCCCACTACAGGACCTAAGTTACCCATAAGTGCTGCGCCTTGACCATAGACTCCAAGCGCTGCGAACCAAAAAATACCTGCAGCAATGGCCCATTTTAAGGCCTTGCCCTTTTTTGGGATTGAATAGGCATTCCATGATTTATTTTTGATGAAAAGGTAGAGCGCATAACCTCCGTTCATAACAAATGCACCTAATAAAACGACCACCCACGATGCTAAACTAGCATTTTGTGCACCTACACCATAATCGTTTACGGCAATTGCTGCAACCGGAGCTGCATTTGAAAAACCAACATTTAAAAAGGCAGATAACACACCTGATGCTACGGCAATCAATACTCCAATTTTTATAGATTTAGTCGTCGTGGAGGAATTACTATGTAATTTGTCTCTTTTGACACCTGCCACCGCTGTAATAGCAACACCCACAAGTAGTAAGGCAACGCCCACCATTATGATGGGGAATGACGGTTGGTCAAACGCTCCTTCAATCTGAAAAAGAGGAATAATAGAACCAACTGATGCAGCAAGACCCATAACAATACCATAGGTAATAGAAATACCCGTTTTCTCCACACTAACTCCAAAAAGAATACCGCCAATACCCCAAAGGAAGCCGTAAAAAGCAGCTAAGAATAAAGTGTTGCTATCAGTTTTAGAAATGATTTCAAAAAGGTTTGGCATGACTATTAATGCCCAGATAATTGGGAATAGTATCATGGCCGTAAATGCGTGGACTAACCACCAAGCTTCCCATTTTAAAGGTGCAATGTGCTTCATTCCTAATCCAAAAGTTCCTTGAAAGAAACTAGCGAATAGTATTAAAACGATAGCCAATAGATAGGTATCCATATGTGTTGTTTTATTTTCTTTGGAATTAGTAATATGGAAGATAGATGTGTTCAAATCCTCATGTGACACAAAGAAAATTGAATATAAAGCAGTTGGATTCTCGGATTTTACCCTAGTGTGACATTATTTTAACCGAGTTGTGGGTAGCTTAGAGTTCGCTAAAATAATATAATGCCAGCACAAGAAGTCCTCCACTTAAAGCCACCACACCGGATAATAGGCTGAAAGATTTTAGTAACCGTGATACAGAAACCTCATGTACTTCTTTAAACAACCAAAAGAAGCTACTGTTTACGTGGATAATCCCAAGAGAACCAGCACCAATTGCCGCAGCGGTAAACGTTGGGTGCAGGGTGCCATTAGAAACTAATGGAGCAACAATAGAGGCCGTAGTGATAAGTGAAACTGTAATTGATCCTGTAACTGTAGTAAAAAGAAAACTCAATAAAAATGGAATAACTACACCCATAGCTGCAATATCACCTACATCGGAAAACATTGAACCTACTATTTCCGTGTCTTTAATTACCTGTCCGAAAGCACCACCCGTACCGGTTATAAGAATGACAATAGCTGATTTCTCTCCCGAAGTTTTAAAGAATGTATTCAAACGGGTAGAAAAATCTTTTCTAGGAAGTAAAGGGAGTGCGAAGAGTACACCTATAAGAAGTGCCCATACTGGGTTTTTAATAAATGTGATAAATCCGTTTTCCGATGGAAAAATAGTGCCTATGGACATCAGAAATAGAGGTACTAATAAAGCGGCAAAAGGTAATATTCTTTTGAAACCAGTAAGCTCTTTTACTTTTGATGCCTCACCAATAGTTGTCTCGGGTAATTTAAGGGCAAGGTTTGTCTTGTTGAGTTTTATCCACAGTAAACCTCCAGCTATTGCTGCTAAGGCTACCACAATATTAATGGGAATCATGTCTCCAATATTAATCTCAAGAATGGCCGCAACAGCAAGTGGACCGGGTGTTGGTGGAATTAATGCGTGAGCAACCGTAAGACTAATAGCTAAAGAAAGTCCTAAAGTAAGAACGGAATGGCCAGATTTTTTTGAAAGGACGAATATGGTTGGTAATAAGGTTAAATAGGCAACATCCATAAAAACGGGTATACCAATTAAAAAACCGATTACGGCCACACTCAATGGAAGATACTTTGTGCCGAATAAATTTATAATGGTAAGAGCTATCACATCTGCGCCACCGGTTTGAGCCAGAATTTCACCCAATAAAGTGCCAAATAGAATAATAAGGCCAATCCACTTTAGGGTGTTTCCAAAACCGCTCAATAAACTATCGGTAACCAATTCCACAGAACTACCTGTGGTTAGCCCTAAAATCAATCCTGAAATAAGTAATGCAGGAATTGGGTGTACTTTAAATACGGTTACCGCAACAATGAGCAAAACAATACAAAGAAGTAAGAATAAAAGGCTCGTCACGCGGTCATATTAAAGTTAGGTCGGTAAGGCTATCCAAACAAAAATAATTGAAATATACCTTCGTAAAAATGCGTGTATTAACCATTGTAGGCACTATTATAACCTTCCTATATTTTTAAGAGAACTCAAACATGAGACAAGAGCATTTAATTTGGCTTATACCATCTCTTTCCGCTCATTGTATTTTTGCATGTATTCTGTTGGGGTGATATTCATTAAGGCTTTAAATTGCCTGTTAAAATTGGTAAGCGTATTAAAACCGGATTGGTAGCAAACGGTGGAAATTTGCATTTCTCCCTCTATTAAAAGTTTACAAGCATTGCGTAAACGAATTTCGTTCAAGTACTGCGTAAAAGATTTTCTGGTTTTCTTTTTGAAATACCTGCAGAAGGCATTTGGAGTCATATGCGCTATGGATGCAATTTCTTCTAATTCTATTTTCTTTTCAAAATTTTCGGTAAGAAAATTTATGATTTTACGCATTCTGTCCTTTTCGTTGCTGTTGTAAGTATTGGCAATTACTTCAGAGCATAGCGATTCATAATTTTCACTCATAGATAAGGTGTCTAAAATTTTCAAAAGCCCTACGATGCTAGATAAACCCTGGTCGCCAACAAGTCCGGAAATAAGATTGTGAACCATGTATGTTGCAGATGCAGAGAATTTTACACCTCGGTCTGCACGTTGCATAAGACTTTTTAAACGTTTTGATTCCGTTAAATCTAGAAACTCACTTCCTAAAAAATCGGGTTCAAATTTTATGACAATTAGGTTAACAGCTTCAGCTTCTTGCTGGTCATTGTAATACTCTTTATGATTTTTGAACAGATGTG
This sequence comes from Zobellia nedashkovskayae, assembly GCF_015330125.1. NCBI lineage: Bacteria > Pseudomonadati > Bacteroidota > Flavobacteriia > Flavobacteriales > Flavobacteriaceae > Zobellia > Zobellia nedashkovskayae. Next base: position 4,883,544 of record NZ_JADDXR010000002.1, on the reverse strand, counting down.
GAATGTTGCTGCCAATAAGATACAATTCACCAGGAGCAAAACTTCCAATAGAGTTTCCTACATAACGAGTCCCACTACTTTTTATAAAGTAGATTAACTCTAATTCTTTATGAAAATGCCAATTCTGTTCAATACAGGGCAATCGATCTTGTCGAGCTAAAAAGGAATTTTCAGGTCGTTTTTCGGTTTGTTTGTACGTCAGCTTCATAGTCTCTTTCTTTTTTATTTCCTCGATTTAAAAGTCAAAAGAAGGCTTCTCAAAATTTCGAAAATCTCTTTTTTATAAGAAGAAAATTTCTATAAAGATATAAAATTACCTGAATTATTGATGATTATTAATTTTTAGAGATAGAATAGTGTAGATTGAAATTACATTTAAATCTATTATTCCAAGGTTCATTACTATAGTAATAGCTCATAATAAAGTGGTGATAAATTTAAGAAGTTATGTCGTTTTTGTCTAGGAGGATGATATTCAGTTAAATAGTCTCTTTTTTAACTTTTTCAGCTCCAATTGAGCAGCACACTACAGGATAGTAAACAAAAAATGCTTCATTAGTTTTAAACACTTAGAAGCATAGATTGTTAATTAAAAATGACTAATGCTTCTCATTCAAACCAACTCAGAATAGGGGATTTATTGGTTTTGACCAATGTATTTCTATTAAAACAAAACGAAGATATGGCCATAAAAACGTTGAAAATTTATAAGTTATTTCTCTTTCTCTCCTGTGTTTTAGTTTTAGCAACTTCCTGTACAACCGATACAAAAAAGGAAAGTGCAAATGCTAAGTCAGAAAACCCTAAAATAGCAAAGCTTAAACTGCAACCAGGTTTTAGTGCGGAACATTTATATAGTCCCGGAGATAATAACATGGGGTCTTGGGTTGCCATGACTTTTGATAATAAGGGTAGGTTAATTACTTCTGATCAGTATGGTACATTGTACCGTATGGAAGTTGCTCCAATAGGTTCGGATAACCTTGTGCCAGAAATAGAAAAGTTAAAAATTCAGACCGGTACTCAGGTTGCGGATTCAATTATACAAATGGGCTATGCCCAAGGGTTATTGTATGCTTTTAACAGTCTATATGTTATGGTAAACCATACAGGTAGTGATGAATTTGAAAAGACAAGTGGGCTTTATCGTTTACAGGATACAGATAATGATGATCAATATGATAAAATAACACTTCTAAAATCTTTGAATGGAGCGGGGGAGCATGGTCCGCATAGTATAGTGTTATCTCCTGATGGTAAGTCGCTTTACGTAATTGCTGGTAACCACACAGATTTACCGGAAATGGATGAATACCATCTTCCTAGTAATTGGAAAGATGATAATCTTTTTCCTCAAATTAAAGACCCACGTGGTCACGCCAATGATCGTGGAGCTCCAGGGGGATGGGTGGCAAAACTTAATCCAGAAGGAGAGAACTGGGCACTAATAGCTTCTGGTTTTAGGAATCCGTTCGATTTGGCATTTAATGAATTGGGAGATATGTTTGTTTACGATTCGGATATGGAATGGGATTTGGGTATGCCATGGTATCGGCCAACACGAATCTGCCATGTTACCAGTGGAGCCGAGTTTGGATGGCGAACGGGCAACGGAAAATGGTCTGCGGCGTATCCTGATAATCTGCCTCCTGTATTAAATATAGGTCAAGGTTCACCAACCAATGTATTGTCAGGAAGAGGGTCTAAATTCCCTGAGAAATATCAACATAGTATATATGCTTTCGATTGGAGTTTCGGTATTATTTATGCCATTGAGATGCAAACCGAAGGTTCATCTTACCGTGGCGAGAAGGAAGAATTTTTATCGGGCATTCCACTGCCATTAACGGACGGCGTTATAGGACCTGATGGAGCCCTATATTTTATGACTGGCGGACGTAGGTTAGAATCTGATTTGTACCGCGTATTTTATAATAATCAAGAAGAATTAGCTGGTAGTGTTAAGGATTTAGAACAAACAGCGGAAAATGAAATCCGTAAAAAACTAGAGACTTATCACGGTGCACCACAAGATGGAGCATTGGAATTTGCTTGGCCTTACTTAAATAGTAAGGATCGGTTTATTCAGTATGCGGCTCGTATTGCTGTAGAGCATCAACCGGTGAGTAGCTGGCAAGATAAGGTATATAAAGAGACTGATGCAGTAAGGAAAATAGAAGGAGCAGTTGCTTTGGCAAGACAGGGGGATAAAAGTCAACAGGGCAGAGTAATTAATTCACTCGTTAACATAGATTATGTAAGCCTTTCTGAGCAAAATCAGGTAGACTTAGTTCGTGCTATCGAACTTACATTGTCACGATTCGGAAAACCGAATGCTGATGTTAAAAGAAAAGTCAGTTCATATCTTTCAGCTCATTATCCGGCAGATACAGATGTGCTGAATCAATTATTAAGTAAAACATTGGTGTTTGTAGATGATGCTTCCGTAGTGTCAAAAACACTTGCTTTATTGGAATCTGAAGAGGGAGAAAACGCTTCTGTAATGGCAAATACGGCTACGGAGGCAGCTGATTTAATTCTCAGAAATCCGCAATACGGAATGGATATCGCAGAAACATTAAAAAATATGCCTTTGGCACAGCATACCTATTATGGTCTGGTTCTACAGGATGCTACAACAGGTTGGACGCCGGAATTAAGGGAAAAATATTTTAAGTGGTTTTACAAAGCCTTTTCATTTAAAGCTGGGCGCAGCTATATTGGTTTCATAGATAAAGCTAGGAAAAAGGCCTTGACCCATGTTGTTGCAAATAAAAAGGAATTTTACAATCAAATGTCTGGTGATTCTTTACTAAGTAAGTCAGGAAACGAATTGGCTTCGAGTGCGGTTCAACCAAAAGGCCCAGGCAAGAGATGGGAAGAAAAAGACATTGCACCTTTGTTAGTTGATGGTTTAAATAACCAGAATTTTGAAACGGGTAGAAATATGTTTTTGGCTACCAATTGTATCACCTGTCACAGTATGCGTGGCGAAGGTCAGAACATAGGCCCAGAGTTGTCTCAAGTCGGAACACGGTTCTCGCCGGAAGATATTCTTAGGGCAATTATAAATCCAAGTGATGTTATTTCAGACCAATATAACACAACTGTTTTCTCTTTAAAAGATGGAAACTCTATAGTAGGTAGATTGATCAGTGAAGAAGGAGCTGATTATAAAGTTTCTCAGAATCCGTATGCACCGGACATTCTAAGAACTATTCCTAAGGAAGATGTAACGGAAATGAAGATGTCTTCAGTTTCCTTGATGCCACCGGGTAGTATTAATCGTTTGAGTGATGATGAGGTTAAGGATTTATTGGCGTACCTTATTTCTGGTGGCGATGCAAAAAATGAGGTTTTCAGTAAAGAATAAATAAGTCAAAAGATCAGAATTAAATTATTAATGTCCACAGAAAATTTTATACGTAACGGAAAAGACAAAATAGGCAACACTACTCAGGTGGGTGGTGTTGAGACTTCTGTTTTGGATAATGGATTGGGGCGTGGAACACGCATTGCGTGGATTAATACAGGTACTGGACTTCGTTACAAGGTTGTTATTGACCGTGGGATGGATATTGCAGATGCTTTTTATAATGAATATAGTTTGGCTTGGTTGAGTCAAACAGGAGTTGTTTCTCCCGAGCGATTTTCTGATAAGGGAATGAGTTGGATACGGAATTTTGGCGGTGGACTTTTAACTACCTGCGGACTCTCGCATGTGGGTGGGCCAGAGGAAGATGAGCACGGAACAAGAGGCCTGCATGGTCTTATTAGCAATACAACTGCAGAAATAACCACCATTGTTCAACCAGATCCAGCTGCAGGAAAAATGGAAATGAGCATAACGGGTATCATCCGAGAAAGTCAAGTTTTTGGGCCTGTATTGGAATTGAAGCGAACTATTTCTGGTAAATTGGGTGAAGCTAAAATTAGGATACACGATGAGGTAATTAATCGTGGAAATCAAAAGGCGCCACATATGCTTTTATATCATGTGAATTTTGGTTGGCCTTTAATAGATGAAGGCACCGATTTACTTTGGAAAGGAAATTGGGAATCCCCGACACCGGATTCTAAACAAAAAATGTTTAAGGAAGAAGTTAATTTTCGAAAATGCCCTGAGCCTATGGAGGCGCATTCCGGAACGGGTGAGGATGTGGCATTTATTGATACAGAAGAGGATACAGAAGGAAATTGCAATTGCGGCATCTATAACGAAAAATTGAATTTAGCCGTAGCACTTCGTTTTCCTAAAAAACAATTGCCTTGGTTGATTAATTGGCAGCATTGGGGTAAAAATGAATATGTGACAGCCCTAGAACCAGCAACAAATCCACCTATTGGACAAAAAAGAGCAAGAGAAAAAGGTACTCTTATTTTGTTGGAACCAAATGAAAGTAGGAGCTATTCACTGGAATTAGAAGTGCTATCACCTGAAAAAATAAAATCATTTATAACATCTTTTTTATAAAATAAATATTGAGTAGTATGGCAAATTCATCAGCTAAAAAAGCATTGGAGCAGGGGCAAGGAATTTTACGTTTGGCGCCAACATGGGTACCACGTTCTTTTTGTGTTCCGGGTAGAAGAATAAAATTGCACCCAGACGATTATTACGTTTTGGGTGGAGAACGTGGCGGTATAGATGAACGTTGGTTTTCATCAACTACTCCCGCTGAAAATGGTCCGTTGACGGGAAAGAATGAAGGTTTAAGTCCAGTTGTTCTAGAAGAAGACGGTAAAGAAATACAGATTCTTTTAAAAGATGTTATTGATGAATTGAAAGGTGAAATTATTGGTGACCGTCTTTGGGACGAGTATCAAAGTTGGCCTATGTATTCCAAGTTTTTTGATAACATGGGGCCGTTGCCACATCACATTCACCATAATGACGAGCATGCAGCTAAAATTGGTCAAAAAGGAAAACCGGAAGCGTATTATTTCCCACCTCAGGTAAACAATCATGGAGGCGATTTTCCATATACTTTCTTTGGAATAACGCCTGGGACTACCAAAGACGAAATAAAAGAATGTCTAAAGAATTTTACAAAAGGAGATAATAAGATTACTAACTTTTCATCAGCTTTTAGATTGGAGCCGGGAACTGGTTGGGATGTACCACCAGGAATGCTTCATGCACCAGGTAGTATGTGTACCTATGAACCACAAAAAGCATCAGATGTTTTTGCTATGTACCAGTCTTTGGTGAACGAAGCTATTATTCCAGAAGTACTATTATGGAACGGAACCCCAGAAGATAGAATGGGCGATTTTGACCAGCTTATGGAGGTAATAGATTGGGAGTTGAATACGGATCCGAATATGTTGGAAACACGTTTTATGAGACCTGTTCCCGTAAAACCGCTTGAAAAAATGGAAGCAGAAGGGTATGTTGATAAATGGATATGTTATCGCTCCGATGCCTTTAGTGCTAAAGAATTAACTGTATTGCCAGGGCAAACGGTAAACATAAAAGATAATGCCTGTTACGGAATGATCATGATGCAAGGGCATGGTAAGATGGGTGTTTGGGATATTGAAACACCATCCCTTATTAGATACGGACAATTAACCAATGATGAATATTTTGTGACTGAGAAAGCTGCAAAAGAAGGTGTTACTATTGTAAATCATAGTAAAACTGACCCTATTGTAATGCTAAAACACTTTGGACCTAAAAATCCTGACCTTAAATTATAAATAAACCGTATTTTAGAGCAAGTGTATTTTATACGTTTAAAAATATGCTAAATTTAAAAAGTTGATACGTTTAATTTAAAAGAACAGAAGTATGAAAGACAACGCTTTTCCAAAACTCCACAATGCCTCATGGCCTGGTATCGTAGGTAAAGGACCAGATTCAGAACCGCCTATTTCATTTGACCAGATGCTTGATATGACTGCAAATGCAGAAGTGAACGGTATTAAGTTTGACGGAATAGATATTGGGCTATTTGATCCACATGTTGATATTCATAGTTCTGATGATGACATTAAAAGACTGGCGGATAAAGTCGCTGGTCGAAATTTGAACATTGGCACTTTGGTAGCACCTATTTGGGGCGGGCCCACCTTAGGTTCAGATGAGGATCGTAAGACCTTTGTTGCTATGGTGCAAAGAGCATGTCATTTTGGTAAGATTTTCCGAGAGCATGGCGTAAGACAATATGGGGTAATTAGAATTGATTCTGCTTCAAGTCCAGAAGAATGGGCTAAAGATCCAGTAAATAATACCAAGTTGATAGCTAAAACGTTTCGTGAGGCTTGCGATGTAGCTGCCGATTATGATGAAAAATTAGCTGCAGAAGGAGAAATATGTTGGGGAGGGATGCATAGTTGGAAGGCTATGGTAGAAACCTTGGAAGCTGTTGATAGACCAAATATAGGTTTTCAAGCAGATATGTCTCATACATTACTTTACCTATTGGGGTATAACGCGCCAGAGGATAGAATTCTGCCTAAGGATTTTGATTGGTCGGATAGAAAAGCCTTGGAAGCTGGATTGAAAACAGTTACAGATGCATTAAGACCTTGGACTATAGATTTTCATGTTGCCCAGAATGATGGTACAGCTCATGGAACTGGATCGCATGATAAAACGGGCCGTCACTGCTTGGCCACTGATCCTAATGGCAAATTAGATGTTGCCAACGATGCCGGATTCTGGTTAAGAGATGGAGATGGAAAATTGACAAAAGCTGTTAAGCATATTTGTTGGGATGGTTGCATGTTTGATAATGATGTGATGCTGAAACAACAGACTTGGAATGATATTTTGGCAACCCTTATCAAGGTTCGCGAATTACATGGATGGAGTTAACTAACAAACGAAAAATATAAACTATGTCATTTGTTACAGTTAACGGAGTTCAGTTATATTATGAAATAAGAGGAGAAGGTAAACCCTTACTCTTGATTATGGGAATTACAGCTGCATCGGCAGTTTGGGAAAAGCACGTGTCTCATTGGGAAAAAGAATACCAATGTATTCTTTTTGATAACCGTGGGGTAGGATTGTCCGATAAGCCGGAAGGACCTTATACTACGGCTGAAATGGCCGATGATAGTGCAGCACTTTTAGAAGCTTTGAGCATACCTAATGCTGCCGTTGTTGGTGTCTCTATGGGTGGAGCAATAGCTTTAGAGATGGCGATAAGACATCCTGAAAAGGTTTCAGCTATGGTGGCAATGTGCCCTTGGGCAAGTTGCGATAGAAAAGGAGAAGCTATTTTTAGGCATATAACGCATATAAAAGCACATTTAAGACCGGAGCAGTTCGCGAATTTCATGCAGTTGTTAATTTTTGACAAGCCTACTTTTGATGATGATGCTGAATATGAAGGATTGGTAAGCGGGCAAAAAGGAGCAGCTCTAGAAGCTATACAACAACCCTTACATGGATTGGAAGCTCAGGCGGAAGCCTGTATCAACCACAATGTGGTAGCACAATTATCACAAATAAAATCGCCTACACTTGTAATAGGAGGTAAGCAAGATATGTTCGTGCCAGAATGGATGGTACGTGAGGTGTCCGATGGGATTTCCAATAGTGAACTTCATCTTTATGATAATGCAGGTCATGCTTTCCATTGGGAAAAATTGGATGATTTCAATCCAAGAGTATTGAACTGGTTAAAAGCCAACTATTAAGTTAGATTATTGCCAGAACGTTTGCGGGTAATCCATATCGTTTTGGAATAAATGGCTAATCCAATCTTAACTAAAAATAATACAACGATGTCAAAAATAAAAATTGGTTGCGAGACCTATACTTGGGCAATGTCCGGGGAAAAATATAAAAATAATTTAAACCATATAATAGAGGTAACCTCAAAAGCAGGATTCAAAGGTATTGAGCCTGATACAGGTTTTATGAACGGGTTTGCAAATCCAAAAGTTTTTAAAGAAACTTTAGATAAAAATAATATTGAATTGTCTGTTCTATGTCATGTTGAAGATTGGAGAAATCCAAAGGAAACCGATGCGGAGAAAAGAAATGCGGATCAGTGGATCGAGTTCATGAAGTATTTTCCAGAAGCCATACTGTTGCTAGTACAAATGCCTGGACAAAATCGTGAGCATCTACAAGAGCGGCAAAAGAATTTGTTGACTTGTGTAAATGAAATTGCGACCAGAGCGGCCGGGGAAGGCGTGGTATGCTCTTATCACCCAAACTCTCCAATGGGTTCTATCTATAGGACAGAAGAGGATTATAAAATTTTGTTGAACGGTCTGGATAGTAAGGTGGTTAAATACACACCAGATGTGGGGCATATGGCCAAAGGCGGTATGGACCCTTTACCTATTATAAAGCAGTATCGTGAACTGGTTAATTGTGTACATTATAAAGATATGTACGATAACGGTAAATGGGCTGCAATGGGTGATGGTATTATTGATTTTAAAGGAATAACATCTTATTTAAAGGAAACCGATTTTGAAGGATGGATAATTGTAGAGGACGAATGTGATGCTGCAATTACAGATCCAGATGGGATTACTTTAAAAGATGGTATTTACATAGAAGAGGTCTTAAGGCCTTTGATATAAACAAATATGAACATTTTTTAAACTTAAAATTATAGTAGAATGGCACAAAAAAAAGAACTCCGTATAGGATTGATAGGAACTGGTTTAATGGCGAGGACGCACACAAATGGCTACAAGCGTAGCGGTGATTTTTTCCCTGAACTTGAATATCGCCCGGTCTTAAAAACGGTGTGTGCCAGGACAGAGGAAAAAGTGAAGGCTTTTGCTGAGCAATGGGGTTTTGAATCTTATGAAACAGATTGGAAAGCAGTTATTGCCAGAGACGATATTGATGCCGTTGATATCTGTACTCCTAATGATATGCATGCCAATATTGCAATTGCCGCAGCAGAAGCAGGTAAAATGGTACTATGTGAAAAACCATTGGCACGCTCTGTAGCAGAAGCGCAACCTATGGTGGATGCTATTAAAAAAGCAGGTGTTGCCAACACCGTATTTTATAATTACCGTCGTATTCCAGCTGTAACACTAATCAAGCAAATTGTAGATTCGGGTAAGTTGGGCAAGATATTCCATTACAGGGCCAACTTTTTACAAGATTGGACCATCAATCCTGAATTACCACAAGGCGGTGAAGCTTTATGGCGTTTGGATGCCGAAGCAGCAGGCTCTGGGGTAACGGGAGATCTTTTGGCACACTGTATTGATAGTGCCATGTGGCTGAATGGTGCAATAAAAGATGTGTCTGCAGTTACTGAGACTTTTATTAAGGAACGCGTACACCAAGGAACTGGGGAAGTTCAAAAAGTGACCATAGATGACGCATGTATTTTTCATTGTCACTTTGAGAACGGAGCTTTAGGTCTTTTTGAGGCTACTCGTTATGCTCGTGGTCATAAAGCTTTGAATACGCTGGAGATAAACGGAGAACATGCTTCGCTGAGGTGGGATTTGCATGATATGAACTATCTTGAAATGTATGACCATGCAGATGATGCTATAGTTAGAGGATGGAAGAGAATACTAATTACAGACAGTGATCAACCTTATATGGATAAGTGGTGGATTCCAGGTACGTCTATCGGGTACGAGCATTCTTTTGTACATCAAGTAGCCGATTTTCTAAAAAGTTTGGAAACAGGAGAGCCTTGCGAGCCTAGTTTTGAAAATGCTCTAATGACTCAAAAAGTTTGCGAAGCAGTAATTAACTCGGCCAATTCTAAAAGCTGGAAAGACACTGGATTAGTTTAGAAAAGTAGTTTCAAATTCTTTATCAAAATAAAATCCCGCTAAACAATTAAGTTTAGCGGGATTTTTATTTAAAAAATATTTATCAGTTATTATTTTGAACGATACCAACTGTACATCTTTTCTATACCCTCTTTAAGGTCAATACTATGTTTCCATCCTAGACCATGAAGCTTAGAGACATCTGTCAATTTCTTCATTGTGCCATCAGGTTTATCAGCATTAAAATTTAAAGAACCTTCAAAACCAACCATATTTTTGATTGATTCGGCTAATTCGCGAATGGAAAGATCCTTACCTGTACCAATATTGATATGGGTATTACGAATTTCTTTTTCACCGGAATTATAGGTGTCCTTGAAATCTCTACTTTTCATTATGAAAATACATGCATCGGCCATATCTTCTGACCACAGAAACTCACGCATAGGCTTCCCGCTTCCCCAAATCTCCACACTCATCTTGTCACCGGTCTTTTTTACACCGTATTTCTCAAGAATTGTATAGATATCAGATTCACTAGATTTACCATCTACACCTTCGATTGGACGTTCGTTCAAATCTTTTCGAACATTGTCCCAATCTTGAGCTTCCAACGCTCTACCTAAGTGCATTTTTCTAATTAGAGCAGGCAATACATGCGACTTCTCTAAATCGAAATTATCATTAGGACCGTAAAGGTTGGTAGGCATTACGGAAATAAAATTTGTTCCGTATTGTAAATTGTAGCTCTCGCACAATTTAATACCTGCAATCTTTGCGATAGCGTATGGTTCGTTAGTATATTCTAAAGTGTCAGTAAGAAGATAATCTTCTTTCATGGGTTGCGGACACTCTTTTGGGTAAATACAAGTACTACCCAAAAACAGAAGTTTTTTCACATTGTTCACGTAACTATGGTGAACAATGTTGTTCTGAATCATAAGGTTAGCGTAAATAAAATCTGCCCTATAGGTGTTATTGGCAACAATACCACCCACTTTAGCCGCAGCAAGAAAAACGTATTCAGGTTTTTCTTCGGCAAAAAATGAAGCGACAGCGCTAGCATCAATCAAATCAAGTTCAGCATGGGTTTTCAATACAAAATTAGAAAAACCCTCTGCTTTCAGCTTTTTAAGAATGGCGCTACCAACAAGACCCCTATGTCCTGCAATATAAATTTTTGCGTCCTTGTTCATACTATTCGAAATAGTTCATGATTCTGTAGCCACCTTCTTTTAAGTAAGTGTCTTTCTTCATCAATTTTAAATCGCTTTGCATCATATCTTCGATCAAATCTTTCAAATCGTATTTAGGAATCCATCCTAATTTATTATTTGCTTTGCTTGGATCACCAATAAGTAAATCAACTTCTGTAGGTCTAAAGTACCTTGGGTCTACAGAAACAATTTCTTTTCCTATTTCTACTTGGTAATCAGGGTTGCTACAAGAAACTACAGTTCCTACTTCATCGACACCTTCACCTTTAAATGCAACTTCTATACCTGCATGGGCGAAACTCATTTTTACGAAATCACGAACAGTGGTGGTTTTACCAGTGGCAATTACCCAATCTTCTGCCTCATCGGCCTGAAGAATCATCCACATCATTCTTACGTAATCTTTTGCGTGTCCCCAGTCTCTTTTAGCGTCAAGGTTACCTAAGTATATCTTGTCTTGAAGACCTAATGCAATTCTAGAAGCAGCTCTTGTAATTTTACGAGTTACAAAAGTTTCCCCACGAATAGGAGATTCATGGTTAAAAAGTATACCGTTACAAGCATACATTCCGTAAGCCTCACGATAGTTTACTGTAATCCAATAGGCATACATTTTTGCAACAGCATAAGGGCTACGAGGGTAAAACGGGGTAGTTTCCGATTGAGGTACTTCTTGTACCTTTCCGTATAGTTCAGAAGTTGAAGCCTGATAGATTCTGGTTTTTTTCTCCAGACCTAAAAGACGTACAGCATCTAGAATACGTAAAGTACCTATACCATCTGCGTTTGCAGTATATTCTGGAGTCTCAAAAGATACCGCAACGTGGCTCATTGCCGCCAAGTTGTAAATTTCGTCCGGTTCTATTTCCTTTATAAGGCGAATAAGGTTGGTACTATCCGTCATGTCACCGTAGTGAAGATGAAGGTTTCTACCTTCAACATGTGGATCTTGATATAAGTGGTCAATTCGATCAGTATTAAAAAGAGAGGATCTTCTTTTAAGTCCGTGAACTTGATATCCTTTTTTTAATAAAAATTCAGCCAAGTATGCTCCATCTTGTCCTGTAATTCCTGTAATCAAACATTTTTTCATAATGCCGAGTTCTAATGGTTTTTTTATTTACTTGCGCAAAGATGCCGATTTATATTCTTACATGAGTAACATCAGCTTTAAAATTATTTAAAAATGAGGATATTATCGTTGTAAGGTACATACTTTGAGAAAGCCTTATTAAGATCTTAGGTTTATGTCAAAAATTGAATTAGTAAAAAATCAACTCGATTTCGTATTTATTTAAACATCCCCGGAAGAGGATGTTCCCAGCCTTCTCTATAACTGCGTTGTAGCAATTTGGTGGCTTCAGGGTCATTCACTACTATCATTTGTTTTTGGTCGTAGACTAAAGGCCTTTCAAGTTTCATTGCCATATTGGCAAGTATACAACTGGCAGTGGATATATGTGCTTGTTGAATGTTAGCTATTGGTTGCGTTCCATTTTCTATGGCCGATAAAAAATCTAACATGTGAGCTCTTGTTGCAGGGGCGGCATGAAGTTCAATACCTTTTTCGGTTAAATCTTCTGGGTATTTTTCTCTTTCGTAGATAACATCTCCGTGAATTTTTTCGCCTTTGCCTATTGGAACAAAATCATATTTCATAACATCTCCAGAAAGTGTTCCCTTTTCTCCATAGAGTTTAAAGGACCATGGATATTCTGGGTCAGAGGATGTTCCCCAGGACCTGTGGTTCCAAACGCAATCTAATTCATCAAATTCAAAAATGGCAGTTTGTGTATCGGCAATGTTGGATTTCGCATCTTTTTGAACATAAATACCGCCTGTAGAACTTATTCTCTTCGGCCATCCTAAATCCAGCATCCATCGCACTGTATCTAACATATGAACGCACATATCTCCCATTATTCCGTTTCCATATTCCATAAAAGCACGCCACCAACCTCTATGAGGTAATCCGTCAAATGGTCTTAATGGGGCAGGGCCTGTCCACATATCATAATTGAAGAAATCGGGCACTTCTTGAACAGAAGGGTTACCGTTGGCTCGCATATGATAATAGCAACAAATTTCTACATGAGAGATTTTGCCTAATAAACCGCCATCTACGATATTCTTTTTAGCCTCTACTAAATGAGGTGTACTCTTTCTTTGAGTACCTACTTGAACCACCTTTCCATATTTGTTTGAAGCTGCGACTAAAGCTTCTCCCTCCATAACATCTACACTTATAGGTTTTTGAAGATAGAGGTGAGCTCCGGATTTCAATACATCTATGCCTTGTAGCGCATGCCAATGGTCTGGGCTTCCTACTAATACGATATCCAAATCTTTTTCGGCAAGCATCTTTTTATAGTCGGCGTAGAGACGGGGCTTTTTTTTTGATTTTTGCCTTAGTGCGATTAGCTTCCCTGCTTCCTCTAACATATGCTGATCTACGTCGCATAGGGAAACTACTTCAACATTAGCTACTTGGATAAGCCTAAAAAGGTCACTTTTACCGTACCATCCCGTTCCTATCAGTCCTACACGTAATGGTTTTTCTCTATTTGTAAAGTCTAGGCCGTACGCTCCAAATGTGGATAACGCCATGAGACTAGAGGTCCCTTTAATGAAATTTCTTCTGGTTATAGAGCTAATTTTTTTGTGCATCGGTTTTTTTGTTCTGTTCGCTTCCTAAAGATATTTAAATCATTACAATTAACACTATAGTATTGGGGTACTTTAATAATTTGGTATATTTAAATCTTGATCAAACTAATATCCATTTATATGAAATCTAAATTTTTTATTGTTGCTTTTTTACTGACACTGGCTTGCCAACCTTTATGGGCGCAGATTGAACTTCCCAACATATTCTCGAACAATATGGTATTGCAGCGAAATGAAAAAGTTTTGCTTTGGGGATGGGGAAATACAGGGGAGGAGGTTACCGTTATTACTAGTTGGGATAATAAAGAATATAGAGTAAAAACAACCATTGATGCCAAATGGAATCTTGAAGTAGATACACCCGAAGCTGGTGGTCCGTATGAAATTAATTTTAAGGGTAATGATAATGAGATAGTACTTAAAAATATTATGATTGGTGAGGTTTGGTTAGCTTCTGGCCAATCTAATATGCAGTGGAGTGCAACTACTGACAAAGGTATTGATAATGCGGAAGAGGAGATTAAAAATGCCAATTACCCTACCATTAGATTTTTTACAATTGCTAGACGTACTTCAGGTTTTCCTCAAGAGAATGTACCGGGTACTTGGGAAGTTTGTGCTCCTGAGACTATGAAAGATTTTAGTGCAGTTGCTTATTTTTTTGCAAGAAGGTTACAAGGGGAATTAAATGTTCCAATTGGACTTATTGATAATGCTTGGGGCGGTTCCCCAGCCGAAGTTTGGACACCTAAATCGGTTTTTGATGAAAATGAAGATTTAAAAAAGTCTGCCGAAAGTCTCGAAGAAACGCCATGGAGTCCTGTTTCTCCATCGCAGTTATACAACGGAATGGTACATGCTATCACTCCTTTTAAGATTGCGGGAACTATTTGGTACCAAGGGGAATCTAATAGAGATAGGTCTGATGTTTATGGCAAACTTTTTTCTGAAATGGTAGATTCTTGGCGGGACGCGTGGAATACCGATTTTCCATTTTATTATGTTCAAATTGCTCCATTTAACTATAAAGAACCAGAGCAAGGGGTCTTGATTAGAGATGCTCAGAGGCGTATTCTGAAAACGATACCAAATTCTGGTATGGTAGTCGTAAGTGATATTGCCACTATAGATAATATTCATCCAACCAATAAACAGGATGTAGGTCTGCGCCTTGCTAATTTGGCCTTAAAAGAAACCTATGAAAGTTATGATGGAGAGGTTTACGGTCCGCTTTTTAAGGAGATTCATCCGCAAGGAAAAAAGATTGAAGTGGTTTTTGACCATTCAGCCGGACTAATGTCTAAAGGAAAAAAAGTCACCCATTTTGAAGTTGCTGGTCCTGATGGGGCATACCACCCCGCGAAAGCAATAATTAAGAACGATAAGGTTATTTTGTCTTCAAAAGAAGTTAAGGAGCCTTTAAATGTCCGTTTTGCGTGGGACAATATTGCAGAGCCCAATCTTTTTAATGCTGCCGGCTTACCTGCCTCGGCATTTGTAAGTGAGTAATTAGTAAGTAATCAATTTTTAATTTCAATGCACGGTATTCATATAATTTCGTGGGATAAGAAGTGTACTATGACCTTAATATTATCTAGATTTTTGACTGGTTTTATAATACTTGTCATGTTTTTTAATGTTTCATGCAATGAGAATAAAACCGAGCAAGAAGTGATAACACATAAATACACGAATGCCCTAGCAAAAGAGACAAGTCCGTACTTGTTACAACATGCACATAACCCGGTTAATTGGAGGGCGTGGAGCCAAGAAGCATTAGAGGAAGCAAAAAAAGAAAACAAATTGTTGTTGGTGAGTATTGGTTATTCTTCATGCCATTGGTGCCATGTTATGGAAGATGAAACTTTTGAGAACGAGGAGGTCGCAAAAATCATGAACGATAACTTCATCAATATTAAAGTAGATCGTGAAGAACGTCCGGATGTTGATCAAGTGTATATGACTGCATTGCAATTAATTTCAGGAAATGGTGGGTGGCCTTTAAATGTCATTACATTACCCAACGGAAAACCTCTTTACGGGGGGACTTATCATACTAAAGATCAGTGGACAAAAGTACTGACCAAAATAAGCGAGCTATATAAAAATGACCCTAAAAAGGCAGAAGAATATTCGGACATGGTGGCAGCTGGAATTGCAGAGGCGAACCTAGTGGAACCTGCAAAAGATTTTGATGCTATAACCAAAGATGCCGTAAATACAAGTGTGGAAAATTGGAGTCAGAACTGGGATTTAGAAGAAGGTGGAGAAAAGGGCGTTCAGAAATTTATGATTCCCACCAATCTAGATTTTCTATTGAGTTATGCCGATTTAGCAAAAGACGAAAAAGCCAAGAATCATGTTAAAAACACGTTAGATAAAATGGCCTTGGGTGGTGTTTATGACCAGATAGGTGGTGGTTTCTATAGGTACAGTACAGATCCCTTTTGGAAAGTGCCACACTTTGAGAAAATGCTTTATGACAATGCCCAGGTATTAAGTTTGTATTCCAAAGCATATACTATTTTTAAAGATGATGCGTATAAAGATGTGGTTTGGGAAACTGTAGATTTTCTAGACAGGGAAATGAAAGATGAGAATGGAGGCTACCATGCCGCTTTGGATGCGGATAGTGAAGGGGAAGAGGGTAAATTCTATGTTTGGAAAGAAGAAGAGTTAAAGTTGGTTTTGGAAGATGGTTTTGAACTTTTTTCGGACTATTATACTATAAGTAAAGGAGCAGTTTGGGAGCATGAAAATTATGTTTTACACAGAAAGAGAGACGATGCTACGTTCGTAAAAGAGCACGGTATAGAGCAGAGTAAGCTAAATTTTATAAAATCCGAATGGAATAAAAAACTGTTAGAAGCAAGAAGTAAAAGAGTGCGCCCACGAAGTGATGATAAAATTATTACATCTTGGAATGCTCTTTTGATTAATGGACTGGTAGATGCTTATAAGGCTTTTGGTCAGGATAGATTTTTAGAAAAGGCAGAAAGTGTTTTTTCTTTTATAAAATCCAATTCTTTCCAAAACGTAAAGCTTGTACATACTTATAAAAAAGGAAGTCAGCGTAAAGAAGGTTTTATTGAGGATTATGCTTTCATGATAGATGCTTCGCTTCAGCTTTATGGAGTCACTTTAAATAAGGAATACCTCAATTTTGCCAAGGAATTAAATAAGACCGTAGAACAAGATTTCGCAGATGACGCATCTGGTATGTACCATTATAATGAAGGAAATACTCTCATCGCCAAAATAATAAAAACGGATGATGGTGTAATTCCTTCACCCAATGCTGTCATGGCAAATAATCTTTTTCAATTGGGACATTTGGAGTATAATACGGATTACACCAAAAAGTCAAAGCTGATGTTATCTGCAATGGTGCCAGTAATTACTGAAAGTGCACCTAGTTATTCAAAATGGAATGCACTTTTGTTGAACAATACTTATCCGTATTTTGAAATTGCAGTAGTGGGCAAAGACGCAGATATTTTGGTGAAAGCTCTAAATGAAATTCAATTGTCAAATGCTTTAATAGTAGGAAGTAAGGTAGAGAGTAAAGCGCCTCTTTTTAAAGATCGGTATGTGGAGGATAATACATTTATCTATGTTTGTCAGAATACCACATGTAAATTACCGGTAAAGACTATAAAAGAAGCTCTTATACAATTAAAAAACTTCTAGTTGTAATAATACCTGTAAAACCCAGTGTTAAAAAAGAGGTGGGTATACACTTTTTATTTATAAATTGTGCAAACAAATTAACAAACAACATATGCAAATAAAGGAAAACCCTGAGGAGTACGACGTTATTATCGTAGGCTCCGGGGCAGGTGGAGGTATGGCTACAAAACAATTGGCAGATGCTGGTCTAAAAGTAGCCGTTGTAGAAGCAGGACCTTTCTTTGATCCTGCGGATCCGAAGACAATGACTCAATTAAAGAACCCTTACGATTCTCCACGTCGTGGGGCGGGTACCACGCGCGCTTTTGGTGAGTGGGACATGTCCTATGGTGACTGGGAGGTGGATGGTGAACCCTATACCCATGCAGAAGGCACAACCTTTAAATGGTGGCGTTCTAGAATGCTAGGTGGGCGTACGAACCACTGGGGAAGAATATCATTACGATTTGGACCAAAAGATTTTAAAGGAAAGACACGTGATGGTCATGGTGAGGATTGGCCAATAGGTTATGATGATGTAAAACCATATTACGATAAAGTAGATAAATTAATAGGGGTCTTTGGTACCAACGAAGGTCTAGAAAATGATCCGGACGGTTTTTTCCTTCCTCCTCCAAAACCAAGGCTGCACGAACTTTTTTATATAAAAGGAGCTAAAAAATCAGGTATTCCTGTAATTCCTGGTCGGCTTTCAATGCTTACCAAACGTATCAATAACGAGCGCGGGGTTTGCTTCTATTGCGGTCAATGTTCAAGGTCATGTTCTGTATATGCGGATTTCTCCGCTGGTAGTTGTTTGATTTTTCCTGCTCAGAAGAACGGAGGTCAAGTAAAGATTTACGTAAATGCTATGGTACGAGAGGTGACGACCAATGCAGAAGGTAAGGCAACTGGTGTTTCGTACATCAACAAAGAAGATAGAAAAGAGTACAAGCTAAAAGCTAAAGTAGTTGTGCTGGCAGCCTCGGCTTGTAGTTCGGCACGTATTCTTTTAAATAGTAAGAGTAAGCAGCATCCTAACGGTCTAGGAAACAGTAGTGACCTTGTTGGTAAATATTTACATGATTCTACAGGTAGTAGTGGTATGGCTTTCGTACCAGATTTAATGGATCGTGATGTTTCTTATAACGAAGATGGTGTAGGGGGTATGCACGTTTATTCACCTTGGTGGGGAGATAATAAAGCTTTAGGTTTTCCTAGAGGATACCATATTGAGGTTTGGGGCGGTATGGGGCAACCTAATTACGGCTTCGGTTTTGACCAGGACAGTTTCAATAAATTGGTGGGGCAACCAACCGGTGGTTATGGAGACAAACTACGTGATGACGTTAAGCGGTATTACGGAGCATTAGTAGGTTTTGGCGGTAGAGGAGAAGGTTTAGCGGTAAAGGAAAATTACTGTGAGATAGACCCGACTACAGTGGACGATTATGGTATTCCCGTTTTAAAGTTCAACTACAAATGGTCTGATATTGAAGTTCGCCAAGCGAAGCATATGCAGGATACTTTTGAAGAGATTTCCCATAACATGGGCGGAATCTATTTGAACAAACCTGGTAAGGATAAGGACTATGGTCTTCATGCTCCAGGAGAAATTATCCATGAGGTAGGAACTACCCGTATGGGTAATGACCCCAAAACTTCTGTAACCAACAAGTTCAACCAATTGCACGATGTGGACAATGTTTTTATAGTTGATGCAGGTCCTTTCGTTTCACAAGCGGACAAAAACTGTACTTGGACTATATTGGCACTTTCTTGGAGAGCATCTGACTATATTATTGAACAACTTAAACAACAAAACCTCTAATGATGGATAGAAGAAAGAGTATACAGACCATGATTCTTGGAGCTGGTGCTTCGGCACTTGCCTTTCACGGATGTAAGACCGAAGGAGACGAACCTGTGGTGCCAGAAACTACCATTACTACAGATACCAATTATTATGGAAGGACGCCTAAAGAAATGGAGCGCGTAGAAAAATTGAATGCGGAGCAATTGTTCAATGAACATGAGATGGAAACTATTGCCGTTTTAAGCACAGTTATCCTTCCACCAAAAGAACCACACGGAGGCCCTATTGAAGCAGATGTTCCTGCATTTATTGAGTTTATTGGTAAGGATATGCCCGATATGCAGAATACGTTATTGGGAGGTCTAATGTGGTTGGATCACAGGTCTAATTCAGATAATGAAATAGAGTTTAAAGGCGCTAGCTTGGAACAACAGAAACAGATTTTGGATACCATCTGTAACCAAGATTTAGAGATACCTTTGGATAACCAACCTCTAGAAATCCAATTTTTTGCATTGATGCGTAATCTTGTTGTTACAGGTTACTACACATCAAAAGTGGGGCTTGCAGATTTGGGGTACAAAGGAAATTCGCCTAATGTTTGGGACGGTGTTCCAGATGAGGTTCTCAAAAAACATGGTGTAGCATATGATCCTGAATGGATTGCCAAATGTGTAGATCAAAGTAAGAGGAACGATATTGCTGAATGGGATGAGAAGGGAAATTTGTTAACATAGATAAACCTGGTTTAGAACAACTATCCGCTTTTAATCAAAATATAAGGAAATGAAAAAAATTAATGTTTTTATAGTAGCAGCTCTTTTTACGGTATCGCTATCGGCACAGGAAGTGGGTTTGCAGCTTTATAGTTTACGAAATCAGTTTAAGACAGATGTACCCGGAACACTTGAGACTATTAAAGGCTGGGGAATCACGAAAATTGAAGGAGGCGAAACTTACGGATTGCCGCTAGATGAATTCAAGAAATTATTGAAATCGAATAGTCTGGATGTGGTAAGTGTAGGAGCTAAGTTTGGCGATTTAGAGAAAAATGCAAAGCAAGTAGTGGAAGATGCAAAAGCATATGGCGCCAAGTATGTTATGTGTGCTTGGGTACCTCATGATGATAACAAATGGGACTTGGAAGAGACGCAACATGCTTCGGAAGTATTTAATAAGGCCGGCAAATTATTGAAGGAGAACGGTATTACTTTGGCATACCATGCACATGGTTATGAATTTCGTCCGTACGAAGATGGAACCTTATTCGATTATATGGTTAAAAACGCAACGGACTATACTTTTGAATTAGATGTTTTTTGGGCACAACACGGTGGAGCAGATCCATTGGCGTTGATGAAGAAATATGAGTCTAAATTCACCTTACTTCACTTGAAGGACATGGAAAAAGGAGTAAAAGGGAATAATACGGGACAAGAAGATCATGAAACTAACGTAGTTCTGGGTCAAGGTCAAGTAGATATTGCTGGTATTGTTGCCGAAGCTAAGGAATTGGGAATTGAGTATATGTTCATAGAAGATGAATCATCTAGTGTAGTTGAACAAGTACCTCAAAGCTTAGAATACTTAAAGAGCTTAGAAAAGTAATCTAGTACAAATTTTAATGGCAGGGGCCTTTATCTTTTTTGAGGTAAAGGCCTTTGTTTTTTAATCATTTTATTGGTGCTTTATAATAGGTTGTATGCACTACAGATCTTAAAGATGTAAGGTGGTTAAATTGAAAAAAAACATTGGTTCTATTCTGCTTAATAGAACTGAGAAATGTAGCCTGTTAATAAAAAATATTGTTACCTTATGGTCGCTTAAAACCAAATAACTGCTTATGTGTTCCCACAGACCAATGAAGTTTTTTGTGCTTAGCTGTGCACTTGTTTTCGTGTTCGGTTCTTGTACAAAAAAAGGAAGTACTAAGAATTATCTGCTTGAAGGTAATTTAAAGAAATGGCAACCCATCACCTTAACATTCAACGGACCAGAAGTATCTGAAATGGATTCTATAAATCCGTTTTTGGACTATTCATTATTGGTTAACTTCTCAAATAAAGATACCACCTATGCAGTTCACGGGTATTTTGCTGCAGATGGCGATGCGGCCAACTCTAGTGCTGAAGCTGGAAATAAATGGCAAGTAAAATTTTCTCCCGGTAAAACTGGTAAATGGGATTTTACAGCTTATTTAATGGAAGGGAAAAATATTGCCGTCAAGCAATTTTCCCTACCTAAAAAGAATAAAAGTATTTGGGATATAAAAGGAAACTTTGAAGTGCAGCCTATAGATTCAACCGAAAATGGATTTTATAGTAAAGGGATGCTCGTCTATAACGGCACGCATTATCTGAAGCAAAGTGAAACAGGAAAACCTTTCTTAAAAAATGGAGTGGGTAGCCCTGAGAACTTTTTGGCCTATTCGGAATTTGATGGTACATATGATAATGGAGGTCCAGATACGCCAACATTAGAAGATGGCCTTCATGAATATCCATCACATGTTGATGATTGGAAGGATAATGATCCGGTATGGGGCTTTAATAATGGAAAAGGAATCATAGGAGCCCTTAATTATTTGTCTAACAAAGGAATGAATAGTCTTTATTTTCTGGTTATGAACGAAAATGGAGACGGAAATGATGTATGGCCTTGGATTGCGCCTAAAGAGCAAACAAGATATGATGTTAGTAAACTAGATCAATGGGAAACGGTTTTTACTCATATGGATAAACTGGGAATGGCCATGAACGTTTTCACTCAAGAAACGGAAAATGATACGGTTTTGAACAAGGGTGATTTAGGACTTGAACGGAAACTATTTTATAAAGAATTAGTAGCTCGTTTTGGTCATCATTTGGGTATAGTTTGGAATTTAGGGGAAGAAACCAATCGTAGCCCAGAGCAGTTAAAGAATTATGCAGATTACATTCGTAAGATAGACCCTTATAAACATCCTATAGCGGTTCATAATCATGTCCGTGTTACTGGTGAACGAAGAGAGGGTAGACCTCTAGACCCTATAAAAGAAACGTTCACACCTATGTTAGGGTACCGTAATTTTGAAATTCCTTCTTTACAAATGTTCGATACAACAGAAGTACATAAGGAAGTGAAGAAGTGGTTGGATTTATCTGTAAAGAAAAAAAGACCATGGGTAGTTTACCTTGATGAAATTGGTCATTGGGATATTGGAGTAACTACGGATACTGCCGCCAATCATAATCATAACATGGTAATGCACAGCAGTCTTTGGGGAAGCCTAATGTCCGGGGCGGCCGGTACTTCCTGGTATTTTGGTGGTAAAGATGTGCCCAATAATGATATCTCTGCAGAAGATTTTAGAGCGCGTGATGCTTGGTGGGATATCAGCAATAATGCGAAGAAGTTTTTTGAAGACCACTTGCCGTATGAAACAATGCAAAATCATGACGAGTTATTGAGTAACGATAAAGCGTACTGTTTTGCTAAAAAGGATGAAATTTACGTAGTGTATTTACCAAAGAATGAAAATACCGATCTTGCCATAGGCGATGGTGCTTTTACCATTGCTTTTTATGACCCTAAAGCAGGAGGAATGCTGTTTGATAAGCAAAATGAAGGTTGGAAAATCACCAAACCTAATAGTGTGGAATTATCAGCTTACAATGGGCAAAAAGAGAAAGATTGGGTAATTGTTATAGCAAGAAAGTAATATCTTGCATGTAAATTGAAAATCGATTTTATATCAATATATCCCTAAAACCTGACCAATATCTCATGTCAGGTAGATAATTTATTTTTTATGAGGAATTTTTATAGTACCCTTATCTTATTTGTATTTTTCATGTCTTGTGGAGATAAGCCAAAAGCAGAAAAGAATGTAGAGAAAAATGAAGGTGTAACTACACAACAAGTAGATACGGTAGTTAAAGAAAAGGAAGTTCCTAAGAAAATATTTAAGACTTTTGATAAATTGGCGGACACCACATTTGTTCGCTTGGCAGATTTTAGCGATGGTTTTGGTTATGAATTACGATATGCTACCAAAAATAATTTTCTTAAAGAAAAAGTCTACGATTGCCCGGAGTGCTATACACGTGTAATAACGGCAAAGGCATTATTAAAGGCGAATGAAGATTTCAAAAAAAGCGGCGTACGTATAAAATTCTTTGATTGTTACCGACCAAATTCGGTACAATACAAAATGTGGAAAATAGTACCTAATCCACAATATGTAGCCAATCCTAAAAAAGGCTCTATTCATAACAAGGGTGGTGCTGTAGATATTACTTTGGAGTCTTTAGATGGCGAAGAATTGGATATGGGAACCGATTTTGATTTTTTCGGAAAACGGGCTTACCATGATAATTTCGATTTACCAAAAGAGATATTGGAAAACAGAAAGCTCTTGAAAGAAACGATGGAGAAACATGGATTTTGGTCTACCAGAACAGAATGGTGGCATTATAATCTAGATGGCGCGCACAAATATCCAATAGCAAATTTTAAATGGGATTGTAATTAATGACAATAGTTAAAGATGAAAAAAATCATATTCCTTACGGTATTTGCAATGAGTGTAAACGTATTTTCACAAGACACCATAATACCTTTATGGCCAAAAGACAAGATACCTAACCACGTAGTATCTAATGAAAAAGAAGAGCATGTAATAGAAGATATTTTACGCATTAGTAAAGTGCAAGAGCCAACAATTGAGGTGTATTTGCCTTCAAAAAAGAATGCTACTGGCCAAGCAATGGTTATTTTCCCTGGAGGCGGATATCGTATTTTAGCCTATGATTGGGAAGGTATTGACATAGCCAAATTCTTAAATAGTAAGGGCATAGCCGGTATTGTAGTCAAATACCGTTTACCATCACCAGTATCTCAGACTAATCAAGAAGATGTACCTTTAATTGACGCCCAACGTGCATTGCGGTTAGTGAGAAGTAAAGCAGAAGAGTTTAATATAGACCCCAATAAAATTGGCGCTATGGGCTTTTCCGCGGGTGGACATTTGGCATCTACATTAGGAACTCATTTTAATGAAAAAGTATATACACCAATTGATGAAGCAGATAAATTAAGCGCAAGACCAGATTTTCTGACGTTATGTTACCCGGTAATTACTTTTAATCAATCATCTACTCACAAAGGTTCTCAGAATAATTTATTGGGGGATAATCCTAAACAAGGAGCAGTTGATCGTTTTAGTAATGAGAAACAAGTATCGGCTAATACGCCGCCTACCTTTTTACTGCATGCTACTGATGATACATCTGTTCCCGTAGAAAATAGCTTGGTATTTTACAAGGCGTTGGTAGAAAACAAGGTTCCTGCTGCATTACACGTGTTTCCTACAGGAGGTCACGGTTTTGCTTTGGGGTTACAAGACCCATATTTAAGAACCTGGCCAGAGCTTTTATTTGGATGGATGGAGAGTCTAAAGTAGTTCTAGTATTTTTCAAAAAAGATAACAGAATATCTGTCTAACTTTTATATTTTTGCAATCCAAATTCGGGATGTAGCGCAGTCCGGTAGCGTACACGCCTGGGGGGCGTGGGGTCGCAGGTTCAAATCCTGTCATCCCGACTAATCACTTTCAATGTGGTTCCAAAGCACTGTTAACTAAATAGTTTACAGTGCTTTTTGTTTTGTTGTATTCGTTTGATATCAACTATTTCGCTTGCTCAATAGATAATTACCTATTGCCAAGTAATCTAATCCTGTAGAATAAAAACATCGTAACGCATCTTTTGGGGATTCTACAACAGGTTCACCTTGAATATTAAAACTTGTATTTAGCACAACGGGAATTCCGGTTCTTTCTCCTAACTTTTCAATTACTTCATGATATCTGGGATGCAATTCTTTCTTTACCGTTTGTAATCGTGCACTACCATCAACATGTGTAATGGAAGGTATTAAATGTTGTTTATCTTCTAAAACATTACAAACCTTAAGCATAAAAGGAGCTTCTACTTTCAAATCAAAAAAATCTTTATATGATTCTACAAGAGCAGAGGGTGCAAAGGGCCTATAGGCTTCCCTAAATTTCACTTCGGCATTGATTTTATCTTTCATTTGCGGAAAGGCAGGGTTTGCCAAAATACTTCGGCTACCTAATGCTCTGGGACCAATCTCCATAGGACCTTGAAACCATCCTATAATATTTCCTTCTGCCAATAAATCAGCTGTTTTTTGACAGATATCGTCTATGTACTCGGCTTCTAGTTTAGCTCCGTCAATGACTTTTTTTATTTCTTCATTAGTATAACTTGTTCCTACGTAGGGGTCATCATGCACAAAGTTTCTCTGATTGCCCAAAATACCATTATATAAGTAATAGGCTGCTCCAATGGCTGTACCATTGTCCCCTGCAGCGGGCATTACGTATATATCTTCAAACGGACTCTCCCTAACAATCCTTCCGTTTACAACGCTGTTTAATGAAACGCCGCCCGAGAGTACTAAAAATTTAGCATTTGTTTTCTGATATAGAATGTCGCATATTTCCAATAGACGTTCTTCCAATACTTTTTGAAAGGCAGCCGCTACATCCATATGATGTTGTTCAAATTCTTCACCGTGTATGCGTGGCCTACCAAAAGTTTTATAGAATTTATCCGAACACCTTTTACCGACAATATGCTGATAGTTAAAATAGCTTAGGTCAATTTTTATTTTCCCGCTTTTATCTACGGTAACAAGTTTTCTTACTTCATTAATAAAAGTATTGGGGTTTCCCATAGGAGCCAATCCCATTGTTTTTCCTTCATCGTAGTTGGGTCTAAAACCACAAAATTCGGTAACCGCTTCGTAAAAAGAACCCAAGGAATGTGGAAAGTAACTTTGTTCAAAACGGGTTACCGTATTGTTCTTTCCATAACCTAACCAAGAAGTGGCCCACTCACCAGAACCATCAATTCCCAAAAGAGCAGCCTCTTCGTAAGGCGATACAAAAAATGAACCCGCCACGTGAGTAAGATGGTGTTCTATAAAATGAACCTTTGGACCTTCTTCCTTTGTTTTAAAATGTTGCCTGTACCATATCCAAAAACGGCGTTGTTTGGCATAGGCATTTACTAGGTAATGACCAATAAAAGGCATAAAACTACCAAGATGTTTTAAGAGAAAGACCACTTTCTGTTTCCAATTGGTGGTTGGTTTTATGGAAACTGCAATATGATCAATATCTTCATATGATAAATCGGCCAATTTTAAACAACGATCAATGGCCATTACAGGAAAGGCTTGTGTATGCTTATCTCTGTTTAATCGCTCTTCTTCAATTGCAGCTATTAGTTTTCCGTCTTTTACTATACAAGCCGTTGAATCATGAAAATAATAGTTAAGCCCCAATATGATCATTTGTAGTGTGGTATTGGTTGATGTAAGTTTAAAAATAGGTCTTTATTAAGAGAAATTATATGACAAATGTCTCTTTTTTAATTGTTTAAAAGTACTTTATTCAGCTTGTCTTATTTTACAATATCCAATAATAGACAGCCTATGAAGTATTTAGAACGAGTTCTTTTAATCTACGGAATTTAATACATTTTACAATTATAAAGAAACTATTACGGCACAGTACAGGACAGGTAAAACAGATAGAGAAATTATATTTGGTTGTGGTGGGTTATAATGTTGAATAGTTTATTGGTTATATTCAGTGAACAATTAAAATGGAGGAAGTAAATACCACTTTTTAGTCTTAGACAGCCAAGCATTAAAATAAAATCTAAAAAATGAACAAGTATATCTCATTCTTGCGGACTTTATTGTCCTTTAGTGTTGTTTTTATATTTTTAAATGGATGCCAAACAAAAACTAAAAAAGTCGGAAAAGAAGTTGCCGTTTCTTCAGAAATAGAATTACCCAAACGGCCTAATATTTTGTGGTTGGTTACAGAAGACATGGGACCCTACATTCCTTCTTTTGGAGATTCTACAATTGTGACGCCCAATTTAAGTCGCTTGGCTAAAGAAGGTGTAGTTTATTCAAATTTGTATTCAACATCTGGAGTTTGCGCTCCTAGTAGAGCGGCGATTACTTCGGGAATGTATCCCACGAGTATTGGCGCCAATGGTATGCGAACTACTTCGTATACAGAGGTTACAGGCTTACCATCTTATGGGGCTGTTCCACCGTCAGAAACTCGTATGGTAAGTGAATTACTGCGGATGAATGGATATTATTGTTCTAATAATGACAAAGAAGATTATCAATTTAAAGCTCCCAAAACTGCTTGGGATGAAAGCAGCCCGTACGCACATTGGAGAAATCGCGGTGAAAATCAACCATTTTTCTCGGTTTTTAATTTTAACCAGACACACGAATCTGGTTTATTTGAACCCTACGGATTTAAAAATTCAGAAATCAGACATTATCATGCAGGAGATAGAAACTATACATGGGATAAGGGTAACCTAACAGAACAAGAAACTCCAGTACATTTGTCCAAAGACACAGAATTTTTTATTCCTCCTTATCTACCGGATACTCCTCTAGTGCGACGAGATATGTGGAAGGTATATAATAATATTGCTGAAATGGATAAGCAAGTTGGGGCAGTATTGAAACAGTTGGAGGAAGATGGACTTTTGGAGAATACGATTGTTTTTTTCTACGGAGATCATGGAGGACCTTTACCTAGAGAGAAGCGTTTAATTTATGATTCAGGATTAAATACGCCTATGATTATAAGATTCCCCCATATGCAACATTCGGAAACTAAGGATGAAGATTTAATCAGTTTTGTAGATTTTGCTCCCACGCTTCTTTCTTTAGTGGGAATTGAACCGCCGGCGTACATGCAAGGGCAAGCTTTTTCAGGAGAATACAAGGCTAAAAAAGAACGAGAATATATTCATGGTGCAGCAGACCGTTTTGATGGGTTTTCTGATGCAATTCGTGCTGTGCGTGATGACCAATTTAAGTATATACGAAACTACAGACCTAATCAAGGATATTATTTGCCGGTTGAATACAGAGAAAGAATACCGACTATGCAAGAGCTGTTGCGCTTACGTGATGAAGGTAGTTTAGATAGCATACAATCTCTTTGGTTTAGGGAAAGTAAGCAGCCCGAGGAATTATATGATTGTAGGACAGATCCGTACGAAGTAAACAATTTGGCCCAAGATTCTACTTATGATAAAAAACTAAAAGAGTTACGAACGGAAATGGATGAGTGGCTTAGTGAGATAGGGGATGACCCCAGCCTTCCAGAAAGAGACTTGATTACTAAATTATGGAACGGAGCAGCCAGCCAGCCTATAACTTCAGACCCCAAAATGGAATCTAATGATAATGTAATTACAATGAATTGTTCTACTAAAGGTGCATCATTGGGGTATAAAATTATTGATAGTAAAGGAGTTATTCCAAAAGCATGGAGCATTTATCAAAAGCCATTTCAAATTCCGTCAGGAAGTAAGGTTATGGCGCAAGCATATAGAATTGGTTATGTGCCAAGTAAAGTAATAGAGAAAGAATTATAATTCCCTTAAAAGGAGAGCTCACAAACGGAAGTAGTAAAGTTAGATGTCAATAAAGAACTTAATTAAAACACTGGATTGAAAATTAACAGATAAAGCAATACCAAAATCCTTGATGCGTTATAGTTCAGATAACGACCCAGATTTAAAAATAACTTTACCTGTCCCTATGAAAAATATAAAGCTAGTTTGCCACTTTTTTTTGATTCTTTTTATTGTCTCTTGTTCTAACGATATAGATTCTGTCCTTGAAGAAAATGTAGTGGAGGATCAAGAAATTATTGAAGATGAAGAATCTGTAGATGATGAAGTTATTGATGAAGAGGAAATTGAAGAAGAAGATTCTGAAGATAATGTTGCGATTACCGAGGAAGATTTTTTTAATTATGTTTACGAGGGAGAAACAGTAAGCATAGACAATTGGACTGGACAAAAAGTAGAAAATACATTAAGCATCACCGCTTCGGGGTCAGACGGGAACAGCATTAATCTGCTATTCAATACATTTGGCGACCAAGGAAAAATAACTTCATATTCCACAACCGATTTTGATTTTCCTTCATCAGGAAATTTTGCCTATTTCACGTCTAATTTTTTCACGTTTGAGTTGGTTAATATTGATGAAGTTAATAAAAAGGTTGAGGTTCAATTCTCAGGAAAATTATATGAGGATGAGTATGACATAGAATCTGACTCTCATGAAGTGGAAGGAAGTTTTATAGCCAGTTATATTGAAACGGAACCGGGCATAGCAAATTTGGGAACTCATGCACAAATAGGTGGAGAAGCTTGGTATAATACAAGTAGCTTTGAGGCTGGAGGTTTTGTTAGTGGTACTGACATAACATTTAACCAATTAAGTGATAACGAACACCTAATATCCATATCGATAAATCACGATACAACAGAAGAAGGTAGCTTTAATTTTAATGCAGATAGTAGCGTTAATTCAGTTGTCCTTTCGCGCTATGATGAAATTGATCATGAATTTGTGTCGTATGAAAGCTCTGGTATGTTGGTCATTACTGCAAAGGAAGTAGGACCCCAATTAACCCTAATAAAAGGAGAGTTTAGCCTCACAGGAATAGATACTACGGACAACAGTACTACGGAAGTTACTGGTGGCAACTTTTCTCTAGTTTATGTAAATTATTAATTAAAAGATTTTCAATTTTAATCAGCTTGTTTTTTCTGAAAATATTTACTAAAAACCAAAAACAAAGCGCCACATAATAACCATGCTGGCAAGGTTACAAAAGAAAGAAACACATTAAATTGAATTGAAATAAAATAAAACAATCCAAAACTGATGGCCCACGCCAAGAACACCGACTTATTGAATTTAATATTTGCCACTTCAGCATAGTTTTTAACGATTCCCGCTTGTTTATGGAAAAAGTGCTCAAATACGATAACAGCACCAAAAGGAGCTAGAATAAATCCGTAGAGCGCAACAAAGCCTAATAATTTCATGGCAAAAGCGGGAAACAATCCGGCAATTGTCGCTACTGTTCCCGCTATAATGGTTACCCAAAATGTAGACAGTTTAGGCATAATGGCCTGAAAGGCTAATCCAGCTCTGTAAATCGTAGGATTTGCCGTTGTCCATCCTGCTAAGACTACCGCAATAATTCCAAATATTCCAATAGCATTGTTTGCCAGAGGCCCTGGCGCTACCGGTGGTGCTTCTCCATTGGATAGGAAAGCTTGCGCTTCAGGAGACTTTAAATAGACGGCATAGAGTAGTGCAGCGGCAATCCACGCCATGTAATGACCTACGTACATTCCTGCAGCGGTAGTCCATCCGGCATTGGCTGTTTTCGCGAATCTGAAAACTGATAAATCAGACATACCTACGTGCATAGCTGCATTAGCGAACCATGACCATATCACTACGTGCCAAAAGGTGTATTTTAATTGTCCGGGAAAGGGTTCTGATCCTTCTCCCCATATATTCCAAAAATCCGTAAAACTCTTAACTCCTAATTGATTTAAAGCAACAATTCCACAGGCCAAAAAAGCAAGTACGATTATGGGAGACATCCAATTTGCTGCTTTAGATACGGTGTCGTATCCCTTTGAGGCAATCAGTGAGATTACAGCTCCTATAAGTACTACAATAATCACCCAGGTTGCTCCATTAGGCGTGGTGTCGGTTAGTTTTGGCATTTCCATATCAAAGGGAATACCAACAGCTGTGGCTGATACCGTTATCATGGCACCAGCAAGAAAACAGAATAATATGCCGTTGGCCAGATTGTAACCAATAACCAGTTTTTTACCACAGATTTTTTCAAATTGATAGTAAAGTGTCAACCTATTTTCTACGGCTATTTTTGCGGTTAGAAACCTCCAGCTTAATACGGCAAGAAGATTTCCTATCAATAAACCTACAATTAAATCAAAAGCACTGACACCAGCAGTCAAAAATAATGGGCCAATCATAAATTCGGTTCCCGCGGCATGCTCACCAGCATACATCCCTAAAAAACTTTTCCAGCTTTTTAGTTTTGATGTGGGTATTGGTTCTCTTTCATATTCGCCACCGACCAATTCTTCAATTAGTTCTTCTTCGTGATGATTTTGGCTCATAGAGGTGGTTAGTTTATTTAATAAGGTGATTTGGTAAGTCTTCGACACGTTCACAACATAACTGGTCCATAACCTGTTTAAACTGCGTTTTTAACATGGATATCGTATGGTCACCACCATTATCTCCTAGAGCACCACAACCGTAAAGAAAAGAACGCCCCATAAAAGTGAATTTAGCCCCGCTAGCCATAGTTCTTGCAATGTCCGGTCCTGAGCGTAACCCACTATCCATCATAATTTCTATCTGGTCTCCATATTTTTCTGTTATTTCAGAAAGTGAGTTTATAGTAGATTGGGCAGCATCTAATTGTCTGCCGCCATGATTGGAAACGATAATGCCATCAAATCCCATACGAATGGCATCTTGGGTATCTTGTTCAGAGGCAACTCCTTTGAGGACTAATTTTCCTTTCCATTTATCACGAATAGGTTTTATACGTTCTTCGTTTAATCTGCCAGAAAAAGTCTTGTCCATAAACTGCCCTAATTGCTTTAAGTTGAGTCCTTCTGGTGTATAGGGTTTTAATGTTTCAAAGGTGGGTTGGCCATGTTTTAAGGTGTTCATTGCCCAGGTGGGTTTGCCTAAAATCTGTAAAATATTGGTCAATGACATTTTTGGGGGTAAGGCCAATCCATTACGAATATCTCTAGGCCTGTATCCAAAAGTGGGTACATCACAAAGCAATACCAATACTGGACACCCAGCAGCTTCCGCTCTATTGATAATATCATCTCTTAAAGCATCCTCAGCAGGGTTGTACAACTGGAACCACGCATTGCCCTCTGTCAATTCACTTGCCCGTTCAATGCTCATGGTGGTCACTGTACTAAGAATAAAAGGGATGTTATTTTTGAAAGCCGATTTAGCTAAAATCTCTGGAGAATTGGGCCACATTAAACCTTGCAGACCAACAGGAGCAATGCCAAATGGTGCATCAAACTCCATACCCAGTACTTTGGTTTTTGTAGAACTAATACCTTGGTTTCTTAAATATCTAGGTTGTAGTTGCACTTCATGTATTTCCGAAGTATTTCTAGTTATACTAACATCTTCATTACAGCCACCATCCAAGTATTCAAAAGCGAATTTAGGTATACGCTTCATAGCTTTGTTTCTCAAATCATCCATGGAAGGGTAGGCCGGGTTGAATTCCTTGGTCATATCATTGGTTTATTTAAGGATAAATGGACGATGGTTTTTAACAGCGTAGTTTTTGTCTAAAAATGTAGACTCTAATACAATATCAGAAATAACGATAGCGGCTCCTAAGGCAGAGCCCAAAGAAGAATCTGTGGTGCTAAGCTTCATATTCCCTATAAATTGGGAAAGCAATTGAATATAGATTTCATTGTCACTAAAACCACCATCAATATAAAGTTGGTTTATTTCAGAATTTCCTATTGCCGCTCTAATACTTTTTTCTTGAAGGAAAACCAATTCCAACATCAACTGATGATAGGCATGCTCAAATTTATCATAGGGTATTTTGGTCTCATTAGGCATGTCTTCTGATGACATACTAGACCACTTAAACATATGGGTGAAATCTTTATTGATTTCAAAAAAAGTATCTTGATTAAATTTCACTTTTTTATGGGTATCTGGTGACACATTAAAATGGTCAGACAGCGCTTTTACCTGAAGTTTGTATTCGTTACCTAAAAACAACCGGGAAACTTTAACCGGACTACCGTCAATTCTCATATTGAACAATGAGTCGTTCTCAATATCATCTGGAGTAAGCATTCCTTCGTTAAACGGATTAATTGAAATGCTCCATGTTCCCGTAGAAATTAGCAAAAACGGTTTGGTTACACTTCTGATATACGGAATTAGGGCAGAAGAACTATCGTGGATTCCAACACCCATTTTAATTGTTTTACCCTTGTAATTTACGAGGGTCGTTTTTCTAGACGATTCAATAGGGGGTAATTTTTTATTAATCCCCTCTTGATAAACCCATGAATGATAGTCTTTTTTCTCAAAGTCCCATAGCATGGTATGACAACCAATACTTGTATATTCACTTACGGGAATACCTGTAAATAAATAGCTGAGGTATTGAGGTAGATGCAGGGAGTATTTTATTTTTTTAAAAGTTTCTGGTTGGGAATTTTTTAACCAATATAAGTGCATACCGGTATTTAACATACCTAATTGAGGAGAGCCTGTTACTCTTGATAATTCTTTCTCCGGTCCGTAAGCTTTATTAAAAGAAGTAAAAACATCATCTTTTAACGGCTTCATATAGTTGTAAAGTGGCGTGAGTGGTTTTCCGTTTTCATCAATATGTACCCAGCTTGCTCCGTAACATGAAAAGTTTAAAGCTATAATTTCATACTTTTCAGAATCTAGCATGTTATCAAAGACCTCTTTAGCCCATACTTCTAGAGCAGCAAGATTTTCAGTAGGGTAGCCGTCCTCATCTTCAATTTCTTCGAAACGATTATATTCTCGATGAACTTCTTGAAAATTTTCATCAAAAAGAAAGAACTTTTTGTTCGTCTTTCCAATATCAAATACGGCCGTTACTTTAACTTTCATAATGATGTAATTATAGTCCGGATGCTACGGAGTTAGCACCTCTTTCTTTTATTAAATTCTCTCTCACCTTTAAAGATCTATAAGCGTTAATTGGGTTTAATGCCCCGCCGCTGTTTAACCTTGCTTTTTGCAACAATGGTCTAACATCTGTGCGGTAAGCATCTTGAAGAATCTCTTGACATTTAACAACGTCATGATTCAGTTGTGCCTTAGCTAATAATTCTTGGTCAACAAGCAATGCTTTCGCGTGCGCTTCCTGTATGGCCTCTAAAGATTGGATTAAATCTTCTAACGGGTCTTTTATATTATGACTGGCATCTATCATCCAAGCTGGATAAGGGTTTTGTGGATTGTTTTCCATTCCATAAACCAAAGCATTGAAAATTAAGAATAGAGCATAAGGCTTTATACTACCAACGGTAAGGTCGTCATCGCCATATTTACTATCATTAAAATGGAATCCGCCTAGCTTTCCCTTTAACATTAAGGTGGAAACTATTTGTTCAATATTAGTGTTAGGAAGGTGGTGTCCTAAATCTACTAAAGTATACGCTTTTTCTCCGCAAGCATTAGCTAGCATAAATGAAGTTCCCCAATCCTGAATTACCGTACTATAGAAATTAGGTTCGTAGGGTTTATATTCTATAAACATTTTCCAGTCTTCCGGAAGTGTTTTGTATATGTCCTTTAAGCTATCTTCTGTATTTTGTAAAGCCGATTGAAAATTAGTTTGTCCAGGAAAATTAGAGCCGTCTGCCAACCAGACCGTCAAGCTTTTTGAACCTAATTTCTCTCCAATTTTAACTACTTCAATATTGTGAGCTACAGCCTGTTCACGAGCAGCTTTACTCGTGTTACTTAAAGAGCCAAACTTATAACTCTCCTTACTGTTCTTTTGATTTTGAAAAGTGTTTGAGTTGACTGCGTCAAATAGGATATTATGAGAGTTTGCCAAATCTTTAATGGCATTGTAATCTGTAGGTACATCCCAAGGTATGTGTAATGATATGGCTCCTGCACTTTGAGTGAGTGAGTGAATTAAGCCAACATCATCTATTTTTAACTCTAGACTTGAAGGTTCTCCTTGAAATCCAAAACGTCCGAACCTTGTACCACCTGCGCCCAATGCCCAACTTGGTATGGCTACCTGAA
The DNA here is from genome assembly GCF_015330125.1 of Zobellia nedashkovskayae. Classification (NCBI taxonomy): domain Bacteria; kingdom Pseudomonadati; phylum Bacteroidota; class Flavobacteriia; order Flavobacteriales; family Flavobacteriaceae; genus Zobellia; species Zobellia nedashkovskayae. The sequence continues at coordinate 4,848,672 of NZ_JADDXR010000002.1, read as the reverse complement.
AGTCCTGTAATTTCTCAATTATTACGTTAACATCTTTACCCTTTTTTAAAAGTGTATAGGCTAAAAAATCGTAACGCTCATTATGCTCGGTGATTCCTTTTTTATTGGTATCTCCAAGTTGACCTTTGTCTATTCTCATAAAGTATTACATTTTAAAAAATACTTCCATGGGTTAAACGGCCCATGGAAGTAAAAAAACAAACTAACTAACTCAGAACTAACTATCGTACAAATGCATTGGCCATACCGCCATCTACATTAATAATATTTCCTGTTGTTTTGTTCAATACACCAACACAGGCAAAGACCCCATCGGCAATATCTTTAGGATAAATAATTTCATTTAAAAGATTACGCTTTGCGTAATGGGTAGGAAGCTCCTCAACCGTAATTCCGTATGCTTTGGCACGACCTTCGGCCCAATCTCCTTCCCATATTTTACTACCAACAATAACCCCATCAGGATTAACCGTATTCACACGTATTTTATCACCACCTAACTCTGCGGCTAGTAAACGAGCCATATGTTGTTGGGCAGCTTTAGCTGTTCCATAAGCTACATTATTTGGGCCTGAAACCAAACCATTTTTACTAGCAATACTAATAACGTCACCACCTAGGTTTTGTTTCCGCATAACCGCTACCGCTTGTTTTGCTAGTTCAAATTGGCCTTTTACCAGAACATTTTGAAGAATATCCCAATCTTTCTCCGTAGTATCTTCTAAAGGTTTTGAAATGGCAAGACCGGCACTGTGAACAACGATGTCTACACCACCAAACTCCAAACAAGCCTTTTTATAGGCATCTGCAACTGATTCGCTTTTTGTTACATCACAAACAGCATAGCTTGCAATATCTCTAGCGTAAGTAGCAACACCTTCTTTTAATCTATCTTCAACAATATCCGTCAATACAACATTGGCACCTTCTTCGGCCAACTTATCTGCAATAGCTTTACCTATACCGCCACCTGCACCAGTAACCAAAGCTACTTTGCGGGATAATGGTTTTTCTTTTGGCATACGCTGTAATTTTGCTTCTTCTAGTAACCAATATTCAATATCAAAAGCTTCTTGTCTTGGCAAGGATGTGTATTCCGTAATAGCTTCTGCACCACGCATTACGTTAATAGCGTTTACGTAAAATTCATTGGCAACGCGGGTAGTCTGCTTGTTTTTAGCAAAACTGAACATACCTACTCCTGGATATATAATTATAACCGGACTGGCATCTCTAACGGCAGGGCTATTAGGACGCTTATGGTTATCATAATAGGATTGATATTCCTTTCTGTACTGTTCAAAAGCTGGACGTAATTTGGCAAGAACGGCTTCCGTATCAGAAAGGTCTTCTTTAGTATCTAACTTTAATACTAAAGGTTGAATTTTAGTTCTTAAAAAGTGGTCAGGACATGACGTGCCCATAGGTGCCAAGCGCTCTAAATCATTACTATTGATATACTCAAGAACAACATCACTATCATTAAAATGCCCGATCATTCTGTTTTCAGAAGAACAGAGGCCTCTTAGCATTGGCATGAGTTGAGCGGCTTTTTCCAAACGCTCCTCTTTTGCAAGACTTTTTATCTTTTGACCGCCAAACACACTTCCGTTAGCGGCAATCTTTTTTTCTATGTATTCAGAAGCAGTTTCAATAACTTCAAGACTGTTCATGTAACATTCATAAGAAGTATCTCCCCAAGTAAAAAGTCCGTGGCTTCCTAAAACTATTCCACGTATACCAGGGTTATCGTTCAGACATTTTTCTAATTGAAGACCTAAGTCAAAACCTGGTCGTTGCCATGGTACCCAACCCATTGTATCTCCCCAAATTTCTTTGGTAACCTTTTCGCTGTCCTTTGCTGCGGCAACCGCTATTAAAGCATCTGGGTGTAGGTGGTCAATATGTTTAAACGGAAGTAACCCGTGCAATGGCGTATCTATAGAAGGGGCTTTACTGTCTAGGTCATATATACAATGGTTAAAAAGACCAACCATGCGATCTTCATCTTCAAGACCTCCATAGACATTCTTTAAACTTCTTAATCTTTCAGTATAAAGACCTGCAATTCCAGCTTTAGTTAATGTACCGATATCTCCACCAGAACCTTTAATCCACATAACCTCTACATCCTCATCGGTCAATGGGTCTTTTTCAATGGTTTTGCAACTCGTATTTCCACCACCATAGTTAGTTATTCTTAAATCTGCCCCAAGAATATTTGAGCGATAAAGAAATAAAGCCACTTGGTCATCACCTAGTGCAGCTGCTTTCTTTTCATCCCAAAGATGATCGACGTACTTGAATTGTTGTGTTGTATTTTTCATTTAAAGGGTTATTATGTTTGATAGCAAAAGTAGATTATGAAAGAAAGCTTTGTGTCCTGTACTGTACCGCTTATGTGAAAAATAAAAATGTTTTTTTTTGGTAGATTACCAAATTACATCTTTATTATTGCCATGTTGTAAGACCATTACAATGGAAAAGATAAAGACTTCTGCTGATGAATATATTTAATTTTATCAATATAAATGAGAATTCTAGAGTTCCAAAGTACAAACAGATTGTAGACTCTATCATTTATAATATTTCTGCAGGTAATTTAAAGATGGACGATAAAATTCCGTCTATAAACATGTTCAGTGAAGAGTACCTGTTATCAAGAGATACAGTAGAAAAGGCGTATAGTATTTTAAGGGAGCGGAAGGTAATCATATCCATAAGGGGAAAAGGGTATTATATAGCCAGAACTAAATTAATATCAAAAGTCAATATCCTCTTTCTAATCAATAAGTTGAGTTCGTATAAGATGCGGATTTATAATTCTTTTATAAATAGCATTGGAGGAACATCTCATACAAGTCTTTTCATTTACCATTGCGAGGAAGAACTTTTTCTAAATCTTTTGGAAAAAAATAGGAATGCTTATGACTATTATGTCATCATGCCTCATTTTAAGACAGAAAAACTAAAACATACGAGCTATACCCCTGAAGTAATTAAAGCAATAAATGAAATCCCAAAGGAAAAATTAGTCATAATGGATAATCCTGTTGCCGAAATTGAAGGAAACCATATTGAAATTTATCAGGATTTTGAGAATGATATTTATAATGCATTAAAAGAAGGATATAGTAAGATTTCTCAATATGAAAAATTGTTCATCACATATCCCAAAGAATCGGTTTATCCTTATCCCAAGCGAATTTTACATGGATTTAGAAAATTTTGTAGCGAGCACTCCATAGATTTTGAGGTGCTAGACGAGATTTATGATGATATGATTCTAAAAAAAGGCGATTTGTTCATTACCATAAGCGAATCGGATTTGGTGAATCTCGTTAACCAAATACGGAACCAGGAATTTGAGCTAGGAAATGATATAGGTGTAATTTCCTATAACGATACGCCCCTAAAACAATTATTGGGAATTACATGTATCTCCACAGATTTTAAAGCGATGGGAGAAACAGCTGCCCGTATGATTATGGATAAGAAAAAAGGGAAAGTAAAAAACCCATTTCATTTTATCGACAGAAATTCTATATAGTCAAATCAGCTATTGAATAGTAGTTTAGAGGTAGCCCAAATACTCTATTCTGTCAAGATTTTTATGAGTTCTTTGTTCGTAAAGCTCATAAATAAGACCATCTTTTAAACCCACTTTAGGGACAAGAATCTGGTCACTCCCCATTTCCTTTAGTACCCTTAAATAAATCTCAGAAGCAGGAATGATAACATCGGCCCTGTCCGGATTCATCTTTAAAATAGACATGCGTTGCTCATAAGTGAACTCACTTACATAAGCTCGCAATGCTTTCAATTCAGCAAAAGAAATCGCCATGTTTGAAGCCTTGTTGGCCAGTCCGTAGAGCTTGTTAATGTTACCGCCAGTACCAATACCAACTATATTTTTTGATTTATAAAAACTTGTGGTGTGAAGCCATTCTTTCATTGATGCAAAAACAGCCGCGCGTTCTTTTGCGGTTAATTGCCGTACTGATCCTATCTTAAAAGATCTACTTTGTATAAGTTTGCCCCCTTCAAGTAAATTTAGTTCCGTACTACCACCGCCCACATCAATATGCACGTATTTTCTATCCTGTAGCGTAGGCTTAATGGCTTTGTTTAGAATGCTAGCCTCCTTCTTTCCACTAATGACATTGATTTTCATACCAACATCTTTCAGGATTTGATTGCTAACTTCCTTTCCATTGCTTGCTTCCCGCATAGCGGAAGTGGCAACGGCATAGTAATCTTCCACTTCGTACAGGTCTATTAAATGTTTAAAGGTGCTCATTAGCTTCACAAACTTCTCTTTTGTAGGCTGCGATATTTCTCCTTGAGAAAAGACATCGTGACCTAATCGTAAAGGAAAACGTAATAATTGCAAGTTTTTAAAGCTGACTAAATCATCTTCTTCATAAACTTTTACAACCTGTAATCGTATGGCATTAGACCCAATATCTATTGATGCTAGTTTCATTTAAAGTGAAATTAATTGTAACGAATTTATTATAGAGTTAAAAGGTAATTCAAAATTTTGAAGAAAGCATATAATGGGTTTGTTCTAAGAGAGATTTAACAAGGTTGTCCATGTCAAATTAACCTTTGGTCCATGGAACTCTCGTGTAGTACAGGATAGTACAGGACACTACAGCACTGTACAGGATGAGTTCTTAGAATGACCCGTATATATTTGATTATCCCTTAAAATTCCGCTCAAAATATTAAGGATTTAATGTTACTCAACTAAACATCTCAAGATTATGAAAAAAAGATTTCGAAGGAATTCACAAGGATTTCTAATTATTGTTACCCTATTATGGGGTTTAGCAATGCAGGCACAAAGCGTTACCGTTACGGGTACAGTTATTTCGGCAGACGATTCACAAGCCTTGCCCGGGGTAAACGTAGTTGTTAAAGGAACAACTACCGGGTCTGTAACAGATTTTGACGGGAACTACAGTATTGTAGCTCCAAACGCCAATAGTGTTTTGGTGTTTACTTACATAGGATTTACTGCTCAAGAAATTACAGTAGACGGTAAAAGCCAGATAGATATATCGATGGCCGAAGATGCAGCACTTCTAGATGAAGTTGTAGTAGTAGGTTATGGTACCCAAATTAAGCGACAAGTAACAGGTTCTGTATCTACTATTCAAGCCAATGAACTTGCGGATATTCCGGTTTCTCAGGTTACACAAAAAATACAAGGTAGACTTCCTGGAGTTCAAATTAACCAGACCACAGGTAAACCAGGTCAAGGCATGTCCGTACGTATTAGGGGACAATTATCGGTTTCTGGTGGTAGTGATCCTTTATACGTGGTGGATGGTTTTCCTATTTCGGGAGGAATCAACAATATAAACCCAGATGAAATTCAGGACATTAGTGTACTTAAAGATGCCGCTTCTACTTCGTTGTATGGTTCTAGAGCAGCAAATGGTGTTGTATTAATTACCACCAAAAGCGGAAGAGCGGGAGAGACAAGTGTGAGTTTAAATATGACTACCAGTATGCAAAGTGTTCCGGAGCGTGGAAGAATAGAAATGATGGATGCTGTTCAATTTGCTCAATTTAAAAAAGAATATTACGAGGATCAAGGTAGTCCCGTTCCTGATATTTTCCAGAATCCTTCTCAATATGAAGGGCAGACTAATGATTGGTATGATGCGCTTCTAAGAACGGCACCTATGACCAATTACAATCTTAGTATTACTTCTAATAAAGAAAAATTGAAAACATCGGTTGTGTTAGGTTTCTTTGATCAAGAAGGGGTTGTTTTAGGTTCTGATTATAAGCGATATTCACTTCGTGCGAATTTAGATTATACTTTATCCGACAAGGTCCGTATTGGTGTAAACATAGCACCTAATCATGTAATTGACAATGTGCCAAGAACAGATGGTACCAGAGGTACCGGTCTTTTGTTTAATGCATTACATACTTGGCCTATTATGCCAATTTATAATGCGGATGGCTCAAGAACGGAATTCAATAATTTTCCAGCAGATACAGGAAACATTTTTTCTTACGCTAACTGGTTAAATTCTGCAGAGCGTATTAAAGATGAAACTAAAAGTATTAATCTTTTGACAAATGCCTTTTTGGAATATAAACCTATTGAGGGTCTTGCTATAAAAACTAGTTTGAATGCTGAATTATATAATGAGCAATATGAATTCTTCAGTCCTACTAATGCTACATACTCTATCAATAGACCTGTACCTACCAATAACGAGGCAATTTGGGATGACCGAAATACTTTTTCTTGGTTGAACGAGAATACGGTTACTTATGATAAAAGTATTGGTAATCATACTTTCTCTGTCTTAGGGGGTTTTACGTATCAAAAATACCGGCAAGATCGTAATAGGGTTCAGGCATCTGATTTTGCAGATGACCGCTTGCCAACAATACAAGGAGCCACCAACATAAACAGAAGTGGAACATTTGATGAGGTAAGAGAGTGGAGTTTGGTTTCTTTTTTATCTAGACTTACGTATAACTATAAAGGAAAATATTTATTGACCGGTTCAATACGTAGTGATGGTTCTTCAAGGTTTGGATCTGAGAATCGTTGGGGTACTTTTCCTTCCGTATCAGCGGGTTGGATTGTTTCTGATGAATCTTTTTTAGAAAATTCTGAGACCATATCATTACTTAAATTAAGAGGTAGTTTCGGAGTTACGGGTAATAATAACATTGGTAATTACACCCAATATGCTTTAATAGACAATACGGTAAATGCGGTTTTCGGAGACACTTTTGCGCCTGGTTCTGCTGTAAATTCTCTTTCAAATTCAAACTTAGGTTGGGAGACAACCAAGCAGTTTGATTTAGGACTTGATTTAAGCCTTTTTAATGACAGGGTGTCTTTCGTGTATGACTACTATACCAAAAATACCACTAATCTATTATACAATGTTCAAGTTGCGGAGGAATCTGGTTTTAATCAATTTAGCGATAATATTGGAGAGATTCGTTTTTGGGGTCATGAGTTTGGTCTAAACACTGTTAATACAACGGGTAAATTTAAATGGACAACTAATGCCAATATTTCATTCAACCGAAATAGGGTAGAGGCATTAGCAGATGGTATAGATAGGGTATATGGTCCAGGAGGATGGCATATTACCCAAGTGGGGCAACCTTTTGGGCAATTTTATGGACATGTATCCGATGGCGTTTACTTAAATCAAGAAGATTTAGATAGTTCACCACAGGTTCCAGGTCGTTCCACTGTAGGAAGTATTAAGTTAGTAGATATTAATGGTGATGGTATTATAACAAATGGAGGTGATGATGATGATCGAGCCATTACCGGCAGTCCTTTCCCTGATTTCACCTATGGTATTACGAATACAATCAATTATGGTAATTTTGATTTGTCAGTAGTGGGTACTGGTTCTCAAGGGAATCAATTGTTGGTGAGGCATTTATATAGTACGGCAAACTTAGACGGTGTTTTTAATCTTTTGGCTGATGTCGAGAATCGCTTTAGATCTATTGAAGACCCTGGAGATGGCTTCTATGGTACTACGGTTGGTGGCGGTAATGTTACCGGTATAGAAAGAGATTGGGTAAACGATCGTTTTGTTGCTGATGCTTCATATTTTAATATTAGAAATATCACTTTAGGGTACACAATACCTGGAGTTGAAAAGTATTTTAAGTCTGCCCGTATTTATGGGTCAATTCAGAATGTACATATTTTTACGAAATATTGGGGTGGACCAAACCCTGAGATAAGTGTACAGAACAATGGAGATGGAGATGGTGGCAACCTTGCTTCTGGTGTTGATATTTCCGGATATCCTGTTCCAAGAATATTTAGTGTTGGTTTAAACTTAAACTTTTAAATCAAAAACGATGATGTCCAAACATATTTCAATTTCGACAAATTATAAAACTGAAAACATGAAAAAGATATTCTACTGTATTGTAGCCTCGATGACTTTTTTAGTCACCAGTTGCGATGATGAATTAACTATATTTCCTGAGGATTCATTGAGTGTCCCTACATTCTTTAAAACACAGGAAGATTTTACTCAAGCAGTAAACGGAGCGTATGTTCCTTTACGCGGAATTAATAATCAAGCTAAGCCATATTTGGCGGAGATGCATTCTGACAACACCTATTTTGCTCGTAATACGGCGTTTGGAGCAACGGACAATCAAGAAGATATCGCAGATCACTCTATACCCAGTGACGGTGGCATTACAGCTAATACTCATGTAGAATCAATTTATCGCGAGTATTATCAAGTCGTAGCTCGTACCAATCAAATTTTGACAACTATTGACGAAGCAGAATTTGATGAGAAAGAAAAGGCAAATCTAAAAGGTCAGGCATTGTTTCTAAGAGCTTATTCTTATTTTGAATTAACACAATTATTTGGTAGTGTGCCAATGCACTTAGAACCTGTATTAGATCGTGATGGAGCCGCTTTACCGCTTTCTAGTGAAGATGAACTGTACACACAAATAATTGAGGATGCCAGAGCGGCTGCGGGCTTATTACCGCTTAAATCAGAACAAGAGCAAGGTAGAGTTACATTGGGTGCAGCTCAAACACTTTTGGCAAATGTTTATATAGTACGTGAACAATGGGGAGAAGCAGAAACTTTGTTGAAGGAAGTCGTAGCCAGTAATGAGTACATGTTAATGCCTAATTATGAAGATGCTTTTTCTGGAAATAGCGAAAACAAGAACAACATGGAGTCTATTTTTGAAATTCAGTATAGAGAAGGTGCTGAAGGGCTTAACGGTAGTTTTTTATATAACTTTCTTCCAAGACCACTTAATGCAGAGGAAGTTGGTTTAATAACTGGAACATCTAATCCGCAACCTCTTAATGGTGAAGGAAATAATATTCCTACGCCAGATATTATTGAAGCTTATGAAGATGGAGACTTAAGGGAGGAAGCTTCTATTATGTACGTAACGGCTAGTGAGAGTTTTTGGGAAGATGGTGTGTACCCAATTATTAAGAAATATGTTGAGCCTCATGCTCTAAATGGTAACCATGGTATGAATTGGCCTATTTATCGGTACTCTGAAGTGCTGTTGTTTTTAGCAGAAACTTTAGAAGAACAAGGTAAGAGTGGCGAAGCTCTTCCTTATTTAAATCAAGTTCGTACACGTGCCGGTCTTGGTGAGCCGACAGGTGATTTAGGTGAGGCGATTTTTAATGAAAGAAGAGTAGAACTCGCTTTTGAGAACAAAAGGTGGTTTGACTTGGTAAGAACGGGTCGTGCAATAGACGTGATTACGGCTCATGGGAACAATATAAAGGCAAACCCGATTGACTATTACTATCCCGCAGGAGTAGAACCACGAGGTAATGTCTTTACCAATATTTCCGAACGATACGCTCTTCCAGCTTCAGAGTCCTCTCTAAATCCTAATTTTTAATTAAATTAACCTAGAAGATATCAGGATACAAATATTTAAAGGTCATGGTTATCCATGACCTTTAATCATAAAAAAAATATGATGTATAAAAATAGTAGAAAAGTATCAAAATATTTAGCAGGCTGTTTTATGGCCCTTATGTTGCTTGCATACGTTCAATCTTGCAAAGAAAAAAAGCAAGAAACAACGATAGAAGCTGACGCTGTAGTTAAAATTCTAGAGGAAGGAGATGGCTTTGTAAATATTTTTGATGGCGAAACCTTAACGGGTTGGAAAGGTGATCCTAATTATTGGCGTGTAGAAAATGGTGCGTTAGTGGGTGAGGTAACCCCAGAAACTCTTTTAAAAAGTAATACTTTTATTATCTGGGAAGGAGATCAACCAGATGATTTTGAATTGAAGTTGGAATTTAAAATAGCTGAATCTGGGAATAGCGGTATTAATTATAGGAGTGATTTAATAGATACAATTCCTAATGCCATGAAAGGATACCAAGCAGATATTGATGGTAAGAGAAGGTATACCGGTCAAAACTATGAGGAGAAAAAAAGGGCTACCTTGGCCTATAGAGGAGAAAAAGTAACTATTAATAGCCAAGATAATCCTGATACTAACGGTTCGTTAAGAGCTAATGTGAAAAATAACTGTTGGCAGAGTAGGGAAGTGGTAGGTTCTTTGGGCGAATCAGATTCCCTGAAGACAAAAATAAAGAGTGAGGATTGGAACGAGGTACATCTTATTATAAAAGGTAATAGACTTCAACATTATGTAAATGGAGTTTTAATGAGTGATGTTAATGATGAAGACGCTATAAATAGAAAGTTAAAAGGATATTTAGGAGTACAGGTTCATGTAGGTCCGCCAATGAAAGTTAAGTATAGAAATATACGGTTGAAGAACCTGTAAGGACATCAATTTTAAAGAACATAATTCAATATTATATGAGTGAATTACAAGATTTTCAAAAGTTAGTTATTTCAAATGCAAGTCATCTCCAAGGATTATCCGTTGGCGATAAAGCTCCAGATTTTACTTTGCCAAATGCTTTAGGTAAAGATATTACGCTTTCAGAAATGCTAAAATCAGGGATTGTAGTTATTAAATTTTATCGTGGTGAGTGGTGCCCCATTTGCAATTTAGACCTTAGAGAAGTTCAAAGTAAACTGCCGGAAATTAAATCTCTTGGAGCTTCATTTTTAGCAATCAGTCCGCAAAGTCCGGATAGCGCATTAACGGCAAAAGAAAAGAATAATTTAGATTTTGAAGTGCTCAGTGATGCTGATCAGAAAGTAATTAAAGCGTATGGTCTTCAATTTGATCCGGGTGAAGATTATCATGCACGACGTGATTTAACACTTCTAAATGGCGACGGTTCAAAAACTCTTCCTATACCGGCTACTTTTATTATCAACACCAATCAAACAATTGAAGAAGCCCATGTTGAAGCCAACTATACAGAAAGAATGGGTGTAGACGAAATACTAAGGATACTTAAAGTGATAACAAACAAGGTTTAATTTGTCAGCCAGGTATGGTAGATAAATAAACAGTTAAAAGTATCAATCCTCAGGACAGCACAGGATGGGTAATGTTTCTATAAAACATAAGTTTGAAGAAGATTTTTTCTAGCTTCTTGATTTTAACCTGAATGCCTAGTTTCAGGGGAAATTGACAAATACCTAATTTATGAGAATACGAGTTTTGGTGGTTATTTTTCTTTGCGGATACTTACAACCATTAAAGGCCCAAAAAGCGGCGCAAGAACAGCAAGCTAAAAAGCCCAACATTATTTTTATTTTAACGGATGACCAGCGTTTTGATGCACTGGGTTATGCGGGAAACAAGCTTATTTCTACTCCAGAAATGGATAAATTGGCCAAGAAAGGCACTTATTTTGAGAATGCTATGGTGACCACCCCAATTTGTGCCGCCAGTAGAGCTAGTATTTTGACCGGACTTTATGAGCGTACGCATAGCTTCAATTTTCAAACAGGAAATATTAGAGCGTCGTACATGACTCAATCCTATCCTTCTATTTTAAAGGAGAATGGGTATTTTACTGGTTTCTATGGAAAATATGGAGTCCGTTATGATAACCTAGAAAATCAGTTTGATGAATATGAGTCTTATGACCGTAATAATGAATATAAAGACAAACGTGGTTATTACTATAAAACGTTAGGTAAGGACACGGTTCATTTAACACGCTACACAGGACAAAAAGCGATAGACTTTATTGCAGAAGTAAAAACAGACAAACCTTTTTGTCTTTCCTTGAGTTTTAGTGCTCCTCATGCCCATGATGGAGCTGAAGACCAATATTTCTGGCAAACGGAGTCAGATGCTTTGCTTCAGAATATGAATATGCCCAAAGCAGATTTGGGAGAAGACAAATATTTTGAGGCTCAACCTAAATTTGTACGTGATGGCTTTAACCGTTTACGTTGGACGTGGCGTTATGATACTCCCGAAAAATATCAACATAGCGTAAATGGATATTACAGAATGATTTCTGGAATAGATAGGGAAATTACCAAAATAAGGAGTGAGCTAGAGAAGAAGGGACTTGCAGAAAACACGGTTATTATTCTAATGGGAGATAACGGTTACTTTTTAGGTGAACGCCAGCTTGCGGGGAAATGGTTGTTATATGATAATTCTGTTCGCGTGCCTTTAATTGTATATGACCCAAGGGTAAAAAGACAAAAAGATAGTGATGCATTGGCATTGAACATAGATGTGCCTTCTACTATTTTAGATTTAGCAGGAATTGCCCAACCAAATGCGTGGCAAGGTAAAAGCCTCATGCCTATTGTAGATAAATCGAAGAAAAATTTTGAGCGAGATACCGTCTTGATTGAGCATCTTTGGGAGTTTGATAATATTGCGCCAAGCGAAGGAATCCGTACCGAAAATTGGAAATATTTCCGATATGTTAACAATCAGTCTTTTGAAGAACTTTACAATTTAGAAGACGACCCTAAGGAGATTAACAACCTAGCAAAAGATTCAAAATACGCCGAAAAGTTAGCGGCATTTCGCAACAAAACAAATGACCTTATTCTTGAGCTTTCCGATGACTATTCTAAAGGCCCTAGTGATTTGGTTGTGGAGTGGATAAGGAACACAGAAAGGGTTACGGTAATTGATACTGAACCAGAATTTGGGTGGGTGGTGCCGGACGGAGCGGTTTCACAATCGGCTTATCAAATATTGGTTGCTTCATCTAAAGAGAACATTACCAATAATATTGGTGATGTTTGGGATAGCAAGCAAATAAGAACAAGTACCTCGTCAGAAATAGAGTATGAAGGTACAGCATTGAAAAGTGGAGAGACTTATTTCTGGAAAGTACGAATTTGGGACCAAGACAATCGGCTTTCACGCTATTCTCAAAGTCAGTCTTTTACTATGGGAAGTCCTAAAGCAACGATAACCACTCCCAACAGTTTTCAAATTGATGAAATTAAACCCGTCAAATTTGAAAAAAAAGGCGAAACCTATTTCATGGACTTTGGAAAAGCAGCTTTCGCAACTCTAGACTTTACATATAAAACCAAAGAGAGTGACAGTCTTACTTTTAGAATAGGGGAACAATTAGATGGAGAAAACATCAACAGGACACCTTTCCACAGAAGTCATATCAGATATCAGGAAATTAAAATGGCTGTAAGCCCTGATCAAACAGAATACCAACTTCAGGTACAAGTAGATGAAAGGAATACAAGGCCAGGCAAGGCGCTACCGCTTCCAAAAGACTTTCCGGTTTTAATGCCGTTTAGATATGTTGAGGTTGATGGTGTAAAAGAGTCCATTACTGCAGAAGATTTCACGCTACTGGCACATCATAGTTATTGGGAAGATGATGCTAGTAGTTTCAAAAGCTCAGATGACATTTTAAATCAAGTTTGGGAAATCTGTAAATATACGATTAAGGCCACTACTTTTAATGGACTCTATGTAGATGGTGACCGTGAGCGCATTCCGTATGAGGCAGATGCGTATTTGAACCAATTAAGTCATTACACCACCGATCGAGAATATGCCATTGCAAGGCAGACCATAGAATATTTTATGGAACACCCAACCTGGCCTACCGAATGGCAGCAGCACGTGGCGCTCATGTTCTATGCAGATTATATGTATACGGGCAATACGGAGCTTATTGAAAAATATTATGACCATTTAAAATACAAGACCCTTTATGAGCTTTCTAATGAAGAAGGGTTGATTACTTCTACTAAAATGACGCCGGAGTTAATGAAGAATTTAGGTTTTTCTCCACAGTTAAAGGAGACCTTTAGGGATATTGTAGATTGGCCATCTGCAGGTTGGGGAGGAGACCCATCAAATAAAGGAGAACGGGATGCCTATGTTTTTAAAGATTACAATACCGTAGTGAATGCATTCTATTACCAGAATATGAATATCATGTCCGAATTTGCAAAAGTCTTGGGTAAAACTGAGGAAGCTAGAGATTTTGAACTTCGTGCTTTAAAAGCTAAAAAAGCGGTCAATGAAAAAATGTTCGATTCAGAGCGAGGTATTTATGTTGATGGTATCGGAACGGATCATGCTGCCTTACATGCTAATATGTTGCCCTTGGCTTTTAATATGGTGCCTGAGGAACATATTTCCTCTGTTGTGGAGTACGTGAAGTCACGCGGAATGGCGTGTAGTGTTTACGGTTCACAATATTTAATGGACGGCCTTTATAACGCAGGAGCGGCAGATTACGCTTTAGAACTGCTAACAGATACAAGTGATAGAAGTTGGTATAACATGATTCGTATCGGTTCTACTATGACCTTGGAAGCTTGGGATTTAAAGTATAAGAATAATCTAGATTGGAACCATGCTTGGGGTGCTGTGCCGGCTAATGCCATCCCACGTGGACTTTGGGGTATTCAACCTAAAACACCAGGATTTGGAATTGCTACTATCAAACCTCAAATGAGCGATTTAAAAAATAGCAGCATTGAAGTGCCTACCATAAAAGGAACTATAAAAGGAAGCTACAAATATGAAACTCCTAGGCTTCAAATTTTCGAAATTGAGATTCCAGCTAATATGGTTGCGGAATTTGAAATAGCTCCATCACCAGGAAAAGAACTCATGCACAATGGTAAAAAAGTAAACGCTGCTTTTGGCTCTGTGCGCTTGGAACCAGGTAAGCATGAAATTAAATTAGTGGTCAATTCTTTTTAAAGTTTCTTTAGTTTTTTTAATTGTAAAAGGTACATTTATAAAAACATAAGTTTAAAGATTAGCCAAATTTTGGAGTAGCCTAAACCGGCAGCATCCTGTTATAAGAACATGGAGACCGCTTTTTATTACAAGATTTTAAAATTAAAGAATAACAATAATGAAAACATCTAGAAGAAGTTTTATTCAGAAAACAGCATTGGGAACTACAGGTGCTATATTGGGTAGCTCTAGCTTATCGGCTAAGAGTTACAGAAAAGTGATGGGTGCCAATGATAGAATTCAGGTGGCCATTGCAGGTCTGGGACGCCGTGTAAGTGCTATGTATACGCCAATAGAGTTGAAGAGTAATAATGTAGAGCTGTTATACCTTTGCGATGTAATGGAGAGTCAGCGTGTAAAAGCCGCCACAGAAATGTCTACGCGATTAGGCTATACTCCAAAATTGGAAAACGATATTAGAAAAGTTCTAGAAGATAAAAAAGTAGATGCATTGTTCAACTTAACACCCGACCATTGGCACGCTCCAGGTTCAATTATGGCGTTAAAAGAAGGGAAACACGTTTACGTAGAAAAACCATGTAGCCATAACATGGCCGAAAATGAATTACTCGTTGCCGCCCAGAAAAAGTACGACCGTGTTGTACAAATGGGTAACCAGCAACGTTCAGCAGAGCATAGTATAGATATTATAAAACAAATTCATAATGGGGTAATTGGTAAGCCGTACAAGGCAGTTGCCTTTTTTAGTAGTAAAAGAGGAGAGGTGCCACATCAGAAAGCTGCGCCTGTTCCTGCTGGTTTGGATTGGGATTTATTTCAGGGGCCAGCTGTTCGTCGTGACTATACTTCTGAAACTTGGAACTACAACTGGCACTGGTACGGATGGAATTATGGTACGGCTGAATTAGGTAATAATGGTACACATGAATTAGATGTAGCACGTTGGGCGCTACAAGTAGACTTTCCAAATCATGTAGAGGCAGATGGTGTTAAATCGGCCTTTGTAGATGACGGTTGGGAAATGTACGATACTATGGAAGCTACTTTTAAGTTCGATAATGATACAACCATTAAATGGGATGGTAAAAGTAGAAATGGATATTCTACCTATGGTGGTGGTCGTGGTACAATTATATACGGCAGCGAAGGTAGTGTCTTTGTAAACCGAAACTTGTACAAGTTGTATGACAGAGGTGGTAACTTGGTAAAAACTGTTAACGCAAAAACGCAAGAAGGCGGAATTGAGCTTGGCGGCGGAGGTGGAATGACTACCATTCACGTTGGTAATTTTTTCAACACCATTAGAGGTAAAGAAACTTTACAAGCACCAATTGATGATGCATCAAAAAGTATGGCATTAGTTCACTTTGGTAACGTAGCCTATAGAATTGGTAATGGTTTTGATATAGATTCCAAAACCGGGCGAATGCTAGATCGTAAAGCATTGGCTTTATGGGGTAGAGAATACGCTAAAGGCTGGGATGTAAAACTCTAGTTTTCTAAATATTAAATTCGGGGGTAAAGTGGCTTTGGTCATTTTGCCCCCTAGTTTATTTGAACCATTTTTTGTTGATGAAATATGGGTTATATCGATTCAAATAAGTGCGTTTATTTTAGTTTAATGGTTGAATGTGATGAACAAGTAGGAAATAAAGTAAAAGAGTACTAAACCTAATCCAATAAAAAATGATTAGAAAAGCATTCAAAATGAAGGTATATCCTAATAATATAGAGGAATATGCAAGAAGGCACAATCCTATTTGGCCTGAACTAGAACAGCTACTTAAAGAACACGGGGTTCATAATTATAATATTTTTCTAGATTCCGAGACGCATTTTTTATTTGGTTATGCCGAGGTAGAATCTGAAGAGAAATGGAATGCATTAGGTGATACTGAAGTTTGTAAAAAATGGTGGAAACATATGGCAGGTCTCATGGAAACAAATACAGATGATAGTCCCGTTTCTATAGATTTAAAACATCTTTTTCATATGTCCTAGATTATCCAAGTTGTTTTTAATATTTCAGAAAGATTTATCATTTCTAATAATATCAATATCAGAGGGGGTAAAACACCACTCATTACTTTTCTAAACTAATACACATGAACAAGAAAAAAACAATCAATTTTCTACTCATTTTATTCAATGTACTCGTGGCTTTTGGTCCTATTGCTAGTCAAGATAAAAGTCCAAATATTATTTATATCCTAGCAGATGATTTAGGGTATGGTGATGTAAAGGCATTTAATCCTAATGGGAAAATTTCGACACCAAATATGGATGCCATGGCAGCAAATGGTGTTAAGTTTACAGACGCTCATACATCATCTGCGGTCTGTTCCCCAACCCGGTACGGTATTTTAACGGGACGTTACAATTGGCGTAGTTCCTTAAAAAGTTTCGTGTTAAGCGGGTATTCCAAGTCATTAATAAAGCAAGAGCGCACAACCGTTCCCGAAATGCTAAAAACACAAGGATATGCCACGGCTTATATCGGAAAATGGCATCTTGGTTGGGATTGGGCAATTGAAGATAAAGATGCCAATTTGAAGCATAATAAACTAAATGCTAACCCAAAGGTGGATTTTGCAGTACCGGTCAAAAATGGCCCGTCTACACATGGGTTTGATTACTCATTTGGTTTTTGCGGTTCGCTAGACATGGCTCCCTATGTGTACATAGAAAACGATATGCCAACCATGGTGCCGACTAAAACTACGATTTCAGTAGATGATAAGGGTATTTGGAGAAAAGGGCTAACGTCAGACGATTTTGTGCATGCCAATGTATTACAGGATTTAACGGATAAAGCTGTTGATTATATAGAGAAGAATGCAAAGGAAACTTCGCCTTTCTTTCTGTATTTTCCTTTACCTGCCCCGCACACCCCAATTTTACCAACTACGGAATTTTTAGGCAAGAGTAACACCAATATGTACGGAGATTTTGTAATGCAAGTAGATGATGTGGTTCGTCAAATACGGGAGACACTTAAAAGACAAGGTATTTCAGAAAACACCCTTCTAGTTTTTACAAGTGACAATGGGTGTTCTCCAAAAGCCGATTTTAAAGAGCTTGAAAAAGTAGACCATGACCCAAGTTATGTTTATAGAGGAACAAAGGCAGATATATTTGAAGGTGGACACCGCGTTCCTTTTATTGTGGAGTGGCCAAGTAAAGGATTAAAAAATTCAAGCACCGATAAGGTTATCTGTACAACCGATTTCTTTGCAACATGTGCAGAATTGACGGGATACCAAATTCCAGATACAGAAGCGGAAGATAGCTACAGTATGCTTTCTTTGATTAAAGGCGATAAGGATGAAGATATGCGCGAATATACAGTCCATCATTCTATTGATGGATCTTTTGCCATAAGACAAGGGGATTGGAAACTAAGTGTTTGTTCGGGTTCTGGTGGTTGGAGTTATCCGCGACCACAGGATGTAGAAAAAGAGAAGCTTGATTTGCCGGATATGCAGTTATACAACTTAAAAGACGATATAGGTGAAACCAAAAATTTAATAGCGGACAACCCTAAAAAAACCAAAGAACTAAAAAAAGCCCTTAAAAAAATCATTCTTGATGGTCGTAGTACGTCTGGAAAGAACCAAGAGAATGATGGTATGGAAGGGTGGAAACAAATTGAAATGATTGTAAATTAATAATACTCTAACTTCAATACATGCATAGTAGAAAAAGGCTGGTAATTGGTGTGATTTTACTCTTGGCGATTATTACGGAAGCGTGCAGTAAAACGAATACGTATGTTTTAAAATCCCCAGACCAATCCATTGAATTGACAATTGATAATACTGATGGTGCACTAAACTATGGGATGTCTATGAATGGACAACAGCTAGTTCAAAATTCCGAGTTGTCCATTTTTCCGAATACAAAAGTGAAAATAACGAACACCAAGGTGAGCTCCGTTGATAATACTTGGAACCCGGTTTGGGGGCAATTCAGTGAGATTCAAGATACCTATAATGAGTTAGAGGTATCCTTAGATTATGAGGGTGGCCCTGCCACTTTATATATTCGTGCCTATGATGGCGGCAGTGCTTTTCGTTTCGTAATTAATGAATTGATAGTAGATGCAGCACCTGCCTTCTATATTGAATATGGACTCTCTGTAAGCGATGAAGTTTATATGCCGGCTGGAGAAAGTATGCCCAAAGGTCCTATTGTTTTGAATGATTTGGCGCAGATGGACTCAATTCCGTACCGTTGGCAAGTGCCTTTGGTAATAGAGTCCAAGCAAAGCAAATATATCTCACTTCTTGAATCTGATTTGGTAAGTGCTCCGGGTTTTTCCGTTATCGATTTTGTATACGATAAGGAAAAAGGAAAACTCATTTCCAATAACGAATTTACTTCCGAAGGAAAAAAACTGGTGACACCTTGGCGTTTGATACTTTTGGAAGAAAACATAGGTGATTTACTTACCAACAACGTACCACAAAACGTAGCTGCGCCATTAGCTCTTAAAGACACTTCATGGATTAAGCCCGGAAAAACGGTATGGGACTGGCGTGTACATGGGTATACAACAGCAGATGGATTCAATTACGGAATAGATACGGAAAGCTATTTTCGATTTATCGATTTTGCCGCTGAGAACGGTGTTGAATACTTTATGATTGATGATGCTTGGTACACCGATGTTTCTGAAGGACATATTGAAATGTCCGATAAACTTGATTTAAAAAAGGTAATGGACTATGCAGAAGAGAAAGGCGTGTCCATATTGTTGTATTATGATAGACGAGAAGGGAATTACGGAGATGCTGCACTTTTTCCGTATTATAAAGAATTGGGTGCCAAAGGAATTAAATACGGCTTTATGGGGAGCAATGTTTCCTTTACTAGAGATGCCATTCAGATGAGCGCAAAAAGCGAACTGTTAATTGACTTTCACGATAGTCCGGTGCCGTTTACGGGAGTTACAAGAACATACCCTAATGCCATAACAAAGGAACATTGTCACGCCCAACAAGACTCCAGACGGGCTTTCACCCCAAAAGCCTTTATTAGAATGGCATTGATTAATGCTTTGCAAGGTCCGTTGGATATGAACAATGGTGTCTTTGATATAACCGGAGTTAATGCAGGGGAAAGGGAAAAAGGACCGAAAGCCAAAAACCTGTATACCACGGTCACTGCGGAAGCAGCCCGAACCTTGATTATTTTTAGCGGGCTCGTTTGTATTCCAGATGCTCCGGAAGCCTATACCGAAAAAAGCGACCTGTTTGAGTTTGTTAGGGAAATGCCCGTGGGGCAATGGGATGAAACAAAAATACTCCATGCCAAAATGGATGCCTATATTTCTACAGCAAGAAGGCATAACGAGTCATGGTTTATCGGTTCCGTGCATAATGAGCCCGGAGGAACTTTGCCTATTGCTTTGGATTTTTTGGAAGCCGGAAAGGAGTATGATATTACGTATTATGAAGATACGGAGGAGACTCATTTTAAAACAAATCCGGAAGCTTATCGTGTACGAAAAGGAGAGGTTAAAAAAGGAGATGTTATTAATGCCCAAATAGCACCCGGGGGAGGACATTGTATGTGGATTAGGCCTAGTAAGAAGTAAAGAATGATAATGAGAGCGAATATCATAAAGACTATTTTAAGTTGTGTTTGTACGGTGTTTTTGGCTTCCTGTGGAAACCAAAAGCAAATAGCTGAGCCAACTAAAAAACCGAACATCCTTTTTATTGTAGTTGATGATTTGGGCTATGCGGATTTAAGTGTTATGGGCAGTTCATATTACGAAACTCCAAATATTGATGGATTGGCAAAGTCGGGCACCATATTTACCAATGGATATGCCACTTGTGCTGTCTGTAGTCCGTCCCGAGCGAGTTTGTTGAACGGACAGTTTACTGCAAGACATGGAATTACCCAATATGAGGGAGCTAAATCTGGGCAGGCTTGGAAAGAATTGAATCGGTATACCAAATTATTGCCACCGGAGTATAAACATCACTTAGATCAAAAGGATGTCACTTTGCCAGAGGTACTGAAGGATAATGGGTATGCTACTTTTTTTGCAGGGAAATGGCATTTAGGAGGCGAAACGGACCATTCACTTCCAACAGACCATGGTTTTGATATCAACCAAGGAGGGTATGAGAAAGGTGGCCCCTATAGTGGCGGTTATTTTTCTCCTTTCAATAATCCACAAATGACGGATTATCCGGAGGAAAAAGGGATGTCGCTTTCTATGAAGCTAGCTAAAGAAACCTCCACATTTATCCGTGAACAAAAAGACTCAACCTTTCTAGCGTACCTCTCTTTTTACGCTGTACATTCCCCTATACAGACTTCTCAAACTAAATGGAAAAAATATAGAGATAAGGCGGATAGTATGGGCATTACCGAAAAAGGTTTTGAAATGGAGCGAGTGCTACCTGCTAGAACGAACCAAGACAATCCCGTATATGCCGGTTTAATAGAACAGGTAGATGAAGCCGTTGGTAGTGTTCTACAAACTTTAAAAGACCTTAGTCTAGATAAGAATACAATAGTGGTTTTTACTTCTGATAATGGTGGGGTTACCTCGGGCGATAATTTTTCCACTAACCAACTTGATCTTCGTGGAGGTAAAGGTTATCAATGGGAAGGTGGATTGCGTGTTCCCTATTTTATATATGTGCCATGGATGCTTCAAGAAGGTGTTAAAAATGAAGTACCCGTTTCTGGTGCTGATTTGTTTCCTACCCTTTTAGATTTAGCAGATATTCCTATTCAGCCGAAACATCATGCAGATGGAGTAAGCCTTAAGCCATTGCTGAAAGGGAAGCGTATTGCAGAAAGACCTTTGTATTGGCACTATCCGCATTACGGTAACCAAGGTGGAGAGCCTGTTTCCATAATGAGGAAGGGAAATTGGAAAATCATTCATTATTGGGAAGACAGTCACACGGAACTTTATGATCTAAATTCAGATTTGGGAGAAACTATTGATCTCTCTACAGAAAAAGAAACACTGTCGCTTGAAATGAAAAAAGAACTCTTGGCTTGGTTAGAATCTATGCAAACCGAATATGCCGAAGAAGACACTTCATGGAACGAAACTGAATGCAAACAAAAACTGGAAGACAATAGAAATATATTGATGCCGCGATTGGAAAAACAACGCCAAGAAATGCTGTCACCCGACTGGCAACCGAATAAAGATTGGTGGGGTAGTGCACGCTAAAACAATTCAAAATAATCATTTTTTCTAGAGCTAGATAATCACAATGAATAAATTGAAAATGAACAAAGTAAAATCTGGTTTGGGAATTCTAATGGTATTAGTTTTTTGCATAACGTCCTGTAATTCTGTAAAAAAGGAAAAAAATGCGAAGGAGGATGTAAAAACAGAAATCGACTCTATAAAGTTCTCTTATCAGGAAATAACAGGAATTGGAAAAGACTTCTTATATAATAAAAGGGATAATAGTGATATCATAAAAGTAGTTGATACGTACTACGTATGGTATACGCGTATGGTTAGTCCGGAAACTGCAGGTTATTGGGGAACTATCTGGTATGCAACTTCAGAAGATGAAGGCTACACGTGGAAGGAGCAAGGTATGGCGCTAGGCGTAGGAGAGGAAGGAGCGTTTGATAATCATTCGGTTTTTACGCCAAACATTTTAGCTTATGAAGGAAAATATTATTTGTATTATACTGGAGTAAAACCCACCCCAGACAATGCGAAAAAC
Source organism: Zobellia nedashkovskayae (assembly GCF_015330125.1). Lineage (NCBI taxonomy): Bacteria > Pseudomonadati > Bacteroidota > Flavobacteriia > Flavobacteriales > Flavobacteriaceae > Zobellia > Zobellia nedashkovskayae. The sequence goes on along the minus strand of NZ_JADDXR010000002.1, from coordinate 4,826,323 downwards.
GAGTTTGAAAACAACTCAACTACAGACATTACCGCAATAGGTCTTGCAGTTTCAGATAGTCCAGACGGACCGTTTATAAGAGTAGAAAACAACCCTGTACTAGAGATTAGCAACGTAGCATCTGACTTTGATAGTTACCGAATAGATGACGCTAGCATGTTAGTTAAGGATGATAAAGTATGGCTGTTTTACAAGGGGAGATCTATCATACATGGAAAATCAGGGCCAAGTAAAACGCAAATGAGCGTAGCGTATGCAGATAGTCCAGAAGGTCCTTTTGAAAAGCATGATGGGCCATTGTTGGACAAAAGTCATGAGGTACTGATATGGGCAAAGGGTGGTGGCGTTGCATCGTTAGCTTCAATAAATAAGACTATAAATTTTGCAGTAGACGGAGTGAGTTTTTCCGTTATACAAGACAGCCTTGTAAATATTCCCAGAGCACCAGGTTTGTATCGTCCTCATTTAGAAAACGGAAATCCTAAAACCGAAATTCCTGGTTGGGGTATTTCACTGAAGGGAGGAAAAGGATTGGCTTATTTTGCTCGTTTTGAAAGTAAAAGTAATGAACACTAAGTTTATCTCCACTGATAATACTTGGGACCCGGTTTGGGGCAATTCATTGAAATTCAAGATGTATATCACTCCTTAGTATCAGAATACCTAATTCAGGCGATTATTGAAAAACGCCTAGCTAAATTTGGCCGTCAGCTCAGAAACTACTTCATCTATTACTTTGTTTTTTTTGATTTTCTCTAAGATTTTTGGAGCTACCACTCGCTCCTTACAGTCCATTATAGAACAACGTTCACAGGTGTTACCAACTATTTGTGTGTCTATTTTCGGGTCTTCTAAAAAGGCCATTTTCTTTTTCAATTGCTTATTGATAAGCAGACCAATACTAATACTTCTATATTGATCCTTTTTAAATGGATCTTTTGTGGCAGAAGAAAATACCAGGTATGAGACGTCATCATCCGGGTATTTGGATATTTGTATATCAAAAGCATGATCTTCTTTACTTTTATCGATGTCAGCTAGCACCTTTAATGAAACCCATCTTCTACAATAATGCTCATTGGTTTCATTACTATGAGGAGATTGTTGACTGGGTAAATGCAATTCTTTTGTCAGGTAATAATTTTTACTTCCTACGTCATGGGTAAAACGTAAAAAAAATAGCGTCTGAATGTTAAAATCTTGTGGTAGTAGATTTGTTAAACGTTGGTAGAAAGTTTCCGGTGAAGCCGCAAAAAAGGAAAAAATCTTTATAAAAGCTACCTTGTCAAAAGTGTCTTTTTTAATGAGTGTTGAAAACTCGTTAACCAGTGCCGCTCTAGGCAACAAAAGTGCGCCGGCAAAATAGGAGGCGTAAAAATTGTTCAGCACTTGATCAAAATTTTCAAACTTAATCCATGGAAACGTGTAAAGACGTTGCTCAAAATCCAAGTAGTTGTAGCCTATTTCTTTGGCATATATAAAAGTGCGTTGCGCCTCATCTATATCACTTGCCAGTAATAAGGTTTTAGTTTTTGGTACAAAGACAGAGCGCAAGTCGTAAAGTTCTTTGTGCTTTTTTAAATCGTTGTTATTTATAGTGTAACCGTATTCCTCAACAAGAACCTCTTCTAGTTCTTTAGATGATACTGGAGACTTCAAATCTATCTGATATGCCTTGCAAAACTTAACTACTTTCTGTTCTAAATCATCAAAATAATTATAGTTAGACTGTTGGTAGGAGCGTAAAGAGGAAAGGTAAAAACTCTCCCTATTAAAGTTGTAATGTTTAGCAACTTCAATTATAGTAGTGATAAAGGCATTGACCTTATCAGGCGCGTTTGCAATAATATCAATTAGGTTGCTCTCTTTTATTCCAAAAAGTTCCAATGGAATTTCCTTTAGAATCTTGGATTGTAAAATTTCACCAATAGGGGCAAGATTCTTATCCAATTTTAAAGAAACGAGGTCATCGTAAGGAATATCTAATTTTTCTGATAGTATAATAATCTTATCGGTCTTTGGATATTTCTTGCCTTTTTCAATTTCGTTCAGATACGATTTTGATAGTTTGGCAAGCTTTGATAATCCAAACAGAGATAGATTTCTTTCGGTGCGGATCTGTTTTAATTTCAGTCCAAAAATGAGCTTAACGTATTCTTCTTCCATAGTTCAAGAGCAAAGATAATCAATTATGCGAACATTGTAAATTATGTTAAAGTTTAAAATTTAGCGAACGTTCGCTAGAATATGTGAAAACTTTATTTTAATATTGTTTCATAAAACAATCGAGATATGGAAAATAGAACAACAACATTTACCAAATGGCAGTTTAATGCGGAAGTAAAAAATTACTATCCTCAGGTATTGACCGAAGAAGCTATGGCTTTTTTAACGGCCCTCCATGAGCGTTTTGATAATGAAAGATTATCACTTTTGGAGAGGAGAAAGGCAGAACAAGCTTTTTTTGATAAGGGAAAGTTTCCTGAATTTCCTGTTGAAACCAAAAGTATTAGAGCATCTGATTGGACAGCCTCGTCCATCCCGCATGATTTACAAGATCGTCGTGTAGAAATAACCGGTCCTGTAGATCGTAAGATGGTAATCAATGCCCTAAACTCAGGCGCTAAAACCTTTATGGCAGATTTTGAAGATAGTAATTCGCCTACTTGGTCTAATTGTGTAGAGGGGCAGCAGAACTTAATTGATGCCAACAAAAAAACAATTGATTTTTACAATCGGCAAAAAGACAAGTCTTACACTTTAAATACGGAAACAGCTGTTTTATTGGTGCGCCCAAGAGGTCTCCATTTAAACGAACGCCATATTCATATTAAAGAAAATGAAATATCTGCCAGTTTGTTTGACTTTGGACTTTATGTATTTCACAATACTAAAACTATGATGGCAAATAATACGGCCCCATATTTTTACCTTCCAAAGTTGGAACACTATTTAGAAGCACGCTGGTGGAACGAGGTTTTTGAATTTGCCCAAGAATACCTTAGTGTACCAAAAGGGACTTTCAAAACTACTGTATTGGTTGAAACCATTACTGCAAGCCATCAACTAGATGAGATTATATACGAACTTAAAGACCATATCGTTGGTTTAAACTGTGGCCGTTGGGATTATATTTTCTCTTTTATCAAAAAATTCAGAAATCACCCTAACTTTTTGGTCCCCAATCGTGATCAAGTAACTATGACGTCTCCTTTTATGGATGCCTATTCAAAATTGGTAATTCAGCGCTGTCATAAAAGAGGGATTCTTGCGATAGGAGGTATGGCAGCCCAAATTCCAATTAAGAATAATCCGAATGCTAATTCAGCTGCTTTAGAAAAAGTTCGGTTAGATAAAGAGCGAGAGGTCCAAAATGGACATGACGGTACCTGGGTAGCACATCCTGATTTAGTAGAGGTGGCTATGAACGAGTTCAATAAGCACATGCCAACCCCAAATCAATTGCATGTTACACGTAATGATATATCCATTACCGCTGCAGATTTGGTAGAACTTCCCATAGGTACGGTTACTGAAGAGGGCGTACGTAAAAACATCAATGTAGGAACCTTGTATTTAGAAGCTTGGCTTAGAGGTAATGGAGCTGTAGCGTTATACAACTTAATGGAGGATGCCGCGACAGCAGAAATTTCAAGAACACAGATTTGGCATTGGTTAAATAAAGAGGCTGTTCTTGAAGACGGTAGAAAATTTGATAATGCCCTTTTCAATACCATTTTTGATGAAGAAGTCGAAAAAATACTTACAGAAGTGGGGCCTTCTAAAATAAAGGAAACTCAGTTTAAAAGGGCTTTTAAACTATTTCAAGAATTGATTTTAGCCGATGATTTTGAAGAGTTCTTGACGATACCGGCATATAAGTATATCTAAAAAGAAAGAACCCTGCAGATGCGCGAACATCTATTACAGGGTCCTAATTATTAATAAATAATAACGTAAAACAAAAGTATGAAAACTTTAAAAAAATCTAAAGCTTTAGTTACCGAATGGTCAATTAGCAACACGTTGCATTACAGCGGGTCAGGAAATAGAAATGGACTTACGTCATTAATTAATCAAAACTCTTAAAACTCCACTATTATGACAAATTATAATTCAGCTCTTGATGTTGTACGTAACTTAAAAGCTAAACACGGAAATACTTGGGCAGCCATAAACCCAGAGAATTCGGCTAGAATGGCTATTCAGAACAGATTTAAAACAGGATTGGATATTGCTAAATACACGGCGTCCATTATGCGTAAAGACATGGCAGATTATGATGCAAACCCTATGAACTATACCCGGTCCTTAGGTTGCTGGCACGGTTTTGTGGCGCAGCAAAAAATGATAGCGGTAAAAAAGCACCACGGTACTACAGATAAATCATATTTATATCTTTCTGGTTGGATGGTAGCGGCATTGCGTTCAGAGTTTGGTCCTTTGCCCGATCAGTCCATGCACGAAAAAACCTCGGTGCCTAAATTAATTGAAGAAATCTATCAATTTTTAAGACAAGCAGATGCTGTTGAATTAAATGACTTATTTCACCGTCTGGATGCAGGAGAGGATGTACAGAATGAGATTGATAATTTTGAAACGCATATAGTTCCTATTATAGCAGATATTGATGCGGGATTCGGTAATGAGGAGGCCACTTATTTATTGGCAAAGAAAATGATTGAAGCGGGTGCTTGTGCGCTTCAGATTGAAAATCAGGTGTCAGATGCCAAACAATGTGGTCATCAAGATGGTAAGGTAACCGTACCGCATGAAGATTTTATAGCAAAACTAAATGCTTTACGTTATGCGTTTTTAGAGTTAGGTGTAGATGAAGGTGTAATCGTAGCTCGTACAGATTCCGAAGGTGCCGGCTTAACTCAGAAACTTCCTGTTTCTCAGGAAAAAGGAGATTTAGCTTCTAAGTATATCGATTTTATAGAAGCAGAAGAAATCTCTATGGAAGATGTAAAAGAGAACGACGTATTGATAAAGCGGGATGGTAAATTGGTTCGTCCCGTTCGTATGCCTAACGGACTCTACAAGTTTAAAGCAAACTCTAATATAGATAGAGTTGTACTTGATTGCATAACCAGTCTGCAGAATGGAGCGGATTTACTTTGGATAGAAACACCAACACCACATGTAGGCCAGATTGCAAATATGGTGAACAGAGTAAAAGAGGAAGTACCTAATGCGAAGTTGGTATATAATAATTCACCATCTTTCAATTGGACGCTTAATTTTAGACAACAGGCATATGACCTTATGAAAGAAGCTGGTGACAATATATTGGGGTATGATAGGGCAGAGCTGATGGATGCTAAATATGATAAAACAGAACTGTCTGAACGTGCAGATGAAATGATCAGAACGTTTCAAGAAGATGCCGCTTTACATGCAGGTGTTTTTCATCACCTAATTACTTTGCCAACATATCATACAACAGCATTACAAATGAACAATCTTGTCGAAGGCTATTTTGGTGATATGGGAATGTTGGCCTATGTAGATAATGTTCAGCGCCAAGAAATACGTAAAGGAGTGTCTTGTGTAAAACACCAACGTATGGCCGGTTCTGATTTGGGTGACGATCACAAAACCTTCTTCGCTGGTGATAAAGCCTTAAAAGCAGGTGGCGAAAAGAACACGAGTAATCAGTTTTCTATTGATAAAAAGGAGAAGCGAGAAGCTGTTTTATCTAGATAGTTTTACTAATTTTAATGATAAAGGCGACGTATACGTACTTCGTCTTTATCATTATTTTCATAACACGTATTTATTCTATTTCAATGCATTAAAAGTTTGTACTATAACTAATATAGATGTCTATGTTTACTACAGCAGATCTTTGGGACGAAAACATCGGAATTTTTGAATGTGCGACCCCTCTTTTTAAATCTTTTGGAAACAAGAAGACCTTCTCGGGAAAAATATCGACCTTAAAATTATTTGAAGATAATTCTTTGGTGCGCAAAAAATTAGAAACAAAAGGTGGAGGAAAAGTTTTGGTTATAGATGGTGGAGGTTCCTTGCGTTGTGCCTTAGTCGGGGACCAACTTGCCGCATTGGCTTTAAAGAATAATTGGTCCGGAATTATTGTTAACGGTTGTATTCGTGATAGTGAATTAATTAATACGATGGATGTGGGTGTAAGGGCTCTAAATACATGCCCCGTTAAGAGTGTTAAACGTAATATGGGGGAGAATGATATTCCTGTAAATTTTGGTGGGGTTACATTTGTTCCCGATCATTACGTGTACGTAGATACGGATGGTATACTATTGAGCGAACAAGCCGTTTTATAAATATTTCATCAATAAAATTAAAGATATGAAAAGTAGAAAATTATTAATGATTCCTGGCCCAATAGAATTTGAGCCAGAAGTTTTACGTGCCATGGGTATGGCAACTACCAGTCATGTAGCACCAAATTTTATTGAAATTTTTGGAAAAAGCCTAGAGATGATGAGAGAGGTTTGGTTGGCACCAAACGGACAGCCTTTTATAGTTGCCGGAACAGGAACATTAGCTATGGATATGGCTGCGGCCAATCTTATAGAAAAGGGAGATAATGCCCTTGTAATTTCTACCGGATACTTCGGAGAAAGGTTTAAGGATATTTTAGATAGATATGGAGCAAATACAACAATATTGGAAGCTCCCGTTGGTGAAGTTGTATCTCTTGAGGCTATTGAGAATGAGCTGAGGTCTAAATCATACAAAGTCTTAACCATGACTCATGTAGACACCTCTACTGGAGTTCTTGTTGACCCCGAACCTATAGCTCAATTAGCCAAAAAATATGATGTTTTAAGTATTCTAGACGGTGTTTGTTCTGTTGCGGGTGAAGAAGTTAAACAAGAAGAATGGAGTATTGATGTTGTTCTGACTGGTTCTCAAAAAGCAATAGGCGTACCTCCTGGTCTAGCACTTTTAGTAGCCTCCCCAAAAGCAATGGAGATTTGGGAAAATAGAAAAACACCCGTATCTAGCTACTATTCTGACTGGAACAATTGGTTACCGATTATGAAAGCTTATGAAGAAAGACGCCCTTCTTATTTTGGAACACCTGCCGTTAATTTAATCGTAGCCTTAGAAACCAGTTTAAAAACCATATGTGCAGAGAAGATAGCCAACAGGGTGGAAAGGAATAAAAATTTAGCAGAAGCCTTTAGAGCAGGAATTAAAGCACTTAATTTAGAGACATTACCTAAAACAGAAAAAATTACGGCCAATACATTAACAGCTATATATTATCCCAAAGGTATTGATGGGGCGGAATTACGCTTAAAAATCGCTAATTATGATGTTATTATTGCTGGAGGATTACTTACGGAAATGAAAACCTCCTATTTTAGAATAGGTCATATGGGCTCCGTATCTTCTAGTGATTTAGTAACCGTTTTGAGTGCCTTGGAAATGGCGTTATTAGAATTAGGCCATTCTTTTGAGTCTGGAAAAGGCCTGCAAGCTTTTCAAGATACATTGTTAGAATCTAAGCGAATAGCCTTAGTTATTTAATGGGAAGACCTTAAATCATTAAAGTTCATGTGGATAATATTAGCCCATATGAGTTTTTTGAAACTTATAAATATTCGCTTGAAAATTGGAAGAATTCTTTTTTTAGATTTCCATACGCTTCTCGTTGGGTTTCCATTTTGCTACGAAGTTTAAGGTGTTCTTTTACCCTGGGGATATCCATGGATTCATGTCCATTAGGTGTATGGTCTAAAATGTTTATCTCATGTTGTTTAATGCTTTTTTTGATATCCCTAACGACATCACTTTGAAGCGTAAATACATCCTTATAATGCTCTAGTTTTGCGAGTACTTCTTTATCTGTCCAATGGCTTATTAATTCTTTTAGCTTGTTCTCCAATGATTTTAATTCGCCTTCCCAAAAGGTTAGTTCTGACGTCCACAAGGTGTGTTCAAAATGTAGGTCAGAATTATAAATTACGTCTACCATGATGTTTTGTTTTAATTCTATAATCAGTTTTTATTGATAACACGAATAGGACAGCGATCCAATTTTTATAACTTAAATTACTTCTTTTTATGAGTGTCTAAATGATGCTGAAGCAGTTCTTTTAAATCTTCCAAATATTCCTGCATTACCTCTTTGTCGATATGTGGATGGTTCTTTGTTGGTAGGGTCATAGGGTTTTCATCCAGGGAACGATAAAGCTCCGGATAATTGGTTTCAATATTGGTGGTAAGCTGTGTAATTTGATTTAGTATTTTATGTAGATCTTTCATTTTATGAGTATTAAATCTTCTAAATTATATATGTTGTACTAATGATGAAATTTACACAACAATTCTAAATGATTTATTTTGGAATTAAATTTAGACGTCGTACCATTTCTTCCGCATCTATTACATGTTCCGTAATGGAGAAAACTGCTTTTCTATTTTTTCTAAAGCTCTTAACAAAAGAGGCAAGGTCATCTTCTATTTGTTGATGCTCTGTCCTAAACTTATTGGAGTCGTAAGCAAACGGATTATCCATTAACTCAGCCAAATGGTGCAAGTTTGTATTTACGTGCTGTAGTAATTTGCTAGATTGGTTATCCATCTCAACTAATCCAACTTCAATTTGTCGCACCATATCTATGTTTTCTTTTTTAGAGATCCACATAAAATATTTATCAATAAGGTGGTGTAAAAACTTAAGGTCATCATTATAGAATTCAAGATCAGATTTCCAATGCTCTGTTAGAACATATAATTCTGCCCAATCAGCTTCTTGAATATAGCTGTCTTTCGGTCTTTTTCTAAAATTGCTCACAACGGAATTATTTAGGTTATACAACTGGACTAGTACAAATGTATTGAGATTGTTATGATGAAAGCATGACGTAGGTCATGATAAAGAGGTAATAGTAAACTTATATTGTTTTGTATTAGGGCAAATGACCAATAGGGGCATATTCACAAAATAAAATATCATTAATTATACAGAATTTCATAAATAATTCACAACATGATCTATGTCAGGTCATCAACATGTCAAACTTTATAATTTTGAGTAATTAATAGTAAAGACATAGCTGTAAACTGGGAGAAGACTTACTCCAAATCTTTAGAATAAGGCAACATTAACTTGATATAAATCCTAAAAAGATTATGCCAGAATTAGCCACATCAGAATATGAAATTGTTTTGTATTACAATCCTAGCAGAGCGTCTGCAGAAAAAACATTGGCGTATGCAATAGGAGAGGGACTACCAGTACGGGACGTAGATATTCTTAAAAATATATTTACCGGAACCCAATTGGAAGAATTAGCCGAGCGTCTGTCTGTACCTCTAGAAGGATTGGTTAATAAAGATTATCCTGACTTTCCGTCTGAGTTCAATGATGCGAACCTGTCGGATAATGATTGGATCAAGCTGCTGCGTAAGAGTCCGGAATTCATTAAAGAACCAATTGCTATTCGTGGTCATAAAAGCATATTTGTAGAGACCCCTAGCGATTTATCACGATTATAAGCAGCTCATTAATTAGTATGAGATTCGTAATTATTTAATTAAAAAAGATATGAAAAGGATATGTATTGCATTGGATTATAATCCATCAGCAGAAAAAGTAGCAAAAACAGGGTATGCTTATGCCAAGGCCTTGGATGCAGAGATTTTTTTGGTCCATGTCATTTCTGATGCTTCCTATTATGCCATTGACTATTCTCCGTTTTTGGGTTATGAAAGTCCCTTTAACACAGGCTCTATGAAATTGGTACAAGAACTGATGCAGGGAGCCAATAACTTTCTTACAGATTCAGCGGCACATTTAGGTGGAGGAAGAATAAAGACAGCTGTTTTGGAAGGCGAAGCTGACGAGGCTATTTTAGAGTATGTAAATGAGAATAAGATGGATTTATTAGTAATTGGTACACACAGCCATAGCTCTTTTGAAAATGTGCTGATGGGTAACACCGCTGTAAAAATTGTAAAGCATACGAAAACACCTTTGTTGGTAGTGCCAACCAAAGTTGAATAATAATATAAAAGGATAGAAAATACAGGTTCCTTTATTTTCTGCAAAAAAATATGAATACGGCTCCATTTTCCAGTTTGAAAGAATAGGGTCAACATTAAATTAACCACCCATGTTAAAAAGAAACGCAATTTTAGTTTTTTCGATTTTACTGCTAACAGTAAGTTGTAGCAGCCCCTTAACAAATAAGGATAGTGGTTCTACTATTGAATTGAGTGAGAACGATGTGTTTACAATTGACCTGCAAGGAGAAGATTTTCCTGAATATGAATGGCGTATTGTTTCAGAAAATAATCATATAAAACTTGCGGAACCAGTTACAGCGGAGACTAGTGGGAAAAATACGGAATCTACGTTTAATTTTAAGACTGTGGGTACGGGAGAGGATATGCTTAAAATAGATTACACTAATGGAACGGAGACTAAAAAAACTTTTAAGTTAAGAGTCATTATTGGAACCATGGGGCGTATTGAAGCTTATTAGGTGAATCATTAGACGTATTTTCTAATGAAATAATATTAAAAATAGGGAATAGGGAACTCATTTTTAAACCCAAACGAGAACAGTAATAATAAAAAAAAGAAGATGAAACTAATTACAATAGTACTTGCATTGAGCATGACGTTTGTTGTGTCTGCACAGACAAGAAAGGATAAAAAAATTATTAAAGATGCCGCTAAGGCAAAAAAGGAATTAGTAAAGACCGATGCCAATATTAATACGTTTTTTGAAAACTCTGCCGGTTATGTCATATTTCCAAATGTTGGTGAAGGTGGTTTTTTAGTTGGCGCAGCATCGGGTAACGGCGTGCTCTATCAAGAAGGCACTGCACAAGGTATGGCTAATCTTAAAAAACTAGATGTGGGTTTCCAAGCTGGTGGTCAATCTGTTATTGAAGTCATTTTCTTTGAAAGTGAAGATGATGTAATGGAATTTGAAGAAGATAATTTTGAATTTTCGGCTCAAATTTCTGCTGTGGCCCTTAAATCCGGAGTGGCTGCGAATGCTAAATATAAGGATGGTGTTGCGGTTTTTACCCTACCTAAATCAGGACTTATGGCAAAGGCTACCGTAGGTGGGCAAAAATTTAAGTACAGTTCTTTTTAGAAAGAGGGAAGATTATTCTTCAAAAAAGGAAATCATAAATTCAATTTAGAAGAACCATGAAAACATTCTTACTAGGTGCAATAATGCTTTTTTGTATGCTAATGGTCAATGCTCAAAACCCATATGAAATTACGGAGCAGAATATGCCTTACAATAAAATGGCCACTAGTTTCACGGCTAATATTATTGGCCAGAACGAAAGTAATGTATACTATCAATGGCAAAAATTTATTGAGGAGCATAAGGGTAAGACCTATTTGGTTTCTGCCAATGAAGGTAATGTGGAGTTTGAGAGTGAACATGTGAGACTTCCTATGTTAGGTGAAAAATTGGTGGTATTGCATACACGTTTCGCCCCCAATTACTCAGAGAACGGCGTATTGTTGACTTTATGGATAGAGCTTCCTGACGGCAGTTATTATTCTTCTAAAACCGATGAAGATTCCGCACAAAAAATAAAAGATTGGCTGTTGAAGTATGATCAACAATTGACCAGTATTGAGTTTAGATATTGATAATTCTTTATTGATTAAATTTTAAATCAAAGAAGTGTTTTTTTTATTCAAACCCGGTGAATAAAATCATTGCCCAAAGAGCGGCCGTAGATTTAATTTTCCGGGTTTCTTTTTTTTCCGAACAAAAAAGAGGGATTTTCTTGAGACGATATGGTTGATTTTTGATAAGAGGATATTTGATAATGTGCTGTAAAGAATAAAGTTCTAATGATTTCAATAAAAATTATAGAAACATGAGCTTTAGTTTTATATAATGGAAGTGGGGTTTGAAGGGGTTAGATTACTTTTGCCATTAAGCCCAGATTACTTATTTGCACTGCCGTGCTGACATCAACACCTATTCTTGGCAAGTAGAATAGGTAATCAGTAGTGGATGTAATTAATTTAGTACAATTGTTAACAGCTTAATTTAAGACATGGATTTATTTACGATTATTAGTATTTTCATGGTGCTGGTGTCCATTTTCGCGTACATCAATTCTCTGTTCTTAAAATTACAGACTACTATAGGCACCATGATTATTTCCATTGTTTTTTCGTTGGGGATACTCGGTTTATCCAAACTCTTTCCTGAGCTGATAAAATTTGAAAAGGATATTGTAGGCACAATCGATTTCAAAAATTTATTGATGGAGGGCTTATTAAGCTTTATGCTTTTCGCGGGAGCGGTGCACGTAAATATCACTGAACTGAAATCACAAAGATGGAAAATCGTAGCTTTTTCCAGTTTAGGCGTGGTGATTTCTACTTTTTTAATAGGAGGCATTTTTTTCTTGGTTTTGCAACAAATAGGTATGCCTTTACCTCTAGTTCATTGTTTATTGTTCGGTGCCCTGATTTCTCCAACAGACCCTATAGCGGTTATGGGTGTATTAAAGAAAATTGGCATAAAAAAATCTATGGAAACTACTATCGTAGGCGAAAGTCTTTTTAATGATGGCGTAGGAGTGGTGGTATTTCTAACCTTATTACAATTTGCCAACGCCGGTAATTTGGACGGTATTGATCCGTTGGGTATTGCAGAAAATTTTTTAGTAGAAATTGGAGGAGGCTTACTTTTTGGATATATTCTAGGACGGATTGCACATAGGGCAATTTCAAAAATCAATTCGTATGAAACGGAAGTGCTCATAACTTTAGGTATGGTAATGGGCGGTTATGCATTGGCTGGCAAGATTGGTGTTTCGGGACCGATTAGTATGGTTGTTGCCGGGCTTTTTATTGGGAACAAAACCTATCGTCAAGAGAAAAAAGAAAATACGGTAGATTATGTGGATAAATTCTGGGAGTTGATAGATATCCTGTCCAACGCTATTTTGTTTGTGTTGATAGGCTTGGAAATAGTACTGATCCCGTTTTCGCAGCAAATTATTATCGTTGGTGTTTTAGCTGCTTTTGTGGTAATATTATCTCGTTTTCTATCTGTAGGAATGTTGATAGTTGTATTGCAAAAATGGCTGCATTTTGACTCAAAAACATCTTTGATAATGACCTGGGGAGGCTTAAGAGGAGGCATTTCCATAGCAATGGCACTTTCCTTGCCACAGACTGTTTCATGGGATTATATCGTGCCTATAACTTACTTAGTGGTAATTTTTTCTATAATTGTACAAGGTTTAACGCTAGAAAAAGTTATTCTTCGTTTAACAAAATAAGAACACCAGATTGCATAAAATGTTATATTCAATCTACTTTATATAAATTATGTCTACTAATTTCTTTGTCGTTCTGCCCCTTTTTCTTGTAATCACACTTATCATCTGGCGGATTTGGTTCTATAAGAAAACGGTTAATTTGAACAATTTTAATTCAGCTTGGCGCAATATCCTTAACAAAGAAGTATCATTTTATACAGATTTATCTCCCAAAGATAGGTTCCGTTTTGAAGAAGAAATTTTATACTTTTTTGATGATGTAACTATTACGGGTGTAGAAATTGAAATTAATGATACCGATCGTTTGTTAGTAGCTGCAAGTGCTGTAATACCGTTGTTTGGATTTCCAGAATTACGCTACCGGAATATTAACGAAGTTTTGCTATATAAAGGAAGTTTTAATGATGAACACCAAACTGAGGGTGAAGGGCGTAATATTTTAGGAAAAGTAGGTTCGGGCGGTATGAACCGTTTGATGATTTTGTCTTTGCCCGCGTTGCATGCTGGATTTGCAAATGAAAATTCTACCACTAATGTGGGTATTCATGAATTTGTTCACTTAATAGATAAGGCCGATGGCGCAATTGATGGTATTCCCGAAAGTCTAATGCAAAAGCAATATGTTGCCCCTTGGCTAAAATTGATGCATAAGGAAATAGATGATATTAGGAAAAATAAGTCTGACATTAACCCTTACGGTGCTACTAGCGAGGTAGAATTTCTAAGCGTTGCCAGCGAATATTTCTTCAATAATCCAGAGGCATTTCAGAAAAAGCACCCTGAACTTTATGAATTAATGAAGAAAATGTACCGTCATTCTTTCTAACGTATACTTCATAACCAAGTGCTGTTTAATTGTTTTCTACTTATTCAATTTGTTCTAAATTCAGTATAATTTTTTTCTCTTTTAATGGCACGCTGTTCTGTGCGTTGTTTTCTTCGGGGTATAACTTCTCAGTACCATAGGTAATTTTAAAAGTAGAACCCTTTAGAGAGTCATCGTTTAAGTTAAATTTCTGGAGGAGTTCATGGTTAATTATATTGAAAGTTATCGGACTTTCATCTAACCGACTTATAAAAAGGTAGCCTAGCTCAGATTTACTGTCGTAGGAAGCATCTATCATGTGCATTATTTTACTGTCTTCGCTTTGGCCTTGCAGTATATTTACAAATAGAACAAGAATAAGAAGGGGTATTAATTTTTTCATAGTTCAGATGTCTTAGTCGTTGATTTTCTTATGGTCTGGACTAAGGAGTATTAATAGAATAAAAAACCTTAACCGTCCGCTAGTTAAGTAGTTAAAGTTATGAATTACAATGGTAAATACTACTATTTCTTAAACAATCTTAGACATGTTTGGTTGCATAAAATCTATAGAAAGTATTGGATTAACTAAATATCAGCAATATAACTTTCCAAATTCTCCGAACGTTTCAACCCCATTTTCTTACGTATTCTAGAACGTGAGACATGAACACTGTGGGGTTCTATATTCAGGATTCTAGCCATTTCTTTTGTACTTAAATTCAGTTTTATGAGGGCACAGTGTTTCTGTTCTGTTGAGCTAAGTTTAGGATGTAGTTCTTTTAGTTTATCATAAAATGCTGAATTGACTTGGGTGAACTGAAGGTTAAATTCATTCCATAGGTCTTTAGACCCCTTTTTATATTTACTAAAAAGGGATTTGTAATGAGGGGAGAATTCTGTTTTTAGTAGGTTCAAAAGTTCATCTATAGCAGTATCCTTGTCTATTAATTGTATTGCATAAGAAGTGAGCTCCTTGCTCTTTAATTCTATTTCATTATTGCTACGCTCTTCTATAAATTTCGTTTTGAGTTCAGCTTCTTTTTTATGTAGAAGGGTCTTTTTGAGCTTTAGGCGCATCTGAAAAACAACACCTAAAACAAGACCTAATAGAACTAGTAAAAAGAGAATAATTTTAAGCCTAAACTGAATGGTATTACTCTTTTCAATAGTCCGTGTTTTTTGTTCTAATTGCGCATTTTTCTCTGAAATAGATTTTAAATAAGAATCCTTTATTTGAAAAAGCTCGCTGTTAGTTTGGTTCTTATTATGTAGGACCTGGTCAGCGGTATTTGTTGACTTAACAAGGTAGTCATAGGCAAGTTTGGTATCTCCGTTTGCAGAATATACTTCAGATATTTTTCGCAAAACTTCTGTTTCCAAATCGTTCCTGAATCCTTGATCTTGGCTCAGAGCTAAACTCTCATTGTAAAAGAATAGGGCACTATCTTTTTGGCCAAGGTCTTTTTTTAAATCGCCTAAATACAAAGAGATGTTGGGCCTGTAACTTGCTTTTTTTCCTAACGTATTGTTGCGAGATAAATGTAAAAAGGTATTTGCTTTTTTATACTGATGTAGTTCTTGCATAATTTTACCCTTTTCAGCATCCCAAAAAGGCATTTCTATACTTTTTTCTAGGGCAACGGAAGGAGTAACAAAACAAGAATCTAAATACTGCAGCGCTTCTTGGTGGTTCCCCATTTTTCTTTGCCGTACGGCCATATACATATAGCTAGAAATAAGATTATCTATTTGCGTAGAATCTTGAGCGTATAATTTTTTTGAAATTTCCAAGGCTTCCGTTAGATAGAAAACAGATTGCTCGTTCATATTAAATTCATCGTAAAGACGAGCCAGACTAATTCGTATTTGAACTTTTTGAGCTTTATTATGAGCTTGGTCACTTAAATATTTAGCTTGCCAAAGGTGGTCAAAAGACTTACTAAATTTTCCTTTTCTTTTTTCAATTTCGGCCATAGCCAAAAGACATTTTACCGCTGCACTTGTATCTTTTTTTCTTTCAAAATAGACTTTAGATTTATCAAGAATTTGATAGGATTCGGTAGGAAACAAATTTGAATCTGCTATAGCTTCCTTAAACCGATTTGTATAATAGGAAGTGCTGTCGTGTATACTATTTTTAGATTCTATAGTTTGATAAATTCCAATTTCTGTGATGAAGAATAGAATGGTAATTATATGTAGTGTTCTGTAATACAGAGGTGTGTGTTTTTGTTGAGGTATTCAAATCAAGATATTAAATTAAAATATGATTATAGTTATAATTAAGGGCAAATATACACTTGTATAATATTTGTAAAGTGCGTTTTTACCATTTTTTCATTTTCTATAGTTAGTTTTGAGAGGTATGCATGTGGTTGCACTAATACAAATAAGAAAATCGAAATAATGTAAAATTACCATGCTATAGTATGATAAAATTTAAGATGTTCATGAATAGATTTAGACACACTGCACTTATGTTATTAGTAGCATTATTCGTTACTAAAGGATTTGCACAAGAAGAGAAACCGCCTAATGTAATTTTGGTGATGACAGATGATCAAGGTATAGGTGATTTAGGATGTCATGGTAATCCATGGATAAAGACACCTAACATAGATAAGTTCTATAAACAAGCGGTGCGCATGACCGATTTTCATGTAAGCCCTATGTGTACACCAACCCGTGCAGCTTTAATGACGGGAAGGTATCCGGTAAATAATGGTACGTGGGCAACTTACAAAGGCCGCGATGCTTTAGCGGAAAATGCAAATACCATGGCAGATGTATTTAAAAAGAACGGGTATAAAACCGCCATGTTCGGCAAGTGGCATTTGGGAGACAATTATCCGTCAAGACCTACAGACAGCGGTTTTGATGTAGCTTTACATCATAAAGCAGGTGGAGTAGGAGAGCTATCCGATTATTGGGGAAACAGTTATAATGATGATGTGTATTACGTTAATAACGAGCCTAAACAATTTTCAGGGTATTGTACAGATGTTTGGTTTCAAGAAGCCATGGGTTTTATGGACAAAAATAAAGATGCTCCGTTCTTTCTTTACCTACCAACCAATGCACCTCATAGCCCCTTTATTGTTACAGAAAAGTACGCGGCTCCTTATCGGCATTTAGTAGGAGATAAAATTGTTGGAGCTGAATTCTACGGAATGATAACCAATATAGATGAGAACTTTGGAAAACTAGAAGCTTACTTAAAAGAGAAAAAACTAGCAGATAACACCATACTGATTTACATGACGGACAATGGTTCTGGAGGAGGGCTTAGTGAAGATGGTAAGTTAGGGTTCAATAAAGGGTTTAGAGGGAGAAAAGGCCAACGTACGGAAGGAGGTCATCGGGTTCCTTTCTTTATCCGCTGGAAAGATGGGAAGATAAAAGGAGGAAAGGACCTGAATGAATTAACGGCACATGTGGATTTGATCCCCACTTTAGCCGGACTTTGTAATCTTGAAATTCCTGAAGGCATGAAGTTAGATGGAATCGATTTTTCGCCTTTACTACTTAATAACGGAAAGTTAGATGATAAAAGAACAGTGTTTGTTCATACTCGTCAAGATTATCGTACGCCGCATGATAAAGAAGATACCGCTATACTAAATGAGAAATGGCGATTGGTAAACGGTAAGGAGCTTTACGATATAGAGGCCGATAAACATCAAGATATAGATGTAGCATCAGGAAATAAGGAAGTGGTAGAAGGACTTTTGTCTCAAAACAAGGCGTTTTTAGATGTGGCAAAATCAGGTTACGAATACCAGCAATTTCCGGTGAGTACTATTGGGAATGACAGTCAAAAGGAAATTAAGCTAACCATCCAGCACGCTATTGGAGAAGACGGTGGAATCTGGAAACCTGAGCAAGTAGCATCAGGAATGAAAAATAGAAACAATACACATCCAATAAAAGTGGAGAAAGCCGGCAGGTATAAAATATCGTGTATGCGTTGGCCCAAAGAATGTGCTGGACCTATTTTGGGTATTCCTACGGAGAATCCAAAAAACCAGTATGAATATAAAACTATGCATCCAGAGAAAGTGCGTATTCAGATTGCTAATCAAATTAAAGAACAAACTGTTGAAGGAGATATGCAGAGCGCAGATTTTATTTTAAATCTAGAAGAAGGCAAAACTATGCTGGTAAATGACTTCATTGAAAAGGGAGAAACCTTTGGCGTGTATTACACCTACATTGAATACCTAGGCAAATAATAAACAGAGCTTTTAAAAATATAACTAGACCATATGATGAAGAATATAATTTCCTTATTTCTGTTGCTTTTTGTGCTAAGCACATGCAAAGCACAATCTGAAAAGCAAGTAGTAGAACCTACTGAAAAGCAAGAAGGTTTCCCTTTTGTATTACCAAAAGAAAAACCCAATAGAAAAATGAGTGCTGCTATGGAGCGCATTTATACGGACTATGAAGCCCCGCAACCACAGCACAACGAGCTGTTTAGTCAGTTTAAGTATACGGAGTTAAAAGGATTTGATTATAACGGTCACGATGGTACAATTACAAGAAGAGATCCATCAAAAACACTTTTACATAATGGGAAGTACTATGTATGGTATACGTATAGGAACACTTCTACAGCGCCAAGGGGAGCAGATATGAGCAATGATACTATTCCGTCTTCAGATTGGGATTTATCGGAAATTTGGTATGCTACTTCTACAGATGGTTTTACTTGGGAAGAACAAGGTGTGGCTATTAAAAGACCCCAAAAGCCTATGGTGGGTTGGCGGTCTGTAACCACTACGGATATTTTAGAATGGAAAGGAAAGTATTACCTCTATTACCAAGGTTTCATGGAGGCCAGTGGTAAAAGAGGGGACGATTGTCCTGTTGCAGTTTCTTATGCAGATTCACCAGAAGGCCCTTGGACGCCTTATAACAAGATTGTGATTGAAAACGGAAAAGAAGGAGAATGGGACCAGTATTCAATTCATGATCCCTATCCGTTAGTACATAATGGTAAGGTCTATATTTATTATAAATCAGACTTTGGTGAAAAGCCGGATAAGGTACGCATGCAAGGACTTGCTATAGCGGATAGTCCCTTAGGGCCATTTAAGAAGCACCCGTTGAATCCTGTGATAACCTCGGGGCATGAAACCTCATTGTTTCCTTTTAGAAAGGGAGTAGCGGCTTTGGTGTATAAAGATGGTCCAGAGCATAATACAATTCAATTTGCAGAAGACTGGGTTAATTTTGAAATTGCTTCGATAACGGAATTGATGCCTTATGCCGCTGCGCCCCATGTGCCGGATGCTTTTACGAATACAGAGGATGGTCGTGGGATTACTTGGGGCTTGGCCCATTTTATTAATTTAGGAGGAAAAGGTGAATTCCATTCAAAACTGGTGCGTTTTGATTGTGATTTAAGCTTGGATATACACGATGAAGAAATGAAAGAGCACCGGGTTAAACATAAACCTGACGTGTACTTCAGACAGGGATTAAGTAAAAAACAGAAGGAACGTATACAATCTGAGAGTTTAAAGAACTAATTAATAGTTTAACAAACGTATTTAAAGGAGCATCATTTTATGGTGCTCTTTTTTTTATGCTCGGATTTTATCAGAATAAGTAGCTACTTCTCATTTCCAATTTCCATTCGTCTATAGGTAATTAGGTTTCAAGTGTAGATAAACGGTACTCACCTAAAATATCAAATTTTAACTAGAGCGATGCCGTAATTTTGGTGTAAGCAAATTAAAGAAATCACAATTTAGTTCATTAAAATGCGGACGATATATGTCTGATAGGAAGTTTGAAAAAGGTCAATTACTGTTGTTTATGATAGAATGATATTAAATGTTCCCCCTTTTAGAAAAACAACAATCGGCCTAGTTGAAATTATCGTTCGCATTTTTATATTTTCTTTCCGCCTAATATGAACTATTGGGAGTCTACTTATCCATTAAGTCAAAGTAATCTCCGTCTGTCCATCCTAATGGGGCTTCAACGGCATGATTACGAATTCCTTTTCCTTTAACCAATGGTTTTGTTCCATCCGCATTTTTCCAGACTATATTTCTTACTTGAAGGCCATCTACATCATCTACTATGATAGGAAACCTTGAATCTGGTGACTCTGTTCCAATGGTAACATTGTTTAAGGATATGTTTTCTGCATGCCTAACATACAATGTATGACTTGGTAAATTACCGTACGTAATTGCATGCGGATACCCTTTTTCATCTTCTTCAACAGTAGTACTAAAATCTCCCATTTTAAGTCCGCCTTTAGAGAAAAGCTGAATGTTGTTCAAAGAGATATTTTTAATTGGATGTCCTTCAAGTCCTGTAATAGAAGAACCCCAAGTACCCGCATTGTAAGCCACTACATTACTGATTGAAATATTTTTTACTTCTCCAATATTGTTGACCACAGCACCGGGCGTATGAGGCCTTGC
Organism: Zobellia nedashkovskayae; assembly: GCF_015330125.1. Classification (NCBI taxonomy): domain Bacteria; kingdom Pseudomonadati; phylum Bacteroidota; class Flavobacteriia; order Flavobacteriales; family Flavobacteriaceae; genus Zobellia; species Zobellia nedashkovskayae. The sequence goes on along the minus strand of NZ_JADDXR010000002.1, from coordinate 4,805,791 downwards.
CCTATTTCCCAAACGAATGTAAATAGGAGATTCTGTACCGTGAATAGTTAAATTATTTACGGTAAAACCTACCAACGTGCCACCATCTACAATCATAAGAGAAAGGCCGGATACACCTATACGAGGCGTATCCCAAATAGGTTTACCTTTTTCTTTTGAAGGTTTGATGACACAGTTACTTATGGAAACATTTTTAAAGCCACCAGTGGTTTCGGTACCTGCTTTTATGGCATTGCAAAAACTACTGACTACGCAATTTGTAATAGCAATATCTTCACAAGCAGCTGCCCCTGTACTCTTTAAAACGATACCGTCATCATCAGAATCAATAATACTATTTGAGAGAACAACACGGCGGCATCCGTCAATATCAATGCCATCGTTATTTCTGCTTCCATGACTGTAGACGTAAATGTTAGAGATAAATAAGTCTTCGCAGTCAAGATAATGTTGGTTCCAAATGGATGCATTGAGCATCCGTAAGCCGTCTATTTTAATATTCTTGCAGGAAATTAAAAGTATATTTCTAGGTCTTCCATCAACATCACCTGCATAAGGGTTGGGCATAGGAGTATGAAGCGGGCCTTGTCCGTCTATTGTTCCACTACCGGTCAAAGCTATGTTTTCTTGGCCTTCGGCATAAATAAGGGCATTAAATCCTCCAAGTTGGTCTTTATGAGATCGGTATATTGGCATGGGTTGTAAAGGGAAATCGGTAACGTTAATACTTGAAAGTAAAACGGAGTTATGTTCAAAATGTAGTTCAACATTACTTTTTAAAAGAATAGAACCCGATTTAAAAATTCCAGAAGGTATAATCACTTTTCCTCCTCCATTAGCAACGCAGGCATCAATTGCTTTTTGAATGGATTTTGTGTTTAAAAACTCCCCATCACCTTTTGCACCATAATCGGTAATGTTGTAGCCATCACTTTGTATTGGGCAGTCTAATTCTGCATATGCGTTATTAGAAACGAAGCCAAAAATTAAAACTAATAAGCTAATGCGTAATATTTTCATCATTCTAAAATTTATTTATTTCCTCCCAAAAAAAAATCTTCAATATTCGATAAAACTTTGGATGTGTAGTTTTAATAATTACCAATTAGAAAAGTGCGACGATTTTTTGTGAATTGCAAATTAAAGGTTATTCTGTTTTTAATGTTACTTTTAGGTTTTGGTGCAAATAGCCTTATCTCATGAGGTTCAAGTCCTAAATAATAAATCAGGTAAATTTTAAATGACAGATAGGAAAAAGAAGAATATACTTGGTTTAATAGGTCCGGGCTTTATTACTGCAGCTTTAGTTTTGGGACCAGGTAGTTTAGCAATAGGTTCTAAAATTGGGGCTAACTATGAATTTAGGTTACTTTGGGTAGTGCCTATTTGTATTCTTTTTATGGCGGCTTTCACCATAGTTTCTACTCGAATAGGGTTAAGCTCAAAACAAACACTTATTGAACTGATACGTGAAAAATATAGCAATACAATTTGTATTGTTATTGGTGTTGGTCTTTTTATAGTAGCAGCTTCTTTTCAGGCAGGTAACTCAATAGGCGCTGGTATGGTGTTTGGTGAAATGTTTAATGTATCGCCTGTGCCATGGATAATTGCATTTTCCGTTATTGCTATTATTTTACTGTTTTTTAAATCTTTTTTTAAGATTCTAGAGAAAATTATGATTGGTATGGTTGTTTTAATGCTGATTTCATTTGTACTAACCCTAATAATTTCAAAGCCTAATATTTCACTTTTAATACAGCAATTTAATTTTGAATTACCAAGTGGCTCGGAATTTTTGGCTCTGGCTTTAGTGGCTTCCAGTTTTTCAATTGCAGGAGCATTCTATCAGTCGTATCTCGTCCAAGAAAAAGGATGGGATAAGAGTGAGTCCAAGTCACATGAAAGAGAAAGTTTATCCGGCGTATTTATTCTGGGAATAATAACGGCAACAGTTATGTTAGTCGCTGCTTCAGTACTTTATCCGCAGGGAATTCAGGTTAATTCTGCTGCCGAAATGGGTAAAGCGTTAGAACCAATATTTGGAAGTTATGCCACGGTAATATTTATGTTCGGTTTGTTTGCAGCTTCTTTTTCTTCCTTAATCGGGAACGCAACTTTGGGCGGTGTTTTATTATCCGATGCTCTAAATATTGGCAGAAAGTTAGAGTCCCAAAAAGTACGCTATGTGATAATGTCAGTCATATTGATCGGTGCAGCTGTTGCTATAATTTTTGGAAATTTACCCATACAGCTTATAATTATGGCTCAAGGTTTTACTATCATAGTTGTTCCTGTAATAGGGTTTATGATTTTTATGATTGCGCGGGATAGAGCGGCAAAACACTTTTTTAAATTAAGTACAACATTGAATATTATTATGATTTTAGGATTGGCAATGCTAGTGCTATTAGCAGGTGCGAATACCTATAATATATTTATTAAATAAACTAGAAATCTATGATAGCTACAATAGCCGAATTAGAGGAACAACTCTCTAAACCTTCAAAACGATTAATAGAAGATATCAGTAAAATTGAAGGAGACATAATGATTTTAGGTTTGGGGGGAAAGATGGGGCCTACCCTGGCAAAGCTTGCTAAAAGAGCAATTGATGCTGCAGGAAGCACTAAAAAAGTAATTGGCGCTTCTCGCTTTTCAAATCAAAATCTATTTCAAGAATTGACAGATTATGGTATTGAATGTATCAAGGTAGATTTATTGGATGATGAAGCCTTGATGAAGCTCCCAAAGGTTAAAAACGTTATTTATATGGCGGGTAATAAATTTGGTACATCGGGTAATGAGCATTTTACTTGGGCAATGAACGCTTACCTTCCTGGTAGAGTTTCGGAAAGATATAAGGAATCAAAAATAGTTGTTTTTTCTACCGGTAATATATATCCGTTTGTGCCTATTGACAGTGGAGGAGCTAAAGAAGAAGTGAAACCTTCGCCAATTGGTGAATATGCCCAATCTTGTTTAGGTCGTGAACGTGTTTTTGAACATTTTTCCGTTAAAAACGGAACAGAAATGCTATTGTATCGGTTAAATTATGCACTTGATCTTAGGTACGGGGTTTTGTTAGAAGTTGCAAAGGCGGTGATTGAACAAAAACCAATAAATTTAAGTATGGGATTTGCCAATGTTATTTGGCAAGGCGATGCCAATGAGTATGCTATACGTTCCCTTTTACATTGTGAATCACCAGCTAGAAAATTAAACGTGACCGGGCCGGAAACCATATCCATACAATGGTTGGCAGAAGAATTTGGTAAATTACTTAAGGTAGAACCTATTTTTGAAAATAAGCCTGCAGAGACAGCATTGCTAAATAATTCAAACGGGGCTTATAGTTTATTTGGAAATCCCAGGACCTCACTGCAAGATATGATAAAGTGGACAGCTAATTGGGTCAAAATTGGAGGGGAACAATTAGGTAAACCTACGCATTTCCAAGAACGAAAAGGAGATTTTTAAATCAAATTAGTACAAAGTTAATATGAATACTTTAGACCCCGTATTAAAAAAATTGTTGCATCAAGGTACTGTAATTCCTGCTCATCCCTTGGCATTGACAGAAGGTCGTGAGCTAGACGAGAAACGTCAACGATTGTTAACAAGATATTATATGGCTTCAGGTGCAGGAGGTATTGCAATTGGGGTACATACAACACAGTTCCAAATACGAGACCCAAAAATCAATCTATATAAAAAGGTATTACAACTGGCGATAGAGGAAATTGAAATAGCCAATTTAGACAGACCATTTATAAAAGTAGCCGGTGTTAGCGGGAATACGGAACAAGCCGTAACCGAAGCTAAAATCTGTGCAGAATTAGGTTATGATATTGTTTTGGTAAGTACTAATGGCTTAGGAGATTGGTCAGAAGAGGCACTATTGGAACGAGCAACTAAAATTGCCCAAGTTATACCGGTATTTGGATTTTATCTGCAACCAGCTGTAGGAGGACGAGTTTTGAGTTATAATTTTTGGAAAGCTTTTGCTGAAATCAAGAATGTAGAAGCTATAAAAATGGCACCGTTTAATAGGTATCAAACTTTAGAAGTGGTACGTGCCGTTTGCGCTTCATCACGTTGTGATGAAATTGTATTATACACGGGTAATGATGACAATATAGTAGCTGACCTTTTAACGACTTATAATGTGACTATTGAAGGTAAAGTCATCAAAAAAGATATTGTAGGGGGATTACTGGGGCATTGGGCCGTTTGGACTAATAAAGCTGTTACGCTTTTGGAGGAAATTCATAAAGTAAAACAATCCGGCGGAACGATATCTAAAGAATTAATGTCATTGAATATTGCAGTAACGGACACTAATGCAGCATTTTTTGATGCGACCAATAATTTTGAAGGGTGTATAGCAGGTCTTCATGAAGTATTGAGAAGACAAGGTCTTCTAAAAGGAATTTGGTGTTTAGATGAAGCGGAAAAATTATCTACAGGTCAGAATGAAGAGATAAGTAGAGTTTATAATGACTATCCGCATTTAAATGATGATGATTTTGTTAGAGATAATATAGAAAATTGGTTGAAAGGCCTTTAAATAAGAAAGCAGTTTCAAACAATAATTTAATATTTTTAGAATAGTAAATAAGGAAGCATATGAAAACTAATCCACGGAGAAAATTTTTAAAACAAACTTCTAAAACAGTAGCAGCCGGTATGGTGTTTAGTCATCTTCCCGTTTTTTCAAATGTTAATGTCTTGGGGCAGCAAAAAATAAAATTGGGTTTAGTGGGTTGTGGAGGTCGTGGTACTGGGGCAATATTTCAAGCTTTAACGGCGTCAAAATCTGTAGAGTTAGTAGCAATGGGGGACGTTTTTCAACATGAGTTGGATAATAGTTTTCAAAGAGTTTCTATAGATTTCCCCGAACAAGTCAATGTACCGCGAGAACGTAAGTTTTTGGGATTAGAAGCGTACAAAAATGTTATTGATGAGTGTGATGCGGTAATTTTGGCTACACCACCTGGTTTTAGACCTGATCATTTTGAATATGCCATAGCATCTGGCAAACATGTTTTTCTAGAAAAACCATTAGCTGTTGATGGTCCTGGATATAGAAAAGTGATAGAAACCGGAAAATTGGCAACGGAGAAGAAGTTAAACGTTGTAGTTGGGTTACAATTCCGTTATGAAATTGCACTAAATAAAATGGTGGAAAAAATTCATGCAGGTGATATTGGAGACGTTCTTTCTATGGACGTTTATTATAACGTTGGTATGGCTACCGTACATCCACGAAAACCAGGTCAAACAGAATTGGAATATCAAATTAGTAATTGGCATTATTTTAATTGGTTATGGGGCGGTCAACTTGCCGGTCAGGCCATTCACCAAATTGATGTAGTTAATTGGATTAAAAAAGATTACCCCATTAAAGCAAGTGGAATGGGAGGTAGGGCAATGCTTAAAGGGCCGGACCATGGAGAGATATTTGACCATCATTATGTAGAATATGAGTATGCCGATGGTACAAAACTACATGTACAGTGTAGACAAATGGATAATTGTGCCAATAGACTGGGCTTTAATATTCAGGGTTCTAAAGGTAAGGCAGATGAACGTTTTCAGATGGTTGATTTAGAAGGAAATTCGCTTTGGAGATATAGAGACAAAGATGATCCATCATCTTCACAGATTGAACAGGATGAATTTATAGGAGCAATTTTAGGAAACAAACCCTATGTGAACAATACTAAGTACGGAGCAGAAAGTTCAATGACGACTATCATGGGTAGAATGGCAATTGAATCTGGTAAAATTATTGATTTGGAAAAGGCGAAAGCGTCTAATTTAAGTATAGTGCCTTCCGAATTATCTTGGGATATGAAAATGCCTAATGCACCATTAGAAGATGGTAATTATGCGATTCCAAAGCCGGGAATTCCTGTATTGTAAATGAATTAATCTGAGCATGAAAAATTTAATTAATTGCGTTGTCTTTATTTTATTGATTTCAGGTTGTTCTACGTCGGAGAAGATGCCTGTTGTTATTGTTTCTGAAACTGCGGGCTTAGACCGTCCTTTAGAATATGTAAACCCAACGATTAGTTTGGATAGTGAATTGCTGGAGAATGAGATGTTAGTAGCTATTGACCCAGAAGATGGAACTGCTATACCGGTTGATGATACAGCATTTGTTAAAAATGAAAATCGGTTTGAATATTCTATAATTTTTCCGATTACGCTTATGGCAAATCAAACCAAAAAATTCAATATCAGTATTAAAGAAAAGAGTAAGATTGGATTACCTATTCAGCAAATGCTCTCCGAAGATAATCTAGCTGTAGAGAACAAATATTACAAAGCTACTTTTAGCACGGAAGATGATAAACGCGGCGGACAAGTAAATGGAATAGAGTTGAAAAACTTTAAAAATCAGCTGTTGAAAAGAAGCCATATTGCAATGCATTGGGCTCCCAATTTTTCTAAAAGTAATTCAGGGTTATATTTTAATTTAGAAGATTTACGACCGGATTCTAAAAATCACCTAGAAGTAGAAAAGTACCGTGTAGTCAAGGAACGTTCAGGTAGTACGGATAGCGTGCCCGAGATTCTAATTGAAGGACGTTATGAGTTTTATGATAATCTGCCTTATTTTTTGTTTGAGTCTGTTATTTCGGTTCAAAAAGAGGTGGAACTAAATCTCTTACGTAATGATGAAATGACTATGGATAGTCTTTTTACCCATCTTGCGTATGCTAAAAAAGATGGTACCATTAAACGGTTAAATTTATACTCCGATGAACTAGATGTTTTAGAAGAAAATCATGTTACTGATGATGCAGCTTGGTTGGCTTTTTATAATTTAGAAAAAGGTTATGGTTTTGGTTCAATACGTCTTCAGTACGATAATTCAAATACAAAAGGAGAGCCCTCACCAACGCACAATCCATACACCAAGATTACCAAATCTTCAAACAATGGTAGATATTGGAATAGAGTTTTATCCGATACTATTCAGACCTTCCCAGTTGGAAGTCAGTATTATGAGAAAAATGCTTATTTAGTCTTTCCGGTAGGTTCAGAAAAGCCTGAAAAAGTAATTGAAAGTTATGCAGAGCGTTTAAATCAGCCACTGAGTGTACAGGTGATAGAAAATTAATATATAGCTCAGTATTAAAACCCTGGTTAATATAGAAAATAGTGTCGTCAGTATCTCCTATTTTTTTAACTCATTTAGAGTGATAAATTTGTTGTTAATTAACCTTAACAAGTACAATATTTAAAATGTCATTTTACAGCAACTTATCGGATTTCGGTTCACGTTTTGTAGGCAAGCATATCATTTTTAAACATGGTTTTAATCTTTCGCCTATGTACCGCAGAAGCACTGCTAGAATAAAGCATGTTTCTGAGGATCTTAGAAAGGTTACCATTAAGTTGCCTATCAGTTATAAAAACCGAAATTACGTAAGCACCATCTTTGGAGGGAGTCTCTTTTCAGCAGTAGACCCTATACCCATGACTCAACTAATCAATATTCTTGGTAATGATTTTGTTGTTTGGGATAAATCAGCAGAGATAGCTTTTAAAAGACCTGCAAAGGAGGATGTTTATGCAGATTTTGAATACAACCAAGAGGAAATAGACGAAATAAAGTTAAGAGTAGCACAGGAAGATGAGATAGACATTGTAAAGACTACGCGCTTAATGAACGCCGAGCGGAATACTGTTTTCTGTGAAGTGAAAAAAACAATCTATATAGCGGATAAGGCCCACTATAAAAAGAAACGAGCGCTGGCAAAAGCAAAGAAAAGCGAAGGGAAATTATAGTGGTTGTATTCTAAAGTACTACTGGTTAAAAATCTCTTCACTTTAATTGTTTCAGTATAAGTCATCTTTTATTATAAAAGTACTAGGCTCCCGTTTGACTTATTTCTGCCCTGTTCCCTTTCCATCCTTTGTTGAATTGCTGCATGAGCTCCGCTACAAGTTGGGGATTGTCTTTTGCAATATTTACCGTTTCTAACGGGTCTTTGTTGTGGTCATATAGTTCTACAAAAATGGGTTCTGCAGTAGCATCAGTATAGTCTTTCCAAACGATAAATCGGTAATTTTTAGTCCGCATGGAATAGCCCATAAGTCGGTTTTCAAATAAATCGCGATCCCATTTTTCGCCTTGTTGTTTTTTTATACGCCCTTCAACTTCTTCTATTAAAGGTCCAAAAGAAGTTTCGCGCATTCCTTTTGACAGTGGATTTGCCGCCCATTCACGAAGTGCTGGTGTAGGAAACTGAGAAAAAACTGCTGTTTTCCATTTTTGGTCAGGATTGGAAAGTAAGGGCGCAAAGCTCTGGCCTTCTAGGGTGTTGGGTTTAGAAATGTCCGCAAGATCACATAAGGTAGGATACATGTCTACTAATTCCACAAGGGCATCGGTAGATTTCCCTCTGGTTTCTTTTGCCATATCCGGGGTCCAAATTATCAAAGGAACTCTTGTAGCAATTTCATAGTTTGTCGCTTTTCCCCAAATACCCATATCACCTAAATGCCAGCCATGGTCACTCCACAAAATAACAATGGTATTGTCCTTAATCCCCGCATCTTCAAGCGCAGTAAGCATTCTGCCAATTTGGGCATCTACGTAACTAACACAAGCTAGATAAGCATGCTTGAGTTTTATGGCCTGTTCTGGAGAAATATCTCCTTTTTTTGGAATACCTGCTCTGGCCCTTAATTCAAAGGAAGCGTGTAATCCCATGGTAGCTCCGTCATTTGGAGCTTTGTCCTGGGCTGCAAGTTTTATGTCTGCCTCATCGTACATATCCCAATATTTCTTTGGGGCAATCCAATCTAAGTGTGGTTTTTTCATTCCCATACCTAAGAAGAAAGGCTTTTCAGGATTTTTCTGAAGCATATCTTTCATGGTGGCAATGGCCAGATCAGTATTGAATCCGTCTTCATAGGCGTTATCTGGAAAATCGGCAAATTCGTAAGAAGGACCTTTACCAAGACCATTTCTTAATGCATTCTCTCCGTATTTAGCAACCATGGCAGCGCTATTTTCTTTTTGCATTTTTATGTTTTCCGGTAATTTAAAACCGAATTTAACATCGGTTTTGCTCATCTTAACCGGTTCTCTGCTCCAAGAAAGCTCAGGGTCGTTATATTTCCCATGATATATTTTTCCGGTATATACCGCCTCATAGCCATTGTTTTTGAAATGCTGAGGAATGGTTACGATATCCGGATTTTTATCTCTGAAGTAGGTAAAATTTTCAATTACCTGTATGGTTTCTGGTCGGGCACCTGTCATTAAACTTGCTCTAGAGGGGCTGCAAATGGCTTGTTGGCAATAGGCATTATTAAAGCGAAGTCCGTCTTGGGCCAACGCATCAATATTTGGAGTGATGGCAATATCAGAGCCATATACACCAAGCTCTGGCCTAAGGTCATCTATAGCTAGAAATAAAATATTGGGTTGCTTTGCATTTTCTTTTTTTGGAGGAGTTGTAGTGTTCTTACAGCTAAATAATAGCCCTAAACAGATAAGAGCGAGGATGCGGATGTTCATTTTTATCGAGTTTTATAAAACGATTTAAAAGTAGATTATGGTAAAAAGCATAAAACAACATTTTGAACCTATTACAAATTAACCTTAAAATTGCGTTTATCCTTTTTCCGATTTTATCAAGCGTCGGCACTATTTTAACCATATCCGCTTACTTTCTATTCTAGTCTATTTTTACCATTGAAATTTGTCTCCATTTGGGCTTCCGATGACAAGAAAGATTGGCAAATGATCAAGAAGGAGATGTTTGCCAATGAAAACAATTTGGACCGGCTTAAAGAGATATCAATACAGCTTCCAAAGAAATCGTATTCATATTTAAAAATAATAGCGCAGCCTCAAAAAGGTCAGACTATACGGGTCAATCAATTGTTCTTTTTCTAAGATGGAAAACTAAGTTTTAATTAAGGGTATGGTGGAATCCCGCTCAATCATAGTGGTTTTGATAACTTCGGTTGCAAATGGTTTTTCGGTATCGTTTTGTTCTATTCTATTTACCAATTGTTGAGCGGCACGCTCACCCATATGATACCCGTGTTGACTGATAGATGTTAAACTAGGAACTACATATTTAGGAAGAATTCCGTTAGTAAAGCAAATAATGGAAAGCTCTTTAGGTATTTTAATGGCCAATGAATTAGCGGTCAATAAGGAGGTAACGCCCGCTTCTTCCTCCAAACCTAAAATGGCATCCACTTTTCCCGCGGAAAGCAATTTTCGTATTTCCACTTCCATAAAAGACTTTTCCAGCTTTTCAAAAATCAAGCTCTGATCTAGGTCTAAATTATGGTCCTTAAGACACTGGTGGTAGCCGTTAATTCTCAGCCGTGAAATCTCAAGGTCTCCTAATAGGGAAACTACGGCAATACGTTTAAATCCAGATTTTATAAGGTGCTCCGTTGCATTATATGCAGCTTTGGTATCATCTATGGTTACTTTGTCACAGTTCAACTTTGATGATACGCGATCAAACATTACTACGGGTACCCCTTTGTTCAAGAAGGGCTCAAAATGGTCTGTGTTATCCAGTTTACCTGTTTCTTCCGCCAACGAAACTAAGAGCCCGGATATAGCTCCTTTGCGCAACATTTCGGTAATGGCAACTTCCTTTGTGTAAGATTCGTTAGAGATGCAGGCAATCATATTATAGCCGTTGTCATTCAATACTTTCTCTACACCGCTAATAACTTGGGCAAAGAAGTAGTTGAGAATATTAGGAATGATTACACCAACGGATTGCGAAGGTTCTTTTCTAAGGTTAATTGCATTAAGGTTGGGACGGTACTTATGTTCCCGGGCATACGCAATGATTTTCGCCTTGGTTTTGGTGCTTATTTCATGGCTATCATTTAACGCCTTAGATACGGTAGATTTAGAGACTTTAAAATGCTTGGCAATATCGTCTAAACTAAGTTTTCGTTTCATAACTGTATCAAGATACTAAATATCCCATTAAGATATTACTTCTTTTTTGCTGTACTGATCGCTAAAATAGCATTTTGCACCTATTCTTTTTACGAAACCCATTTCGAAAAATACGAAATATTGTAAATATCTGATTTTAAACAGGTTGTGGTTGTGAAATTTTGAATTTATAAACGGTTCTATTTCGTATTTTTAGTACGGAAACGAATTATCTGGAACTCGTTTTAAGTTATAGTTTAAATTTGACAAAAGGGCTTGGTTTTTAGTGAGATACAAAAAATCCGATAGGATAACGTTCAAAAAACAGAAGCACTTACAAACACCAAATAATTATGTACAGTATAGGTTACGATATAGGAAGTTCGTCAATAAAAGCAGCTTTAGTTGAGGTGAGTACGGGTAAACCCGTTGCCGTAGTGAGCGAACCTAAAACAGAAATGGATATTCTAGCTATCAACAATGGTTGGGCAGAACAAGATCCGGATATGTGGTGGAAACATGTTTGTGCCGCAACTAAAACATTGCTATCAGAAAATAATATAAAATCAGAAGAGGTTACCGGTATTGGTATTTCATACCAAATGCACGGATTGGTGGTTGTAGACGAGAACCTTAAGCCTTTACGTGATTCTATTATCTGGTGCGATAGTAGAGCGGTAGGTATTGGTCAAAAAGCATTTAACGAACTTGGCAATGACCGTTGTAGTGAGCACTTATTAAACTCGCCTTCTAATTTTACCGCATCCAAATTAAAGTGGGTTAAGGAGAACGAGCAGGAAATTTTTGAACGTATCCATAAGTTCATGCTACCGGGAGATTATATAGCCTGTAGATTGAGTGGTACAGCAAACACAACACTATCCGGCTTGTCCGAAGGTATATTTTGGGATTTTAAAACGAATAGCTTAGCCACTTGGTTATTGGATTATTACGGATTGAACGAATCTCATGTGCCTGAAATAGTCGATACTTTTTCTGTTCAAAGTAAGGTATCGGAACAAGGAGCAAAAGAGTCAGGTTTAAAAGTGGGTACGCCTATTTTATACCGTGCAGGAGATCAGCCTAACAATGCGTTGTCCTTAAATGTTTTTAATCCAGGTGAGGTAGCTGCTACCGGTGGAACATCCGGTGTGATTTATGCGATAACAGATAATCTTTCGGTTAAGGAAAGCTCGCGAGTTAACAACTTTGCCCACGTAAACTACAGTGCAGAAAATAAGAATATAGGAAAACTATTGTGTATAAACGGTGCCGGTATTCAATACCGTTGGTTGTTAAACAATTTGGATGTCGCTTCATATGATGAAATGAACGATTTGGCCAATTCCGTACCACAAGGCTCAGATGGTGTAAAAATATTGCCATTTGGTAACGGTGCAGAACGCATGTTGAACAATGTGGATTTAGGTACAAATATGTTTGATATCAACTTAAACAATCATACCAAAGCACATTTGTGTAGAGCTTCATTGGAAGGTATTGCATTCTCTTTTGTATATGGTATGGAAATCCTTCGGTCAGATGGTATTACCGCTACCAAAATACGAGCAGGAAACGATAACCTGTTTAGATCGGAAATTTTCTCGAATACAATAGCAACACTTATTGATCGTGAGATAGAAATATATAATACCACAGGCGCTATTGGTGCAGCTAGAGCCTGTATTTTAAGTGATGGCGATTTTTCAAGCTTCGGAGAACAAATTATGGCTAATGATTATGTTATGAGCTATAAACCTTCCGCAGAAAAAGAAGCATTACAATCTGCATATTCCGCATGGAAAAAAGAATTAGAACAATTATTAAAAAACAAGTAACATGGCATTATTAGGAGACAAAGAGTACTTTAAAGGTATTGGAGAAATCAAGTTTGAAGGAAAAGAATCAGACAACCCTTTAGCATTTAAATATTACAACCCAGACCAAGTTGTTGCGGGCAAGACCATGAAGGAACACTTCAAGTTTGCTATTGCATACTGGCATACATTCTGTGGGCAAGGTTCTGATCCATTTGGCCCAGGTACACAAAATTTTGCTTGGGATAAATCTTCAGATGCCGTTCAAGCTGCAAAAGATAAAGCAGATGCTGCTTTTGAGTTTATCAGCAAAATGGGATTTGATTATTTCTGTTTTCATGATTTCGATTTGATTCAAGAAGGTCCAACTTTTGCTGAATCAGAAAAAAGATTAGCTACTATTACTGATTATATAAAGGAGAAAAAAGCTGCTTCGGGTATTAAGTTGTTGTGGGGTACGGCTAACTGTTTCTCTAATCCAAGATACATGAACGGTGCTGCTACAAACCCAGATTTTGATGTGGTTGCTAGAGCAGGTGGTCAAGTAAAATTAGCGATGGATGCGACTATTGCATTAGACGGTGAGAACTATGTTTTCTGGGGAGGTCGTGAGGGGTATATGTCTCTTTTGAACACAAACATGGGTCGCGAATTAGATCATATGGCACAGTTTTTAACTATGGCTAGAGATTATGCTCGTAAGCAAGGTTTTAAAGGTAATTTCTTTATTGAACCAAAACCAATGGAGCCAACCAAGCACCAGTATGATTTTGATTCGGCTACGGCAATCGGTTTCTTAAAAGAGTACGGATTGGATAAAGATTTCAAAATAAACATAGAAGTAAACCATGCAACTCTTGCACAACACACTTTTCAGCATGAAATGGAAGTTTCCGCTAAAGCAGGAATGTTAGGTAGTTTAGACGCCAACCGTGGGGATTACCAAAACGGATGGGATACAGATCAGTTCCCAAACAACATTCAAGAAACTACGGAAGCTATGCTAGTATTTTTACAAGCTGGTGGCCTACAGGGCGGTGGTGTAAACTTTGATGCAAAAATTAGAAGAAATTCTACGGACCTAGAAGATATTTTCTTAGCTCATATTGGTGGTGCAGATACGTTTGCAAGAGGTTTAATTACGGCTGATAAAATAATCCAGTCTTCTGATTATAGCAAGCTTCGTGAAAACCGTTACAGCTCTTTTGATTCAGGAAAAGGAAAAGAGTTTGAAGGAGGTAAATTAAGCCTGGAGAACTTATACGATTTAGCTACTACTAATGGTGAGTTAGAGCTTAAGAGTGGTAAGCAAGAATTGTTCGAAAACATAATTAATCAGTACATCTAGAATATATGAAGTTTTTTATAGATACAGCAAATTTAAACGATATTCAAAGCGCCTATGAGTTAGGTGTTTTGGATGGCGTAACTACAAACCCTTCTTTAATGGCTAAAGAAGGTATTACCGGAAAAGACAATATTTTAAAACACTACCTGGCAATTTGTGAAAAAGTTGAAGGTGATGTTTCTGCTGAGGTTATTGCAACCGATTATGCAGGTATGATCAAAGAAGGTGAAGAATTGGCCGCCTTACATCCTCAGATTGTGGTAAAATTACCAATGATAGCAGATGGTGTAAAAGCGTGTAAATATTTCTCTGACAAAGGAATAAAAACAAATGTTACTCTAGTGTTTTCAGTAGGTCAGGCATTATTGGCTGCTAAGGCTGGCGCTACATATGTTTCTCCATTTTTAGGCAGGTTAGATGATATTTCTACAGATGGTATGCGTTTGATCGAGGAGATTCGTTTGATTTATGATAACTACGGTTTTGAGACACAAATTTTGTCGGCTTCTGTACGTCATACCATGCACGTAATCAACTGTGCTAAATTGGGGTCAGATGTAATGACAGGTCCATTGTCAGCTATTGAAGGTCTGCTTAAGCACCCGTTAACGGATAGTGGTTTAGAGAAATTCTTGGCAGATTATAAGAAAGGAAATCAATAGGTAACCCTGTTGTAGACAGACATAATATTTAGGTCTTGGCAACAGTTTCCAATTTATTTTATAAGCTATATTGCCGGTGGTAGAAACTACCGGCAATTTGGTTTAAGAGCATTCTGTTTGTGTGAAATGGCCATTTGCCCTATCTTCAAACTGATTCCGTAATGCACGGCATATTTTTATTTTTCACTTTATCAAATACCATTTTTTAAATATCCAACAGAGTAGAAGTACTACTATATGAGATTAAGTAAGATAATTTTGAGTTTAGTTTTTTGCGTCTTCCTTACGCAATGTCATCTCTATGGGCAAAATTCAAATGACGATTACACCTTTATAGATATAGAACAAGATAATACCCAAAGAGCGGTCTCTACTATTGTTGAAGATAGCATGGGCCTTATTTGGATGGGAACCAATGGGGTGGGGTTAAAGAAATACAATGGTATTGATTTTACTACCTATAAACAAGATATTAGCGAGCCAAAATCACTAAGCAATTCGCTTATCCATACCTCATATATTGATAAATCTAATAGATTTTGGATAGGTACGGAAACGGGCTTAGATCTGTACAATAGAGATTTTGATAACTTTGATAAAATAGAGTTGAGGGGAGAACCCAGATTACAAAACGGTGTCCTAATTAGAGCAATTCAAGAGGGTATTAATGGAGAGCTTTTGGTAGGGTCTCATTACCATGGGGTATTTAGAGTAGACCCGTTAACCTTAGATAGTGAGTCAATTCCTTTTCAGTCTACCATAGCCAAATCGGCCATACAGGTAAATTGTATTTTAAAAAGCAAAACAGGTAACGTATTTGTAGCTACTAATTACGGTCTTTTTGAATATGATGGGGTTAAGGTTAAACCCTCGCAGATTATGATTGATAACGGCGAAATAGCTGAAAATCTAAATTTAAATATTGAGACTTTATTTGAAGATATAGAAGGTGCAATCTGGTTAGGTACGCTATCGGACGGATTGATCAAAATAATACTGCACTCTTCAAATAAGTATAAAATAGATTCTTTTAAAATAACTGCGGAACGGGTATTATCCATTGCCCAAGGCACAGATGGTAATATCATATGTGGTACGGAGAATGATGGGCTTTTTGTACTAAAGTCAAACGGAACACTAATTAAGAATTATCGCTATGATAAATTTGATGTTAAAAGTGTAAAATCAAACTCCATTTGGTCTGTTTTCGTAGATAGTCAAGAACGTATTTGGATTGGGTACTACAACAAAGGGGTAGGGGTTTACGATAAGTTGTTTGATAAATTTAAGGATATTGAAAGCTTGGCCAATATCAATAACTCCCTGCTACTTCCTTCTGTTACAGGTATTGCTAGTGATCAAGAAGGTAGGTTGTGGATTGGTTTAGATGGGGGTGGTATAGATGTATATAATGCTGCGGACAAAAGTATTGTTCATTTAAAAGACCCTGAAAATTCAATAGCAACTAACCTGCATGCGGCAGCTGTTTCGGGAATGTTTTTTGATAGTAAAGGAAACCTTTGGGTGGGAACATGGAATTCTGGTATCTATTATCTTCCAAAAAACACATCAACATTTATTAACTATACGATTTCAAATACCAATGGTGGGCTAACAAGCAACCGTATTATGGCATTTGATGAAGACAAAAAC
Organism: Zobellia nedashkovskayae; assembly: GCF_015330125.1. NCBI lineage: Bacteria > Pseudomonadati > Bacteroidota > Flavobacteriia > Flavobacteriales > Flavobacteriaceae > Zobellia > Zobellia nedashkovskayae. Next base: position 4,789,363 of record NZ_JADDXR010000002.1, on the reverse strand, counting down.
GGAATTATTTGGATTGGCTCTTATGTAACAGGGTTGCATTCCTTTAATCCGGAAACTAAAAAATTCACTCCTCACAATTCTCAAATTTACCAAGATGTAATTCCTAGTCATGGAGAAGTGCGTAAAATCTTGGTAGATAGTAATGATGTTATTTGGTTAGGAACCACAGGCGGACTTTATAAAATAGCTAATGATTTTTCTGAGGGAGACAAGGCTATTTCTTTAATAGAGCGCATGCACGGAGATACTGGTCAAAAACTTATAGTAGATAGAATAGTATCGCTATTTGAGGATAGCAAGAATATCATTTGGATCGGCACGGACGGTGGAGGTTTATGTAAATATGACCCATCTAAAGATATATTTACTTGGTATGGGGATAGAAATGGTTTAGGACAACAGACTATAGCTTCAATTTTAGAAGATGATAATGGTGCTATCTGGTTAGGCGGGAATAATGGTATTTCTAGATTGGATGTAGAAAAAGAAAGCTTTAAAAACTTTGATATTCATGATGGGTTATTGGCCAACGATTTTAATTACAATGCTACCTACAAAGATGATTCCGGTATTTTATATTTTGGCAGTTATGAAGGGGTTAATTCTATAGACCCCAAAAATTTGAGTTTCAATAGTAATGAACCTCAGGTTTACTTCACGGATTTTAAACTCTTTAATAAATCCGTTGTGCCAGGTACGGAAAAATCGCCTTTAGAAAAAGTTATAGGCCGTACGGAAAATTTAACCCTCACTCATAATCAGTCGGTTTTTACAATAGAATATGCAGGAATAAATTTCACAAGGCCCAAAAAGAACCAGTACGCCTATTTTTTAGAAGGTTTTGACAACCGGTGGAACTATGTAGGGAAAACCAGAAGTGCAACCTATACGAATCTTCCTGTGGGTGATTATGTTTTTAAGGTGAAAGCAGCCAATAATGATGGTGTTTGGAATGAAACACCAAAGACTTTACGGCTTACGGTTTTAGCACCTTGGTGGGGTACAACTACGGCTATTTTACTGTATGTACTGGCCATTTTACTAATAACTTACTTTTTGGTAAAGTTGGCAAATCAGCGAGTTCAGGAAAAAAGAATGGTTCAATTTGAACGCGAAAAGCGATTACAGGAAGAAGTGTTGAACGATAGAAAAATTCAATTTTTTACGAATATCTCCCATGAATTTAGGACTCCACTTACGCTTATTTTAAATCCGTTAGAAGACATTCTTAGAGATTCAGGAACTTCTTTTTCTCAAAAGATGAAGGAAAAGTTGGGTATCATCCACAAGAACACCAACAGATTAAAGCGGTTAATAGATGAGTTGATGGATTTTAGAAAGCTAGATATTAATAAGCTTAACGTTAAGGTGTCCGAGCTAGAGGCCATAACGTTCATCAAAGAAATTACAAATCATTTTGAAGAAGAGGCAACGCTAAAAGATATTCACTTTTTAGTAGAATCCGAGGAGCAACCTATAACGCTGTGGAGCGACCCTTCTATGTTGGAAAAAGTCATTTTTAACATCCTATCAAATGCCTTTAAAATTACACCGGATAGAGGAACCATAACGGTAGGCGTTTTTAAATGCGCCAATAAAATTATATTCCCATTGGTAAATGAAACGGAAGCTTTTCAGGCCTTGGAAATAAACATAGAAGATACAGGAAGCGGTATTGGAAAAGAAGAATTGGAAAAGGTTTTTGAGCGGTTTTACCGAGTAGAAAAAATGAACAGCCAATATTATGGTGGTACAGGTATTGGCTTAGAAGTAGTGAAGAGTTTTATAGACCTTTTAAAAGGTAAAATAGTTGTAGAAAGTGAAGAAGGACTTGGTACCAAATTCAGGATTTTTCTACCGCTTGGTAATGCCCACTTCAAACCCAGCGAGCTGTTTCTAAAGCCCGAGACTAAAAGTGAGGAATTAAAACCAATTACGACGGGCGGAGATATCGTTAATCAGTATGCAAATAATGGGTTGGATACGACGCTTCTTATTGTTGAAGATAATGCAGAGCTGAGAGCGTATTTAAGAAATGAACTAAAGGGAGAGTATAAAGTTATTGAAGCAGTAAACGGAACGGAAGCATTAAAGGCAGCCGAAAAAAGAACTCCGGACATTATCCTTTCTGATGTGGTTATGCCAGAAATGGACGGATTTGAGTTCTGTAGACATATACGGGAAGACCTGAAAACAAGCCATATTCCAATTCTAATGCTCACCGCCAAAACAATGACAGATGATTGGGTAAAGGGTATTGACTGCGGTGCGGATGTTTATCTGACCAAACCTTTTGAGATGACCGTGCTTAGAGCGCAGTTAAAGCAAATTTTGAGCAGTAGGCAAGTACTGTTTAATAAGTATTTAAATGATTCAAACAACGTAAAAGTACCCGAAAGTGCTTCTTTATTAGACAAAGGTTTTATTGCAAAGGTGCTAGATTATGTTACTGCTAATCTATCGGATGAAAATCTAAATGTAGAGCAGTTGGCTGAGGAACTGAATCTAAGTAGAAGTCAATTATATAGAAAGATAAAAGCGCTAACAGGCTATTCTGCAAATGAGTTTCTACGCAAAATAAGACTTGAAAAAGCCAAGCAGATGATAGAGAACGGAAACGAATCTATAAGTGAGGTTTGCTTTAAAGTAGGCTTTTCATCTCCTTCCTATTTTACCAAATGCTTTAAGGCCCAATTTGGGTTTCTTCCTACTGAGGTGAAGTAATCACTTGATAATTTCTAATGCAGTATAAATTCTATGACTTTGCTAGACTTAAGAAAATTACGGGTACAATAGAAGTATATGTACTGTTATGTGTAAATCTATATCTTTATATGAATTAAATATACTGGATTGGAAATAGTAGAAACACATAGAAATGATTATACCATTTCAACCGACAAGGATAAGTTAGATATTTTGAGCATCTACAAATTCCTTTCAAAAGAAACTGATTGGGCTAAGGGAATTCCAATGAATACCCTAAAAACATCCATTGAAAACTCTTTGAATTTTGGACTGTATCATAATAACAAACAAATAGGCTACGCCAGAATAATTTCAGACTATTCCACAATTGCCTATTTAGGAGATGTATTTGTTCTTAAAGAATATAGAGGAAATGGATTAAGTAAATGGTTGATAAATGAAATCATGGAACATCCAAAGCTACAAGGATTAAGACGATGGATTTTACTAACTGACACTGCAGAATGGCTTTATAAGAAATTTGGATTTACGGAGTTGCCCCATCCTGAATTTTACATGGAAAAGCATAATCCAAATGTATATAAAGGAATAGAAACTACTAAAGGCAATGCGGAGGAAACCTAAAACAGGATGCTTTAGCAATGAACTCAGCCTATCAAAACTTAATTAAAACTACTCATTTTCTACATTTAAAAACTTGAGTTTTAATCACTCGCAATTTCTGCGTCATGCCCAATTACTTAAAGCTTATGGCTTTTATGAGGCAAAATGCCACAAATGTTCTATACAGCGCTTCATTTGTAATATAGGTAACCTAGTAATTTCACGACTTTTATCATATTCATAGTCAATACAATTGACTAGTTATTTTATAGATTTCTCTGTTTAACCATTTTAATTTAATGATATGTTTAAAACTGTTGTGTTATTTTTTGTAATCCTGTTGTTTTTGTTCGGTTTTGGAAAAATTAAGGAAAGTGCATTTCAAACCGAAGACGATGCTGACAGTCTCAAAAAAGTTTACAAGAAAGAGTTTTATATAGGAGCAGCTATTAATGACAAGATTATTACTGGAAAAAATAAAAAAGCTCTTGAAGTTTTAAAGAGAGAATTCAATACTATTAGTCCAGAAAACGTAATGAAATGGGAAGAGGTTCATCCGTCTCCAGACACGTTTTATTTTGAAATGGCAGACAAGTATGTGGCTCTTGGTAAAGAAAATAACATGTTCGTTATTGGTCATACACTTTTATGGCATAGCCAGATAGGGCCATGGATGAATACCGTAAATGATAGTGCTACCATGGCAAATTATATCCGTGATCATATTACGACAGTAGCAAGTAGGTATAGTGGTAAAATTGATGGTTGGGATGTGGTAAACGAGGCTTTAAATGAAGATGGTTCGCTAAGGGAATCTGTCTTTTTAAAGGTGATGGGAGAGAGGTATTTAGAAGTTGCATTTAAGCTTGCAGAAAAAGCAGACCCATCTGCAGAGTTATATTATAACGATTATAATATGTGGAAACCCAAAAAGCGGGAAGGGGCTATACGGCTTATAGAAAATCTTCAAAAAAGCGGAGCTAAGATTAACGGAGTAGGTATGCAGGCACATTGGGGTTTGACAGAACCTTCATTGGAAGAAGTAGAGAATAGTATTGTGGCCTATGCAAAACTGGGTTTAAAGGTTTCCATTACAGAATTGGATGTTACCGTTTTACCAAACCCTTGGGGATTGGAGGGCGCAGAAATTGGTCAAAACTATGAGGAGAGCGAAGAAATGAATCCGTACCCAAATGCTTTGCCAGATTCTGTAGAAGTGCAGTTAGCCCAGCGTTACAAGGATATTTTTAAACTCTTTTTAAAACACAGTGATAAGATTGATAGGGTTACTTTCTGGGGTGTGAATGACCAAAGTTCATGGCTTAACAATTGGCCAATTACTAATAGAACTAATTACCCTTTACTTTTTGATAGAAAATTTGAAGCGAAAAAAGCATATCAGGCGGTAATGGAACTTAAAACAGATTCAACCAACCAACAGTAATTCTTATGAATCTAGAATCTCAAAAATTATCTGTCAAGGAGAAAATCGGTTACAGCCTAGGTGATTTAGCGGCTAACTTGGTCTTTCAGACTTTAATGACTTATCTGGCCTATTTCTATACAGATATTTATGGTCTGGAAACTAGCCATGCATCGGCCATTATACTAACGGTTGGTCTTATTGCGGCATTCGGTTTCAACCCTATCATAGGTGCTCTTGCGGATCGTACGACTTCTAAATGGGGTAAGTTTAGACCTTGGATTTTATTTACGGCGGTTCCTCTGGGTGTTGTAGCTCTTTTGGCTTTCAGCACACCTGATTTTAATTATAAGGGCAAGGTTATTTATGCGGTGGTTACGTATACATTTTTACTGCTTTTATATGCGGCTAATAATTTGCCGTACTCTGCATTAAGTGGCGTAATTACAGGCGATATGGGCGAAAGGAATAGCCTGTCCGCCTATCGCTTCGTAGGTGTGATGTTCGCACAGTTTTTTGTGCAGGTATTTATGCTGCCTATAATTGAATCTGCAGGTAATGGAGATAAAGCTGTGGGTATAGAGGTTGTTATGACTTGGTTGGCTATTATTGGCACGGTCATGCTCATTATTACTTTTTTAACTACTAAAGAACGTATTGTTCCTACTGCGGAGCAGAAATCTACCTTAAAAGAAGATTTGGGAGATTTATTCGGTAATAGACCATGGATTATAATGTTGGTGCTTACCACGCTCGTATTTGTGACCTTGGCAATGAAAGGCGGGTCTTATGTGTATTACTTTGAGAACTATGTGGATAAAGAAAGTTTAACGATTTTTATACAACCTATTTTAGATGCTCTAGCATCTATTGGGGTCAATTTTTTTGGTGAGAATCCGGTTTCTGCGGGTTTTGGACTTTTTAATGCCGGTGGTATTATTTTTATGATTTTTGGTATTACGCTATCAAAAAGATTTGCCGATAAATATGGAAAGCGAGATGTCTTTATGGTAGCGCTTTTTATATCAACGCTTTTTATTATTTTTTTTTACTTCTTTTTACCAACTTCGGTCGGGCTTATTTTTACCTCACAGATTTTTCATGGCTTCTTTTATGGGTTGACCATACCCTTATTATGGGCTATGATTGCAGACGTAGCAGATTTCTCGGAATGGAAGAATAATAGAAGAGCCACAGCCATAATTTTCTCTGCTATGATGGTGGGATTAAAAGGAGGCTTAAGTATTGGGAGCTCATTGGTTACTGGTATTTTAGGAGCGTATGGTTATATTTCAAAAGAAGCCATGGTTGCGGGAGAAGCTATTGTGCAACCAGAAAGTGCAGTTCTAGGAACAAAAATGCTAGTTAGTATTTACCCTGCAATTCCGTTTTTATTGGGAATTGCTTTGCTATTTTTATATGAGATAAATAAAAAGATGGAAACTCAGATAGAGGTAGATTTAAAGAAACGAAGACTAAAATAAATAACGCATAACATAATACGTATTTCAGATGCCAGAAGAATCTATAGAAAATATCGATTTTGATAAGTTAAACGAAACAGCTATTTCCCAGCCGTTGGTAAAGAATATATACACTGCAGATCCCTCCGCTCATGTTTTCAATGGAAAAATATATATCTACCCATCCCATGACATAGAAGCAGGAATTCCTTTTGATGATTTAGGAAGTCATTTTGCCATGGAGGATTATCATGTGATTTCTATGGATGGAATACATAGTGAAGCGGTTGATAACGGAGTAGCGCTTCATGTTGATGATGTGCCGTGGGCAGAAAAACAAATGTGGGCACCAGATGCAGCACATAAAGATGGCAAATACTATTTATATTTTCCCGCACGAGGATATGACGGAATTTTTAAAATAGGCGTAGCTGTAGGTGATACTCCAGAAGGGCCTTTTACGGCTCAGCCGGAAGCTATAGAAGGAAGTTACTCTATAGATCCTGCAGTTTTTGAGGATGAAGACGGTAGTTATTACATGTATTTTGGTGGAATTTGGGGCGGACAACTTCAAAAATATCGTAATAATACATACGATAAAAGCAATGAAATGCCAGAACCAGAAGAAGTGGCGCTATTACCAATTGTAGCCAAATTAACGGACGATATGCTAGAGTTTGCAGAAGAGCCAAAAGAGGTGCAAATTTTAGATGCAGATGGGAAATTACTTTTAGAGGCCGATAATGATAGACGTTTCTTTGAAGCTTCTTGGATACATAAATACGATGGTAAATATTACTTTTCCTATTCTACGGGAGACACCCATTTTATCTGCTATGCGATAGGAGATAACCCATACGGACCATTTACCTATACTGGACGTATATTGAATCCTGTTGTAGGTTGGACCTCTCATCATTCCATTTGTGAGGTAGAAGGTAAGTGGTATTTATTCTATCATGATTCTAGCCTATCTAAAGGCGTAACTCATTTACGTTCTGTGAAGGTTGCAGAAATTACCTATAATCCAGATGGTAGCATAGTGACTTTAGACCCTTATACACAAGAGTAAATTGAATATTAAAATGAGAAAAAGGGACTATTGTAATGATAGTCCCTTTTTCTTTTCTTATTTCTTTTTCAATTCAATGAATTGAAGATAGTCATTGTTTTTTGCAGCGATGATATAAGGCTGCGAGTTTAATTGTATGCTAGACATATTCTTCACATCACCAGAGACAAAAAAACCACTATCTGATGCGGGAATAGCCGTAAACTCTCCTTTACCATTTCCTTCTAAAAATAATCCATGACCGGCATCGTTACGTGGTGTTTCAACTTCAGAAGCATAAAGGTTTCCTGCTACAAGGATATCCAGATTGCCATCTAGGTTATAATCATCTATTAGTATCTCATTAATGCTAGAAGTTTGGGCTAAAACCGGAAGCTCATGAACTATGAATTTTCCATCCCTATTTTCTAAATAGATACTGGCAAAAGATTTCACTTGATAGTGAAGTGCGGACTCCAGAGATTTTTCGGTGTATACATCCTCTAAAGTAGCTTCTGCAAAACTCTCGTAATCCTGAAACTTTTGTTTTATGGCAGGAATCTGCTGCGATGAACAGCCCCGGCCACGAACCGGATATTGCTTGCCGTCATTGTAATAACTTAGTACAATGTCTTGGTTGTTATCTTTGTCAAAATCACTTACGAAAATATCAAAAGTTTCTTCTTCGGTAGCTTTGTATTTGTAGTTTTGACCGTTGTTACCAACAATATAATCCATATCGCCATCATTGTCAAAATCCCCCTGTTGTACGCTCCACCACCAACCAGTGGTATCTTTTGTTAACCCCAAAGATTCAGAAACTTCTTCAAACCCTGTTTTGGTATTATGGAACATACGTATGGGCATCCATTCTCCAACAATCATAACATCCTGTCTGCCATCATTGTCATAATCTGTAATTACGGCACTGGTAGCCATCCCAAGATTTTGAAATTCTTTGGGTTGTATTTCTTCAAAGATTTCAAAACTAACCTTTCCGTTACTACTCGTATTTTTTAAAATGTAGCTCGTAGCAGGGCTGGGATAATTTTTTGGAATCTGTCTACCTAATACCAAAAGGTCAGGTTTACCATCACCATTAAAATCGGATTGATAGACCTTGGAGCCGCTTATTTTTAAATCAGGTAAAGCAGTAGCGTTTGCTTTAGTAAAATTTCCTTGACCATCATTTAGGTATAATCGGTCTTGGAGAGCTTCGGAATTATTTGAAAATTCATACCCACCGCTTACTACGTACAGGTCATTATCTCCATCACCATCGGCATCAAAAATTAAAGAACCGGAATCTTCACTTTTAATATCGTCCTCTAAAAAGGTAGAAGGGTGTTTTTGAAACCCGGTTGAAGTTTGCATAAATAGACTACCTATATTACCGGAAGAACCTCCAATAAAATAATCTTCTAAACTATCGTTATTAAGGTCTCCAACCGCTAAAGTTGGACCAAAAGATGACATTTTATGTGGAAGTAAGACTTGGTCCTCAAAATCATCGTACTCGTTTTCGGTATGTTTGTAAGCAGGAAATTTTGAAGTTTTATCTGTGGCGAATATTTTGGATTTATTGATGTTTTCATCGGTGTTTACAATAGCATTGTTAAAATCTAGAGTCAATGCTTGATTAGCCTCAACGGTATTTAATTTTTGGATTTTACCATTAGGCCATACTACTTTTAGCTCGTCTACTTTTGATGCATCTCCCAATCCAAAATGAAGCATAGGAGCAACGGAAGATTGAAACCCTCTCGAAAGCGTCAATTCTTGCATTTGGGTTTTCCCGTCAACGGTAACATAAACGCGAGACCCAAGACCAAACTGGTTACTCTGATTACCTTTGAATTTTATCTGAATATAATTATTGGTTTCTGAAGCATTGTTTTTAAAGATTGAAGCTTCATCATCTATATTATTGGTAATAAGTTCTAGATCACCATCATTATCAAGATCGGCATAAGCTACGCCATTGGAAAAACCTTTGAATTCAATGCCCCAATCTTTGTTGGCTCTTTTAAATTCTAGATTTCCCATATTTTTGAAAATGAAATTATCAATTTTCTCCGATGGTATTTTTTGACTTAACTCTAATAGCGTATCGCTTTTTATTTTGATAGATTTCAGCTTATTGAAATAATCATTATTGTTGATTTCACGACGCGTACCGTTCGAAACAAAAAGGTCTTTGTAACCATCATTATCAAAATCTGCAAAAAGAGGACCCCAGCTCCAATCAGTTGAAGAAGTGCCGGTTATTCTGGAAACATTAGAAAAATGTGGAATACCATCTTCAAAAACTCCCGAGTTAACCTGCATACAGTTATGCATGTATTGGTAATGGAACCCGGCATTGACTACATCCCAAAAAAGTTCAGGATTCATGCTGGCCATATTGGCTTTCTTTCGTCGGTTTGATTTGGCATCCATATCTACCTGAAAAATATCTAGGTTGCCATCATCATTAAAATCGGCTATATCTGCACCCATACCATAAAATGCGGTTTGCGATGTGGCTTGTTTTACAACCTCTTTAAATGTGCCATCTTGGTTATTGGTGTACATAAAATCAGGAGAATTAAAATCATTGGAAACATAAAGGTCGGGCCAAGAGTCATTATTAAGATCGCCTGCCGTGGCACTTAGTGAAAGTCCGTAAGCCTTTAAGCCAGAAGCTTCGGTAACATCTGTAAACGTATTTCCGTTATTTTGGTACAAATGCCCAGACTCATGGTCTTTGACATTTGCCATTTTAAAAACATAGGCAAAAGTGGGAGAATCAAATTGAGTAGGAGGGTAGTTGGCTACAAATAAGTCTAGGTCACCATCTTTATCATAATCAAAAAAAGTAGCTTGCACACTATTTCCAATGTCATTTAGGCCATATTCTGCAGCCTTTTCGGAAAAGGTTTCATCTCCATTATTTATATATAGTTCATTGTCTTTTATGCCAAATTTGCCACCTACAGAGCAATAAATATCTAAAAGACCATCTGCATTTACATCGGCCATGGTTACACCAGTATACCAGCGGTCATCTCCAGAAATACCTGCATTTTCTGTAATATCTTCAAACTGCAGGTTGCCTTTATTTAGATAGAGTTTATTGGAAACTTGGTTACCGGTAAAAAAAAGATCTATTAAGCCGTCATTATTGATGTCGCCACTAGCCACACCACCGCCCATATAGAGATAGGAATAGGTGAAATAATTTAAGGAATCATTTTCGGTAAGGGTATTGTTGAAATTAACGCCCGTTTGGTCAGATTTTAAGCCAGTAAATATCTTACTATCCGTTTTGGTTTGTTCTTGGGTACAACTAACCAAGAGAAAAATTAAAAACGAGTATACTAAGGTTTTACTGTAAATATTTATATCCATTTGTTCGTGTTCAAAATTTTAAGATATAGTTTTTTTTAAAATAGAATAGAAACAAAAAACAGTGTGTCGACCAAAACACACTGTTTTAAAATTACTAACTCAAAACTAACTAAAATTAAGCGTTTTAATACCCTGCATTCTGGTCAGCTGCAGAGATGTTTATGTTTGCATCTATTTCAGGTTGAGGTATTGGTAAAAGCTCATGTTTACCAGCTTGAAATTGGGTGTTGGCTAATTCTGTACTAGCAATTCCCCATCGGATAATATCATTAAATCTGGTTTGCTCTCCTGCCAATTCCACTTTACGTTCGTGCACTAAAGCTTCAAATACTTCAGCTTGTGATAAGCCTGTAGCCAATGGAGCTAACGTAGCCCTTTCGCGGACTTCGTTAATATAGCCTACAGCAACATCTTGGTCGCCACCTGGTCTCATGCTCTCGCACTCCGCCATCATTAACAATACATCTGCATATCTCAAATACTTAAAGTTGATACCTGAAGTTTGATCTTCGTTCGCATCTTTGTAGTAGTTGTTGTACTTAGCCCATCCTGCATTACCACCGCCGTTACTAGGAAAAGCATCTACAGTTAATGAGCCATCAGGCCCAAAAGTATCACCGTTTACATAGAAAGATTGCTCAAAACGAATGTCTCCAATTTCATACTCTTCTAATAAGTCATCTGAAGGAAAAACATTGAACCAATCATTAAAACCATATTCTTGACCTCTAAAGGTAGCCTCGTTAGGACCTTGACCGCTACGATCAGAATTCCATTGTGCACTGGTACCAAAATCATCATTGTATTCAATTTCAAAGATAGACTCATCACCATGTTCAGTTTCTTCCATGAAATTGTCAAAGTAATTGTCTTCTAAGCTATAACCGTTTAAAGCGGAGAATTGGGTTAAAGCATCATCATATTGCTCCAAGAATAAATGAACCTTACCCAACAAAGCTTGTGCAGCTCCTTTAGTGGCACGTCCGTTCTCTTCATCGCCTTTTGATTTTAAAGTAGGTATAGCCTCTTGTAAGTCTTTAATGATTTGCGCATATATTTCAGAGCTAGGACTTTTACCAGGACCAGTGCCATCATCAGGTGGTAAGGTGGTAACAAGAGGGGCATCACCATATCTGGTTACGATAAAGAAATGAAATAAAGCACGCAAGAATTTAGCCTCACCAATTGCCTTTTTCTTTAAGTCGTCGCTCATCTGAGAAGGTAAAATTTCATTAATTTTGGTCTCATTTTCTATAACGAAATTTGCTTTATTAATGCCTCTGTAGCAACTTTCCCAATAGGCTCCTATAGCACCATGGCTGGAGTCGAACGAGAAATCTAAATATTGACGTTTATCTGCTTCTAACTGGTTGTTCCCCCCATTTTCGTGGGCCATATTATCCATCATAAAAAACATATGACGGCTATATAGACCTCTGGTTTGTAGGTTGGAGTATACGGCATTTACGGCAGACTGAACCTGAGTTTGGTTCGCAAAGAAAGTGTCTGGCGAAAGCTCGTTTGGATTCGTTAATTCTAATGAGTCTTCATTACACGAGAGCGCAAGGCCGATCGTTGCTAAGACCGTTACTAGTATTTTTGTTTTTTTCATAATCTTTTTTTTTAAAATGATAGTTGTACTCCAAGTAATACTGATTTAGGCTGTGGATAGTTTCCTCTATCGATTCCTAATTCGTATTGGCTGTTTCCACCATTGTTTGTCAAAGGGTTTCCTATTTCTGGATCTAAACCAGAATAGTCACTAATAGTAATCAAGTTCTGACCACTGATATATATTCTACATTTGGAGAAATATTCCTCTAAAGCTGGATTATCCAATGTATATCCCAATGTTATATTCTTAAGTCTAGCATATGAACCATCTTCTACAAAACGATCTGAAATAGAGTTAAAATTCTGATCATTTCCTCCTGCTGCAGGTACGCTGTTGGAAGTTCCTGGACCTGTCCATCTATTCAACACATTCGTTCCTGCGTTAAATAATCTAGGCATGCCTTCTAAGTCATAAATGTTAGTATTGTAAACATCAACACCAGATACACCAGATATAAATAGATTAAGATCTAACTGCTTGTAGTTTGCGTTTAAATTTAGACCGTATGTGAAGTCTGGATATGGATTTCCGATTTTTACTCGATCATCTGCGTTAATTTGGCCATCTCCATTTTGGTCCACAAATCTTATATCTCCAGGGTTTACAGGAAATACCCCGTCAACAGCTGTTTGAGTTAGATTAGCATCTACTTCGGCTCGTGTTTGGTATATACCATCTGTTTCATATCCGAAGAAAAAGAACAAAGGCTCGCCTACTTCAATTCTAGAAATATTCTGTGATTCAAACGTACCACCAGAAAGTGATTCGTTTGACCCTAAAGATTTCACTTCATTGCTTGAGGTACCAAGGTTAAGGTTGGCCGACCATGTGAAATCTCCATCATAATCATTATAACCAAGACTAAATTCAACACCGCTGGTTTCAACAGAACCTACATTTTCTGTTACAGAACCTGAGTTAATACCTAGTGAGCCGGCCAATGGGCGACTCATTAATAGGTCATCACTTGTATTATTGAAATATTCAACGGCACCCGTCAATTTCCCATCAAAAAGCCCAAAGTCCAATCCAATATTTTTCATGGTGGTTTCTTCCCATTTTAAATCTGCGTTGGCAAGGCCTCCAGGTGTAGTACCGGTAGCGAGAACGTCTCCAAATGGATAGAAGAACTCGGAAAGCAACGTAGAACTGTATTGGTAATCACCAATTCTATCATTTCCTGTAATACCCCAGCTACCTCTTAGTTTTAGCGTGTTAAATGCGGTATCTGTTAGAAAGCTTTCTTTCGCAATATTCCATCCTAATGCAACAGAAGGGAAAGTACCCCATCGATTGTTTTCTCCAAAGCGTGAAGAAGCATCTCTACGAATAGAAGCAGCAAAAATATACTTTTGATCAAAGTTATAATTTAGTCTGCCCAAATAGCCAATACGGTTGTATTCAAAAGTCTGAGACTGTAAAAACGATTTTTCATTTGATACTTGATTTAAATCGTCTGTAATGGGGTTTTCACTATTACTATTTAAAAGGTCGTTTTTAGTTTCTTGTTTTTCTGCAAGAACCAATAAATCAAAATTATGCTTATCACTTAAGGTGAATGAATAATTTAGACTGTTAGTAATTGTTATAGACTTCCTTATGCTAGAATTTTTTGTAATTGTAGCAAAGGTTGAACTGTGCGTAGCTCCTTCACTATCATCGTTATACGAGGGTACAAAAATATCGGTATTAGAATTTCTATAATCTAGACCAACCTGGCTTTTAAACTTCAGCCCATCAATGATTTCAAATTCACCAAAAACACTTCCAATAATTGATGAAGATTTATTGACTTGTTCGCCAAGGGTTTGAACTCTAATTGGATTTTCGGCATCTTGACCATCTAAGGCACTGTTTGGCCCTTGAAATCCTTGTAAGTTGTTAGGATTATATATTGGTAAATATGGAGCGGCTTTAATAGCATGCTCTAATAAAGAACGGTCGCCCAGGTTTCTTTCTGGATTTTGCGTTTGGAACGAAACTGCCATAGTTTCACCAAAATTGAATTTACCTACAGTAAAGTTGCTGTTAGCTCTAAATGAAAATCTTTCAAATCCGGTTTCTATTATAGCACCTTCTTGGTCCATATACCCGGCAGAAAATCTAAAATTATTGTTTTCGCCACCACCCGATAGAGCAAAATCCACTTTTTGCATAATACCTGTTCTAAAGAGAGCATCTTGAAAATCTGTAGTATTACTGTTGGATTGTGAAAGAGGAGAAGTTGGTGTAACACCAAATGCATCTTGAGCATACTGTAAATATTGCTGCGTATCTAATAAATCATACCGTTGGTTTGAATAATTAACACCTGTATAGGCATCAAGATTAATAATTGTCTTACCTGATCTATTTCCTTTTTTTGTAGTAACCATTACAACACCATTAGACCCTAAAGAACCATAAATGGCAGTTGTAGAAGCATCTTTTAGTATGTTTATGGATTCGATATCATTAGGATTTAAATCTCCTAAACCACCAGCAATGATACCATCAATAACATATAATGGGTCATTGTTGTTCATAGTACCTAGGCCACGAATACGGACTACTGGTGCACTACCTGGAGAACCAGTGTTCAAAACTGTTACACCAGCAGCTCTACCTTGTAAGGCCTGATCTGCACTAGCCACAGGTAATGCAGCTAATTCTTTGGAGCCTACTGTGGCTATTGCACCAGTTACTTCTGCACGCGACTGCGTACCGTAACCAACTACAACCACTTCATCTAAAGCTTCTGCGTCTTCTTGTAGACTAACATTTATAGAAGTTTGACTTCCTACCACGATAGTTTGAGTGGTCATCCCTATATAAGAGATCACTAACTTATCGGTAGAATTCACGTTAGAAAGGGCGTAATTACCATCAAAATCTGTAGTTGTACCATTAGTTGTACCTGCTACTATTATTGTAGCACCTGGCAAGGGAGTGCCGCTATCATCAGAAACTACACCACTTATTGTGGAAGTCTGTGAATAGGCAAACTGCCCGATCATTACAAGACATGCAATGACCGCATGTTTAAGTTTAATCATAATCTTTGAGTTTAGTTGGTTAATTATTAGATTACTGGCCTAGTGAAGACCCGACTCTAGCAAATGTATATGAAGGGCTGCATGAGCAATAGAAGATTTGATGCATATACTGAAAATTATGTTGCATTACCCCGTAAGTCTCAATATATTGAGGGTAAAACAATGAATTTGATATTTTTAAACTGTGAAATTTATCAATATAACATATGTGTTGTATGGGGTTAATATGAGGTAGAAAACCATATGTCACTCCAATTATTTGCTTTGAGTAATACAATTGTTGATTTCTTTTTGGTTATTCTAAGATTACAAGAGTAGAGTGATGGGATTTATGCTGTAATAAGAACGTTTTAGTTTAAACTTAGAACGCTTGGTATTTCATAACTAAGTATTAGAACAAGCAGGAGGAAAGAGATAGCAGATCTTTAAGGAGGGATAGTTAATGAATTAGGGGCATAAAAAAAGCCCGATATATACCGGGCTTTTTATTATCAATATGTAATGCTTCAGTTTATG
Organism: Zobellia nedashkovskayae; assembly: GCF_015330125.1. Taxonomy (NCBI): domain Bacteria; kingdom Pseudomonadati; phylum Bacteroidota; class Flavobacteriia; order Flavobacteriales; family Flavobacteriaceae; genus Zobellia; species Zobellia nedashkovskayae. Next base: position 4,773,558 of record NZ_JADDXR010000002.1, on the reverse strand, counting down.
CAACTTCAACTTCTGGGTTTTCTTTTCTTTTTTTCATCCAAAAATAAAGCAGAGTAAAGAGTACGATTAGAATACCAGGAAATATGGTCATGGTTAATAAGGTTGCTTGCCCAGATACTAAATCTAATTCATCGCCAGTAAAACCTTCTGCGGCAGCTTTTGCTTTATCAGCATCAATCCAACCACCAATAATAGGTTGAAATATAGAGCTGGAGAACATGCCCACAGCACCAACAATAGAAAGCCCTAGAGCACCACTTTTTGGAATTTTATCTGCAACAAAACCAATCATATTAGGCCAGAAATAAGCGACACCTAAGGCAAAGAAGATAGCAGCAACATAAGCCATGGCTCCTGTTTGTGTACTGAACAAGTAGATACCTAATGTGGCAAGAACGGCTGAACCTAAAAGAACGCCTGTTTGGTTAAATCTTTTTACCATATTACCACCAAAGAATCTTGCTACAGCCATTAAACCAGCTGTTAACGCTAGAATGATCATGGGGTTAGCTCCACTTTTAGATAGGATAAGACCTACCCATTGGTTTGGACCAAATTCTGAAATAGCGGTCAATGCCATACAAACAAGCATAAATATGAAAAGAGGAGAAAGCATTGCCTTGAAATTTCCACCAATGGTGGCAGCTTCTTCTACTTTAGCTTTAGGCCATGATTGTCCAAAGAACAAATAGGCATAGACAAGAGTTGGTATAAGAATTAACCAAATTTGACTCTCCCAGCTAAATGATAAATCGGTCATAAAACCTGAGACAAGACTACCTATGGCAATACCACCGGGAAACCACATATGGAAACGGTTCAACATTGTACTCATCCTGTTTCCTTGATATGCATCTGCAATCATAGGATTACACGCAGCTTCTGTACAGCCGTTACCTAGGCCAATCAAAAGAGTTGAGATAAGAAGACCAATGTAACTACCAGAATATATAGTTAAAATAATACCTGTAGCATGCGCAAAGAAAGCGAATTGCATAATTGCTTTTCCACCCACCTTATGGTAAATTAATCCACCTACAACCATAGATAAAGGAAATCCTAAAAACCACATTGAGTTTATAAAACCTAGTTGTTCACCACTTAAACTAAGTTCTTCTCCTAATTGAGGTAGAATACCCGCCCTGATACTAAAAGAGAAAGCGGTAGTAATTAACGCAAAGCAACTTGCGTAAAAAAGTCTGTTGGCGTTTGAGGCCATTTCAGTTGTTTTTGTTTCCATAAAATATTGGTTTGTTGTTTAAGCAGAAATTCGTAAAAGTAAATTATAATAAATGTTTATTGCGAAAATCGAAACGAAAGATAAATCAAAAATATGTAATTGATAAAAAAAAAGAGATTTTAACAACTGGGTTTATTGTACGTCAGGCTTGTAAATTGGGCAGTAAATTTCATTTTTAGGCAAATAATGTGTTATTTGGACACTTATATAAGAAGAGTGTACTATCTTCAAAGTGCCAACAGCCAGGGAATTAACTTTGAAAAAAGTAAAAGTCTATTTGATTTGGCTATCATCAAATGAAGGCAAAGATATTAGGTAGGTTTAAGAAACGAGAGTTAGAAAACTAACAATATTCCATTTTTTGATAATATAAGCTTAGAAAAACGCAATATTATGGTAAATAAATTGCGGCATTATTTTTATATTCACATTTACCTTATTGATAGCATATGTACCAGAATTAATATCAGAAATATTGAGAAAATGAAAGAAGACAAGACCAGAACCAGTATGATCAAAAAATCAAGAAGAGATTTTGTAAGGAACACTGCATTATTTACCGGTGGAGCTATGTTGTTGCCTAACCTGCATATGAGCGGTATGGCGAATGTATTAGGAAATAAAAAATTAAAGTTGGCACTGGTTGGCTGTGGTGGCCGTGGTACGGGTGCAGCGGTACAAGCTTTAACTGCAGATGATAATGTAGAGCTTGTTGCTATGGCAGATGCTTTTGAAGACCGCCTAAAAGGTAGTCTTGCGAACATCTCTAAAGCAATGGGCGAAACCAAAAAAATTAAAGTAAAGGAGAAAAACCAATTTGTTGGTTTTGATGCGGCTACTAAGGCAATGGATTTGGCAGATGTGGTTATTTTGGCAACACCTCCTGGTTTTCGTCCCCAACATTTTGAGTATGCTGTAAACAATGGTAAACATGTGTTTATGGAGAAGCCGGTAGCAACAGATGTACCCGGTGTTCGTAAGGTATTAGCGGCCGCAAAAAAAGCAAAAGAAGATAAACTAAATGTAGTAGTTGGTCTTCAGAGACATTATCAAGATAGTTATTTGGCAGCTATTGATCAAATTAAAAAGGACTCTATTGGTAAGATTGTTTCTGGACAAGTATATTGGAACAGTGGTGGAGTTTGGGTTCGTGAGCGTCAACCGCAACAGAGCGAACTTGAATACCAAATGCGTAATTGGTATTATTTTAACTGGTTATGTGGCGATCATATTTTAGAACAACATATTCATAATATTGATGTAGCCAACTGGTTTGTTGGAGAATACCCTATTTCCGCACAAGGTATGGGTGGTAGGCAAGTTCGAAAAGGAAAAGACCATGGTGAAATTTTTGACCATCATTTTGTAGAGTACACCTATCCAAGTGGAGCTGTAATAGCAAGTCAGTGTCGTCATCAACCGGAAACTATGAGTAAGGTCTCAGAGTTTTTTCAAGGTACAAAAGGTACAGTCTACACTAAAGGAGATAATGCCACATTGACGGATTATAACGGAAACTCCATATTTGAACATAGAGGCAAAGAAGATCCAAACCCGTATCAAGTTGAACATATAAAACTTTTTGAATCTATTAGAAACGGCGGTGTTATTGCCGATGCGGAAAATGGGGCTAAAAGTACAATGAGTGCTATCATAGGTAGAATGGCTACCTATTCTGGTAAGGTTATTAAATGGGACGAGGCTATGCAGTCTAATATTGATTTAGCGCCCGATGAATTAACTTGGGATTCTCCAGCTCCGGTTCAGCCAAATGCAGATGGTACATATAACATACCAAAACCTGGTGAAACCGTTGTGATTTAATTTATGAACTTCGAAAAATAACAGTGTCCCCGTGATTTACGGGGACATTTTTTTGTTTCAGTTTTAAAAGAAACAGACGGTTTTTAAATTTAACGGTTAACCAAAAAATAGGGTTAACTTTGTTTTCCATTTTTCAAATATGATTATGCACAATACGATTAAAATTTTTGCTTCTTTTGCAGTTCTTTGTTTCTCTATAGGATGTAAAGAAGATACATCTAAAAAGGCAGAAGTAGTTGAAGCTACTGAAAAAATAGGGGCTTCCAAAACCATAGAAATAGATACAACGGTCATTAAAGAAATGCCCGAAGATGTTGCTACGCCTAAAGGAATGGTTTGGATTCCTGGCGCTGTTTTTTCTCAAGGAGCGGTTCCACAAGATAAAGGGGCCATGGAGCATGAGAAGCCTGCACATAAAGTAGCGGTAGATGGTTTTTTTATGGATATCACGGAGGTTACTAATGACGACTTTAAAAAATTCGTAAAAGAAACAGGCTATGAAACCGTAGCAGAACGCGAAATTGATTGGGAAGAAATGAAAAAACAACTTCCTGAAGGCACTCCAAAGCCACATGATAGTATTATGCAACCAGGTTCTTTAACCTTTAAACAGGCTAAAAGTGCCGTACCTAATCTTTATGATTTTTCACAATGGTGGAGTTGGACCATAGGTGCTGATTGGCAACACCCCAATGGACCTAAAAGTTCTATTAAAGGTAAAGGAAACTACCCTGTTGTGCACATTGCTTATGAAGATGCTTTGGCGTATTGCGAATGGGCCAATAGACGTTTGCCTACAGAAGCGGAATGGGAACGAGCTGCTCGTGGTACGCATTTAACAACAACATATTCCTGGGGAGACGAAGACACCAAATTATCTGAAAAGGCTAATACTTGGGAAGGTGAGTTTCCTGTAACTAATGTAGAAACAGATGGTTTTGGACTACGGGCACCGGTGAAATCATATCCGGCAAATGATTTTGGGTTATATGATATGGCCGGAAACGTTTGGGAATGGACTAACGATTGGTACAATACCAACTACTATAAAGAATTGAATACAAGGTATCCGGTGGCTAAAAACCCATTGGGAGCAGACCAAGCTTATAATGAAAGGGATCCTTACGCAAAAGAAAAAGTTATGAAAGGTGGTTCCTTTCTATGTAATGCCAGTTACTGTGCAAGTTATAGGGTTTCATCTCGTATGGCTACAAGTTTAGATTCATCATTGGAACATTTAGGTTTTAGAACCGTTGCTACGGCAGATATGGTCCGTAACTCAAAATAAACAATTTCTCTCATGCAGTTTTTAGAAAATTTTAAGCCAGAATTAGTCATATCATCTCCCGGTAGAATAAACCTTATAGGTGAACACACTGATTATAATATGGGATATGTGCTTCCAACGGCCATAGAAAAGAATATTACATTCAGTTTTAAAAAGAACGGTTCCAAAAACCAATGTAATGTATACAGTAAAACGTATGACACGGGTTTTGAATTAAATCTAGATAAGATTGCGGTAAGTAAAGTAGAGTGGGAGAATTACATTCTAGGCGTGTTGAACGAAATCTCAAAAAGAACTGATAAAGTTAGAGGTTTTGATTGTATCGTAGAAAGTAACTTGCCTACTGGTTCTGGTCTAAGCTCGTCTGCTGCCTTGGAATGTGGTTTGGCTTTTGGTCTCAATGAGATTTTTGAATTGGGACTTTCTAAAATAGAAATGGTTCAGCTTTCACAGACTGCAGAACATACCTACGTGGGAACACAATGTGGTATTATGGATCAATTTGCTTCGGTCATGAGCGAAGCCGGAAATGTTATTCTGTTAGACTGTCGTTCTTTGGAGTACAAGCATATTCCTATAGATTTACATCCATATAAAATAATACTTCTTAATACAAAAGTTTCTCATAATCTAGCTTCTAGTGAGTACAATACCCGGAAAGAAGAATGTGAACAGGGAGTTGCTATTATTCAGAAAAAGTACCCTAATGTAAAATCTTTAAGGGACGTTAATGAAGAAATACTTCTTGCGTCAAAAAAGGATATGAGTCCTATAGTTTACAATAGATGTTCTTTTATCGTTAAGGAAAACGATAGGGTATTGGAAATGGTTGAGGCATTAAAACAAAACAACCTTAAAGAGGTTGGTCAGATTCTTTATAAGGCCCACGATGGTATTAGTAAGGAGTATGAGGTAAGTTGTCCTGAATCAGATTTCTTGGTAGACTTCTCTAAAGATAATGCTCAAGTATTAGGTGCTAGACAGACCGGTGGTGGTTTTGGAGGATGTACACTGAATATTGTTCACGAAAGCGCTGTTGGAGATTTTGTAAGTGCTGCTACAAAAGCATATAAAGATAAGTTTGATATTACACTTGAAGCATTTGAAGTGCGGCCAAGTGGTGGTACATCGATCATATAATTAAAAAAGGCCAATCGTAAGATTGGCCTTTTGTTTTTTATGAAATAGGCTATTAAGCCTCTGAATTCATTAAGGCATCTTCTAGCGCTAGTTTCTTATGTCTACTTAACGGAATTGAATGTCCGCATACTTCAACTTGGGATCCGTTAAATTTATCAACCCTGTCTAGGTTTATTATATAGGATTTATGTACTCTTAGGAATCTATCTTCAGGTAGCTTTTCCGCAAAGGACTTCATGGTAGAAAGAATCAGAACATTTTTCTCGTCCGTAACTACTTTAATATAATCACCAAGACCTTCAATCCATTTTATTTGACCAAGAGGTAATTTTACCTTTTTGAGTTTGCTGTTCACAAAGATATAATCGTCTTCGTTTTCTTCAACTTCAATATTGTTTTGTAGTGCTTTTTTAATAGCGGTATTAAAACGGTTTTGACGTATAGGTTTTAGAAGATAATCGGTTACATCATAGTCAAAAGCCTGCATGGCATATTCTTCTTTTGCAGAAATTAGAATAATTTGAGGTCGACTTTTTAGAGAGTCTAGAAATTGAAAACCATTTATCAAAGGCATTTCTATATCAAGAAAAACGAGGTCTACATCGCTTTCCTCCATATGCTTTTGCGCTTCTACGGCATTCTTGTAATCAGCAACGAAACGAAGATTAATATGGTTTTTGATAAGTTTGGCGACTGCAGTACGTTGCGTCTTAGAGTCGTCTATAACTACACACGTTAATTTTACAGAATTCATAGTAAGAGGATTGTTTAAAAAGTATGTAACTTCTTAAAGAGGTTAAATAATTATTAACTAATCACCTTCTTTTTACAGTTGTGGGGCCAGATAAAAAATAGGTTAGCTAATGCAAATATATAATTTAATATTTTACTGGCTTTTGAACACTTTTAAAATTAGGTCTGACTCTAAAAATTTACTGGTGTTAACCGTAAAACTGATAGATGTCATGTTTTTTTATTTTAGAAGGTCATAGTTTTATTAAACTAAATCAAAAGTCATGCTAAAAGTCCTTTTACCGACCGATTTTTCTGAAAATTCTAGAAATGCCATAGATTATGCTATGCATTTTTATAAGGAAATGGCGTGTACTTTTTATCTTCTTCATACCTATACGCCAACGACAATGAGGATTGACTATGTTTTGGGTTCAGCCGGACAGATAGGCCTGGGCGATAATTGGATGTCTGAAACAGAAAGTGAAATAAACGAGTTTTGTGAGGAGTTAGAACGCATAAACCACAATCCAAAACACCAGTTTATAACACGCATTGCACTAGACTCTTTAGTGGATGAGGTTTTACAGGTAACTATAAAAGAGGGTATAGATATCATTGTAATGGGTACTCAAGGAGCTACGGGAGCAAAATCTGTATTTTTAGGAACCAGAACAATGAATGTTTTAAAAGTAGCAGCATGTCCGGTACTGGTGGTTCCTAAGGGTTGCTTTTATAAAGCACCCAAAGAAGTGGCGTTGGTAACTAGTTATAAGAGAAATTTTTCTGCAGAGGTTTTAGAGCCCTTAAAGCGTATTCTTACCCGTTTTAAGTCATCTGTACACATTATGCATATAAATGAGGAAGAGCGATTAGATTTTACACAAGAGTCTAACAGAAATACGTTAGATGCTTATTTAAATGAATTTGAGTCCACATATCATTGGATGCCTAATTTTACAAGCAAGACAAAGAGTATTCAGGTGTTTCTTAAAGAATTGGATATTGATTTCTTGACGATGGTAAAATATGACCACGATTTTATAGAAGGTATAATGAGAGAACCGGTAATTAAAAAAGTCAGTTTCAGCATAGAAATACCATTTTTAGTAATCCCGGTGGAGAACTAATAGTTATGAAGTTCCTATGGCACTCATAAAAAAATCTCTTCTGCTACGGCTTAAAGTAATTTTCTTGCCTTCAACTTCTACCATGGTGTTATTGAATTTTTCAATTCTTTTTAAGTTTATGATGTACGATTTATGAATACGGACAAATTGGGAATCGGGTAATTTTTTTTCAAAATTTTTCATGGAAGAAAGCACAATGTGGTTAGATTTTTCGGTGACTAATTTTACATAATCTCCTAAAGCTTCTATCCATTTAATATCTATGTAATTTATTTTTACTTTTCTAGAATTACTTTTTACAAAAAAATGTGCTTCATCTTTATGGTTTGTAGTAAGTTTTGCATTGTAAAGTGCTTTTTTTACAGCTTTGTCAAACCTTAAAGGTAATAGAGGTTTTAGCAAATAATCTGTAACGGTATAATCAAAAGCTCTAAAGGCGTGGTTAGGTGTGCTGCTAACCAATATAATTTGTGGACTTTCTTTGAAAGTTTCAATTAGGTCAAAGCCGTTTATAAAAGGTAGTTCTACGGTCAGGAAAATAAGATCTACATTTTCATTGGCTTTATTGTTCTTGGCCTCTATTCCATTTCTATAGGTTTTTGTTAGGCTTAGATTTGGGTGCTGATGTATTAATTTTGCTAGTACCTCGCTGTGAAGAATAGAATCTTCAATAATTACACATGTCAATTTTAAATCATCCATAATACTCTAATATTTTTCAATAAGTATTTACGGGATGCGAATGCCAAGGGTTTGGTTTTTAACAATTTTTTACAGTAAAGATGAATATATAAGATTTATCTCTTTGTAAACTTCGTATTTACAGGCTATTAGAAGGTATGTAAGAATTACAAGGCAAAACGACCAATAGGAAAAACTTTTAATAACTTTTAGAAGAGCCTTTTTACAAAAAGGCTATTTTTGTTCATTAACTATTTAAAATGAGTATTTGATTATGTCTGAGAAAATAGAAAGGCTTAAAACGTTGATAATAGGATCGGGACCTGCAGGGTATACAGCTGCAATATATGCAGCTCGAGCAGATTTAAAGCCGGTTGTGTATACTGGGATGGAGCCCGGAGGGCAATTGACCACTACAACTGAGGTCGATAATTTCCCAGGCTATCCGGAAGGTATTGATGGTCCAAGCATGATGGTGCAATTGCAACAGCAAGCAGAGCGTTTTGGTACGGAAGTCCGTATTGGAATGGCAACTGCCGTTGAGTTGAGTGATACTATTGGCGGGATACACAAAGTAACTATAGACGATAATAAAACTATAGAAGCAGAAACCATAATTATTTCTACAGGTGCTACGGCAAAATATTTGAACATCCCAAGTGAACAACGTTTACGTGGTGGAGGTGTTTCCGCCTGTGCTGTTTGTGACGGATTTTTCTATAGAGGTCAGGATGTTGCCATTGTAGGTGCAGGAGATACAGCGGCGGAAGAAGCTTCTTATTTGGCCAACATTTGTAATAAGGTTACCATGTTGGTGCGTAAGGACCAAATGCGTGCGTCTAAAGCAATGCAACACCGTGTAGGAAGTATTAAGAACATTGAGGTTCGATACAATACTGAGGTAGATGAGGTTCTAGGAGAGCAAGTGGTTGAAGGTTTACGTGTAGTGCACAACCAGACTGGCGAAAAAGAAGACATTGCCATTACAGGTCTTTTTATTGCTATTGGTCATAAACCGAATACGGATATATTCAAAGGTCAATTAGATATGGACGAAACCGGATACCTTATAACCAAAGGAAAATCTACAAAAACGAACAAGCCTGGTGTTTTTGCCAGCGGAGACGCTCAAGACAAAGAATACCGCCAAGCAGTTACTGCTGCGGGTACAGGTTGTATGGCTGCTTTGGATGCTGAACGTTACTTGGCAAGTGTAGAAACTCCCCAAGAAACGGTTTAAAAAAATCTACATAGAGAATAAAAAAAAGCTGCGTTATGCAGCTTTTTTTATTTGTTCTAGTTTTATCAATCCAAACGCTTATAGTTTTCAGAATTGATTCTATTTCCTTCCTCATCAGTAAAAATTTGGCTGAAACTATTTTTATCTAGTTCCAGTTCCATATCCCATTTCATGTCTGAATTGGTAATCTTACGCATAGAGGCAGACATGTATTCCAGTTTTTCGGTAAGGGTGCTGTCTGTGGTTTCATAAGAACCATAGCCAAACCATTCAACAGAATCGTTGGGTACATAACGGGTCCACATTACTTTTCCGTTATAATACATTTTAATTTGGCGGTATCCATCTGCCGCGAGTAACGTGTCGGTAGGAATGCCATCTGCGTAATTATAATGGCTCACCAGTTCCCAAGTACCTTCAATAGTAGGGTGGTAGGCGGCTTCAGGAGCTTCATATTTGGTGGCAGAAATAAGTAAAAATGAAATACAGATAACAGTAATAATTTTTTTCATGGCCAAGTGTTTTAAGGTTGACGTATATAGTGTATAAAATCAGCCTGTCTTTAAGAAAGAAGAGGCAGTAAGGAGCCTTTGTTAATCTACGCGATGGTAATTTTCCGAAGCAATGCGTCCACCATCTTCGTCCAATGAAATTTGGGTGAACGTATTATTGTCTAATTGCAGTTCCATGCTCCATTGCATATCTTCATTAGCAATTTTACGCATGGAAGCAGACATATATTCTAATTTTTCAACTAAGGTATTGTCAGTAGCTTCGTAAGAACCATATCCAAACCATTCTACTTCTTTATTAGGTGTATAGCGCGTCCACATAACTTTTCCGTTATAGAACATTTTAATCTGGCTGTACCCCTTTACAGGCGTTAGTGTATCGGTAACGTTTTCGCCGTCATAATTATAACGGCTAGTCAATTCCCATGTTCCTTCAATTGAAGGGTGTAGTTCATTTTCAACAGCTATAGTTCCTGATGCAGAGATGAGTAGAAGCATCAATAAAGCCAATCCTAATAGTTTTTTCATAATAGTGTAGTTTAAATGGATAAGCGGTTTTGCAACAATAAGTTACAACAAAATTTATGAATATCGTATTTTTTGTAACAAAATAATACGATATTCTTAGTGTGGTTAAAATCTTTAATATTGGGTATTTGAAAACTAAATCGAATAAAATCGACATATTGATAATATAAAGAATGTATTTTGTCAAAGTGTTATTTCTGCAATCAAGACTGAGGTTATAAGTTAATTATTTGCTAATTTTAGTAATTAACTAACTCCAAACACATGAAGAATATTACACTCGTAATGTTTGCTCTTTTGTGCTCGTACACATCATTTGGGCAAACAATTTCAGGAAATGTCACCGATGCAAAAGATGTTCCGCTTCCGGGCGTATCAATTGTAGTCGCAAGAACAAACAAAGGTGCTACCACAGACTTTGATGGTAATTATACCATATCAGCTGCTGAGGGTGATGCACTCAACTTTTCATACATAGGAATGAAAAGTAAGACCGTTACAATTGGTGCTAATCAAACAATTAATGTAGTTCTTGAAGAAGATGCCCAACAGTTAAATGAGGTTGTGGTAACTGCATTAGGTATTAAGAAAGAAAAGCGTTCCGTTGGGTATGCTATTCAAGAAATTGGGTCAGAAGAACTTAACCGCGATAACAACGGAGACGTGTTAAGTGGCATACAAGGTAAAGTGGCCGGTGTAAATATTAATGCCAGTAGTGGTGCAGCTGGAGCAGGTTCCAGTATTATAATAAGAGGTATTACCTCTTTGAATCCATCGGCAAACAACCAACCGTTATTTGTTGTAGATGGTATACCTATTAGTAATGAAGCCTCAACAGGTAATCTTTTACCCAGTACAGGTTCTAATGCGCCTTCTTCCTCTGAGCAATTTTCTTTTACCAATAGAGGCGCTGATTTAAATCCTAACGATATAGAAAGTGTTTCTATTCTTAAAGGTCCTGCTGCAACTGCATTATATGGGGTAAGAGCTGCAAATGGTGTTGTAGTGATTACAACCAAAAAAGGAAAGAATGGAGAAACAAAGTTTAACCTTAGAACAAGCATTGGTTGGCAAGAAGTAAATAAAACTCCTGATGTTCAAACCAAATGGAGAGAAGGTAGAGGTGGTGAAATTATTTCAACTTCTAATAATAATGCCCCAGACGGTTATGATTTTGCAGACGGAAATAGTTTTGGTTTCTGGACGTTAGGCCCAGAATACGGTCCTAATGATAAGAACTATGATAATTTCAAGAACTTTTTTAATAAAGCATTTACAACGAATAATTCTTTGAACGTAAGTGGTGGTGGTGAAAACTATACTTATTTTGGTTCTGTTTCTCGTTCTGATGATGAAGGTTTAGTGCCTAATACATATTTTGATAGAACATCATTAAAGCTTTCAGGTTCAATTAACATTACAGATAAATTTACCGTAGAACCATCTATATCCTACATCGTTTCTGATGGTAGGTTACCAAATGGTGGAGATAAGTCGGTTATGAGTTCGCTATCTTATTGGTCGCCTACGATAGACGTAAACGATTACATATTACCGAACGGAGATGAAAAAAACTATACGGCTGGGGTAGTGGACAACCCACGTTATTTTGCCGAAGTAAGTTATTTAGATAGTAAAGTAAATAGAATTTTAGCAAACACTAAATTCAATTATCAGTTTAATGATTGGGCTCAGGTACAATATCAATTGGGTGTAGATAACTATCATGATTCACGACTTAGGTTCGTACCGCCAGATATTGATCCTGGTTCCGCAACAAATGGTTTTATTGTAGATGAAGGTTTGAATTACAATGAGCTAACATCCAATTTATTTGTAACTCTTTCAAAGGATTTTAGTGAAGATTTATCAGGTTCCTTACTAGTAGGTAACCAAGTATCCAGTACTAAAAGCAGAAGATTAACCACAAGAGCAGAAGGTCTTGATCCGGATAATCTGACGGCGTTTGGTCAAGCCAATAACTTTTTTGAAGATATAGGTGGTACAGAACGTAAAGTTGTTGGTCTATTTGGAGACTTTAGACTAGAATATAAGAACACCTTGTTCTTGAACGTAACCGGTAGAAACGATTGGTCATCTACCTTGCCAAAAGAAAATAGAAGTTTCTTCTACCCGTCATTTAATTTAAGTTATGTTCTTTCACAGTCACTTCAAGATGCCGGTAGCTTACCAGATTTCTTGACTTTTGCTAAGTTCAGAGCATCGTATGCTGAGGTTGGTAAGGATGCATCTGCATATGTAGGTATTTATTATGATCAGCCATCCAATTTCCCATTTGGAACAGTAGACGGTCTTTCTAGAGATAGTTCTGGTGGATCAAGTACTTTAAAACCGGAAAGAACGGCTTCTGTAGAATTTGGTGGAGAATTCAAATTTTTCAACAATCGTTTTGGAATTGATTTCACATACTACAAGCAAAACAGTAAGGATCAGATTTTACCTGTTCCGGTTGCTCAATCTTCTGGGTACGATACTTTCGTTCTAAATGCTGGAGAAATTGAGAATAGAGGACTTGAGGCATTGGTTAACATTGTACCGATTAAAACAGATAATTTTAAATGGGACGTTACATTAAACTGGTCTAAAGTAGACGCAGAAGTTATTTCGTTACCAAACGGTGTAGATGAGATTATTTTTGCAGATAGTGGTTTTCCTGGGGTTATCTCTAAGCTAGAAGTAGGTGGTGCACCTGGTGACCTTTTTGGTTATGTATGGGAGAAGCACGAAAATGGTAGTAGGCTAATTGGTGAAGATGGTTTTCCGTCTATTGTTGCTAATAACCCTTCTGATAGGGTAAAAGTAGGTAGTGCATTGCCGGACTGGTTAGGAAGTATAAGCAGTACGCTAAAATATAAAGGTTTGGCATTATCATTTTTAATTGAGAGAAAAGAAGGTGGTGAATTGTATGATTCCGGTCAACGAAATGGTATTAGAAACGGCGTGTTGCAAATTACTGAGTTTAGAGATGCAACGACAGTTTTAGATGGTGTTTTAGCAGATGGATCTCCAAACAATATTCCAGTTTTTATAGATGAGAACTATTACAGAAATTCTGCGGTTTACAATCGTGCTTCTGAAATCTTAGTTCAAGATGCATCGTGGTGGCGATTGAGAAATGTTACTTTATCTTATGACCTTCCTTCCAACCTAATAAAGAACACCCCATTTACGACTATGGGTTTCAGTTTTACAGGAACCAATCTATGGTTAGATACACCATTTAGAGGGTATGATCCAGAAGGTAGCCAGTTTAGTGCAGGTACAAATGCCTACGGTTTTACCGGTCTAAACATACCTAATACAAAGTCGTTCATATTTGGTCTAAACCTTAATTTCTAGAAAGATGAAAGTTTTTAAATATATTTTTTCAATTACGGTAGCGACTAGCCTTTTGGTGAGTTGCGATGATTATTTGGGCGATAACGTCGACCCTAATAAAGAGCTTCCTGAAAATGTCACAGAAGCTGATCTATTGCCTACGGCAATTTATAATTCTTCTTCCGCACATTATAGCATCGCTTTAAGTATCTGTCAATATTCACAACAACTGGCCTCGTATTTTGAGCCCGGTGCAGATACTCAAGAAGAAGTGCAGATAACTGGCGGGTGGAGTAATATCTATTTACAGGCCTTGGCGGATTTAGATCAAGTAGTTGCTATTGCAGAGAATAATGAAGCAAGCCATTATATAGGTATAGCAAAAGTTTTGCAAGCATTTAATTTAGGACTTGCTACGGATCAATGGGGAGATGTTCCTTTTTCAACGGCCCTAGAGGGTGAAGCAAATTTTAGACCTTCGTATGACTCACAAGAGAGTGTTTATGGTCAGATAAATGCTTTGTTGAGCGAGGCAATAACTTTTTTAGAAGCTTCGGATAGCTCAGGGTTTTCAATAGGTGAAGACGATTTGATTTATAGTGGTGACACTTCAAAGTGGGTCAAAGCTGCTTATTTTCTGAAAGCAAAGTATGCATTGCATCTTTCTGAGGTTGACCAAAACCTAGCTATTGAAGGTGTTTTGAGTAGTGTGTCCAATAGTTTTTCTGGCAATGAAGATGATTTTCAATTAGTGTACAACGAAAGAAATTTCAATCCATGGAACTCAGGAGTAGTACTTCCTAATAACACGGGTAACTTTTCTGTATTGTTATCTGATCAATTAGTGAGTCTTATGGATGGTACATCTATTCCATTTGCTTCCATAGACCTGGATCCACGTCTACCTTTGATTACCACAATAGGTGAAGACGACACAGAATATCTTGGAGGTCTAAATGGTGGTGCTGGCAGTTATAAATTAGCAGAAACCGAAGAAGAAGATAATATAAGCGCTAATACTGATTTAGGAGCTGATAATTTTTATTCTTCCCAGAGTGCTCCCATAATTTTGGGCAGTTATTCTGAATTAAAGTTTATGGAGGCTGAAGCATTGTTTCTTCAAAATGGAGGAGATGCTGCATCTGTTGGTACTTCTACAGATGCTTACAATGCATATTTAGAAGGAATAGGGGCAAACATGGATAAGCTTGGTGTTTTGTCAACGGACAAGGCAGCTTACTTAAGTGATGCTTCCATTGCTGTAGGAGCAGATAATTTAACGATGGCTTTGATTATGAGAGAGAAGTTTATTGCCACTTTTCTAAACCCGGAATCGTTCGTGGATCTAAGAAGATATGATTTTGACCCTAATGTTTTTATAGGATTGGAACTGCCTGTAGGTCATAATGAAGTTCTAAATGGACAATGGGTGAGAAGAGCTCAGTACCCAACTTCTGAACAAACCAGAAACGGAGAACAGGTAGAAGCGGTAACCAAAGGAATTGGTGACCCAGTTTGGTGGGATAGAGACTAAACCTCTAGATGTTAAGTTCTAAGGGAGGATATTGATGCAATGTAAAACGTGCTCAATATCCTTTTTTTTATGCGCTGCACTCAATACAATTCTACTCATAAGCGGAGAACTTTTATCAGGATAGGGAAAGCTGGTGACAATTATACGGTTTGCTTCAAGATACTCCGTCAACTGCACGTCAGAAAACGTATAGGCAGGATGCCCTTTCATAAAATGAAATGCTTTTCGTTTTTTAAGATTGCCAAAAAATAAATCCATATTACGTTGCAGTCGTTTTCTTTTGAGTTCATAAATGACATCTGCTTCAACAAGAGTTGCCATGGCCGCTGGAGTTGCAGGGCTGGCACCTCCAAAAAAAGGAGTTTCAGTAAGGAAGTGAATACGCTCTTTTGTGCCAAAAACAGCACCTGCCTGAATACCAAAACCTTTGCCCAATGACCCGCAGACAATGAGTTCCTTGATTTTTAATTTTGCTAAAATAGAATAAACGCCTCCACCATTTTCGCCAATAATACCCAACCCGTGAGAGTCATCTACAACCAAAATAATATCTTCTAGCGGAAGAATTTTTAAAGCTTCAAAATCGGGATAATTGCAACCGGAGAAATCTATACTATCTAAAAAAACAACAGGCGCAGATTTGCTAGATTCTAAATGCTCGCGAACGGCAATATTCAATGATGCAAAAGTGGTATACGATTTTATTTTAGATTGATAAAGCGCAGAATGCGTATTCGGTGCATAAAAAAACTGATGCTCTTTGGTATTGAGTACTTGTGCCAAAAACTGACCCACCAAGTACCCGGATGATAAAGTGATACAGGCTTCACTACCCACTATTTTCGCCAAATAGGATTCAGCCTCATCAAAGACGGACAGACGAATATTAGATTTTCTTGAGGCTCCGTAATTGGTGCCATATTTCTTAATATTACTAATAAATAATTTCTGAAAATCTCCATCGGTTTGGAGACCTAAATACGAAGTACCACCAAAATAAAGATGGGGAACTCCGTTTAGCGTAATCTTTCTGCCCGGGAATGTATCAATATAATGGTTCATTATCTTAAACTTACTCCTGTACCATTCAGTTTTGAAAAAATCAGTTTTCCGTCTGGCAATATTTTTACGCCATCGGCAATATCACCTTTAAGCAACAATGGGCCGTCCATATCAACATAGTCCAGTTGTGGAACCAATTGTGCAATGGCAGAAATACCTACGGTAGATTCTGTCATACAACCAATCATTACTTTCATTCCCATTTCTTTGGCCTCCGCAATCATGCGTAGGGCAGGGGTAATACCACCACATTTAGTCAATTTTATATTAATACCAGAATAGTGAAGCGCACATTTTTGAACATCACTCTCTACAATACAGCTTTCATCTGCAATAACAGGCAGTACACTGTGGTGCATAACTTTTTCCATGCCTTCCCAATCATTAGCTTTCAACGGTTGCTCAAGAAATTCAACACCTAATTCTTTTAATAATGGGGCATTTGCAATGGTTTCACTCGCAGACCATGCACAGTTGGCATCTATTCTAAAAACAGCATCAGTATGTTCTCGCAGCGCTCTAACAATAGCAACATCATCATCCGTGCCTAATTTTATTTTGTAAATAGGCCATGGCATTTCTTTCATTTTCTCCACCATTTTTTCAACAGGAGCAATGCCTATAGTGTAATTTGTTATTGGGTAAGAGGTATTTCCTGTTCCCCAAATATCATAAAGGGGCTTTCCTTGCAGTTTACCAAAAAGGTCCCAAGCAGCAAGATCTAATGCACAGATAGCAAAATTAGACAGCTTTTTACTTGTCAAAAAAGCATGAAAATTTTCAGGATGATCTATGTGAAAAGCTTCTATTTCTTTTCTGATGGTTTCAATTTCCGCCATCATACTTTCTACGGTAATATTGTAGTAAGGGTTAGATGTGGTTTCTCCATAACCTGTTTGTCCGTCTAAAGAAAGACTAACGATTAAAGTGTTTTGAAAATCGTGAGATTCACGGGAGATACTAAAGGTATGTTTTAAGGCTAAAACGTATTTTTTTAAATCTAACTGCATGTTCCAATTGTTTCCACTAATATAAAAAGAGAAAAAGGGTTTGCGCTTTTCTCTGAGCTTTTTTTCGGAAAGCAGAAAAGATTAACACTTCTACCGACTTAAACCAAAAACAAGCTGCCGAAAATTCGACAGCTTGCATTCAGGATTGTTCGTTTTTTGATTTTAATATTTGTGTACGCTACCCGAAACAGATTTTTTAGTTTTTACGTTAGCATTACCGGTATAGGCTACGTTCCCGCCACTACTGGCATCTGCTACGAGGGTTTCGGAAACTTGAATTTTCATATTCCCACCACTACTGGCATCTGCCGTACAGGTTTTGGTTAAAAGTGTTTTTGCATTGATATTACCACCGCTGCTTACGTCTACATTTGCACGATTGGTTTTACCGGATATTGTAAGACTTGCACCACTACTGGCGTCTATTTCAAGAGCATCTGTAACTACTTCAACATCTATTTGTGCACCACTACTACCATCTATTTCAAGATCATCACTTTCTATAGTGTTTTCAACACGCAGTTGTGATCCGCTTGATGCACTTAAATTGGAAACTACAGGAAGTGAAACGTAAACTTTCTTGGTAGCCCTGCCAATATTCTGCTTTGCGTGTATACGTAATTTTCCGTTCTTAATATCCGTAGCAATGAGGTCAATTATGTTTTCATCGGCCTCTACTTTAATATTAAATTCATTGGCCTGAGTTACATACACTGTAAGACCTTCGGATGAAGATACTTTTGTGAACTCATCTGTTATGGCTCTATCGTCCGTTACTACGGTTCCATTACCTTTTTCACCGGAGCCAAAGTCGCCAATATTGACGTCAAAACCACAGGAAGATAAAAACAGTGCTACTAAAAATGCAATTGCAATACGAATTAAAGTTGTCATGATTGTTGTTTTAAGATTGATGTAAAATTGAACTATTGGTTGCGTCTTTACCAGATTTTCAGACTCAAACGTCATATTTTGATACTGAATTGATTGCACTGGCCAAACTTTATTAAAAATTAGGTTTTATAATTGGTGTCATCTGGTTCTGAACGGTTATCATCAATATCTATATCAATGCCATTTTCGTCTATATTTATTCTATTTTGACCATCAGTATCGTCCTCATTAGAATTTATATGAACGCCATCTTTACCTATTTTCATTTTTATAGATTCACCGTCTTCTTGAATGTCAATATCAATTCCGTTTTCATCTATTCTTATTTTATTCCTCCCGTTGTTATCGTCATCATTATCATCCTCTTCGATAATCTCAGGACACTCTTGGCATTTTAATTCGCCATCAGGACCCATCTTCCATATAAAACCTCCCATTTCGCAAGCGTCTAGGTTTCTATCATTTTCAATATGAAAGCGCCAGCAACGATAACCACTATCACTTACATAATTAATAACAGTACCTACGGGGATATAGAGATTTACACGAACTTCCTGATTCATCATTTTATGCTTCCGTGCAGTGGTTAAGAAATCCTGAAGATAGAGAATGTTGTTTTCCACCTTGTAATTATAATTTATTGCTTCCGCATAATTTTCAGCAACATCAAAAGAAGGACCGTCAGATTCTTTGATAATCTCAATCTTGGTTAAACTATCTCTTGATTTTTCAATATAGATACTAACCTCGTCCATAACCATAACCTCTTCGCCTGCGGCATTTCTGGTAATTGTAAGTCCGTTGCGCATTTCAACTTTACGTTTGTTACGGAATTTACGGTCATAGGATTCTAAATTAATTTCTAATGTATCCGTTAATGGTTGGAAATACAAATTTTCAGTATTTACGGTAGATTCAGAAAACGCCCGTGCAGAAGCTTGTTTAATGCCAAAGACAATTAGCATAATAATAGATATCAGCCAAAGACCCAATAACGAGAACTTAGCAATGCTACCAATAGACTTTAAATTGTTCACCAAAATTTTCAACCCTAAATAAAGGAGAAAGAAAAAAGGAATACCTATAGCAAAGAAACCTAGTATGGATACCAACCAAATGGGCATGTTGCTTGCATCTACTATATTGTACATATTTAGACCAGGTATCTGAACCACATCTGAAATACCCACGGTTATCATGCCTATAAAAAGACCAATAATAGTAGAAGCTCCAATAATGATTAAGAGCACACCAATGAACTTTCCAAACACTTTAAAGAAGAACATGATAATATCTCCTAGGGTATCAAAAAAGGATTTGCCTCCGCTTTTTACTTTATTACCTACATCTTCATAATCAACGCTTTTAATTTTTTGGGCAACATCATCAAAGCCTTCCTTGACCTTACGTTCTATATTGCTGATGTTGATGTCCTCCCCCCGCATATCTAATTTTTGCGAAGTAGTAGTAGCCTCAGGAATCAATAACCACAGTAAGCCGTAGATTAAAATAAAACCACCCGAAGAACCAATGGTTAAAAGCACCCATATTAAACGAATCCAGAGTGGGTCTATATTAAAGTAATGTGCCAAACCAGAAGAAACACCCGCAACATACTTTTGCTCCGTATCGCGGTACAGTTTCTTAGATTTTCTTTGCTCAGAATGTGTTCTACCTGTGTTAGGCTCATCCTCAAATATATCTTCATCAACCATATAATCTTCTGGCTGTCCCATGATAGCTATAACCTCGTCTACCTGTTTTTGGGTAATAACCTGGCGTTCGTTATCAAGCTTCTCATGAAACAGTTCTGCTATACGTGCCTCAATATCTGCAAGTATTTCGTCACTGCCCGGTGTATTGGCAAAAGAGCGCTTCACGGACTCTAAATAGCGCTGCATTTTGTTATATGCATCTTCATCCATATGGAAGAGCATATTTGCTAGATTAATGTTTATAGTTTTGTTCATTTTAGTCGTTTTTTCTCTGTAAACGCATAGTAGTTATGAAGTTACAAAGTAGTTTTTTAGGTTTATTTGTTGTTGGTTACCAAATTAGTTGCTGTTCTTAGCTCATCCCAAGTACTGTCCAGTTCTTTTAGAAAAAGTTTACCGGTTTCTGTTAATGCGTAATATTTTCTTGGGGGACCAGAGGTTGATTCTTCCCAGCGGTAGCTGAGTAGACCTGCATTTTTTAAGCGAGTTAACAAAGGGTAAATTGTGCCCTCTACTACAAGCATTTTCGCATCTTTTAGCGTTGCGAGTATTTCAGAAGCGTATTTGTCTTTCCCATTTAAGATAGACAGAATACAATACTCCAAAACGCCCTTGCGCATTTGTGCTTTTGTATTTTCTACATTCATAATTTCTTTTTTCTTTTTATGCAGTTCCTTTAAATTGGGGGAACGTGTCTGTTCATAAATGGTACTCTGCATAGTGTGATTGTTCGTTTTTCTCTACTGCAAATCCGCTTAGGTTACTGCCCCGTGATTAGTGAGGCCCTGTTGTAAATTTTGAGTAAATTGATTGATGAATAAACTCCTTTTTGACTGGGGTGTGATGAGCACCTTTTTTTATATTAATGAAGGCTGATGACCCTCGTGATCTTCCAAATGGAATCTGTTTTTTTCCATATCATTATAAATTTTCCCGGTTTTGAAATGGCATCCGGCTCTTGGTTGTTATGAAATTTGTGCAATCCTATTTCTACCGCGCCAAATCCGTTTATAGGATAAACTTCAATACTACCTTCAACTAACTCTCTTGTTACTTTACCACAAATATTCTTTTTTAAGCTTTCAAGTAAATCTTGTTTTGATGTCATTAAGCCTCCCTTATCATGATAGAATTCTAAATCTTCGGCATACATTTCTGATTGCTTTTCCATATTACAGGTGTTATACGCTTCAAAGTATTCTGCATCTAACTTGGTAATCGTTTCCTTTAATTGCTCCTCGGTAGCAGATTGTGCTGCCATCTTACAAAAGTTGGAAAAGAAAATAAGTACGATTATGGCGGTAGTTGACCTCATTATTTCAAAAACTTTATAGTAATCGGATAAGAAAACTCTTGGCCTTCGTTAGTTTTAATGACCGCTAGAATAGTGTAAACTACATTCACAACAAACAAAGCACCATGAGCTAGACCGGCAACACCTAACGGAAATAACCAAGAACTAAATTTAAATGCTTCACTAAAGTCAATGTTTAGATTATTATAATCGTTCAAGTGGTTTAGGCCAAATAAACTGCTATCTAAAAAATCAGGAAAGAAACCAACAAAGAATGGTATACTAATGATTCCCAAAACAATAGAGTAGAGTAGAAGGCTAATCTGAAAGTTTAAAACCTGTTTTCCTGAATAGTCTACAAGTGCAGAATCCTTTTTATTAGCAATCCATAATACCAACGGAATAATAAAATTTCCGAAAGGAATAAAGAATTTTGAAAAAGAAGAAGCGTGCACCATTGCGGCTAAATTTCTTTCGTGTTTTGTTAGTGTACTTTCCATGGCTTAGTAATTTCTTATGCAAATATATGTCTAAAAGAAGGTACTATGCAAAACAAAGTACTAAAAATTAACATGAAATTAACAATTGTAAAAAGAAAAAATTTCAATACATTTAGAGAAAATATATAAGACCATGGCAGTATCTACGGGCAAGTTCAACACATTTACCTTCTTTAAATTACCATCTGCATGGTGGTGTGGGGTTAGGTTGCGACATATGGATGAAAAGAAGGCAATTGTAACGGTTACTCATAAATGGTTTAATCAAAATCCGTTTAAAAGTATGTTTTGGGCCGTACAAGGAATGGCGGCAGAGCTCAGTACTGGGGCTATGGTAATTGCTCAAATTAAAGACAGCGGTAAAAAAATATCTATGCTTGTAGCTAATAACACTGCCAACTTTTCTAAGAAAGCTACCGGCAAAATTACATTTACCTGTGAAGATGGTCACTTAATCAAAGAGGCTATAGATAAAACTATTGCTACAGGAGAAGGGCAAGCATTTTGGATGAAATCTATCGGTGTGAACGAAGATGGGGTAGTGGTCTCTACTTTTAAATTTGAATGGACGGTTCGGGTGAAGAAGTGATTCTTACTAGTATTACATATACCTTTAAAATATTCTTCCAAAAACTACCTTTATGTTTAAGCTGCTAATCTGTAATTCCTAAAATTTACCAAAAGAAATTAGCTTGGTAGACGAAATAGCCCTTTTGCTCTATATAGTATTCCCGGACATATATTAAGATTGATTTTGCTTCATATTTTCAACACTTTTACGGTGTATAGAATGGATTAGACCGTTCTTGAAACCAGTTTTAATGTACGTTGTTTTATGAAGAAAGTCTTGATTCTCCTAGTGTTAATAGCAGTTAATTGGTCTTATGCCCAAGATACAGATGATATTTATGTTAACTCCGAATTTTTTCCAAGTTCAGATATAGCAAGCCAAGTTAAACTAGAAGCAGGTATTGCTATTCCATTAGTTAATACCAACAAGGAAAAACTAACCATTGGAGGAAAAATTCAGAATTCAAGTTTTAGTTTTGTAGACAGAAATGTACCTTTTGAAACGAATCAAATTGAAGATTTTAATTCCTTTAGTTTAAAATTTAAGTACCAAAGAAATTTGGGTAATGATTGGTATGTGAACCTAATGGGGGAATCTCAGGTATCGTCAAATTTTGATGAACAACAAATCACCTCAGATGATGTATTTTTTAATGCCTTGGTTACTTTAAATAAGTATAGTGAGGAAAAAAATAGTATGTGGACCGTTGGTGCTGTCTATGATATACAATATGGTTTATACCATCCAATTCCCATCATTGCCTACACCAAAAGAATAAATGATGCTTGGGCTTATAAAATAGGTGCGCCAGATAGCGGTGTGAAATGGTCATTGGGGGAGAATCATGATTTTGAAGGTTTTGCTAGTTTAACAGGATTTACTAGTAATATTAATGATGGTATAGAAGTTTATAAAGAAGATTATACAGGTACATTTAGGCAAACCAGTTTTTTAATAGGGTTAGGTTATAATTTCACTTTTTGGGATAATTTTAAAGCTACGGTTACAGGGGGGTATACGGTATACAATCGTATGCAGATTCAGGATTATAATAATGATGAAGTTTATGATTTTGAAATGACTAATAGTTCCTATCTGAACGTTGGATTAAAATATTCTTTCAAAAATAATTCTAAGGTTAAGAGCTTGTACTAAAGGTTTCATGAATTTACCTGTTTTGTAGGTTGTTTATAGCATAAGTTCAAATTCATTCGTGAAATAAAAATAGATTTTCACATTACATAAAGTTTTCATTAATTGATAATTATTGCTTCAGTATAAAAGTAAGTGGTATTTTGTAACAAATAAAACATCCTTACTACTCATATATTGAAACTAAAAAAAATGTCAAAAAATGAACGCACACGAAATAGATTACCAGATTTTTGGTGAAGAAATGCAATATGTAGAAATAGAACTTGATCCGCAAGAAGCTGTTGTAGCAGAAGCAGGTAGTTTTATGATGATGGATTCTGATATTAAAATGGATACCATCTTTGGAGATGGTTCTAATCAAGATAATAGCGTACTAGGAAAGATTTTTTCCGCAGGAAAACGAATATTGACTGGCGAAAGTCTTTTTATGACCGCTTTTTTAAACATAGGTCAGGGAAAAAAACAAGTTAGTTTTGCTTCTCCATATCCAGGAAAAATTCTTCCTATAGATTTATCTGAAAAACAAGGAAAGTTCATCTGTCAAAAAGATGCTTTTTTATGCGCAGCAAAAGGAGTGTCCGTTGGTATAGAGTTTTCTAAAAAATTGGGTCGCGGTTTATTTGGAGGAGAAGGTTTCATCATGCAAAAATTAGAAGGAGATGGTATGGCCTTTGTACATGCTGGTGGTACTTTGGCAAAAAAAGAACTTGCTGCTGGTGAAGTCCTTAAAGTAGATACAGGTTGTATTGTTGGTTTTTCTCAAACTGTAGATTACGATATAGAATTCGTAGGGGGTATTAAAAACACGGTTTTTGGAGGTGAAGGTCTTTTCTTTGCTACCCTAAGAGGTCCCGGAACGGTTTACGTTCAATCATTACCATTTAGTAGACTTGCGGGTAGGGTTTTGGCTTCTATTCCAAGAGGAGGCAAGGATAAAGGAGAAGGAAGTATTTTAGGTTCTTTAGGAGATATTGTTGGTGGTGATAATCGTTTTTAGAAAGAACCTCCATAGAGAATCGGTTAACTTATAATAAGATGCGCATCAGTCGTAATATTTAAATGGATTTCAAAAACCTTATAGAGTTTTTAAAGGCACTCAATTCCAATAATTCCAAAGAGTGGATGGATGCCAACCGTAAATGGTATAAAGAAGTACGCACAGATTTCGTAAAATGGTTAGACCATATGAATGATGTAATGGCTGCTTTAGATAATGAGTATTATGATACGCCGGGAAAGAAGGGAATTAACCGGATTAATAATAATCTTATGTTTCACCCTAACAAACCGGTTTACAAAGACCATTTTGGAGCGGGTTTGGACAAAAGACCTTTAACAGGTGATTTTTATATTGAAATTGGTATTGAAAGATGCATCATGGCAGGTGGGTTTTGGCGGCCAGATTCTCCAACGCTTAAAAGTATACGTGACGCCATAGATTATGATGGAGATGTATTTCAGAAAATAATTGACAAAAAATCTTTCAAAAATATTTTCGGGGGGCTTTACGAAGATTCCAAGTTAATAAAAGCACCAAAAGGGTTCTCAAATTCTCATGAACATATTGAAATTTTACGCAATAAAACATTTGCCGTGGCACACGAATTTCCTACAGATGAAGTATTTAGGGATAATTTTGAGAAAAAAATTATCAATGTGTACAAAGAAATGCTTCCGTTTAGAAGATACCTTAATAAAGCGGTAACAGTAGCCTGAAAAGGGGTGTAATAATAAATCTTTTACATACATTTATTTTAAATAAGAGTCTTTTTTTTGATTTGAAAGTTTTTTCTTACTATATTTTGTGTAATTATGATATTTGAAAACGTGACCCCCTTAACAATTTGGATAATAGATGACGATCTCGTTTCGTTATTTGCGGCACGTTATGGTATAGAGCAGTTGAAAAAACCTTATCATGTAGTAGATTTTGATAGTGCTGAAGTTGCTTTAAAAGTACTGTCAGATAGTCTTGAGGGAGACAAAGAATTACCAGACGTTATATTGTTAGATTTGGTCATGCCTAAAATGAATGGTTGGGAATTTCTAGAAAAGTTGGAAGAAATGCCGGAGCATGTTAGAAGCTCTGATATTTATATTTTGTCTGCATTTTTGAGTACAAAAGAAAGACAACGTGCATCTACCCATCCCGTAGTAAAAGGTTATTTTGATAAACCCATTTCAAAACGGGCACTTAGCCGTATTTTTGGAGAAAAAGAAGAAACTAAAGAATAATATTCGCTTGAATGTTACTAGTTTTGATTCAATATTAACCCAGTATGAACATGCTACAGTGAAAAACGGCACCATAAAGAACATCAAAAAGGAAGTCTTATCAGATAATTGGTATACCTTAAACAAGTATGTTTACGAGTATCAAAAAGAAGATGGTTCATGGGAAACCCAACAGCGTGAAGCCTATGATCGCGGCAATGGAGCAGCAATTCTATTGTACAATCAGAAAAAGGGTACGGTGGTGTTAACAAAACAATTTCGCATGCCTACCTATATAAATGGTAATCCTAGTGGCATGATGATAGAAGTCTGTGCTGGTCTTTTAGATGGTGATAACCCTGAAGATTGCATCAGAAAAGAAGTGGAAGAAGAAACTGGTTACAAGATAGAAAACGTCAAAAAAGTGTTTGAATCGTATATGTCACCAGGTTCGGTTACGGAGATACTTCATTTCTTTGTGGGTGCCTATGAGGAAAAAATGAAAATTGGAGATGGTGGTGGCGCAGAAGACGAGACCGAGAACATTGAGGTTCTTGAATATCCGTTTGACGTAGCTATGAATATGATTACCTCTGGTGAAATCAAAGACGCTAAAACCATTCTTTTATTGCAATACGCGGCTGTTCATAAGCTGCTAGACTAGTCAACTTTTAGTTAAATCCTATATTTTTGCTTTAATACGAATCTGCTATTTGCCGTAGCACCTGTTGCATCTTCTTTTTTACCTCAGAGGTGGGTTGTTGGTAATGATTGTTCATAAAACTAAAAATCAATGTTTTTCCTGTCTTTGTAATAAGATACCCGCTCAGGCAGTAATTATTACTTAGACTACCGGACTTTGCATATAATTTTGGATATCCTCCGTCGTAATTCCATTCTTTTAAAGTTCCTGAAACTGCGTTCTCTGGAAAAATGGAGAATAACCGCTGGCGTGGTACAGTTTTGTACATTTTGTTAAGAACAGCAACCATAGACTCTGGAGTAAAGAGATTATAACGGGAAAGCCCGGAACCATCAACCCATCTTGGAGGTTGTTGTAAATTGGCTAATTGGTTTTCAAGAATGTACTCTCTTGTTTTTTTGCCGCTAAGGGTATCGGAAAGGGTAGACGATGACAAAACCAATAATTGTTCTGCAATAAAATTATCACTTTCGTGCATCATCCGTACAAAAAGAGAATCTGATGGTTGTCCATAGAGAATTTGTTTTTCGCCTATAATAGATTGTTTGGACAAGCTTATTTTCTTGTTCAGAGCAGATTCTAACAATTGTTTGGTTAATACAGAATCTGTGCGAAAGGGAATCTCAATCGTGTCTTTACGGGAACGTGAAAAGTAAAATGTGTTTTTTTCCAATTCCCTATACTTTTTATACCATGTGCGCACAACATTATCCTTAAAAAAATCAGGTGTTACGTTTAGTCCGTTTGTGTTTGAAATGCTAGTAACATTACCGTAAAGTGGTAAGGAAGTTATTTCTGGTTGATAGTAATATTGATAATCGTCCCACGCCCATCCTTGACCTAATTTTTCGTCTTCAAAATTATTCAGGTCAAGAACTATGGCATCATGTTTTTGTAAAAAATGAAAAGCGGTACTGTCCTTAAAATACGGGTGTAGGAAAGAAGGGTCTCCCGTTCCTTCAATATATACCATATTATTTTTTATAGCATATTTTAAAGCAGGGACCTGTTGGGGTAATAACTGTAAAGAAGCAAACAAAGTGAAAATTTTGGTGTTACTAGCAGGTGTAAAGTATTTCTTACTTTTGTTAGAGTATAAAGTATCGTTTGTTTCTGGGTCTAATACCAGCAAGCCTACAAACTGATTTTTATAAAAGTCAGATAAAATAATGGTATCTGTAGACTTGGAAATAGTCTTTTTATATGATTTACAGTTAGTTAGTGAAATGGAGGCAAGAAGTATAAATAGTATTTTTTTCATTTTTAAAAGTGTGTTAGTACCCGTATCGAGGGCATTTAACAAGAAATTGGCTTACATTTAACAGCGCCTAAGCAATATAGTAAATGCATTATTGTTTAACTTTATAGAGAGAGATTATCTCTTAAACAACTAATAACTTAAACATTTTGACATATGGCTAGAGCTATGCTTGAATACTCTAAAACGGTATTGAAAAAAGTTAGTTTTGACGCGAAATTGTTCATTAAAGAACTTCAAAAAGCAGTATCAATGTTGCTTCCCGAAGAAATTGAAGAACTAGAACTCTGGTTACAGCAGTTTATTACAGATAAACCAGAACTCGAACAAACGCTTATTTATATAAAATCATAATTAATAGCCCTCTAAATAGAGGGCTTTTTTATTGTCGGTACCCAATCATGGACCAGTACAGCAAAATTTGGCTATAGAGATGAATGGGTAATAATTTATTTATTAATAGGACTGATAATCTGTACATCTTGAAAAGCGATGGCTCCTCTAACAATACTAGAGATGACATCTCTTAACGCATTTGTAATTTGAATTTTCAGTTCACTTTTGTGGTAAATTAAACTTACTTCTCGAGCTGGAGAGGGTTTATCAAAATACTTCAATTTACTTTTCTTTTTTTCGTCTAAAACCAAAGTGTTTAAATAGGGCAGTAAAGTCATTCCAAGTTCTTCATCCGCTAGATTGATCAATGTCTCAAAACTGCCACTTTCCAAACGAAATTGCTTGGTGTCCAAATTCCGTGGCGCTTTACATAGGTTAATTACATTATCCCTAAAGCAATGACCATCCTGTAATAGCAGTACATCACTAATATCTAAATCTTCTGGCTTTAATGTTTTTGACTTACCAAGTCTATGCTCTTTTGGTACATAGCCTACAAACGGCTCGTAATACAAAGGCCGTTCTTTTATAAACTCAATACCCAGTGGTGTGGCAGCAATGGCCGCATCTATATGACCATCTTGAATATTACGAATTAGCGTTTCTGTGCTCTGTTCTTTTATAATCAAGTTTACCTTAGGGTACTTGTTTATAAAAGTCTTAAGAAACATGGGGAGTAGTGTGGGCATTATGGTAGGGATAATCCCTAAAGTGAAATCACCTCCTATAAATCCCTTTTCTTGATCTACTACATCCTTTATTCTACTGGCTTCATTTACGATGTTTTTGGCCTGCGCCACTATTTTTGCTCCTACCTCTGTAATAGAAATAGGTTTTTTACTTCTATCAAAAATCAAGACATCTAGCTCGTCTTCTAACTTTTGTACTTGCATACTTAAGGTAGGTTGCGTAACGAAGCTTTTTTCTGCAGCTAAGGTGAAGTTTTTATGCTCGGCAACGGCCAGCACATATTGTAATTGAGTAATTGTCATTTGCTATAAATTCTAGTGATAAAAATATAAAAACTATCAATGATATCTATCATGAAGTAGGGTCTAATATTGGGTACCTTTATACTATAGTTAAAACAACAAGAACCATGAAACTAAATAGTATAGGATTAAGCGAAAAAGATTCAAAATCATTAAGCGAAGACTTAAACGAGTTGTTAGCGAATTTTCAACGTTACTACCAAAATTTAAGAGGTATTCATTGGAATATAAAAGGGAAACGCTTTTTTGAGCTTCACCCAAAATTTGAAGAGCTATATACAGAGGCAAATCTTAATGTAGATGAGATTGCTGAACGTATTCTTACTTTAGGGGGAGTGCCATTGCATACTTTTGAGGATTATATAAAAAATTCAAAAGTGCCGGTAGGTAAAAATATAAGTAAAGATGAAGATGCTATTCGTTTGGTAGTAGATTCATTAAAAGGTCTTTTGGTTATTGAGAGACGAATTTTAGATGCTTCAGGTGAGTCTGGTGATGAAGGTACCAACTCTATGATGAGCGATTTTATTACAGGCCAGGAAAAAACGGTTTGGATGATGAAAGCTTGGTTGACCGAAGAAATATAGTTTAGGTGATTATAGATGAAAAATCCCCGATGGACTTTAGTGTTTATCGGGGATTTTTTATTTTTTGCTCTTCTTACTCTTTTTGGCCAAAGGGTTAAAATCTAGGCAAAGTTGAATCCAATGTTCAAGGTCTTCTTCCGTATCCATTCCATCGGCATCAACATAAATATAGCTTTTCATTTTTCGGCCGGTTATATCCATAGGTCTACAATGCGGTTGCTGTAGAGTTTTATCGTAATTCTCTTTTCCTATTCTAGCCATCATACGCGAAGAATCGGTGTCTTTATCTATGCTAATAGCAAAACACATTTTTTCATCGACCATAAAACAAAGGCTGCCCATCATTTTCTTTTCTTCAAAGTAAACGTGTTTCTGTTTTAAGATCTGTCTAGACCTATCAGCAAGATATTCGTCGTAAGCCATTTTTTTTTATCTTATGGATCAAAGTTTCTAAATTGGCAGATTGCCCATCTTTCAAAAATACAGTTTTGTTGCGTGCTATTTAAAATTCTTCCTTAATGGTGAGGTGTTTTACCTATTTCGGCACTTAAGTTTTATAGAATTATCGTTGCTTATGTTTATATTCGAGTAACGAATAAAATATACTACAATGAAGGTTTTATTTATAGGGGGAACAGGAAATATAAGCACAGCATCTAGTCACTTGGCAATAGAAAAAGGTATTGACCTCTATCACTTAAACAGAGGTACCAATAAAGCTGGATTACCAGGTGTGAATACTATTTTTGGCGATATAAATAAACCAGAAGAACTTTCTGAATTACAAAACCACAGTTGGGATGTAGTAGTGAATTGGATAGCTTTTACCCCGGAGGATATAGAGCGTGATATTGCCTTGTTTCAAGGGAAGACAAAGCAGTACATTTTTATCAGTTCGGCTTCTTGTTATCAGACTCCTTTGCAATATCCTGTTATAACGGAATCAACTCCGCTTTGTAATAATTTATGGGATTATTCTCAAGAAAAAATTAGAAGTGAAGACCGTTTAATGAAAGCATATCGGGAAACAGGTTTTCCTATTACCATAGTCCGTCCATCATTAACCTATGACACGGTAATTCCTATTGCCATAGGTGGTTTCAGAGAATGGACAACAGCCAAACGTATTATAAATGGCGAAGAAATTATTGTTCATGGAGATGGTACCTCTTTATGGACAGTTACCCATGCAGATGATTTTGCAAAAGGCTTTGTAGGTTTGTTAGGGTTGACAACAGCTATTGGCCATGCTTTTCATATTACGTCCGACGAAATATTGAGTTGGAATATGATTTACAAAATTTTCGCAGATGCGCTGGGGTATGAGGCTAGGGTAGTGCATATTGCTTCAGATTTTATATGTAAAATTGAACCATCGTTTACAGGTACGCTTTTAGCAGATAAAGGTGAAAGTGTAATTTTTGACAATTCCAAAATCAAAACATTTGTGCCTGACTTTAAGGCAACCATTCCTTTTTCAGAAGGCATCAGAAGAACCTTAAAATGGTTTAATGAAAATCCTGAACGTAAAGTTGTAAATGAAGATAAAAACCAAAAAATAGAGCGTATTCTTAAGGCGTACAAATCGCTCTAAGAATTATTTGTTTTTCATGGCTTGGGCAATTTCAATACTCATTGGGTTCTTGGAGTCTTCCAGCTCTTCAATGATTTTCGGGTGGTCTTGTTCTCGGTTTTTAGATAATTTATACTGCGCTTGAATGTCTGTTATCTCTATCTGAAAACCCACTACACCTTTTATCTGTTTCAACGTGCGGGGAGACATGTCTTTTAGAGAAATTGGTTTCTTTGAATTTGCTTCGTATTTATCTACTAGCCTGTGCATAGAAGCCATAACTTTTTCTTCGCTTAATATGTTCAACTTTCCATAAACATGAACCGCAATATAGTTCCATGTAGGCACTTCTTCCTCTTTATACCAAGATGAGGATACATAGGAATGCGGACCGTTAAAAATACAGAGTACTTCTTCGTTCTGATCAAACTCTCGCCATTGTGGGTTGGCCTTGGCCATATGGGCCGTGAGAACCTCTTTTCCGTCTTCTGTGGTTTCTAATTCCAAAGGAATATGTGTAGCCCAAGGTTTGTTTTGATATTGGCTTACGAGAATGCCAAAACTGTTTGCTTTCAAAAAAATTTTGATTTCTGAAAGATTTTCTTTGCGATGGTTATCAGGTATGAACATGAAATAAATACGTTTTTGTTTGCTTTAGAACTGCGAGTTAAAATATTGTAAAAAGTGAATTTTAATCCGAATGGAGCAACATCTATTGCGAACAATCTCGTAAATTTAAATTCACTTTAAAATTAAATATATGCCATTTATAAAGAACAAGAAAGGAAAAGAAGACGTAGAAATATTTTATGAGGATTATGGCTCCGGACAACCGGTTATACTTATTCACGGGTGGCCCTTAAGTCACAAGGCATGGGAGCAACAAGTTTGGAAAATTGTAGAGGAAGGTTATCGCTGTATCGCTTATGATAGAAGAGGTTTTGGAGCATCTTCTGCGCCATGGGGCGAGTATGATTATTCTGCACTTGCCAGCGATTTAAATGCCATTATTGAAAATTTGGATTTAGACAATGTGGTAATTGTAGGTTTCTCTATGGGTGGAGGCGAAGTAGTGCGTTATTTCACAGATTATGGAGAGGATAAAATTGCGAAAGCAGCTTTAATAAGTTCTATAATTCCATTAGTAAAGAAAAAAGAAGATAATCCTGATGGAGTACCGGAAGAAACTTTAGATTGGATTAAGGAGGCCTTACAAAATGATAGGGTAGGATTCTTAAAAGAAAAGTTTCTGACGGGTTTCTATAATTATGAGGATAACAAGGACAAAGTTAGTGAGGCTCAAATGGACTATGATTTTAGTATAGCGTCAAATGCTTCGCCAAGAGCTACAATTGAAACGGCTTTAGCTTGGATGCATACGGACTTTAGACCGGAATTAAAAAATGTTACGGTACCAACGCTTATTGTTCATGGAGATGCCGATGCAACGGTGCCCCAGGCAACCTCTGCAGACCAGGCGGCAAAAGGTATTGCGGATAATCAATATGAAGTCATAAAAGACGCACCTCATGGTCTGAACCTAACGCATGCCGATGAGTTAAATGAAATTCTTATTTTGTTCTTGAAGAAGTAATGTAATAGGTATTA
Source organism: Zobellia nedashkovskayae (assembly GCF_015330125.1). NCBI lineage: Bacteria > Pseudomonadati > Bacteroidota > Flavobacteriia > Flavobacteriales > Flavobacteriaceae > Zobellia > Zobellia nedashkovskayae. The sequence continues at coordinate 4,740,838 of NZ_JADDXR010000002.1, read as the reverse complement.
TAAATTTAAAAAGCCCGAATCTATCTAGATTCGGGCTTTTTTATGTTTGGTGAAACTTAACTATTTCTGTAGTGTAGCCATTATAGGAAGGTGGTCAGAAATATGTTGGTTATTTTCCATTCGGTCATCTATGTGAATGTACTTCTCAACTTTAAAAGCTCGTACAAAAATATAGTCAATGCGGTGGTCAAGCACTCGTGCATGGTCAAATCCACTAAAGGTCCCGGTAGGCCCATAAAAAGGCTGTTCAGTTATCTCTTTTCCGTCCGTCATTTCTTTTTTAAGAAACAGAATCGGTTTTGACTCGGGTTCTAAATTGAAATCGCCTGTAAGAACTACCGGAAGTTTATCTGTGTTTATCTCGTTAATCTTCTTTACGATAAGCGTAGCTGATTTTTCGCGAGCTTCAACTCCAATATGGTCAAAATGGGTGTTGAATACCCAGAATTTTTGCTTATTGGTTTTGTCTTCGAATAATCCGTAAGTACAAACGCGCTCCATAGCTGCATCCCAACCCACGCTAACTTTATCTGGTGTAGGGGATAACCAAAAGGTATTGGATTGTAGTAAGTTGAATTTTTCACTGTTGAAAAGAATAGGGGAGAACTCACCTTTTTTCTTTCCATCATCTCTGGCTACGCCAATGTATTTGTAATCTTCCAGCGCTTCGTCTAAATAGGTCAATTGATGATACACCACCTCCTGCATGCCAATAAACTCTGGAGCATAATGCTTAATTAAACGAACCATTGGAGCTTTTCTGTCGTTCCAGTTGTTTATGGTGTCATTTACATTATCATATTTAATATTGTAACTCATTACCGTTAGGTCTTGCGCATGCGCTATATGCACAGTGAGGAAAATGAACGAAGCGAGAAAAGATTTTAAAGCCATTTGATGTTATGAGATTAATATAGAATAGCAATTTAAGAATTATCAGTCCTACTTTCTCAAATAGAAATTATGAAACCGTTATTTTTTACTTGATAATCGAGATTTAATGCTCTGAGGCTTGTTTCGAAATCAAAGTATAATCCTTTTAATACTTCGTGCACTTGCCTCGAGATAGTTTACGTAGATAAAGAGCAAAGAAAAACCGCAAGAAGAAAAGATGCCTGATGGAATCAAAATCTTCTTGCGGTTTTTCTAATTGTTCAATTAAATAATGAACGAATTTACTTAATCGTCTCTGCGTGGTCTATTTGAATTACTTCGGTTGCGATTGTTCGCACTTCTGTTATTCGAATTCCCTGAGCGACTTTTATTTCGGTTACCTCCGTGGTTGTTTCTGGAATTTGATCTCTGTTGAGGTCTTTTTTCTTCAACTTCCTCTTCGTCCCCACCAATAAACTGATGCTCTGGCATACGTGGCACCTGTTGTTTAATGAGTTTTTCAATATCCTTTAAATATGCGCGTTCTTCCTTATCGCAAAAAGAAAGAGCGATACCACTTGCGCTGGCCCGGCCTGTTCTACCAATACGGTGAACATAAGTTTCGGGTACATTTGGCAAATCGTAATTGATAACCAAAGAAAGATCTTCTACATCAATTCCCCTTGCAGCAATATCAGTTGCAATTAAGACGCGTAACTTTCCATCTTTAAAATCACCTAAAGCTTTTTGTCTGGCAGTTTGTGATTTGTTACCATGTATAGCGGCCGATTTAATATCAGCTTGTGCTAATTTTTTAACTATTTTATTGGCACCATGCTTAGTTCTTGAAAATACCAAAACAGAATCTGTAGGTCTCTCGTTAACCAAGTGCACCAATAATTTAGGTTTATTTGGTTTGCTAACAAAATAAACACCTTGCTCTACTTTTTCTGCTGTAGCCTGCTGTGGCTTTATAGTTACTCTTTCAAATTGGCCTAAAAGGGTTTTTGAAAGTTCTACAATACTAGAAGGCATCGTAGCCGAAAAGAAAAGGGATTGTCTTTGCTTTGGAAGCTTCGCTATGATTTTTTTAATATCATGAATGAAACCCATATCCAGCATTTGATCCGCTTCATCTAGAACCACAAATTCAATATCCCGTAAAGAGATAATGTTTTGGTTCATCAAATCTAATAATCTTCCCGGAGTAGCAATAAGTGCATCAACACCATTACGTAAGGCATTCACCTGTCTAGATTGTTTAACACCGCCAAAAATCACTGTGTTTTTAATATGTGTATGCTTGCTGTAAGCAGTAAAGTTATCGGCTATCTGAATAGCAAGTTCTCTAGTGGGTGTTACAATAAGTGTGCGTATGCGTCGCTTACCTCTAGTTTGATCTTGACTGTTGTGTAAATGATGAATTATAGGGATACTGAACGCGGCTGTTTTTCCCGTTCCTGTTTGTGCAACTCCTAAAAGGTCTTTTTTGTTAAGTAAAATAGGAATGGCTTGTTCCTGTATGGGTGTAGGATTCGTATATCCTTGTTCCTCAATAGCTCTGAGTATAGGCAAAGCAATACCTAAATCTTTAAATGTCATGTATATTTAATAAGCCGTAAAGATACGGCGAATGTTTGGATAAGCCTATAAACCCTAACTATAGACCTGCTATAGCAGCTTCTGCACACCGTTCACCATCCATTGCAGCAGAAACTATTCCGCCAGCATAACCACCGCCTTCTCCACAAGGGAACAGGCCTTCAATTTCTGGGTGTTCTAATTTTTCGTTTCTAGGGATGTTTACCGGAGATGAGGTGCGAGATTCAACACCTACAATATTAGCTTCCGCAGTGTAATAGCCTTTCATTTTATCGCCAAAGGCCTTGAAGCCTTGACGTAGTTTTCCGCCAATAAGTTTTGGCAGCAAAGAATGTAAGGGAGCTGAATTCAATCCTGGTTGGTAGGAAGTAGGGTTGAGGTCTGTTGAAAGGTGGCCTTCTACAAAATCGGTCAAACGTTGTGCGGGTGCTGTTTGCGTTCTTCCGCCTGCGGTAAAAGCCAATCGTTCTAAATCTTTCTGGTATTCCAATCCTTTTAAAACCCCAAAACGCTCATATTTGTATAGGTCTTCATCTACATTAATTTCGACTACAATACCTGAATTGGCGAACTTGTTATTTCGTTTAGAGGGAGACATACCGTTTACGACAACTTCTCCTGGAGCAGTTGCAGCAGGAACTATAAAACCGCCTGGACACATACAAAAAGAGTATACGCCACGATTCTTCACTTGTTCCACTAAGCTGTAAGCAGCAGCGGGAAGCAATTCGTTACGATCTCCAGAGCAGTGGTATTGAATAGAGTCTATAATATGCTGTGGATGTTCTACCCGAACGCCCATGGCAAAAGATTTCGCCTTTAAGCTGATTTTCTTATCGTTCAATAAATAATAGATATCACGAGCGGAATGTCCCGTGGCAAGAATAACCCGGTTAACCTTCATTTCATTGCCGTTCTGCAATTGAAGGCTTTCAATTTTATTATTTTTTACAGTGAAGTTGGTCAGTCTAGTATTGAAATGCACCTCGCCACCATGATTGATTATAGCTTCTCTTATGTTCTGTACAATTTTAGGAAGTTTGTTCGTGCCAATATGTGGATGAGCATCTACCAATATTTCTTCCGTAGCACCATGATGAACTAAACTTTCAAAAATACGGCGTACGTCACCTCTTTTTAGACTTCGGGTGTATAGTTTACCATCAGAATAGGTTCCGGCTCCACCTTCGCCAAAGCAGTAGTTAGAATCTTCGTTTACAATATGGTCTTGGTTAATGGCCTTCAGGTCTCGCCTTCTGTCCTTTACGTTGTTACCGCGCTCTAGTACAATTGGTTTGTAACCAAGCTCCAAACAACGTAATGCAGCCCACATTCCTGCAGGTCCAAAACCTATGATATGAACCTCTTTGGCTTTAGAGACATCTTGGTATTTGAATTCATAGTCAGCTGAAGGTGAAGGCTTTTCGTTAATGTAAACCTCCATCTTGTAATTGAAGTAAATCTTAGGTTTACGGGCGTCAATAGATTTGCGCAACACTTTAATAGTGATGTTCTTTTCGTCCTCGCTTAAATATTTAGCGGTTTTCTTTAAAAGGATGTTGGGTTTACTTTCCTCTTTTAACGATACGCGCAACTGAATTCTTCTGACCATGGTGCAAAGCTACTACGCTTTATGGTATAAAAAAATGCATCCTACATTTTGTAAGATGCATTTTTAAAATAATATGAAGTCAATTAAGCCAATATCTCACTGTTTTGTCGGCATTCTCTAGCAGCTGCTACCATTTCTATGAGTGCTTCTCTAGTTTCGGGCCAATGTCTTGTTTTCAATCCACAATCAGGATTGATCCAAAGTTGCTCCGTTGGAATCTGTTTTGCTGCTTTTTCCATTAAAGCGACCATCTCAGCTCTTTCCGGAACTCTTGGCGAGTGAATATCGTAAACACCAGGTCCAATCTCGTTTGGATATTCAAACGTTGCGAAAACGTCTAAAAGCTCCATTTGAGATCTTGAACATTCAATGGTGATGACATCGGCATCCATATCGGCAATATTCGAAATGATATCATTGAACTCGGAATAACACATGTGCGTGTGGATTTGCGTTTCATCCCTAACACCACTAGCGGAGATTCTAAAAGCTTTAATAGCCCAGTTTAAATAGGCATTCCAATCTTCTTTTCGCAACGGAAGGCCTTCACGAATAGCAGGCTCATCAATTTGAATAACCTGTAACCCTGCTTTTTCTAAGTCTACTACTTCATCTCTAATGGCCAACGCAATTTGTGTACAGGTTTCAGAACGAGGTTGGTCGTTACGAACAAAGGACCATTGTAGAATAGTAACAGGGCCGGTAAGCATTCCTTTTACAGGTTTTTTAGTCAATGATTGTGCAAAGGCAGACCATTTAACCGTCATAGGTGCTTCTCTGGAAACATCACCATAAATAATTGGCGGCTTCACACATCGGCTACCATAACTTTGAACCCAGCCAAAACTGGTGAATGCAAATCCGCTCAATTGCTCACCAAAGTACTCTACCATGTCATTACGTTCAAATTCCCCATGAACAAGGACGTCAAGACCTGTGCGTTCTTGGAATTCTATAGTATCTCTGGTTTCTTTTTCTAAAAGAACATTGTATTCGTCTACAGATAGGTTTCCTTTTTTGAAATTGGCTCTCCAGCTGCGTACCTCTTTTGTTTGAGGAAACGAACCGATAGTAGTGGTTGGGAACAAAGGAAGGTTCAATGCGTTTTTCTGTAATTTCTGTCGCGTAGGGAATGAGCTTTCTCTTTGGTCATCTTTAGCGGTAAGGGCAGCTACACGTTGTTTTACTTTTTGATTGTGTATAAGAGTCGCTGTTTTTTTGTTTGCCTGAGCTTCGCTATTCTTTATAAGTTTTTGTAAACTATCAGAAAGATTCTCTTTGTTGGCTAACTGTTTAAGAGTTGCCACTTCATCTAATTTTTGTTTAGCGAAGGCTAACCATTGTTTAATTTCTCCGTTTAGATTTTCTTCATTAGATTCTAAATCTAGGTCGCAAGGTGAGTGTAGCAATGAGCAAGAGGGTGAGATAAGAATACGCTCTGTACCTATATGATCAATTGCTTTTTGAATTAACTGCAAAGATTTTTCAAAGTCATTTTTCCAAATATTACGACCATCAACTACTCCTAGAGATAAATGCGTATAACTATTTAGTTTGTTAGACTCTAGAATGTCATCTAGTTGTAATGGGCAACGTACTAGGTCTAGGTGTAAAGTGTGCACCGGTAAGGCTAATGCGGTGTCAATATTCTCACCAAAACAATCAAAATAATTGGCTACGGTTATTTTTATATTCGGAAATTTGGCAGCAAAATACGCATACGTTTGGTGTATGGCACGCTGCTCTTTTTCGGAAAGGTTAAGTGCTAAATAAGGTTCATCAAATTGAACATGTTCCGCATCAACATCTACTAATTGTTGTAGAATTTCTTCATATGCTGGTAGCAGTCTTTCTAGTAATTCTATTCTGTGAAAGCCACTCTCTTTCTCTTTTCCCAATAGAAGAAATGAAACAGGGCCGATCAATACGGATTTTGTTTGAATACCTAATTCTAGGGCTTCTTTGTACTCATTTATAATTTTATCCGAAGAGATGTTAAATATCTGATTCTTAGTAAATTCTGGCACAATATAGTGGTAGTTGGTATCAAACCACTTGGTCATTTCCATTGCGGTAATATCTGCTCCGTCTTGTTGAATACCCCTGGCCATGGCAAAATAAAGGTCATGGCTGGAGAAAGACGGATTCTTAGCTAAAGCCGCATAGCGCTCTGGGATGCACCCCAACGTTGTAGAAAGGTCCAAAACTTGATCATAAAGGGAAAAGTCATTACTAGGAATGAGGTCTATGCCTTGTTCTTTTTGTAATAACCAATTCTCTTTCCGAATTCCTTTTGCCGTCTCTAAAAGTGTTTCGATATTGGTTTTACCAGACCAATACTGTTCTAGAGCTCTTTTTAATTCTCTTTTACTTCCAATTCTGGGATAGCCTAGGTTGGTAGTTTTCATACTATATTTTTTGAATTAATATCTGCACAAAGCTATTACAAAGGTTATTTTGTCCACAATAATAAACTTAATTAAGAGTATTTAACTATAAATGGGTATTTTTAAAGTGTAAACGAAAAGTTAAGACCCCTAAATGGGTATTTTAAAGACGATTTATCTATGGAAAATTTAGATTTGACCGATTTAGAGTTGCTAAAACAGCTTCAATTAAACTCGAATATTACTACAAAAGAGTTAGCGGCTACCGTTAATCTATCTCCAACGCCTGTTTATGAGCGGGTGCGGAAATTAGAAAAAGAGGGGTATATTAAGGGTTACACAGCTTTATTAGATGCTGAAAAAATGGGACTTGAGTTGATAGTTTTTTGTGATATCACCTTAAAACAACATACAAAAGATATTGGAAATCAATTTGTTAGAGACATTCGTGCGGTAAAAGAGGTGACGGAGTGTTATAATATTTCCGGGGATTATGATTTCAGATTAAAAGTGTTAGTCCGAGATATGAAACATTATCAAGACTTTGTAATCAATACTTTGGGAGCGGTAAAGAATATTGGTAGTGCGCATAGCACTTTTGTAATTGGGACTATAAAACAAGGGTGCGGTGTTCCGTTTTGGTAGCGGAAGATTGCAGTTTGGGGCTGTTTATTTACAGTTGAGTAGTATTCATTTTAAAAATGTGGGCATATAGGGCATCTTTGTACTCATAAGAAACAAGAGTTAGTACTTTTTTGAAAACAGTAAGAAAATGGGAGGCAACAGAATTTTAAAAGAACTCTTTCGGGGTTTTATTATTGGGAATATAGTCTTCTTTGGGTTTATGGCCTATAGCTACTTTTTAGATGAGCAAAGGTTTGCTTTTATCTATGAAGATATCTGGCGAGAGTACTTTACCAATCTTGTGTTTTCAATAGTGTTGTATATGGCTAATATGTCATGGTTCTATTTTCTTTTGAAAAAATTTGAGAGAAACATATATAACATTAAGAGAATGACTATTGCCGTGTTAGGTAATGTGGTGATATCTTGTTTTGGTGTTTTTGTAGCAACTTTTATTGTTTTGGTAGTAATTGAGAATTGGTCTGTTCAAGAAGCTTTAACTTATAATTCAACAGAAAACTATCTAAGGTCTACGATAATTTCTTTGACTTTTGCTTTAATCTTTTATGCTGTCTATTATTACCGGTATAGGCAAGAAAACAAGGTTAAGGAGCAGAAAATAATAGCCAATACGGCATCGGCAAAATTCGATGCTTTGAAGAATCAACTAGACCCTCATTTTCTATTTAATAGCTTAAATGTATTGTCTAGTCTTATTGAAGAAGACCCGTACCAGGCACAGAAGTTTACATCTTCCTTATCAAAGGTTTACAGGTATGTACTTGAACAAAAAAGTAAAGACTTGGTTCTTGTTGATGAAGAGCTCAAATTTGCTAAAACCTATGTCCGGCTTTTGAAAATGCGGTTTGAAGATAGTATTGTTTTTGACATCCTAGAAGAGAGCAAGGACCCGGAAGCTAAGATTGTTCCCTTATCACTTCAGTTGTTAATAGAGAATGCTGTTAAGCATAATGTGGTCACTTCTGGAAAGCCTTTGCATTTAAAAGTTTTTGAACAAAATGGTGAGCTTGTGGTGGTGAACAACCTTCAAGAGAAGCAAGTGGTTAAGAAAAGCACTGGTGTTGGCTTGTATAACATACGTGAGCGCTATGCGCTTTTGACAGATAGAAAGGTGGTGATTGATAAAACAGCTAAAGAGTTTAGTGTTCGGTTGCCTATACTTTTAAAAGAAATTTCAGCTATGGAAATACAACATGAATATATAGAGGATAAGCGCTATAAGAAGGCGAAGGAGCGGGTAGAGGCAATTAAGGGATTTTACGGTAATTTGTTAGCATACTGCATTGTTATACCATGTTTGGCTTTTTTAAATTATAGAACAACAAGCTTTCCGTGGGTAATATTTCCTATTTTGGGTTGGGGTTTTGGGATTGCTATGCACGCTATGGAGGCCTTTGGAAAAAATCCGCTTTGGGGTAAACGATGGGAAGAGAAAAAGATGCAGGAGTATATGGATGATGATAACTTCTAAACTGATTTTAACGTCTTGTATAGAGGTTAAATTAAAAGTTTACAGTTCAGTCATAAAAAATTACAGTTCAGAAAGTAACATTTTAAAAACAAGACCCTTTTGATGAAATTTGAACTTGTAATAAATAACGAGAAAAACATTTAAATCATGGAAAACGAAAGCAAATATATTAGGGCGAAAGAACGAGTTGAGCGTGAGAAAAAATTCTATAATGGGTTAATTTCTTATGTCGTTACCATAAGTTTCTTGGCTGCTATAAATTACTACACCAATGGTTTTGCATATGCTTGGTTTTTGTGGGCTGCTTTTGGTTGGGGTATTGGTGTTGTTATTGGGGCTGTAAAAACATTTGGAGGTAATCCGTTTTTTGGACGTGACTGGGAACAGCGAAAGATAAAGCAATTCATGAAGGAAGATGAGCAAAGAACAAAATGGCAGTAGTCTTTAACTCAGTTAAGTTTAAATATAAAAAAGACAAAAATGGAACCATCATCATTAGGTAGAAGAAGTAAGCAGGTCAGGGCTAAAAAACGAATAGAGCAGCTAAAAGGTTTTTATATTCATCTGGTTGTGTTCGTGTTAGTAAATATAATGATCATAACAGGAGCCGTAATCGGTAATATGAACAACGGCGAAAGTTTTGTTGACTCATTTTTTAATTTCAACACCTTTTCAACATTTATTTTCTGGGGTATAGGTGTTATTTTTCATGGCTTTAAAGTGTTTTCATACAACCCTTTCTTTAGCAAGGCTTGGGAAGAGCGTCAAATTCAAAAGTACATGGATGCTGATAAAAACGAAATGAAAAAGTATTCGTAGTCAATTTTATAAAAACTAACCAAACCAAATATGAAGACTATTGTTATTGAAGATGAAAAGCCTGCAGCAAGACGATTATCCCGTTTATTATCCGAATTAGATGTGGAAGTGTCGGAAATGTTGCATTCTGTGGAAGAAGCTGTAGAGTGGTTTTTAAACAATCCGCATCCAGATTTAATTTTCTTGGACATTCAACTTTCAGATGGACTTTCGTTTGAGATTTTTGACGCTGTAGAGGTCAAAAGTGCTATTATTTTCACGACCGCTTACGACGAATACGCGTTGCAGGCGTTTAAGCTGAATAGTATTGACTACTTGTTGAAGCCTATTGATGATGAGGAATTAGAGGCTGCTGTAAAGAAGTATCAGTCATTTAAGCCAGAGGCTAAAAGCATGACCCTCAATTTTGATGATATCAAAAATCTATTGGTTAATCCATTGGAACGTGAGTATAAAAAACGATTCACAGCTAGAGTGGGGCAGCATCTAAAAATTATAAATGCAGATGAAGTAGAAAGTTTTTATAGTGAAAACAAAGGTACGTATGCGGCAACTTCAGATGGAAGAAATTACCTTTTGGATACTACTTTAGAGAATCTTGAAAACGAGTTGGAACCGAAAACTTTCTTCCGGGTAAGTCGTAAATTTTACATCAACATTAACCATATAAAAGACATTGTTTCATATACGAATTCTAGGCTTCAAATTAAGCTAAATCACTTTAATGAACAAGAAATCATTGTGAGTAGAGATCGTGTAAAGGACTTTAAGTTATGGTTAGAGTAATCGTGTTTAAAAATCTGATTTAAAAATAATTAACACCCACCATAGATTTTCCTTATAGCAGCTTTTTTAACAAAAAAATCTATTTTTCTACGCGATTTTCATCAAAAGAAGAAGGTAACAGTTTTGGAATTAGTTTAATGAAAATAGGTAGAAGTACTGCACCTCCAGGAAGTAAAAATATAGCCAAAGAGGGTATGCTTTTGAAAATATCTATAAGCTGATTTTGAACCTTTTTCTTCTCTTCTGGAGTAAGGTCTTTCATAGTAGATTTTGAAATAAGGAAAACCAACTCTTTACTTTCCGATAGTTCTTTTTGTAGTCGTTTGCTATTTCTTAAAATTAGCTTGTTTACCATTTTAGACATGTTGTCATAAAATTGAATAGCTAGATTGGTGTCTTTAAGAAAAGGTACTGTTTTTGAATTTTTAAGAAAGAATAGCTTTATCTCATCTAGTGAGTTTGTAATGATGCCTTCTTTTAACCCCAAGTCTTTGCCGAGTCCGAAAATGAATTCGGATTCTTGGTATTCCAAAGATTTATCTTCCCATACCGCCAGACAAGCAATATCTAAAAAATATCGGTTTTCTATTTCAGAACGTTTTTCAAGTAACTGCTGCCGATACGAACCATCAAAATCTTGAGCATCACTTTCAATAAACGTTAGTGAAGAAGCAAACAGTAACGCTAAGCGCTCATCACTTTTGTTGGTTTCTTTTGAACTTAAGGCGTGGTAGGTAATATTTATAGTCAAGTACTCCATGAGCTTGGCCTGTTCCCGGATATCCCTAGGGTCGCCCAAATAGCACTTAAATAGCAGTACGTCAATAAAAAGCAAGGAATTGGTAATTACGCTGTTAAAGGTCTTATTAAGTAATGTATCTCCTAATGACACCCTGGCTTCTATGAGTTTTTCTAGCCGTGCAGGTGTGGTTGAGCCGGTAAGCATTTTGCTCAAAAATGAAAAATGACCAACCTTCAATACTTTATAAAACTCAAATGTCTTTTCTAAAAAAGGTTCAAACTCACTTTCGTTGGTTTCTAATCTATAGATACCATAAAGTGCATTGAGTAAATTAATTTTAGCCCTCTCATCCTCAGAAAGTTTGTATTCTGGAACTATAAACTCCGGAATCTCCATGTTTATGCCATAGACAAACCCCGTATTTCTTAAATCGCGGTAATGCGAATCGAAATCCGTATAAAGGCCCTGCTCTTTTTCTGTAAGCGAACCGAATTTATTTATCCAACCGGAGGCTGAAGGGTTCATATGGTATTGGTTATTAAACCGCCAAATTACGCTAAAATGTGCAAACGAAAACTGCTTTTGTAGGAGAATCCCATTAAGAAGCTCATTTTTAAAAAGGTAAGAATTAACCACGTTCATTATTGTCACTTATTTAATAATGAGTCTTTTAATTCTGATTTCAGATTATTGAGGGATGCAGATGAAAATAAAGAATCGGCTCTATTTGTTTTTAACATTGTTTTAACATTTAAAACCAAACCCCCATACTAAAGCCCCGTAAGTAGGGGTGAATTAATAATCATTAAAAACTTAAAAATGAAAAAGACAAAACTTTTATTCGGCATGGGAATCCTGGCCGTAGTTGGTGCGGTTTTAGTAGCAGCGGATCATATTGATGCGCCAGGTACTACAGGAAATACAGCTGACATTGCTGATTTCTACGGATTTGAATCTCCCTCCAATCCAGGTAACACCGTTTTTATAGTAGACCTACAAACAAATGTACTTGAGGATTTAGCTTACGGGACGTTTGACGAGAATGTATTAACTGAGATTAATATTGACACCAATAACGATTTAATTGAAGATTTGGTTATTCAGGCTATTCCTAGAAAAGATACTATGTATTTCTTTGGCCCAGCTATTCCTAGTACAACAGGTAAGAGTAGTGAGGTAATGATCGGTTCGCCACTAGGGCAAGTTGCCATATCTACAGAAAGTGCTTTAACTACAACAACGGAATCTGGTATTTCTCTTTTTGCCGGACCAAGACAAGATGCTTTCTTTTTTGACTTTGGACAGTTCAATAAGGTTATTGGAGGTACTGCACCAGAAGGATTCTTACCTGCAGGTGAAGCTGTAGATACTTTTGACGGAGCCAATACTATGGCCTTGGTACTAGAAATTCCAAATAGCATTTTAGGTGAAACTACCGGTACGAATGTTTTAGGCTTAAAAGTGTACAAGACTTGGGTAACTACCAATAGAAAACAATAATAACTAATCTTAAAATTAAAAAGTAATGAAATTATATACTATAAAATACATGTTCTTATCGCTTTGCGCAGCTACGATGTTTGTTGCCTGTGATGATGATGACGCTTTAGAAATGGTAGAAACCAGTTGTACTGACGGTATTATGAACGGTACGGAAACCGGAGTTGATTGTGGTGGTGCTTCTTGTGAGCCTTGTGAAGAAGGAGAAGAGATGATGGTTACTCCTCCAGACTTTTCTGGTACGTACGCCCAAGTAGATTTTATGGGTAGACCAGGTATTAATACGGTTCTGAGTATTCCTGATTTTAAAGACCCTTATAACCAAGCAGTACCGTCTACGATTGCAGAATTTTATCAAAAAGATTTTGAAAATAGATTGGAAGGTTTGCATGATGTGTATGCAGAATTGTTAGGTCTTAATCCCGAAGATGTTAACTATCAGCCTAATATTTTAGGTGATATTCTAAATGGTCCTGACAAGGATGGTTTTACAGACAATATTGTAAGTGCAGAGGTATTAACTACTGTTTTAGCAAACGATGTTCTAGAAATAGCTCCGGATTTGCCTACCACTTATTTTAATGGAGGTAGTGGTGCACCAAATTTTGAAGGCGCTATTGGTTTTACAGGTAGAACATTACAGGACGATGTTATTGATGTTTCTTTGATCCTTCTTTTTGGAGGGGGCGACGGAGCCCGTTTTAATGGTCAAGAAGTAGAAGGTGTGGGGACTTTCCCGAGATTGGTTTCGGATGGAGTTGCTATTACTGCAAATCCAACAGATACATTCCCGTATTTGGGGGCTCCTGAATAAGACGAAAGTCTATGAAAAAGAAGGAGTGGGGAGGGTGGTATTCAAATCCTCCCCTTTTTATCAAATCAAAATCAATATCCAAACCATAAAAATCTGAAGATGAAATACGTTACCATTTGCATTGTATTGCTTTTTCTTTCCTCATGCCAAACAGAGACTAAAAACCTGTTGACCAATAAGGAAGATTATAATAAGTACTTGACATCAAATCCTTCAAAGACCACTTCAAAATATTTTGAACTTTGGAATAACAAGATATTACCAGATAGTTCTCAGTTAATGAGTTTTGGTATCGTAGGAGGGGAGTATAACCGCTATTTTCAGAATACTGGTGATATTCAATATTTAAAAAAGGCAGAACAGGTTCTAGAGAAGGCAGTTGCTATTGCGGCTATAGGAAAGGCTAGTTATTATAGGGCTTTGGCAAGAAATTATATTTCACAACATCGTTTTAGGGAAGCTGCGCAACTTGCAGATTCTGCACGTACAATTAAGAGTGGTGTTGATCAAACCCTTGGTCTTATGTTTGATGTGAACATGGAATTGGGTAATTATGACACGGCTCAGAAATACTTGGATAGCCTTAAAAACATGAATGATTTTGGATATTTAATCCGATTGTCTAAATGGAACGACCACAAAGGCGATTTAGCTACGACCATCAGGTTTATGGAAAAGGCTAAGGAAAAAGCTGAAGATTCAAAAGATAAGGGGTTAAGATTGTGGGCTTACACAAATCTTGCAGACTACTACGGACATGCGGGAAGAATTGAGGATTCTTATAAGCATTATTTAAAAGCATTAGCGTTAGACCCTGGTAATGCATATGCAAAAAAGGGAATAGCTTGGATAGTGTTCTCTCACGAAAAGAAAGCAGATGAGGCAATGCGTATTCTGGACTCTGTAACCAAAAACTATAAGGCACCTGATTATTATTTGTTAAAAGCTGAAATTGCAGATTTCATGGGCGATGATTTAAAAAGCCTCTCAAATTTTGATACTTATTTTGAAATGGTTCAAAATCCAGCGTATGGAGATATGTACAACACGTACAATGTTTCACTTTATTTAGACAGAACAGATCAGTTTGACAAGGCGTTAAAACTGTCAAGAAAAGAAGTGGGTAATAGACCCACACCAGAATCGTATAGCTTATTGGCATATAGTCACTTTAAAAAAGGAGATAAAGAGAAGGCATTAGAGATTGTTCAAGAGTATATTGAGGGAAAAACTTTTGAACCAGCTATACTACTCTATGCTGCTGAAATTTATAAAGCTACAGGGCAAATTGAAAAAGCAAAAGCGATTAAAACAGAATTAGCCGAAGCAATTTATGAATTGGGGCCTTCTTCAGAAGGGAGTATCGCAAAGTTATAGGTAAAGATGTGGTTCAAGTCCTACTGTGTAACAGTCTGATAATGATTTGGGTTTAGATTAAGTTGTTTTTTAAAGAGTCAAGACGTAGGTTTTGACTCTTTTTCTTAATGAAAAAAACAAATTATTTGTGTTTTTTTTAACTTTAGTGTAGGAAAATCCAAAACTAATTACTATGTTTATCTTCCAAATAGTACATATGCTATTCTATGTCACTGTAATGTGGCTAGAATAAAAGAGATTTAACCTAACATAGTCCCCAAAATTAGTATCGTTATGGAGTACCTCCTTTTTTTCGCTTGGCTTTCATTTATGTCTATTGTATTGTACAGAATTATAGTAGCCCGTAAAGAACTCAGAAAATTTCTCAAGGCCGAAAAACAGTAAATTTCAATTTTTATTTTAGAATGATAACAGTTAGCTGCCAATATGCTTACTGCTATTAAGGTTGTCTTGTATAGAAGGTTTTGTATACACATGAAATTCTGTTGGATATAGACTTATACGCAATTTTACATTTCTATTTTAACCACGACCGGATTAGAACTGGCAATAAGAGCAGGTCTAATACCAAAGCTGTTAATAGGGTTACACTTACCAATAAACCAATGGTTACGCTTGGTGCGTGAGCAGAAAAGAGTAATATTAAAAAACCGAAGAATAACGTCATGGTAGTGATAATCAGTGCTCTACCTGTTTCCGAAAAAGTAATTTCTAGGGCAGCCTCTTTATCCAATCCTTTATCCCTACACAATTTATATCTTCCTAAAAAGTGAATAGTGTCATCTACCGCAATACCAAATACAATGGCAAAAACAACAGATATAGTAGATTCTAATGGAATATTCAAATAGCCCAACAAAGCTCCGGCAAATAGAAGCGGTACCAAGTTTGGAAGTAAAGAAATTAAGAGTAGCTTAAAGTTCTTGAACAGTAGCGCCATTATAAGTGCAACCATTAATAATCCGGCTAAAAGCCCTGTTATTAAGCTTTGTTGAATATAATACGAATTTTTGTCCAACAGCACACCGCTTCCCGTCAATTTGAATTTAACCTGAGAGGAGTCTGTTTGAGTAGAGGTAAAACTATCAAACCTTTTGTACAGCTGGTTCAAGGTATCTGTACCAACATCCAATACTCTAGCTCTTATACGCGATTTCGTTTCATTTTTATTTACGAATTTTCCATACTGTTTACGAGCCATTTTTTTAATGTCTCCTTGATAAAGCTCAAAAGTCTTATCGTCTTTTGGAAGCGAGAAATAATCCGTCTTATTTAAATTATGAGCTTTGTTCAGGGCTTTGTACAGTGTAGAAACAGATTGAATGTTTCGTATAGGCGACTCTCCCTTTAATTGTTGTTCGGCACGTTCTATTTGTTTGACAACTTCAAAATCTGATATTTTGCTTGTTCCTTGAGTCATAACTGCTACTTCTAAGGGTCTAAAACCGGAGTAGTTATCTTGAAAGAATTTAAAATCGGTGGCAATTGGGCTGTTGGTAGGTAGACTCTCTTTTATTTGATAGTTGGTGTCTATTAATGTAGTTCCATAAGCACACGCAAAAGTGAATATTAAACTAATGTATAGAATGGGTTTATGATTTTTCTTTGTGAAGTTATTTATGCCAGACAATAGCTTGGGCCATTTAGTTGATACTTCTTTTTTGGGTAATAAATATTCTTTCTTTGGAAGTAATATAAGTGCACTGGTCAAGAAAATTACCGTAATAAATGCGGTTAAAACTCCTAAAGCTGCATTCAAACCAAAATCACTTATACTACTGGATTTTGAGGTTAAAAGCGATGCAAATCCTATTGCGGTAGTAACCGAAGTTAATAAAGTGGAGGTTCCTACCTCTTTTAAAGTGGACCAAAGGGCGTTCTCTTTCGTTAGCCCAGTCTTAAGTTTGCTCAAATAATCATCTACAATATGGATTACGTCAGAAGTACCCACTATGAGCATTAAAATAGGGTAGAAGGCAGCCATGGCGTTCAGTTCCTTTCCTAATGCGGACAGCAATCCTAAAAAGAGCAAAAGTGCTATGGTTATAGAAAATAGTGCAATAAGAACAATTAATATTCTACGGTAGATTAATAAAAGTACAATGAATATCAAAAGAATGGATGCAATGCTACTCACAATTACTTCGTGTTTTTGCATAGCAACTATAGCTTCATAGAAATAGGTGCGGCCTAATAGATGGTGATTTTTTAAATTGTGTTTATCTAGCAGCGCCCTAACCTTAGTCAATAGAATAATGCTCTGCGCGTAATCTAATTTGTTTTCTGTTTCTAAAGCGAGTACCAAGGATGTTGCTTTTTCATCTATTAGTGCGTTTACATATAGATTGTCTTCTCTTATTTTATTAAGATCGGATGCGTACTTCGTGGAATCGCCCAGATGGATAATTGGCAGCTTAGTATAGCCAAACGAGGTTTTTAATGGATAGAAAAGTGTTGTAAGCGATTGCGATTCAGTTACGAACGGAAGCTCTAGCGCTTCTTTGGAAAGTGCATCAAATCGTTGCAGAAAATCCTGATTAAAAACGGTGGAATCGTTCTCTACTGCAATAAGCAGAAAGTTATCATCTGTACCAAATTCTTCAATGAACTGGTTATAAAACACAAGATCAGGGTCTCCTTCCGGGAAAAACTGACTAAAATCAAAAGAGAATTTTAAATTGCCCAAGGACAATACCGCCAATACACTTAGTACACCAAAAATTATTAGTGCAGTTTTCTTTAAAGCAAGTATTTTATGCATATGGAATATCGGTTCTTCAAATACGGTGCTAAATTACCCCATCATAAACGATTATCAATTACTTTTTAAAAACTAAAGGTATCCTTAAAAAAAGAATGACCAACTCAAAGAGAATAGTACCGTTATTACTACTTTGCTTTTGCATGAGTTCTATTATAGCTCAAGATCAAAAGCAAGCTAGTCAAGATTCCATTGTGAAGCACTTAAAGATTTCTGCTTTTCCTGTAGCATTTTATACTCCCGAAACGGCTTTTGGTTTCGGAGGTATCGGTATTGCTAACTTTTGGCTGAAAAATGAAAAAAGAGAAACAAGGCCTTCTTCATTACAATTGGGAGCCAGTTACACTACAAAAAGTCAAATTTTAGTTTACATGCCTTTTGAGTTTTATAAGGATGATGAAAAATGGCGCTTATTGGGCGAGTTAGGTTTTTATAAGTATTTCTACAATTTTTTTGGAGTGGGAATAGATAGTAAAGAGGAAGATGAAGAATTATATGAAGTAACTTTCCCAAGAGCACGTTTGGCATTAATGCGGGAAGTTTGGCCTAACCTCTACTTAGGACTTGGGTATGAGTTTGATAGCTTTAGTAGTTTAAAAATTGAAGAAGGTGGAATTCTAGAAGCTTCGGATGTACCAGGAAAGCAGGATGGAACAGTATCAAATATTGGGTTACAAGCCTTCTATGATACTAGAGATAATATCTTCTTCCCAACAAAAGGATTTTATATTCAAGCAAACGTATTTACCTCCAGTAAAATTCTGGGTTCTAGTTTTGAATATTCAAAATTTGAGTTAGATAATCGCTTTTATCAAAAAGTAGGGAAAAAGCAGGTAATTGCTGCCAATTTGTTTTTAGGAAGCAGTAGTAAAAGTACGCCGTTTTATGATCTATTTTACTTGGGCTCTGATAGGACTAGAGGCATCAATAACAGAAGATTTCAAGATAATTCCGAGTTGAGTATGGCATTGGAATATAGATTTCCTATAGCAGGTAGATTTGGAGGAGTTGTTTTTGGCTCATCAGGTACGGTAGCTCCGGCTTTTAAAAGTCTCTCTTCTTCCGCTTATAAAAACTCAGGAGGTGTAGGACTAAGATATATCATCAATAAGAGAGATGGTGTTCGCATACGTGCGGATTATGGCATGTCTAGCGAAGGCGGTAATTTCTATTTTACGATTAAGGAAGCCTTTTAAACAAGGAGCCTAAAGGTCTATCCAGTTATCTAAGTCTAAAGTCCAATCGTAACTTTTATAGTGAAGGTCAATATTCTTAGTAGTTGGGATGATGTTAAATTCCTTTAAAATATCTTTTACCCCACTTTTACAACCAAAATCGCCTCTAAACCAGCTGAATAATGATGTTACGGATACTTCTCCACTTTCTTTATTGTAGGTAGATGTTTTATTTAAATAAGCAGCCGTACCTTTATTAAGTTGCTCATTTAGATTGTCTGCACTGTATATAGCAACTGGTGGGCAATCTTTTGCTCCACAGTTTAAGGCAAAATGTACGCGATATTCTCTGTTGTCTACTCGTAATTTTCTTTCAAATTTATTCGGGAACCATTTTCTTATCATACCAAGACCCAGTTTCCACTGCGACTTTCTAATAATGCCATGTTCTATTTTTTCAAACGAAACAAGTCTGCCTGCTATAGGTAATTGTTCAGCGCTAAAAAATGTACCTCGGTCATCATATTTTTCTGGGTTTTCAGATAAAACCACTTGGATGTAGGCATTGTATACATTAATCCAAAAAGCTAATTTTTTTTCGTCTGTATTTAAGCTTTCTTCTAATTCTTGTAACGTGGTGTTGTAGAGTTGCGCTCGTAACTCATTAGTATCTTCGTTATTACGGACTTGCGTTAAAAATGTTTCGGAGAATGTATTTAAATCCAAAATTTTACTATTGTTCATTTGCCCATATGAAGGAAAAACCGATACTACTAGTAGGAATAAAATAACAGGATATTTAAATTTGATTGCGTTCATGGGTTTTGTTTAAGAGTTGTAATATTGCTATCTCTGTAAAGGCAGAAGCAACGGTTTGGTCGGCTTTTTTTTGAAACCTTTCTTTTAAAGTTACGTAGATGTGTTTGACAAGGGTAGCTTTATAGAAGTTTTAATTAATCCCTTGAAGAATTTCTAAATGACACTATGATATCTATTATTATACCTGCGCATAATGAAAGACATAATCTTTCAAAACTACTTCCAATATTAAATTCTGAAGCTAGTAATATAGTTTTTGAAGTACTTGTTATGCTGTCCTGTCAGAGTGCAGATGGTTCTGAAAATTTGGAGGTGGCACCTAACGTAAAATTTGTTAAATGCCAGGGAAAGGGCAGGTCTGTACAAATGAATACAGGAGCATCTATGGCGGCTGGTAATGTGCTGGTCTTTTTGCATGCAGATGTAATACCACCTGTTTCTTTTTTAAATGATATAGAAAAGACTTTAAACGCGAGGTTCGAGGCTGGGTTTTTCTCGTATCGGTTTGATAAAGAAAATTTTTGGTTGGATATAAATGCTTCTTTTACGTCTAAAGATGGTATTTTCACAGGAGGAGGAGACCAGTGTCTTTTTATCAAAAAACAAACTTTTGAGAATCTTGGAAAATTTAATGAAAGCCAAGCATTAATGGAGGATTTTGAGTTTTTTAAGCGAATGAAGGGAAAAAAAATACCTTACAAGATTATAAATAACGATTTGATAGTGTCCGCAAGAAAATATGAAAGTAACTCATATTTACGCGTTAACCTTTCCAATTTCTTACTTGTAGTTTTATTTAAAATGGGAATTTCTTCAGAAACACTGAAATCTATACATAACAAACTTCTCAAAATGCCTTATCAGCATAACACTTAATTCTTTAGCATGCAGAAAATCATAAACGGAATTCAACAGATTGGTATTGGTGTTGCAGACGTAAAAGCTGTTTTTAATTGGTACCGAGCTCATTTAGGTTTTGATATTATGGTTTTTAATGATTTGGCTACGGCTAATCTAATGACACAATATACTGCGGGTAATGCAGAACAACGGCAGGCAATTTTAGCCTTGAATATGACAGGTGGCGGTGGCCTGGAAATCTGGCAGTTTAAAAATAGAAAGCCACAACCACCTAGGAAACCTGTACTATTTGGGGATTTAGGCATTAATGCTATTAAAATACGATCAGGTAGAATAAAGGAAATACATAAAGCGCTTACTGCTGCTAACACTGCAGAGTTGTCAGATGTATTGCATGAGAATCACTTTTACTTTAAGGATCCTTGGGCAAACCAAGTACAGGTAGTTGATGAACAGTATACATTTGTTAAAAACGAGGGTGACTCCGGAGGAATATTAGGTGTTATAATTGGTGTTTCTGATATGGATGCTTCACTTTATTTTTATAATAAATTATTGGGGTATGATACGGTTGTAAGTGATTCTTCGGGTGTTTTTGAGGAGTTATCAAATGGACATGGTAATAATTTTAGGAGAGTTTTGCTTACGCGAAGTAATCAACACTCGGGTGGTTTTGGACAACTTTATGGTCCGTCTCAAATAGAATTAATACAAGCACTAGATAGAGTTCCGAATACCATATATAAAGATAGACTTTGGGGAGATTTGGGTTTTATACACCTGTGTTTTGATGTGTCTGGTTTAAATTTCCTTAGAGATGAGGCAAAAGAAGAAGGTCATTCTTTTACTGTAGACAGCGCTAATAGTTTTGATATGGGTGATGCAGCGGGAAGGTTTGCCTATATGGAAGATCCAGACGGCACATTAATTGAATTAGTTGAAACCCATCGTGTACCAGTTTTTAAGAAGTTGGGAGTATTCATAAATTTAAAAACACGGAACCCTCAAAAACCTTTACCAAAGTGGATGGTAAAACTAATGGCGGTTCATAAGGTGAAAAAAGATATATAGGTTAATTTTTGTCTTTTGGACAATAGAAAACGTCAAAAATAAAAAGAGCTTTACATTATAATGTAAAGCTCTTTTTAAGTTTAAGTAATATTTCTTTTAGGAAGAAGCAACTGCTCCTAAGGTATACAGTTGTTCTAAGTTTGGTGATTCACTACCTCCCGCAGGTTCAAGTGTAATACCAAAAGCTTCTGTCTGATTTGGATTATCCAAAGTAAAAATTTTGTTTTCATCCGCTGTAAAATCTTCCAAAAGACCCATACTTGTGGGTGTTAGAGGGTCCAATTTAAGAGACCATACTTGGTATACCATACCATCTGGTGGTTCCGGTAATCCTTGGGCATCTATATAAACCTTATCTTCTTTTTTGTTCCAATACGCTTTTGCATATGAAGTAGGAGAGACCTCTTGGCCACCTAACGGAGTTAAGATTACATCTTTGTCTCTTAAGTTGTCTAACAGTTCGTTGCTGCTTGCCAATGACCCGCGTGCTTCAAAAATCTGCTGTTCTAAAATCTGCTTCTCCTGTTTAACCACATTAATGTTAGACTTAAGTTGGGTGTTTTCATTATAGAACCACGCAACACCAACGCCCAATAAAATGGCTGCGGCCCAACCTGTATAGGTACTCCAATTAGATCTTTCCTTAGGAAATTGAACAACTTTAGTGTCTTTTCTTTCTCCAATACGAACTTTAACGTCGTCAAATCCTTTTCTTCTGGCTATTTGTGGAGTAACCGATTTGGTCAACTCCAGGATAGATGCTTCTATAGCCAAAATCTCTTCTCTTATTTCAGGGTACTCGCGAGCATTCTGAAATACTTCCACATTTTGTTCTTCCGTGAGCGTTCCTGCTACGTAAAGTTCCAAAATTCCCGATGCTATATATTTGTCTACTTCCATTCTAACGTTACATTTTTCCGTAATTGAGAAATACAGCTTCTATTTCTTGTTTTTACGGTGCCTAGTGGAATATCTAGTTCTTGTGATGCCTCTGTCTGGGTATATCCCTTAAAGTAAAGCATTTCAATGATTTCAAGACATTTTTCCTTTAGGTTGAGTACTAATTTTTTCAGTTGGGAAGTATCTATTTCTTCTTTACTTTCTTCGGTACTATCCGGCCTGTTTAGAATACCTACGAAGTAATCTGCAGACAGGTTCTTTTTTTGGTCTTTAAAGGATTTTGATCGCACTTTATCGATTGCCGCATTACGGGCAATATTTAGAATCCATGTAAAAAAGCGCCCCTTAGATGGGTTGTAGCTGTCCGAATTATTCCAAATCTTAGCAAAGACATCTTGTGAAATTTCTTCGGCCAAGCCTTTGTCCTTTACAATCGTATGGACAACGCCGCATATATTTTCCCAATACATATCGTAGAGCTTCTCAAAAGCTAGGATGTCTTTTTTTTGGAAGCGAACAACCAACGTATCTAAATCCATATTTTCTTTAGTAAGTCTGTTAAAGATAAAAAAAACCGCTCCCTAAAGCGGTTTTTAAAGTAAAAGTGTAAATATTATTTTATTTTGTAATTCCAGCGCAGCCTATTCTAGAACCAGCGTCTCCACTGGGTTGAGATGTAAAATCATCAGTGCCTTTATGTACGATTACTGATCTACCTATAATGTT
Source organism: Zobellia nedashkovskayae (assembly GCF_015330125.1). Taxonomy (NCBI): domain Bacteria; kingdom Pseudomonadati; phylum Bacteroidota; class Flavobacteriia; order Flavobacteriales; family Flavobacteriaceae; genus Zobellia; species Zobellia nedashkovskayae. The sequence continues at coordinate 4,717,897 of NZ_JADDXR010000002.1, read as the reverse complement.
CTTGTTTTCATCATCACAATCCATACACCATTCGTCTGTAGAAAATTCTACTGTAGCATTACCATCTGCATCGCCTGTAAAGTTTCCTATGTCACCTTTATGGTATCCTTCTTCTGCTCCCCATTTTCCATGAGGTTCGTTTGTTGGGTTCCAGTGTCCGCCTGCAGATTTACCATCGTCTGAAGAACAATCGGCATTTTCGTGTAGGTGAATGGCATGCGAGCCTTCTTCCAAACCAGTAAAGACCGCTTTCATGGCAATTTCGTTATCGGTTTGAGTAAAAGTAATCTCGCCGTTCATATCACTATCGCTCTTGGAAGTCATCATTACGGTAAGAGGCTCGCTCATAACATCGTCCTTCATCTCATGAGCGTTTGTTTCCATTTGGTCCACGCTATTATTAATGTCACCTGTTGTTTCAGCTGCGTTCTTTTTGGTTTCTTTACAGTTTACCATCGTCAATGCGAGTATCGCAATAACTCCTATTTTTATATTTTTCATAATATTGATGTTTTAAGATTTAGGTGAAAAGTAATAAGAAATATAGGGTCTTTCAACCAATGTAAGCGTATGCGGCACGATTCTCTTTTATTGCGTCAAAAAAGAGAGGGCACAAAAAAAATCCACCTATCAAAATAGATTGATAAGTGGATTTTTAATTGGAATTTATTGATGAGACTTAACGTCTTCTCTCTAAAATTCTAGTTTTTTTGAAGTAATACTTCTGCGTGAACAGCAACATCGCTCCAGGTTTTGCTAACACCATCTTTACCGGTGTGTAAAGCCTCGCATGCTTTGTTAATTGAAGCAACGGCATCAAGAGCATCCCAGTTTTCAAGTTCCATAACACCGTCAAAAGTTAATGCGTTATCTGAAACTGCTTTATGGGTAAGTGCTATATTTTCAGTTTTACCGTTTAAGGTTACGTCAATAGAACATGAATTGTCTTCAGCAACCTTAAATACTCCTGAAATAAGTTCTGTGTTATCCATTACACCAAAGAAGAATTCCAAAATTTTTGGATCTCTTGTGCCAGTAGCATCGTTTGTAAAAAGACTGCTTACCGGAATACTGAATTCAGTTCCGTTTAAAGCTTCAAGAGCGGTATTACCTTCGCCAGCTTTAGTAATGTTTATTTTTTTAAACTGACCACCAACGGGTAACTTATCAGTTGTTTTATAAGCAGTGAAGCTAACTTTTGTAGAGTCTTGCACCAAGCTATACATTTCTGTTGCAGCTTGTGCTTCTGTACTCTGTTCCGTGTTTTCTTTTTTGGCATCTTTACAACTAAAAGCACCAACCAACAGTAGCCCAAGGGCTATAAGTTTAATTTTTTTCATGTTCCCTGTGAATTTTTAGGTTTCGCGTCAAAGTTAAACATTCTTATAACCATATCAAGTTGGCTATAAGATGATTTTAACACATAAAAACCTCCATAGTTGTAGTTCTTTAAAGTAAAATTGGGAATCTCATATTAAATTAGGGTAGTTATAACCTGCGTTTCATTATGTAAGGTCTTGTGAACCGGGCATTTATCGGCAATTTGGAGAATGCGTTTTTTCTGTTTTTCGTCTAAATCCGCCGTTAGTTTAATCTCTCTTTCAAAAGTATCGATTTTAGCAGAATCTATGTCACATTCATTACAATCTACTGCGTGGCTTCTGCTATAGGAAGTATGTACTTCTATATTATCTATTTTCCATCCTTTACGTTTGGCGTACATCTGTACGGTCATAGCAGTACAGGCAGATAAACCGGCAGATACTAATTCGTATGGTGATGGCCCAAAATCATTACCACCTACATCAATGGGCTCGTCTGCGGTCATAAAATGATTGCCAACTTTCATTTGTGTAGAAAAACCATCATCATGGTCTAAACTAGCTACTACTTGATGTTTTGTTTTAGGCTCTTCTTGTTGTTCTGTATCCAGAGTTAAATAACGTTTGGCCCATCCGGAAATTAGCTCACCAGCATAAAAGGAGTCTCTTTTATTAGATAGCAGGTGATCTGCACCATCTAAAGAAACAAAGCTTTTAGGATGATGTGCTGCACGGTAAATTTCTTCTGCATTCTTTATTTCAACGGTAGCGTCTTGTGGAGAATGTAGTATTAATATAGGTTTACGAAGTTTACCTAATATTTGGGCAAGAGGCTTATGTTGTAAATCGTCTAAAAATTGTTTTTTGATGGTAAAATCCCTTCCGCTAAGATTAACGACTGCTTTTCCGGTTTCTTCAATTTCTGGGATTCCGCTTTTCAAAAGGTTTTTAATATGGCCCGGATTTGATGGAGCACCTATAGTTGCCAATGCCTTTATAGAATTGATTCTTCCAGCAGCAAAAATAACAGCTGTACCACCAAGCGAATGGCCAACCAATAGGGTAGGTGCTTTATAATTTTCCGCTAGATAATCTGCAGCGGCAACAAGGTCATCAACATTACCTGAAAAATTAGTATCGGCAAAGTCACCTTCACTTTCACCTAAACCTGTAAAATCAAAACGTAAAACTCCAAAACCATTAGCAGTTAAGGCCTTACTGATATTACGCACTGCAGTCAGGTTTTTTGTACACGTAAAGCAATGGGCAAAAATGGCAAAATTATGCGGGTGTCTATTGGCAGGGAGTTCTAATCTGCCCACTAAATCTTGTCCGTCCTTATTTTTAAAGCTTACTTTCTGAAGGTTCATGAGTGCCGGTTTTAATTAGATAGTTATGAGAGTTACTATTAACTGCCGCTATCATTCTTTTTGAATATACCTCTTAGGTCGGGATTATAGGTGACACCTATCTGCAAACGATCAAAATTTGCTGAAGGAAAATGATTTTTTAGATAACCGGCCTGTACGCTTAGGTTGTCGGTTACATTTACTCCAAGTGCGGCATATAACCTATTCTGTCCAAAAACGTCATCTTGTAGGTTTAAGAAAATCTCATCATAGAAATTCAAGAAGAAGATATCGGTTAACGGTAGCGTTACCTGGATTCTGTATCTGGCGCGATGTTGTGTTTCCGTGGTCTCCCCAAAATCTAGAAAGCGTTGTTCTAATCTGTAACGGTGTTCAAATAAAAATTCCCATACTTTGTTTTTAAGGATGAGCTGTTCAAAAATGCGGTGTTCTCTTGAATTGGCCTCACCGGGAAATTCTTCAAAGGTACCATCTGTAGTTATGTAACCGTAGCCCATGGTGACTATGGCGTCTGGATTGATATGATAATTGAGGCCGGTACGTAGCAAAAGCTGATTAAAATTATCGGCTTGTTCATAATAACGTAGCTGACCTTCCGTATGGATACTGAATTTATCCGAAACTTTGTTAGTACCAAAATACATATGCCAAGTACCAAGGCTATTTTCGCCAGAATCTTGGGCATAGGTTAAAATAGAACATAGAAATATTAGACCTAGTAGAATTTTCTTCATTAAAATTTAGGGATTTCGTTTTTTTTAAGAAAACAAGTTGAATCAACATTGGTAAAGCCCTAAATATACCAAAAACTTTAAATCATACTTCACAAAAGGCTGTTAATGACGGGTAAGTTTGACGTAATTTCCAGTTGGTTTTTAGTGATAAATTCCTTTTCGATATTTCTTTTAAATAGTAGAAACAAAAAAAAGCCCTGCTCCCAATGACTATCAAACATTGAAAACAGGACTTTCATAAAAAGCGGTACGCTATAAATTTATATTTACGTAGACTGATAGTCTATTACGGAGTTCTACTTTATCGCTATTTAAATTTTGACTAATCGGGAGCATTCCGGTCAAACCTAATGCATACCTATTATAACTTGCCTCTACACTTAATTTTCCCAAGAAAATATCACCTTTGGTATCTGCTACTTCAAAACCTAGTTCTTCGTTAGTACCATAAATTTCTTCCGCAATTCCAATTATCGGGGTTAATGAAACATCGCCTAAAAAATAGGTTTTAAAAGCATTGATTCCCAAGTTCAATTGGTTTCCAAATTGATAATTTTTTGGATTTTTAGTTTTGATAGTATAATTTACCATAGAGCTAATTCCCCAGTTTCTATAGGTAAACCCATAATTCATGGCAAGAACATAGTCCCAACTACCATTGCCTAATTGGAAACTTGGGTTTACACTTCCTTCGTTGTTATCCTTGTCATATTTACCCGTTGGCATTTTAATTCCTCCTCCTAATTGCAGAAAATGTTGAGGTTTTATGGTTACAACGCTATCTGGTCTAGCTTTGATTAAATTATAGTAACCAAGTACACTAATATCACCAATACCATTAATGTTCTGTTCTGTATTATCCGGTAATATTCTGTTGTGAAATTGATAAGGAACTATAACATTTAGAATAACTCTTTTAGTAACAGGTATATTGGCCCAAGCCTGTACGGTATTGAAGTTTTCGGTAATCCAAGGAGAGTCTGCAAAAATTCCATCACGAGAACGGTACTCTTGACCAATATAACGTACGCCTATAAAATTATTATTTAATCCGGTGCCATACCCCATGCTACCGCCACTACTTCCACAACCACACGTATCGCAAAAATCAAAATACTCACTATTGTAATACAGTAATTTTGAACAATCAATTGGGTCTGGTACAGACGCTTTTGCTTTGTCATTTCCATAAGAAAGCGCGGTGTTGAGACTTATACCTATTATGGCTATAAGCCTAAATAGCATTCTAATATTCTGCAAATCTTTCGTCATTTATATAAGTTTCATCTGTTAATGTGCCCAAAAAGGCCAGTAACGTAGTTTTTTCATTATCAGTTAGGGCAATTCCTAATTCACCATCTTGATTTAAAATGGGGTCTAAAGTAGGGGAGTCCGTAACTGAATTGCTATAAAAATCAAGTACGGCCTCTAAAGTGCCAAACCTACCATCGTGCATGTAAGGAGCGGTAAGCTCAACATTTCTTAAGCTGGGTACTTTAAACTTGTGGCGGTCAGCAGCATCTCCACTTACTTCTTCTCTACCTATATCATTAAGAGAAGGGTTTGGAGCTAGACCATTATTTCTAAAAGCGTCATCGCTAAAAAGATCTGAGGTATGACAAGAGGCGCATTTGTTTGTAAAAACAGCAAAGCCTTCTTTTTCTTCATCGGTAAACGTTCCGCCTTCTTCCTGACGCACGTATTTGTCATATTTAGAATCTGCGGAAACCATCATTACCATAAATTGAGCAAGGGCTTTTAAGAAATTCTCATTGTTGACTTCGCCATCTTCAAAGGCAGAAGCAAACAAGTTTTGATATTCCTCATCACTTTTAATTTTAGCAAGTACACCGCTTACCGTTTCGCCCATTTCTACCTCGTTGGTAATGGGAATAATAGGAAAGAGGTCCAAATGATTCGTTGCTCCATCCCACGCAAATTCTTTCATGAATGCTGCATTTTGAATGGCAGGTGTATTTCTAACCCCTTCCAAATCATCAATACCATGGCTAAATTGGTGACCGTGATGTGTAAATGCAGTGCGTTGTTCATGACAAAAACCACAAGAAATAAATCCATTACTAGAAAGGCGACCGTCGTAAAAAAGCTTTTTACCAAGCTCAAAACCTATAGTTGTTGGCGGATTTGCCTCCAGGTTATAAACAGCATCTGGGAAATTAGAAGGCACAGAAAATTCTAAAGGTTCATTTATGGTTTCATATGTATCATCAGAAGAATTACAGGACCAAAAAACCAGCGATAGAAGTGCCGTATATAGGGTTGCTTTAAGCATTTTAATCTAATTATGACAACCGACTTTTGTGAAGCCGGTCGTCAATTATTGTAGATGTATGGCAATTGTAATTAGTGACCGTTACCATTATGAACGTGGTCTACTACAAACATCTCAGAAGTATTAACCGCAATCTGAGGAGATTTTTCGGCGTCTACCATGATTACAGACTTTTCAGTAAGTTCAATATTAGTAGTAGCTCCTGCTAATATTTTAGAAGCATCGATTTTTAAGTGAATGTTAGAATCAATACCATCTCCAACAACAACGTTTTCTGGTAATTCCAAAGTAACTTCTTTGTAATTGTCAAGACTTGACCCGTGGCTGCCCATGTGAATTTTGAACTCCGTAGCTTCTGTTATGGTTGCAGATGTAAATGTACCCTCAAAGTTTAAAAACTTATAACCTGCTTGCCATGCCCACATCATGTTGTTTTCTTCTGCAAGCGTTAGAAAATCACCTTGGCCTTCAGCACCTTGTAGGTATTTTTCTTGATCAACACCAACTCCGAACTTTAATGTAGTATACTCACCGGCAGGAACATCTGCAAGAGCTACTTGGTCTTCCTCATTTTCTTGATTGATGATGAAATAGCTATCATCTTTAGCATAAACAAATTCTTCACCATCTTTATTAACAAGTCTAATGTTACTTATGATATAATTAAAACGGTTTATAGTTATTGTTTCACCATTGGCATTAGCTGCGTTTGCAGTTCCTAAAACCAAGTCGTTGCCATTAAAGCCATTATCATAGGTTAGGGAAATTTCTCCACTTCCAGTTAGGGTTTCTTCGCTAGTTGCATCATCATCGTTTGAGCAAGAGGTCATAAAAAGAGCGAATACAGCGGAAAGAGCTAATAAAGAATTTTTCATCAGTAAATATTTTATTCTCAGATCACGAACCTAAAAGCATTTATTTTATTGCTATTCAGGTATATCAGATCCAATTGTTTTTTGGATATTATTTATGCGATAAGTGCTTACCTAATTAAAAGATAAGATTATCATAGTTTTTTTAGGGAAATTTGCCTGTCAGGTACCATAAAAGGAACAATGTAGACAAGCTAACATAGAGAAATACTATGCTAATTCAGGCGGATGGGAAATGTCTGCTGTAAGTAGAAGCGAGACTAAATTTTGTGGTATTTTGTAATTTCCTTTATGGACGTCAATATTTTCAACATTGAAATCTAATTGCAAAAGGGACTGGAAAAATACAGTCGTCTGCATTTCTATTTTAGAACTCTTTTCTCCAAAAGGGTTTTTACTGTTCTCCTCTGATTCTTTGGCAAGTTGCTTGGCAAGATAGCATTTACCGTCGCAGTTAAGCATGGGTTTATCTCTATTCTCACATAATACATTTTTGATATAGGTATAGTTGGCGATATACTCCGCCACTGGCCAAAGAGGTTTGACCATCATTATAAATGCTACAAAAAGTATTACGCATTGCTTCACATCGCAAAAATACTTTCTTTTTTCTTTTGAAGAAATATATTGCGACCAAAATGATAATATTTAGTTAATAAACACCTGCGGATAAGAAAATAGAATACTTTCTATTTCTTGAGAAAAATTCCAAAAAGTTCGTTGTCTTTGCGTGGTGGAATAGAATTATAGGAACTTGAAAAAGTGGTTGTACTAAAATGCGGATTTAGATAATTAAGATATAATTCCTTAGAACCTCCAAAAGGACGTTTTACCATATCACCCGTTAGTGGAATATTAAACCAAAGACCTACAAGCTTGCCGCCAGGCTTTAGTAGATTTGCCATTTGTTGGGCATATGTGCTTCGGTTTTTGGCGGTGGGTACGAAAGAGCAGAAAAAGGTTTGCTCAAAAATAAGGTCGTATTGGTTATTGTGCTCAAAGAAATTTTCCTGTAATAATTGTTCTTTAGGAAAATCTGGAATTCTCTTTTGAAAGTGTTGTAATGGGATTTCTGAAATATCCATAACATGAACATTTTTAAATCCTTTGTTCCATAAATACTCTGCCTCGTAGGCGTTACCAGCACCCGGTATTAAAATAGAAATATTCTTGTCCGTAAGCTGATCTATGTATTCTTTGATTGGAGTAGAAGGGTAGCCAATATCCCAACCCGTTTTGTTTTCTTTATAACGTTCCGTCCAATATGCATGCTCGTCGTTCATCGATAATTTGTATTTGAAAGTCTTCTGAATTTTCAAGTTATGATAAATTCATGGTCAAAGTATATTAATATTTTCCCAAAATGGTATTTCTGACGCTACATTTTGGGCGATTCGATAGCTAATCATTACATTTAAAACTTGTTTTCAAACTAAACCAAATAAGTCAAGCATTTCATTTATGAAAAAAATAGTATCCATACTTGTCCTAGTATTAGGGCTGATTGTTGCCAGTTGTGGCGATAGTAATCACAAGAGAGAAGGTAAGCCTAAAGTTTTGGTTTTTTCAAAAACCGTAGGTTGGCAACACAAATCTATTCCGGCAGGTATTGCTGCCATACAGAAACTTGGCGTTGAGCAGGGCTTTGAGGTAGATAGCACAAAAAACTCCGAGCTTTTTAATGAAGAGAATCTAAAACAATATTCTGCCATCATCTTTTTGAGCACCACATTAAATGTTTTGGACGCTAAACAAGAGGCTGCTTTTGAAAGATACATTCAAGCAGGAGGTGGTTTCGTTGGCGTACACGCTGCGGCAGACACAGAATATGATTGGGGTTGGTACACAAAATTAGTGGGAGCTCAATTCAGAAGTCACCCTAAAGGTACGCCAGAAGCGGACTTTATTGTAACCGATAAAAACTTTGGTGCAACGGAATTTTTTACCGACTCTGTTTGGCATAGAAGTGATGAAATATACAATTACAATAAGTTGAACCCAGACGTTCACGTGGTGATGACGGTAGATGAGTCTACATATGAAGGAGGAACCAATGGAGATTACCACCCATTTGCATGGTACCATGAGTTTGATGGTGGTAGAGCATTCTATACAGGAGCTGGTCATACAGATGAAACTTTCTCAGAAGACCTTTTCTTAAAACATTTGCTAGGTGGTATTAATTATGCCATTGGTAAGAATGAGGTTTTAGATTATTCCAAAGCTACTACACAAATACCACCAGATGTTGACCGTTTTACAAAGAAGCAGTTAAGCGTAGGTGAGTTTTTTGAGCCTACGGAAATGGCCGTTTTACCTAATAATGATGTGTTAATAGCACAGCGTCGCGGTCAGATTGCCTTATATAGTGATGCTACCCAAGAGCTAAAAGAGATAGCGTCCTTAGATGTGTATTACAAAACTTTGAATACCAAGGGTGTAAATGCAGAGGAAGGTTTAATGGGCCTTCAGAAAGACCCTGATTTCGCTACCAATAACTGGATCTATCTTTATTACTCCCCTACAGGCGATAAATGGGTAAACCGTTTATCTCGTTTTCAATATAAGGATGGGGTTTTTGATTTGGCTTCTGAGCAGGTCATTTTAGATGTGGATTCACAAAGAGAAATTTGTTGTCATACAGGTGGTTCTATTGCATTTGGGCCAGACAAGTTGTTATACCTTTCTACAGGAGATAATTCTACACCTTTCAACGAAAAAGGAGTAAAGTATGTTAGTAATGGTTTTGCACCGTTAAACGATATTCCGGGCCATGAGCAGTATGATGTGCGTAGAGCTTCTGGAAACACTAATGATCTGAGAGGAAAAATTATTCGATTAAAAATAAACGAAGATGGTAGTTACGATATTCCTACAGGCAATTTGTTTGCTGAAGGGACAGAAAAAACGCGTCCAGAGATTTATACTATGGGACATAGAAACCCATACCGTATTTCAGTTGATCAAAAGAACAGTGCCTTGTATTGGGGAGAAGTAGGACCGGATGCTCGTGAAGATAAGTTGGATACACGTGGACCAAGGGGTTACGATGAAATGAACCGCGCTACGGAAGCCGGTAACTTTGGTTGGCCATTATTCATTGCGGATAACAAACCGTATGTTGATTACGACTATGAAACAGGTGAAAGCGGTATTACTTTTGATCCGGAAAAGCCAATCAACGATTCTAAGAACAATACGGGACTTCGTGAACTTCCACCTGCAAAAGGGGCTTATATCTATTATCCTTATGTAGACTCAAAAGAATTTCCAGAAGTAGGTTCAGGTGGTAGGAATGCTATGGCAGGACCAACGTATTATTCAGATTTATACCCTAATGGAGGTGGGTTGCCTTCGTATTTTGATGGTAAGACTATTATTTACGATTGGATGCGCGGATGGATGAAAGCCGTAACCTTCTTTGATGACGGTACATTCAATAAAATGGAACCTTTTGCTTCGGATATCAAAGTGAATAGTTTAATTGATATGGAAATGGGCCCGAATGGAAGAGTCTATTTATTAGAGTATGGTAGTGGTTGGTTTACCCAAAATGAGAATTCAGCTTTAAGTTATATCGAATATAATGGAGGCAATCGTCCACCGGTTATAGATGATATGATTGTAGACCATACTTCGGGTAAATTACCGCTTACGGTTAACGCTAAAGTAGATGCAAAAGACCGTGAAGATGATGCCATTTCTTATGTATGGAATTTAGGTGATGGAGAAACCAAAGAAACCTCTGAACCACAAATTAGCCATACGTTTGCTACTGCGGGTGAGTATAGAATTTCAGTTGAGGTCAAAGATGCTCAAGGTGATGCTACAATGAGTGATGTGATTTCTGTAGTTGCAGGAAACTCAAGACCAGAAGTGGCTATTAGTCTAAACGAAGGAACCGCTATTTTTGAAAAAGGAGTTCCTGTAAAGTATGAAGTAAAAGCTACTGATGCCGATGGTGATGTTATTGATCCAGAGAACATTTTTGTATCCGTAGATTATTTAGAAAGCTTTGACGAACAGAACATGTCTTTAGGTCATCAGCAGGTTTCTGCTGCCGTTATGGGCAAAGCACTAACGCAAGGCATGGATTGTAAAACTTGTCACAAAGAGGCAAGCCCATCTATAGGTCCAAATTATAAGGCTGTAGCCGATAAATACAAAAACGATAAGAAAGCTAAGTCCTACTTGCAGAAGAAGATTGTTGCCGGGGGTGGCGGTGTTTGGGGAGAGGTAGTAATGCCTGCTCATCCAAATATCACACAAGATGAAACCAGACAGGTTGTTGAGTATATTATGTCATTGGCCGATACTGGAGAGAAGGTGAAATCACTTCCCGCTTCAGGTAGTATTGTGCCTAAACCAACTAAAGATGATAAGGTCATGGTAATTACCGCAAGCTATACGGACAAAGGACAAGAAGGAACCATTCCGCTTACTGGAATGAAGACTGTTGTTCTAAAAGAAAAAGGAGCAGATAAACCTGAGTAAAACGTTTCTTTAAAATAAAAAAGCGGCCCACATGAAAATGTGGACCGCTTTTTTTACGGAGTATACTCAATTATTTTACCTGTTTGTGGTCTACATAATAATTGCGATCTACTTCTAAAGTAGAAAGGTCTCCATTTAGCTCTTGGGTTTTCCAATCTGCCGTAGGGGAGAGGGTTTGTGACTTACCGTCAATTAATATATTAAGTGGCATGCGAAAACCTTCAACAATATTTGAGTATCGGTATTTTAACTTATTTCCATCAATCTTAAATTCAAAAAGCGGAATCATTGTAGTTCGCAAATATTGGTCAAATACTTTTGAAAGATCTATTTCTGATTTTTTTGAAATATAATCTTCAATCTGTTTTGTAGTTACCGTTTGGTGATAGAACTCACTATTTAGTCCACGTAGCACTTGTCGCCATTTTTCGTCATCGTTTACCAATTGCCTTATGGTGTGGAGCATATTGGCACCTTTGTAATACATGTCTTTTGAGCCTTCGGTATTTACATTGTACGGACCAATAATAGGCTTGTCATTTTGAATGTTTGTCCGTGTGCCGATTACATAGTCTGCGGAAGCCTCTTTACCTAAATGATAGTCTAAAAATATATTCTCGGAGTAGGCGGTAAAGCTTTCGTGAATCCACATGTCCGCAATATCTTTATAGGTAATGTTGTTTGCGAACCACTCGTGACCAGATTCGTGAATGATAATAAAATCGAATTTTAAACCTAAACCAGTTCCGGATAGGTCTCTACCCAAATAACCTTTCATATATTGATTTCCGTAGGTGACAGAACTTTGGTGTTCCATGCCTAAGTAAGGCACTTCTACCAGCTTAAAACTGTCTTCGTAAAAAGGGTAGGGGCCAAACCAATGTTCAAAAGCCTCCATCATTTTTGGAGCATCCTTAAAGTGCTCTTTGGCTTTTTCAAGATTATCCCTAAGCACATAGTAATCCATGTCTAAAGTACCTTTTTCACCTTCGTACTTTTCTCCAAAATGTACATAGTCACCAATATTAATATTTACGCCGTAATTGTTAATAGGGTTAGAAACAAACCAGTGGTAGGTATTAGTATCCTCATCCACTTTTCTTAACCTACCGTTGGAGACATCCATAAGTCCCTTTGGAGATTTTACGCTTATGAGCATACTATCTACTTCGTCATACATATGATCTTTGTTAGGCCACCAAACACTAGCACCCAGGCCTTGGTTAGAAGTCGCTACAAAGTCATTGCCATTTGGGTCTTTTTTCCATGAAAATCCACCATCCCAGGGAGCGCGAACGGCTTCTTTAGGGTGGCCAGAGTAGTATACTTTAATCTCATTAAAGTCGCCTTCTTTTTGTTTTTTCTTCAACTGAACAAAATGAGCATTACCATTGTTTACTACTTCCAGTTTTTTGCCGTCTTGAGTTACTTTTTCTATGGTCAAGGGAGGCTGAAGGTCAACCTGCATCACCTGATTTTTTTTCAGCACTTTATAGCGGATGGTATTGCTTCCCGAAATGAACTTTTTGTCTGGGTCTACTGCCACATCCAGATGGTAATAGTTGAGGTCCCACCATTCGCGTTCTGGGGTAATACTTCCACGTAGAGTATCTTGTTCTGTAAATTCTTGTGCAAAGGTTGTGGTGGCAACCATGAAGAGTACTAGTGCTATTATCCGTTTCATTGTAATTGGGTATATAAAAATGAAAATAGGCTCAATATAATGGTTTAAACTAGTTTGAGTAATCTAAAATTAGAATAATTTAGAAAACAGTATGTAGGAGATGTATGGAGTATTGGATAACTCTAGTGTTTAACTTTATACTGAAAAAAGTAGCACGCAGACAGGCAGTCTATTTACCACACTTCAGAGCATTTTTATTGATAATATCCGTTTTAATATAAGTACTCTTTAAAATGGGGTTCCAATTAAAATCACTTATTTCTGTTACAATAAAGTTCTTTTTAGGGTCAGTAGAAAGTAAGGTTTCGGTGAAGTCGTCTTCCAAGTTTTTCAATTTGTCTAAATCGCATGTGGGTAATTCTCCTTTTACGGCAATAGCACCAAGTTGGTCTATTTCTTTTGGCTTTAGACCATTTTTCATTTGAACCCCCACTGTCTTTTTGGTATCTATACGTTGTACCACAAACAAGCCATCTATAGCATCAGACACATAAAATGAATTGAATTGGTACCGGCCTCCTGTGTCATAAATTGCAGCATCTGTCAAACATGGGGAAGCTTTGCTTACCACTCGTGTATTAGTGCGGTCAATAAGCCCATCCGGATATAGTTGCTCCATAGCTTGTTGTAAAGCAAGGTGACCTACAACGAGCCCATCACAAAGATGACCGTGGAATTTTACTAGGTCGTCCAAATCTATAGTTTGAATATATCCCAAACGGCCTTTTGAAAAATCGGTGTCATTAACCCTCATTCCTGTTTCAACTGGAGCTTGTTTTTTGGGTAAGTAGAGTTTAAGTGATCTGTTACCTGTTGTAATTTTATCTAGATGCCCCATAAAAGTCTGGTCATCTCTTAAGTAGTGCACGTGAATAAAGCTTTTAGAACCCGTGAATACACCTTGATGTTGTTCTGAATAAAAACCTAAGATTTCCCCTTTTTCATTTTCTAGGGTAAAATTTTGAGATTTTATGTCCGGCCTATACCCTTCTATATCTGGACTTCTAGGCGTAACAATATGTGCGGTCATTTGATCAAACTCTCCCCCAATTCTGAAAGCAAAAGGCTCTTTTAAATCATAGCCCTTATTCTTGGCTATTGCGGCTACGTTTTCCTCTATTTGCTGAACACTATTTAATGGCCCTGGTAAGTTGAATTCTTCCCAATTTTTTACATTGCTATACACAAAGAATGGAGAACGGATATCCCAACTTTGACTAACCACAGCTTTACCTTCTTCAAATGCCGAAGCAAAGAACGGTTTGCCATCAAAAACGGTAATTTCCCCTTTCATTTTATCATAAGGCCCCATTGCAAATAGATTGGATTTATCAGGGAGGGTATCTAGCCAAACCTTAATGTCATAGGTAGGTCCCATATTGTTCATTGCTCCTTTGGTAAATACTTGTGGCGTGGTTTGCGCTAACATCGTTTGTGAAAGTAGAATGCTTAATAGCGCGATTGAAATTAATTTTTTCATAGGTTGATACTAGTGGTTATAAGAGAAAGTTAAATAAATATCCTGAAATGATGATACAAAGCGTGACTACGCCAAAGAAGATAGCAATTAGTTTTAGGGTCATTACCTTCTTAAGAAGCATAGCTTCCGGCAAGGAAAGACCAACCACGCCCATCATAAATGCAATGGCAGTACCCAAGGGGATACCTTTTGCTACCAGTACTTGAACTACAGGAAGTATGCCCGAAGCATTTGAGTACATGGGTACGGCTAAAATAGTAGCGATAGGAACGGCAAAAAGATTGTCCTTGGCCATATATTGTTCAAAAAATCCTTCGGGAATATAACCGTGCATCAATCCGCCAATAGCGATACCTACTATTACATAAGGGATAATGCCTTTAAGAATTTTTAGTACTTCATCCCATATAATGGGTAATCGTTGTTGTAAAGTCTGTTTTTCCTTAATAAAGGTATCTTGGTCTCTTTGGGCAGTGGCCAGAACTTCCTTTACCCAAGGTGTTAAAAATCTTTCTAGTTTTAATTGCTGAAGAATTACACCAGAAACAGTACCTAATAAAACCCCACTTATCACATAAATAATGGTAGTTTCTATTCCGAATAAACCTATAAAAAGTCCTATCGCAACTTCATTTACAAGGGGTGAGGTAATGAGAAAAGCAAAGGTGACCCCTAAAGGTATACCACCTCTTACGAACCCAATAAATAAAGGAACAGATGAACAAGAACAAAAAGGTGTTACAACGCCAAAGAGACTTGCCATGAGGTATTCTAATCCGTATAATTTATTCCGCGATAAATAACTTTTTACCTTGTCTATAGGGAAGTAACTGTTTACGATACCCATTAAAAAGATAACGACAAAAAGGAGAATTAGAATCTTTGTGGTGTCATAGATAAAGAAGTTTAGGGCTTCAGCTAAATGTTGCCCTTTGTCTAAATTTAAGACATCATAAACGAACCAGTCTGCACCGTTTTGAATCCAATCGAACATGATGACAAGTTGTTATTTGACGAGCGCCAACACTTCTTCTTTTGAAGGTACACGTCCTTTTATTGTAATTACATCATCTACAACTAATGCAGGAGTAGACATTACGTTGTACTTCATGATTTCCATAATATCCTCAACTTTTTCAATAGTGGCATCAATGTTATTTTCTGAAATAACATCCTTAACAACACCTGTCATAGATTGACATTTGGGACATCCAGTTCCTAGTATTTTAATTGTTTTAGACATAGCTATTTAATTTGTCTATCGCAAATAAGCGATAGGATTATTAAAAAATATCAACTAAAAAAATCTTGAAATAATGATTTTGCAATAGTCCAGTTTTCTTGATTGATACAGTATTTTATTTTAGGTGGTTTTAATTCTCCTTGAATAAGACCCACATTTTTTAATTCTTTTAAATGTTGTGAAACCGTTGACTGTGCCAAAGGAAAGACCTCTACCAAATCTCCAGTAAAACAGCAAGATTGTTTTTCAAGATGCTTTAAAATAGCAATACGTGTAGGATGTCCTAAGGCTTTAGCAAATTTTGCCAATGCCTCTGTATCTTTCTTGTATTCTATATGCTCTAGATTTCGTTTCATATTAACTATCGTAAATTTACGATGGATTTTTTAGGGCCAATGTGACTTAAGTCACATTGGCCCATTTTTTTTAATGCCTACTAAGTTTATTTCTTGTAGTTGGCAAGTTTTAGTAGATAATAGTATAGTTACTTTATACTTATCCTATATTTTTAAATCTCTAATCATTTTTAGTAAAATAACCTTCATTAGATACAGAGGCATCACTTACTTGAATACTTCCTGTTTTAAACCAAACTTCGGCATAGTTTCCGTCTGCATATTGTTTTTGAATATCACCACCATGCGTTTCGGCACCAGAACACCAGTTCATATTAACTTCGGGAGATTTTCCATTTGTTTGGTTATAGGCACCAAGTTTAAAGAAACAACCTTCGCCAGCATATGCTTCTTTACGTTCTACACCATCTTGACCAATTGGCACAAATAATTTTTGTGTTTGCTCTGGTATGTCTGCCTTTGTTGTGAATTCTGATTCGATTAAGTTTTTTGTAAAGGTTTTAGTTTCGTGTCCGTTACCAGTAAATGTTAAGTTCATTATTCCATCCTTAACTTCTATTTCATAACTAAACTCTTCCCCTAATGCAATACCATCCTCAGGTTCTTCTGGATAAGTGTTTGTATCACTACCAACAACAGAAAAGTCATTTCCCCAAACAGCTGAGGAATAATCCCATCTTTTAGAATTATCATCACCTGCCGTATTAATTTCATAATGCCAAAAAACAGAACCTTTGGTATGACCAGGAAATTTCTTGTAAAATATTTTAAGCGGTTCATTCTCAAATTTATCCGCACTATGAATTTGTCCTACCACTACGGCGTAAGTAGCAGCTACGCGAGCATCACCGGTAGCAGATACATTCATAACCTTAAGTGTAGCTGTTAATTTATCATTAGCGGTTTTTGGATACCATTTTTTTATTTGCGCCAATTCAGTTCTTGTATTATTTGAGGTCCCGTGGGTATTTCCTCCATTAGGAGCCTTAAATACAATCCAATCACTATTGCCATCATTTTCTGTGTAAAAGAAATCTTTGTTCTCAAAATTGTTTGCGATACCTACATTTGAGCCATCACCTAAAATCAATTTCCAATGATCAAAAAACGGAATAACGTCACTTGCGTAAACGGTTTTTACAATTTCTTTTTCATCTGCATCAGTCGTTGAAGTATTTGTTTTTTTTCCCGTATCACCGCAGCTATGAAGTGCAAGGAAAAATCCAAGGGTTAATAACGTTGCTAAAGATGTGCTAATTTTTTTATTCATTTTGTTAGTGTTTGATTTTAAATACTTCTGTTTTTAAATCACTATATATCTCGTGAAATGTACTACTTTAAAATTTAGTGCTATTATGTAGAATAAGCTATTTGTCTTAATACCAAGTACTGATTGAATTCCATTTTCTAGTCAAAAAAATGCTCCTTTATTGCTTTAGAGCCATTCCAAGGTCTAAAGTATATTACGCTATCCGTTTGCTTCATCATTGTAAATAAATCATCTATGGCTTCAGCAGTGTATTGAGATGTATGGCAACTAGATGCTTCATGTCCCAATTTTAAATCTTCTTCGCTAAAGGGTATCCTATAGGTAAGAAATCTCTTTCGAGTAGTTTTTAAATTTTCATTGAACCACTTCACCAAATCTGTTTTTAAACTAAGTTCCTTGTTTTTAGATTCGTTAGGAAAGCCATAATAAAGTAGTTGTTGCGTCTCTGATGCTTCCCTCTGAAAAACTTCTGTAACGATATTGCTGACCATACGATGGTCAGAATGACCATATTCTCCACCAGGGCCAAAAGTAATGACTACTTCAGGTTCGTGTTTTGTGAATAAACTATCAATTTTATCATCTAACGAAAATAGGTTTTCATTCAATGCTAAGTCACCATCAGTATAATTCAAAAAAGTTGGAGGATTAATCCCCAGGGTTTTTGTTACACACAAGGCTTCTTGGGCGCGTACATTAGCAAGTAAATCTCCAGCTGGGATATTAGCATGCGGTGTAACTCCTTTGGAGCCATCGGTAACAATTACTAAATGAATAGAAGCACCTTCCTTGGCATATTTGGAGAGGATGGGAGAAATTACAATCTCATCATCCGGATGAGCAAATATTGCCATTAAAGTCTTATCAGTATTGGTCGGTTGTTTGTTCTCCTTTTTTGTTTGCTTTTGACTGTGGCATGAAAACAACGTAAGTATGAGACAAAGGGTTGGTAGTAGTGTTTTCAAACTATTAGGTTTAGGACACTAATATATTGTTTTAAATGTGAGTTCTGGTAGATAGTCAACAAAGTTGTAGCGTCTCAGTTTATAACATATTTCTGCTAGTGGGATTCTAAGCTTATTTTCATCTGGTAATAACTAATGAAGTGAAATGCACTTCACCTTCATATTTCAATTACAACATTGCCTTTTTTATGTCCCTGATCTACATATTTATGAGCAGTAACTATCTCTTCTAATGGATAAGTTTTGTCAATGAAAGGAATCAGTTTTCCCTCCTCAGCGAGTGTTCTAATTTTTGAAAGGTGTTCGGGTTTTTCTTTGGTCAGCATTTTTACTGAAACAAATCTTCCGCCTTTAGTCAGAACCTTTTTGGCTTTTGACTTACTTGTTTTACCAACTGCATCAAAAACAATATCGAACTTTTCTAATAGTAGTGAATAGTCTTCTTTTTTATAATCTATTAAATTGTCCGCACCAAGAGATTTGACCATTTTAAAATTTGGAGCGCTACATACTGCTGTTACGGAAGCGCCTTGTTGCTTTGCCACTTGAACTGCATAGCTGCCTACACTGCCAGAAGCACCGTAAATGAGTACTTTTTGATTTTTGGATAGCTGTGCTTTCTCTAATAAGTACATAGCCGTCATAGCTCCAATAGGTAGGGCAGCAGCTTCTTGGAAACTTAGGTTTTTGGGTTTACTTTCAACCACACCATGTTTCCACTCTTGAGGTAAACAAACGTATTCCGCATAGGAACCAGCAGAAAGCATAGTTGTTGTTCCAAAGACGTGGTCACCAATCTCAAACTTTGTTGCATTTTTTCCTTTGTCTTCAACCACTCCAGATAGTTCATGACCTAATATGCTTTTTTTCGGTTTAAAGAGCCCAAAAATCAGTCTAGCCGGTAACCAAAAAAGTGCCGGAAAGTCGGAAGCGCGAAGGCGCACATCGCCAGAAGTAACGGTTGCTGCATGAATCTTGACGAGAATTTCATTGTCTTTTGGATGTGGTTTATTCACTTCTCTTAACTTAAGAACTTCTGGAGGACCATATTCTCTATAAACTGCAGCTCTCATAAGAATTTGTGTTTAGTTGGCTTCCAACACTTTGTGTACAGTTAGATGCGCATTTTAAGCACTTAATTTAGTGAATACAAACTAAATAAGAAATCCGAAAGTATTTTAAAAGGAATTTAGAATACAGTATAAGCGGTGTTATGCCAAGTTCTTTTTACGCATTAGTTAATTCGGTCAGATATGTTTTATATGTTTTTCCAAAATTGTCAATGGTAATAGCTAAGGTTAAATGAGCAGTGAATACTCCTAAAAATAACGACTTTTTACTATTTAAAAAGTCTAGTATCCATTCCGGTTTAGTTATGAACATTCCGGGAGCAAATTAGCGTTTGCTTTCCGCTACGGAACTAGCGCAATCTCTTAGTTTTGATTTATTTTTTCTGGTCAAAAGCTAAATTCTAAAGATTTCGCGACATTTTAAATATACTTAAACCTTAGCGCTAAAAAACAAAACTCGTATTTTTTATAGGTTGTGTTGTAGCCATTTTTTTTCCACGCTGCCAAGTCAATATTACGTTAGAAGATTTATTATATATTTTCATAAATAGTAAATAATCTTTAGTCCAATAAAGAATTGAATAATACCCTTGTCTCGAAAATAATATCATTTTGTTGCTCAAAGAATCGTAAAACAACGAATTCAGGCGGAAAAAGGGTTGCTAGTTTTTCTAGCAATTTCCCTTTACAAAATCTGTCAATGGCTGTGCAGCTTATTATATTTTAAAAGCAAAACCCAGAAAAAACTTCTGGGTTTAAAAATCAATAAGAAAAGTTTATTCATTCTTTCGAAGGGGGTTGTAGCGTGTAGCCCATAGACATCATCACATTCAATTGATCGTAATAATGGGCCATCATCGCAATTTTACCGTTTTCTAAAATACAGGTTACCTGCGCAGGTATCGCAATCTCTTGACCTGTTTCCTTATGGCTAATGGTATCGGTAGTCCAAACCATGACCCACTCGCCCTCGTTTATTCCACCAGTCACTTTTATAGGTGCATAGGCTGTGTTTTCGTCAATCTTATGTTTAGTGGTTGCAAAGCTTTCCTTGTAATATTCGGATAACTGTGTGGGGCTCATTTCGTTTGAAGGACCTCCAGTTAGACCATAAATTTTTGCATCATCTGCTAATTGTGCTACCATAGTTTGCACATCTTCGTTTTGAAGTGCATTGACGTAATTCGATACGATTGCTACATTGGCTTCGGCATTCTCGAACTCCATAGTAGCCGAAATTTCTTGCGCGTTAAAAATTAACGGAGTAAAAAGTACAGCAAGCGTAAAAAGCGTAATCTTGTTAATTGTTCTCATAGTATATAATTATTGGTTATTATTCTATACAATTGGTTGTTTTTACAACAAATGGGGGAATAATGTTTCTGTCAATAAATACTAGGGGAACTAACTTGCTTAATTAAAAATTTTAACTATTCAATTTTTTTAAATATAAATCTAAAATATTATAAATAATTGAAATTTAGTAATTTATGTTAAAATTAAATTAATGTGGTATTCCTATTATAAAAATCAAAACGCCTAAAAAATATTACTTTCTGCTTGTGTGTAGTATTGCTTTTCAATTGAGTTTTATTTTGCTTATAAAATTACGGAAACCTTTTTGGTAAAGTTTAAAGTTATTTACTAGATCCTGACTACTCTTTTTTATTTTGATTATTGATATACCAATTCTGTTGTCTGCGGAATTAATAATTTATCGTTTGAACTTAGGATATAATAAAACTAATGCATGGCTTAACTAAATAAAAGAATGTTTTATTCGTTCAATCTTCTCTAAACTTTAAAATAGATATAAATGAAACGTAAGTTTATTATCCCAAGTCTTGTATTGGCATGTAGTACCTTTTTTATTTCCTGTTCAACAGATGATGGAGAGGAAGAAGGTTCTAAAGAAGCTGAAATTAGTACAGCAGCCGTATCGGGTTTTTTAAATTCTGAAGCCTTTACACCTGCAACTATACATTTTACAAAAGGAGAAAGTTTTGGAGATGCAGGTTATGAATTCAAACTTTTTAGTGAAACGGAAGAATGTGATGAGTTTCAATCTATTGGAGATATTTCCTTTTTCGTAGCATCTGATACAGAATTAACACCCGGTGAGTATGATGGAAAAGGCCCTTATTTCTTCTATAAAGATGGAGAGGATTCAGGAACGGCTTCCTTTTTTGGAGCAGGGGTAATTATTACCGAAGTTACGGAAACAAGTATCTCAGGAAGAGTAAGAGGAGGTGACACTAAAGCAGAAAACGATATTGAAGGTACGTTTACAGCAACACTTTGTCAAAAATAAATAGTTTCTGTAGCATAGTATTAAGGTGAAGCTAAATGCTTCACCTTTTTTTTATACAAGATATTTCATTCCACTTTAATTTTCATCATTCTATAGGGCTCTAGCTTGTTTGTGTCTATAATCTTATTGGTGTTACCATCTAGGTTATCTATTTGTGTATTCGTTATAAAATAGATGTATCCGTCGCAAATGTCAAAAGTGGTAGGAATTCTGAAACGCTCTGTAAACTCTACTAATTTTTTGCTTTTTAGAATTTCCGTACCAGTAGAATTAAGTTCATATTTAAACAGTCCGTTTTGGGATTGTTCACCCCAACCGTTTACGATTCCGTATAAATTATTTTTATAATATTTTAAGCCATCAATACTGGAATACTCCTCTTTAGGTTTGTTCATTAGTTTTTTGGACGACAGATCAACAATAGCAATTCCATTATTTGATGCCAAGTATAGATGTTTGTCATTAGGGGAAATAGTAATCCCGTTGCAGTTTGGAATAGCTTTATTATCTAAAAAAACCGCTATGCTTTTATCAGGTCTTTTTATTTTATAGATTTTATTACTTTCAGAATCCGTTATAAAAATCTCATTAGTAGAACTAACGGCTAAATCGTTCCAATAATGAAAATCTGAATCGTTGAGAGTGTAGGAATCAATAAGGTCTCCTGTAGAAAGTTGTAAAAACAAAAGAATAGAACTGTTTTTATCTTCTGGCAATGTATTGCCAAGAGCATATAAGGTATCTCCTTTTATAGTCATTCCAAAGCCAGACAGATAGTTATATTCGTTAGATTCTAGAAATGTCTTAGGATTACTCCCATCAATAGAGCTACTTACTATTTTGTTGTGTTTAAGACTGTTCAGATATACTGTTTTAGTTCTGCTGTCTATTGTAATTCCTTCGGGAAATAGATCTTGTTCAAAAGGGAGTGCAATCAATTCCGTTTTTTGACCTGAACAGGAGTTTAACCAGATTAGGGCTAAAAAGAAAAAAAGTGATTTAATATTCAGCATTTTGTTCTTGTTTGGCAAGCTGCTCGTTTGCAGTTTACTTCTGCAATATAATATTTACGTACTTAGATTCTTACAGAATTGCGTAATATTCATAAAGGGGTGTTGTTTGCTTGAGCCATGGCCAAAGCTTGTGCTATTCTCGTTTAAGAATTCAGTTTAAATTAGAACTGGGTAGTATAAAAGAATGGCTCCGAGTAAACTTTACTGTTCATCTTCAAAAATAGTCTCCGCAAAACCAGTGTTGGTTTCTAAATCTTTGAATCGGCCTCTAGAAAGTTGGAATTCCGCTCTGCGGTTTTTTTTCTTGCCTTCGGGCTGGGAATTATCGGCAATGGGCTTTTCCCCACCATGACCAAGAAAATCCAAACGTTCTTTGTCTGCACCCAATAGAACTAAGTATTGGGTTATCGCCAATGCTCGTTTTGTAGAAAGTGATTTGTTATACTGGTCTGATCCGTCAGTATCCGTATGTGTATGAACCGTTAAATGTAATGATGGATCATTATTCAATTTATCGGCCAAAATTTTAAGACTATTCTTGGCCTTCTCGTCCAAAGAATACTCGTTAGTTTTAAAAAGAACATCATTCAGTACATAGTTTGTATCTAGCTGCAAATCTCTATCAAAAGGATCATTCATAACCGGTTTAATAGATACCATGTCCAAATAATAATAGCCAGCACTTTTAATTCCTTTAGTAGTACTCTTTACCGTAGATAGGTTGTTTCTAAAATTGCCGATCGTAAAAAAAAGTTCACCTCCCCTTGCTTTTGTTTTGAAGGATATGTACATCCATTCCTCTTTGTCCGCAAAGTATTTGGGATTTCCAATCTCTGTAAAATTAATCACTCCCGACTCTGGCTTTATATATTTTATTAGAGATTTGGAATTTGACTTAGTTAGCTCGTTCTCAGAGAATAGAACTCCTATATATTTTAGACCATATTTAGATTTTTCGGCCAAACTAATATAGAAACTGACTATATATTCAGTGTCTTTTATAAGGGGTTCCATTAATTGACCCTGCGCAAATTCTCGATAATCATTGGCAGCAAATAAATAAAAGCCCAAATATCCCACCCCGTTCTTTGGTTTCTGATTTCCATTAAAGTTATAGGGCACGCCCATGGCAACGCTACAGGTATTAAAATAGTCCGTAGTTCCGTCTGTGGGTACGGACCAGCCTACTATGTTATTCTTTGCAATACCCAAATTATCAGGGCAGGCAATAAATTCCTCAAAACTGGGGTTAACTACTAGATTTTGTGAATGGCACAATATTGTGCATAGCAATAAAAGAAAGATTACTATGTTTTTGCTAGAGATCGGGGGTGTGTAGTTTATCACCATATACTTATTATAGGTTAATTCTTACATATATTTAACGTCTAGTAGGAGTCTATTATTGTTAAAACCAGTGTCTTAGGCCTTGTTTCTATTGGTTTGTCATGGTATTTTTACGTGCTGATGTCTGCTAGTTTCACTTGCTAATCGACAAATGACCAACAGCCTTTATTTTCCATACAATTGATGGGTTTGAAGCGAAATTTTAATGCAAATTAGGTATACATCTTAAAGTACTTATATCCTATAAATGTAGTTTGAAGTGTTTAATCTAGGCTTTATACTGCTTGCCAAGTAGTCCAAAAAGCCCAATGGCAGGGCCTAAAGCCAATACAGTAAATAGGTAGGTGACATCAATTGTCTCCGCTAGGGCAGAAAGCAATTGTATGCTGAAGATGCTCACGGCAAAGCCAATACAGTTTACGAGCGTCAAGGCCGTACCTTTTAGTTCTGGTGGTACTGAGCCAGCTACTAAGTTTGAGAATTGTGGAGAATCTGCCGTGACTGCCATACCCCAAAATCCCCATCCTATTAAAAATAATGAAGTAGGAAGTATAAAGAGTAGGGGAGAAAGCAAGCAGAAAAGACCGGAAAGGAGTAATGATATCACCGCCACTTTACGGCTGCCAGTCCGCAAGGATAGTAATCCACCTAAAACACATGAGAGGCCGCCTAAAGCAATGATAATACCTGTAGATAGGGCAACGGAGAGTTCGGAACCGCTAATATCATTATAGGTTTGTATGGCCAGTGGTGTAAAGGCCCAAAAGGCATAAAGTTCCCACATATGGCCAAAGTAACCAAAGGCAGCCTGTCTAAAACTATGGAGTTTAAATAGCAAGGGTCCGGCACCTAGGGATAATTTAGAGCTAGGCTTCCTAAAAGGGCCGTTGGGTACAAACATCCATAATATCAATCCGCCTATTATTGCGAGTGCCGAGGTTATTTTTATGACCAAAGTAAAATCGCTTCCCAAACTAGTACCACTTACAAAATACGGAAATGCCGTTCCCAAAACTAGTGCTCCTACTAAATATCCCAAAGCTTTACCTAGTCCTTTTTGATAATAATCTGCTGCTATTTTCATTCCTACGGGATAAATACCGGCAAGAAAAAATCCCGTTCCAAAACGGGCAAAGAGGAGCGTCCACTTAGATAACACTTCGGAAAGCAATAGAAAGTTACAAAGTGCTGCCAAAATTGAGCAAATCATAAACACACGTGAAGGCGAAAACCGGTCTGCAATCATAAAAAGGCCAAAAACCAGTGTGCCTATAATAAAACCCAATTGTACAGAAGATAGGACGTAACCAATAATTTCTGGCCCTAATCCCGTTTTTAGGGTAAGCTCATCTACAATGGCATTGCCAGCAAACCATAAAGAGGTGCAGGCAAATTGCGAGAGGATAATTATTGGAAGAATGTGAAAGCGCGGTTTCAATAGACTTTAACGGACAAAAGTTACTTTGGCAATTTTGCCGTTTTCTACTTCATAAATGGCAACCACCCAATGGGTTTCTCCATTTATGGTAACTTTTTCTTTATCTATGATTTTATTACCAATAATAATGCGGTTTTTGATTTTGCAGTGTAAGTCCGGAGTCGATTCAAAAAAAGCTCCATACCTTTCCTTTAATACTTCTTTGCCCTCAAAACTTAGTTCATTCGGAAAATTGAACACTTGTATATCTTCTGAATAGGTATTTAAAAAAGCTTTCAGGTCTCTAGCATTGTAGGCATCTAATTGATTTTGTACAATAGCTTCTGGAGTTTGCTCTACCACTACAGATAAGTGGCTGCCGTTTGGGCTCACGGCAATACGGCTAATGTTGTTCAGTCCTTTTTTATCCAACCTTAGAAAGCGTTTCCATTCTTTACTTTCTTCTGGAGCTATCTCCATTAATGTTTTATTATCGGCGGCTATAATATGGCCGTTACTAAGCCAACATACATCATCAGTGTTTTTGAACATACTGGTGATGGTTTTAATTTTACCTGTTTTTGGGTTCAGGGATTTTACCTCCCAAGGGTCACTATTTTTACTAATAAAACTGATGAGATTCTTATCTGGAATTTTATGAAGTGAACGGCCTACGTTATTGTAAATGGTGTCATGACTGCCATTTTTGATATTAGAAATAACTAAGTTTAAACCTTCATTGCCCAATGCTGCGGAAACAATTGTTTCTTCATCATACCAAACATGATATCCTATACTAAGGTCCTTAAGAATTTCCGTATAGGTACCATCCCAAATACTGTACTCGTAGAGGCGTTGCAGACCCGTAGTATCCAAACGTATTGCAGAAGTGGAGTTCTTTCCGGGTATTTTTAAAGGTGAATATTCACTGCCTTGGGGCGTGTCTGAAATATAGGTTAACGCACCAGATTTAATATCATACTTGGCAATGTCTGTCTGTCCCCTCCTGGTAGATGAGAATAAAATGGTGTTCTCGTTGTAGAATGACGGTTGGTTATCATACCCTTCATTATTGCTTATATTTCTTGGGTTAACCATTTCGGTCTTACCGTTTACCGTCTTAATGTCCAAAAGATATACTTCCGTATTCTGTTGGGCCTGCAGGTTAGGTAAAGAAAATAGCAATGTTATTAATAGAACGTATTTTATTCTCATCTGGTTGGGTTAGCTTTTACAGTTTAGCAAATTTCTGTAAAAGATCCCTAACTTTTAGGGTGTTCTCTACGTAAAATCTAGCAGAGGTCTGCTGGCGTCCCACTTTTACCGTAACAGTACTTTCAGGTAGTTCTTGAAACATGAACTCATCTGTCCAATCATCACCAATAGCAAAAACAAAATCATATTCGTCTTCACCAAGTATGCGGCTAGAAGCACGGCCTTTATTTACATTACTGCTCTTAACTTCAACAACTTTGTTGCCGTTAAGTAAGCTTAGGTCGTCCGTGCCAATAAGGCTGGTTAACGTTTCTGAAAGTTCCATGGCTCTTTTTTCGCCAAAATCCGGGTCAGTTTTTCTATAATGCCAAGCCAAGCTGTAATTCTTCTCTTCAATAAAACTTCCTGGGGTTCGGTCAACAAAAGATTCTAAGACAGGGCGCACATGCTCCATCCAATCGTTTTTTACATTTTCCAACATTCTAAAGGGCTCTCCTTCTTGTGAAATCCAAACACCATGCTCAACGATCATGTTGTACTTTTTAGGAAGGAACCATTTGGTAAAGGTGTCTTTATCTCTACCGCTTATTAAGTAAAGTACCGTACCGGGTTGATTGTTTAAGATGTCCAGTAGTTTATACAATTGTTCATCCGGACTTGCTTTTTGAGGGTCGTTGTGAAAACCGGCTAAGGTGCCATCGTAATCCAAAAACAGCAATCTCTTTTTTGCTGTTGTATATTTTTCTGATATTGACTCAAAGATTTTATCGGTAAGCTTATGAGAAACGTTGGCAGCCTCACGTTCTTTCTGAGATTTTAAAGAGGTCATGAAATCATTGGCCCATTTCTCTACGTTATAGCGTGCTAATCTTTTCTGTAATACGGAATTTCGTGCTTTTTGCTCTTCCACTGGCATGTTTATAGCCTCATCTAATGCGTCTGCGGTCTGTTCAAAGTTATTAGGGTTAACCAGTAATGATTCGTTCATTTCGTTAGCAGAACCCGCCATTTCACTCAAAATCAAAACGCCGGTTTGATCCGTACGTGTTGCAATATATTCTTTGGCCACAAGATTCATACCGTCACGTAACGGTGTAAGCCATGCAATATCACTAGAAGTATATAAGTCGATGAGGTTTTCAAACGGCATAGATCGGTAAAAATACCAAATAGGCGTCCAGCTTACGGTTGAAAATTCACCGTTAATCCGGCCAACTAATTCATCTATTTCTCTTTTCAGTAACTGGTACTGTGGTACGTTAGAACGGGAGGGAACGGCTAATATAATCAACCTTACCTTTTCTTTATACTGTGGATATTTGTTTAAGAAATACTCAAAAGCGTTTAGTCTTTTGGCAATGCCTTTACTATAATCCAAACGGTCTATAGATAAGATAAATTTGGCATCCGGGTCCGTTTCCTTATGCGTATTTAAGCGTTGCTGTAACTCAGACTGCTCACTTTCGGCTCTATTGTAATGAATTTTTGCGGCATCGCTGAATTTCTTGTAATCGATACCCATGGGAAAAGAGTCCACTTTAATCACATGGTCGCCCATGGTAATATCGTTAAAACTAACTTCAAGCCCTAACAAACGTCTTACGGAACTAAGAAAGTGTCTTTCATAGTCATATGTATGGAAACCTATAAGGTCAGAACCTAGTACGCCTTCCAACAGTTCTTCACGCCAAGGGAGGGTTCTGAAAATTTCAAATGAAGGAAAAGGAATATGTAAAAAGAAACCAATGGATACATTAGGTCTTTCTTTTCGCACCATCTGTGGTACTAACATAAGTTGGTAATCGTGTACCCAGATAGTATCGCCATCTTCTGTATTTGCTAAAATAGCATCGGCAAATTTCTGATTTACTTTTTTATAACTTTCCCAATAGGCTAATTGAAACTCTGAATATTCTAAAAAGTAATGAAATAACGGCCAAATGGTTCTATTACTGAATCCGTAGTAAAAACCATCTACCTCTTCTTCGGTAAGTTTTACTTTAGAAGAGCCGTGTTCAGCAAGAGCAGCATCTATTTTAGGCTCAAGTTCTTTTGGAATATCTTCTTCGGTAAGTCCACTCCAGCCTATCCAAAGACTATCGCCGCCCGAATGGACCGACTTCATACCCGTTGCCAGACCACCGACACTTGGTATAGCGGTTATGTCTCCGTTGCTAATTTGTAATTGAACGGGTAGTCTATTTGAGATTATGATAGTTTTGCCCATAAATTGGATATTTTGCGGTGTTTTATATTTAATTTCTCTAAATTTCGTGAAAAAGAAGGGTAATTACAATACGTTACCCAATTGAATCAATAATATTATTGAATGGATAATTTAGACTACGGAATAATAGGGAATTGCCGAAGCGCAGCGTTAATATCTAAAACTGGGAGCGTAGATTGGTGCTGTTTGCCAGAATTTGACTCACCGTCGGTGTTTGCAAAGCTCTTAGATGAGGAAATAGGAGGCAGTTTTGAAGTGTTGGTAGACGATTCATATACTATAGACCAAAAGTATGAACCACGTACTTGTATTTTAATAACAACGTTCACAAATGGTGATGACTGTTTTGAAATCCATGATTTTATGCCGCGGTATCATAAAGAAGATGGTACATACGTAGCTCCTCCAGAATTTATTAGATATATAAAATTGGTTGAAGGTACTCCCAAATTTAAAGTGGTTTATGACCCTAAGTTGGAATATGCTGCCGGTGAAACAAAAAGTTACATCAAAAAAGATTTTATTGCCAGCTTAACGCGTGACGTTAGGTTTGATACTGTTTTTCTCTATACTTCTTTTGATAAGGAAGCTGTACTAGAAGGCAAAGAACTGACGCTTACCGAAGATGGTTTTTTCTTGTTGGGGTATAACGAAAAAATATTTCCAACTACAGCAGCTAAGGCCTATTTAGAATTACAGAGTACAAAGGTGTATTGGTTAAATTGGTCTGCTAAAACACCGACTTATAAGAAATTTAATGAAGAAATTTCAAGAAGTGCATTAACCTTGAAGCTTTTGAGTTATGATAAAACAGGTGCCGTATTGGCTGCAGCAACCACTTCTTTGCCAGAAACCATAGGTGAGGTGAGGAACTGGGATTACCGCTTTTGCTGGATTCGTGATGCCTCTATGGTTATAAAAGTAGTTTCAGAGCTTGGTCATAAGAATGTTGCTAGGCGTTACTTGAAATTTATTATCGATTTAATTCCTGACAAGGCAGAGAAACTGCAGATTATGTACGGAATAAACAAAGAGAAAAAATTAACCGAGGAAACGCTGGAGCACTTAAGTGGCTATAAGGGTTCAAAACCTGTACGTGTTGGTAATGCTGCTTATCATCAAAAACAAAATGATATCTATGGTATTTTAATGGATGTCATTTATGAACAGATGGTAAAGTTTAGTGTGGATATAGAAAACGGAGAAGATTTATGGTCCATTACCAAAGGTATTGTATGGATTGTTGGAAACCACTGGCATGAAGCAGATAAGGGAATATGGGAGTTCCGTACCGAAGACAGGCACTTTACTTTTTCCAAAGTATTGTGTTGGACAGCTATAGATAGAGCAATAAAAGTAGCTGAAATGCTTGGTAAAAAGCACAAAATAGAAAAATGGGAGCCATTACGTGAAGAAATCTGGAATGATATTTATAAAAATGCTTGGAACGAAGAAGTTGGAGCTTATACCCAATCTTATGGGTCTAAAGATTTAGACGCTTCTGTTTTACTTATGGAATCTTACGGTTGCGTAGAAGCTTCCGATGAGCGTTTTAAAAGTACGGTAAGGGCAATTGGTAGAGATTTAAGTAACGAGGGTCTTTTATACCGTTATAAAAATGAAGACGATTTTGGTTTACCTTCATCTTCTTTTACAGTCTGTACTTTTTGGTATGTAAATAGTCTGTTTAAAATAGGAGAGCACGATAAAGCGCTGGAGCAATTTGAGAAATTATTGAGCTACAGTAACCATTTGGGTCTTTTTAGTGAAGATTTGGATTTTAAAACAAAAAGGTTATTGGGTAACTTCCCGCAAGCTTACTCACATTTGGCTTTAATTGAATGTGCTGTGAACTTCGCTAAGAAAGAAAGTACCGAAGATATTAAAGAATCTATGCGGAGCTAAACTTCGTAGTAATGCCAAATAAAAAAAGCACCCCATTGGGGTGCTTTTTAGTTATAACAACAAACACTTGAGTTATATACTAATCAAAAGTATATGCATTATCAGCGGCAACTTTGTCCGCTATTTCCGTACGTAGTGCTACTACATTAGGATTATTCGTGTATTTAGTGAAACGTTTTAAGCCCATTAGCATCATGCGTTGTTCATCGCCTTCGGCAAAAGAGATAATAGCTTCCTTACCTTTTTGAATAATAGTCTCGGTAGCACTGTATAGATATAATCTAGACATTGCTATCTGAGTTTTTTGAGAATCCTCTCCAGAACGTTTAGCATTTTTCTCAGTTCTCAATATGGTACTTTCCGCCATATATACTTCAATAAGAATATCTGCCGCAGAAAGCATTAATTGCTGATGTTTTTCTAATTCAGGACCATATTTTTGGACGGCGCTACCGGCAACCATTAAGAATACTTTCTTCAATCTCTTGATCAAATCTTTTTCTTCAGCAAAAAGTTCGGAGAAATCTGGCGTATCAAAAGAAGGAATTCCCATTAATTCTTCACCAACTGCAGATGCAGGACCTAATAAATCAACATGGCCTTTCATTGCTTTCTTCACAAGCATTCCAACAGCTAACATTCTGTTAATCTCATTGGTGCCTTCGTAGATGCGCGCAATACGAGCATCTCTCCATGCTTTCTCCATAGGAGCATCGGCACTAAAGCCCATTCCTCCAAAAATCTGAACACCTTCGTCCGTTGTGTTTTGAACATCTTCGGAAACAGCAACTTTTAAGATAGAACATTCTATGGCATATTCTTCAACACCTTTCAATTCAGCTTCTTGATGCGTATTACCTTCCGCTTCACGGATAGCAATGCGGTCTTCAATATTCTTGGCGGCACGATAACTAGCAGATTCACCCGCATATGCATTGGTAGCCATATTAGCAATTTTTGCTTTAATAGCACCAAAATTCATAATTGGCGTTTTAAACTGAATACGCTCATTGGCATAAACAACCGCTTCTTTTATTATTCTTCTTTGGGCATCTAAACAAGCTGCCGCTAATTTAATACGACCAATATTTAAAGCATTCATGGCTATTTTAAACCCGTTGCCACGCTCAGAAAGCATATTTTCAACAGGTACTTTTGTATCGCTGAAAAACACTTGGCGAGTAGAGGAGGAGTGAATACCTAATTTCTTTTCTTCGTCACCAAATGTAATACCGTTATCAGGTTTGTTCTCAACAATAAATCCTGTGATATTCTTATCATCTTCAATTCTTGCGAAAACAATAAACATACTGCAAAATCCAGCATTTGAAATCCACATTTTTTGTCCGGAAATGCTGTAATGCTTTCCATCTTCGGAAAGTACCGCTTTTGTTTTACCGGAATTGGCATCAGAACCTGCACCAGGTTCCGTCAAACAATAGGCACCAAACCATTCGCCAGAAGCTAATTTTGGAACATATTTTTGTTTTTGCTCTTCCGTTCCATACAACGTAATTGGCATAGTACCAATACCTGTATGTGCACCAAAGGCTGTACTAAATGAACCTGTAGCTCCAGAAATATAATCACAGACCAACATGGTAGAAACAAAGCCCATGCCCATTCCGCCATATGATTCAGGAACGGCAACACTTAAAAGTCCAAGTTCGCCTGCTTTACGCATACATTCTTCTGTATAGGCGTAATCTTTCTTCTCAAAGCGCTCCCAATGTGCCCAAAGTTCGCGATCAACGAATTCTTTGGTACTGTCACGCATCATCTTTTGCTCTTCACTTAAATCTTCTAAAGTGAAGATGTCTTCGCAGTTGGTCTCTTTTACCAAAAACTGACCGCCGCGTAGAATTTCTTTGCTCATAGTTTTATACTTAATGTTAGTTGTCTTGTATTAGTTCAAAAATTCATAAATACCGGCAGCACCTTGCCCTGTACCCACACACATGGTTACCATACCGTACTTACCTTGCATATTTCGCTTTCTCATTTCATCGAATAGTTGTACGGATAATTTACCTCCTGTACAGCCTAATGGATGACCCAGTGCTATAGCACCTCCGTTTACGTTCACGATATCCTTGTTCAGACCAAGTTCACGAATTACGGCAAGTGATTGCGAAGCAAATGCCTCGTTCAACTCAATTAATTCAATATCATTTTGTTTTAAACCTGCTTGCTTCAAAGCCTTTGGAATAGCCGCGATTGGACCAATACCCATAATTCTAGGAGGCACACCTGCAGCTGCATAGTTTACCATACGTGCAATAGGTTCAAGATTCAATTCTTTTACCATGTCTTCGCTCATAACCATTACAAAAGCTGCACCATCACTCATTTGTGATGAGTTACCTGCAGTAACACTTCCACCAGCAGCAAAAACTGGGCGCAATTTGTTTAAAACCTTTATTGAAGTTCCTTTTCTTGGTCCCTCATCTTTGTTTACCGTATACTTTCTAGTGGCTTTTTTTCCATTTTCATCAATATAAGTTTGCTCTACTTCAATAGGAACAATCTGATCTTGAAAACGGTCTTCCGCCTGGGCTTTTAAAGCCTTCATGTGCGAATTATAAGCGAACTCATCTTGGTCTTCACGAGATACTTTGTACTCGTTCGCTACAGCTTCGGCGGTGTTACCCATACCCCAGTAATAATCTTCATGACCTTCACTTACTAAATCGTAGTTCAATTCAGTTTTATATCCCGTCATAGGTACAGAACTCATACTTTCAGCACCACCGGCTATGATACAATCAGCCATTCCCGATTGAATTTTTGCAGTGGCAATACCAATAGTTTCTATACCTGAAGAACAAAATCGATTCACTGTAACTCCGGGAACATCAACAATGTCTAAACCCATTAATGAGATCAATCTAGCCATGTTCAGACCTTGCGACCCTTCTGGCATTGCGTTACCAACGATAACATCATCAATGCGTTTTTTATCAAAATCGGGCAATTCTTTCATCATGTATTCAATGGTCTCTGCGGCGAGCTCATCTGTCCGCTTAAACCTAAAAACACCTTTCGGAGCTTTTCCGACAGCCGTTCTGTATGCTTTAACTATATATGCAGTTTTCATTTTAAATGGTATTGAGTATTGAGTTTATTGTATTGAGATCTATAATGTTTTTTGAAACGAATAATTCATTTTTTGAATTTCAACACAAACGTCAATTACTGGTTTTACTTTTTCTTTTTTTATTAAGTTTAATTCGATTAAGAGTATTAACTGAGTTTGAAGTTCAAAAGCTGAACCATTTGCAATACTCAAAAAATGTTTAAACTCTTTTTGCGAATTTCTACCAGCTCCTTCGGCTATATTTGAAGGAATTGATACAGAGCATCTTTTAATTTGAGAAACTAGCCCGTATTTTTCTTCGGAAGGCAAATCAGCTGCTAGTAGATAAATGGATTTAGCTAATTCAATAGCCTTCTTCATTATTTTTAAATTTTCTACTTTATGCATTATATCTAATTTCCCAATTCTAATATCTCAATACTTATTTATAATTAATTTCTTAAAGGTTTACCTGTCTTTAACATGTGTTGGATACGCTCAAGTGTTTTACGTTCGGTACAAAGCGACAAGAAAGCTTCTCGCTCTAAATCCAATAGATATTGTTCGTTTACCATAGTAGGCTCCGATAAATCGCCACCAGCCATTACATAGGCCAATTTGTTTGCAATTTTCTTATCGTGCTCACTTATGTAGTGGCTAGCTTCCATAGAATCCGTACCCACTAAGAACATACCCAAAGCTTGTTTACCAAGTACTTTAATATCTGTTCGTTTAACCGGTTGCGTATATCCTGATTCAGCCATTAATTTTGCGTGTGCTTTTGCAGTTGCAATCTGACGGTCTTTGTTCACCACCACGATATCTTTGCCATGCTGAAGAATACCTAAATCATAAGCTTCATATGCTGAAGTTGAAACTTTGGCCATACCAATTGTCAGGAAATATTCCTGTAAGACATTCAATTCAACATCGTTCTTTTTGAACGTGTCCTGTGCTCTTACAGCAAACTCTTTTGAGCCACCACCGCCAGGGATAACACCAACACCAAATTCTACAAGACCAATATAGGTTTCGGCCGCAGCTACTACCATATCTGCATGAAGTGAAAGCTCACATCCGCCACCAAGGGTCATACCGTGAGGAGCAGAAACAGTTGGAATAGATGAGTAACGCATACGCATCATTGTATCCTGGAACATTTTAATAGCCATGTTAAGCTCATCATATTCTTGCTCAACGGCCATCATGAAAATCATTCCAATATTGGCGCCTACGGAGAAATTTGCCGCTTGGTTACCAACAACCAAACCTTGAAAATCTTTCTCGGCAAGATCAATGGCTTTATTAAGACCGGCAAGTACGTCACCGCCAATAGTGTTCATTTTAGATTGGAATTCAACATTTAAAATGCCATCACCCAAATCTTCAACAACTACACCACTATTTTTATATACCTCTTTGGTCTTTCTGATATTATCTAAAATGATAAAAGCATCTTGACCTGGTATTTTTTCTGCAGATTTTTTAGGAATGTCATAGAAATAAGTGGCTCCATCTTTTACAGAATAAAACCTTTCGTTTCCTGAAGCTTTCATTTCTTGTACCCAAGCAGCGGCCTCTAAACCTTCTGCTTTAATAAATTCAAGTCCTTTTTCTAAACCAACAGCATCCCAAATTTGGAAAGGCCCATGTTCCCAGCCAAAACCAGCTTTCATGGCATCATCAATTTTATAAAGCTCATCTGTTATTTCAGGAATTCTGTGCGATACATAGGCAAATAACTGACCGAAACTCTTTCTATAGAAGTCTCCAGCTTTATCCTTTCCACCAACTAATACGGCAAAACGGTCAACCACTTTATCAATGGTTTTGGTAAGCTCTAGTGTAGCGAACTTGGCACTTTTCTTGGCACGATAGTCCATGATGTCCAAATCCAACGTTAAGATTTCTGTCTTACCGTCTTTATCTTTTGATTTTTTGTAGAACCCTTGTCCGGTTTTACTTCCCAACCATTTACTCTCCATCATCGTATTGATGAAACCAGGTAATTTAAACAGCTCTAATCGTTCATCGTCCTTACAGTTTTCATAAATACCGTTGGCAACATGCACCAAAGTATCTAGACCAACTACATCAACAGTTCTGAAGGTGGCTGACTTAGGTCTGCCAATAACAGGACCTGTAAGTTTATCAACCTCTTCAATAGTCATGCCCATATCTTTCACGGTGTGAAAAAGACTTTGAATACTGAAAATACCAATCCGGTTTCCAATAAATGCAGGGGTGTCTTTAGCAACTACTGAAGTTTTTCCTAAAAACTGTTCTCCATATCCGTTAAGGAAATCAAGAACTTCTTGAGAAGTTTCAGGACCAGGAATTATCTCGAACAATTTTAAGTAACGTGCCGGATTAAAGAAATGCGTTCCGCAGAAATGTTTTTGGAAATCATCACTTCTACCTTCTGACATAAATTTAATAGGAATACCAGAGGTATTAGACGTAATCAAGGTACCAGGTTTTCTGTGTTTTTCGATAGTTTCGAAAACCATTTTCTTGATATCAAGACGTTCTACCACAACCTCAATAATCCAATCTACTTTACTGATTTTTGCAATATCGTCCTCAAGGTTTCCCGTTGAGATACGCGATGCAAATTTTTGATGATAGATTGGTGAAGGTTTAGATTTCAAGGCTGCCGTTAATGAGTCGTTTACCAACCTGTTACGTACTATCTTGTCTTCTAGTGTTAGACCTTTTGCTTTTTCTTTATCGTTCAATTCTCTTGGAACGATATCGAGCAACAACACTTCTACTCCGATATTTGCGAAATGGCAAGCAATGCCGCTACCCATAATTCCGGATCCAATGACTGCTACTTTTTTAATATGCTTGTTCACGATGTAGTTATTGGGTTATTAATTAATCTGTTTTAGAATCAAGGCTATCTTGATCGCTCATTAGATTGTCATTATTATAAATATTCTTTTCTGTAATAAGCTCGTTTATGGTTTCCATAACCTCAAAAAAGCTGTTGATTTTTTCCTCGGAAATATTATTTTTCACCGATTCATCAAACCGTAGGACCACATTTTTTGAATCGTTTCTTTTCTCTAATCCAAATTCCGTCAAATAGATTAGAACGCCACGCCCATCTTTAGGATTTGGTTTACGTTCAATAAGGCCTTGCTCTTCCATCCTTTTAAGAATACGCGATAAGCTTGTAGCTTCCATACCCATCTTAGGCCCTAGAGCTGTAGAAGGTGTGCCGGTTTTAGGGTCTACACTCAACAGTGTAAAACCTATAGCCATGGTTGAATCAAATTTTTTAGCCTCTTCGTTGTACATACGCGCTACTGCCTGCCATGTGGCACGCAATGCGTAGTCTATTGTAATATCTTTCATACATAAGGTGGGTTGACGGTTATCAAATATACAAAAAATATATTATGCATGCATAATATATTTTTGAATTTTTAAACCAGAAAAGCAACACTAATATGTATAAATTACTTTATTCGTAAGGGGTGAGGGCTTTAATTAGGAAAAGACTATATTTTTGTTAAAACCTAGAAAGTCATGTTTTGACATTAAGAACGCCCATAAATATCTTCATAGAGATCCATGTATTTGCCCTTAATAATTTTACGGCGAAGTTTTAGGGTAGGAGTAAGATGGCCGTCGTTAATATTCCATACATCTGGTGTTAAACGAAATTGTTTCACTTTCTCCCATTTGGCAAATTTTTCATTGGCTTCGTCTACTTCTTGTTGGTAACGAGCTAAAACTTGTTCGTTTTTAATGATGTCTGAATTCTCAGGTATCGTAATGTTATGTAATTTAGCCCATTCATGTAAAAAGGCAAAATCTGGTTGAATAAGGGCAGCTGGCATTTTTTCGCCTTCACCCACAACCATAATTTGTTCTATAAAACGAGATTGTTTAAAACGATTCTCTAATAACTGAGGAGCAACATACTTGCCGCCGGAGGTTTTGAACATTTCTTTTTTACGGTCTGTAATCTTCAAAAATCCGTCACTATCTAACTCACCAATATCTCCAGTATGGAAATAGCCGTCTATGATAACCTCTTCGGTTTTCTGTGGATCTTTGTAATAGCCTAGCATTACTTGAGGACCTTTTATGCAAATCTCACCATCAGCGGCAATCTTTACTTCAGTTCTGTTTATAGGTTTACCAACGGTTCCAATACGGAAACCTCCATTACGTATATCATTTACGGAAATAACCGGCGATGTTTCAGAAAGGCCATAACCCTCCATTAATCCAAATTCCGCAGCGTTAAAAATGCGTGCTAAACGGTGTTGCAGTGCTGCACTT
Organism: Zobellia nedashkovskayae; assembly: GCF_015330125.1. Classification (NCBI taxonomy): domain Bacteria; kingdom Pseudomonadati; phylum Bacteroidota; class Flavobacteriia; order Flavobacteriales; family Flavobacteriaceae; genus Zobellia; species Zobellia nedashkovskayae. The sequence continues at coordinate 4,679,934 of NZ_JADDXR010000002.1, read as the reverse complement.
CCAGAAGCAATAATACCTAGGTTTCCACCAAGGCCTTCTTTCCACTTACTAAAAATGAGTTTTCTGGCTATAGCTAGTTGTTGTTCGTACCACCAACCATTTTTACCATAAGGTTCATATCTAAGACCTATTTTAACGGCCCAGAAGAACAACATCTTTTTAATACCTGTAAGTTCTGATCCTTTGGCAATTATTTTATCGTACACTTTTTCTAAAAGCCTAGGTACCGCGGTCATTACATGAGGCTGTATTTCTTTAAGATTTTCACTAATCAGCTCAAGAGACTCTGCGTAATAGATAGAAACACCTCTGTACTGGTAGAGATAGATTAACATACGCTCATAAACATGGCATAAAGGCAAAAAACTTAATGCTTTAGCTTTACCATCATTTATAGGAAAACGGCTAGAACTTTCAATAGCGTTGCTTACTAGGTTGTCATGAGAAAGCATAACACCTTTTGGTCTTCCTGTAGTTCCTGAAGTATATATAAGAGTAGCAAGATCAGTTGGTTTAACTGAATCCTTTAATTTTTCTACTTCGTCTTGGTTAGCTATATCCGCACCAAGCTCAAGTACCTTTTCCCAACTATCACAATCGCTTATTTCATCAAAAGAATAGACGTGTTCCAGACTTGGGACTTGGTCTTTAATACTTTTAACTTTTTGAAATACTTCTCCACAAGAGACAAAACAGTATTTAGCTTCTGAATGATTAAGCACATAGGCATAATCTTCTTCGGATATAGTTGGATAAACAGGAACATTCTGTGCGCCAATTTGAAGAATACCAATATCCATAACGTTCCATTCCGTTCTGTTGGTCAAAGAAATCACCGCAATTTTATCGTTGGGTTTTACACCCATTCGGAGCAAGGCACGGCTCATTGTGTTTGCTTGATCTATGTACTCTTTAGTGGACAAAGAAATCCACTTACCACCCTTTTTTGAGATAAGTGATTTTTCTAAATTATATTTCTCCAACTGATAGTAGGGGAAGTCAAAAAGTCGGGTAATATTTTGCATATTTTGTATCTAAATGGTCCTTGCAAATTACGAAAGAACATGGAAGTTTAAAATGACTTTCACAAAATTAGCATCAATTTTATGAGAAATCACTATTTCACCTACTCATAACGCACATCTTGACTGATAATTTTGTAAGACAGCAATAAAAAGAAAATGAAATAGTTATATATTTTTATATAGTATTAAGGTAAGAAAAAACTTATACACTAAAAATAATTCTTACATATCCCAAATTTTACCTCTAAAGTATGCCCTAAAACTACTTATCATGAAATTCTTTTTACAAAAAATGACCTATCTGATATTATTATCGGGTATAATGGGTCAATCTCAATCAACTCCGTTCGCTTGTGATTTTAATGCGTATTTATTTCAATATAATGATATCTATGCACTAGACCTAGCTTCGGGAAGTTCATATTTGGTGTCAGAAAATATAACTCCTGGTAATGTAAATGCCGTAGCTTATAATACAACTGACGGTTATATTTGGGGATATTTATCAACTCCGTCTCAATCTATTGTTCGCATAGGAAAGGATTTTACAGTAGAACAACATACTATTCCAGAATTGCCCACTGGTAACAAATACGTTGGGGATATTTCAACAGACGGTATCTACTACTTTAAAGCCGGTGGTGCATCTTATTATAAAATTGATTTAAATCCTGAATCTGAAACCTACCTTGAATATTTGGGAGAATTTTCTTTGAGCCAGAGCCTTTCCATAGCGGACTGGGCCTTTAATGCTAAGGACAATAAACTGTATACTGTAGAGCGGGGAACCAATGTGCTTTACAGAATTTCTGATGAAACAGGAGCGGTAGAATCGTTGGGTGAAGTGCCTATTTTGGAAGGGTTGAACTATACCTTTGGCGCTGTTTATTTTGATGTAGATGGCAATTTTTATATTTCGGCAAATCAAACAGGTGCGGTCTATAAAATAGATAGCGTTCAAGATATAAGCTTTGGTGTAATGAATTCCAATATTTTTGCTTTTGGTCCTGCTGCATCAAGTAATGATGGAGCAAGGTGCCCTACTGCGCCTGTGCCTCAGGAAGATTGTATTAATGGGGTAGATGACGATGGAGATGGGCTTGTAGATTGTGATGACCCTTCATGTTCCGGTGTGGCTTCTTGTCCAACAATCAACCTTACCTCAGGGGCTAATGATGGTGGTCTAGAAAGTAATGACAGGTTATCTTCATTGATAGGAGAGCGGAATTACAACCGGGCTAAAACCAATTATAAGTTTGATAAGCTAACGGCCAAAAAGGTTATGAAAGGCGCTACTTATGCCAAGACGGGAAAATTTTCTCCAGATGCTATTCCATTAAACGAATTGGTTCCTTTAGATGTTGTTGGTGAAAGTAGTACTATAGAGTCTTCTCCGGCCGATCTTTTAGACCTTACCAATGCTTCTGACATATATTCGGTAGATTATTTAAGAAAGGATGACAATATAGGCGCGCTAATGGTCATTAAGACCGATAATAAAGTTTATGAGCATAGTAAGTTTATATGTGATAGATTTCTTGGTGCTCAGTTATTATCTGTATCTAATATACAGTTGCGAGAGAAAGATTTTATTAAATCGATTATTAAACAACCAGACGGAAGCACAGAATTCGCATTAACCTTTTCAGTGCGACTGGATGCTAACGACCAATTTGTTGTAGAATCGCATTGGAATATTGATGCTTACGCAGAGAACTCGGCCTATTACAACTTTCAGATATGGTCCAATACGGTAGATGATTTGCTATTGCTTGCAGATGAGATTTTGAATCTCTTAGAAGTGCATAGTCCTATTTCAGAATTTAAAGGTTCTACACCGCCACCGGTTTTTGTGAAATCGGCAAAATATGCCAAAGGAGAGGTTATTCTTAATTTGGTGAATAATAATAAAACAGAAAAAATACAGCTTGAAGGCGGTCTTAAAAAGACAGAGACCAGCGAAACAGAAAGCATGACTTTAGCAGCGCCTATTGATGGGTATTTAGATTCCGTTGCTTTAAGTACAGGAAATATTTTCGATTTTGGTTTTAGAGTGAGTATTGCCAATGGTACTCCAGATGACCTTTTTGTAGCTGATGCCCCTTGGGGATTAGATGGCTCATCAGATGGTACTACGGTAGATAATTATGAAGTGATGCCCGTTCAAACGCCCTATATGGAAGATGGCTACCCTGTTGAACGAAATGTTGAGTTGAGCGGAAAAACATCAAGCTATATTGGAGTGTATCGCGCACTGAGTCCACGATTTACACCAGTAAATTTATCGGATTATGGAAAACTGACTTTTGAAGCTAGTGGAACTGGAGTATTGGAAGTAAAATTATTAAAGGGCGATGGTGAATCATACACAGCAAAAGTGAATTTAACTTCTGAGACAAATACCTTTAATTTATTAGACTCAGATTTTAAAAGCTCGACGAATGCAACAACTGATTTTGACAGCTTAAAAGTCATCAATTTTAATTTATTGGCGGAAGGTGGAAGTGTAGAGGAAAAGCAAATGAGCTTATCCAATGTTTCTTTCAATAATAATGAGGAAAACAAGATTTTTATTTCCGAAAATACTTCAGAATCAGTGGTATACCCTAATCCAATGCAATCTGAATCTAGTCTATATTTTTACGAAGAAAGCGCTGGCACGTATACTTTTGAACTGTTTAATATGGCTGGTAAAAAAATCTCATCTCATGATATGAATGGCGATACAAAAGAAGGTCAGAATATGATCATAGTACGGCGGAAAAATTTGAATTCAGGACTATATTTCTATAAAATTACGAGTAGTAATGATAAAGTATGGAGTAGTAAGTTAATGGTGAAATAACTGTTTTTAAGCTTAGAAGTGAAGTTAAAGATGCAATTTCATTCCCTCGTGACTAGCTGTAAAACCCAACTTTTCATAAAATTTTAGTGCATCGGGCCGCCTTTTGTCCGTAGTGAGTTGTACAACGTGTGCTCCCTTTTGCTTCGCACGTTGTATAGCCCATTCAAATAATTGTTGCCCTATTCCTTTACTTCGGTAGTCTTCATGTACACGCACGGCTTCTATTTGAGCGCGAATTCCTCCTTGGTAAGTTAGGTAAGGAATGAATGATAGTTGTATAGTGCCAATTACCTGTTCAGTCTCATTCTCAAAAACTATTAGTTCTTGGTTTTGATCTCCGTTTATAGCTTCAAAAGCATCGTAATATTTTTGTGGTAAAGGTTCTTCATAATCTTCCCGCAGTTTGCCCAATTTATCATTGGCTAATAGCGCTACAATTGCGGAAACATCACTTTCCTTTGCTTTTCGGATTTTCATATCAAACTAAAATATAAAAAAAAACAGCGTGCACATTTAAGTACACGCCGTTTTAAAATTTTGAATAGGTATGCTTTCTTGGACTATTTAGTCTCCAAAATCCATTTTTTAGCATTTACAAAAGCCTCTAACCATGGAGATACTACATCATTAGCACCTTCTGGGTAATATGCCCAGTTCCAAGGGAAAATAGAACGTTCAATATGCGGCATGGTTACCAAATGGCGACCTGTGGTATCACAAAGCATAGCTGTGTTAAAGTCACTTCCGTTAGGATTGGCTGGGTAGCCTTCATAACCGTATTTAGCAACAACGCCGTATTGGTCTTCGTTATGTGGAAGACTAAATTTTCCTTCGCCATGAGAAATCCAAACACCTAAAGAGGTTCCTGCTAAACTTGAAAGCATAACCGAGTTGTTTTCTTGAATCTTAACCGATGTAAAATTACTCTCGTGCTTATGAGAGTCGTTATACGTTAATCTACCATGGGTTTCATGCTCAGGGTTGATGAGGTCTAACTCCATAAACAACTGGCAACCGTTACAAATACCAATAGATAAGGTATCTGGTCTTGCAAAGAAGTTTTTAAGAGCGGTATTTGCTTTTTCATTGTATTTAAAAGCTCCTGCCCATCCTTTGGCACTTCCTAGAACATCTGAGTTGGAAAATCCGCCAACGGCACCAATAAACTGAATGTCTTCAAGGGTTTCACGACCAGAAATTAAATCGGTCATGTGAACGTCTTTTACATCAAAACCGGACAAGTACATGGCATTTGCCATTTCGCGTTCAGAATTACTTCCTTTTTCACGAAGGATAGCCGCTTTTGGTCTTTTACCAGTACTAGCAGGGACAGTAGATAAATTTATGTTTTTAGGAAATTTGTACTGAAGTGGCTGATTTTTATAATTATCAAAGCGGTCTTTAGCTAAATTTTTAGCTGTTTGTTTGTTGTCTAGTAAATAGGAAGTTTTGAACCATGTATCTCTTAAAGAGTCAATGTTCAAGCCCATTTCCATTCCTCCATTTCTGATTTTCAGAACGGTACCGGAAACTACGTTTCCTATTTTCTTGAAATCTATGTTGAGGTCAGCTAATTTTTGCTCTACAGATTCATTTTTCGCTTGAAAAACAATTCCCGAGTTTTCTGAGAAAAGTAATTTTATAGTGTCTTCTTCACCTAAACTAGATAAGTCTAATTCTGCTGATAAATTGATATTGGCAAAACATAATTCCAATAAAGTAGTAATTAAACCACCAGAAGCAACATCATGTCCAGCAGCGATTTCATCTTCTTTTATCAAGTTTTGAATGGCGTTGAAAACCGTTTTAAAATAGGCTACATCTTTAATGGTCGGTGCTTCAGTACCTATGGTATTACGAACCTGGGCAAAAGAAGAACCTCCCAATTTATAAGAGTCTTTAGATAGGTTGATGTAGTAGATAGCACCACTATTTTTCTTTAAAACAGGCTCTACTACCTTGGTAATGTCATCACAATTTCCAGCAGCAGAAATAACCACCGTACCTGGTGCGATAACGTCACCATCCTTATATTTTTGTTTCATTGAAAGCGAATCCTTTCCAGTTGGCACATTAATACCTAAAGCAATGGAAAAGTCGGATACCGCTTCAACAGCTTCGTACAAACGGGCATCTTCACCTTCATTTTTACAAGGCCACATCCAGTTGGCAGAAAGCGAAATGGATTTTAAATTCTCTTTTAGTGGAGCCCAAATAATATTAGTCAAAGACTCCGCAATACTATTTAAACTTCCTGCAGCTGGGTCGATTAATCCGGAAATAGGAGAGTGGCCAATACTGGTGGCAATACCTTCCTTTCCTTTAAAATCTAAGGCCATAACACCACAATTGTTCAACGGAAGTTGTAATGGTCCGGCACATTGTTGTTTGGCAACACGTCCGCCAACACAACGGTCAACCTTGTTCGTTAGCCAATCCTTACAGGCAACAGCTTCAAGCTGTAGCAATTGTTCTAAATAATCGTGAAAAAACTCTAACGAGTACTCTGGATCGGTATATTTTCTTTTAACGGTTGTATCCGTCATTATGGTTTTTGGAGAACTTCCGAACATATCTTCCAAATTCAAATCCATTGGTTTTTCACCCGTGGTAGCTGATTCAAAAGTAAACTTATGGTCGCCAGTTACATCTCCTACTTCGTACATTGGAGAACGCTCACGGTCCGCAATACGATGTAGTAAATCAATATCTTCTTTACCAATAACCAAGCCCATACGTTCTTGGGACTCGTTACCGATTATTTCCTTAGCCGATAGCGTAGGGTCACCTACCGGAAGTTGGTCTAAATCTATTTTTCCGCCCGTATCTTCAACTAATTCTGAAAGACAGTTCAAATGTCCGCCAGCACCATGATCGTGAATGGAGACGATTGGGTTTACATCATTTTCTACCATACCTCTGATAGCGTTTGATGCTCTTTTCTGCATTTCTGGGTTGGAACGCTGTATAGCATTTAACTCAATGGCAGAACTAAATGCACCGGTATCAGCACTTGAAACGGCTGCACCACCCATACCAATACGGTAGTTGTCACCTCCTAAGATTACAATTTTATCACCCGTTCTAGGTGTATCTTTTAAAGCCTGTTCTGCTTTCCCGTAGCCAATACCACCGGCTTGCATGATGACTTTATCGAAACCTAGTTTTCTTGTATTCTTTTCGTTGCTGTCTTTAGATTCGTCATGTTCAAAAGTCAATACAGAACCAGTAATTAAAGGCTGCCCAAACTTATTTCCAAAATCTGAAGCACCGTTTGACGCTTTTATAAGAATGTCCATTGGAGTTTGGTACAACCATTCCCTTTCTGGGAATGCTTTTTCCCATTCTCTATCTTCTTCTAGACGAGAATAGGCAGTCATGTAAACAGCAGTTCCTGCCAATGGTAATGAACCTTTTCCACCTGCCAAACGGTCACGAATTTCTCCACCAGAACCTGTAGCAGCACCATTAAAAGGCTCTACGGTAGTAGGGAAATTGTGTGTTTCTGCTTTTATAGAAATAACCGAATTATACTCCGATTCTTGGTAAAAATCGGGTTTATCGGCAGTTTTTGGTGCAAATTGGATTACTTTAGGCCCTTTTACGAAAGCCACGTTATCTTTGTAGGCTGAAACAATATCGTTAGGAAACTCTTGCGATGTTTTCTTGATAAGCTTAAAAAGTGAAGATGGTTTTTCTATGCCATCAATAATAAAAGTACCGTTGAATATTTTATGACGACAATGTTCCGAGTTTACTTGGCTAAAACCAAAAACTTCAGAATCGGTTAGTTTTCTGTCTAATTTCTTAGCAAGATTCTCTAAATAAGTAACCTCTTCATCGTTTAAGGCTAAACCTTCTTGCTTATTATAATCACCTATATTTTCTATTTCTAGAACTGCTTCAGGAGCAACATCAATCTGGAAAATAGACTGAGTGAGTCCGTTGAATTTTTCAGAAAGCATCGGGTCAAAATCGGTATATTTTTCGCTTGACGCTGTAAATTCTTCAATTCTAATGATACCCTCTATACCCATGTTCTGGGTAATTTCCGTAGCATTCGTGCTCCAGGGCGTTATCATTGCTGCCCTTGGGCCAACAAAAAAGGCGTCTATAGACGCCGTATTTATTTTTGGTAGGTTGCCGAACAACCATATAAGTTTGTTATTGTTTTCTTGCGAAAGTTCTTCAACCGTTTGAACGGCAAAGACTTTTTTGGCTACATCCCCGAAGAAGTGAATCATTTAGCTTGTAAATTGATAGGTTTGAGAAAAGGCAAATTTAGCCTTTAAAAGGTTCTTTTTAAAGGAGTATTGCAAATTTTTCTAAGTAGAAGTTAACAGGTTGTTGATTACTTTGTATGCCCAGTTTCTCTTCTACTTAAAGCGAAAACTGCTTCATATCATATTAATAAACCTCTGAACCTTTGTAGTTATTAAAAAAAACTAGCTTTTCTTTTCTAGCAACGCCATATAGAATCCGTCAAACCCGCTTTTGGAAGCATAAATCTTTTTCTCCTTTACCAAACTGAAGTCTTTTCCTTCTTCTGAAGATAAAAAAGATTTGACTTGGTCATTGTTTTCTTGAGGAAGAATAGAACAGGTTGCATACACCATTTTTCCACCCGGCTTTACAATTTTACTGTAACTACGGATAATTTCATGTTGCGTTTTCATGATTTTTTCAAGAAACGCAGGCTGCATTTTCCATTTGCTATCCGGGTTTCTTCGTAATACTCCAATACCAGTGCACGGGGCATCTATAAGGACGCGGTCTGCGCTACCATATAGCTTTTTGAAAACTTTGGTAGAATCAATTTCGCGAGTCTCAATATTATGGGCATCGTTTCTTCTAGCACGTCTTTTTAGCTCCTTTAACTTACTGCCATAGATGTCCATGGAGATTAGCTGACCTTTATTTTCCATAAGGGCAGCCAAGTGAAGCGATTTTCCTCCAGCACCAGCGCAAGTATCAACTACCCGTTGTCCTGGTTTTACATCTAAATATTCGGCAACTAGCTGCGATGAAGCATCTTGAACTTCAAAATACCCTTTTTTGAATGATTCGGTAACAAAGACATTGGCACGCTCTGGTAATCTAAGGGCACTTGCATACCCTTTTATAGGTTCTACAACAGTACCTTCATCTAGCAAAGCTTTACGAAGCGTTTCCTTGTTCGTCTTTAGAGTGTTGGTTCTAAGAATAACTTCAGCCTGTACGTTAAGTGCAGCACTTTCTGCAGTCCATAACTTTTCTCCTAAAGCTTTTTCGCAGATTTCATCTATCCAATCTGGCATAGATTCGCGGAACTTTCTAATTTTTGAAAGTTCATCAAATTTACCTTTGATACGGCGCTCAGGTGTTGGTTCTAACTGTTTCCAATCAGGTAGGCTTATTCCTTTTAGAACAGCCCATACAGCCCATATTCTAAAAAGGTCAGGTCTGCTAAAAGGTCCTTTTACTTCAGCAATTTCAGTATACAATCGCTTATAGCGAACAATTTCATAGGTGGTTTCAGCAATAAAACCACGGTCACGAGCACCCCAGCGTTTATCGAATTTTAGTACTTTCTGTACTACCTTATCGGCATATTCTCCTTCGTTAAAAATCAAATTCAAGGCATCGATTACTGCGAAAACCAGGTTTCTATGTAGCTTCATTACAAAAAATTAAGGCTGCAAAGGTATTGTTTTGCCGTTGGATTACCTGTATTTTTGAGAAACTTTGTACGTATGCGTTTTCTACTTCCCTTTTTAATTGTTATTCTCTTCGTCTCCTGCTCCGAAAAACCAAAAAATGAACCCTTTACATCTGTTGAAGTAGACATTATTTATGAAGATTCAGTGAGCATTAGAGCTATTGAAATTATGGGAAATAGTTTGGGCTACGCAGGTAGCAATGGCGTATTTGGAAGTGTAGATATTACTACAGGAAAAGTAAGGGAGAGTATAGAAAAGTATCATACGACTATTCCTGAATTCCGTTCTATTGCCCATACATCAACAGATTTTTTTATGCTATCCGTAGCCAACCCGGCCTTGTTATATAAAACAGGTGAGAATGGACGTATGCAATTGGTCTATAAGGAAGAAGATGAAAGTGTTTTCTACGATGCCATGACATTTTGGAACGATACCGAAGGTATTGCCGTTGGCGATATCATGAACGGTTGTTTAAGTATTCTGATTACAAGAGATGGAGGTAATACATGGAAAAAAATGCCGTGCGCACAGTTACCAGAAGGCGTAGAGGGCGAAGGCGCGTTTGCAGCGAGTAATTCGAATATTAAGGTTTTGGGAGGCAAGACATGGATAGCTACCAATAAGAGCCGTATTTATTTTTCAAGTGATAAAGGAAAATCTTGGCAAGTTTATAAAACACCCGTAAAGAGTTCTGTTGAAACTCAAGGTATTTTTTCAATTGATTTTTATGATGAAAATCTGGGAGTTGTTATTGGCGGTGATTTTCAGGACCCAGATACTAGTACAGGAAATAAGGCTATAACTATAAATGGTGGTAAAACGTGGCAACTGATGGCGGATGGTCAAAATCCACAATATAAAAGCTGTATTCAATTTGTACCTGGTTCTAACGGCAATGGTCTTGTGGCTATAGGGTTTACAGGTCTATCATACTCAAGTGATAGAGGAGTTTCTTGGAAGCAATTATCAGACGAGTCGTTTTACACACTTCGCTTTTTAAATGATTCCGTTGCATACGCCGCAGGAAAAAATAGGATTGCCAAACTAGTTTTTAAATAAATCTTGAATGTTCTAGAGTCTATCTTTGTTTATTTTCGCCTCGTTTTTGGTGGTACTTTTTAATAAGTTGTTTTTTAAACTCATTTTCAGAACGCAATAACAAGAGCGTTTTCTTAGCTGTGATTACTTTAGCCGCTTTTTTGATAAAGTCCTTTCTTATGTCTTCCTCTTCTTGCTCAAACTCTAAAAATAGTTCGACAATTGCATTAGCCTCTTTTTCTGAAAGTGTTTCAGACTCTTCTACTTTATTTCTAATTTGCTTGTGTTCTTTATCTCTAAGTACGCCACGCTTATTTTCGTATTCATTGTAGATTGGCCAAAAGGCTTGTGCCTCTTTGCTGCTTAAGTCTAATTTTTCAGTTAAAAAAGCTATTTTAAGCGACTTTATCTTAGCGTAATCATGTGGTCTCTGCGCATAAAATTGCGTAGATGCTAGTAAAAGCACCATGGTTACTAGTATTTTTTTTAATCTATTCATTGTCTTCAAGATTTAATTCGTCAAAATAATCTGTGTTCTCATTAATGTAGTCTAGCACGTTTTCTTCGCTAAAATTACTCTCGAACATATCTGTCATTTCAAGTTCACTTATGGGCATTACCTCTGCTAATTCATAGCTGGTAAGGTCTAACTCGTTTTGGTCAAAGTAATTTTCAATATCTGACTGGGCCAAATCATCAAAACTAATCTCGTTTGTTTTGTTTAAGTTCAATACCAGCGCTACTACCAATGCTGCAGCTGCTGTTGCCGCTGCGTAATAATATTTTTTATACGATTTTAATGTTATGACCTTACTTTGCTGTTCTTCTTTTAATTTTTTCTGAAGTGCATCACCTAAAGAATCAAAATAACCATCAGGAAGCTTAAAACCTTCTTTTTTGGGTATAGCCGAATCTTCATTAGAGAGCTTTTCAAAAAGATTTTTATCAAACTCTTTAAAATAGCCTTCTGGGGCTTTAAACGGATTGTTTTTATCGAATGGCTTCATATGCTATGCTGCTAAAGATATTCTTTTTGTTCTTTTAAATAGGATTCTATCTTCTTGGTTGCCAGGTGATAAGAGGCTTTTAGCCCTCCAACCGATGTTTCAAGAATCTCTGAAATTTCTTCGTATTTAAGCTCTTGAAAATATTTCATGTTGAATACCAACTTCTGTTTTTCAGGCAGAGTGGCTATCGCCTTTTGTAGTTTCAACTGAATTTCTTCTCCTTCAAAATATACGTCTGCTTCTAGGTTTTCAACTAAACGGTCCTGCAATTCACTATCGCTAACCCCCATCATTCTTGATTTGACTTTAAGAAAGGAGAGTGCTTCGTTAGTTGCTATCCTATACATCCAGGAATACAGTTTACTATCACCTTTAAAATTTGAAATGTTTTTGTAAACCTTAATGAATGTGTTCTGTAGTACATCATCCGTATCATCGTGATTCAACACAATTCTACGAATATGCCAGTATAGACGTTCTTTATAGGTCTCTACTAGCACACCAAAAGCGCTGGCCTGCGTTTCTGTTTGCTGTAACTGATTTACTAAGGTTTCCTCTGCAATCAAATGAATTGTGCTTAAATTCTATAGTTAAGACTATAAATTTAGGAAAAGGTTTAATTACCTAGCTTAAAGATTGCATTTGCACTAATTTTTTATAGGCGCCGTCCTTTGCGATAAGTTCATCGTGAGAACCTTGTTCTACTATCTCGCCTTTTTGAAGTACGACAATGGTATTGGCATTCTGAATGGTGGAAAGTCTATGGGCAATAACGATGGAAGTTCTATTACGCATCATTTTTTCAAGAGCATCTTGCACCAAGCGCTCACTCTCCGTATCTAAAGCGGAGGTAGCTTCATCCAGTATCATGATAGGAGGATTCTTTAGTACTGCTCTTGCAATAGATAGACGTTGTTTTTGACCACCACTAAGCTTGTTTCCGCTATCACCAATATTGGTATCATAGCCATTTGGTAATTCTGCTATAAAGTCGTGGGCATTGGCAATTTTAGCAGCTTCTATAATTTCTTCTTTGGAGGCATTTTCTTTGCCTAAGGAAATATTATTCGCTACCGTATCATTAAATAAAATAGAATCTTGGGTCACAAGACCTAACAGACCTCGTAATGATTTTTTAGAGATATCTTTAATGTTATGCCCATCTATTGATATTTCGCCTTCGTTTACATCGTAAAAACGAGTAACAAGATTGGCAATGGTACTTTTACCACTACCGGACTGACCAACAAGAGCTACTGTTTCGCCTTTGGGAACTTTTAAATTGAAATTCTTAAGTACATATTCATCTTCATACTTAAAAGAGATGTTTTGTAAATCTACGCCACTATCAAAAGTATCCTTAATTAGGGCATCGGGTTTATCCACAATTGGATTTTCTGTTTCAAGAATTTCCATAACTCGCTCTGCAGCGGCATTTCCTTTTTTAACACTGTACGAGGCTTTACTAATAGCTTTTGCAGGTGTTAAAATCTGATACGAAAGTCCCATATAGGTAATGAAAAGCCCAGGCGCTAAAGTTTTTTCTACAAGCACCATTTGCCCACCGTACCAAAGGATTACTCCAATGGCAGCAATGCCAAAAAATTCGCTAGTAGGCGAGGCGAGGTTTTGCCTATTGAGCAAACTGTTGGAATAATTATAAAAGCGTTTTGTAGATGTTTGAAAAGTTCTGCCAAATCTAGATTCCGCATTAAATGCTTTAATGACCCGTAAGCCGCTTAGAGTTTCTTCCAAAATGGATAAAAAGTGCCCTTGTTCTCTTTGCACCTTATCCGATTTTCGTTTTAAAGATTTTCCTATCAACGAAATTAAAAATCCCGAAAGAGGAAGAAATAAGAATACGAACAACGTGAGCTTTGGACTTATAGACAACATGGCTACAATAGTAAAGATTATAGTCAACGGTTCTCTTACTATGAGCTCCAATATAGATAAAAAGGAATGTTGTATTTCTAAAACATCAGAAGTTATACGGGCAATTGTATCGCCTTTCCTTTTTTCTGAATAGTAGGAAATAGGCAGTTCTACGGTCTTATCGTAAAGCTCGTTACGCAAATCCTTAAGAACGCCGTTACGTAAGTAGGTAATGAAATACATGGCCAAGTAATTGAACACATTTTTCATGAAAAACATTCCGATGATCAAGGCCACCATAAAAATTAGTACATCGCCGGAATCTCCCTGTCCACTTCTTTGGGTGACAAAGAAATTAAGATATTCCATTATATAATCCTTCGCTTCAGAGAGACCGTTCCAAGCCGGTTTTTCGTATACCGGCTTAGTATTGTCGAACATAACTGTCAACATCGGAAACAATGAAATCATTGCCAATGTTGAAAACAAGGCATAGAGAATATTTGAAACAATATTTAAAATCGCAAATAATTTATACGGCTTTGCGAACCGAAGGATTTTTTTGAAATACTCCATTAACCGAGATTAAGTTCTCTAAGAATATCCTGAATTTTATTATCCAATTCTTTAGAGACTTTTTTGAAATCTTCTGCTTTATCCAATGTCGTATTTGTACTGATATAAAATTTTACCTTAGGTTCAGTTCCACTTGGCCTTGCAGCTATTCGGGTTCCATCTTCAGTTTCGTATATCAATACATTGGATTTTGGAATATCTATTGCTTTTTCTTCACCTGTAAGTACATTTTTGGCAATAGAAGTATTGTAGTCTTCAATCCATTTTACTTTTGAACCGGCTACAGAAGAAACAGGATTTTCTTTAAAGTCTTTTAGCATTTGTTTGATTTCCTCGGCACCGCTCATTCCCTTTTTAGTAATGGAAATCAGTTTTTCTTTATAGAAACCATAGTCAACATAACAGTCAATTAATTGGTTATAAAAAGAGCTACCATTGGCCTTTGCCTGAGCTGCAATTTCACAAGCCAATAGGGTAGAGGTAACGGCGTCTTTGTCACGTACAAAATCACCTACCATATAACCAAAGCTTTCTTCGCCACCACCAATAAAGTTTGATTCTGGGAAGTCTTTTATCATCTTACCAATCCATTTAAAACCTGTAAGAGCGGTTTTGAACTCTACACCATATGCTTTTGCCATAGCTTCCATCATTGGGGTAGAAACGATTGTAGTTGCAATGAATTCATTGCCTTTAAATCCTTTTTGTTTTTGTTGGTCCAAAAGAAATTTGGTCATCAAAATCATGGCTTGGTTACCATTAACGATTTCCATTTCTCCGTCAAGGTTACGAACTGCAATACCTAAACGGTCACTATCAGGATCCGTGCCAACAACCATATCAGCACCTATCTCTTCAGCTTTTGTAACAGCCATAGAAAGTGCTTCGGGCTCTTCAGGGTTTGGTGATTTTACAGTTGGGAAATCTCCATCTGGTTTGGCCTGCTCTTCAATTATAGTTACATTTTTATAACCTGCTCTTTTTAATACTTCTGGAATAGCTGTAATTGATGTGCCATGAAGCGAAGTGAAAACGAGTTTAAAATCGTCTTTACCGGCAGCATTGAAATTTCCTTTTGCAACAGAAGCTTCAATAAAAGCTTCATCTACATCTTTATCTATAATCTCAATAAGACTGTCGTTCGCCTCAAAATTGATATCTTCAAAAGAAAGCGAATTAATTTCAGAAATGATTTCGCCATCTTGTGGTGGTACAATTTGGCCGCCATCTGTCCAGTATACTTTGTAACCATTGTATTCTGGCGGGTTGTGAGAAGCAGTCAATACAATACCTGCATGACACTCTAAATGTCTAACGGCAAATGAAAGCTCAGGAGTAGTACGTAGTTCAGAAAATAGATACACCTTAATACCGTTGGCAGAAAGTACTTCCGCCACAGTTCTCGCCAAGGTGTCACTATTATGACGGCAATCAAAAGCGATAACCACTTTTAAATCCTTTTTACCGTATGTTTTTATAATGTAATTACTAAGGCCTTGCGTGCTTTTGCCTAAAGTATACTTGTTTATTCTATTTGTACCCACGCCCATAATACCACGCATGCCACCAGTACCAAATTCCATTTGTTTGTAAAAACGGTCTTTTAGTTCATCGGTATCGTTATCGATTAAGTTTTGAACTTCTTTTCTTACTTCTGGGTCAAAAAAATCAGTTAACCAAGATTTGGCGGTTTTTAGAATGGCATCCATAGTAGTGTCTATATTATGTGTGTTTATTAGCGTTTAAAATTACGAAGAATATTGCTTTACTTTTGTCTCTGAGCCTATTTCTTCGGAAATGGTATAACGTGTTTCGTTTTTTCGTGATCTTATTAAAATTTCCCCTAAAAATCCAGCTAAAAATAATTGAGTCCCTAAAATCATTGCAGTAAGCGCAATGAAAAATTGTGGGCGGTCAGTTATTAATCGCCCATAAGGGTTGATAAAAAGCTTATCGACACCTAAATAAATGGCAAAACCAAAGCCTATTATGAACATTAGGACGCCCAAAGCACCAAATAAATGCATGGGTTGACGACCGAATTTAGATACAAACCAGATGGTGAGCAAATCTAGAAAACCATTTATAAAACGTTCCATTCCAAACTTGGTCTTACCATATTTACGGGCTTGATGCTTAACAATTTTTTCGCCTATGTTACTGTATCCCGCATTTTTTGCCAAAACGGGAATGTAACGATGCATTTCACCGGAAACTTCAATGGTTTTGATAACTTTTTTATCAAAAGCTTTCAATCCGCAATTAAAGTCATGCAGCTTTACGCCTGAAGTTCTTCTAGCGGCCCAGTTGAATAATTTAGAAGGCATATTCTTGAAAAGAACGGAATCAAAACGTTTTTTCTTCCAGCCAGAAACTAAATCGAACTTATCTTCCTTTATTAACCGGTACAGTTCTGGAATTTCTTCTGGATCATCCTGAAGGTCGGCATCCATAGTAATAACTACGTTTCCTTCCGCTGCCTTAAAACCAGCGTGTAACGCTTGAGATTTACCAAAATTAGTTCTAAATCGTAATCCTTTTACATTTGGATTTGATTCAGAAAGACCTGTAATAATTTTCCAAGAATCATCAGTACTGCCATCATCTATAAAAAGAATTTCATACGTAAAGTGGTTGGAACGTAGTACGGTTACAATCCAATCATGAAGCTCTTTTAAAGATTCTTCTTCGTTAAGTAAGGGTATAATTATGGACAGATCCATTCACAGTTTCTATAAGTCTGACCAAAAATACAATTTTGATACTGAAGTCATTTAAACTTTTCGGCTATAACGCTTCTTTCTTGTTGGGGACTTAATTCTTATTATTACTATTTGTGTTGTACGAATAAGTTAAGATATTGATAATTATCAAATTAAGAGCCTTAACCGAAAATAAATAATAAATATCCCAAAAAAGATCTCTAATAGGCAGGCTTTTCTTTTTTTAGAATTAGACCGGTAATAACACCTACAACTAGACCAATAAGAATGTTCATGATTAAAATTATTGGATAAGACATCCAAGAGAAAGACTTCTGCATTTCAATACCTTTATCTATCTCTTCTTCGGTTAGTTTAGGGTTGTCCACTAAGGCTTCCTGTTTTGCAATCTCATACATTTTGTCCATATATTCAGGTTCTACGTAACTAGAAAAGACATAAAAATAAAGTATACCTAAAATACCTGCTATAAGAGCAACACCTGCACCAACTTTTAAGGCCTCGGAAATCGTAAGATAATTTAGATTGCTTTTTTTAAATTGATAGATACCTAATACTATACCAACAATTAGAATTAATGTTTGCGTGCCTTGAACTGCAAGACCGCGTTCATAGTGCATGTCCATAGTATAAAGCATTATGCCAAATGCAATACCAATACCACCTACAAGCAGGCCGTAATTAAAAGCAAACTTTCCTGTTTCAGCTTTACTTTCTTCCATTTTATTGTTCTTTTTGGTTGTTTTCAAAGTTAGTGGTTGTTTTTGTTTCTTTGTTACAGAAGAAAATATCTTTTTTTTGTTTCTTTTTTTAGAATATAGATTGTGGGTTAAATAAAATTAATTAAATTTGCAGCCTTAAAATGAGTGCCTGTTGGAATGGGTGCGTAAAATTTTATTTATAATGAAGAAAGATATACACCCAGAAAATTATAGATTAGTAGCTTTTAAAGACATGTCTAACGACGAGGTTTTTTTAACTAAATCTACAGCAGTTACCAAAGAAACTTTAGAAGTTGATGGTGTTGAATACCCAGTTGTAAAATTGGAAATTTCAAGAACATCTCACCCTTTTTATACTGGTAAAGCTAAACTTCTGGATACTGCAGGACGTATTGACAAGTTCAAGAACAAATACGACAAGTTTAAGAAAAAACCAGCAGCTCCAGCACCGGCAGCTACTGAAGATAAAGCTGATACAGAAGAAAAATAATTTCTTTTACAAGATATTTACAAAGCCTCCACAATTGTCGGAGGCTTTTTTAGTTTATAACATGGCCAATATTTGCACTATTGACCGGACGGATTAGAAAAGCAGAATACCTATTTTAGTAAAAAAATAACCAGCCATGAACTATATTCTTTTTGACGGTACGGTAAGAGACAACTTGTTACCCTTTACTTTTACAAGGCCAGTTGCCGATATACGAGTAGGTATATTGACCATTAGAGAGAAATGGGAAAAGTATTTGGGAAATACCACAACAACCATTACCGAAGAATATCTATCTGAGAAATTTCCAATGGTTGAGATGGAGGAAAATGTGCTGATCAATGCCTCTTTTTTACCGAATCAAAAATTGATAGATTTAGTTCAGGACTTAAAAGAAAACGAGGCTATTTTTCAAGGTGATGAAGTCATCGCTTTTTTTACCAATGAAAGTCAAGAAGAAGTAGACTTTGATACGTATAAGCAAATTGAATTTGAAGAAGATTTAATCCAAATAGTTAACACCTGGGATATTTTCTCTAAAAATGGGGAGGCATTACAAGCCGATTTCGATTTTATAACCGAGGGAAGAAAAAGCCAGCCTATACCTAAAAGCAACACTTTAATTCATCCTGAGCGAATTTTCATGGAAGAAGGTGCACAGGTAGAACATAGTATTTTAAATGCAACAGATGGCCCTATTTATTTAGGTAAAAATTCAGAAGTTTGGGAAGGTAATCTTATCCGTGGTGCATTTGCACTTTGTGATAATGCTGTTGTTAAAATGGGAGCTAAAATTTATGGGGCTACTACTATAGGACCTTACGGAAAGGTATGTGGTGAGATTAGTAACTCCGTAATTTTCGGGTACTCTAGTAAGGGGCATGAAGGTTATTTAGGTAATGCTGTTTTAGGGGAGTGGTGTAATATTGGCGCAGATTCTAATAACTCCAACCTAAAGAATAATTATGCAAAAGTCCGTTTATGGAATTACGCTACAGAGAGTTTTGAACAGACCGGCTTGCAGTTTTGTGGGCTTATGATGGGAGACCATAGTAAAACTGCTATTAATACCATGTTTAATACAGGAACGGTAATTGGGGTAAACTGCAATATTTATGTTCCCGGTTTTCCACGTAATTTTGTTCCTAGTTTTAGTTGGGGTGGAGCCTCTGGATTTTCTACATATAGTACATCTAAAGCTTTTGAGGCAGCTAAAGTAATGATGGCTAGAAGAAATGTAGAGTTTGATGATAAGGAGGCCCGTATTTTAGAACACGTTTTTGAGTTAACTAAAAAGTGGCGGAACTACTAAGTTTATTAAAGCTATAATTTACTCTTGGATGCTGCTAGCCTCTTTAGAATCGCTACAATTTCTTTAGCGTTCTCCGGGTTCAGGGCTTCTATTTCAATTTTGTTCTCATAGTTTTGTACTTGCCCATCTTTATAGACTTTTACCAATTTTTGTTCCGATTTGACTCCAATTTCCGCCCAGACCCTTTTTCCTGATACAATAACTTTACTGCTTTTTTGGCTCAGGTCCTTCGCGCTAAATTCATAAACATATTCAGTAGTTTTTTTATCACTTGATTCGGTTTGTGTGAATTTGAACGTACTAGTTTCTGTTTCCAATAGTTCAATTTCCTGTTCGTATCTAAGGTTATCTGCCTGAACAGGTTTTATTTCGCTACTGAGCTGGGATAAGGCATCTTCTAAACCTATTTCAAAAGATTCATTAGTTTCTGTTATTTGATCTTTAAAATGTACAACTAAAAACTGTAACGCTTCTTTGCTAACATATGCTTCATCATATGAATTAAAATATAGTAGAATTTCTTTTTCATAATTCTCAGTTTCTCCATTAAAGGAATGACCTATATATTTTTCTTCTTTATTTGTATTCAGGACAAGGTAAAACCTTGTTTTTTTATCGTTGAAGCTAATTTTGTTTTGGTTAATATCCGTTAAGTTAAAAGAGTAGAGGTGTTCTTCGTTTTTATCGGAGATTGTTTCTTTAAGTGAAAACGTGGCCATATAATCTTCTAACGTCAGCTTTTGCGCCGTTGTTCGTCCATCTGATTGAATGTCGTCAATATGGTTGTTCAAATAATCTAAGGCGCTATTAACCGTGTTAAAATCTGGTTTAGACGTATCAAATTCTGTTGTTGCTAGTGGAATTATTTCTTTTAGAACTTTATAAATGTTTTTGCCGTTAGCCAACGAATTGGCATAGAAAAAAACCTTATCCGTATAGCCCTTTAATACTTCATCACTATAGAATGTTATACCTGAAACACCTTTTGCTGAACCTACTTCAATCAGAAATTCATCACCAGAAATCTTGTAATTTACTGAATTTGGGTTGAGCAATGATAGGTTGAATTCAAAACGCTCATTCTTTGAATCTACCGTTTGGTTTAGCACTACAACTCCGGATTTTTCCAAATCTTTGCTTAATTGTTGTGTTATTTGGTGTTTTGGTAAATCTACATTACCGATGTTTTTTTCCAACCATTGTAAGTGGTCTTTATAAGAATCTAAAACCAATAAATTTTTATTAACTTCAATAGCTTCGGGTATACTATTTTCAATAGCGGATTCTAGGTCACGACCATTATCTGCATTTAGGCCATACATGGTAAAGCTAGTGATGTAAGCTATTTTTCCGCCTTCATCAGAAAGTTTTTTTATTAGTTTTTGTTTCCCTTTAACAGCCAATTCAACAAGAATAACATCTTTTTTTGTAAAGTATCTTACGGAATTTTTATCGATATCTGCAAGAGCAAAAGAATAAGTGGTAGACTCTTCATTTCCTTTACTATTTATTTCGGAAATAGTATAATCATAGTAACCGGGTGATACCGTTTTAAACTCTTGGTCAAAAGTTAATTTATTTGCTTCTACCGAGCTTAATAGCTCTTGAATAGTTGTTACTTTTTGATCTAGACCAGTTTCTTGGGCGAGTGTTGCCTTAAAGGAGAAAATTAGAAAAATAAGGATGATGCGCAAGTAATAAGAAGAAAGACGGTTAGAAATATAAATCACAGTAATTGGTTTCTAGTGTTAATAGTGAAATCGCTTATAAAGAGCTTATGAGCAAGTGTTTTATTTTCGCCCAAATATAGAATATTAGATTAAGAGCATTAGGCAAAGACATGTTTTTTAATGGGTTAATAAATTGATACCGTTCATATTTGCAATGAGCTTGTTACAAGTTTGTATATTTGCATTCTCGTAAAAAAAATGGGGTAAATTGAATAAGAAAGCGCAAAGAGATCAGAACATGAAAAAGAAAGTTGCCTTCTATACACTGGGTTGTAAACTCAATTTTTCTGAAACTTCTACCATTGCAAGAGGTTTTCAAGAAGATGGTTTTGACCGGGTAGATTTTTCGGAACATGCAGATATGTATGTTATTAATACGTGTTCGGTAACAGAAAATGCAGATAAGAGATTTAAAACGATAGTAAAACAGGCTCAGAAAATAAATCCTGAAGCTTTTGTGGCCGCAATTGGCTGCTATGCACAATTAAAGCCAGAAGAATTGGCTGCCGTAGATGGGGTGGATTTGGTTTTAGGTGCTACAGAGAAATTTAAGATCGGAGATTATATAAACGACCTTACTAAAAACGATTTTGGTGAAGTGCATTCCTGTGAGATAGAAGAAGCAGATTTTTACGTGGGTAGCTACGCCATAGGAGACCGTACACGCGCTTTTCTTAAGGTTCAAGACGGATGTGATTATAAGTGTACGTACTGCACCATTCCTTTGGCCAGAGGTATTTCACGGAGTGATACATTGCAGAATGTATTAAATAATGCTTCTGAAATATCTGCAAAGGGTATTAAAGAGATTGTATTGACCGGTGTGAATATAGGCGACTATGGAAAGGGTGAATTTGGAAATAAGACACATGAACATACATTTCTAGACTTGGTAAAGGCTCTAGATAGGGTAGAGGGTATCCACCGTTTACGCATATCATCCATAGAGCCAAATCTCTTGAAGAATGAAACCATAGATTTTGTTTCTCAGAGTAGTTCATTCGTACCGCATTTTCACATTCCACTACAGAGTGGTAGTGATGAAATTTTAAAATTGATGCGCCGGAGATATATGAGCGCTTTGTATACAGATAGAGTCAATAAAATTAAAGAAACCATGCCTCATGCCTGTATAGGCGTTGATGTTATTGTTGGTTTTCCAGGAGAAACGGATGAGCACTTTTTAGAAACCTATCATTTTCTTAATGAACTAGATATCTCCTATTTGCATGTTTTTACGTATTCGGAGCGAGATAATACGGCTGCAGCAGAAATGGATGGTGTGGTGTCTAAGCAAGTAAGAAGTAAACGCAGTAAGATGCTTCGCGGGCTTTCTGTTAAAAAACGACGTGCTTTTTACGAAAGTCAATTAGCCAAAACCCACCAAGTGCTCTTTGAGGGCGAGAACAAAGAAGGTTATATTCACGGGTTTACCAGTAATTATGTAAAAGTAAAGTCACCATGGAACCCAGAATTGGTCAATACCTTACATAATGTATCTCTTACGGAAATAGATGAGGACGGCCTTGTTCGTTTTGATTTCGAAAAAAGCACCACCAAGGTTTAGGACAAAAAAAATCCCGCTAGTTGCGGGATTCATCTTCAAAAAAAACTTTGAAATACTTTAGATTCTTATGCCTACGGGCAACATTTCTTTGTATTGTCTGTTTTTACGTAAAAAACCGGCAATTTGTGGACTCGTAGGGACTACTCTAAGATTCTGCTCCTGAATGCGGTGAAGAACCGACTTAATAAAATCTTCTTTGAAACCCTCTCTTGTGATTTCCTCAGGCACTACTAATTTTGTTAGAAATACTTTACGTTCTTGCGAAGAATACTCGATTTTGGCTAAGATGCCTTCAACCGTAGTTTCGAATTGACGCAAGAAAGTGTTGTCAATAATTTCTACTTCATTCATATAGTTTGATTTTAGATGACGGCAAGAGGTAAGAAAATCACGGTGTTCTCAAATCGTAATTTTGTATACTTTTGCTCATATTTGTATAAACTATGGAAATCCCCCAAAGTCGATAGCAAAAGTAGTGAAAATAATGTTAATTTCCTAACAATTCCTATGCGTTGTCATAATGAACGATTCTAAGATTCATATATATTTTATGCCAGGAATGGCAGCCAACCCTTCAATATTTAAAAATATTGCACTACCTGAGGACAAATTTGAACAGCATCTTTTGGAGTGGTTCATACCAGAGAAAAATATGTGTTTGGAAGCATATGCTAAAAAAATGAATGAAAATATTCATCATGAAAATGCAGTTTTACTAGGGGTTTCGTTTGGTGGTATGTTGGTTCAAGAGATGGCTAGGTTTAAATCATTTCGGAAAATTATAGTTGTCTCAAGCGTTAAAAACGCATCCGAGCTACCCAAGCGTATGATATTTGCCAAATACACTAATGTTCACAAGCTTTTACCAACTGGTATAGTAAACAATATGGAACTTTTAACAAAATATGCTTTTGGCGAAAACGTAAATAAGCGTCTGGCACTTTATGAAGAATTCCTCTCCATTAGGGATAAATACTACATAGATTGGTCTATTGATCAGATTGTTAATTGGAAACAAGTTGAAGCAATTCCTGGGCTTGTTCATATTCACGGTGAAAAAGATGTTGTTTTTCCTATAGATAACATTAAAGACTGCATTACTGTTAAAAACGGTACACACACCATGATTATTCATAGGGCAAGATGGTTTAACGAGCATTTGCCTACAATTATTTTGCAATAAATGAGTTGTATTAATAGACTCGTTTCCCCCTTTGCACTAATCACATATATGACGCCTGTTTTTGAATAAAGGCAATTAAATCTGGCTTTTTGATTAATTGAAGTCAGTGTTGAATATGAGTGTGTTCCAGGTAGAAAAAATAGAAAAGAGTTTATTAACTTTGAATAAACCGTACAATACCAAAAAATGAAGATTTTAAAGAATGTATTGATGCTTTTGGGCGTCTTTTTTGTCGTAAGCACTTTGATATTTGCCGTACAGAACAATGCGGAGCCTGCTGAAGGTGATGCTGATTATGCTGAAAATGAAGCAAAAGAGGTGGATAAAAGTGTTGCCGAAGGGTATCGTATTTCTGCTATTGAGATACCTGAGGATTTAAATTTTGCTAGTGAGGTAGTCCCTCAGGATGATCCAGAGGTTATGGAACGTATAGACCGCGAATTCTTGGTTAATACGTATTGGCAGTCAAATGCTGTCCTATTAATAAAAAGGGCCAATATGTATTTTCCTATTATAGAGCCTATTTTAGCAAAGAATGGTATTCCAGATGATTTTAAATATTTAGCTGTTGCAGAAAGTGGACTTCAGAATGTGAAATCACATGCGGGTGCTGCTGGTTTTTGGCAAATAATGAAAGCTACTGGTCAAGAGCATGGTTTAGAGGTAAACGGGAACGTTGACGAGCGTTATAATTTAGAAAAGGCTACTGAGGTAGCTTGTGATTATTTAAACAGAAATTATAAAAAGTATGGTAGTTGGACTTTGACTGCTGCTTCATACAATGCAGGTGCAGGTGCTATTAATAAGTATTTAGGCATTCAGCAAGTAAGTAATTACTACGATCTTCTTTTAGGGCAAGAGACGGGTAGATATGTATTCCGTATTATGGCTATAAAAGAAATATTGAGCCACCCAGAAAAGTACGGTTTTGATATTGATAAAGAAGATTTGTACCAAGCGGTACCTACATTTAAAGTAGAGTTAGATGAGCCCGTATTTAGTTTTGCAGATTACGCACAACAGTACGAAATCAATTATAAAATATTGAAAAGGCACAATCCGTGGCTTAGAGAGGCGCACTTAAACAACAGTTCGCGTAAAAAATATATTATTGAAATCCCTAATAAAGGATATTATAAAATTGGCAAATAGTTAATTTAAAAGCCTCAATGCGCTATATTAATTTCGCATTGAGGCCAATTTTCTGCACTTTATTTCCCATCTTTAATGCTAGTACGCTTAGAATGATCTAAGGGTTTATTCCGCAACCACAAAGATGGAGACCGCACTACAAATTTTTAATGATAATCTCTGGTTAATTCTTCTTACAATTAATTATGGGCTTGTTATTGTGCTTTCCTTTTTCATACTCTTAAAGAATAAAAACCCTGTAAAGACACTTTCTTTTCTTTTTGCTCTTGCCGTATTGCCGTTTTTAGGGTTGATTGTTTATTATCTATTTGGACAAGATTATAGGAAATCTAAAATTTTTGAGAAAAAATATTTTATTGATAATAAGAAAATAATGGAATGGCGATCCAATTTTAAATTGGATTGTGACGAAAAGGAAGATTTTGAAGAAACTTATGGCGAGGGTATTTTTAAAGTATATAAGTTACTGAAGAACAATGAGAAAGCGGTTCTTACTTTTGATAATAATGTTGAGATTTTAATTAACGGGGAAGAAAAATTCAAGCGCTTGTTTGAAGACCTTAGAAATGCCGAGAGTCATATTCATATAGAATATTTTGTTCTTTTTAGTGATGAACTTGGCAATAAGATTATTGAAATCCTCATGGAAAAAGCCAAGGCTGGTGTTAAAGTTAGATTGGTATATGATGATGTAGGGAGTAAGATAGCAAGGAGTGTAAAAAGAAATATGACCAAGTCAGGAATTGAACATTACGCGTTTATGCCTGTTATTTTTTCAAATTCTACGGGTAAGCTAAATTATAGAGACCATAGGAAGATTGTGGTCATAGATGGGAAGGTTGGTTATGTAGGCGGTATAAATATGGCCAAACGTTATGATAACTCATATGATAATCCACGATATTGGAGAGATACACATCTAAGGCTTCAAGGAGCGGCAGTGGGTTCATTACAATCGTCTTTTTTATTGAATTGGAACTTTGCCTCTCATAACGAAGTTGAAATAGAGAAATCATTTTTTCCAAAAAGCAAACCGGAAACTAAACAACCCGTTGCTGTACAGATTGCGGCCAGCGGGCCAGATACGGATTGGGCCAATATTATGGAAGCTATTTTTTGCGCCATTAGTTCTGCAAAGGAGCGCATTTATATTACGTCGCCTTACTTCATGCCTAATGATGCCATTTTAACAGCCTTAGCTACCGCTGCCAGAAGTGGAATTGATGTTAGGGTAATTGTTCCTTATGAATCTGATTCCTGGGCAGCACAGTATGCTGGTGACTCTTATATTGAATACTGCTTAGAGTCAGGCATTAAAATCTATAGGTATACTAAGGGCTTTGTTCATGCCAAAACCATGGTTATAGATGATCTGTTCTCAACTGTAGGAACCGCAAATTTAGATTACAGAAGTTTTTCTATCAACTTTGAAATTAATGCTATGCTATACAACAAAGAAATAAACGTTCAGCTTGCGGCCACTTTCTTAGATGACCTAAAGGAATGCGAAGAAGTTGAGTTAGAAAGATGGCAAAACCGTGGCTTAAGACGTAAGCTAAAGGAATCCTTTAGTAGGCTATGGGCACCGCTTTTATAGTACTAAACAAAATTCTAAATACAGATGTATATTAATAGCACCCCTAGATTTTTTTCATCTGTTGTTGCATCATTTTTATTTGGTCAGTAAGCATATTGCTCTTATCTAACTTTTTAGCTTCTCGCAAAAGAGTTGTTGCTTCTCTCTTTCTTCTTTTCTGCATGGCAATACCTGCAAGACTTAATTTAGCCATGGCTATATCATAATCCATGGTAAGGCCTAATTTCAAAGCTTTTTTGAAATACTTTTCTGCCTGGGTTAAGTTCTTCTGAGAAAGTATAATACCGTGCAGGTAATTAAAGTACCCTTGCTGTTTAGTAACCAATGCAGCCTCTGGGTTTTTTATTTTATCAAGCCACTTTTGAGTACCTTCTAAATCTTGCTTTCTCATGCGAAGAAAAGCTAACAGAATAATTTCGTTTCTAAAATAAAGAAATATAAAAATAGACGATAAAAGAATTAGGGCAATTCCGTTGCCAATATTCCCTTCTATAAATTGATATATGGCATATGCTATGATGAGTCCTGCTATGACCAGTTTAAGATTTTTGTTGAACATGTGTATTAATTATTGATCGGTTCGTTTAAATTAGGAATGAGTTCGTATGATGTAAAAGACGCTATAGTTGTGGGTATTTCTTGGTCTTGCATTTGAGCCATGCTAGAAGACCCTTTAGAAATACCCTCTACGGTCATTTTCTTTATAAAGCCTGTAATGGTACTAGTAGTAATATTTGTCTTCTGTGTACCTTTAAGGTGCATTGCTGTTGCAGCTTCGGTAACATCCATTATAACATCTGCTGTTCCGGTAACATTTATAGTGTCGGTCGAAATTGCTTTTAGCGTCCAAGTGTTATTGGCTTGCAATTTGCCTGAATATTGATTTTTCCATGTATCCTCTAATTTTACTTTTTTAGAAGGATATATAAAGGTCATTTGCTTGTAACTATTAGAAAGCGCCTCCGAACCAAATTCTTTTTCCAAAGATTTTTTCATCATATTCAAAGAAAATTGGTCTTCAAGGCCAGATGCAGCAGCCATTTTAGTCACAAGATTGTCGCCACCTTTTACTTCAAGAATATCACCTGTTTTGGCTAGTATAATATTTACCGGGTGGTTTAGAAGGCTATTAAAAATTTGCGATTGCATATTGCTTTCGTCTACCTCCTGAGCATGCACATCCATCAGTTCCCCTTGTATACTAGAAGACATATTTAAATTAAGATCTTTAAATTCTAAAGCTATCTTATATGTGGTATCTCTTACTTCCAGTACCTTGAACTCTAGAATACCATTAATTTTGTTGGTCAGAATATGAGATGCCCCATCTAGTTCTTGTGTAATGGTTTGCTCGGCGTTTTGCTTTACGGTGAAGATGGCGTTTTTCTCTAATTTGTATTCAAGTTGTGTCTGAGCTAAAGAAACGGTACTTGAAAGAACAATAAAAACAATGCCCAAAATGTTTCTCATATATTGATTCTGTTGCTATAATCCGATTTTGGCAAAAGTAATAAAAACCAATCGCTAGGCGGCAGGCATTCAATAAAAATATTTTTACAAATGTATTTGGCAAAGCCAAAAGTCTTTGTATATTTGCGCCCAGTTTTAGCGAGCGGTTTCGCTAACTCTTATCACACAAAGAAAAGGATAATACAATGCCCGGACAGAAAAGAACATATCAGCCTTCAAAGAGAAAGAGAAGAAATAAACACGGATTTAGGGAGCGTATGGCGTCCGTAAACGGAAGAAAAGTTTTAGCTCGTAGAAGAGCTAAAGGAAGAAAAAAACTTTCTGTATCCTCTGAACCGAGACATAAGAAATAATGATTTTATTTTTTAAGAAATATATAGGTGTTACTTTTTATAAGTAACACCTTTTTTTATGTCAGATTTGTATTGATATTTGTAACAAATTATAGCCAAAGTTTTAAAGAACACAACGAATGCCAAAAAGAAAAGATTTAAAATCCATACTACTGATCGGTTCCGGTCCCATTGTTATAGGTCAAGCTTGTGAATTTGATTATGCAGGTTCACAGTCATTACGTTCATTACGTGAAGATGGTATTGAGACTATATTGATAAATAGTAATCCGGCTACTATTATGACGGATCCTTCAATGGCTGATCATGTGTATTTGAAACCGTTGACTACCAAGTCAATAATTGAAATACTAAAGGAACACCCTCAAATTGATGCAGTGCTACCAACTATGGGTGGCCAGACCGCTCTTAATCTATGTATTGAGGCTGATGAAAAGGGAATTTGGAAAGATTTTGGAGTAGATCTTATAGGTGTTGATATTGATGCCATAAATATTACCGAGGATCGTGAGCAATTTCGTGAGTTAATGCTTAAAATTGGTGTTGGCATGGCACCGCAGGCAACGGCTACATCATTCTTAAAAGGAAAAGAAATAGCTCAGGAATTTGGCTTTCCATTGGTAATTAGAGCGTCATATACTTTAGGTGGTGCTGGAGCTGCCATAGTATATAAAGCAGAAGACTTTGATGAATTATTAAGTCGTGGATTAGAAATTTCTCCTATCCATGAAGTAATGATTGATAAAGCCTTATTAGGCTGGAAAGAATATGAATTAGAGTTATTACGGGATGATAATGATAACGTAGTTATTATATGTGCGATAGAAAATATGGATCCGATGGGTATTCATACCGGAGATTCTATAACCGTTGCGCCAGCAATGACTTTATCCGATAGAACCTACCAGAAAATGCGTGATATGGCAATTCATATGATGCGTAGTATTGGTGATTTTGCCGGAGGATGTAACGTGCAGTTCGCAGTTAGTCCTGATGATGAAGAAGATATTATTGCAATTGAGATTAACCCAAGGGTTTCTCGTTCTTCCGCTTTAGCATCAAAAGCAACCGGGTATCCTATTGCAAAAATTGCTACAAAATTAGCTATCGGGTATCATTTAAATGAATTAGATAATCAAATTACAAAATCTACGTCCGCTTTATTTGAACCGACTTTAGATTATGTAATCGTAAAAATACCACGTTGGAATTTTGATAAATTTGAAGGTTCTGACCGTACTTTAGGACTTCAGATGAAATCTGTTGGAGAAGTAATGGGTATTGGACGTTCGTTCCAAGAGGCATTGCACAAAGCAACTCAGTCTCTGGAAATAAAAAGAAACGGATTGGGTGCAGATGGAAAAGGCTATACCAACTACGATCAAATCATTCAAAAATTAACCGTCCCAAGTTGGGATAGAGTTTTTGTAATCTACGATGCTATTCAACTAGGTATTCCGTTGTCTAGAATTCATGAGATTACAAAAATTGATATGTGGTTCTTGAAACAATATGAAGAACTTCATTTATTAGAAAAAGAAATCTCTACGTA
Source organism: Zobellia nedashkovskayae (assembly GCF_015330125.1). Lineage (NCBI taxonomy): Bacteria > Pseudomonadati > Bacteroidota > Flavobacteriia > Flavobacteriales > Flavobacteriaceae > Zobellia > Zobellia nedashkovskayae. The sequence continues at coordinate 4,650,015 of NZ_JADDXR010000002.1, read as the reverse complement.
TACTATTGCAACGCTTACCAAGGAATTGATGTTGGAAGCTAAGCAAAAAGGTTTTGCGGATAGACAGATAGCTCACATGCTAGATTGTTACGAGAGCGAAGTGCATAAGAAACGTACGGAAGAAATGAATATCAATAGGGTCTACAAGTTGGTAGATACCTGTGCAGCCGAGTTTAAGGCAATGACGCCATACTACTATTCTACTTTTGAAGCAGAAATAGAAAAGGCAGATGGAACCCGTTATGTAGAGAATGATAGTATTGTTACTGACCGTAAGAAGATTGTAGTTCTTGGTTCTGGTCCAAATAGGATTGGGCAAGGAATTGAGTTTGATTACTGTTGCGTACACGGTGTATTGGCTGCTGCAGAATGTGGTTATGAAACCATTATGATCAACTGTAACCCTGAAACGGTTTCAACCGATTTTGATACAGCGGACAAACTTTATTTTGAACCTGTTTTTTGGGAACACATTTATGATATCATCAGGCATGAAAAACCCGAAGGTGTTATTGTACAGTTAGGTGGACAGACTGCTTTAAAATTAGCAGAAAAACTTTCTAAATACGGAATCAAAATTATAGGTACTAGTTTTGAGGCATTGGATTTAGCCGAAGACAGAGGTAGTTTCTCTGAAATGCTAAAAGAAAATAACATACCTTTTCCACAATATGGAATTGCGGAAACGGCAGATGAGGCTTTAGCGCTTGCAGATCAATTAGACTTTCCTTTATTAGTAAGACCATCCTATGTATTAGGAGGGCAGGGAATGAAGATTGTAATCAATAAAGAAGAGTTAGAATCGCATGTTGTAGACCTTCTTAGAAAAATACCGAATAACAAATTACTTTTAGATCATTATTTAGATGGCGCAATTGAGGCAGAAGCCGATGCAATTTGTGATGGCGAAGATGTTTACATTATTGGTATAATGGAGCATATTGAGCCTTGTGGGATTCACTCAGGAGATTCTAATGCAACCTTGCCACCGTTTAATCTTGGTGAGTTTGTTATGCAGCAGATAAAGGATCATACAAAGAAAATTGCTTTAGCGTTGAATACAGTTGGTCTGATTAATATTCAGTTTGCCATAAAAGATGACATGGTCTATATCATAGAAGCTAACCCAAGAGCCTCTAGAACCGTACCGTTTATTGCAAAGGCATATAAAGAGCCTTACGTGAATTACGCTACGAAGGTGATGTTAGGTGAAAAGAAAGTGAAAGACTTTAATTTCAATCCGCAATTGGAAGGTTTTGCGATTAAACAACCAGTTTTCTCTTTTAATAAATTCCCTAACGTAAATAAAAACTTAGGTCCTGAAATGAAAAGTACGGGAGAGAGTATTCTTTTTATAGATAGTTTGAAAGACGATCAGTTCTATGAGCTTTACGGCCGTAGAAAAATGTACTTGAGTAAGTAATAAATACTATTCTTAAATATAAAAAAGCTTGAGCACGTTGCTCAAGCTTTTTTACATTAACAGTTTTTTTGTAGACTAATTATCATCGGTTTTTTCAGGAACGATATCATTATCTATCATTTTTTTTATCTGTTTGCCAACAACGTTCGGTAGGATTACACTAAAAGTTGTTCCTTTTCCTTTTCCGTCAGATTCCGCATAGATAATACCATCGTGCGATTCAATAATTTGTTTGATCATATATAGACCCAGCCCAGTACCATTAACGTTAGAATGAAATCGTTCAAAAGGGGAGAAGAGCTTTTTTAAAGATTTTTCGTCCATCCCAGAACCATTATCTGAAACAGAGAACTGTATTTTTTCTCCGTTTTCTTCTGCTTTAATATGAACTACAGGTTGTTTTTGATCGCCCATATACTTTATGGCGTTATCTAGAAGATTTCCAAAGACTTGTATAATTCTATTTCTATCTCCATAAATGTTGGGTAGGTTTTCTTCAACTATCAGTTTAACTTTAGATACTTTTAATTTGCCTTTAACCAAAGTGGTTGAGAGGGCTACAATTTCATTCGTATCCAGTACCTCATTTTTGTTCTCAATTTTACCGATTTTCGCAATTTTAGTAATGTCGGCAATAAGGTTATTCATAGTATCACATGAAATATTAATCATTTCTAGGTATTGCTCTAATTCAGGAAAATCTTTCATTACAAACTCCATAGGAATAAGGCTTGCAATACCTTTAATACCGCTTAAAGGACTTTTAAGATCATGGGAAACAGCAAAAGTAAAACGTTGAATTTCTTGATTTTTCGTGGTTAATTCATTAGCTGTTTTTTCAAGTTCTTTCTTTTGTAGTTGCAATTGTTGAGTGCGTTCACCTATTTCTTTTTCTAATGTTAATTGATACTTTTTTATGTTTCTAACCCGAAGAAAGAGCACTAAATAAATAGCTGAAATTAACAAAACTATCATGAGTAACCGAAACCACCAAGTTTTCCAAAAAGGAGGCGTAATCGTGATATGTAGGTCAGTTTCATTACTATTCCATATACCATCAGAATTACTAGATTTTATTCGAAGTATATATTTACCTGGTTCTAAACTGGTATAAGTAGCGTTGTTTTTGTGTCCTACATAGTTCCAGTTCGTTTCAAAGCCATCCAGAAAATAGGCGTAATTTACTTTATCAGGATGACGAAAAGTTAAAGCATTGAACTCAAAATCTACTACGGTATTATCATACGAAAGGGTAATAGAATCTGCTTGTGATATGTGCTTTGTTAATATTTTAGATTCATCATCTGCATAAATAGGTTTGTTGAATATTTTTAGACTGGTAATATTTACTGTAGGTTTATCTTCCCTTTTTTTGATGTTTTTTGCTTGAAATAAATTGAAGCCATTACTACCACCAAAAATTAATTCGTCGTTTTTGGTTTTATAGAAAGAATTTGTATTAAACTCGCTGCCTTGTAAGCCATCATTAATATAATAATGTGTAGATACTTTATTTTTATGGTTGTATTGAGTAATTCCAGAACCTGTACTAAGCCATAACAAACGGTTAGTATCTTCTATAATTCCTTTGACAGCATCATTTTTTAATCCGTCATTGTGTGGGATCGATTGAAAGGAATCGGTTGTGGAATTATATGTATTTAAACCGGCTTGTGTACCAACCCACAAATTACCTTCAGTATCTTCTATGATTGCATTGATGAAGTCGTTACTTAAAACTTGTTCTTTCTCAAGGCTGTTATAACTTGTGTATTGCCATTCCTCGTTTATTTCAACTAGTTTAAAAAGCCCCGAAATTTGTGTTCCAACCCAAATATTTCCATTTTTATCTTCGGTTAAAGTAGTAATGGTAGAAACTTTAGTGTTGTTGATATTGTTTTTAAGGTCTATGTTTTTATGAGTTTTGGTTTCAGGATTATAAAATTGTAATCCACCGTGAAAAGTTGCAATCCATATGCGGCCTTTACTGTCCATCATTAGATTAAATACATTATTTGACAGCAAAAAAGAATTTTCTTTAGTCAATACCTCATAGTTTTTGTTCTTGATATTAAACAGGGTAATTCCTTTACCCCAGGACCCCAGCCATAATTGATCGTTTTTATCTTGTAGTATGCTTAGCACTACATTGGTATTGAGATTTTTATTGTCTAAACTGTATTTTACAAAAGAATTGGAGGTTCTGTCCCAATAGTTTAATCCGCCGCCATCAGTTCCTACCCAAAGGTGATTGCTAGTATCATTTATATCCTGTATAAAACAGTTTATATTATTATTATTTAAAGACTTAGAATTAAAAGGTTCGTTTTTTACATGTTTAAATTTATGATATATGGGGTCGTAGAAGCTTAGGCCTTTTTTATAAGGTCCTAGCCACATAATTCCTTCGTTATTATATATAGACCATATAGAGTTACTAGAAATTGATTCTATATTTTTACTATCATACTTTAAATTTGATAATTGTCCGGTACTTTTTGAGTAGATGTAAAGCCCGTCATTTTCACTTCCTATCCAATAATCGCCATTTGTGGCAATTGATAATGATAGTACAGGATAGCCATTAGTTATACTTTGTCTTTCTGCATTTAAAGAATTGTCACTTTTTATATTTAATTCAATTAGTTCGCCGTTATGTAAACCAATTAAAAAATGAGATGAATTTTGTTGTATTACACTACGTATTCTCTGACTTTCATGAATTTTTGATAAGACTTGTAATTCATTATTTAATACCCAAATATTGTTATCAATTATGACTAAAGTTCTTTCATTATCTAGTTTTGCAAGTTTTACGAAAAAATTGTCCTGGGTTGGTGTATCGTGATATTTAAATTCTTGGGTTTCACCTGTGGTAATATGATACCTGAATATACTATTAGTGGTTCCTAACCAAAGGAAATCTGTAGATTTAATAACGGAATAAAAGTGTTCTAATGCTAGTTTTTCACCTTCACCAATGAATGGGTAGGACTTTAGAATATCCATTTCTCGGTTATAGATATTTAAACCTTGAACGGTACCTATATATAATTGTCTATTGTTGTCTTCGTAAATATCTTCTATGTAGCCATTGGTTAGCCCTGTTTTGCTATCTTGAGCCTGTTCATATATTTGATAGTTTTTACCATCGTATTTATTGAGTCCGTTTCGGGTGCCAATCCATAAGTAACCATAACTATCTTCATATATTACATTAGCAGAGCTTTGAGATAAGCCGCCTGGTAAATGTTGAAAAGATATAGGGGTTTGATTTTGTTGCGCAAACGCAAGCTTACAACATAGCAGTAGTAAAGACGACCATAACACTAGTGTAGCTGATTGCTTGGGTGAAATCATATAACTGTATAGACTTATTTAAAGTAGGTTAACTCTTACAATTTATGCATGATTATCGTATGATATAAATTTTTGTTGCCTATTAAGGCTAAGTTGTGGTAAAAAACTGGTTTATAGAAGAGTAGGTGCTCTGGGTGTTCGGCTTTTATATAAGAGGGAATAAATAATACTTACTGTATTAATACCGCACATTGGAGGATAGTTACATGAAATGGAGATTTTTACACTAAAAAAAGCCGAAAATCTAGAATAGATGTTCAGCTGTATTTCGGGTAAATAATAGATGTGTTTAACTCAATTCGTCAAGATATTTATTTATAGTTCGCCTTGTGCGTATAGTCTTCTAATTTCTTTTTTATCAAATTTACCTACACTGGTACGGGGCACCTGGCTAACAAAAATATAGTTGTCGGGTATTTGGTAATTTGCAAAATCGCGTGATAAAAATTCTTTAAAATTGGCATCTGAAACCACTTCGTTTTCAGCTGTCAGAACAATTACTGCTAAGGGTCTTTCGGCCCATTTTTCGTCTGGTATAGCAATTACCGCTGCTTCTTTTACCTTTGGGTGTGACATTAATGCAGATTCTAATGCAACACTAGATATCCATTCGCCTCCGCTTTTTATCAAATCTTTTGTTCGGTCTGTAATATGCATATAGCCGTCGCTGTCAACCGTGCTTACATCGCCTGTTCTAAACCAACCATCATCCGTAAAATTATCGCGATTATTCGTTTTAAAGTAGGACTTAATTACCCAAGCCCCTTTAACCTGTAGTTCTCCCATGCTTTTTCCATCACGCTCAGCTACCTTACCGTTATTGTCAACAATACGCATTTCAATGCCTGGAAATTCAATACCCTGTTTCGCTCGTATTTTAATTTTTTCTTGTGTATTTAGTTTTTCATGATGTGGTTGCAAACGGCTCACGGTACCCAAAGGTGAGGTCTCTGTCATTCCCCATGCTTGTACGCCTCTAATACCAAAATCGTCTTCCATGCCTTTAATGAGGCTTGCTGGAAGAGCAGAGCCTCCAACTAGGTATTCCTGTAGCGCTAATTTTGGTCTTGGCGGATTTTTCTTCATTGCTTCGTAAACACCCATCCAAATAGTGGGTACACCATTGGCCTTTGTAATTTTCTCTTCTTGTAAAATGGAGATAATAGCTTCTGGTTGTAGGTTAGAAGAAGGCAATACCATATCAGAACCGGTTATAAGGCATAGGTAAGGATATCCCCAAGCCATAACATGAAACTGTGGAACTATAAGCAACACAATATCCGAACTGTCATAGTTGGCCGCATTTGGGGTAGAAATAGTAAGTGCGTGCAAGTATGTAGATCGGTGGGTGTAAAGTACCCCCTTAGGCAAACCGGTGGTACCGCTAGTGTAACACATGCCACAAGCATCATTCTCATTTAAGGTAGGCCATTCAAATTCTTCTGACGCACCTTCTAATAAGTTTTCATAATGTAGCACGTTCAAAAGCGTAGTGCTGAATTTTTCAGGGGCATTCATAATAACGTAGTGCTCTACGGTTTCTAGCTGATTCGCAATTTTTTCCAGCAAGGGTACAAGTGAGGCATCTACAAAAATTACTTTGTCCTCAGAATGATTAATGATGAATTCAGTTTGATGGGAGGAGAGCCTAATGTTTATCGTATGGCAAATTGCGCCAACACTGGGTATTCCATAATATAGTTCTACATGTTGGTAATGGTTCCAAGCAAAAGTACCGATCATATCACCTTTAGTAACACCTAGTTTGTGGATGAGTACATTGGCTAGCTGCTTGCATCGTTTGTGAAGGTCGCCAAATGTATATTCATGCCGGGAACCATTGGGCAGGTGACTAATTATTTTTTTATGTTTAAAAGCACTATTCCCGTATTCTAGAATAGTAGTTGTGGTGAGAGGGTAATCCATTATCAATCCTTCCATAAGCTGTAGTTGAAGTATTTAATCGTTGAGACATACTTCTCTAAAGTTACTAATTTTTGATATGTAATGAAAAAGAGGAGAGGTACTTAATTGAACCAGACAGCGTAGCGTTTTCGGCGAAGTTCTAGGGCTAAGATTTCTTCCATTTTTAAAGCTGCAGCCCTAGTGGTCAATGGTTTAATATGATTGTAAAGACTGGGGCGCAAATAAGACCCGTATTTTTTTACAATGTTAGAAGATAGGTTGTGTCCCTTTTTGTTTCTGTATCCTGTTTTATGCTGTTCAAAACGTTCTTTTGGGGTTTTGCTGGTCATTCCAACATACACACATTCCAAAACACCATTAAATTGAGGGTTTGCTTCGCGAAAACGCCTGTTTTCTGTGAATACTTTTTTGGAAAGCTCTATGACGTAAATGTGATATTCAGTTTTGGCCATTTTAAAATAGATTTCTTTAGTGTGATAAATCCATTTCTTCCTTGGGAAGGTATTTAAAAATGGTATTCAAGAATTCAGGAATATTGTAGGGCTTGTGTATGATATCATTGATGCCCGAATTGAGTATTTCTTCTCTTCCTTCGTCTAATTCAACCGCTGTCAAAGCTATTATAGGAATATTTTTATCAAACTTACGAATCATTATTGAGGCCTCCATTCCGTTTATATTCGGCATATTAATATCCATCAAGATTAAATCATAATCATTGGCTTTGCTCATGGCTACGGCTTGGGCACCATCATCTGCTAAACTAGATTTAATGTTTCGTCTTTCTAAAGTCTTTTGAGTTACTTTTTGATTTATTCTATTATCATCTACTATAAGGACATGAGCTAAATTCCCTTCTTTAGGTTCATTAGAGGTATTAGGAATGCCGTTAATAACCGGAATTTCTTTGTTTTGTTCGGTCTGTTTTTTGAGTGTTAATTGAAAGCAGAATTTAGCCCCTTTATTAGGTTCGCTTGTTAGTTTAATTTCACTTCCATAAAGTGCTAGAATCTTTTTTACAATGGTGAGCCCAAGTCCTGTGCCTGTATAGTTGTGGTTTTTGTTTTCAATCTGGGTAAACTCGTTAAAAATTTCCTTCTGCATATGAATGGGGATACCAACGCCATCATCCTTTACGATAAATTTTATTTTGCAGGTGGTGCTATCAGCAGGCTCTACTAAAATCAGTTTTAGCCAAATGTTTCCGTTCTCAGTAAATTTAATGGCATTACCCATTAGATTTATGAGTATTTGCGAAAACCGTATTGGGTCACCAACAAGGTTATTCGGTATGTTTTTATCTATATGTAAGTGTAGCTTATTGCTGTTTTCATGCAGCGAAAATTCAAAAGAACGAACAATGTTTTGAATGAGCACATCTAATTCATAAGGGATTTTGGATAAGGTAATAGCCTCTGCATCCATCTTGCTTAGTAGCAATACATCATTAATAAGGGCCAGTAAATAATCTGCAGAAAATTTTAAAGAACTGAGGTCATCTGCATAGGCCTTTAAGTTTTCATCTTCTTTTAATAACGTAGATATACCAATAACCCCGTACAGGGGTGTTCGTAGTTCGTGACTTACGGTAGAAAGAAACTTGGTCTTTACTTTAGAAAGCTTCTCTGCCTTTTCATTTGCAATACTAAGTTGCTTATTTTTTGCTTTTAGATTATTGATATAAATCTTTCTTGTTTTGTAGAAAACAATGATACCAAATAGTGCTAAAACAAGAATAATTATCACAACAACGAGAAGAGTGGTAAGCGACTTTGACTTAGAAATAAGCTCTTCGGAATAGGCATGTTCTTTTAAGGCAGATTGTAAATCCTTTTGTGTCTGCTCTAAATCGAATTTTGCCCTTGCCTTTTCAGTTTCCTCTAACTTCTTTAGGGTATACGCCTTCTGCTTAAATTGATTGTATTTGTCTAGATTGGCAAATGCTTTTCTATAATCGTCAGTTTCACTGTATAGCTTAGACAAATCTTCATAGGCTTCAATAGCTAAATCCGTATTTTCATTTTTATCGGCAGTAAACGCTATATTTTCAAGCTTTTGGGCAGCGGAATCATATTTTTTCTTTGCCAAGTAATACTTGCCGTATAAAAGGTCTATATATAATTTATCAAGAGAATCTACATTTTTTGTAGAGAGCGCTTCTGCTTTTTGAAGAACGGTATATGCCTTATCTATTTGGTTATTATCTAAATACGTCCAGATAAGATTAACATAGGTTAAATAGACCTCGTCATAATCTTTGTTCTTTTCGTTTAAACTTATACTTTCCTTAAAGAACTCAATCGCTTTTGCGTAGGTCTGCTTATTATCGGAATAGAGAATACCCAAATTAAGTGCACCCCATGCCACTAGGCTATCTGCCTGAGTAGTTCTTGCTAGTTCCAGAGCTTTTTCAGAATAAATCCTTCCTTTTATAGTATCCTCGGTTTCAGAATAAATTCCACCTAAAATATCGTATCCTAAAAACTCGTAGTAATCGTAGTTGTATTCATGCCCTTTTTCTATAAGTGTAGAGGCATATTTTATAGCGTCTTTGTAATTGTATTGTTCGTAAGCTTCATTGGATTTATTGACATACGACTCCAAGGTGTCTCTTTGCCATTCTGTAGTATTCTGAGCCTGTACATTGGTTAAATGGGAAAGAAAAAATACGAATACAAGTGCTCTTAATATACTCATAAGAATATTTGGGCCAGTATAAAATTGTGGGTATGACCTTTTTGGCTAGCTAATATAGGAATTTACTTCGCAATAGACTGCGAAGTAGGCAATTCATTGATAATTGGCACCTTTACAATTACGCTTTGGTTACGTTTTAGTTAGATGGTGGTGCTTCTACATCAATTCCTTCAGTAGTAAAAGAAAAGGCTTGGGCACCTAGTCCGCCAACCATTACGGCTTGGAATAAAGGGTTAATAGGGCGTTTGGAATACCAGTCAATTATAAAATTAGCACCACTACCACCAGAAGTATCTTGCTGCTCAATAACGTAATCTATAGATTCCATTGGGCGAAGGTAGATTGCTTGGTCTAAATAATTTCTCACCAAATCACCACCTGTATTGTAATAATCTATGGTCGTAATAAATAGGCTGTCTCGTAAGCTCGTATTTCTTATGCTCAAAGTTGCAGTCAATAATGTTCTAGAATCTCTAGTTTGGTTATAAATATCGGAATATATAGGTACGTATACCTGTTTGGTAAGAGGGTCAACCGTTGTCCGGTCGACCCTTCTATTTAAAGTATGTTCGTCAAGAACCTTTACCGGCTTTTCGTCGGTTGGTCGCTTGCATGAAGTAACTAGAATAATGAGTGCAAGAGCGCTGGCTATGGCCCAAATAGGCTTCTCAATAAAAAAAAATCTATTGCTGTATTTGTTCATTGCCTTTAACGTTCTAACCTCATTATATTCAGATGCTTCAAAACTAGTTATCTATTCCCATTCTGTATGGAAAATTCCTTCTTTATCCAATCTCTCGTAAGTGTGCGAACCAAAGAAATCTCGTTGTGCTTGAATAAGGTTCAATGGTAACCTACTAGATGTATAAGCATCAAAATAAGTAAGTGAGTTTGAAATTCCAGGTAATGGAATACCATTTGCAGCAGCGTGTGCCACTAATTTTCTTGTAGAACCTACCGTACTCTTCACTTTGTCAATAAAATGACTTGAAAGTAAAAGGTTTGGTAAATCTTTGTCGGCTTCGAAAGCCTCTGAAATATCAGCTAATAAGCCAGCTCTAATTATACAGCCTGCACGCCAGATTTTTGCAATTGTTGTAATATCTAGGTTGTAGTTGTATTCTTTGGATGCGTCCGCTAATTGATGTAGTCCTTGCGCATATGTGATAATGAAAGAGAAGTAAAGTGCTTCTTCAGCCATTTTCTCCAATTCTTTTTTGTCTAATTTCTCAATTTCTGGACGGTCATATAATTTATCGGCTTCTATTCTTTCGTCTTTAAGACCTGATATCTCACGCATGCTAACGGCAATATCAATAGAAGGAACAGGAATACCCAGATCCATTGCGTTTTGGCTAGTCCATTTTCCAGTACCTTTTTGTTTTGCTTTGTCTAAAATCTGATCTACTAGATGGCCTTTGTCTAAACCAAGTTCATCTTTTTGCTCAAGAATTTTAGAAGTAATTTCAACTAGAAAAGACTGCAAACGACCTGCGTTCCATTTAGAAAAGGTATCGTGCATTTCTTCATTAGAAAAATCACCTGCTTTTTTAAGCAAATCGTAAACTTCGGAAGTAAGTTGCATTAATCCATATTCAATACCATTGTGAACCATTTTTACATAGTTACCGGATGATTTTGGTCCTAAATAAGCTACACAAGGTTCTCCTTTGTATTTTGCGGAAACAGCTTCAAAAATAGGTTTTATATGTTGGTAAGCGGATTTTGAACCTCCGGGCATAATACTAGGCCCTAGGCGAGCGCCTTTAGCACCACCGGAAACACCAGCTCCAAAGAAATTGATAGCCTTGTCATGAAGATAAGCTTCACGGCGATCAGTATCTGTAAAAAAGGAATTACCACCATCTATAATAATGTCACCTCGGTCAATATGCGGCAAAAGACTTTCAATTACGGCATCCACAATCTTACCTGCGGGAACCAAGAGCATAATTTTTCTTGGCTCTTTTAGAGCTTGAACAAAGGTTTTTATGCTGGTAGAGGCATTTACCTTGGCTTCGTGACCACCCTCTTCCTTTAAAGCGGCTACTTTTTCAGGGTCTAAATCATGTCCGTAGGCAGAAAAACCATTATCGGCTACATTTAATATAAAGTTACGCCCCATAACACCTAGGCCAACTAATCCAAAATCATATTTTTCTTCCATCTTCTAATTTTAAAATTACATGGACGACCATTAAAGTGATATTATTGGTCGATACAACCAAAATTAAACGAAATTATTGAAATGTAAGATTATCTTAGGGTAAACTCGTTGGTATTACTGCATCTTTTCGATACTTTTAACCTTTCAAATAGTATATGGATACCATCTCATTATGAATAAAACAGAAAATCAGATTCTTGTGATATTTGGCGCATCTGGCGACCTTACAGCAAGAAAACTTGTTCCCGCACTTTTTAACCTCCATCAGGCAGATCAACTTCCTGAAAATTTTATAGTTCTAGGGGCAAGTAGAAGTGATATGACAGATAGCGCTTTTAGGAAAAAAGTGGTATCAGAAAGTACATACTTAAAAAATAAACTAAAAGACCTATCGGACGAGTATATAAAAAACTTTGCAGATAAATTCTTTTATGAAGATTTAGGTGGGAGTTACGATACGGATTATAGCCGTTTGCGTAAAAGGGTAGAGGATTTAAAGAACAAATACCAGACTTCTGGCAACATTATATATTACCTTTCTACACCTCCTACTTTATATGAGACAATAGCCCATAACTTGGCAGAAGCCGGTATGAGTACTCAAAACAACGGGTGGAAAAGATTGATCGTAGAAAAACCTTTTGGTTATAGTCTAGATACGGCCAAACAACTCAATTCTGGTCTTCAGAAGTTTTTTAAAGAAGATCAAATCTATAGAATAGATCACTATTTGGGTAAAGAAACGGTGCAGAATCTTCTGATAACACGTTTTGCCAATAGTATTTTTGAACCACTTTGGAACCGTAATTATATCCATCATGTAGAAATTACCAATGCAGAAAGTGTTGGTGTGGAAAAGAGAGGCGGTTATTATGATACTTCCGGAGCTTTAAGAGATATGTTCCAAAACCATTTGCTACAGATAGTTTCGTTAATTGTTATGGAACCACCTATTAGCGATGCTCCAGAAGACATCCGAAACGAAAAGGTTAAAGCGCTTAAGTCCCTTAGGGTGATGAAAACAGATAAAGAACTATTCGATAATACGATTAGGGCGCAGTACACAACATCCGTAATTGATGGTCAAGAAGTAAAAGGCTACCGCGAAGAAGATGGGGTAGGTAAAGATTCTACCACTGAAACATTTGCAGCTATTAAGTTTTTTGTTGATAACTGGAGGTGGAAAGATACGCCGTTCTACGTTCGTACGGCCAAGAGAATGCCAACAAAGGCAACGGAAGTTGTTATTCACTTTAAAACGCCACATCACCAGATATTTCAGGAATCAGGATTGGATAGTAAGGATAACAAGTTGGTTATCCGTATTCAACCAGATGAAGGTATTTTATTGAAATTTGGAGTAAAAGTACCTGGTCAAGGATTTAAAGTGGAGCGAGCAAATCTGGATTTTTATTACTCTAGTTTAGCGGAGACTCACGTTATGGATGCATATGAGCGTTTATTGTTAGATGCTATGCAAGGTGATGCTACATTATATGCTAGAGCAGATGAAGTTGAAGCTGCTTGGGAATTTGTGGATCCTATATTAAAGTATTGGTCTAGTGGTAAAGATGTTAGAATGTACGGGTACGCCGCAGGTGTTTGGGGCCCTGAAAATTCTCATGAATTAATAGAAGGAATCGGTGAATGGAGGAATCCTGGGCCAAACTTAACGGACGACCCTGGTTTTTGTGTTATTTGTTAATCATTATGTGGCGTGCTGTTCTTAGAACGGCCTTTTGTATATTTTAAAATAGACTATGGAATTAAAGATATATCAGGATAAAAACGAAGTTGCTAAAGAGTTTTCAAATTATTTTGCCGAGAAAGCAAAAGGAGACGAGCCCTTTCATGTAGCACTTTCCGGAGGAAGCACACCAAAAATAGTTTTTGATGTTCTTGCAAAGGAATTTGGCGCTAGTATTGACTGGAAATTAGTTCATTTCTATTGGGGAGATGAACGTTGTGTGCTTCCTACTGATGATGAGAGCAATTATAAAATGACAGTAGAACACCTTTTGTCAAAAATTGAAATTCCAGAAGAAAATATTCATAGAATTAAGGGAGAGAATGATCCAGAGGAAGAAGCTGTTCGTTATGCCCAAGTGCTAAAAAATGAGCTTCCTGGAAAAAATGGTTTTCCGCAGTTTGATTTGGTGATTTTAGGTATGGGAGACGATGGTCATACCGCATCTATTTTTCCACATGAAATAGAATTGTGGAAGTCTGTAAATCTTTGTGAAGTGGCTGTTCATCCGGACTCGGGTCAAAAAAGAATTACAATTACAGGAAACCTTATCAATCATTCTAAAACCGTTGCTTTTCTTGTTACGGGAGCTAGCAAGGAAGAAAAGGTTGGAGAAATTCTAAATTGTGAAGGTGCGTGTGATACCTATCCCGCTAATTTGGTGGCCCCAACGTTGGGTGATTTAGTTTGGTTTTTAGATGAGGCCGCAGCTGGTAAAATCAGGGAAGGTCAAGTTTAACGTTTTCACCGTTTAAACTTTCTAAATGTAGTTCTGATTTAAATTGAGTAGAGTCGAACTCGGTGTCTCTAGAGAAAGCTTCTTCTTTACGCTTCTTACTTCTGGCAAAACGCCTAACGCCTTGTTCGTTGTCTAAAAGTAGTCCAGGTATTGGTACGCCTCTGCCGTCTTCATCTTTTGCTACCATGGTAAAATATGATGAGTTGCAGTGGCGTTTTGTGCCAGACTTAATATCTTGAGATTCTACACGAACCCCAACTACCATAGATGTTCTTCCTGTATAATTAATGGAAGCGCGAAGTGTTAAGAGTTCGCCTACTTCTACGGGGTGTAAAAAGTCTACCCGGTTTACAGAGGCAGTTACACAATACATTTGCGAATGTTTTGAAGCACACGCAAAAGCAATCTGATCCATAAGACTAAGTATATGCCCTCCATGAACCTTTCCTCCAAAATTTGAGTGGGAGGGTAGCATGAGTTCTGTAATTGAAACCCTTGATTCGTTAGCGGTTTTAAATTTTTCCATTAGTTTTTAAAATGTGGTGAATTTTCTAGCTCTACTTTGGTCACAAAATATTTACTATCGCCAAGCCAAACAAAAGTAGCAAACCGTTCAACATAATGTAATTTTACATACTGTCCTTGGTGTTCTTGCAATTGCTTAATAACTTCTTTATCCTTGTCTAAAACAGAAAAAGAAAAGATTTGAGCTCCAGAAATACCTTGACTTATCTCTCCTTCCCAAGTTTTTACAATAACTCCTTTGTGACTTATTTTAATCAGCTCTCCAGAACGTATTCCATCACTGTAGGTTACAAAATAAATAAAGGCATAAACAATACCAAATAGGGCAACGATAATTCCCAAGGTTACAAAAAGCGACTTTTTCATGATTTTAGTTTTAGTTCGCTTTCAAAATCATCATCTTGAGCGCGTTTTAATATTGGTTCTGGGATTGATTTTTTAGCTTTTGCTCCCATTATTTTTAATTTTTCTATACTTACTACAATGTTTCCACGGCCTTCAACAAGCTTGTTCATGGCTCCTTTATACTCGGATTTAGCCTCGTCCATTTTCTTGCCAACCTTGGTAAGGTCGTTTACAAAACCCTCAAACTTATCATAAAGGGCACCTGCTTGTCTAGCAATTTCCAATGCATTACGTTGTTGTTTTTCGTTATTCCACATACTATCAATAGTGCGTAATGTAGCTAATAGGGTAGATGGAGTAACGATAATAATATTTTGTTCAAAAGCTTTGTTATACAGGTTGTTATCGTTATTTATGGCAATGGCAAAAGCAGGTTCTATAGGAACGAACATCAAAACAAAGTCCGGACTTTCCATAGCATAAAGGTCTTCGTATTTTTTTGCTGAAAGTTGATCAACATGCCTTTTGAGGGAGTTAATGTGGTCTTTTAGGTATTTGTCCCGCATATCGTCCTCCGCATTTACAAAACGCTCGTAATCCGTAAGGGATACTTTTGAATCCACAACCATTTTTTTACCATCGGGAAGGTGTATGACTACATCAGGAAGTACTCTAGAGCCATCTTCTCTAGTAAAACTTTGCTGAACCGTATATTCACGGTCTTTTTCTAATCCTGATTTTTCAAGTACGCGTTCCAATACCAACTCACCCCAGTTTCCTTGCATCTTACTATCGCCTTTTAGAGCTTTGGTAAGATTTTCGGCCTCTTGGGTAATCTTCAGGTTTTGATTCTGTAGATTTAAAAGTTGTTCTTTTAAAGCGGAATGAATACTAATATTCTCCTTCTGGCTTTCTTCGACCTTCTTCTCAAAAAGCTGTATTTTGTCATTTAAGGGAGATAAAATATCTTTAATATTCTTTTCGTTACGCTCAGTGAACTTTAAGCTTTTTTCCTCTAAAATTTTATTGGCAAGGTTCTCAAATTCTTTGGTGAATTTTTCTTGGAGCTTTTCTACTTCTTCTTTTTGATCTGTATTTTTAAGTTGAAGATTTTCTAAATCTGCTTGATACCGAACAATCTGGTTACCCATCTGTTCTTTTTCTGCCTGAAGATTTATTTTAAGCACATCGCTATCGCGTAATCGCTGTTCTAATATACCAAGGTTGGCGTTTAGTTGTTGCTCTCGTTCTTCAAGTGCACTATGGGCAGACTTCGTCTTTAAGTTCTGAATATAGTTCCCTAAGAGGTAACCCAAGGCCAGGCATACAAGTCCAATTAATAAATATACGAGGTAAATATTCATTTATAAGATAAAGTGTTCGGGGTAAAGATACAAGATTGGCTTTAAATCCAAACACTACTCTTATGTTACTTTTTTATTCGAAAAGAACCTGTTTTAGGGTCAAACGAGACGGTATCCGAAGGAAATAACGACTCAAAGGCTTTTTGTTCAATTAGTTCACACGGTTGCCCAAAATAATTCTTTTTACCATCTAGTAAAACCATTTTATCGCATAGCTGAATTGCCATTTCAATTTCGTGAGTAGTAAAGACTACCGTTTTTTGAGAGGTATGTGCAATAGTGCGCAGAAGTTTTAAAATCTGAATTTTATGATAAAGGTCTAGGTGAGTGGTGGGCTCATCAAGAAGTATAATGGAGGTGTCCTGTGTAAAAGCCCTGGCAATCATTACACGTTGTAATTGACCGTCACTTAACTCGTAACATTTTTTATGTTGCAACTCATCTAATTCTAATGAGTTGATTGCGCCTTTAATTTTTTGCTTGTCTATATCTGTGAGCGTACCTAACCAGTTGGTATAAGGTTGCCTGCCCAATGCAACCAACTCCAAAACGGATAAATTTTTTGAAGCAATAGGCTCCGTTAGTACCATACTTATTTCTGCCGATAATTCTAATGGGGCATAAGAAACAATGGGTTTTCCTTTAACGGCAAGACAACCCCCTAAATCTGGTTGGGCATTGCCTAAAGTCCGTAATAGGGTAGATTTTCCAATACCATTTATACCTACAATAGCTGTAAGTTCACCAGGGGCTAGTGCAAAATTTATATTTTCTGCAATAGCTTTTTTACCATATCCAATAGAGAGGTTGGCAGCAGTAAGTGTATTATGTTTTGTATGAAGGGCGACGGCGATTTCTTTTTAAAGTTGTTTTTTTATGTTTTTTGGCAATTTACTGATGTTCTTTATTTTAATGTTCTTGTAATATACTTCACAAGCTTCAGATTGAAATTGTATTTTACCCTTTGTTAGAGCCGTTGCAACATCCTCCTTGTTATACTCTTTTGCATTTTCCAGAACCATTACCACTTTGCCGTTTACAATATGGTAGGCCTTGTCTTTAATACAGATAAGCTCTACACGAGTCCATTCGCCATGTGGGTTTTCAAAATTAGCCATTCTTCTGCAACGACCATCACCACCGGTTTTAAAAGTACGTATTTCACCTTTTGGATCGTAGAACCAAAACTCTTTACCGTTTTCACTACGTTTTGTGGCTTTAATATCCATACTAACCCCAGCTAGAGGAAAGAAGTCACCACAATCCGTTTCTTGTATTTGCATTTCTGGGGAACGCATCCAAACATTCCAAAATTGGCCGTGTGGTTCTTGGGCATGGTAAAGAACACCGCTATCTCTTTTGTCTTTCAGACGTGGTTCAAATTTTTTTGTTCCCCATTTAATATCAAAAACTAGATGATAGTTTTCATATTCTTTTTTGGTACTTAATCCTCCATAGATTTTACCGCTAACGTTTAAAACGGTTTCACCGTTTTCCTGAGTGGTAGAGAAAACATTTAAAGGGTCGTTATTCAGACCAATTGGTGTTCCGTGCATTCCGTCTCCCTTTTCGTAACCTTCTAATTCTAGCGAGGTGTGAGGAACGCCTATAAAAACATCCCAATTGGTAAGGTCTTTGTCAAGAAGGTTTTCCCAGTCTTTGTCATTGTTTTGAGCTATTACATTGCTTACAGCACATACGAAAAGAAGAATAAGGTAAGTTAATTTGGTTCTCATAATTAATTAGAGGTATTAGTTGAGAGTTATTATCGAATTGGTATTCTCAGTTAGTAAATCTATATAATTATAAATACGACCTGTATAACATATGATTCTATATGTATAATTTAAAGTTTTTAATAAAAGAGATGTTATCAAAACACCATCTTTCTTTTTCTGATCAGTAACCAAATAACTACAGGTGCACCCAAAATACTTGTAATGGCATTTATAGGAAGCACTTCTGCACTATTAGGTAGTTGTGCAATAGTATCGCAAATGAGCATGAGAATAGCGCCATATACCAAAACTGCTGGCACCAAAATCCGGTGCTCCGTAGTATTAAAAACTTGACGTGTTAAATGCGGAACCGCTAAACCAATAAAGGCAATAGGACCTGCAAAAGCCGTGACACCACCTGCTAAAAGACCGGTTGCAATTATAATGAGATAGCGCGAACGTTTTAGGTTTACACCTAAACTACGAGCGTAGTTCTCGCCAAGGAGCAAAGCATTCAAAGGTTTTATGGAAAGAATTCCTAGAATAACGCCTATTATAACAATGATGAATAATAACCCCAGTTGATGCCAAGATAAGTTTCCAACACTTCCAAAAGACCAGTATACAAACTGCTGAAGTTCTTCGGCATTACTAAAATAAGATAGAACACTTACTATAGCTGCGCTGATGCTCCCAAACATAAGGCCAATAATTAAAAGCGCCATAGTGTCCTTTACTTTTGAGGCAACCGTTATGACGGCCAAAAGCACTAGAAAACTACCTATACTGGAAACAATAGCCAATGATATGTCCGTAACTAAACTCAACCCAAATAGTGATGTGAGTGTTGCTGAACCCATAATTAAAAAAGCAGCTCCTAAACTTGCTCCGGAACTTATACCCAAAACAAAAGGTCCAGCAAGTGGATTTCTAAATAACGTCTGCATTAAGAGTCCGCTTAAGGAAAGTCCGCCGCCTACAAACACAGCTGTAAAGGCTTTAGGAATTCTGTAGTTCCAGATAATATATTCCCAAGCTGTATTTTCTATAGCACCACCAAAAACGGAATGCAGCGTTTCTGAAAAGGGAATAGAAACCGAACCCAAAGAAATATTTATGCCCAAAGCAATTACTAGCGCAGTAATCAGAAGAACAAAAGAAGAGCGATATGTTTTAGGAGTTTGCAACTATTCTAAAGGCTTAAAAAAGAAAAGTTCATGATCAGGTAACAATTCAGGATGAAAAATATGAATGAGGTCTTTTAGTACCAAATCCGGTCGCATAGGTCCCAATTCATAATATAACAATCCTCCTGTAGCTCCTTTGGCAATAGTATTAGAGAAAATAGTTTTGTTTTTGTATGCATCAAATTGGGTGTAATGTTTATTGGATTCTTCAATATCTTCATATGAGGTAAGCATAGAAGGGTTGAGCCAATAATCTGCATGTTGCGCTGTGGCAAGAACGGTCTCTAAACTTTGGCCAATACCACCGGTTTCTTGCGTTTCTTTCCAAAGATAATCCGTTTTGGCATCTTTTAGAAATTGCGCCATCCAGCTTTTTCCTCCGGCAACATGCCACACATCTTTATACAATCCTCCGGTAAGTACCGTTGGTTTTTTGGTAACGTTCTCTACAATACTTTTTGTTTGAAAATATGATTGCTCTATCGACTTAAAAATACTATCGGCTTTAGTTTCCAGTCCGAAAAAAGGTGCGAAAAATTTAACCCACTCTGCTTTTCCTAAAGGAGATTCTTCCGTCCAATCGCCATTATATACAATAGGAATATTAGAACGCATTACAGTTTCGTATGCCTTGTTCTGGTTGTTCATTCCAAACCCAACCACAACATCAGGCTTTAGGCTAATAGCGATTTCCGTATTTAAAGTTTCATTATTGCCCAATTCTTTAATGTCCCCATTATCAATCAGTTTACGTGCGTTTTCGGAAGAGATTAATTCAGTTTTTGGAAAGCCAACTAATTTATCAAGAACTCCCAAAGCTTCAAGAGAAGGGATGTGGGTAGTAGAAGTTACAATTAAACGTTCTACAGGGGTGGCAACAATAGCATCATAATCATCTTTGTTGAGGGTCATTGATGCCATTTTATTTTTTGGAATCAGTGCGTATTTAAAAGAAGTATTGGCTCCTGGCCAAGCAGATAAAACTTCAATTATGGTAAGTCCGTTGTTGGACTTTTCAATTGTAAAACCCTTTGCATGGCTTATTTCAATTTCAGCTGCAGGTGTATTCGGTAAAGAAGAATCCTTTTTTTTATCGGTCTTACAGGCGATAAAAAGGCAAAACATTAAGACTAAAATGCTGTTTTTCAATGTGCTTGGTTTGTAGTTGTTACTTGGGGCATGCTTTGTTACGCTGCTAAAGGTAATGTGTTTATCTACTAAGAAGAAAGGCACTTGCTAATTAATTTTAAGGAAGAGGGCTTATAACCGGCTAATTACCATTGTTCTATTAAGTTAAAATTTAGATATGATAAAAATAATTTAAGCCCTGTTATTAGTTCATTATATTTGACGCTTAAAAATAATTATGATGAAGAAAGTTTTATTTGTTTTGGCCTTGGTTGTATTTGCTTCTTGTGGAGATGATGATAAAAATGAACCAAAAGAGGTTATAGACTACACAGTTAAGAATGAATTGGATATAAAGGAATATATTGAAGCAAACGGTTTGGATGCAACTAGAAGTGATTCTGGTCTTTACTATGTTATAGAAGAAGAAGGTACAGGTGAAAGACCTACGGCTAGTTCCGATGTAACTGTGGCTTATAAAGGTTATTTTTTAGATGGAAATGTTTTTGATCAAAGTGGCTCAAGTGGTGCTACTTTTCCTCTTTCAGGTGTCATTGCTGGGTGGACAGAAGGTATTACTTATTTCAAAGAAGGAGGAAACGGTATACTTTTAGTTCCAGCGGCCTTAGGTTATGGGAATTCAGATAGGAGTGGTATTCCCGGTGGCTCCGTACTTGTTTTTGAAGTTAATCTTATAGAAGTAAATTAAATTATAATGCTATACGATAAAAATACCCTTCAAGCGAAGGGTATTTTTTTTAGGTTGTATTTGTCAATGAATTTACTACCTTCGCCGCGAATTTTGGTTCGATAAAGTGACATATATTTTGTCGATTAAAAGGGAATCCGGTTAAAATCCGGAACTGTTCCCGCAACTGTAAGTTCATGCCAAGCTATTCTTGGTGCCTCTTACGAGGGTGTTGTTTTCTTCAATACCACTGTCTAAGTAATAGATGGGAAGGTAAGACAACATTGAACAAGTCAGGAGACCTGCCATTTTCATAACCTTAAACAAGACTTTCGGGTAAAAGGTCTTTAACGGTATGAGAGATAATAAACCATTTTTGATTATTCTTGTTTTCTTATGCACTTTGTTTGGCAATGCCCAACAGGATAGCATAACAGTTTTGGACGAAGTGATTCTTACTGATGTTCGACTTTTGCATTTTTCGAATGGAAAGGTAGACGTTCTAAAAGATTCTTTAGTTGACCGTAATGGCAGCTCTTTGACTGACCTTCTACAATTTAACTCTAATATTTATTTAAAAGAAAACGGATTAGGAATGATTTCTTCTCCATCTTTCCGAGGAACTAACGCCTCACAGACAGCGGTTATCTGGAATGGCATCAATATTAATTCACAACTTACTGGTCAGGTTGATTTTAATACGATTGTACCAAGAAATTACGGCTCTATAAGTGTTAGAAGTGGGGGAGGAAGTGTGCAATTTGGTAGTGGAGCGATCGGTGGTAGTGTGCATTTGAATGACCTGTTCCGATTCGATAAACATTCAGAACATGAGTTACTCTTTAGTTATGGGAGTTTTGATACAAAGAATTTTAATTACCGTACTTCTATTGGGTCAAAGAAAACCACAGTAGGTTTAGGAATAAACTATCTTGAATCGGAAAACGACTATAAATATTTGGGAACAGACCAAAGGAATGAAAATGGCGCCTTTAATAATGTTAATATCAATGCTAATATAGGACATGAAATAAACGATAGTCAATTACTGAAATTCTATCATAACACTTTTATTGGTGACCGTGATTTTTCAGGAACTATTACTGCACCTTCCAATTCTAATTATCGTGATTATAATTCCCGTAACCTTTTGGAATGGAGTCATTTTAATGAAAAACGAATTCATCGGGTTAAATTGGGTTACTTGTACGAAAAGTACAAATACTATGATAATAAAGAGAGGGAAGATTTTTCCTTTGGAAATACAAATACATTTTTGATCAATTATGATTACAAAATTAATTTTAAGGATATTGTTCTCAATGGCATTGCCGATTACAGTTATATTGAAGCTAAAGGAACTTCTCTTGAAAATGGTACCAGAAAAACACTGGCCACAACCCTTTTATTCAAACATAATTTAAGTGAGAAGGTTACCTACGGAGCCAACCTTAGAAAAGAATTTATAAATGATTACAAGAGTCCGTTTGTATACTCTTTAAACGCCAGATATTCTTTTAACTCCCACCACACTATTTATTTGAATGCTTCAAAAAACTATAGGGTTCCTACATTCAATGAAGTCTATTGGATTTTAGGTGGAGGATCAGGTGGTAATCCTGATATAAGACCTGAATCTTCTTTACAGGCAGAAATAGGGCAGACCTTTAAAAAAGAGAAGTATACTTTTCAATGGGCTGCCTTTTATATTAATTCTGAGGATCTTATTCAGTGGAGGCCAAATGATATGGGAATTTGGACTCCCATCAATATTAATAACGCGTCAAATTATGGTCTTGAAGTCTCATTAGAGTTAGCGGAAAAATGGGGAAACCGTCATCTTACTTGGAAAAATAGCTATGCACTGACTAAGGCGGTAGATTCTGAGACTAATAAATCGTTAATGTATGTGCCAGAACATAAGGTAACATCCATTCTAACATATGCCTATTCAAACTGGCGATTATTTTATCAATTATTCGTTAATAGCAGCGTTTTTATCACTTCAGATAATTCTGAGTCTTTATCGGGGTATGCCGTATCGAACTTAGGCTTGAGTAGAAGTTTTAAAATAAAGGAAAAAATGAATATTGAGACTTCGCTGCAAATCAATAATCTATTTAATAAAAATTATCAAAATGTTGCCTTCAGGCCTATGCCAAATAGGAATGTACAATTAAAGTTAAAGTTTAAAATTTAAAAAAAGAACAAAATGAAAATGAAACAAGTATCAATTTTAGTAGCCATGGCGGCCTTATTTACAGTTAGTTGTTCAAATGATGACGATGGAGTTGTAATTGAAGAGGTGAAGGGAGATTACCAAAATGGAATTTTAGTAGCAAATGAAGGTCCCTTTAACAACGGTAGCGGAACGGTAACTTATATATCTAACGATTCATTACTAGTAAAAGATGCTATTTTTAAATTAGAAAATAATGAAGATGTAGGTAACATACTACAGTCTATCGCCTTTGATGAAGAACTGGCTTATATTGTGGTCAATAATTCACATAAAATTCATGTGGTCAATCGGTATACTTTTAAAAGCGAGGGAGTAATAGATGAAGGCCTTTTAAACCCTAGATATATGACTGTTTCAAATGGGAAGGGGTATGTTACCAATTGGGGAGATACTGCAGATGAAACTGATGATTATATTGCCGTTATTGATTTAATTTCCAATACGGTTTCAGAATCTATTCCTGTTGAGTTAGGGCCAGAAGCTATCACTTCCAATGCCAATTTTGTCTATGTAGCCCATAAAGGAGCATTCGGTCAGAATAATAAGGTTTCAATAATTGATTCTTCTTCGGACTTAATTGCATCTACGCTAACCGTTGGAGATTTTCCTAATTCCATGCAATGGGATACTGCCGGAAATTTATGGGTATTAAGCAGCGGTGCTCCAGAATATACTGGTGAAGAAACCAAAGGAACACTTACGGAAATTAACACATCAGACAATACTATTTCACAGACTTTAGATTTTGATACTACAGAGCATCCAAGTGCTTTGAGTGTAGAAGATGATACATTTTATTATGGGATGTCTAATGCCGTTTATTCATTTGAATCTGGATCGGATGTTTTGCCTACTGAAGCTTATATAAATGATGTCTCGTTTTATACTATGACTGTTAATAACGGTAAACTTTATGGAACAGATGCTAAAGATTATGTTAGTAAAGGAGATTTGTATATTTATGATTTGAATACGAAGACATTAACCAATACTATTTCTGTGGGTATTATTCCAGGAGGTATATATTTTAATTAAAATTGATGCTTAAAGTCTGTTCTTTTATGCCTGCTGTTACCCAAATGCTCTATGATATGGGTTTGCAAGAACATTTGTATGGTGTTACGTTTGAATGTCCCCCACAGGCGCTGAAAGAGAAAAAACCAGTAGTGCGGTGTATCTTAGAAGGTAAGAATTATACAAGTAAACAGATAGATGTCTTTTTCTCTGAAGGTAAACAAGAAGGGAAGAAACTCTACTATGTAGATGAGGAAGCATTGGCGGAAATAGCGCCAGACATTATATTTACTCAAGATATGTGTGATGTTTGCCAGATTGATACGGAATGTACAGCTGCTGCAGTAGCCAATCTTGATAAGCAACCAGAACTCATTTCTATTAGTCCAATGGGTTTTGATGATGTTTTTCAAAATGCCGTTACCATAGCAAAAGCATTGGATAAAGAAGAGGTTGCTTACGCATACTTAATAAAGTTAAATGACCGGGTTAATCATGTCATAGATACAATAATAGCATCCAAGGCTCCTAAAAAGAAGGTATTGTTGTTAGAATGGTTGGAGCCTATTTATAATTGTGGACATTGGATTCCTCATCAGATAGATTTTGCCGGAGGTGTAGATATGTTATCTAACCCATCTGGGAATAGCGGGGTTATTTCTTGGGAAGATATTTTAGCGTACAATCCAGAAGTGATTGTTATAGCCCCATGCGGATTTAGTATGAAAAGAACATTGTCAGAAATGCACTTATTACTTTTAAAAGATGGGTGGAATTCATTGGAAGCAGTACAGAAACAACAGGTTTTTATAACAGATTTTGATTTGTTTACGCAATCATCTGCAGGAACGTTGGTAGATGGCATAGAACTATTGGCAGGATTGTTTCATCCGGAAGCAATTTCTATTCCTTCGCGTTTAAAACGTAAATACCAAAAATTTTATGAATTCTAAGGGACTATAAATTAATAAAAAAAGCGACCTGTTTTAAACAGGTCGCTTTTTTGTTTTTAAGTAAAGTCTATATTCCATAGGTATTTCCTAAAGAGAAACATTAGAGATAACAAAATACATCTCCTTCTAAAATTCATTCCAATTTAAGGTTTTAAAGCAAGAGTTATACAATTTTTATTTTTGACTTGTAAGTAGCCTATATTAGTAATACACTATTATTTAACTCATAAAAACAAGGTATTTATGGCTTTTGCAGGCAGATTGCGCTTTGCTCGGAAGTAGAAAAAATTAGGCAAGCAGACTTAGAAAAGCTTGTTAGAACTTCTGGTGATATTATTGATACTTATATTCGTGATGGGAAAACGAGAATAGCTTACACGCAATAACAAAAAAAAATTCCTAGAAGTTTAACTCTCAAAAGGCTTATGTTATAATTCTTCTACATATATAATTAACCAAGAATTAATAGCCATTATCCGATAAAATTTGTTGTATTTGCTGCTCTAAAACGGGTGTAAAATTATTTGCTGAATCATACATCTCTTTTTTAACTTTTCCAGAACTTATTTTAATATATGGTCTATTAACATATTCTGCAATTGCCGCAGTCATATATTCCACTGTATAGTTATCACATATTATATTTGTCACATCGTTAATAAAAGAAGAATAATCTATTCCTTGTTTTACATTGTCCCATATAGCAGAGGGAACGTCATTTCTTGTTTTAGCTTTTGTATCGATAGACTTATTTGTGAATTTTATAATATTAGTTGATACTAATAATCTATTATAAAAATCGAGACACAGTTGATTTTGTGATAAATTAGTTATATCATTTTTATAATTAATATTAATTGGAATAGCATTACTGTTTATAGAAATAAGTAAAAAATATGCTGAGATTAAAAATTTATATTTCATATGCTGAAAATTTGTTGTTTTATTAGATTAAAAATAAATGGAATACTTGGTAAAATAATTATAATAATAAAAGGATATGTGTATCCGCAAAAAATAAGCCAATTAGAAGTAATGTATTCATAAAATTTGATTTTATGTTTTTTACGGTTTCTACTTTCTATTCTCAGAAATATTAAATAAATCCAAAAAGAAAAGAAAAAGAAAATATAAAATTTTAAGTAAGAAAACCCTTTTGCGCCTAATTGCTCATTAAGACCTAAGTCAAATATTTTAACAATAATTTCAGGCAATGAAAGTATTAATATAAGACTTAACCCTAAAAAGTTAGTCCATCTAATAAATATCAAGTAAGGACTATTCGGGGCAATCATCTTCGTTAAATTCATGGCGTTTTCCATATTCATTTTCTGTATTAAATGGTTTTGTTTCCCCATTCATTTTTTCAATTTCATTTTTTAATTTTGTCTGTGGATAGTGTCCAATAACCTTTAGGTTATCGGAACTACCTATTGAATAGTATTTCATAAAGCTAGTTTATATTCAATTAGCTGGGGATAAGAGAATTATTCGTTCTGATCTCAATTTTTTTACCTGCTTTTATAGCCTCCTCAATAATTTTTTGATTTCGACTTAACGTGTTGTGAACACCATATTTAACTTCATTTAAAATCCATTTTTTAGTATTACTATTATAAATTAGGTTATCTGCAATAACACAAAAAAACTCCTAGAATTTTAACTCTCTAAGATTTGTATTGTTTTTCTTACCCGAAACTCCATTAGCTAGAAAAACTAGCTTCTTAAATTAATTTATATTCAGCTTTTTCAACTGTACCATCCTCATTAAAAAATACTATAAATTCATAATGGTCAAGAGGCGCGTAATTATCTGGATCATAGGCAACATAACACCAAGTGTTTTTACCCCAACAATTTTCTTTAAAATCTTTTCCTAAAATTTCTATGACTTCTCTTTGGGTTTTACCTATTAATAAATTGCTATTATTAATATCACGAACCATTTTATATCTTGAATTAATATCTTCAACCCTTAGTTTTTTTTCAAAACTTTTAGACCTTACTATGGGGTCAATTACCGCAAAACAAATTAAGCCTAATAATCCCGTATAAACTATCGGCATTATAAAAACTAACATTATCGATTTTAAATTCGAATACTTACTTTTAAATCTATTTACAAACTTCCTGTATAGAAAAAATGATGGTATTAGAAACACCAATTGAAGTATAACAAAACCTATTATAAGATTAACCATATTAATAAATAATTAAGGCACAATCTATTTTTGATTGTGCCTTTAATTTAAATCAAACTTTATTGATATAGACGTGTACCACTTACTATTCTTCGAATAGTATTTAAATAATATTGTCTAAGCATAGAATGCATTTATGCACTAGTATTTTCAACCTATCTAGGATATTTAATTAACCTGTGGATATTTTCTTACATTACCTTTCTACAGTAGAAATAACATCATGAAAATTATTTGAATTAATTTTATTTGTAACAATTTCCATATAACTATTGTCTTCTAAGTTTTTTAGATGAGCTTGAATGGAACAAGCTTTCCAAACATCTTCTTCTTTTATCAAACAATATAACTCAAGGTTCTTTCTAAATTCTTCAATTTCAGATTGACTGGATAATTTTAAAAAAATATTTGAAACACTATTTATATCACTTTGTAAAACATTCAAAGTGCTCAAAATTAAAAATTTATGATTATCTTCTTTTATATAAGTCTCTCGAATAATAAGTTGATAACGTATATTACTACTAATTAAATCCTATATTCCACTTTGAATAGCTTCTTCATCTGTACTAAAAGAAATGGATTCATTATATATTTCCTTTCCATCATTGTAATATAATTGTCAAACCTTTAGCTCTGGATATAAAAACTACTTGTTTGTGTTACAGGGAAGCTATATCTAATTAAAAAGGGTTACCAAATTATAGGTGGATAGGTAACATACATATTGTCTTTTAGAGGTGTAAACATTTTGGAGCTTGCCATAGTTTCAATAGGTAGCACTACCTTCTGGTCACCTTTGGCAGAAGAACCTGTTATTAATTCTATGGCTTCCGCAAGATAGGGTTCTTCTAAATCGCCTAAAACCCCCATGTTTGTAACGTCTTCTTGTAATGGTTCATCAGGAAAAAGCCCACTGGTGAAATTCGAAAACCCTCATATGTTATAATTCATTTTGTAATTCTGCTTTAAACTCTTTATCAAGCATAAGTACTTGTTCTAAAATATTTTTAAAATCATTATCTGATGCAGAAATTGGAAGATTGCATTTAACCAAGTCTTCAAACTTATAATTATTCAATACTGCCAAAGAATCAAATCGGGAAGCAAACGTTGTGAATTCTTCCTCTATATTTTTAATAGAATAAATACATTCTATTAAACCTTTATTAAAAGATATACTTAAATAAATAATGAGATTATTGATTATCTCTTCCATGTAAAAACACTTATCCCTGTTACTATATGACATACCTGGATATAAAATATTTGATTCTCTAATAACATTAATTGACGGGGTTTTGCCATCTTTGAAATTACTAAAATTATTACATAGGGCTATGTATATATCGGAAAAGCCTATTTTACTTAAGGTGGGTATTAAAATTTCATTATCCATTAGCAAGCATAATATTTTGCTAAAAATATAATTTCTATTCCAAATTCTCTCACTCTTTTTTCACACAAGGGTTACCAAATTATAGGTGGGTCGGTAACATACATATTGTCTTTTAGAGGTGTAAACATTTTGGAGCTTATCATAGTTTCAATAGGTAGCACTACCTTCTGGTCACCTTTGGCAGAAGAACCTGTTATTAATTCTATGGCTTTCGCAAGATAGGGTTCTTCTAAATCGCCTAAAACTCCCATGTGCGTAACGTCTTCTTGTAATGGTTCATCAGGAAAAAGCCCACTGGTGAAATTTGAAAATCCTTCTGCATTTTCATTTCTTCCCAATAAAGGCTGAATGGCCCATTTGTTATTAGATTTAATTTTGCTTGTTCTTTCGGCACTGTAGATGTAGTTATTACCTCTATCATCTACCATGGTTACTGAAAACTCATTTTTTCCTCGTGTGGTTTCTCCTATTTGAACAATATCCATATAAGGTCTTAGTCCATTTATTATTAATTCACTGGCAGAGGCAGTTCCGGTTGTGGTTAAGACGTATACTTTTTTTAAGTTTAACGTATTTATGGCTGTTCCCTTTCCTGTCTTTTCTGCAAAAAACCGTCTTAGCTCAGTATCGCTGTCATCTAATACTTTTTGATATTTTTCATTATAAAGGGCCTTAAGGAAGACATCTTTTGAATTGGTACCATATATCATACTAGATAAAAGAACTGCCGTGTTAACAGAACCTCCTGGGTTATATCTTAAATCAAGTACCAGTTCATTTACTCCACTGGATTTAAACCTGCCAAAAACGGTATTCAGCTGTTCATCGTATTCGTTTGTAAATCCGGTGTAAGCCAGATAACCAATTTTGCTATCTTGTATTTCTATGATTTCATCCATAAAAATTGGATTTTCTCTAAGACCTACTTCTTTGGTTAATTGTACATCTTCTCCGTTTGATTCAGCGTTTTCTCCAACTATGCTGGCCATATTTAGAGTATACGAATCACTATCCCCAAACAATAGGGATATGTAATTTTGATCGGTAAGGGTAGTGCCATTTACTCCGGTAAACAGGTCACCTCGATTTATATTTTTTGTTGATGCATTTGAATTTGGTACAATGTATTGCACATAGCCGTAAAGTTCGCTACTGTTTGCTGTTTGGCGTGCCAAGCCAAACATAAGTCCATTGCTTTTAGAAATACCGGCTAAAGACTGTGTAAGCTCTACATAATCATCTGAAAAGAAACTAAACCTATCCTCAGAAAAAAGTAATTTATCATCAAAGAATTTTCCTGGGTCTGATTCAGAAGATAGGAATTCCGTATAGATTGCGGAACCTTCAGGGGTGTTAGGGAAGTTCGTGTCAGATAAATTTTCCACATCAGATTGCCAGAAATACCAAAAATTCATGGCTTTCCACATAAAATCTTGCACTTCCACCCCTGCGTCAGGGTCAGGGTCTACGGTATCGGGAATGGAAAAATCATCACTTTTTGAACAGGAAAATGTTAGAAAAAGTGAAAGAAAAAATCCTGTGATTACGCTTTTTTTCATGGCTGATGATATAATTTATTGGGGAGTTTTAAGTGACACCGTAATAGAATACCACAACGTAAAAAAAACCATCTTATTTTTAGTTTTCTGATTTTAATGGTTTTAGTAAGCCATCCATAACCATAGCATTGTTTGTTAAAGAAAATATTCTTGAGTGTGCAAATGAATTAGTAAAGGATCTCGGGTTCAAGCTTCTTTTGGCAGTGTTGCCTGAAATTATAGATAGAGTTAATGCTAAAAGCGGTTCATCTATTTCTCCTAATACACCTAAATTTTCAACATCTTCTGGTAATTCGTAATCAGGTACTAACCCATTTTCATAATCAGAGAATCCATCTGCATTTTCATTCTTACCTAATAAGGGTTGAATTCCCCATTGATTATCTGGGTTGATGTCACTATCGTTATTTCCTGTATAAAAGTAACCGGTTGAAGGGTCATCAACGAAAGTATTAGAAAACTCACTTTTGCCTACTGTCAATTCGCCTACATGTACTACATCAACGTAAGGAGCGAGACCGTTCATAACCAATTCACTGGAGGATGCTGTTCGGCCCGTAGCAATAATATATACTTTTTTTAGATTCAGGGTATTAAGAGCTGTCTTGCTATCGAAAGTTGTATCCGTAAAATTATCTTCGACGTCAGCTGCTTCAGAATTAGCCATTATTTTATCATTGTAACGAGCTCTTAAAAGTAATTGGTCGGTTTCAGTACCATAAACAGCGCTTGCCATTTGAATTGCAGAGGTGACTCTACCACCTCCGTTATATCTGAAATCTAAAATTAACTCGTCAATGTTTTCTGCTTTAAATTCGCCAAAAACAGTATTTAACTGGTCGTCATAGGCGGCTAGAAAACTATTATACATTAAGTAGCCTATTTTCTTTCCGTTCTGCTCAATGATTTTATTAATATATATAGGGTTTTCTGAAAAATTCTCGATCTTGGTCAGAGCTACTTCTTTAGCATTGCCTATGACGGATTCTCCAGAGAAATCAGCCATATTAAGAGTGTAATTTGCATTATCGCCAAAAAGTAAATCTATATAGTTGCTACGGGTCAATGTTTGTCCATCTACTCCATTAAAGACGTCTCCTCTCATTATTTCTTTACTAGAGGCGTCTGAGTTTGGTAATATATAAGTTACAACGCCATATATATCTATATCATTTTCAGTACCGTATAATTGGAATTCTACACCATTACTACTTGAAATTCCCTGTAAAGAATTCACGAGGTCTTTGTAGTTTTCAACGGCAACACTAAACCTGTCAGAAGCGGCTGCATCTCCTACTGATTCCGCATGATTAAAGGTAAGGTCATTATAAAAGAAATCACTAGGGTTGGATTCTGAAGCTAAAAAAGAAATATAATCAGGGTCATTAGAGCCTTGAAATTTATCATCGGCGAGGTTGGGAACATCGGCTTGCCAAAAATACCATATATTCATTACTTGGTACATGAAATTTTGTGCAGGGTAGTCAGCTGCGGTTTTTAACTCTTCTTCAACAACTTCTTCCTGTTCATCTGGAAAAATGTTATCGTCATTTTTACAACTAATAAATAAAAATCCTGTAGCAAGGAACAATAAGAGATACTTTTTCATAGTTTTTCATTATCGGATAAAACTACCAAATCAATTATCGTTCCAAAGAACTGGAGATAATTTAATGGGGGAGCTTAGATTAAAAGTTCTTAATTAGTATACGTAACTAGTTAGTAAAAAGTTGTAGCAATTACTTACAGAATTGAAATATAAAAAATATTTGTAACATAATGGAAAGTAGTTCGTCTTCATTATGTAGCGCCTTTTAAAGGCGTTCAAAATAACTAGACCATTAGAATGCAACAGGCAGATTTTTTAAAGATTGTGGGACCTTTTCAGGATAAGCTGTTCCGTTTGGCAAAACGGTTGTTAGTGTCTAGGGAAGAAGCTGAGGATGCCACGCAAGAGATTCTGTTAAAGCTTTGGGCTAAGAATAAGAGCATAGAACAGTATAAGAGTGTAGAAGCTTTTGCAATGACCATGACCAAAAACTTCTGTCTGGACCGATTAAAATCTAAGCAGGCTGGAAATTTAAAACTAGTTCATACCAACTATGAGGAAAAAGGAAGTTCATTACAAAAAAAAATAGAGGCAAACGATAGTGTTTCATGGGTAGGGAAAATAATGGAAGATTTACCCGAGCAACAAAAAATGGTCTTGCAGTTACGTGACGTAGAAGAGTATGATTATGATGAGATTGCCAAAATGTTAGAAATGCAGCCAACAGCGGTGAGAGTTGCCTTGTCACGGGCTAGAAAGACCGTGAGAGAGAAATTAATACAAAAACACAGTTATGGAATTGGATAAAATAGAAAAATTACTTGAAAAGTACTTTGAAGCAAATACAACGGTTGCAGAAGAGAAGCTGCTTGGAGCGTATTTTTCTAAGGATGATATCCCTGAGAAACTGCAGCAATATATTCCTTTGTTCAGTTTTATGGACGGAGCTAAAAAAGAGCAGTTTTCCAAGGAAGTTGTATTGGAGCCTGAAACAAAAGGTACTAGTAAAAATTTCTATAAATGGATGTCTATTGCAGCAGCAGTTATGCTAATGTTCGGAGTGTATTTAGGAAAAAACTATTATGATGAAAAGGAACTAGAGCAACAACAGGCTCTTTATGCCTACAACGAAACGAAAAAAGCGTTGGACATGCTTAGTCAGAATATGGAAAGAGGTACGGAGAAAATAGGATACCTCAATGAGTTTGTTGTAGCAAAACAAAAAATTTATAATAAGAATTAAAATTAAAACCCGAGAAATGAAACAGATATTAATTGTACTAATAGTAGCGGTGTTGCCGGTAATGGGCTTTTCACAGTCCCTATTTGATAAATATGAAGACCTAGATGAGGTAAGTGCGGTAGTTGTAAACCGTAGCATGTTTAATTTACTGAGTAAAATAGACGTTGAGGTAGACGATCCAGAAGCCAAAGACTTTATGGATATAGCTAAGAGTTTAAATAACTTAAAGGTTTTTATTACTGAAGACAAGTCTATTTCTACAGATATGAAATTGTCCGTAGAGAAATATCTTAAATCTGCCAAGCTAGAAGAGCTTATGCGTGTAAAAGATAAAGATGCTAACGTTAAGTTCTATATCCGTGCTGGTAAAGACGATGACCACGTTAGTGAGCTTCTTATGTTCGTTACAGGTATAAACAACGTAAATGTAGATGTAAACGGTAGAAAGTTTGAAACGGTACTTTTGTCGTTAACAGGAGATATAGACCTAAACAAGATAGGTTCTTTGACTAAAAAAATGAACTTGCCAGAAGAGTTGAACGAAGCTGGTAAGAATAGAAAGTAAATTAATCATCATCAATCAATAATCAAAAACAATCATTAATCTTAAAACGAACAATCATGAAAAAGCTAAGTGTATTTTTAGTACTAGTAGTATTACCATTTTTTGGAATTTCCCAATCTATATTTGACAAGTATGATAACATGAACAATGTAGGTTCTGTTACCGTAAACAAAAGTATGATCAGACTAGCAGGTAACATAGCTGCTTTTGATGAGGGCGACCAGGATTCTCAGGATTTCGCAGAACTAGCCCAAGGCTTAGACGGTATTAAGGTATTTATTACCGAAGATGCAGGAATATCCGAAGACATGGGTAAAACGGTTAAAAAGTATCTAAAATCTTCTAACCTAGAAGAGTTGATGAAAGTGAAGGACAAGGATGCTACTGTAAAGTTCTATATTAAAGAAGGAAGAGATGAGGATCATGTTAGTGAGCTTTTATTATTCGTGTCGGATATTAATAGTGATGAGCTAGATATGGGCAATAGAAAATTTGAAAGTGTTTTGGTATCGCTAACAGGAGATATAGATTTGAACAAAATTGGAGCACTAACTAGAAAGATGAATCTTCCTGAAGAGCTAAACGAAGTAGGAGGAAGGTAAAAGAACACCCTCTAAGTCTAATTCAACACCCTAAAGACATTTATATGAAAAGAATAACAATGGTTATAGCTACCCTGCTATTATGTATTGTAAGTGCTTGTAATTCTACACCTAGCTTACAACAGTATTATGTAACAAATTCTGAGAATCCTAATTTTTTGACTTTAGATTTGCCGGTAGGCCTTTTGAATATAAGGGAGGCGCAATTATCTCCAGAACAAAAAGAAAGTCTTGGCTCATTAAAAAAGCTAAATGTTCTGGCTTTTAAGAAGACTGAAGCAAACCAAGCGGACTTTCTAAAAGAGCAGACTATTATAAAGTCTATCTTAAAAAAAGAAGACTTCACAGAACTCATGAAAATGAATACGGATTTTGGTAGGGCCACAATCAAGTATCTTGGAGATGAAGATGCCATTGATGAGGTGGTGATTTACGGAGATAATGAAGATAAAGGCTTTTTAGTGGTTCGGGTTTTAGGAAAAAACATGAATCCGGCAAAAATGATTCAGTTTGTTCAAGCTTTAGAAAAATCTGAGTTTAAAGGAGGTGAACTATCTAAGGTCATGGACTTTATGAAGTAAAAACAACAACATATTTAGCTTAAAAAAACAAACCAAATTGAATGGTTTGTTTTTTTTTTGAATAAAATTTAAAGTTTTTAGTGACCTTTCGATAAATCGGGTGTCTTAAATATTAAAGCATTAACCCTTAACACGAGAAACAATTATGGAACAAGCAGAAGTATGGATGAATAAAGGTATTGAATTTGCCGTTGATTACGGACCTAAAGTAATAGGGGCAATCGTAATTTACATTATTGGTTCTTGGGTTATAAAAAAGATAGTTAAGGTTGTTCAAAAGGGAATGACAAAACAAGAGTACGATAAGTCTCTTCAGAAATTTTTACTTAGCCTTGTTAAATGGGCATTGACAATTTTCTTGATAATTACGGTAATTTCTACTTTAGGGGTAGAGACTACAAGTTTTGCCGCTATAATTGCAGCAGCAGGTTTGGCAATTGGCCTTGCATTGCAAGGTTCCTTATCCAATTTTGCAGGTGGGGTTTTGATAATCATCTTCAAGCCTTATAAAATTGGCGATTTGGTAGAAGCACAAGGAGCACTTGGAGTTGTAAAGGAGATAGAAATTTTCACTACTAAACTTATTACGCCTGATAACAAATTGGCCATTATACCTAATGGGGCAATGGCTAACGGAAATATAATTAATTATACTGCCGAAGGTAAAATGAGAGTTGATACTACTATAGGAGTTGGTTACGGAGAAGATATTAAAACTGCAAAAGAAGTTTTGCTAAACGTTCTTTTAGCAGACCCAAAGGTTTTGAAAGACCCTGCTCCATCTGTAAATGTTTCTGAATTGGCAGATAGTTCTGTGAACTTTGCAGTACGTCCGTTCTGTAAGCCAGAACACTATTGGGATGTATATTTTGGAACTTTAGAAAACTGTAAGTTGGCACTTGATAAAGCTGGAATTGAAATTCCTTACCCACATCAAGTTGAGATACAAAAGAAAGGATAATATTACCTAAACACTAACCATTATCCCCCGAAGAAGGCCGCATTTGCGGCCTTTTTTTTGTTTAGGATATTTAGGTATTTATTAAATACCTGTATAATTACTTGGTGTAATTACTTTTAGTTCTTGCTTAATTTCATCAGAAACTTCAAGCGTATCGATAAACTCAGCAATAGAATCCTTGTTTATTTTAGCATTGGTTCTGGTAAGACCTTTTAATGCTTCATAAGGATTAGGGTAGCCTTCTCTACGTAAGATAGTTTGTATAGCTTCCGCAACTACGGCCCAATTATTCTCAAGATCTTGTTCAAACTTTTCTTTGTTCAATAAGAGTTTGTTTAATCCTTTTAAAGTAGACTGAAAAGCAATAATTGTATGAGCAAAAGGCATACCGGCATTTCTAAGAACTGTACTGTCCGTAAGGTCACGCTGTAATCTTGATACTGGTAATTTAGCTGATAAGTGCTCAAACAAGGCATTGGCGATTCCTAAGTTACCTTCGGAATTTTCAAAATCGATTGGGTTTACTTTATGTGGCATAGCCGAAGACCCAACTTCGCCTTCTTTGATTCTTTGTTTGAAATAATCCATGGAAACATAGGTCCAAAAATCACGGTCCAAATCAAGAATAATAGTGTTTATACGCTTAAGGTTATCGAACAAAGCGGCCATATGGTCATAATGCTCAATTTGTGTAGTAGGGAAGGAGTGGTGCAGTCCTAATTTTTCTTGTACAAATTTAGTTCCAAAAGCTTTCCAATCAATAGATGGGTAGGCTACTTTATGAGCGTTATAGTTTCCTGTAGCTCCACCAAACTTAGCTGCACTAGGTATATCGTTCAATAGGTTGAATTGTTCTTTTAATCGAATTGCAAAAACCTCTATTTCTTTACCAAGACGTGTAGGCGATGCCGGTTGTCCGTGTGTTCTTGCTAACATTGGTATGTCTGCCCATTCTTTTGCCAACTCTTGAATTTTATTCAATAGTATAGTGTATTCGGGAACATAAACTTCGTTAGTCGCTTCTTTAATAGAAAGAGGAATAGCGGTATTATTGATGTCCTGCGAGGTAAGTCCAAAATGAATGAACTCTTTATGTGCGGAAAGCCCTAATTTATCAAAAGCAGCTTTTATAAAATATTCAACTGCTTTTACATCGTGATTGGTAGTTTTCTCTATTTCTTTTATTTCTTGGGCATCAACTGTATCAAAGTTAATATAGATTTCCCGAAGCGCTCCAAATTTGGAGTTGTCAAAACCAGAAAGTTGAGGTAACGGAATCTCACAAAGGGCAATAAAATATTCAATTTCTACTCGTACCCTGTATTTGATTAGGGCTTCTTCCGAGAAAAACGGTGCCAATGGTTCAGTTTTACTTCTGTAGCGCCCATCTATAGGCGAAATAGCGTTCAAAGCGTTTAGAGACATAACAGTGTATAAGGTTGATTTTTGAAAAAAAGCAAAGATACCCTAAGATGGGTAGTATTAAAAGGTTTTTAGGTTTCTTGTGAAAAAAGTTGTGACTAAAAAGTTAATAACTTGTATTTTACGAGTAAAGCTTCTTTAACTTAGCAAAAGCATGGCGGGCCCTCGCTTTGTATGCCGCACTACCTTCGGCATAATTCTTCTCCAAAATCATTTGTAATTCTGGGTGAACCCAATCGTATTTGTGTCCTAATTGGAACAGAGAAGTTATTGAATATGCTTTTGCTGCAACTTTATGGTCGCCAATCAACCAATCAAAACATGCTGATGTAATTCGCTCCAATTGCTTTTCTGTCATAATATTTTTAAGTCCGATATTATTTTCGGAGAAATACGTTTCAGTCAAAAATTCACAAATTTTGGCTATGGGTCGTATTGCAGATTCAAAATTTACTCGGTGTAAATTGGTGGTAAAATTTTCCAAATGAGGATATATAAAAGATAGATTTTCTTTGGCGGTAAATTCAAGTACCCAGCATGCTCTATTGGAAATGGGATCATCTATCGCAAAAGCTATTTCCATTAACGGAGCTACAAGTTTTGGGTTTTGAGAAATTAAAGTAGCCATTTCCGAACGCTTTTTACGAGAATGATTTACGTAATCTAATGATTTATAAAGCTCTTCCTTGGTCATAACATAACAGCTTGTTAGTTTTTATGAATAGTTGCAATTAGTTCAGTCACAAGTTGAGGTATTCCTTGTACAGCGGTTTTAGCTATAACAGTAAGGTTATCATAATTATTTTTGGACACGTTGGGCTTAGGGTCTATAAAATAAATGGGAATTCCGCTTTGGGCATAATCAATAAGGCTGGCGGCAGGGTATACTTGCATTGATGTACCTATAATAATCACAATATCTGCATTTTGAGTAGCAATTGCCGCTTGCTCCAAAAGGGGTACAGCTTTACCAAACCAAACAATATGAGGGCGTAATTGATGGCCTTTTTCGCAATAGTCGCCTATGTTCAAATCTTTAGTCCAAGGAATAATAGAATTTTCGTTTTTAGTGCTTCTGGCTTTTAAAAGCTCACCGTGAATATGTATTACATTAGAGCTTCCTGCCCTTTCGTGAAGATCATCTACATTTTGGGTAACGATGGTAACATTATAAAAGTCTTCAAGCTTAAAAAGTGCTTTATGTGCTTCGTTTGGGGCAACTTCGGGTAACTGTCTTCGTCTTTGATTATAGAAATCAAGAACCAGTTCTGGATTTCTAGCAAAACCTTCGGGCGAAGCAACTTCCATTACATCATGCCCTTCCCATAACCCACCGGAATCTCTAAAGGTATTTATTCCACTTTCGGCACTAATACCAGCACCTGTCAAAATAGTAATTCTTTTCTTCATCGTTATAAAAATAGAGTTTTTATTATATTCGGTACATGGCAGAGGAACAACTTCTTGAATATTTAGAGAATTTTATAAGCGAAGAAAGGAAACAGCGGTTTCTAGAAATACTGGAAGAGCGCACAAGATTGGTTACAGTAGCGATTGAAGATTTGTACCAAATGCATAATACAAGTGCTGTTATCCGTAGTTGTGAAGTATTCGGTATTCAAGACGCACATGTAATTGAATCGCGGTTTGGTAAGAAGCTAGATAGCGAAATAGCTATGGGCGCTCAGAAGTGGGTAGATGTGCATCGTTATAAAAGTACTCGTAATTGTATAGAAAAACTTAGAAAGGATGGTTATAAAATTATTGCTACCACACCACATAACAATTCTACTTTTTTGGAAGATTTCAAAATAGAAGGAAAAACGGCACTGCTTTTTGGGACTGAAAAAAATGGTCTAAGCCAAGAGGCAATTGATATGAGTGATGGATTTTTAAAAATTCCGATGTTGGGTTTTACCGAAAGTTTGAATATATCTGTGTCAGCAGCAATAATTCTACAACATTTGGCGGTTAAAATGCGAGCTACAAATCTTGAATGGCGACTTACCGAGGAAGAAAAACTAGAAAAAAGACTGGATTGGACCAAAAAATCTGTTAGGAGTATTGATGATATTTTAAAAAGATATGAAACGGAAATAAATAATGGTAATATTTAGAATGGACGAGCATTTTCAAGACTAGCGCCAAGATTAATTTTTTAAGTATAAATAAAGACCTATATGATTATGATAAGGACTATGATTTTTAAAACAAAGCTTTAAAAAATCATAGTCCTCTGTAGTCTATTCTTTTAGCTCTAAGAGGGCAATATCAAAATCGTTCTCTAGTAATATTTTACCGTTTGCAACAATAACTTCTGTTTCTGAATAGGTGTCATATAGTTTAGTTCCGTCGCCAAAGAAACCTTTTACCCAAAGCGATTTTTTACCCTTAGGTAAATCTAATCCTACAACAACCTTATCCTTGTAGTTTCCTTCAATGTAAGTTCTGCTAAAAACGTAAGGTTTTTTACCAAGTCTTTTGTGTTTTCCGGCTCCCACTGCCAAATGATTTCTTCTAAACGTTCCTAGTTTTTTCCAGTGCTGTAGAATCTCTTGAGTTCTAGGAAGACTATCAAGCTCATCCCAATTCATAAATGAACGAAGTGTGGCATCACCCTCAACAGGGTTGTCTACAGAGCCTTCTATGGTTAAATCACGGGCGGTTTCATCTCCGTAATAGATTTGTGAAGCCCCAGGTGTGAGCAATAGAATATTTGCTGCTCTGAAAGGGTCTTTTCTTTCAGGGTCAAAAGGACTTCCGTCATCATGAGAAGTAAGGTAGTTTACTACACTTTTACCAATAAGATCAGTGTTCAACATCTTATTGTATTTTCGAAAAATAGACTCATAATCATTCTTGGCATCCTCTTTTAGCTCAAAATTGATAAGACTTTTGAATCCATGGGCAAAGTAATCTACCTTTTTGTCATTAAAGTCGTACTCTCTTCCGTTAGAGATTCCATAGTTGTAGACTTCACCAACCATATAGAAAGGCTTGTCATCCAGCACTTTATCAGGGTGCATTTTTTTCCAGTTTTCAAAAGCATAAGATGCTTCTTTATAGAGTTCTGACCATGCCTCTTCGTTTACATGTTTTACGGTATCTACCCTAAAACCATCTACACCTAGGTTGTTGACATAATCAGTAAGCCATTTTATAACATAGTATCTTGGAGCTCGTGGGTAACCGGTTCGTTCAAAGAACAGTTGCAATTCATCTAGTTCTTGGCTTAAACGGCCTTCTTCTTTCCATTTTGCCAAAAGGGCATCAGGAAGTTCAACAGGTTCGTTAGATTCAGTTCGGATATCCGGTAGGTTTTTTACCAAAGTACATTCAACCGTAGTTTCATAAGTGGTAAAATCACATACAGGTTCCTTTCTTACCCATTCATCTGGCCAAGTCCCATCAACTTCTGTAACGGGCCCAGTGTGATTGAGGACAACATCTAGCAAAACGCGGATACCATTTTTATGCGCGGTCTTAACCATAGTTTCTAAATCTTTTCTAGTCCCAAAGTTAGGGTCAAGATTTGTCCAGTCTTTGGCCCAATACCCATGATAGCCGTAGGTGTTTCCCGTACCTTCGTCAGTACTGCCGTGAATTTGTTCTATAACCGGGGTGAACCATATGGCATTAATACCTAAGTCCGAAAAATAGCCTTCTTCTATTTTTTCTGTAATTCCTAGAATATCCCCGCCCATAAATCCTCTTAGAGGTCCAGTTGGTTCGGTTCGGTCAAAATTTACGTCATTTTCGGTATTACCATTATTGAACCTGTCGGTCAATAAGAAGTAGATATTGGCTCCTTCCCAAGCAAAAGGAACGTTCTTTTGGGGTTCAATTGATTTGGAAATGGTGTCGGTTTTTACCGCTACCTCTTCTACAATATCCTTGCGTTGTTCTTTGCAGGAAGCAAGGATTAGAAGTATAATAACCGCAGAGAGCAGTCTTTTCATAAGAGTTCTATTTTCTCTAAAGCTATAAAATGCAATGGGAAATAGAAAATTTATTTTTTACGATTCAATACTTTAAAATCTTCGTAGCAACTACTTATAGCATCTAGAATTTGTAAATCGTTGGCTGTTTTAATAAACGATTTTGAGTAATTGCAATTATTTAGAATATCTTGAATATCTAGCTTTTCTATCTGAAGTAGTTCCATTAGGACTTCACGATCAAATTTGGAAGCCAAAAGGTCCCGTATTTGGTCGTCTTCTTTTATTTTGCGAAGTTTCTTCATTTGGTTTGGCTGTTTACCAAAAAGATTACGCAATAAATCTGCAGGATTTAAGATAGCGCCTAAAACCTTGGTAACGGCACTAGGGTTCTTGTTACCTCCTTCGTAACCTACCGAAAGGCCTGATATACTATACTGGTATGCATTGTTTATAGGAGCGTTCTTAACGTCTATTTCAAGATAGCCTGTAAGCTGATAAGGTCTAACAATTACCTCTTCTAAAGCATAGGCAAGTTCTGTTAAGGCAATTTTAGTGTTCTCAAATTTGAACATGTCATTTGTAACCCTAATTTTTTGAGACTTGAAACCCAAATAAGAAAAGTAGAGAATGTCGTCTACAGATGCAATAATTGTAAATTCTCCATCGTCTTTTGTGATGGTTCCTTTAACCTTGTTCAAATTTATAATATGAACATTACCCATGGGGGCATCTGTTTGGGCGTTTACAACTAGGGCCTTTATTTCTTTTTCCTCTAGGATTTCTTCTTCTTGAGCAAACGAAAAGGTTGATATAAAGAGCAGAACTATAATTGATATTGGTTTCATTGCTTTTAGCATACGGGGTTAAAAATACTAAACAAAACAAAAAAATACGCCGAAGCGTATTTTTTAATATAGAATTAACTTAAAATGTAAGTTGTTCTGTAGTCCTAAAAGAAGTCGCTTCTGCTTTTGCTGCTGCTGCTACCGCTTCTTCTCTTTCCTGAATGGCTAGATTTGCCTCTAGAAGAGCTTCTGTTATTGTCTCTACCTCTAGATCTACCACCACGATCACTGCTGTCACGGTCACTTCTTCCTCTGCCACCGCCGCTTCTACCTCTATTACCGCCGCCGCTTCCGCCAGGGTTTTTAGAAACTTCAACATTAATGAATCTACCTTCTAATTTAAAGTCGGTAAAAAATGAGAGAATTTTGTCAGTATGTTCAGCTTCGGTGTTGAAGAAAGAAAATGAATCCTTAGTATCAACTTTGTAAACGTCTTCTTTTCCAAGGCTTAATGTATCACGTAAGAAGTCTTTTAAAGACATCCAGTCGTAACCATCTTTTTCTCCAACATTAATGAAATAACGAACAGATCCGTTAGAAGGTGCACTTGCTCCTCTATCTCTATCTCCTCTATCACGACCACGATCATCAGAGCTGCTTATATCTTTCGTTTTGTTGTAATAGTTTGAAAAACGTGTAAACTCAACAGATACTATTTTCTTGATAAGTTCATCGCGATCTATACCTTCAAGAACGTCGTTAATTGCCGGTAGGTAATTTTCAACATCTTTGTTTATTTTAGTATCCTTTATTTTGTTGGCCAAGTGATACAGTTGTATTTCGCATATTTCAATTCCGGTTGGAATCTTTTTAGAAAGAAAAGATTGTTGAATCTTTTTCTCCATGGCGTGAATCTTGCGCATTTCGCTTCTGGTAATGATTACCATTGAAATACCAGATTTACCAGCTCTACCTGTACGACCGCTACGGTGCGTATAAGTTTCGATTTCATCGGGAAGTTGGTAGTTGATAACGTGTGTAATATCATCAACATCAATACCACGAGCAGCTACATCCGTTGCAACCAACATTTGTATTTGTTTCTTACGGAACGAGTTCATTACTAAATCTCGTTGATTTTGACTTAAATCGCCATGCAATGCTCCTGCACTGTACCCGTCTTCAATAAGCTTTTCCGCTACACGTTGCGTATCTCTTTTAGTTCTACAGAAAACTACCGAGAAAATATCTGGGTT
The DNA here is from genome assembly GCF_015330125.1 of Zobellia nedashkovskayae. Taxonomy (NCBI): domain Bacteria; kingdom Pseudomonadati; phylum Bacteroidota; class Flavobacteriia; order Flavobacteriales; family Flavobacteriaceae; genus Zobellia; species Zobellia nedashkovskayae. The sequence continues at coordinate 4,606,728 of NZ_JADDXR010000002.1, read as the reverse complement.
AGCATCTGCAAGTCTCTTAAGAGCAGGGTATCTATCTCTTCCGCCAACTACATAGTATTCGTGTTGTACAGTTGAAGTTCCTGCATTTTTAGCTCCTACTGTAATTTCGGTAGGGCTGTTCATGAATTTCTTGGCAATGGTTGCTACTTCTCTTGGCATAGTTGCTGAAAACAACCAAGTAGACTTTTCTTTAGGAGTATTCGAAAGAATATCCTTTATATCTTCAAAAAAGCCCATGTTGAGCATTTCATCCGCTTCATCAAGAATACAGTAATCAATTTTTGTAATATCAACAAGACCACGGCTGATCATATCTTTCATTCGGCCGGGGGTTGCCACAACTATCTGTGCGCCACGTTTGATCTGTCTTGCTTGGTCTGTTATGCTAGCTCCACCATAAATAGCAACGGTGTTTAGGCCTTTTACATATTTAGAGTAAGCTTGTATCTCATTTGTAATCTGTAAACATAGTTCACGAGTAGGGGAGAGTATTAAACCTTGGGTAGTTCTACTGGCGCTATCTATTTTTTGGATTAACGGAAAACCAAAGGCGGCCGTTTTACCAGTTCCTGTTTGCGCAAGCGCAACAAGATCCATTTCGCTTTCCAATAAAAGTGGGATTGCTTTTTCCTGTACTTCAGATGGGGTTTCAAAACCCATATCTTTTACAGCATCTAATAAGGGCTGACTTAGCCCTAATTCTTCAAATTTTGTCATAAAAAAGGTATACTTAAATCGCTAATAGGTGTGTTGCATAGAGCGATTATCGTATATAACCTTAGTACTCAGAACAACACCTGCCATACCGGCGGCGTTAAAATTAAGGCGCAAAGGTACGTTTTATTATTTAAATAGCTATTATTGTAGAAAATCTAATAGTTTTTTGATAGCTAAACCCCTGTGGCTTATACGGTTTTTGGTTTCTAGCGGGAGTTCGGCAAAAGTTTGTTTATAGCCGTTAGGTTGGAATATTGGGTCATATCCAAAACCTTTGGAACCTTTTTTTTCTTTTGTTATTTTACCTTTTACAATATCATTGAAGATATGCTTCTCTTTATTTATGTTTAAGGCAATAACTGTTTTAAAGTGAGCTTCACGATTCTTTTTGCCTTCTAGATTCTTTAAAAGTTTGTTCATGTTGTTGTCCGCATCTTTTGTTTCGCCTGCATATCTAGCAGAATACACGCCGGGCTCACCATTTAAAATATCTACTATAAGACCTGTGTCATCTGCAAAACATGCCAGGCCATAGGTTTTTGTAACATAGTCGGCTTTTAGTTGTGCATTCTCTTCTAAGGTTGTGCCGGTTTCTGGTATTTCCTCAAAACAACCAATATCAGTTAATGAGACCAGTTCTATATGCGGAGGGACGAGTTTTTTAACTTCGTCCAATTTGTTTTTGTTATGAGTTGCGAAAACAAGTTTCATTTAAATTGATTTAAGATTGTTTATAAACGGATGCTTTTAGCGGTCTCAAAAATAGTAATTTTGAAAAGCTATAAATATTCTATTATGGAGTTAAAGATACCTCCCGCAGTTGTTTTTCTAATTTTCGCAGGTTTAATGTATCTGCTTGCTACGTTTTTGCCTTTTGGTTATTTCGATTTTTTTGGCAGGTATTATTTAATCATTTTTTTATTGGCTTTTGCTGGTATTGTGGCTGTAATTGCTCTTTTTCAATTTTTTCGTTTACGAACTACTATTAACCCGGCTACTCCTTCTAAGACTAGTAAGTTGGTAGAAAACGGAATTTTCGCCTATTCTAGAAACCCCATGTATTTGGCTTTGCTTGTGCTTTTGTTGGCTTTGGGTATATGGCTTGGTAATGCATTCAATACTTTGCTGGCAGCAGGTTTTGTTGGATATATGAATCGGTTTCAAATTATTCCTGAAGAGACGGTCCTTTTAAAACTTTTTGGTAAAGAATATAAACAGTATTGTGTAAATGTCCGAAGGTGGTTTTAGGATATAAGCAATATAGCTTATAATGTAAAATATTAGCGTTTTAGCTTATATTTTTATATATTAGCGTTTTAGCTTATATAATTATGATAGCAATAATTACTGGAGATATTATTAACTCCGAGAACCACAACTCGTCAGAGTGGTTAGGTATTCTTAAGAATTACTTATCCAAACTAGGCAAATCACCCGTAGATTGGGAGGTTTATAGAGGAGACGAGTTTCAATTAAAAATAGCCAAAGAAGATGCTTTACGGGCGGCAATACACATTAAAGCATTAATAAAAACGATAAAGGGCCTAGATGTTCGTATGGGTATTGGCTTGGGCGGTGAGACATTTAAGGGGGTTGGTGTTAGCGAGTCTAACGGTCCTGCTTATCATAGATCAGGAAGAACTTTTGAGTCTCTTAAAGAAGATAAACTCAATTTAACAATTGCTACGGGCAATGGTTTTTTTGATGATACTTTAAATCTTATGCTTAAGTTGGCGCTTCATTTTATGGATGATTGGAGTACGGTATCGGCAGAGATAATTGTATTGGCGTTAGATAATCCTAATGCTTCACAACGCGAAATAGCCGAAAGACTAAATATTCAACAGTCTGCGGTTAGTCAACGTCAAAAAAGGGCTCGTCTAGATTTGGTTCTAGAATTACTTGAGTATTATTCAAAAACTTTAAAAGAATTAAGTTAGATGATTCTGTTCACAAAACTTTTACTGGCACATTTAATAGGCGATTTTTTATTACAACCCAATCGCTGGGTTATTCACAAGGAGGCTAATAAAGAGAAATCAAAATACCTCTACGCACATGTTCTACTTCATTTTGCGCTGACGATGTTACTTGTGTGGGATTTAAAGTTTTGGAAAATAGCCTTGATTATTATGGTTTCGCACTATTTTATTGATTTAGCTAAACTGTATGTTACACCTTTGTTCAAGCTAAAAAGCATTCCTTTTTTTATTGACCAGGTGCTTCATGTTCTCGTATTATATTGCTGTGTCTATTATGGCAAGCTAATGGAACATACTGTTACCCTATTTCAAGACCTAAATTGGCCTTTGGTAACGGCAATTGTATTTGTGAGCTCTCCTGCCGCGATTATTATGGGCAAGTTATTGGAAGCCATGTCGGACAAAATTGAACTAGACCATAAATCGCTGCCCAATGCCGGAAAATATATAGGAATCATAGAACGGTTGTTTGTTCTTATGTTCATTATTATGGGCAGGTGGGAAGCTATCGGTTTGTTGATAGGAGCAAAATCTGTTTTTCGATTTAATGATTTAAAAGAAAGCAACAACCGGAAACTTACCGAATATATCTTAATAGGAACGCTGTTAAGTTTTGGACTTGCAGTAATTACAGGAATTATCTATGTTAATATATAGAAACGCAATGCATATCTTTTTTGTGGTGGTATCATTTATGTTCATTACCTCCTCATGGGGGCAAACGGAATTTTTTAATTCTTTTGACGATACTAAAATAGCTTATACTGATGAGGGTAAAGGCGATGCCGTGCTATTGATTCATGGCTTTATAAATACTAAGGAATCGTGGAAGAACACAAGTCTAAAAGAAGATTTGTTAGCAGAAGGCTTTAGAGTAATTGCTCTTGATCTGAGGGGTAATGGCGAATCTGATAAACCGCAAACGGAAGAAGCATATAGCTTTGATGCCGAGGTAATGGATATTATGTTTCTCACGCAGCATTTACGGTTAAAAAAATATATGGCCGTAGGTTATTCTAGGGGCAGTATTGTTCTTGCGAAATTGTTGCTCAAGGATAGACGTGTTAAAAAGGCGGTATTGGGTGGTATGGGAATCGATTTTACAGATTACCGGTGGCCGCGAAAAATTAAATTCATGAATGCTTTTAATGGAAAAGTAACTGAAGAAACTCAGGAAGCGGTAGATTATGCAAAATCTATTAATGCAGATTTTAGAAGTTTGTACCTGCAACAACGTTTTCAGCCCAATACCAAAAAAAGTCACTTAGCTTATATACAGGCTAAGGTTTTGGTTATTGCAGGTAATGAAGACTTAGATAACGGCAGTCCAGAAAAATTACATAAAGCCGTTCCTAAAAGTGAATTTGTAATCGTTGAGGGAGACCACAACGGAACCTATAAAACTAAGGCGTTTTCAGAAGCGGTAGTTTCCTTTTTGGATTAAAATGTTCATGTTTTTAATGTCTATGAAAAATTTAAATCATATCAAAAAGAAGTAGATTAGTTATAAGGATAACTTTTAGCAACATTAGTCTAATTTGGACAGAAATAATCTTTATTTTTGTCCCTTAATTTTTTAGCAAAGACATGGTAGAAGCAGGTAGGAAATATGTATTCGATTTTGATAGTACTTTAACAAGAGTTGAAGCCTTGGATGTACTAGCCGAAAGGACCCTGGAAGGCAATTCTAACAAAGACGAAATCATTAAGAAAATTCAGGAAATTACTAATTTGGGTATTGATGGTGATATATCCTTTACTGAATCTCTTGAAAGACGTATAAAATTATTGCACGCCCATAAAGATGATTTAGGGCCGTTGGTAGAAGAGCTGCGTCTTAAAATCTCCAAGTCTATTGCTGCCAATAAAGAATTTTTTGAAAAATTCTCAGATGATATCTACGTAATCTCTTGTGGGTTTAAAGAATTTATAGATCCTATCGTAAAGGAGTATAACATTCCATCAGACAGGGTATTTGCTAATACTTTTGAATTTGATAAAGAAGGTAATATTGTAGGTTTTGATTCTGAAAATGTACTTTCTCAACACAATGGTAAAATACAATGTCTTAAAGACATGAACCTTGAAGGCGAAGTTCAGGTTATTGGTGATGGGTATAGCGATTATGTTATGCGCGAAGCTGGTATTGCAGATAAGTTCTTTGCTTATACTGAAAATGTACACCGTGAGAAAGCGGCCAAAAATGCAGATTATATAACTCCAAATATGGATGAATTTCTTTTCGTAAACGATTTACCTCGTAATATTTCGTATCCAAAGAATAGAATTAAAATATTACTTCTAGAAAATGTTCATCCGGATGCTTTCAAGAATTTATCAGATGATGGTTTTTCAGTTGAGTTGGTAAAGCATAGTATTGATGAAGACGAATTAATTGAAAAAATAAAAGGGGTTCATGTATTGGGTATCCGTTCAAAAACCCAAGTAACTCAAAAAGTACTGGATGCTGCTGATAAACTTTTGGTAGTTGGTGCTTTCTGTATTGGTACTACACAAATAGATTTACTTCATGCAAAGAGAAATGGAGTTGTAGTTTTTAACGCACCTTACAGTAATACACGTTCAGTAGTTGAATTGGCCATTGGGCAGATTATTATGTTAATGAGAAGTGTATTCTCTAGAAGTAGTGAAATACACAGCGGACAATGGCAAAAGACTGCTGAAGGTTCAAGAGAGGTCCGTGGCAAGAATCTTGGTATTGTTGGTTACGGGAATATCGGTAAACAACTTTCTATCTTGGCAGAAGCCTTAGGTATGCGTGTTTATTATTATGACGTAGACGATAAACTGTCACTAGGTAATGCTATAAAATGTAATACGCTAGAAGATTTATTAAATGTTTCAGATGTAGTTACGCTACATATAGATGACAATAAGGCGAATAAGGATTTCATAGGTGAGCGAGAAATTAGCCAAATGAGAAATGGAGCCATGCTTATTAACTTATCAAGAGGTTTTGTAGTTGATATTGAAGCATTAGCAAAAGGTTTGAAATCCGGTAAAATTGGTGGTGCAGCTATTGATGTGTATCCAGAAGAACCACGGAGCAACGGTGAATTCTACACACCACTACAAGGTTTGAACAATGTTATTCTTACGCCGCATGTTGGTGGTAGTACAGAAGAAGCACAACGCGATATAGCGGATTTTGTTCCGAACAAAATTATGGATTACATAAACTCTGGTAATACTGTAGATGCTGTAAATTTCCCGAATATTCGTTTGCCAAAGCAACAGAATGCACACCGCTTCTTGCATATTCATAAAAATGTGCCCGGAATTATGGCTAAGATTAACGAGGTATGCGCTAAATATGGCTTAAATATCTCTGGACAATTCTTATCTACTGACAGCGAGGTAGGGTATGTAATTACAGATTTGGATAAAGAATATAATAAAGACGTTATAAAAGCTCTTAGGAAGGTAGAGAACACTATTAAATTTAGAGTGTTGTACTAGGCTTAAAATAATCTTTCAAACATAAAAAATGGCTTTCTTTTTAAAGAAGGCCATTTTTTTTGCTCAATTTTTATTGATGGTGATAAGGTTCGTTACGTAGAATGGTGAAAGCTCTGTAGACTTGCTCAACAACAAAAAGGCGAACCATTTGGTGGGAAAAGGTCATTTTTGATAAACTGATTTTACCTTGTGCTTTATTGTAAACATCCGTACTGAAACCGTATGGGCCACCAATTACAAAAACGAGCTGCTTAAGGCCTGCATTCATCTTTTTCTGTAAATAACCAGAGAAATCTACTGAGGAAAATTGTTTTCCGTTTTCGTCTAAGAGTACTAGAACATCAGTGTTGGTCAGGTTTTTCAAAATTAGTACACCTTCCTTTTCTTTTTGTTGCGTTTCGGAGAGATTTTTAGTGTTTTTAATGTCAGGTATGATTTCCAATTCAAACTTAACATAGTGTTTCAATCGGTTCTCATATTCAGAAATAAGCTGCAATAAAGCTTTGCTATCTGTTTTTCCTATTGCGATGAGTTTTATGGTCATACGGCAAATATAATTTGAAATAATAAGTTTTAAGTATTCAGATATATACCTATTCTAATAAATAACCCTTTAAGTAAGGTCTATAAACCCCCAACTATTTACTAATTTAGCTATAAGTAAAATCCCGTACATGATTTCCAAAGAACAATTCCAAGAAGAAATAGATTATATCATAAAAAATGCCATTCGTGAAGATGTTGGTGATGGAGACCATAGTTCGTTGGCCTGTATACCTGATACTGCGCAGGGAAAAGCAAAACTGTTGGTGAAAGATGAGGGCATTATTGCGGGGGTTGAGTTCGCTAAAGAGGTCTTTAAGTATGTGGACCCCAATATGGAGATAGAAACTCTTATTACTGATGGTTCTCCTGTAAAGCATGGTGATATCGCTTTTTATGTTTCAGGAAGTTCACAAAGTATTTTAAAAGCAGAACGTTTGGTTTTGAATGCTATGCAACGTATGAGTGCTATTGCTACAAAAACAAATTCATTCGTAAAGTTATTGGAGGGTACGGGAACTAAAATTCTTGATACGCGAAAAACGACTCCTGGTATTCGTGCTTTGGAAAAGTGGGCTGTTAAGATAGGTGGAGGTGAAAATCATAGATTCGCTTTATACGATATGATTATGCTCAAAGATAATCACATAGATTTTGCGGGAGGGATTGATAAAGCCATTCAGAAAACCAAAGATTATTTAAAGGAAACTAATCGAGATCTTAAAATCATTGTGGAAGCAAGAGATTTAGATGAGATAAAACAAATTCTTAAGGCGGGTGGTGTATACCGTATTCTTATAGATAACTTCAATTATGAAGATACCCGTAAAGCGGTCAAGCTAATTGGCGATACCTGTTTAACGGAATCTTCGGGCGGAATCAACGAAGATACTTTGCGCAAGTACGCGGAGTGCGGTGTGGATTATATTTCTTCTGGTGCGCTTACCCACTCGGTGTATAATATGGATTTAAGCTTAAAAGCGGTATAAATGTCGCAAGAGATAGAGAGTAGAATTGAAAAAATTCCTATTGTCAACTGGGTCGCTCGTTTGCTAAAACAAGTAAAACTACCGGCTTTTGAAGGGCTATCTCTCTATGACTTAATTGAAATGTACATTCTTGGTGTTTTCCGAGGAGCCATTTCTACGCGTGCCAGTGCCATTGCTTTTAGCTTGTTTTTGGCATTATTTCCATTACTTATATTCTTAATTACATTAATTCCTTTTATACTGCCGTATGTAAGTGTAGGTAATGATAATTTTGATTCTCAATTTCTTGTGTTTTTAGAGTCCTTTTTACCTTCGGCAACTAGTGATTATTTTGGTGAGATTTACCAACAGATAAAAGATCAGAAGCAAGGAGGGTTATTGTCTTCTGCTTTTTTGTTCTCTATTTTTCTAATGGCAAATGGGGTTAATGCTATTTTTGGGGGATTTGAAAATTCGTATCATGTAGAGTTGACTCGGCATTTTTTCCGTCAGTATTTATATGCCCTTATGGTGGGTTTAATTCTATCAATTTTGTTAATTGTAGGCGCTGTGGCTTATGGTTATTTTGAGTTGTATATAATAGACTACCTAAGTGTTTGGGCCGCTAAGACAAGGGGGTATGACCTTACTGAGAATGATATTGTGGGTGCTAAGATAGGTAAGGTGTTGTTTTTTATTATTTTATCTTATTTCACTACCGCTATATTGTATTATTTTGGAACTACAGAAGGTAAACATGCTCGGTTTTTTTCAGCAGGAGCATTTATGACTACTCTTCTGTTCATGTTAACCTCATACCTCTTTGGTGTTTATGTAGAAAAGTTTGCTAGATACAATGAATTATATGGTGCTTTAGGAGGTTTATTGATTCTTATGGTCTATATCTGGTTAAATTCTAATATATTGTTGCTCGGGTTCGAGCTTAATGCATCGTTGAACTCTTTAAGAAAAACATATACTAAGAAATGAATACAAGCGCAATTTTAAGTTTTTTTGTTTTTATCGTCATGTTATCTCCAGTAAGTCACTCCCAAGGAGTTTTCGGAAAATGGAAAACTATAGACGACCGTACAGGTAAACCAAAAGCTATTATAGAGATATATGAAGAGGATGGGATGATGCATGGTAAAATTATTGAAATAGTAGAGGAGGGGAAGGAGAATTTTATTTGCGGTAAGTGCGAAGGAGATAGGAAAGATAAGCCTGTCTTGGGCATGACTATAATTGAAGATGCAGAACATCACGGAAATGGGGTTTATAAAGGCGATACTCTTTTTGACCCTCAACAGGCAATGACTTTTAGATGTAAAATTTGGCTTAATCCGGAAAACCCTAATGAACTTAAGGTAAGGGGGTATTTAGCTTTTATTTATCGTACCCAGACTTGGGTGCGTGTAGAAGGATAGAATTCGAACGGAAGTATGCAGTATTTTATCGATGTAATTTTACCGATTCCTTTAGAGAAACTTTTTACTTATACTGTTTCCGAGACTGAAGCTGAGTTTTTGCGTCCGGGCATGCGCGTGGGTGTTCCTTTTGGTAAATCTAAAATTTATACGGGCTTGGTGCATAATGTGCATACCAATAAGCCTGAAATTTATGAAGCCAAGGAAATAGACCGCATACTTGACGAGCATCCTATTATAAATGCTATTCAGTTAAAGCATTGGCAGTGGATTGCAGATTACTACATGTGTACTATAGGTGAGGTTTTTAGAAGTGCAGTTCCTGGAGCATTCTTGTTGGAAAGCGAAACTCTTATTCTAAGAAACGATGAAGGAGATGTTGATGAGTCTAAATTAGAGGATGACGAGTTTTTGGTGTATGAGGCACTGCAGCATCAAGCATTGTTAAAGGTGCAAGAGGTGAGTGCTATTATAGACCGAAAGAATATTCTTCCCGTTTTAAATCGACTTATAGAAAAGAATGTTATTCTTCTTAAGGAAGAAATGTACGAACAGTACAAACCTAAGCTAGTGCGCTATGTGAAATTAGGAAAGGAGTATCTTGAAGAGGATAAACTGGAAGCACTTTTAAAGGATTTATCAAGAGCCCCAAAGCAAAGTCAGGTTGTACTTTCTCTTTTCCAAATACAAGCCACAAACAAAAAACCGATTAAAGTAACGGAACTAGAACAAGCCAGTGGAGGCTCAAAGGCGGTTATAAAATCACTTGTTAAAAAAGAGATTTTAGAGGAGTACTTTGTAAGAACTGACCGGGTGAGCTATGATGGAGAAGAGGATAATTATGCTTTAAAAGCATTGAACGAGTACCAGGAAAAAGCTTTTGAAGATGTATCGAAAAGCTTTGCTGAAAATAAAGTAACCTTGTTGCACGGAGTAACTTCTTCTGGTAAAACTGAAGTTTATGTAAAGTTGATAGAGGAATGCATCCAAAAAGGAAAACAGGCTTTGTATCTGCTTCCTGAAATAGCACTGACCACTCAGCTTATTTCTCGCTTGCAAGAATATTTTGGAGAAAAGGTGTCTGTGTATCATTCAAAATATAGTGTACAGGAAAGGGTAGAGGTGTGGAACAATGTCTTGACTAAAAAAGACAAAGCTCAAATTGTTATAGGAGCTCGTTCTTCTTTGTTTTTGCCGTATTCAGATTTAGGGCTTATTGTGGTTGATGAAGAGCATGAGAGTTCTTTTAAGCAGTTTGACCCGGCACCAAGATACCATGCAAGAGATGCAGCCATTGTATTGGCTAAACTTCACAACAGTAATATTCTATTGGGATCTGCCACTCCAAGTGTAGAGACTTTTAATAATGCCAAAATAGGAAAATATGGGTATGCCACAATAACAAGACGTTTTGGGAATGTACTTATGCCAGATATTGAATTGGTAGATATAAAAGAGCAGAGTAGAAAACGACGGATGAAAGGACATTTTTCCGAACGTTTGTTTTTGGCTATTCAAGAAGCTTTAGAGGCGGGAGAGCAAATAATCTTATTTCAAAACAGAAGGGGTTATGCGCCTATTGTTGAGTGTACCACTTGTGGACATTCACCACAATGTCCCAATTGTGATGTGAGTTTAACGTATCATCAGTATAAAAAACAATTGCGTTGTCATTACTGTGGTTACCATATGGCATTGCAAGAAAGTTGTCAAGCCTGCGGTAGTCATACATTAGACACCAAAGGTTTTGGAACTGAACAGGTAGAGAAGGAACTAGAAACCTTGTTTCCGGACGCTAAGACTTGGCGAATGGATTTGGATACTACGCGAGGCAAGCATGGTTATGAAAAAATAATTACTGCTTTTGAACAACAGGAAATGGATATTCTTGTGGGTACCCAAATGCTTACTAAAGGTCTGGATTTTAGAAACGTGAGTTTGGTGGGTATTATGAATGCGGATTCTCTTTTAAATTTTCCGGATTATCGGGCACATGAACGTTGTTTTCAATTATTGACGCAAGTAGCGGGTCGTGCAGGTCGTACTAAAAAGAGAGGAAAAGTTTTAATACAGAGCTATAATCCATATCATCAGATATTACAACAGGTATCTACACATGATTATGATACCATGTTCAAGGAGCAATTATACGAGCGGGAACAATATAAGTATCCGCCAAATAATAGGATAATTAAAATCACTTTTAAACATAAGGAGTATAATCGTTTGAATGAGGCAACGGAATGGTTCGCGAAAGCGTTAAGGACCACTTTGGGCGGTAATGTGCTTGGCCCTGAGTATCCGCCAGTGGCCAGGGTTCGGAATCTGTTCCTGAAAAATGTTTTAATCAAGATCCCACATTCCCAGTCGGTCATAAAAACGAAAATTGCTATTAAGAAAATTGAAAAGTCGTTTAATTCCATTTCTCAATTTAGGAGTGTACGGGTCATATATAATGTGGACCATATTTAAAATGGAAACAAAAAAAATCCCGAACATTAATTAATGTTCGGGATTTATATTTAAAGTAGAAGTGCTAGACATTGGCTAATGCTTCTGCCAACTCGGTCTTTTTATTCCTACTAAGAGGAATGGACCTGCCACTAACTTCAACATTTTTACTGTTGAATTTTTCTATCTTCTCTAAATTCACAATGTAGGATTTGTGAATTCGTAAGAATTTATCTTCTGGTAATTGCTGCTCAAATGATTTCATGGTAGACAAGATAACAATGTTAGCTTCGTCTGTCACCAATTTAATATAATCACCAAGAGCCTCAATCCATTTAATATCGTTTAAGATTACTTTACGTTTCTTAAGGTTGCTCTTAACGAAGATGTGTTCTTCGTCTTCTTGAACTTTATTTATCTGCTCATACTTAGCTACCGCTCTTTTTACCGAAGCGTCAAATCTGGCTAAGGTAATAGGCTTGTGCAAATAATCGGTTACATCGTAATCAAATGCTTTTAGAGCATAATCTGGCTTACCTGTAATCAAAATTACTTGAGGGCTGTTTTCTAGGGATTCGAGTAGGTCAAATCCACTAATAATAGGCATTTCAACATCAAGAAAAATAAGATCGATCTCGTTGTTCTTGATGCCGTTTTTAGCTTCGATCGCATTGCTGTACTCGGCCACCATAGCAAGGTTGGGATGACTGTTTACAAGCTTCGCGACTGCCATTCGTTGCATGGACGAATCGTCTACGATAATACTTCTTAATTTCATAAATAGGTCGATTTGTGGGGTTAAGTCATCGACAAAATACTAAAAAAACCTGTCTAAATACAATAATATTGTAAACTTGGGCTTCTTTTTGTTGTAATTTGTAATGACATAGGTTAAGATTTGGTTATGTAAGATTTTTGGGATTACCAAAGTATAACGAAGAAAATCCGCTTTTCTTGTAAAGTCTAATAAAAATTGTTACTTTTGCACTCCTAAAAAATATACATTTATGAACCATTACGAAACTGTTTTCATTTTGAATCCCGTGCTTTCTGATGATCAGGTAGCGGAAACAGTTAAGAAATTTGAAGATTTCTTAATTAAAAATGGCGCCAAAATGGTCTCCAAAGAAAATTGGGGGCTTAAGAAATTGGCCTATGCTATCCAGCACAAAAAAAGTGGTTTTTACCACTTGTTCGAATTCACCAGTACAGGTGAAGTTATTACTCCTTATGAGCAAGAGTTCAAAAGGGATGAGCGTATCATGCGTTTCTTGACAGTAAAACTAGACAAGCACGCTATTGAGTGGGCTGAGAAAAGAAGAACAAGGTTAAAAGCTAAAGCATAAGGAATTATGGCAACATTACAACAACAAGCAAAAGGAAAGAAAGACGGTGAAATCCGTTATTTAACTCCATTGAACATTGAAACTAATACTAAGAAGAAGTATTGTCGTTTCAAGAAATCAGGTATTAAATATATCGATTACAAAGACGCGGACTTTTTAATGAAGTTGGTAAACGAACAAGGTAAATTGTTACCTAGAAGACTTACCGGAACTTCTTTAAAATACCAACGCAAAGTGGCTCAAGCGGTCAAAAGAGCACGTCATTTGGCTTTTATGCCATACGTAGGCGATTTATTAAAATAAATTTTAAGGCAAAATGGAACTTATACTAAAACAAGACGTAGAGCATTTAGGCTTTAAAGACGATATCGTAAACGTAAAAAACGGTTACGGTAGAAATTACCTTATTCCAAGAAGCTTGGCTGCAATGGCTACTGTTTCTGCTAAAAAGGTATTAGCTGAGAACTTAAAACAAAGAGCTCACAAAGAGAAAAAAGTTGTTGACGCGGCTAGCAAAACTGCTGAAGCTCTTAAGGCTTTGGAAATGAAAATTTCTGCTAAAACAGGTACAGCTGACAAGTTGTTTGGATCGGTTACTACAATTGATCTTGCTGCAGCTCTTGAAAAAGAAGGTCACAGTATCGATAAGAAGTTTATCAACATTCAAGGTGGTGCCGTTAAACGTACTGGTCCTTATAATGCACAGATAAGATTACACAGGGAAGTTGTAGTAGAATTCCCATTTGAAGTTGTTGCTGCCAAGAAATAATGGTTAATAACAACTTATAACTTAAAAGAGCTGTGCTTGCATAGCTCTTTTTTTTTGTTCTTTTTTGTAAGACTAACTCAAACAAATGATTATGTCTTACAAAGTCCCTTTAAGTGTTGTTCTATTCTTCACTTTTTTTAGTGCAATTGCACAGGTCACCACCTCTAATATGAGCGGATCGGTGGTCGATGATCAAAACTTACCTTTATTAGGTGCCAACGTGGTTGTTGTGCACACGCCAACGGGCACAAAATCAGGTGCCATTACCAATGAAGATGGTCTTTTTAAAATCTTAAACCTTAGGGTTGGTGGACCGTACATTGTAACAATTTCTTATGTAGGTTTCAAGGAACAGACCTTAAACGACATCTACTTGTCTTTAGGAAAGACTTTTACTTTAGATGCTGTTCTAGCAACTGAGAGCCAAGCTTTGGATGAAGTAGTGGTAATCTCAGATCGCGGAGGAACATTTGGAAGTGATCGTACTGGTTCTGAAACCAGTGTTGGAAGAAGAGAACTTACCAAACTGCCAACTATTTCTAGATCTGCGGAAGATTTCACAAGACTAGAGCCTAGTGCTTCTGGAACTCCTGGTACAGGAGGTCTTTCATTTGGTGGTCGTAATGATCAATACAACAACTTTTCTTTAGATGGTTCTTTCTTTGGAAACCCTTTTGGTTTGGATGCACCTAGTCCTGGTGGTCAAACTGGATCACAGCCAATATCTTTAGATGCTATAGATCAGATTCAGGTGTCTTTGGCTCCCTATGATGTTACACAATCGGGTTTTACTGGAGCTACAGTTAATGCTGTAACCAAGAGCGGTACAAATGAGTTTCATGGTAGTGTTTACGGTTTCTTTAGAAATGAAAGCCTTACCGGTGGTAAAATTAAAGGAGAAGATGTAGTAAAGCCAGACTTGAACCAAAATCAATATGGTGTTAGCATTGGTGGACCAATAGTAAAAAACAAACTCTTTTTCTTTGCCAATTTTGAACGTGATCAACGAGATGATTTAGGTACTAGTGGTTGGGTGCCCAATACAGGTTCTGGAGCTATTAATGAATCTAGGGTTTTAGAAAGTGATTTAATGTCTGTCCAGTCTGCACTTGCTGGTTTGGGTTATGATACGGGAAGATATGATGGTTTCACTTATGGAGCTGAATCTACCAAAGGGATTTTTAAGTTGGATTGGAATGTTAATGATGATCATCGTTTAGCTGTAATTTATAATTTCTTAAAATCATCAAGAGAACAACCAGCTCACCCTACTGCATTAGGCGTAAGAGGACCTAGCTTTCAGGTTTTACAGTTTGAGAATTCCGGATACGAAATCAATAACAATATTCAATCATTTCAGGTGGAGCTTAACTCTACTTTTGGGGACAATGCAACAAATAAATTACAAGTAGGCTATTCTCATTTTGATGATTTCAGAAATGCGCTTTCTGCACCTATGCCTGCTATTACCATACAAGATGGAGCAAATAGTAATTATATCATAGCGGGGCATGAGCCTTTTTCTATTAATAATACACTTGATCAGAAAGTATTTCAGATTACGAATAACTTCAACTATTTTATGGGTAACCATACCCTTACAGTTGGTGCTTCATTTGAAAAGTTTTCGTTTGACAACTCCTTTAACTTAGGAGCTTATGGTTACGATGAAGATGGAGATTTCAATCAAGAGGTGGGTGCTTTCGCATCGTATCCTGATTTAGCAGCTTTTCAAACAGATGTTGCCGATGGTACTTTAGCGGCTGCGTTGGCCAATGCTCAAAATATTTTTACGAATAGCAATGCGGCTGGTGTTGGCAATGACGGAGGTTGGGCATTAGCGGAAACCAATGTAGGACAATTTTCTTTTTATGTGCAAGATGACTGGGCCGTAACTCCAGATTTTAAACTGACCTATGGTGTTCGTTTTGATAAGCCTTTATATTTTGATACGGATGAAAAAATTCAGGAAAACATTGATAGAAAGCCCTTTACTTTCGACCCAACAATTCCTTATTTTAATCCACAGACCAATCAAGAAACTACATTAGATTCAAAAACGTTACCTAGTAATAAATTCCTTATTTCTCCAAGGGTAGGATTCAATTGGGATGTTAAAGGAAATCAGACTACCCAGATACGTGGTGGTAGTGGTGTTTTTACCGGTCGTTTTCCTTTTGTGTGGTTAGGAAACCAAGTACAAGGTCTGGATTTTTTCTTTTATCAAATTGTTGATCCAGATTTCAAATGGCCACAAGTATGGCGTACCAACATTGGTGCAGATCATAGATTTGATAGCGGTGTTATTTTAACTGCTGATATTTCGTATACCAAAGACCTTAATGGAGCACATGTTCAAAACTGGGGATTGAGAAATCCTTCAGGGACTTTAAATGCTCCTGGAGATAATAGACCTGTTTATACTGATGCAGATAAAGGAAATAATGGATATGTATTTACAAACTCTGATAAAGGAAGAATATTTAATGCATCTTTAAAAGCTCAGAAAAGTTGGGATAATGGTCTTTTTGCAAGTGTTGCTTATAACTATTTGAATGCTAAAGATGTCAATTCTATTGAGGCAGAAATTACAGGGGATGCTTTTGATTTTAATCCAAACTTAGGAGATGCCAACCAAGATGTACTTTCGTTTTCAAAGTATGGAGATACGCACAGATTTATTGGAGCTGGAGCAAAACAGTTCAACTATGGTGCTAACAAGAAATGGTCAACTACTATTTCTACCTTCTTTGAATATGCTAAAGGCGGAAGGTTTAATTATACCTATGCTGGTAACATTAATAATGACAGCTCATTTCAGAATAATGATTTGCTTTATATTCCAACAGCGGCTCAAGTTCAACAAATGCAATTTTCGGGTGCTGGTCAAGCAGATGCTTTTGAGCGTTTCATTCAGCAAGATGAGTACATGAGTGATAATAGAGGGCAGTATTTTGATCGCTATGGAGCTCTTGCACCATGGAGAGGAAAGTGGGATGTGAAGTTCTTACAAGACTACCGCTTTAATGTATCAGAAAACAAACAACACACTATTCAGTTTAGTATTGATATTTTGAATTTTGGTAATTTATTGAATAGCGATTGGGGTGTAATCCAACAGCCAAACAGCTTAAATCCATTATCTGTATCTGTTGATGCAAACAATGTACCTACCTATACATTCAATGAACAGATTACTGAGACTTTTGGTTATGACTCAAGTTTGTTCTCTAGATGGCAAATGCAATTTGGTTTACGTTATATTTTCTAAATTAACTTAAGATTTATTAGAATTAGGCCGTACGTTTCGTACGGCCTTTTTATTTTTGCAGAATGAAATACACGAGGCTTACAAAGCAGCAATTAGAAGAGCTGCAACAAGAGTTTATCAATTTTTTGGCTACACAATCTATTACCGGAGATGAATGGCAGGAAATTAAAACAAACCAACCGCAAGTTGCCGAAGAAGAAATTGATATTTTTAGTGATTTGGTATGGGAGGGTGTGCTTTCAAAAGTTCAGTATTTAGAGAATATTTCTGAAAAACAGATGCATTTGTTTTATTTGGCAGAAAAGGAAATGAAGCTGATATCTGTAAAGGTCATGAATCCAGAAATAGATTTAAACACTACAATTGGTTTTTCTTGGTTCAAAAAGAACTGGCAATCAGACTTTGTTGAATATCTAACGGCTTCTAAAGCATATACCGAGGATAAGAATCTGGATAAATTTCAATTAATCGAGCAAGGGGCCGCTATAACCAAAGGCGACCTTTACCAATGGTTTGAAAAAGTTATTGACGCTTAAGTAGATCAACTCTTTATTTTTTTAAGAAAATTCCATTTCAGAGCAGAAGGAGGATTATCCATATAAAACGGCGCTCCTCTTCCTAAAATTTTATATTTGCATCACAATTATATCTAATGGCACAAAAACCAAGCATACCAAAGGGAACCAGAGATTTTACTCCTTCCGAAGTCATCAAACGAAATTATATTTTTGACATCGTGAAAAAGCATTTTCAGACTTTTGGTTTTCAACCTATCGAAACCCCTTCTTTTGAGAATTCGGATACTTTGATGGGGAAATATGGAGATGAAGGTGATCGCTTGATTTTTAAGATTTTGAATTCAGGGGATTATCTTAACAAGGTTGATTATGCTACGTATAGTTCAAAAAATTCAAACGCGTTGACTTCTAAGATTTCGGAAAAGGCACTCCGTTATGATTTAACAGTACCCTTTGCGCGTTACGTGGTTATGCACCAGAATGAGATTGATTTCCCTTTTAAGCGTTATCAAATCCAACCTGTTTGGCGCGCGGATAGACCTCAAAAGGGACGTTTCCGTGAGTTTTTTCAGTGTGATGCTGATGTGGTTGGTTCCGATTCTTTATTGCAGGAGATAGAATTAGTACAGTTGTATGATGCCGTTTTTACTGATTTGAAATTAGAAGGTGTCAATATTAAATTGAACAATAGAAAAATTCTTTCAGGTATTGCTGAAGTTATTGGTGCACAAGATCTTTTGATAGATTTTACAGTGGCTTTAGACAAGTTGGATAAAATTGGTGAAGAAGGTGTAAAGAAAGAAATGGCAGAAAGAGGACTAACTCCTGAGGCTATAGCCAAAGTAGAACCACTTTTTTCTCTTTCAGGAAGTAACCTAGAACAACTTCAAGCCTTAAGAGATCTTTTAAAAGATTCGGAAACAGGAAGCAAAGGAGTAGAGGAGTTGACTTATATAGTAAGTACTTTAGAAGAGCTGGGCTTACAGTCCGCTAAATTTTCTATTGATGTTACTTTGGCCCGCGGCCTTAATTATTACACTGGAGCTATTTTTGAAGTAGGCGCACCAGAGGGAGTTAAAATGGGATCTATTGGTGGTGGTGGCCGTTATGATGATCTTACCGGAATTTTTGGTTTAAAAGATGTTAGCGGTGTTGGAATCTCTTTTGGTTTGGACCGTATCTATTTGGTTTTGGAAGAATTGGGCCTTTTCCCAGAAAGCATTGACCAATCGTTACAAGTGCTTTGTTTAAACTTTGGAGACAAAGAAGCTTTGGCTTCTTTGAAGTTAGTATCCGCTTTGCGAAAAAATGGCGTAAAGTCAGATGTGTACCCATCTAACGCAAAAATTAATAAGCAGTTTAAATACGCCAATAACCGGAATGTTCCTTATGTAATTTCAATTGGTGAAAATGAATTGGCAGAAAATGCTTTTGTCGTTAAACATATGGAAAGTGGTGAACAACAAACGTATGCTCTAGATGCTGTACTTGATTTTGTAGCAAAACTATAATCTCTTTTTAATCTCTTTTATAATAGTCTTATAGTATTCCGTACTATGGGGAACATACTTAAGTAGATTAGCTAGACCCCAAGTTTCTTGTGAAAATTGGATTAATGAAATCAAGGCAAGGTCATCAACCTCGCTTTCTTGTTTTTTAAGTTCGTGCAATGGTACTTTAAGTTCACAAAGGAAAGTATGGTGAAACTCGCAGTCTATTAACTTCTCCGAATGTCTGTGAACGGATTTGAAAATTCCTATTTCCTCTAGTTCTTCTATTTGAATAGTAAGACCAATTTCTTCTTCAATTTCCCGTACTGCAGAAATTTCAATGTTTTCGCCAGCACCAATATGTCCTGCTACAGAAACATCCCAAAGTAGGGGAAAGATAGCTTTGTTTTTAGACCGTTTTTGAATTAGAACTTCTCCAGTGCTAGTGTAAAACCATATATGCACGGTAGGATGAAACCATCCTTCAAGGTGTGCTTCGGATTTCATTGCCGTTTTACCAGTGGCATTTCCATCGGAATCAAGAATATCAATTAATTCATCCATACCTAAAAAACAAAACCCTCCTTTTTGGGGAGGGTTATAATTTGTTTTAATCGAAATAACTAAAAGTTTCTCCGTCTTTTATATTCAGGAGAGTTTCGTAAATCAACCTGATTACGTTTTCAACATCATCTCTATGAACCGTTTCTACCGTGGTGTGCATGTAGCGCAACGGTAAAGAAATAAGCGCAGACGCAACGCCACCATTGCTGTATGCAAAAGCATCGGTATCCGTTCCGGTAGCTCTAGAGGCAGCCATACGCTGAAATGGAATCTTATTAGCTTCGGCAGTTTCAAGTATGCGTTCGCGTAACTTATTCTGAACAGCTGGTGCATATGAAATTACAGGACCGGCACCTATTTCAGTATGGCCTTGAGTTTTCTGTTCAATCATTGGTGTTGTGGTATCGTGACACACATCTGTAATGATAGCAACGTTTGGCTTAATGGTCTGTGTGATCATTTCTGCTCCACGCAAACCTATTTCTTCTTGAACAGAATTGGTGATATATAGTCCAAAAGGCAATTTAACCTTGTTCTCATGAAGCAAACGAGCTACTTCGGCAATCATAAAGCCACCGGCTCGGTTATCTATTGCACGGCAAACAAATTTATCGCCATTAAGTACTTGGAACTCGTCTGGATACGTAATGACACATCCAACATGAACGCCCATTTTTTCTACTTCCTCTTTGTCCTTAGCACCTATATCAATAAAAATATTATCTAATTTAGGAGGTGTTTCTTTTCCTTTATCACGTGTGTGAATAGCTGGCCAGCCAAATACACCTTTAACGATTCCGTTCTTGGTATGAATGTTTACCCATTTAGAAGGAGCTATTTGATGATCGCTACCGCCGTTTCTAATTACGTAAAGCAGTCCGTTGTCACTAACATAGTTCACGTACCAAGAAATTTCATCAGAATGCCCTTCAATAACCACTTTAAATTTAGCATCAGGATTAATCACCCCAACGGCCGTACCATAGGTGTCCGTTATGAAAGTGTCTACATATGGTTTAAGGTATTCCATCCATATTTTTTGACCTTCCCACTCGTAGCCTGTTGGCGCCGCATTGTTCAAATATTTTTCAAAAAAATCGAGTGATTTTTTAGTAAGAATTTTCTTTGTAGCCATTAAGTATATATTTAGATACGAATTTACTAATATTCACTTTTATTTAATAATAAGCAGACCTATTTATCGTTATTTTGGCAAGGCTTTTGTATAATGTCGGTTATGAAAAAAACAATTTTGTTTTTATTTTTAGTAAACCTCGTGTTTATAGGGTATGCCCAAATAGAGGAACAGCCATTGGATTCCATTAAGGAGAAGATGATTATAATAGAGGGTGACTCTATTTTTAGGAATTCTATTGACTTGGATGAAGTATATCTGTTCGGGAAATTAAAATTCAGTTCTTATAAGGATAAATTACGGTATTATATTCTTAGAAGAAAGACGTTAAAGGTCTATCCGTATGCCAAATTAGCAGCTGAACGTCTAGAAGAATTGAATGACAGTATTACGAAAATCAAGAAAAAGAGACATCAGAAAAAATATACAAAAGAAATTCAGCAGTTTATAGAAGAAGAATTTTCTGCGGAACTTAAGAAACTTACCCGTACCGAAGGTCAAATTTTGGTGAAATTAATTTACAGACAAACAGGGGAAACTGCATTTGAGCTTGTAAAGGAGCTTCGTAGTGGCTGGCGTGCATTTTGGTACAATACTACGGCCAGTATGTTTAATATTAGCTTAAAAGAGCTTTTTCAGCCAGAGACAGTGCACGAGGATTACCTTATAGAAGATATTCTACAGCGTGCTTTTACAGATTTTAGGTTGGAGCGTCAAGAATCGGTCTTAGATTACGATTATGCCCAGTTAAGCGACAAATGGGGAGATGTAAGTAAGAAGCATTAGGTGTTTAATTTTTATTTTTCTTCCCAAATAGAGAATCCATTATAATTTTTAAGCTGTAAAAAGCCATAGCTATAGCGCCAATGGCAATAATAAAACCCAATATAAGAACTGGCCAATATAAAGGGTGTTCCTGATTTTTAAATGCCTGATATATAACACCCGGCGCTAAAAACATAAGTGCAATAGTATAGCCAATATGTTTAATGCCTTTTACGAGCATGTCTTTATCTGTTCTCTTTTGAGACATAATTTGTAATATACTTTTAAAGGATGATGTGATTAGATTATTCTATAGTAATAGATTTGGAAAAGGTTTGGCATACGGCAAAATAGCCTAATGCAAAATTTTCTTGATCTATTGATGAAGCTAAGTTATCTAAATCTGAAAGATCTTCAATATTAGTTACGTTTAGAATATTTCCTCTAACCGTTGCGGAAGGAGTCTGAAAAGGTCCTTGATCACCACCAGATTGAATAATAATTTGGTTCATGTAATTATAGAAAGCCCTGTCGACACCAAGAATACTTACGTCTATGGTCATGCCTTCTTTTACATCATCATCATAAAAATAAGAAAATTCAAAGGTGCGTCCTGGGTAAAAAGTGTCTTCTGTCACCAAATATTCATTAAAGTCAAAATCGAATAGATAAAAGTCGGTTCGATTGGGTTGGTCGTCAAATGCTACTATAATTTCGGTTTCTTCGCCAGAGAAAAGAGTGGCGTCACCTTGGTCTAACTTCTCAATAGGAACCGCGGGTACATAAGTTGTTCTTGCGGCATATCTAGAACCTTCGTGTTGTATAAAAAGAATCAATTCTCCTGAAGTCATAAAGTCTACGGTGGTTTCACTTTGATATACTCCACTCCCAAGAAAGGTTTCAAAAAGCGGTATATTTTCTTGACTCGCCAAGTTGGTGATACTTATTTGTTCCAGTATAGCAGGCTCTATAGTTTCGAAAAAATTACTTGAAACACTCACTTTTACTTCGGCATAATAATTTGTGGAAGGCTGTGTGGTGTCTATGCGCATTAGGGCATCAACGGTTAATCTGGCTTTGTCCGTTGGAACTTCAACTTCAATAACATCTTCACAAGCCGCAAAAATTGGAAGCATACAAAGTATATATATCAACTTTTTCATAGACTTAAAATTTGAAATTATAAGTTACCGCAGGAACAATACCAAAAATAGCGGTGCGAACGGCTTCATTAGTTCCGGTATCTTCATTACGGCTAAAACTAATAGATGCCGCATTTCTACGGTTGTAAACATTATAAATACTGAAAACCCATTCCGTCTGCCATTTTCTGTTCTTATTCTTTTTGGGAGTAAGTGTGGCTGAAACATCCATACGGTTATAGGAAGGTAGGCGTTCTTCATTTCTTAGCCCGTAGTAAGGAATGGTAAGCCCTTGAAAACTGAATTGTCCAATAGGATAGTTTGTAGGTTGCCCTGTTTGAAAAACAAAGTTAGTGTTGAAATTCCACTTATCGTTTAGGTCGTAACTTGCATAAACAGATACATCATGGGTTTTGTCGTATGGCGTGTTGTACCAAGCTCCTGAATTTATACCCGTTTCCGTAAAGGAAGTACCATCGGACAAATCTACTGTTCTGCCTGGGGTTCTTTGTTCAGATTTAGAAAGGGTATATGCAAGCCAACCTTGAAATTTACCTTCATTTTTACGTAGTAAGAACTCAAGTCCGTAAGCTCTTGCCTCTCCATTTAAAATAACCTGTTCAATAGCATCATTGGCGATTAAGTTGGCACCGTCTATATAATCTATCCGGTTTTGAATATCCTTATAAAAGACTTCGGTCTCCACAGAATATTCACCATCATTAATCTTTTTAAAGTAACCAACAGCGTATTGGTCCAAAAGTTGGGGCTTTACGAAAGGTCCGCTTGGCGTCCATACGTCCAAAGGGGTGGGGGAGCTGGTATTGGAAATGAGGTGAAGGTATTGGGCAAGACGTGTATAACTAGCTTTTATAGAGCTATTATCATTTAAAGTGTATGCCAATGAAATACGGGGTTCAAAATTGTTGAAAGTAGCTAAGCTGCCGCTTTTTTCTACACTGTAGGTATCAATAGCAATACCTTCTTGGTATACATTTAGCACCGGGTCAAAAATAACGGGACTGTCATTAAAATAGACATTGATTTCATCCTGTCCCAGACGAATAAAGTTACTGAATCGCAGCCCGTAATTAAGACTTAAATTCTTTGTAATATCATGCTCAACATCAATATATGCGGCAAATTCATTTGCATATTTTTGAGTAAGTTGTTCTTCTATAATACCCGAATCAGCATTGCTAGGCTCTATTTTACCTGGATTAAAACGATAATAAATGTTATTAATGCCATAGTTAATTTGAAACTTGTCATTTACGTAGTGTTTCAGATCATATTTAATGTTGAAATTTTCTATACCTGAATTCCAATCAAAGCCTACAAAATCCAATTTTAAACCATAGTAGTAGTTGGAGTAAATTAAAGATAGATTAGAGAAAAGTTTGTCCGAAAATAGGTGATTCCACCTAAAATTTCCAACGGCATTTCCGTAGGTGTTTACAAAGCTGTCACTCACACTAAATACATCACGACCAAAGTAACCCGATAGAAAAATACTGTTATTATCGTTTATATTGTAATTAAGTTTAGTGTTCAAATCATAGAAATAGGCGGTGTTGTCTACATCAAAAAGCGGTAAAAAAAGATGGGCGTATGAAGCACGACCTCCAATAAGAAAAGCCGCTTTATCTTTTTTAATAGGACCTTCCACCAGTAAACGGCTGGCTACAGCACCAATACCCCCGTTTACTTTAATTTTTTTGCTATTTCCCTCCTTTTGAAAAATATCTAGAACAGAAGATACTCTACCCCCATAACGTGCGGGAATCCCACCTTTATAGAGTTTAATGTCTTTTATAGCATCAGGATTAAAGACTGAGAAGAACCCGAAAAGGTGTGATGAATTAAAAATAGTGGCTTCGTCAAGTAATATTAAATTCTGATCAACAGAACCACCACGTACATTAAAGCCAGAAGACCCTTCTCCTGCATTGGTCACACCAGGGAGCAGCAAGATTGATTTTATTACATCGGCTTCGCCTAAAATCACAGGTATTTTTTTGATAGTACCTACGGATAAGGAGTTTACGCTCATCTGTGGCTCACGAACATCCATTTTCTCTACATCTTCCGTAACCACTACTTCCTGCAATTGTTCAGCGGATTCTTCTAAAGAGAAATTCATCTTTTGGTCTCCATCAAGGGTTATGGTTTCAATAATATCCTGAAAACCTAAATAACTTACTTGCAGTTGGTATTCGCCTTCGGGCAGGGTAATTGAGTAAAAACCATATTCGTTGGTAGTGACTCCGGTTTGTATTGCAGGAAACCCAATGGTTACACCAATTAGGGTTTCGTTACTGGAGGCCTCCGAGATAGTACCACTTAAGGTGTATCGTTCTTGAGAGAAGCTATCAATGAAGAAGAGCAGAAAGACCGTAAGGACGACCTTGGTGAGTTGATTCATCTTAAGGAGCAATTTTTCATAAAAGTAACTAGAAAAACACCTACAGGGAAAACGTTAACAGTATTTTAAAAAGAAAGAGGCCTCTACTTTGGTAGAGGCCTCTTTTATATTCTAAAATAAAGAAATTAGATAGTATCTAAAATAGAATTAAAAGTTTGGCTAGGTCTCATTGCCTTTGAAACAAGCTCTTGATCTACTTTGTAATACCCACCAATATCTTGGGGTTTGCCTTGAGCATTCATTAGTTCATCAACAATTTTAGATTCTTGTGCTGAAATTACTTCAAAAACTTTTTTGAAAGTAGCCTGTAGCTCCGCGTCTTTTGATTGGTTCGCTAAGGCTTCTGCCCAGTACATAGCCAAGTAAAAGTGACTTCCTCTTGTATCTATTTCATCTACCTTTCTTGAAGGCGACTTATCGTTAATCAAGAATTTTTCAGTAGCGCTATCTAAAGCATCACCTAAAATCCTCGCTTTTTCATTAGTGTTCTTTTCGCCATAAAAGTCTAGAGAGACACCCAAAGCAAGAAATTCACCTAAAGAATCCCATCGCAAGTGACCTTCCTCTAAAAATTGCTGCATGTGCTTTGGGGCTGAACCACCTGCACCCGTTTCAAAAAGGCCACCACCGTTCATTAACGGCACAATAGATAGCATTTTTGCACTAGTACCTACTTCAAGAATAGGGAAAAGATCAGTAAGGTAATCTCTAAGTACGTTTCCTGATACGGAAATAGTGTCTTTACCATCTTTTAATCTAGCAAGCGTATACTCGGTAGCTTTCTTTGGAGAAAGAATACGGATGTCTAATCCTGAGGTATCGTAATTTGGTAAATATTGATTTACTTTTTTAATAAGCTCAACATCATGTGCGCGATTTTCATCTAACCAGAAAACAGCAGGATCATTGGTAGCTCTAGCTCTAGAGACAGCTAATTTTATCCAATCTTGGATAGGAGCGTCTTTTACTTGGCACATACGCCAGATATCACCTTCTTCAACCGTATGTTCGTCAAGGACTTTACCGGAATTAATATCAATAACCTTTACTGTACCTGGATTTTTAATTTCAAAAGTTTTGTCATGCGAACCATACTCTTCAGCTTTTTGAGCCATTAGACCTACATTTGGTACGGTACCCATTGTAGTAGGGTCAAAAGCACCATGTTCTTTACAGAAATCTAAAGTAGCAGAATAAATATCGGCATAGCTGCTATCAGGGATAACTGCTAAAGTATCTTGTTGTTCACCTTTGGCATTCCACATTTTTCCTGAACTACGTATCATTGCTGGCATTGAAGCATCAATAATAATATCACTAGGAACATGAAGGTTGGTAATGCCTTTTTCAGAATTTACCATGGCCAAAGCAGGACCTTCATTAATGGCTTTTTGAATATCTTTTTCAATTGGCTCTCTTTTGTCGGCAGGTAGCTCTTGAAGTTTAGCGAACAAGTTCTCTAATCCGTCATTAGCGCTAATACCCAGATCCTTAAAAGTGTCTTTATATTTTGTAAAAACATCAGCAAAGAAAACCTCTACTGCATAACCAAAAATAACCGGATCGGATACCTTCATCATGGTTGCCTTCATGTGAAGCGAGAATAAGACCCCTTGTTTCTTGGCTTCTTTGATCTGCTCTTTCAAAAAGGCTACAAGAGCTTTTTTGCTCATTACGGTGGCGTCAATAATCTCACCTTCTAAAAGGCTTAATTTATCTTTAAGAACAAGAGTTTCCCCATTGTTCTGAACTAATTCTATTTTTATAGCTGTGGCAGAAGGTAATGTTAATGATTTCTCATTGGCTTTAAAATCGCCATGGTCCATAGTGGCCACCTGTGTTTTTGAATCAGGGCTCCATGCACCCATGCTATGCGGGTTCTGTTTAGCGTAATTTTTAACGGCTCTTGGAGCTCTACGGTCAGAGTTCCCTTCACGTAGGACCGGGTTTACCGCACTACCTTTAATTTTGTCGTATCTAGACTTGATATCCTTTTCGGCTTCATTAGAAGGCTCATCCGGATAACTAGGTAAAGCATACCCATTGTCTTGAAGTTCTTTAATGGCTTCTTTTAATTGAGGAACGGAAGCACTAATGTTTGGAAGCTTGATAATGTTAGCCTCAGGCTTTTTAGCCAAAGCTCCCAACTCTTCTAAGTCGTTCGCTATTTTTTGGTCGTCTTTAAGAAAATCAGGAAATACCGCAATAATTCTTCCAGCCAAAGAAATGTCTTTGGTTTCAATTACGATATTGGCCGTTTTAGTAAACGCTTTTACAATTGGTAAAAATGACTGTGTAGCTAAAGCCGGAGCTTCATCTGTTTTTGTATAAAAAATTTTGGACATGTAAAGAAAGGTTTAATTTAAAGCGAAGTAAATATACGACATTAAGTATTCTTGCGAGTCAAAAGATAAGCTCTAGTTACGAGCAGATTCGCTTTAGAAGCTATTTTAACAAAAACCTTGCGAAATAGGAAAAAAAAAGGCAAAACAAAAGCCATATCATTGTACGTGTACATTGATATGGCTTTTTAGAAACTGATATTGCAAACTTTCTTCCCTGTTCTTCTGACAGATCGGCAACCCTTGATTGCATTTGCATCACAATTTCAACGTTTGAAATTAACTGTACTTCATCATCGGACCAAGCTACAATTTATATCTCTTCTCATTGTTTACACAATCTTTGTGCATATTTCCAAGACTTGCGTCTGTTGAATATTTACAAATATGTTCACGTAATCATTTCTCAAAAAGCGACAGCCTTTTGTTGATACGTTCGTTTTGATAAATGGCGTACTCTGAAATACATCTTTAAACATTTACAAAACCTAAACAATAATATAAAGAACGCTAACTCTATAACAGTTTGGGAATTTCTCTTTAGACAGAGATTTTCTTTTTCTGTTTAATAAAAGTAAGAAAAATAGTTATAGCTACCAAGATTTTTAACATATTAATAATCAACAAGTTATAAACTACGGATATTAACAATTGTTCATAACGCAAAAATCCCGCTATTGCGGGATTTTTTACTACTATATATTATTGGCTTAAGAACGAACCTCTTTGATACGTGCTTTCTTACCAGTAAGACCTCTAAAGTAGAAGATACGAGCTCTACGTACTTTACCTCTTTTATTAACTTCAACCTTTTGTAGGGCTGGCATGTTAATTGGGAAAATACGTTCTACGCCTACTGTACCTGACATTTTACGAATTGTAAAAGTCTCAGTAGAACCAGAACCTCTTCTTTGGATAACAACGCCTCTAAAGAACTGAGTACGTGTTTTTTCACCTTCCTTAATTTCATAGTACACCGTAATAGTGTCACCAGCTGAAAATTTTGGAAATTCTTTTTTTGGAACAAACTCGTCTTGTACGAATTTTAATAATTCTTCCATGATATTTTTTTATTGATTATGTTATGGTCAACATTCACGATTATCGTCAGAGGTTAATTTAACAGGGTGCAAAAATACTATATAAATTAGAAATGACAATATATTTTAATAATTTTTTGAAGCATAGGGTATTAGTCTGCTTATTCCAGTAAATCAGGTCTCCGTTCTTGGGTTCTTTTTAAAGCTTGATCTTCACGCCACTCTTCTATTTTAGGAAAGTTACCGCTCAAAAGTATCTCTGGAACTTTCATGCCTTTATATTCCGATGGTCTTGTATAAACGGGAGGGGCAAGGAGGTCATCTTGGAATGTATCCGTTAACGCAGAAGTTTCATTATTAAGAACTCCCGGAATTAATCTAATAACTGCATCGCAAAGAATAGCGGCACCTAGTTCTCCGCCAGAAAGCACATAATCGCCTACAGAAATTTCACGGGTTATAAAAGCATCCCTAATCCTTTGGTCAACGCCTTTGTAGTGACCACAAAGAATAATAACATTGTTAAGTAATGATATGCCGTTGGCCATTCTTTGGTTCAACGTCTCGCCATCTGGGGTCATGTAGATAATTTCGTCGTATTCTCTTTCCGCTTTTAATGCCGTAATACATTTATCTATAGGTTCTATCATAAGTACCATACCGGCTCCACCACCAAATTGGTAATCGTCTACACGGTTATAGCTCATGTCGGTATAGTCTCTTATGTTATGCATGTGCACTTCAACGAGACCTTTTTCTATGGCTCTTTTTAAAATAGATGCAGCAAATGGACTTTCCAGCAGTTCGGGTAATACGGTAATAATGTCTATGCGCATTTTAATTTGGGCTAAGAATTAGTGGGCCAAAAGTAGTGAAAAGCATGAGAATCTTTTTCCCAACCTAGTTTTTCGTAGAGCTTTTGTGCAGGATTATCAATTGCGGTTTCCAAGGCAAGACCTTTATATTCTTTTTTACTACAGAATTTCTGTGCTGTGGTTAACAATGCGGCTCCAGTTCCTTTTTTTCTGTGTTGCTCACTTACATAGAGGTCATTCAATACATAGCTAGCTTTCATGGAAACTGAGGAGAAAATAGGATACAATTGAACAAAACCTGCGGGCTCACTATCAATAAAAGCTATAAATACGATAGATTCTGATTTAGACAAACGTTCTTCTAAAAACGAAGTAGCAGCACTTATATCAGAAATTTGTTTGTAGAAGACTCTGTACTGATCAAACAGAGGGGCCAATAATTGAACGTGAGATAGGTTTGCTTGTATAATGTTCATTAGATAGTGGTCTAAACTAAAAAAAGCTCCGAGAGGAGCTTTTTAAATTATTTCTGTTTCTTGTATTTATTAATCTCATCTTGCAGTTGCCTGCTAATTTTTTGCTCCCTTTCTAAAGCCCTTCTACGATGGTCTTCATATTCGGTTTCAAGTTCAGACAAATTGGTCTTAGCTTCTTGTGTCAAGATATTACTGTTTCTAAATCTATAGATAAAGAAAAGCAACAATGCCAAAAGTGAAGCGATAACCGTCCAAAGGATAGCATTATATGTACTTTTTGAAACCATAATACCTAAGAAAGACATACTGTCTTTTTCTTCCGTTACAGCAGCAAGGTTATTAGTGGTCTCCTCTAATTTTTCGTTTAGCGAACCAATTGTAGATTCGTGACCGCCTATAGTAGCTTTTAATTCACCAGCTCTTTTATTGTACCCTTTAAGGGTGTCAAGAACATTCTGACGAAGTTTTTCTAGAGAGATGGTACGAACAACTTCATATTTCTTTCCATCTGCACGGTAATTACCAGATTTAACAAAAACAAATTCAAATTGTTTGTCTATTGGCCCTCTGTCTAAAGACAATGCGTCTTGAGTTTCTTCTTCCTCTTGGGCGAATTGTAGGTTATATGCTAGTAAAGCCGTTATAAGTAACAGGATTCTTAAGCCTTTCATGTTGGAGTGATTCTTTGAGTTAATGTATATCAGCCGACTAAAGTAATTCAATAATATCAATTAATAAAAAAAATCAAGGATAAGGTTGCGATTAGATGGGAAATACCTTCAAAATGACAAAAATCTTACCCTTGTTTCTCTTTAAAAATCAATAATACGTGTAGCGTCTAACTTTTGCAATGTATTTGGCCAAACGAATTACTTGATGAGAATAGCCATACTCATTATCATACCATATATATAGTATAATATTTTTACCATTATCACTAACGATAGTTGCATTGCTATCATATATAGATGGTGCATTTGTCCCAACAATATCCGAAGACACCATTTCCTTGCTTAAAGAATACTTAATTTGTTCAACTAAATCTCCTTCCAACGCATATTTTTTGATGATTGTATTAATGCCGTCTATGGAGGTTTTGTTTTTTGTCTGAAGATTTAAGATAGCAAGAGACCCATTAGGTACAGGTACTCTAATTGCATTAGAGGTAAGTTTGTCTTTTAGTTCTGGTAAAGCTTTTGCAACGGCAGCACCTGCACCCGTTTCAGTAATGACCATATTTAATGCGGCAGCTCTACCACGCCTATGCTTGCTATGCATATTGTCTACTAGATTTTGATCGTTTGTATAGGCATGAATGGTTTCTAGGTGCCCTTTTACAATGCCCAATGAATCCTCAACAACACTTAAGATAGGTGTTATGGCGTTAGTTGTACAAGAAGCGGCCGAGAATATTTTAATAGCATCCGGGTCATACATCTTGTGGTTAACCCCATGAACTATATTAGGAATTTCTTTGCCAGGTGCCGTTAGAAGTACATGAGATGCACCTTCTGCTTCTAGATGTCTTTCTAATTCTGTTTTAGTTCTGAAAGCACCAGTATTATCAATGATTAGGGCATTACTAATGCCGTATTGGGTATAATCTATTTTTTCAGGGCGATTGGCACTAATCATATGTACCGTAGTACCGTTAATGATGAGGGCTTTATTTTTAAAATCGGTTTCTACCGTGCCGGAGAACTTACCGTGAACTGAATCTATTCGCAATAGGTTAGCTCTTTTTTCAAGAATTTCAATATCATCAGCATCTCTAGTTACAATTGCCCTTAGACGTAACTGGTTGCCTTTACCGGTTTTGGCCATGAGCTCTCTTGCTAAAAGCCTGCCAATTCTTCCAAACCCGTAAAGAACAATATCCTTTGGTTTTAAGGGGGTGGCATCATCGGCATCCTTTAACTTATCAAAAACAAAGGCTTTTATATCCGTATTATGATTGTCTTCGGAGTGGTATTCATAGGTGATTTTACCAATATCTAATTTTGCGGGAGGTAGTTGAATATCGTTTATAGCCCGTAAAATTTCGGTTGAGTCAAAAATGGAGATTGGTTTCTGGACAAATTCACCTGCATATTCGTGTAGGTTTATAATGTCACTTACATTTTTGTCTATAACCTGATTTTTGAAAAGTACGATTTCAATAGTCTTGTCGTACCAAAGGTCGCTTACCAGCTTAATGAATTCGGTTGTTGCTTTTCTTCTGTCGGCTTGGAAGGCCAATTCTTTTTCGTAAGAGGCGTTGGGTGTCATTTATTAAGTTGAGTTATATTTTGATATAAAAGTAGCTATTTAGTGTTATTTGGAACTGTTTAAAACAAAAAAACACCCCAATTGGGGTGTTTGTAATATAATAGTTTCATGTTTTATTGAAAAATAAGACGTTCTCTCTCGCCTTTTTGATTAATCATGGTGATACTTGTTTTTCCATATCTAGAAATGCTTCCGAAAAGAGTTCTTGCTTCCTCAATATCGTTTATTTCTTTATCGTCTACAGATAGTAAAACCTTTCCTTCAAGACCGTAACCGCGGTACGTTTCAGGAACTCCAACTATTTTTACCCCATTTTTGGTCTTAAACTTTTTACTGTCATCTTTGCTTAAATTCTTTACTTCAAGACCCATTACCGGTACAATAACAGTTTGCCTTTTCTTTAGCATTACAGGTACGGTGAACTCTTCGCCATCTCTATCGATAGTTACCTCTACGGAATCATCTGGTCTTTTTGCCGAAAGGTATCCGGTAAGATCTGCAAATTTGCGAACCTTAATGTTGTCTACTTTTTTGATAACATCTCCTTCTTGCAATTCTGCGTCTTCTGCACCAGTTCCTTCTTCAACACCAGAAATATATACACCTTCTATTTCATTAA
Organism: Zobellia nedashkovskayae; assembly: GCF_015330125.1. Lineage (NCBI taxonomy): Bacteria > Pseudomonadati > Bacteroidota > Flavobacteriia > Flavobacteriales > Flavobacteriaceae > Zobellia > Zobellia nedashkovskayae. The sequence continues at coordinate 4,574,175 of NZ_JADDXR010000002.1, read as the reverse complement.
GCCCTTTTTCTATGGCGTACGGTGTATTCGTATTTAAGGTTTTTATTCCTAAAATCCCTTTTTGAACGTTTCCATATTCCAGAATATCGTCAACCACTTTTTTCGCAATATTACTGGGTACGGCAAATGAATATCCCACGTAGCTACCGGTTTGCGAAGTAATAGCGGTGTTAATACCAATAAGGTCTCCATTGGTATTTACCAAGGCACCACCACTGTTGCCAGGATTTACTGCGGCATCAGTTTGAATAAATGACTGATTTTTTCCTAAATCCCGAGCTTTAGCACTCACGATACCCGCTGTCACTGTTGATGTTAGGTTGAAAGGGTTGCCCACGGCTAATACCCATTCTCCTATTTTCATATCGTCAGAATCACCAAAAGCCAAATACGGAAGGTTGCCTTCTGCATCTATTTTAATAAGTGCAATGTCAGAATTTGGATCGGTACCTATAAGTTCTGCATCATAGGTTTTATTGTTATTTAGGGTTACCTGTAACTGGTTAGCCTTGCTAATTACGTGGTTATTTGTTACAATGTACCCATCTTGGGATATAATAACACCTGAACCTGTTCCTACTTGCGGCCTTTCATTTCCGCCACTTCCGTAAAAGAAGTCCATAAGATTGTGTGGTGTTCTACCAACGGTTACATTTTTAACGTGTACAACGGCATTCACCGTGTTTTCTGCCGCAACAGTAAAATCAACCTCATTAATTCCTGCTCCTTTTGCAGAAGTAGGAGTGAAACTGGTATTAAAAACGGAATGCCCCTCATCTTGAGTGATAACCGCATAATTATTGTTTTCAAAAAATAATTTGTAGCTGCCCAATGTGATTGCTCCAGCAAAGAGGGCTATAAAAAAGGTACTGGCAATTTTTTTCATGCTATTGTTTTGTTTTAATTTCTGTGATATGTTAAAATTAGTCGTTTTTTATGTGGTTTAGATTTGCTTTAACTACTCTTTAACTGCCAAATATATCTTAATCTCTACTATTTCAGGTCGCTAAGTAGCAAACCAAAGAGGTTATTTCTGATAGTAGAAAAGCCTATATTTGTGTCTTTAAATATTCTTATGACACTCAGTTTTTACAAATATCAAGGCACTGGAAACGATTTTGTTCTTATCGATAACCGACAATTGAAATTTCCCAAAAATGATACCAAACTAGTTGCATTTCTATGTGATCGCAAGTTTGGCATAGGTGGTGATGGCCTGATACTTTTAGAAAATGACGAATTGTCAGATTTTAGAATGGTCTATTACAATGCAGACGGAAATGAAGGAAGTATGTGTGGTAATGGCGGTCGTTGTACCGTGGCATTCGCTAACTTTTTGGGAGTTATAGAAAAGGATACGGTTTTCAATGCTGTAGATGGTAAACATGCTGCTACTATTGAAAATGGAATTGTCAGCTTACAAATGCAAGATGTTTCTGAAATTAAAGAAAAACCTGAATATGTATTCTTGAATACCGGTTCCCCTCATCATGTACAAATGGTAAAAACTGTAGAGAACTTTGAGGTGTATAAAGAAGGCAAAAAGTTACGTTACGGGCTTTACGGTCAAATAGGAAGTAATATAAACTTTGTTGAAATCCTGGAAGATGACACTTTTGCTGTGCGAACATACGAACGTGGAGTAGAGGACGAAACTTTATCCTGTGGTACCGGAGTAACTGCGGTGGCAATTGCTATGCATAATGCGGGAAAAACTTCAGCAAATAGAATTAAAGTGAATACTCAAGGTGGGGAGTTACAGGTTGAGTTGTGTGAAAAAGACGGAATTTATAGTCATATTCATTTGATAGGCCCTGCCAAACAGGTGTTCAAAGGTAAGATAGTATGCTAAGTTTAAAAGGGGAACGTATATCTCTAAGAGGATTAGAACCAAGTGATTTGGATTTTCTCTATGAATTAGAAAACAATACAGAGATTTGGGAAATTAGCGGAACTACTGCTCCATACTCAAAACACGTATTGGAGTTATACCTAGATAATGCCCACCGTGATATTTATGATGTTAAGCAATTACGTCTATGCATTTGTGATCAAGAAAACTCACCAGTTGGACTAATAGATTTATTTGACTTTGACCCTAAAAACTTCAGAGCGGGAATAGGGATAGTTATATTGAATAAAGAAAATAGAAACCAAGGAGTAGGAGCAGAGGCTATCCAATTAGTATCTGATTATGCTTTTAAGGTTTTAAATCTTCGTCAGCTCTATGCCAATGTAATGGAGAGCAATAATCCAAGTCTACATTTGTTCAAAAAGATGGGTTTTGAGGAAGTGGGTCTAAAAAAAGATTGGATTTTTTCCGAGGGAAAATATAAGAATGAGATTTTGTTTCAAAAAATAAATGCCTAATGTATATAAAACGTATTCTACTAATTATTGTAATTGCTGGTCTTATTGGTGGCGGAATTTTTGCCTACACGGTGTATAATGCCATTTTTTCACCCAACACCAGTTTCGAAAATAAAGAAGCTTATATATATGTACCCTCTGATGCCGATTTTAATCAGGTGAAGGAGCAAGTTAGTCCACTTATAAAAGATATGTCTTCTTTTGAGAAAGTTGCGCAACGAAAAGGATACGCATCCAATGTAAGAGGAGGTAAGTATGTCATTAAAAAAGGGGCGAACAATAATGATATCATAAATTCGCTGCGTAGTCAAAACATACCGGTAAAGGTTGCTTTTAATAATCAAGAGACGATTGCAGATCTTGCAGGAAGGATAGCTATGCAATTAGAACCAGATAGTTTGGCTTTGCTACAAGCCTTTACAGATGATGATTTTTTGAAAGCGAACGGCTTTAATGAGAATACAGAGTTGGCTATGTACATACCTAATAGCTATGAGTTTTTCTGGAATACTTCAGGAAAGGAGTTCAGGGAGCGTATGTTAAAGGAATACAAGCGTTTCTGGACGGATGCCCGTTTAGCCAAAGCAAAAGCATTGAACCTTACTCCAGCGGAAGTCATTACTTTGGCTTCTGTTGTGCATAAAGAAACAGCAAAAGTTGATGAAAGACCAAGGGTTGCAGGAGTGTATCTTAATCGTTTGCGAAAAGGAATCTTGCTTCAGGCCGATCCAACGGTAATCTATGCCTTAAAAAAGAATAAGGGTGATTTTAATATCATAATAAAGAGGGTTCTTTATAAAGATTTGGAGTTAGATTCTCCTTATAATACATATAAGTATGCAGGCCTTCCTCCAGGTCCTATAGCTATGCCGGATATTACTGCTATTGATGCAGTTCTTAATCCTGAGAAGCATGAGTACATCTACTTTGTAGCTAACGTAGAGAACTTCGGTTATCACAAATTTGCCAAAACTTTGGCTCAACATAACCGTAATAAGGCACAGTATGTCCGGTGGATAAATGCACAAAAAATCAACAGATAGGCATTTTAACCACTGTTTAGCACCTGTTAACTAAAATGGGGCACTTTTAACAAAGCCTTGTAAATTGCAACAGAAAAACGAGCCTATCTTTGCCCCTCGTAATCTAAGCGGGCTTAATTTTCGTAAGTCTTAGGTAAATATAACATATGAGAAAGTGGCTAAGTTTATCAAGCCCCCTGATCATTACCTTTATTTTATTGAGTTTCGGTTTTGAGTCCAAAGAGGTGAAAGTGCCGGAAACTCTTAAAGTAAAACAACCTACTGAAGTTTTGTTTCCCAAAAACAAAACTGTGCATGCTACGATGTTATTGACTCCTCCTTTTATAGGGAGTTCGTATATCGGTTTTAAAGAAGCTCTAGCGTTTAAAGAATCGCAGGGTAACTATTTTACAACAAATACGCTTGGGTATTTGGGAAAATACCAATTTGGTATCGGTACCTTACAGCTTATGGGTGTTTATAACGCAACACGTTTTTTAAATGACCCTGTGTTACAGGAAAGAGCTTTTAATACTAATATAGCTCGTAACAAGTGGATTCTAAGAAGAGATATTGCCCGTTTCGTTGGCAAACGAATTGGAGGCGTTGAAATTACAGAATCTGGAATGATGGCCGCAGCTCACTTGGCTGGTGCCGGAAACGTAAAGAAGTACTTACGTTCATGGGGCGCGTTCGATGTATCGGACAGCTACGGAACAACAATTGCAAAATATATGAAGAAGTTTTCAGGATATGATATTTCTTATGTTTCGCCAAAACGAAACCCAAAAGTTTAATTATTTCCTGTTTAAGATTTAATTTACATATGAAAGTGGACAAGCCCCTATAGAAATATTGGGGTTTGTTTTTTTATAGCTTTGATTACCCTTGAATAATAAAAATTGCAGGTCGCTTATGAAGAGATTCTACTTTGGTACGTTTCCAATCGGCAATAGTTTTTGTAAGTATATATTCTGTTGGTAGCGTTACATCACAAGCTACGCATACTCTTGTGCCAGGATTTAGTGTTTTTAGTAACTCGGCAAAAAGCTTATCGTTTCTGTATGGGGTTTCAATAAAAAGTTGAGACTGCCTGTAATCTTTTGAAAGTTTTTCGAGTCTTTTAATGGCACCTTTACGCTCAGTGCCGTCAATAGGTAGGTATCCGTTAAAAGCAAAGCTCTGCCCGTTCATACCACTGGCCATAAGGGCTAGAACAATAGAAGAGGGGCCCACTAACGGCACAACCTGAATGTTTTTTTCATGTGCAATTTTTACAACTTCTGCACCAGGGTCGGCAATACCAGGGCAACCAGCTTCAGATAGTATTCCGGTATTGAAACCATCAAGGCATGGTTGTAAAAAGGCGGGTATTTCTTGAGCTTCAGTATACTTGTTAAGTACTGACAAGTGAAGATTTGGTTGAGATTTTCTTGGGCTTATCTTTTTAATGAACCGTCTTGCGGTTTTCTCGTTTTCAACAATGTAATGGTCAATTTGTTCAATGGCCTGTTTGATTGAAATAGGTAGTACTTCTAATGGCTCATTTTCGCCAAGTGTGGTAGGTATTAAGTATAATTTTCCCTGGTTTTCAATTCTGTTGGCCATAACGTTTGGTTGTATTAAAGTTTTTTGGCGATAGACGTACAAGCGGTGTCTATAAGTTGAAATACCTTTTCAAATCCATTGTCGTCGTAATACGGGTCTGGTACTTCAATAACAGGTAATTCTACTTCCGTAAGCAATAGCTTAACCTTTTTAGCATCTTCTGGAGTATTGGCCAGGTTAAGAATGTTATTGAGGTTGCTACGGTCCATAGCATAAATTACATCAAATTTTTCAAAATCTGACTTTTGAAATTGACGACAGCGCTGGTTTTGAATATTTAGACCGTGATTGTTTGCAACGGCAATAGAACGAGGGTCTGGTGCTTTGCCAATATGGTAGCCTCCGGTTCCTGCAGAATCTACTAAAACCTTTTCTGGGTCAACCTTGTCTTGGAGAATGCCCTCCGCTAATGGAGACCTGCAAATATTGCCTAGGCAGACCATTAAGACTTTGGTTTTCATAAGGATTTAAGAGAATTTCTTAGTAAGGTCTTCTATGTATTTTCTAAACTGCTTGTCAGTTTCTGCTAAGTTGTCAACAGTCTTGCAGGCATGTAAAACGGTGGCGTGATCTCTTTTTCCTATTTGAGACCCAATACTGGCTAAAGATGCTTTGGTGAATTTCTTCGCAAAGAACATAGCTAACTGCCTTGCTTGTACAATATGACGCTTTCTGGTTTTAGACTGAAGCGTAGCAACATCCATTTCGAAATAATCTGAAACCACTTTTTGAATGTAGTCTATAGAAACTTCTCGTTTGGTGTTCTTTACGAACTTCTCTACTACTTGCTGAGCCAGTTCTAAAGTAACTTCCTTTTTATTGAAAGATGATTGTGCTATTAAAGAGATGATGGCACCTTCTAGCTCACGTATGTTACTTTTAATATGTTTGGCAACATAATCTATAATATCATCCGGCATTTCAACACCATCTCTATACAATTTGTTCTTAAGGATAGAAATTCGTGTTTCGTAGTCAGGCGTTTGAAGTTCTGCGGATAATCCCCATTTGAAACGAGACAACAATCTTTGCTCAATATCTTGCATGTCTACCGGAGCTTTGTCTGAGGTTAAAATAACCTGCTTTCCGTTTTGATGCAAATGGTTGAAAATATGGAAGAAAACATCTTGTGTTCCTGACTTTCCACTTAAGAACTGAACATCATCAATTATAAGTACATCTATCAATTGGTAGAAGTGAATAAAATCGTTTCTGGTATTCTTCTTAACGGACTCTATGTATTGTTGGGTAAACTTTTCAGCTGAAATATAAAGAACCGTACGTTCTGGATATTTGTCTTTTATCTCTACTCCAATGGCATGCGCCAAGTGGGTCTTTCCTAAACCAACACCACCAAAAATCAATAACGGATTAAATGAAGTGCCACCAGGTTTGTTGGCAACGGCCATACCGGCAGATCTAGCCAAACGGTTTGCGTCTCCTTCTAAAAAATTATCGAAATTATAATTTGGATTAAGTTGGGATTCAATTTTAATATTTCGAATACCAGGTATTACGAAAGGATTTTTAAGCTCAGGATTTTTTGATTTGATCGGCACATCCATTTCCTGTGGACTCATAGTAGCTCTGTTGGAACTAGGAATCTTTTCTGTAAATGGTTCTTTGTTGCCGTAAGTGTTTTCCATTCTAATGATGTACACTAATTTAGCAGTCTCACCCAATTCTTTGGTAAGCGCAACTTTCAACAATTTCACATAGTGTTCTTCTAGCCACTCGTAAAAGAATTTACTAGGCACCTGAATACTCAGTGCATTGTCAGATAACTTTACCGGCTTGATCGGTTCAAACCAAGTTTTGAATGCCTGCGGTTGAATGTTATCTTTGATAAATGTCAAACAATTGTTCCATACGGAAATAGCAGTAACACCCATGCGAAAGTTGATCTTATTTTTGTTGGTTAGTGATTTTTGTAAATCGGTCGAAAGTGTTCGGAATTATCGTTACTTTCTCGGGAGGCAAATATGTGAACAAAAAAACTAAAAAAAAAATCAAACTCTATTGAATTTACCCTTTTTTTTTTGCATGTTCGACGACCTATAAACAAAATCTTTTAAAGATATAATTTTTACATGATAATTTATGAGTTTTAACAATATTTCTTTTAGAGTACGATATTCGGAAACAGATCAGATGGGAGTGGTGTATCACGGGAACTATGCGCAATACTTGGAGATGGGAAGGGTAGAGTGGTTGCGAGATACAGGAATTTCTTACAAAAAGCTAGAGGAAAACGGAATTATGTTGCCAGTTATTTCTTTGTCTTTGAACTACAAGAAATCGGCCTTTTATGATGACTTAATCACTGTAGAAACGAGGCTCAAAAAAACGCCTTCTGTGAAGATAGAATTTGACTTCGTAATCTATAACGAAAAGCGAGAAATACTTGTGATTGCAAATACGGTTTTAGCGTTTATTAATGTGAAAAATAGAAGACCGATTAGATGTCCAAAATACCTGTTAGATTTAATTGAAAAAAGAGACAGAAAATAAATTTATTTTTCTTTTTTGAAAGAAAAAATTGATGAGCTTATAAGAAGTTTATTCGTGGTGCGCCTGTCAAATAACAGGCAAATGGTGTTACGTGGCATCTACTCCGTAAATTCCTACAAAAATGTCCTTTATTAGCGCTGAATCTCTCTTTCCTATGACAATAACTAGCTAACAATTTATCTCCATTTTTTTTAAAATAATAAAGAGATTTTACTGTTTTATGATACGTCCTACCACATCCTTTTGAGTAATTTTAAACGTAGTTTTTGTTGTTATTTTATACTATTATTTTTCGTTTAATTGCTTTTCTGGCCTACCGATGAAATGGATTAAAATTGGATGTAAAGTAATTGCTTTTTATTTCACATCTAATTCATACGCTTTCACAACAAAAACGGTCACCTCACTGCTTTTCAGGGTAATTTGGTTCATATAATGCAGTACGTTCATTTCTATTTTATTGAGCGTTTTGAGACAATTAAATTGTTATGCCCAAATTTTTATTGAAGTTTGTTTTTTTATTTTGTTGTGCTAACTTAACAGCTCAATTAGACCTTGATGTAACGCAATCGGAATCGGTTTGTTCTTCTGATGGTGGCATTACTGCATTGGCTGGTGGTGGTACGGAGCCATATCAGTATAGACTTATTAGTGGACCAGAACTTAGAGGGTTTCAATCATCAGGTATGTTCTTGGCATTACAACCAGGTACATATACTGTAGAGGTTAGAGATGCTATTTTTGATACTTTTTCAGAGTCTATAGAAGTTATTGGGAATTATGTGCTTCCTACCCTAACCACGATAATTACACAACCTTCTTGTACTTCTAGTACCAACGGACAAGTTTCGCTTTCAGGAAATAATGGTAATCATATAGGTACAACGGCTTTTCCAACATACAAATATAGAATAGTAGATTTAAGTACAACACCGCAAACCGTGCTTCAAGAGCAAAATTCGCATACTTTCACTAATCTTTCTGAAGGAACCTATACTTTCCAAATTGAAGATGGTTGTCAAAATACGGTTAGTGAAACAGTAACACTTACGGCTCCTTCAATAGTATCTTTAAATAGTGCAATCAGTTATATTGAGAAAACAGCTTGTGGTGCTTATGAAGTTGAGTATAGTCCTTTTGGTCGTGGAGCTTCGCCGCATAATGTAACCGTTACTGAGGTTGCTACAGGGTCTATAATTTTTTCAGAATCAATTGATACCAGTTCAGGCCTTTCATATAGTCTTGGAACTAACTTTGTCTATGGCGTTGATTATACTGTTGATGTTCTAGATGCTTGTGGTCAAACAGAAAATAAGAACTTTGCCTTTACCCCTGATATTGATTTATGGAGTCAAAAGTCCTTTGATTGTTCGGGTGAAACGGCATTCTTTGTATATGCATCATTAACGTCGTCTAGTTTAGAGGTAAAAAGTATATTAGTACCTGCAACATTAACCTTAATTAACCAAAATGATGCAAGTGATGTACTTACTTATATCTTCACGGACATAGATAATCTAGTGGCAGACGTTCATGAAGCCGATATTGAAGTAGGTGGTACATATGATGTTACTTTAGATGATGGATGTAGTACTGTGGCCAGTACTAGCCTGACTTTTACACCAGTGCCAGCTACTGAATTTGAAGCAGTAGTACGACCGGAACGTGGTTGTATGGACGGAACAACCGGAATGGCGTTCCATGTTAGAAACGGAGGGACTAATTACGGGCAGGTTACCATTTTATCTGGTCCAGCAAGTTTCACATCGGAAGCAGGGGTTGTAACCACTTATAGCTATCCAAGGGTATTTGAAAATACAAGTGCAAGTTCTATTTTCCCTGAAGCTTTTCCTCCGGGAAACTATGAAGCAGAAATTACAGATGGTTGCGAAACTGGTAATGTGATTTTTGAGATTTTGGCTTCGGAAACTGTATCACATGATTTTACATTAGATATTCAACAGAGTTGTGGTAATAACAATACCTTAATAATAAACCCAAATACCATTAAAGCTTCTGGGTCGTCTTTTTATACGAATGTGAATGTAGTTAATTTGGATACCGGAGGTACGGTTTTTCGAGAAAGTATAATTTTCTTTACCGAAGGTACACCTGTTAATGTCCCTAATCTTCCTCCTGGAGATTATCAATTGTTTTTGGAATTCCAAAGTGGAGGTAGTTGTAGTTCTGCACTTCCGTTTACTTGTCCTTGTGAACCACAAACTGTAAACGCAACTATTCCAGAATATGTTCCTACTTCGTTTGAAAGTATCGTTGGTTATACGTGTACTGAGGGGTCAGGAGTTATTTTTGCTGAAGGAGCAAATGGAGTTGCACCATATCAATACGAAATTATAGATTCTTCTATACCTTCTAATATTGGGCGTACGTCTACGGACGGTATTTTTACAGCAGCTGATGAAGGTACTTATACGGTTAGAATTAGTGATAGTTGCGGTAATTCTGCAGATGGCGCATTTGAAGTCACTCCTTATTTACCGGATTTAGTGGCTAATTGTGATGCATCCGGAACAAGGGTGACTCTAATGGCTAACCCAGTACCAAATGCCACATTTACTTGGATTGATGCTATGGGATCTACTATACAGCAAGGCACTAGCAATGAACTCATTTTTGACCCTTTTAATCCTTCTCAAGGTGGGGCGTATACGCTACAAGTTACAGCGCCGGGGTTAAGCTGTACTGTTTTTGACGGCTCAATAACAATTCCTAGCAACCCTTGTAATTCTAGCATAGATGTTAGTAAGGTGGTTGAATCAGGGCCTATCTATAATAATGTTACAGATGAATATACCGTAACCTATAGAATTAATGCCCAAAATAGTGGTGGTGCTGCCGGCTCTTATAGTGTTACCGATACTTTTATAATAGGAAACGGATTCACATTAAATACTGCAACTTTAGCCTATGGAGGAGAAAGTGATGGGGTTGATGGAGCGATTTTAAGTCCATTTTCTAGTGGAGATACAATTATAGCAAATGAATCAATAGCTGGACTGCGGACAGAAAGCTGGATTGTTACCGCTACATTTTCTGTAGATAAAGATGCTATTGATCCATTACAAGATTGTTCAAATGGTGGAGGATTCGGAAATGAGATAACATCATCAGTAGATACGGATACTTCTAATAACACCGCTTGTGTACCTGTGGATATTGGAAATTTAGAAATCACTAATGATGGTGTGTATGTTGATTCTGATTCCAATGGCTTAACCAATATTGGGGATGTAGTGAACTATATTTTTGTTGTAAATAACACCGGTAATGTAGCTATTTCAAATGTAGTAGTATCGGATCCTTTATTAGGAGGTGCAATAACCGGTCCTGCTTCTGGTGATGCGGATGGAGATGGTGAATTAGATATTACAGAAACTTGGACGTATAATGCTTCATACAGTATTATTCAAACTGAAATCGATGCTGGTCAGGTAAACAATCTGGCCACAGTTAGTGGAGAAGAACCTAATGGAAATAGTTTTACTGATACCTCAACTGATCCAACACCTTGTTTTACATGTACAATAGATCCAGTTTGTGTTGATTGTACATTAACGGAGTTACCTAGTACACTTGATATTGGTCTAACAAAAACCGTAGATATAAATATTGCAGAAGTTGGAGACGAGCTATTTTTTACAATATCTGCCACGAACAATGGTTCAATTGCCGCCAATAATATTGATATATCCGAAATACTTCCCAATGGCTATGATTATATAGATCACATCACTTCAATAGGGAATTATAATCAGATAACTGGTCAATGGGCTATTGCAACATTAAGCACCAGTCAAACAGCTGATTTAAATATCCGAGCTCGTGTAGTAGAGGGGTCAGATTATTTAAATACCGCTAGATTAATTGGCTTGGACGAAACGGATATAGATGCATCCAATGATGAAGCTAGTGTTGAAGTAGATATCCGTGGAATAGCTATTGCTAAAGATGGTGTATATGAAGATTCTAACTTAAATGGGGCTACAAACATTGGTGATTCAGTAACATATACATTTTTCGTTACGAATTCAGGAAGTGTAGACCTTGCGAATATAATTGTATCAGATCCATTATTAGGAGGAGATATAACAGGGCCTGTTAATGGAGATACCAACGATGATGGTTTGTTGAATGTAAGTGAAATTTGGGTTTATTATGCTTCGTACGTAATTACACAAGCCGATATGGACAATGGGCAAGTGAGCAATTTGGCAGTCACAACAGGAGAGGACCCAAATGGTATGGTTACCACGAATACCTCTACAGACCCAACACCATGTGTAACTTGTAATGTGGACCCGACTTGTATGGCTTGTACATTAACAGAGCTTCCCACTTCTAACGTAGATATAGCCTTATTGAAGTCGGTAGATATGAATTTGGCTAGAGTTGGTGATGAGTTAAACTTTACTATTACCGCTACAAATAATGGAATAGGGGAAGCAAGTAATGTATCCATAACAGAAATGCTTCCTAATGGGTATGAATATATAGCGCATTCAACTACGGGAGGTGTTTATGATGAAATGACCTCTTTATGGAATATTGAAACATTGAGTGCCGGCCAATCAGAGGAGTTACGTGTCAGAGTCCTTGTGATAGAAGGCAATGATTATTTGAATATCGTGAGATTGGTTGATGTTGATCAAACAGATACAGATTCTTCAAATGACGAAGCTAGTGCAGAAGTGCAAATTGATGAGCCAATTTGTCTGATTAATATTTACAATGTATTGACACCAAATGGTGATGGTGCCCATGACTTTTTTCAGATTGCTTGTATTGAAAATTATCCTGACAATAGGCTAGAGATATACAATCGATGGGGAATAAAAGTGTATGAGAAGGAAGGGTATAATAATACCTGGACAGGTGTTTCTGATGGCCGCGCTACTTATGAACGAAATGAAGAGTTACCAGTAGGAACCTATTATTATATTCTTGATTTGGGAGATGGTACAAAGTCTAGAGTCGGATATCTGTATTTGACCAGATAGGTTGGGTGCTAATCAACTTTTTTAATTGCTATCTTATGAAAGCCTTCAAAAGTTTGCAAGAGGTTGTTTGCTTCACTTTTTCTAACGGAAACTATGAATTTACAATCCATCTCCATTTGTTGAGATATAATCTCACATTGCCTTTGTTTTAAAACGCGCATTACTTTATCCATTTCAGCATATTCAAAAGAAAGTTGAAAAGTGTCTTCTATAAGTCGTTCTTCGATTTTTGAAATGGCCAAGGCCATTTGTGCTCCAGTTCTATAGGCCGAGATTAAACCTCCAACGCCTAACTTGGTTCCGCCAAAAATTCGGGCCACAGCTACTAATACGTTTGTAACGTCAAAAGCTTGTATTTGTCCGTAAATGGGTAGGCCTGCAGAGTTATTAGGTTCTCCATCATCGTTTGCTCGATAACGAATTATTTCAGTTCCTAATTGCCAGGCATAGCATACATGACCTGCGGTATGGTGTTTCTTCTTTAATAATTCTATAATTGGTTTTACCTCGTCTTCATTTTGAATAGGAAAAGCGTAACCAAAAAATTTGCTTTTCTTTTCTTTAAAAAGAATTTCTTCAGAAGGCTTCGCTAGCGTTTTGTATGTGTCAGAACGGTCTTCCATCAACCAAAAGCAACTAAAATTATACTGGTTACTGCCAAAGCAATACCGCCCCAATTTTTAGGACTTATTTTTTCTTCAAACAAAATGATGCCTAAAAGCGTAGTGAACATTACTATTGCCACGTTGTTTATTGTAAATACAGAAGAACTGTTCAATGTGTCATTTTGTAAGGCTTTAAGAAGGAAGTAAATGGAAAAATAATTTACCACGCCCAATGCAATACCTCCTATTAAGGTGTTTATATTGTATTTGGCTCTAAATTCAGCCGCTTTAAAAACCGTGATTAAAAGCCCTATAAATGCAGCCGAGGCAAATACTGTGGCAGAAAAAATAGGATAATCTTCTTCTTTAATGTGTATTTCTTGTAGGTACTTTAAACTGGCGTCAATAACGCCAGAGCCTAAGAATACTAATGCGGGTAAAATAAGCGCTGACTTTTTAAATTTTATCGCAGATTCTTTTAAGGCCGCAAAGTAGACCGCAGCAAGGGCTAATAAAATGCCAATTACTTTAATAGGACCTAGTTCTTCATTATAAAGTAGTATGCCAAAAATAACGGGGATTACAAAAGACATCTTTGTAGCTACTGAGGTTACTGCAACGCCTACTTTTTGTGACGCTATGGCCATTAGGTTAAAAACAACAATAAAAAGAATACCTAGAATAAACGTGCCCAAGAACCAGGGTTTTTCTGGCACTTCAAAAAAGCTTGTTTCTCCTTTATAGCGCATAAGGCCAACACTAGAAGCCACAAAGTAGTTAGTGACAATTGCAAAAAGCGTATTGACCTTAAACCGGGTGTATAGTTTAAAAATAATGAAGATGAGGCTAGAAGCCAATATGCTCAAGGCAAGTGACGCCATCTTATAGTTTTGATTTTAATTGAACGATATCTTCTTTACCTACTTGAATGTTCCAGCAGGTGATACCTAGCTTTTTGGCGGCATCTGTATTTTCTTTGGTATCATCTATGAAAAAAGTTTCTTCGGCCTTTAATCCGTTTTCATCCAGAACAAATTGATAGATTTCTGAGTTCGGTTTTCTAAGGTTGATTTCATGGGAGAGATAGAATTTCTCAAATGGACTTTTAAATCGATTATACCTGTCTGAACCCATTTTCTGTTCCACGTGCGTAATATGCAAGTCATTGGTGTTGCTTAATAGAAAGAGTCTATACGCGCCTTCTTTAGCAAGATTTTCAATGAATTCCAGTCGTTCTTCTGGAAAATCCAGTAACATGGAGTTCCATATATTTTCAATTTCTATAACACTGGCTTTGGGGTATTGGTTCTGAAGTTGTGCTATAAACTCTTCTGAGGTGATTTCTCCAACCTCATAAATACCGTTCAACGCTACCATTTCTCGTGTTAAATCTATAGAGCCACCAAATTTTTCCATTTCGCGAAATATGATGCCTTTATCTAAATTGATGAATACATCGCCAAAGTCAAAAATAATATTCTTAATCATTACCGTATATTTTTAAGGTGTCCTTGTCAATAGATTTCGTACTAATAATTTTTCCTTTGAGTTCTGGTGCTAGTATACCTGTCTTAAATTGACTATCGCCCGTAAAAATTCTAGCCTCATCCCATAAACCAGAATTAATGAAAGTTTGCAAGGTTTGGGTTCCGCCTTCTATTAGAACGCTAGTGATATTCTCTTTATAAAGCACCTCGCAAATTTGTTGCGCTATATCTCCTTTAAAATCAATTTGGCGGTAGGCTGCATTTTCTTTTAGCAGAGGCGTATCTACCATGTCTGTTAAGACCAGAGTAGGTATGCTTCCGTCCAATATATTATAATCAGCGCTTATTTTGAGTTTTCTGTCCAATACAATGCGTATTGGGTTTTTCCCGGTGTATAAGCGTACATCCAATTTGGGATTGTCTTCCAGCACGGTATTAGTACCAACCAGAATACTTTGTTCTTCACTTCGCCATTTATGTACAAGCTGTCGCGAATACGGACCAGTGATCCAATAGGGTTCTGGATTAGTAGCCCGTTCTTCTTTTTTGGGCGCGATAAAACCATCGGCTGTTTGGGCCCATTTTAGAATGATATAAGGACGTTTCTTTTCTTGAAATGTAAGAAAACGACGGTGGTGTTCTCTGCATTCTTTTTCTAAGCAACCAGTTATTACGTTACTTCCTGCATTTTTAAGTTTTTCTATTCCTTTGCCAGCTACTTTTGTATGTGGGTCTATAAGACCAATTACAACTCTTGGAATACCATGTTTGGCAATTAAATCAGCGCAAGGCGGAGTCTTACCGTGGTGTGAACATGGTTCCAGAGTAACGTAAATAGTAGCATGCTTAAGTAGTTCTTTGTCCGCAACTGAGTTTATGGCGTTCACTTCGGCATGTGGTCCACCGTACGGACTCGTGAAACCCTCACCAATAATTTTGTCTTCATGAACGATTACGGCACCTACCATAGGGTTAGGAGCAGTGGTTCCCAAGCCATTTTTAGCTATTTCCAAGCAACGAAGCATGTAAGCTTCATCTTTGGAAAAAGTGTTTTGTGGAAGGGTTTTGTTGTTCAACATGGGCTAGTTCACGGTATTTTAAAGAGGTAACATACGCACATTTCTACGTATCTTCACGCTGTAAAAATAGAATTTTATTTATTGGAAATGGGTGCAGTGAACATTCGTAACATAAGAAAAGAGGATAACGAGCAAATAGCAACGTTGATTCGTAAGGTATTAGTGGATTTAGGTGCGCCAAAAGTAGGCACTGCTTACGCAGATGTAACGCTTGATCAAATGTTCGAAAATTATGATAAACCACGTGCGGCATATTTTGTTGTAGAAGAAAATGAAACTATTTTGGGCTGCGCCGGAATTTCTCAATTAGAGAACAGCAAGGACAATATTTGCGAACTGCAGAAAATGTATTTTTTAGAGGAAGCAAGAGGACGAGGGATTGGTTCTGAAATGTTGCAGAAATGTCTTGAGAAGGCAAAGGAATTCAATTTTGAAAAAATCTATTTGGAAACCATGCCTTACATGAAAGCAGCTCAAAAGCTTTATGCAAAAATGGGATTTGAGTATATAGATAAGCCGTTGGGAGATACGGGTCATTATTCATGTCCAGTGTATATGCTCGCTAAATTATAATGTATAGCTCCAATATTTAATGGTCTTAAAAGAAATAAAGAATATTTATCACAAAGAGTTAGATGAATTATATGCAAAAGAGGAGGTAGATAGTTTCTTTTATCTGCTTATAGAGCATTACCTTAAGTTGCAGCGTTTTGTTTTGGCCTTGCAGCCTAATCTAACTTTGACAAAAGAGGAGGAACAGCCGCTTTTTGAGGCCTTATCAGGACTTAAGTTACAACGGCCTGTTCAATATATAATAGGAAGTACAAATTTCATGGACCTTTATTTTGAGGTAAACGAGAATGTACTTATTCCTAGACCGGAAACGGAAGACCTTATTCGCTGGATTGTAGAGAAGGTTAAAACCAATCAGCCAGAAAGAAAATCAGGATTACGAATTTTAGATATTGGAACAGGGAGTGGATGTATTGCTATTACATTGGCGAAACTTTTACCCGATGCCAAAATTTTTGCGCTGGATGTTTCTAAAAAAGCGCTGGAAATAGCTAAAAGGAATGCAGAACGAAACGCCTTAAAAGTCGAGTTTGTTCATGCCGATATTTTGAATTTCGATGGATTTGCTTCAAATTTTGATGTTATAGTCTCTAATCCTCCTTATGTTAGAGAGATGGAAAAGAGAGAAATGCATAAAAACGTGTTGGAACATGAACCTGAATTAGCGCTTTTTGTTTCAGATGAAAATCCATTGGTATTTTATAAAGCGATAACGGAAATGGCGAAACAGAATCTATCAGAGAAAGGATTGCTTTTTTTTGAAATCAATCAATATTTAGCAAAAGAAACGGAAGCACTTTTACATCAACATAATTTTATAGAAATTGAAGTCCGAAAAGATATATTTGGTAACGACCGAATGACAAAGGGCATTTTGGGGTGATATAAATCAAAACTTCCTCAAAAGCATACATTAAGATTACAGAAATACTGAGTTAGAAAATGCAGATAAAAGAACAAATAGAGTCCCTTCGTCAAGAACTACGAGAGCATAACCATAATTACTACGTGCTTGACAACGCTACCATATCCGATTATGAGTTTGATACCAAACTAAAAGAATTACAGGCACTTGAAGCCAAACATCCGGAATTTTATGATGCAAGTTCGCCAACTTTACGTGTTGGGGGTGGGGTTACCAAAAATTTTGAAACAGTAGTGCATAATGAGCGCATGTACTCGTTAGATAATTCTTATTCAAAAGAAGACCTTGAGGATTGGGAAAAGCGTATGCAGCGCATTTTGGGCGATGCAGAAGTGGAGTTTGTTTGTGAATTGAAGTATGATGGAGCTTCTATTAGTATTACCTACGAAGATGGAAAATTGGTGCGAGCTGTTACTCGTGGTGATGGTTTTCAAGGAGACGACGTAACCACGAACGTAAAAACCATAAAGTCGGTGCCATTACAATTAAAAGGTGATTACCCACCAAAATTTGATATCAGAGGAGAAATTGTATTGCCTTTTGAAGGTTTTGCGCAAATGAATGCCGAGCGTATTGAAAATGGGGAGGACCCTTATATGAATCCTAGAAATACGGCTTCTGGAAGTTTAAAATTACAGGATAGTGCAGCGGTCGCTCAAAGACCTTTAGACTGTCTTTTATATAGTATCGTAGGTCAGAATACAGGCATAACTTCACAATGGCAGATGCTTGAAAAAGCAAGAGAATGGGGATTTAAAGTCCCTGAAGTTGCAAAATTGAGCCGTTCAACAGATGAAGTAATGGCATTTGTAAACCAATGGGATTCAGGACGGCATAATTTGCCATATGAAACGGATGGGGTAGTGGTAAAAATAAACAGTATCCAGCATCAAGATGAATTGGGTTTTACCTCAAAATCGCCACGTTGGGCCATGGCTTACAAATTTAAGGCAGAGCAGGTTTCAACGCTGCTTAACGAAATCACGTATCAAGTAGGGCGTACAGGTTCAATAACTCCGGTGGCTAACCTGGAGCCAGTGCTTTTGGCGGGAACCACCGTAAAAAGGGCGTCGTTACACAATGCCGATCAGATTGCAAAATTTGATATTCGTGAAGGTGATACCGTTTTTGTTGAAAAGGGAGGAGAAATCATACCAAAAATAGTTGGTGTAGATTTTGAAAAGCGTCCTCAAGATTCAAAACCAACGGAATATATTACGCATTGTCCGGAGTGTCATGAACCTTTGGTACGTACAGAAGGCGATGCAAAACACTATTGCGTGAATTATTATGGTTGTCCTCCGCAGATTACTGGACGAATTCAACATTTTATATCCCGTAAGGCAATGGATATAGAGGGCTTGGGAAGTGAGACCGTAGAACTTCTTTATAAAGAAGGACTCATAGATAATTACGCAGATTTATACACGCTGACCAAAGAACAAGTTTTGCCTTTGGAAAGAATGGCGGAGAAGTCTGCCGAAAACTTGGTAAAGGGTGTTGCGGAGTCTGTTAAGATTCCTTTTGAACGTGTTCTTTTTGGCTTGGGCATTCGCTTTGTTGGTGAAACGGTAGCTAAGAAACTAGCCAGAGCTTATAAAAATATTGATGCGTTAATGGATGCCTCCGAAGAAAGTCTGGTAGCTGTTGATGAAATTGGTGGGCGTATTGCGAGTTCTGTTGTAGAGTTTTTTAATAACGAAAATAACCGTGAGATTATAGCCCGTTTAAAAGCTTATGGTTTACAATTTTCCCTTTCCGAGGAGCAATTGGAAAACCAAACGGATAAACTAAAAGGACTCACTATTGTGGTTTCTGGGGTGTTCGAGACCGTAAGCCGTAATGAACTCAAGAAAATCATTGAAAGTAATGGCGGTAAAGTAGGTTCAAGCATATCCTCAAAAACAGCTTATCTGGTAGCTGGTGACAAAATGGGGCCAAGCAAACGAGCCAAAGCAGAATCACTTAATGTACCCATCGTTACTGAAGGTGAATTTCTAGAATTGGTAGAATAATCTTGTTTAAATCTTAATCGGATTTATATAAAGGGCATAGAACTACTTTCTATGGCCTAAAAATTTGTACGTGCAATAGTGAAAGGACAGTACAAAAATAACTACAAATAAATATTCCGAAAAATACGTGTTGGCTCCTAAGCCAAGACTAGGGTAGTACACAAAACAAAATAGAAAACTCACCAAAGTAAGGGCTCCAAACAGAAATACTATTTTCTTGTTTCTGAAAAGCTCTTGGTATGTTTTTTTTACAAATAGAGGTTTCATGTCGCTGCCAAAAAGTTGCATGAACATAGGCCAAATAAATAGCAAGGGTAAGGCAAATAAGCGTGATTCTCTAGCAAATGCGGTCATGAAAACCAGAGGTGTATTTATTATTAAAGTCAATAGGAAGGCATAAACAAAGCTGTTTTGCCAAGCATCATTGTTTTTTCGTTTCAAATAGAAATAAGTAAAATATAGAAACGGCCCTACAGTAATGAAAATTGATACAACGGACTCGACGATATTTTTTAAACTTTCAATATTCTCCAGAAAACAAGAGTACCTGCTAGCTATTTCAGTATGGGTAGCGTGTAGTAGTCTTTGGTGGTAAATGAAAAAGACAATATAACATCCGTAGAAAAAAATAGGAGATAGAATAAGCAGACTGTTTTTTTTAAGGTTAGGCCACAGTTTTTTCCTTGGATGATTTTGGGTTCCTGGTAACAGTAAAATAAATGCAGGAAGTAGTAAAATGCTGGTTTCACGGGCAATAAGGGCTAAAGTGAACAAGATTACATACCAAAACCACCTTCGGCGTACAAAAGCCATAAAGGCTGTTAGAAGAAAACAGTATTGCAACGGTTCATCGTAGGTGAATACTGGAGGAAAAAAAGCAAACAAAATTGAAAATGAGGTAAAAAACACCATCATGTTAATTAGCCCTTGTTTTTTGGTAGCCTTAAGAATAAGGGATAATCTATAGATTAAAACACCGCTAAGACCTAATAGCAAGAAGTTTACAAAAATAAATGCATAACCTGCTTTTACTTTAAGGATGCTTTGGGTGGTTTCAATTAACAAGGTGGTTAGAGGCCTTCTGGCAAAAGGCGCTATTTCTTTGTGGTAGTTAATTTGGGACCGTAAAAAAACATGCGAAATTCTTGTATTATTTTCGTTGAGCATGCTGTCCATATTTGGTAACATATGAATGCCCAATATGGATACCGTGCAAATAAGTGCCAGCATATAGGGTAAAGGTCTCCAGAGGAGTAAGCTTCGTGATAGTTGAACCATTAAAGCATACGGTTAATTTCAATCGAAATTAGGTATTTTTGTATAGGAAAGAACAAATGACACTATAAATTGATGGCTACACCTAAGACTTACGAAGATTTTGAACAAACATTAACTGGTTCGACCCCTCCAATGGATTGGTCGGAAGCACTAAAAGCCATGTGGTTTGCAGCGAATGACAATTGGGAGGCATCTCATGATATTGCTCAAGAAATGTTTAATGAAATGGGTAGTTGGATCCATGCCTATTTACATCGTGTAGAAGGTGATGAATTTAACGCAGGCTATTGGTATAGAAAGGCAGGAAGGTCGTTCCCGAAAATTTCGTTAGGGCAGGAGCAAAAAGAAATTACAGAGTATTTGTTAAAAAACTAATTAGGTTAGGCCTTTCTTAAAACAGACACTATTTTCCATACCCTTATATTGACCATAATTAGGTATGACTTGGTATTCATTTTTGCTGTAAAGAGCTATAGCTTCTGGTTGGCGTTTGCCTGTTTCTAGAATGCAATTCTTATATTTTAGTTCAGTTGCCCATTCTTCCAATTCTTTTAAAAGTAAAGAGGCAATTCCTTGGCCTCGGGTTTCGGGGGAAACGTACATGCGTTTTACTTCTACCGAATCTGAATCGAACTCTTTTATGGCTCCACATCCTACTGCTACATCCTTTAAATAAGCAATGACCACGTGATTTAGGCTTTCTATTCCGTTGTATTGATGATAAAAGTCGTGCTCATCACCATCGGTATTACTTAAATAGGCATCTAGTTTGGCAACCAGACCCGCGAAATGTTCGTTTTTGTATGTGGTTCGTTCAATTCTAACCATAATTATACATTTATAGTTACACCGGAAGCATCACTGTTTTTTGAACCATCAAAGTAGAAGTCTATTCTTCCAAGGTTAAGACCAAAACAACCTACTTGATTAACCAAAACATTTCTTCCTAATTTGTTTTCTACAATAGTTGGTTTGTCAAGAAAAGTATGGGTATGCCCGCCAATAATTAAATCAGTGTATTCAAGAGCGGCAGCCATTGCAATGTCATGTGGCTTTTGTTTGTCTTTGTATTCGTAACCTAAATGAGATAGGCAGACGATAAGGTCACAACTTTCTTCGTTTTTTAATGCGCGCTCGGTGTCCTGTGCAATTTCAATAGGATTGTTGTATTCCGTTTCTTTGTACAGTTTTTTGGTGACAAGGCCATTTAATTCAATACCTAAACCGTAAACTCCTATTTTAATTCCGTCAACAGTATAAGTTTTATAGGATTTAACTTGACCGTCCATAACCGTATTTTTAAAATCGTAATTGGCGTTGATCATCTCAAAATCGGCATTGGGCATCTGAGCCAATAAACCATCAATACCATTGTCAAAATCATGGTTTCCGATAGTAGCAGCATCGTATTTTAGCAGACTCATGAGCTTAAATTCTAACTCTCCGCCATAAAAATTAAAATAAGGCGTGCCCTGAAAAATATCACCTGCATCAAAAAGTAATGTATTCGGATTTTCTTTTCTAATGTTCTCCACCAAAGTGGCTCTCCTTGCTAATCCACCAAGATTAGGAAACTCGGAATGATCTGTAGGAAATGGGTCTATGTGGCTGTGTACATCGTTTGTGTGTAAAATAGTAATGTGTTTTTTTACATCACCCAGGCAAGAGCTTAAAGAAAGTCCCCCCAAGCCAACAAGCGCTGTTGAAGCCGTTGTGTTTCTAATGAATTTTCTTCTGTTCATAAAACCATATATTTTGTTGAATGTGATCGAAAATTATCACATCCGTAACGTTTCGTTTTTTGGTGCTAATCCAGTTTAATAAATCTATTATCAATAACAGGTTTAAGCGTGTCTATTTTCTTAAAATAGTCAATCATGGCATTTCTAATCAAATAATCAGTGTTCGTAATGTTTACAGCATCTTCAAAAAAGACCATGCTGTCACCTCCGTTTACCAAATAGTTTGATGTTGCTACATAATAGGTTCTATCTTCTTCCAAAGGCTTGCCCTGGATGGAGATAGACTGAATTTCATTTTCTGCGTCTAATGTTAGTTGTAATCCAGCTATTGGATGAGCACGACCGGAATCTCTCAAATAGGACGCCATTTTCAATATAGAACTGCCTTTAAGCTCAGCTACTACTATAGAATTTTCAAAAGGCATGACTTCAAAAGCAGTACGTGAAGAAACATTTCCTTTGGAAATTAAGGACCGAATACCTCCATGATTCAATAAGACAAGGTCAATGGTGTGTCCTGTTCTTGATTTAAATATAGGGTTGGCTTCAGATAAGACAATATCGGCCATTAGGTTTCCTGCTGTGGTATTTAGCTCTCCGTCTGTTTTTGAAATAGGGTAGGGAGCGTAGGCCAATGTGCTGTCAAGAACGTGGTTTATCCTTTCACGATAGGGCTTTACCAAGGTTTCAATAGACCCGGTAGTTGTTAATGAACTGTCTATAACAATCTGTTTTGCATCTATCTTTTGAAGGCTGGGCTGTTGCTCACCACAGGAATACAAAAAAGCAATTGTTATAAATATAACAAAGTGTTTTATTTTTAAAACCATATTTCGTTTTATCTTAGCAGCATATTATGCGTGGAGATTCTTTACATTTGTAGAACCCATTCCAAATTTTACATACCAGAATGGTTCAAAATGTAAAAGTACATGTTTAAGGGAATAAAAGATAAGTTCAAGCACAAATCGGGCGTTAAATTTCTGAAACAAGAGTTGGCCAAAGATCCGCCGGTAATTGAAAGAAGTAAAGGTATTACTTCCATAGGTTGCATTGTAGATTTAGACGACTTTGATGATGCAAACCAATTTTATGGGTTTGTAGAGGATTATAATTTACGACCGAATGCGGTAAAAATTATTGGTTATAAAAGTTATTACGACAAGAATTCGCCATATTCTACCCCTGTATTTTCCGATAAGGACCTTGGGTGGAATGGAGCTATAGAAAATAGTTATGCATTAGAATTCTTAAGTAGGGAGTATGATTTACTCGTAAACTATTATACCAGCGATAATTTATTATTGCAGTTGATGAGCGTTAAAACAAAAGCCCGATTTCGTGTAGGTTTCAAAGAGGTGGATCTCATATATAATGATTTGATAATGGATTCGCCATTGAAAGAATTTAAGACCTTTAAAACGGAGCTTAAAAAATATCTTGGCGTTTTAAACGAAATTGAATAATGAAGCAATTAATTGGTACAGGTGTGGCTTTGGTCACTCCGTTCAAAACAGATTTTTCGGTAGACATAGATGCGTTGCATCGTATTGTGAACTATTGTGTGGACGGCGGTGTAGATTATTTGGTAGTATTGGGTACTACTGGTGAATCCGTAACACTTACCAAAGAAGAGAAACAATTGGTTATAGATACCGTAACCATTGCCAATGCAGGTAGATTACCTTTGGTAGTAGGCGTGGGCGGTAATAATACGGTTGCCGTAATTGAAGAATTGCAGAAACTAGACCTTACTAATTTTGATGCTGTGCTATCGGTATCTCCTTATTATAACAGACCTACTCAAGAAGGGATTTTCCAACACTTTAAGGCTATTGCCCAAGTGTCTGCAAAACCCATAATCCTTTATAACGTACCGGGAAGAACGGGAAGTAATATGCTTCCGGAAACTGTTGTTCGTTTGGCTACAGAGGTCGAGAATATTGTTGGAATAAAAGATGCATCTGGTGATATGATTCAGTTGCAGGAATTAATTAAAGATTGTCCAAAAGACTTTCATGTGATTTCTGGTGATGATTTTACCGCTTTAGCTACTGTTTTAGCAGGAGGTTCCGGTGTTATTTCTGTTTTAGGTCAAGGACTTCCTTCAGAATTCTCTAGAATGATTCGTTCTGGTTTAGACCGAAATGTAGATGACGCTTACCGACAACATTACGAACTTCAAGAAGGCATGGGATTAATTTTTCAGGAAGGTAACCCTGCTGGGATAAAAACTATATTTGAGATATTAGGTTTAGCTGGTGCTACAGTTAGACTTCCGCTCATAGAAGCTTCCGATAGTCTCAAAAAGAACATCGCCGACTTTGTAAAACCTTTTAAGGTTTTTGCATAGTGATGTTAAATGTTCCCCAAAAGCATTGGTATAAGGGTTCTAGAATGCTATTTTAGCTACTTTATTTTTTGTTTTTTATATCCATTCGGAATCCGTAATTTTGCAAAATGCTTTTTAAAATGAGGTTAATTGTCCCTATCTTACTACTCGCTTTGATTTCACAGTCATGTAGCGAATATCAAAAGGTGCTTAAAAATGAAGATGTTAAGCCTAAATATGATCTAGCTCAGAAATTCTATGAAGAAGGTGATATGAAAAGGGCCAATCGTCTTTTTGAACAAATTGCACCTAAATATGTGGGTAAACCTCAGGGCGAACGTGTAATGTTCTTCTTGGCAGATACGTATTTTCAAAGAAAAGATTACAATATGGCGGGCTATCAGTTCGAACGTTTTGTGAAATCTTACTCTAAGAGTGATAAAGTGGCAGAAGCTTCTTTTTTAGGAGCAAAGAGTTATTTTAAGCTTTCACCGGTATATTCTTTGGACCAAACGGATACAGATAAAGCATTGGGAAAATTGCAGTTGTTTATTAACTCATATCCTGATTCGGAATATTTTTCTGAGGCCAATGCCATGGCAAAAGAGTTAACGACCAAGAAAGAGCACAAAGCTTACGAAATAGCCAAGCAGTTCAATAAATTAGGTCAATTTGATTTTACGTTTCTAACGCCTGCAGTAGCAGCGTTTGATAACTTTATATCGGATTTCCCTGGATCTGTTTATCGTGAAGATGCAATGTTTTACAGATTCGAATCGGCTTCCCGATTTGCGTTGAATAGTTTTGAAAGGTTACAAGAAGAGCGTTTAAAAGAGGCTATCGCCGATTATAACACGTTTAAAAAACAGTTTCCAGAATCAGAACATGCCGATGAGGCAGAAAAGATACTTGAAAAAGTAAAATTAGAATTACAGGGTTTTACCCAAGCTAAAGAAGCAAAATAAAATAGTTTGACTATGAATATGAACGATCTTAAGAATTCAAGTGCTCCAGTTTCCACAGTAACGATCAACAAAAATGAGTTTGACCGTCCAACGGATAACATTTATGAGGCAATTTCAATTGCCGCTAAAAGAGCTGTACAGATCAATTCTGAAATTAAGAAAGAACTTCTAGAAAAATTAGAGGAGTTTGCTACGTATAGCGACAGCCTAGAGGAAGTTTTTGAAAATAAGGAACAGATAGAAGTATCTAAATTCTACGAAAAATTACCTAAGCCACATGCTTTAGCAGTTGAAGAGTGGTTGAATGACAAGATATATCACAGGAATACGGAGAAAGACCAGTAGTATATGCTAGGCGGAAAGAACATTCTTTTAGGCATTACCGGAGGAATTGCCGCTTACAAAACTACCTTTCTCGTACGTTTACTGATTAAAGCTGGCGCTAATGTCAAAATTATTTTGACAGATAGCGCCAGCTCTTTTGTTTCCCCACTTACGCTAGCTACACTTTCAAAAAACCCGGTGCTAACTTCATTGGTCAATGAGGATGATGGAGCAACGGAATGGAATAATCATGTAGAATTAGGTCTATGGGCAGACTTAATGGTCGTTGCGCCAGCTACGGCTAATACATTGGCTAAAATGGCTACCGGCACATGCGATAATTTATTGCTGGCCACATACCTTTCGGCAAAATGTCCGGTTTTCTTTGCTCCTGCAATGGATTTGGATATGTATAAACATCCAACTTCTAAAAATTCCTTTGAAAAATTACAATCTTTTGGGAATTTTATGATTCCTGCTACTTCTGGTGAATTGGCAAGCGGCCTGCACGGAGAAGGACGCATGGCGGAACCGGAAGATATGGTCGAGTTCATTAAAGCGTATTTACAAAAAGGACTTCCGCTTAGTGGAAAAAAAGTTCTGATTACTGCCGGACCCACGTATGAAGCCATAGATCCTGTGCGGTTTATTGGCAATCACGCTTCTGGTCAGATGGGGTATGAATTGGCTAAGGTGGCAGCAAATTTAGGAGCACACGTTATTTTGGTCTCTGGACCATCCCGTTTTTCTGTCTCGCATGACCTTATCAATTTAAAAAAAGTAACCTCTGCGGAAGAAATGTACAATGAGGTACATCTGCACTATAAAAATATAGATGTAGCTATCTGCGCTGCTGCAGTTGCGGACTACAGGCCGAAGACGGTAGCTAATCAGAAAATAAAGAAAAAAGAAACCGAATTTTCGATTGACTTGGTGAAGACCAAAGATATCTTGCTATCACTGGGTAATCAGAAGGAAAAGCAGTTTTTGGTTGGTTTTGCTTTGGAGACAGAAAATGAGCTTGAAAATGCTATAGGCAAGCTCAAAAAGAAAAATTTAGATGCCATTGTTCTAAACTCTCTGAACGATAAAGGAGCTGGTTTTGGAAAACCTACGAACAAAATTACTTTCATAGATAAGAATTCTGGAATTAAGCCGTTTGAACTAAAGACAAAGGCAGAGGTGGCCAAAGACATTTTTGATGAAATCTTGAAAAGATACCATGCGTAACTTCATACTTATATTTTTTTGTTCATTTTTTATGATGTCCGTTTCGGCGCAGGAAATGAATTGTGTCGTTACTATAAATGCGGATCAAGTCTCGCAAACCAATCAACAGATCTTTAAAACCTTAGAACGTTCTTTAAATGATTTTATCAATAAGAACAAGTGGACGAATCGTACTTACAAGGATAATGAACGTATAAACAGCCAAATGTTTATTACCATTACAAATTACGAGTCTAATAGATTTGAGGGTAATATTCAGATTCAATCTTCACGTCCTGTTTTTAATACATCATACGAAACCCCTATTTTCAACTATAAGGATAATCAACTCAATTTTGAATACATTGAATTTCAGCCTTTGGTGTTCAATGAAAACGTTTTTGAATCTAATCTTGTAAGTGTTGTTTCTTTTTATGTGTACACCATGTTGGGTCTTGATGCAGATACTTTCTCCTTAGAAGGCGGAACTGAATATTTTAGGAAAGCACAGCAAATTACCACCCAAGCTCAAGGTAGCAATTATACGGGTTGGGATCAAAATAGTGATCGTAGTAGGTTTGAGTTGGTAGATAACCTTTTGTCCAATACCTATCGTGAGTACCGTATAGCTATGTATAATTATCACCGTAAGGGTCTTGATATTCTTGGAGATAATAATAGTACAGGCAAACAAGTTATTGCCGGTACAATGAAACTTTTTGAGACGATGATTAAACGTAGGCCTAACGCTTTTTTGATTCAGACTTTCTTTGATGCCAAGTCAGATGAGATACAAAACATCTTTTCAGACGGGCCAAAAGTAGATATTGTGCAGTTAAAAGAGACGTTAAACAGTATTGCTCCCTTATATTCCAGTACTTGGAACGATATTAAGTACTAGTTCTTTCAGTACCAAATTATCAATTATCTTTACAGCACAAATCGAATAGAAAACTGTGCTAGTACACCTTTCCATAAAAAATTACGCATTAATAGATAATCTCAATGTAGACTTCACCAATGGGTTTACCTGTATTACAGGTGAAACTGGTGCAGGAAAGTCGATTTTGTTGGGTGGTTTGTCCCTAGTTTTGGGAAAACGTGCCGATTTATCTTCTTTAAGAGACAAGGATAAAAAATGCGTTATAGAAGCGGAATTTCAAATTGACAAATATAATTTGGAGTCTTTTTTTAAAGATAACGATTTGGATTACGAGGAACGAACCATCATAAGAAGAGAGATTCAGCCCAGCGGGAAATCCCGTGCTTTTATTAATGATTCACCTGTTACATTAGATATTCTAACCCGTTTGGGTAGTAGTCTTATAGATGTGCATTCCCAGCACCAAACGCTTCAGTTAACGGATAACGATTTTCAGTTAAAGGTAATAGATGCCCTTGCTGATAATAAGAGTGGGCTAGCCGACTATACGGCAAAACTTCTTTTATATAAAACAACTTCAAAAGAGCTATCTGAACTTATTAATTTTCAGAAAGAAGCAAATAAAGAACATGATTACAATAGCTTTCTGTTAGAAGAGCTTCAAGCGGCACCTTTAAAGTTAGGAGTGCAAGAAGATTTGGAAGAGCAGTACGAGCAACTGAACAACGTAGAGAATATTTTAGAACTTATTTCTTCAGGTCACCAACTACTTAATGATGAACAGGTAGGCATTGTAAGTCTACTTACGGAGCTCAAACAAATTGCCAATAGATTATCTGGTTTTGGAACTCAGTATGCAGACCTGAACGAGCGCGTGCAGTCTGTTTTTATAGAAGTTGATGATATAGCTTCCGAACTTCAGAACTATCAGGAGGGAACAGAAGCGAATCCACAGGTACTGGAAGAAATTAATACGAAGTTGCAACAACTTTATGATTTGCAGAAAAAACATGGAGTTCAAGAGGTTTCCGAATTACTGCGAATTAGAGAAGAACTTTCTGAAAAAGTAAGTGTCACAGAAAATCTTGAAGCTGATATAGAAAAGAAAGAAAAAGAGCTTGTAGGTCAAAAAGTCGCCCTGCAGAAAGCAGCCGATGTTCTAACGGCCAAGCGTAAAAAGGTTATCCCGCAACTTAAAAAACAATTAGAAGATTCTCTAAAAGCTTTGGGTATGCCTAGTGCTACTTTTAAGATAGAGCTTTTTAAGGCGAACGACTTTAAAGCAAACGGAGCAGACGGACTTACATTTTTGTTTTCCGCTAATAAAGGAGGTGATTACGGTGAGCTGAAGAAAGTAGCCTCAGGTGGTGAACTTTCCAGGATTATGCTTACCATCAAATCGATATTAGCGAAATACGAAAACTTGCCTACCATCATGTTCGATGAGATTGATACTGGAGTTTCTGGTGAAATCTCAGGTAAAATGGGTGATATTATGCAAGCAATGAGTAAAAGCATGCAAGTGTTCTCTATTACACATTTACCTCAGGTAGCCTCAAAAGGTGATCATCATTTTAAAGTCTATAAGTTGGAAGAAGGTGCCGTTACAAAAACAAACATGAAGCAATTGAACAAAGAGGAAAGGGTAGTGGAGTTGGCTGAAATGTTGGGAGGTAAAGAGTTATCTGATTCCGCTATGGCTCACGCAAGGCAACTTTTGAACTAGAAAAAGAGGTGCTGGACAGGTTGCTAGAGGCTGTATTTGGTTTTTAAGGTGATTTTTAGACTTATAAATACGTTTTTCTTCATGTGGCAACTATTTGTTGCCAACTTTTTAAATATCTTTGGCGCTTTAAGAACAACCAACAGAATCTATCACAATGTCGTATAATTTATTAAAAGGTAAGAGAGGAATTATTTTTGGAGCTTTGGATGAAAATTCAATAGCGTGGAAAACAGCAGAACGTATTCATGAAGAAGGCGGTACTTTTGTTTTGACCAATGCACCTGTAGCCATGCGTTTAGGGCAAATTAAAGATTTGGCCGAAAAAACTGGTTCTCAGGTTATTCCTGCCGATGCAACTAGCGAAGAAGATTTAGCAAACTTGGTAGCTCAGTCAGTTGAAATTCTTGGAGGAAAAATCGATTTTGTATTACATGCAATCGGTATGTCCGTAAACGTTAGGAAAGGACGTTCTTATACTGATGAGAAATATGACTTTACTTCTAAAGGATGGGATGTTTCTGCTTTATCTTTTCATAAGGTGATGCAAAGCTTGTATAAAGCCGATGCTATGGAAGAATGGGGAAGTATAGTTGCTTTGACTTATATGGCAGCACAGCGTGTTTTTCCTGATTATAATGACATGGCAGATAATAAAGCTTATTTAGAGTCTGTAGCACGTAGTTTTGGTTATTTCTTCGGAAAAGAGAAAAATGTTCGTGTGAATACCATATCACAATCACCAACACCAACCACAGCCGGTCAGGGTGTGAAAGGTTTTGGCGGTTTTATTAGTTATGCTGAAAAAATGTCGCCTTTAGGGAATGCAACGGCATTAGAATGTGCAGACTATACTGTTACTCTTTTCTCTGACCTTACCAGAAAAGTTACAATGCAAAACTTGTTTCATGATGGTGGTTTCTCAAATACAGGTGTTAGCCAAGAGATTATAGAACGTTTTACCGAGTAGAAATAAAATAGCTTTCAATAGATTAAATTCTGGCGAAGAATATTTGTTTTCGGCATATATTATGGGCATTTTACATTACCTACTTAAGTAATGAAAAATGCCCTAAGAACTTCCGTATAAAAGCTCATGGATTTATCTTTTTCGTTTATAGTTCCTGTTTATAATAGACCCGATGAAATAGCGGAGCTGCTAGAAAGTCTAGCGCACCAGACCTATTCCAAGGATTTTGAAGTATTGATTGTAGAAGACGGCTCAACACTTTCTTCGGAAGAAGTGGTGGAGAAATATAAGGATAAGCTTACTATTTCATATTACAAAAAGTCCAATTCAGGACCTGGAGATTCTAGGAATTACGGAATGGCCCTTGCCAAGGGCAATTACTTTCTTATTGTAGATTCAGATTGTATGATTCCGCCGCAGTATTTAGATGCGGTAGATAATGCTTTGAGAAATAACTTTGTTCACTGTTTTGGTGGACCCGATGCTGCTCATGAGTCTTTTGGGCTTTTGCAAAAAGCTATTAACTATGCTATGACTTCTGTGTTAACCACTGGAGGAATTCGTGGGAATAAAAAAGCATTGGATAAGTTTCAGCCTCGCAGCTTTAATATGGGGATTTCTAAAACGGTATTCGAAACCGTTGGTGGATTCGGAAAAATTCATCCTGGTGAAGACCCGGACTTTACGTTTCGCATTTGGAACAAAGGTTTTGATACTAAGCTTATACCTGAAGCTTTTGTATATCATAAGCGTCGTATAGACTGGAATAAGTTTTTTATTCAAGTGAAGAAATTCGGAAGTGTTCGTCCAATTTTAAATAAATGGCACCCAAAGACATCAAAAATGACCTATTGGTTCCCAACATTGTTTTGTTTGGGTTTTTTAGCGTCGCTTTTATTTCTGGCAATAGGGATTAGCTTGCCTATATATTTATATATTATCTATTTTTCGCTCATTTTCTTAGATTCACTTTTAAAGAATAGAAATTTGGCGGTTGCCTTACTTTCTCTAGTGGCTGTAGGTATTCAATTTATGGGATATGGATATGGTTTTTTAAAATCGACCATCTTTCTTAACTTTAGCAAAAAGGAACCGGAAAAATTATTTCCTCACTTATTCTTCAAATAATTGGTAAACTGGATAATAGATAAAGTCAAGAAGGCTCTTAAGAAGAGAAAAGTAAAGATATTTTTGGTGTTTTTATTTTTTTCGACCTTAATATGGCTCATTAATAACCTCTCTGAGAGTTATGTGAGTACGACTAATTTTGATTTGGAATATGTGAACGTTCCAGAAGGTTATTTGTTTAAAGGCGCCACAGATAATGAATTAAAAGTAAAACTTAAGGCAGGTGGATTTCAGCTTCTTGGGTTTAATTTTAAACATGCTAAGGTGTCTATAGATCTTGCCGATGCTTTGCAAAAAGACTCCATATTTTATATTCCTCAAAAAGTATATCGAAAGCAAGTAGAAAGGCAATTAAGTACATCAATGTCTTTAATAGATATTGAAACTGATACCCTCTTCGTGGGTATGTTGGCTGTAATTTCTAAAAAAGTGCCGGTAAGACCCAATGTAGAAGTAAATATGGCCACCAATTACCTTCTAGACGGTAAGATGGAAATACAGCCAGATTCTATTACCATTACAGGTCCTTCCAAAGAAATTGATAGTATAAATGTTGTGCGCACCAATAAGCTAACGCTTCCTGATTTAGATGCTGACTTTTCAGAAACTGTGAATATCTATAAATCTAAATTTCTAAGGAATACCCGGTACTCCGCCAGTAAAGTGGAGCTTACGGCGAAAATTGCTAGATTTTCCGAAAAGGTTTTTGAAGTGCCAATAAAGACCGTACATTTTCCTAGTAATATTGATGTAAAAACATTTCCGGACAAAGTTAATGTTTTGTGTAAGGCCAAGTTAAAACGACTTAAAAAATTGGAGGCATCAGATTTTGAAGTCATTGTAGACTACGGACAATTGAAAGACGGAAATACAGATGAATTGCAATTAGAATTAAGGAAAAAACCAAGTGGTCTGCACAGTGTAAAACTGGAACAGAACAGTGTGGAATATATATTGAACAAAAAATGATAATCGTAGGCTTAACAGGTGGTATAGGGAGTGGTAAGACCACTGTTGCCAAAATGTTTGAGGAGTTGGGTGTACCTGTTTATAATTCTGATGAACGGGCAAAAGACTTAATGCAAAAATTACCAGAGTTAATAACTGCTATAAAAGAACTTCTTGGAAATGAAGCCTATAAGGACGGAAAATTGGATAGGGCCTACGTGTCAAAAAAAGTATTCAATAACAAAGAATTACTGAACACCTTAAACGGGATAGTACATCCTGCTGTTCGAAAAGATTTTATAAGTTGGGCAGAAGATCAAAGCTCAAATTATGTAATTCAAGAAGCGGCCATTATATTTGAAATTGGCTCACAGGATTTTTATGATTGTATCATTTTGGTAACCGCACCTAAGGAGACCAGAATTAACCGTATAATGCAACGCGATGCATCTAATACAGTTGAAGGTATAGAAGCTAGAATGAAAAATCAGTTAAGCGATAATAAGAAAATAGAATCTTCGGACTATATCATCCAAAATGAGAATTTAGAACAAACAAAGGTTCAAGTCTTAGATGTTCATCGCGATTTACTTAATAAAATATAGCCCTCACGCAGTTTTAACATTTTTGTTAAGGTTTGGTTAAACGTATCATCTGCTATATGTTAAATCTTTAATTTTGCTTTCTAATGAATAAGAGGTTATTTGTCCTTTTGGTGGCGTTAATGAGTCTCTCCCTGATAGGAATTATATCTGTTCAGTTCTTGTGGATAAAGCAGTCTGTGGAAGACAAGGAAGAACAGTTTTCTAATACAGTATCGGAGGTTTTAAATGAAGTTTCCGATAAAATAGAAGAGCGGGAAACAAAGGATTATTTTGAGCGTTACATAAACATAAAAGATAGTGTAGGTGAGCCTAAAAGCTCTCATTTAAGAAATATCTTTTTTATAGACCGTGATATAAATTCCAATGAGATTCGGTTTTATTCCCATGGTATTTTAGAAGAAGATTATAATATAGCATCTACGTTCTTTGATAATGGTAATGGTAGTGATACGATTACTACAATTAAAAATTATACTAGCAAGCGTACCAAAACAATCTTTAAAGAAGATTACGGGTTGGACGGTAAAGAGTATAAACTGAATGCAGTACAGAAACTTGAAAAAATAGGAGGACTGTCGGCTATTGAAAAAGCCCAGTTCGAAGATGTTTTTAGTGAGTATGCCAAAAAAGTGCCTATTCATAAAAGGGTTTCCAATCAAGAAATACAATTGCTTCTTGATCGTGAACTAAAGAATAGAAACCTTAATATTGAATACGAATATGGGGTGTATAGCAGAGGGCTTCCCACTAAGGTAAAGTCTAGGAAGTTTAAGTTCGAAAAGGATATGCTTTATGAGACTGCTATTTTTAAGGATAGTGAAGGGGCAAGTAATTTCTCTTTGTTGATTTCATTTCCAAAGAAAAAGAAGTTTCTGATTCAGTCTATTATAAAAATGGCGCTTTTGTCATTGCTTTTTACATTGGTTATCGTTATAGCATATTCTGGGGCAATTTACCAGTTAATACGTCAAAAGCAGATTGCCGAGATAAAGTCTGACTTTATTAATAATATGACGCATGAGTTTAAAACGCCCATTGCTACTATAAACTTGGCTGTAGAAGCTATTAGAAATCCCAAGATAATTGCTGATCCTGAAAAGGTGGATCGATATCTAACAATGATTCGTGAAGAGAATAAAAGAATGCATGCTCAAGTAGAAAATGTATTGCGTATATCTAAGCTAGAAAAGAATCAGCTAGATATTAGTAAGGATAGGGTAGATGTTCACGACATAATAGAGGATGCAATAGCTCATGTAGAACTTATTGTAGCTGATAGAGGTGGATATATAGAGACGCATTTAGATGCTTCGAGAACGGAAGTTTTGGCTAGTGAAATGCATTTTACCAATGTAATTGTAAATATTCTTGACAACGCTATAAAGTATTCAGTAGAAGCACCAAGAATAGATATTTATACAGAGGTTGTTAAAAATTATATAGTAATAAAAGTAAAAGATCAAGGAGCCGGAATGAGTAAGGCAGTGGTCAAAAAAGTATTTGAAAAATTCTACCGTGAACATACGGGAGATTTACATAATGTTAAGGGGCATGGGCTCGGATTGGCATATGTTAAAAAAATAGTCGATGACCACCAAGGTGAGGTCTACGCAGAAAGTGAAAAAGGAAAGGGAAGTACTTTCTATATAAAATTGCCTTTAATCTAACTCAACAAGTTATGGAAACAGTAAATAAAAAAATACTCTTAGTAGAGGATGATCCCAATTTTGGAATTGTGCTGAAAGATTATTTATCAATGAACGATTTTGATGTCACTTTAGCCAAGAATGGTATGGAGGGATTTGAAAAGTTCAAGAAAGATAATTATGACATCTGTATTTTAGATGTGATGATGCCTTATAAGGATGGTTTTACCTTGGCAAAGGAAATTCGTGAAAAGAACGAGCATGTTCCTATCGTTTTTCTTACCGCTAAAACTATGAAAGAAGATGTTTTAAAAGGATATAAGGCTGGAGCTGATGATTATCTCAACAAGCCATTTGACTCCGAAGTTCTTTTAATGAAATTAAGAGCTATTCTTCAGAGAAAAGCATCTAACACATTGGCAGACAGTAAGAAATTCGAATTTAAAATAGGTAATTTCCAACTGAATTCTAAACTTAGATTTTTAAAGTATAAAGAAGAAGAGGCTATTAAGCTTTCTCCAAAAGAGAATGAGCTTTTACGTCTTTTGGCACTTCATGAAAATGATTTAATGCCTAGAGAGTTGGCATTGACAAAAATATGGAGAGATGATAACTATTTCACGTCTCGTAGTATGGATGTTTATATTGCTAAACTAAGAAAGTATCTTAAGGTAGATGATGCGGTTGAAATCTTAAACATTCACGGAGAAGGTTTCAGATTGGTTGTTAAAGAAGACGTATAAAACCGAATATTTAAAATTAAAAAATCCGTGCTATATTTATATAGCACGGCTTTTTATTTTCTTATAACGCTGTTATTATTTTGAATACAATTTCTTTAGGCGTATGCATTATGGAAACTGTAATGGCGTCTTCCGGTACTTCTAGCGTATTGAATTGTGAATGAAGCAATTCTGGCGGCATAAAATGATTCTGCCGTAGCTCAAGACGAGCCATAATTTCTTCAAAAGAACCTTTCAAGTAAACAAAATTTAGCTTTTTATCAATTCCGTTTTGTAAAATGGTACGGTATTTAGTTTTAAGTGCAGAACAAGCTATAACAGCTCCATTTTTAGTATTCTCAATAGCTAGGACATTTAGTCTTTCTAGCCAACCTTGGCGATCATTGTCATCTAAAGGGTTACCATCGGCCATTTTCTTTACGTTTACTTCCGGATGGTAGTCATCCCCATCATAGAATTCTAAACTCAACTCTTCTGCTAAAAGTTTGCCTATGGTGCTTTTACCAGAGCCGGATACGCCCATGACAAATATTATGGGGTTTTTACTTTTCATTTGGTATAATGTTATTTAAACTCGCTATCAATTCTTGGAAATCTGCATCATAAGAAACCCAAATGGTTGCTTCGTTTTTTTTGAACCAAGTTAATTGTCTTTTGGCAAACCTGCGGGTATTTTTCTTTATTTCTTCTAAAGCGAAAGTAAGGTCACTTTCGGCAATGCTATCTTCTAATTTTTCTTTCTTTTCAAAATAGGTAAAAAGCTCTCGGTAACCAACGGTCTGCAAAGCATTTAGTTCTTTGTACTTCTCTAATTGCTTCGCTTCTTCAATAAGTCCTTCTTGAGCCATGATGTCTACACGTTGGTTAATGCGCTCGTAAATAAGCGTGCGATCAGCTTCTATACCAACAGTAACCGTTTTAAAAGGACGATTTTTTTTGTTTTTGGAAAGAAAAGAGGAGTAAGGTGTATTGGTTCCAATACAAATTTCCAAGGCTCTAATGAGTCTATGTGGGTTGTTTAGATCTACCGTTGCATAATAGTCGGGGTCTCTATTTTTTAAATCGTTTTGCAGGCTTTCAATTCCATTTTCTGCAAATTCTGCATTGAGTTGCTCCCGAATTTTTGGGTCTACCTTTGGAAAATCGTCTAAACCCTCGGCTACGGCTTTAGTATAAAGTCCGCTGCCACCTACCATTATCACAATATCATTTACCTTAAAGAGTTCATCAAGTAAATGAAGGGCATCGCGTTCAAAATCACCTACGGAATAAGAATCAAAAACACTGATGTGTTGTATAAAATGATGTTTGGCTTGCGCTAATTCTTCCGGTGTGGGTACAGCCGTACCTATTCTCATCTCTTTGAAAAACTGCCTAGAGTCTGCCGAGATTATTTCTGTTTTGAAATGTTTTGCGAGAGCTATGGCAAGTTTAGTTTTGCCAATAGCGGTAGGGCCTACAACGGATAAAAGTATTTTCTCCATTACAGTTCGCTTCCACAGTTATAACAATGGGTGGCATCATCTCTGTGCCCTTCTTTTGAACAATTCCTACAAGCTTGCGTGTTGACATGAACAAAATGTTTATCGCCAATTGTTTTTTGTGCTTGCGATTTTTTTCCAAATTCTACAGTTACGATACCTGTTGGAACGGCAATTACGCCATAACCTACAAGCATGATCAAAGTAGCTATAAATTGTCCTTGTGGCGTTATTGGGGCAATGTCTCCATAACCTACCGTAGTAAGGGTTACAATAGTCCAATAGATGCTGGTAGGTATGCTGGTAAAGCCAGCTTCATCCCCTTCTATCAAATACATTAACGTACCTAAGATTACGGAAAGGATAAGTACGGCAAAAAGGAAAACGGTAATTTTTGCTCTGCTTGCCTTTAATGCATTTTTTAATTGAGACGCCTCTCCTAAAAACCTCACCAATTTTAATATCCTGAATACTCTTAAGAGGCGTAGGGACCGAATAGCCAATAATACTTGAGATCCAGCAAAAATATAGGACAAGTACAAAGGAATTGTAGAAAGTAAATCTATTACACCATAGAAGCTAAAAATATAGTTCTTAGGCTGTTTTATACTAACAATTCTAGCTATATATTCTATGGTGAATAGAATAGTAACTATCCATTCTAGAATAAAAAGTATTTCATGATACTCCGCATCTATCCATTTTACGCTCTCTAGCATTACCAAGAGCACACTAATAATAATCAAAACAAACAATAGAATGTCAAACCATTTACCCAAAGGTGTGTCCGCTTCATAAATAACTTCATGAACCTTGTATTTCCAGCCTTTATCGGGTTTGTTTTGTCTCAACTTTTACTAATTACTTATTTCAAGAATTTTTAGACCATGTTTTTTACGCATGTAATTTTCAATAATATGTGTTGTATTATCATTACCCTGCATAGGTGCAATTATAGATTCTAAGATATGAATATTATTGATTTGATGATTAAGGTTATAATAGCCAATACCTTTAAAATCACCATTTTTAATCAATATAGCACTGTATTCACCAATTTCTCGTCCTTTATCTACAATTACAACATTTTTATTATTCAACGAGTATTTGTTAACAGCCTCTGTAACTCTTTGGTTGTAGTCTTCAGCAGGCTCTTTGGATATACATGCGCCAAGACATTCGCCTTCATCGTAATTGGAGCAATTCTTTTTTGCTTCTGATATTCCGTTTAGCTTATCGCAAAGATTAAACTCTCGGGTGATTTTAAAAATGAAATTAGTGGCACCTGCTTCGCTATTGAATGTCGCAAACGCACCATTTCTTCCAGTAATCTTTTTAACCTTTAAAGTGTCATAACCGGTATCATTTTTTTCAACATACACACCATGGCTAAAACTTACGGCTTTTGGTCTATGATTATATTTCGTTCGGATTCTTTTAATTTCTTCGTTCTCTTTTAAGAGAGCTACTAATTCGTTTCCAGTTCTTTCAAAAGTAACTTTTTTGGTGGCTTTTTGTAATTGTCTAGCTCGTCCACCACCTTTAGTAAAATGTTGGTTTACTCTTTTCTTAATGTTCGTGCTTTTCCCTAGATATAATATCTCACCGTCTTTGTCATGCATATAATAAACACCGGTCTCAGAGGGTAAGGAATCTACAATGTCTAATTGACGATCAGAGAGTTCGCCTTCGGTTTCTTTGCGGATGACACTTTTTATAATGGTTTTATCTAGGTCTTTGGAAAGAAGAATTTTAAAGAGTTGCAAGGTTGCCAAAGCATCACCATTTGCTCTGTGACGGTCGCTTACCGCAATACCTAAAGACCTAACTAGCTTACCAAGGCTATGAGATTCTGCTTCGGGAATCAGTTTTTTGGACAGTTCTACCGTACACAAGGTCTTTCGCTCAAAATTATAGCCTAATCTTCTAAATTCTGTTCGTAATATCCTATAATCAAATTGAGCATTATGGGCAATTAGAACGGTGTCTTCTGTAATTTCAACAATCCGTTTGGCAATCTCATGGAATTTGGGGGCGGTTTGTAACATCTTGTTGTTGATACCCGTAAGTTTTACAACAAAGGGTTGAATATCCTTTTCAGGATTTACCAAACTAATAAACTGGTCTACCACTTTATGTCCATCAAATTTATGAATAGCAATTTCGGTAATGCCCTCTTCATTAAATTTCCCTCCTGTGGTCTCTATATCTAAAATGGAATACATGTATGCGTTTTTGTTCTGTGGTGAAGGTCTTTTGTGGTTAAAAGGAAGATATTAATAGTTTCGTTTTCCAAAGATACTACTTCCAATGCGTACCATAGTACTTCCTTCCTCAATAGCCATTTGGTAATCACCACTCATTCCCATGGATAAAATTGTTATCTGTGGGTTTTCTGGTTTAATAGCGTCAAAAATCGATTTCAATTGTTTGAATTCCCTTTTAACTTGCGTTTCGTCATCAGTAAAAGTGGCCATGCCCATTAATCCCACAACATTTATATTTTTAAGCTGATGGTACTCTTCTGATTTAAGAATGGCATTAAGCTCTTCATTATCCAATCCAAACTTGGTATCTTCTTCTGCAATGTGAATCTGAAGGAGGCAATCAATAGTGCGGTTATTTTGTTCCGCTCTTTTGTTGATTTCTGTCAACAACCTAAAACTATCCACACCATGAATCAAATCAACAAATTCAGCCATATATTTGACTTTGTTGCGCTGTAAGTGCCCAATCATATGCCATTTTATGTCCTTGGGAAGTCTTTCCCACTTACCCACCATTTCCTGTACTTTGTTTTCTCCAAAGATGCGCTGGCCGGCAGCATAGGCTTCCATTAAATCTTCGTCTGGTTTCGTTTTGGAAACAGCAACCAAGGTTACGTGGTCAGGAAGTGTATTTTTGATTTCTAAAAGGTTGTCTTTTATCATCGGTAAATTTGTGTATTAAAAATTTTATGAAAATTGAGATGAAACCTTTTCAGCTTTTCTAGACTCGCTATAATCATAGAAACCTTCTCCGGATTTTATACCCAGTTTTTTAGCCGTTACCATATTTACTAATAGTGGACAGGGTGCATACTTAGGGTTCTTAAAGCCATCATACATGACGTTTAGAATTGATAGGCATACATCTAGACCAATAAAATCTGCTAATTGCAGAGGTCCCATTGGGTGCGCCATCCCTAATTGCATTACGGTATCTATTTCCGAAACACCGGCTACGCCATTATAAAGGGTTTCAATAGCCTCGTTAATCATAGGCATTAATATTCTGTTAGCTACAAAACCAGGGTAATCATTTACTTCAGTAGGCGTTTTCCCTAAATGGCTGGACAACTCCATGATTTGCTGTGTAGTTTCGTCAGAAGTACTATAGCCGCGAATAATCTCTACCAATTGCATAATAGGCACCGGATTCATAAAGTGCATACCAATCACTTTCTGTGGTCGGTTTGTTGCCGCCGCAATTTGTGTAATTGATATGGAAGATGTATTGGTTGCTAGAATCGTACTTTCATCGCAAATAGCATCTAGTTCTTTAAAAATACCGAGTTTAACAGTCAAGTTTTCAGAAGCCGCTTCAACTACTAAATTTACGTTTGTAACACCTTCTTTTAAGGTAGTGAAAGTTGAAACGTTGTTTAAAGTAGCTACTTTATCACTCTCGCTTATCTTTTCTTTGGCCAACATTCTGTCAAGATTTTTCGTGATTGTTGTCAACCCTTTGGCTAGCGAATCTTCAGAAATATCGATCAAGTTTACTTTATGGCCGTTTTGAGCAAAAACATGGGCAATTCCATTTCCCATGGTACCGGCACCTATAACCGCTATATGTTGCATATGTGGTGTTTTAGTTCTAAAATGAAGCAATAATCTGCAAGGCTACTTTCAGTGCTTGTGTACCCTGCTTTAAGCTTACGATTGGCGTAGTGTCGTTCGCAATAGCATCGGCAAAACTCTCTAGTTCGTCTAGGATTGCGTTGTTTGTACCCACTTCCGGGTTTTCAAAATAGATTTGCTTTTTTTCGCCTTCTGCGTTTTGCAGTACCATGTCAAAATCGCCCACTTTTTCAGGAGCATCTTTCATTTTTACTACTTCAACTTTTTTCTCTAAGAAGTCTACGGATATGTAGGCATCCTTTTGAAAGAAACGCGATTTACGCATATTCTTCAAGGAAATTCTACTGGCCGTTAAATTGGCCACACAGCCATTTTCAAACTCTATTCGCGCATTGGCAATATCCGGAGATTTACTAATAACAGAAACGCCACTGGCATTAATTTGTTTCACCTCAGAGTTTACTACGCTAAGAATAGCATCTATGTCATGAATCATTAAGTCGAGAACCACTGGTACATCCGTTCCACGTGGGTTGAACTCTGCCAAACGATGACTTTCAATGAACATAGGCGTATTAATCTGATGTTTTACAGCAGAAAAAGCGGGATTAAACCGCTCCACATGTCCTACTTGCCCTTTTACATTATACTTTTTTTCTAATTCCAAAAGCTCTGTGGCTTCTTCGTAAGTATTGGTTATGGGTTTTTCTATGAAGATATGCTTTCCCTTTTCTATGGCCTTTTTGGCGCAATCAAAATGAGAAAGGGTAGGGGTTACAATATCAACCACATCTACCGCTTCTATAAGTTTATTAATGTTCTCATAGTAGTGATATCCAAATTCATCTGCTACTTTTTTTCCATTTATGGCATCTGCATCATAGAAACCAACTAATTCATATTTGTCGGATTCATTAAGTAGACGTAAATGTATTTTTCCTAAATGACCTGCGCCTAATACGCCAACTCTAAGCATAATTTCAATTTATATCAAAAATAAGGATACTTTAGGAGTTTTCGGGTTTGATTAGAGAAGATTCAGGTTTGATAATCTTTAAAAAAATGAAGGCTGACATTTAGGCGGTATACTTGTGAATTGAAGATTTACAAGTTAACTTTACGTTCCAAAACCAAACCGTTGAGAGATACTTTAAAACATAGGGGAATGCGTAATAAGCTGGCCGAAATATTGGTAGCTAAAGGCATTACCGATAAAAATGTACTGGAAGCCATACGTACTATACCGCGGCATTTATTTATGGATAGCAGTTTTGAAGGCCATGCCTATCAAGACAAAGCGTTTCCGATAGGGGCAGACCAGACTATCTCACAACCATATACCGTTGCTTTTCAATCTGAATTGTTGGAGGTAAAACCTGACCATAAAATTCTAGAAATAGGAACGGGAAGTGGATACCAAACCGCAGTATTGTTACTTCTTAGATCAAAGGTTTATACAATTGAACGCCAATCCGAGCTTTTTAAGAAGACTAAAATTTTCTTTAGAAAAATGGGATACCGTCCAAAGAAGCTCATTTTTGGAGATGGTTACAAAGGTCTACCAGGAGAAGCGCCTTATGACGGGATTATTGTTACTGCTGGGGCTCCGGAAGTGCCAAAAGCACTTATGAGTCAATTAAAAATTGGCGGAAGATTGGTGATACCTGTGGGAACGGATGATCAAATTATGACATTATTTATTCGAAAATCTGAAAAGGAATTTGAAAAGAAGGAATTCGGTTCTTTCCGTTTTGTACCGCTTCTTGAAAATAAGAATTAAGCAATCAACTTAATTATTGAAACTTTTCTTTATTCTTGAAAGATCACGTTGGTTATCACGGTCTTTCAGGGTTTCGCGTTTGTCATATAGTTTTTTACCCTTTCCTAACGCAATTTTTAATTTAGCTAGTCCTCTATCGTTTGTGAATAGGTTTATGGGTACAATGGTAAAACCAGAAGTGGTGACTTCTTTGCGCAATTTAGTAAGCTCGCGCTTGTTCATTAGCAACTTACGTTCGGCCTTTGGCTTGTGATTAAAGTGGGAAGCGTGAGAATACTCATCAATTTGCATGTTGATGACAAAAAGCTCTCCGCGGTCGTTAAACTCGCAAAAACTCTGAGTTATTGACGCTTTACCCTCTCGGATAGATTTTATTTCACTTCCTGCCAAAACAATACCAGCTACATAAGTGTCTATGAACTCGTATTCAAACTTGGCCTTTTTATTCTTTATGTTGACGTTCTTTTGAACCATAGCACAAAAATAGTGAAGTTCTCTAAATTATAGGCTAATTCATTGGCATAGAAAAGCGATAAGGGTATATTAAAAATTGATACCACTTACAATATATACCTAAGAAATTCGGTTAACGTTCTTTTGGGCAGTTACAGTTAATGTGGATGCGTTGTGAAGTGGCTTGACCGTTAGCGAGTTGAACTATAAAAAGACTCCCGTTATCGCTATCGTCCATTTCGTAATATAAATCTTCGCCAATCATCTTATTTACGAATTCAGGCGTGGTGTTGCTATGGCCAACAACAAGGACTTTTTTACCTAGATTATCGGTCTTAAACCGTTCTATGTTTACATTCTGAGGTTCATAGTATTTTACATCAAGCTCTTTTTTGACAGCGGTTGGTGCTGCGGTCATAGAAGTTCTTTCGTAGTCTGTAGTGTAAATAACGTCTAGCTCAACGTCTTTTAGAATTTCGGCCCAATGCATAGCTCTTCCTAAGCCACGTTGATTTAATTCTGGATCTGTATTTTCGGTATCTGATCGGTCTTTCTCAGCATGGCGAATAAAATAGAAGGTAGAAACAACACCTTTGGCGTTTGTATCTTGGTCTGCTTTTTGACCGTCCTTGCAACTTGTGAAAATTAACGTGACAAAAAGAATAATATAAAGGGATTTGATCCGTTGCATAATAAGTAATAGTTTTTGGTTGAAAACTCTTGCATAAATATTAACTAAATTTAAACAGAAAAAGTATGTAAGAATACTGGTTTTTGTTTTTTTGTAATC
The DNA here is from genome assembly GCF_015330125.1 of Zobellia nedashkovskayae. Taxonomy (NCBI): domain Bacteria; kingdom Pseudomonadati; phylum Bacteroidota; class Flavobacteriia; order Flavobacteriales; family Flavobacteriaceae; genus Zobellia; species Zobellia nedashkovskayae. The sequence goes on along the minus strand of NZ_JADDXR010000002.1, from coordinate 4,530,120 downwards.
ATGCTCAGAACTATATATACATTTCTTTTTTTACTGTCTGTTTTGGTTCTGCGGAGTCAAGAATCTCGTTTACCTGCAGATTTAAGGCAACATAATTTAACGACTTACAACGCAAGTCTATTTAATCCCGCTTATTCGGTAGATAGAAACAATGCCAATTCTTTGGCTTATTGGGTGCGTTGGCAATGGCAAACTATAGATGGTAACCCTACAACCCAATTTTTAAATTACACCAGAAAATTAAACAATAAGTCTACTGTTGGCGCTGCATTTTTTCAGCAAAATACAGGTATCTATTTTGATACGGGTGGGGTAATCAACTACGCATATAGTTTTGACCTCAATGAAACAGTAAAATTATCGGTTGGAGCTAATGTTTTTGGGTTTCAGCAATCTTTGGCAGATGACCGTTTTATTGTTGATCCAGATTTTCCATTGCCACAGTCATCATCTGTTGATGATTTTATTTTGCAAATGGCGCCGGGTGTTAGTCTTAGTGTAGAAAGACTTACGTTGGGTTTTGCTTCCGAAAATTTATTCGATTATAATTTTACAGAAAAAGAAGTCAATACGGAGAAAGAAGATAAAGTATATATGGGTCTTGTTTCCTATGATTTTCCGGTTACGCTAGGGGCTGCAATGAATGCATTTGTGCGCCCATCTATGTACTTACGTACTATTCCGGGGCAGGCCAATCAAATTGGTTTTAACGCCCTTTTGAACACTAATAAATATTGGGGCCAGTTAGGATTTAATAATTTTTACGGATATGGTGTAGGCGTAGGAGGCACCTTTTTTAATCATGTGTCTTTAGGTGCGTTGGTAGAGTTTGGAGCAGATTCATCAGTAAGTACAGAATCTTCTTTTGAGTTGATGGCCGCGTATTTCTTTGGTAAACCCGAAGAGCGACATAAAATGGTTGGTTCTGTGATTTCAGAAGAAAATGAGTTGGACCAAATAGAATCTGCCGCGTTGGCTAAGGCCGAAGCAGAAGAGGTAAAGAAAAACGAAACTCTTACCGAAGAACTTGAAAAAGCAGAGGAACTAGCGGAAGAATCTAAATCAGAAGGTAAACTAGCTAAAAAACAAGAAAAGGAACGCCGTAAGCAGGAAAAAAGTGCCCAAGATTCTATAGCGAAAGCTGAAAAAGAAACAGCGTTAGCTTTAAAGAAAGAAGAGAAGCGTCTCAAGAAAGAGGCTGAAGAGCAAATGAAAGTTGAAGAAGCATTGGTGGAAGCTACTGAAAAAGAAGCTATGCAGCAGAAAGACGAAATGGCTCAAAAAGCGAAAGCGGCAGAACTTGCAAAAATTGAAGAGGCAGAACAGGTAAGAAAATTAGACGCAATCAATAAAGCCAAACAAGAAAAAGCCTTGGCTGAAGCACAAAAAATTAAAGAAGCAAAAGAGAAAGCTGAAGCCGCCGCTGTTGCTGCAGTAAAACCGGTTCAAGAGAAAGCAGCCCAAGAAACTAAATTGACACAACAAGAAGCGGTTACACCTCGTAAAGGAGAGAAGTATGAAGAAGTCCAGGCTGAGGCCGGGCTAGAGCCAGGCTATTACTTAATAGCAAATGTGTTTGGTACCAAAAAGTACTTTGATGCCTTTGTGGCCGATTTGGAAAGAAAAGGACTTCAGCCAGATTCATTTATACGCAGCAAGAACAAATTCCATTATGTGTATTTAAACCGTTTTGATACAATGGGGCAAGCCAGAAATGCAAGAGACAGCAATTTTGACGGTAAGTTCAGCGGAAAGACTTGGATTTTTAGAGTGGTAGGGAAGTAAGGTAAATAGGCAACAGGTTGTTTAAAGTTTTTTCTCAGGAGAACTGATACGCAGACTAGGTGCGTTTTTGAATCTTAAAACTTATGTTCTGTAAAATACGGAAAGAAATAATTAGTCCAATTACTTCTTAAGCTCCTTTTTAATCAGAACCTCTAGATAAGCGATGGTGTTGGTAAGGTATTTTTTGTCACTGGTCATCGTAGCCATAGCAATAGCACCTTGAATCATTGTAAAAAGTTGCTTTGCGAATTGCGTAGGTGTAACCGGAAGGTGTAATTCGTTTTTCTTAACACCATCTTCCAGCACTAAGGCAATTTTGCCTTCCATTTCTTTTATTACTTCTTTATTTGCTGCTACCAACAATCTGTTGTTATATTGCGCATCTACACCAGTGTTTAAAATAGGACAACCGCCCATACTTAATGTGAACGTATCGTAATTCCTGTAGAAATCAGTTAGGTTGCCAAGTTTGTCAAGAGCATTGCTCTTTTCCCCAAGCACATCGTCTATTTTAGATAAAAGTAGGTTGCTATTGTATTGGTAAGCAGATAGTGCTAATGCCTCTTTATTCTCGAAGTTGCCGTAAATAGCTCCTTTTGTAAGCCCTGTGGCTTCAGTAAGGTCGCTCATACTGGTTCCGATGTAACCATGTTTGTTAAAAACAGAGGCGACAGTTTCAATAATAAAGGCTGTAGTTCTTTCGGCTTTAGTAGACATAGGGTGCAGTTTTATACGAAGATAAATAATTTATATACTGTATGGTATATACTAAGCAAAAAAAAGCACCCTTTTTTGGGGTGCTTTTAAAATTCTATTATTATTATTATTATTTATAAATTAATGAAACTATTCTACCAATTCATCTTGATTTCTAAATACCAGTTCATCGTTAAAGGAATCGATGAGAACAATACTTTCCGCTTTTATGTTACCGCTTAAGAGTTCTTTGGATAGACTATTTAAAACATCTTTCTGTATAACCCTTTTTATAGGACGAGCTCCGTATTGTGGGTCGTAACCCTTATTGGCTAAATAATTAATTGCTTCTTCTGTAGCATCAATAGTTATATGTTGCTTAGCAATGTTTTTCTTTAAGCCATCTAACTGTAGTCTAACAATTTTGGTGATATCCTCACGACTTAAAGGTGTAAACATGATGATGTCATCAATACGGTTAAGGAATTCCGGTCGTATCGTTTTTCGTAATAACCCAAGAACCTCCACTCGTGCAGCTTCAGTTGCGCTGTAAGGGTCTTTGCTGTTTTCGAATTTTTCTTGAATGATATTACTTCCCATGTTACTGGTCATAATTATAATACTATTCTTGAAATCTGCAACACGTCCTTTATTATCCGTTAGTCTTCCTTCATCCAATACTTGCAACAAAATATTGAAAGTATCAGGGTGTGCTTTTTCAATTTCATCAAGCAGTATTACGGAGTATGGTCTTCTACGCACAGCCTCTGTTAATTGACCGCCTTCATCATAACCTACATACCCTGGAGGCGCTCCTACCAATCTACTTACTGAATGGCGTTCTTGGTATTCGCTCATATCAATACGGGTCATTGCACTTTCGTCATCAAAAAGATAGGAAGCCAAAGTTTTTGCTAACTCGGTCTTACCAACCCCAGTTGTACCTAGAAATAGGAATGAACCAATAGGCCTGTTTGAATCTTGCAGTCCAGCGCGACTTCTTCTTATGGCATCGGATACCGCTTCAATAGCCTCGTTTTGACCAACAACCCTTTTGTGTAATACAGTCTCTAATTGTAAAAGTTTTTCACGCTCGCTCTGCAGCATTTTTTTAACCGGTATTCCGGTCCATTTTGCTACAACTTCAGCAATGTCTTCATTGGTTACCTCTTCTTTGATTAAGGTGTCTCCCAATTGCTGTTCGTCCAATACTAATTGAAGATCCGCCAATTTTTCTTGGGATTCTTTTATTTTACCGTATCTAAGTTCAGCTACCTTACCGTAATCTCCATTACGCTCAGCACGTTCTGCTTCAACTTTAAACCCTTCTATATCCTGTTTAGTTTTTTGAATCTCATCTACAACCGATTTTTCACTTTCCCATTTAGCAAATAGCTCATTACGGTCTTCTTTGAAATTCGCTAAATCAACGTTCAATACTTTTAGTTTAGCCTTGTCATCCTCCCGTTTAATAGCTTCTATCTCAATCTCGAGCTGCATAATTTTACGGTCAAGAACATCTAATTCTTCAGGTTTAGAATTGATTTCCATTCGTAATTTCGCTGCGGCCTCATCCATTAAATCAATAGCCTTATCCGGTAAAAAACGATTGGTAATGTAGCGTTGAGATAATTCTACCGCTGCAATTACTGCCTCATCTTTAATGCGGACTTTATGGTGAGCTTCATATTTTTCTTTAATACCACGTAGAATTGAAATTGCACTCTCGGTATCAGGTTCGTTTACGATTACTTTTTGAAATCGTCTCTCTAAGGCTTTATCTTTTTCAAAATACTTTTGGTATTCGTCTAGAGTAGTAGCACCTATTGCTCTAAGCTCTCCACGAGCCAATGCTGGTTTTAAGATGTTTGCAGCATCCATGGCACCTTGGCCTCCACCTGCACCAACAAGGGTGTGAATCTCATCAACGAACAATACAATATCGCCATCTGAAGAAGTGACTTCTTTGATAACGGATTTTAATCGCTCCTCGAACTCACCTTTGTATTTGGCTCCTGCAATAAGAGCACCCATATCTAAAGAATAAATAATTTTATCTTTTAAATTCTCAGGAACATCGCCTTGTACAATTCTATGGGCAAGTCCTTCGGCTATTGCAGTTTTACCAGTACCTGGTTCACCTACCAGAATAGGGTTGTTTTTGGTTCTACGGGATAAAATCTGTAGAATACGGCGTATTTCCTCATCACGGCCAATAACAGGGTCTAGCTTTCCGCTATCTGCTAACTGATTAAGGTTTTTTGCGTATTTTTCAAGTGAGTTATAAGTATCTTCAGCACTTTGTGAAGTTACTTTGCCTCCTTTACGTAACTCATCAATAGCTGCTTTTAAATCTTTTTCAGTGGCGCCTTGATCTTTTAATATTCGGGCAATTTTACTGTTAGATTTTAAAATAGCAAGCAAAAGGTGTTCTATGGAAACGAATTCATCATCCATCTTTTTAGCAATAATGCTCGCTTCGTTTAATGTTTTTCCAGCTTCTCTAGATAAGATTATATCGCCTCCAGAAACTTTTGGAAAGCTTTCTAACTCTTTGTCTAATATTTGCTGTATTAAAGGAACATTAATATTCAATTTCTTGAGAATGAATGGAAGAACGTTTTCATCTACTTCCCAAATTGCTTTGAACAAATGTTCATTCTCTATCTGCTGGTGGCCTAAACCTTGCGCAACCTGCTGGGCTTGCTGAATAGCCTCCTGAGATTTTGTGGTATAATTATTAAAGTTCATATGTATATAGTTTTCTAGTGTTATTGTTTATTTTTGATATAAATAAGTCAATAATCTTACCAAGATACATTGCAGGACAAAATGTCGCTTAACATCGCAAAACGCAAGACATTAAGTCAGGTGTAAGTTTTTTAAGAACATCAGACTGATACTATAAAAATACGAAATGGGTCTCTTTAATAATATATTTGGAAGCAAAAATGAAGGTGAAAATGAGAAGGAAACCAAAATTCCTTGGATAGCACTTACTTCCGTGGAGCAATTAAATGAAATTGAAAGAAAATCTTTAACAAAACCACAAGTAATATTTAAACATTCTACTACCTGCGGTATTAGCCGAATGGTTTTAAAAATGTTTACCAAGAACTATGCTTTTGAAGATGGTCAGATGGACTTCTATTTTTTAGATTTACACAGTTACCGTCAAGTTTCCGATGAAACAGGCTTTAAATTCCAGGTGATGCATCAATCACCACAGTTATTGGTGATAAAAAATGGGGGAGTGGTAGCCCATGATTCGCACGGAGCTATTACGGATATCAATCTAGAAAAATACCTTTAAGCTATTTCAAATAATGAAATTGCTTAAAGGTATCTTTAGAATGGAAACGGTTAGGCTCTTAACCTTTCTTTTTTGCTTCAAATGGTGGTAGAAGTGTAGTTCTAACTTCGCCAAAACCAATACGAATATCGTTGTTTGAGCAATATCCTTTCATAATAACAGTATCGTTATCTTGAATGAATTTACGCTCTGTACCATCTTTTAATTTTACGGGTTTGGTGCCTTGCCAAGATAGTTCTAGCATGGATCCATAAGAATCTGGTGTAGGTCCTGATATGGTTCCACTACCCATCATATCACCACTGTTTACTTTACAGCCGTTTACTGTATGGTGAGCTAATTGCTGAGCCATGGTCCAGTACATATATTTAAAGTTAGATTCAGAAATAGTAGTTTCATTACCATCTTTGGTAGCAATAGCTACTTGTAAGTTAATGTCGTAACTATGTCTTTCTTTTTGTTGTAAGTAGGGTAGTGGCTTAGGTTCTTGCTCAGTGCTTTTTACTTGAAAAGGCTGAAGTGCATCTAGCGTTACTATCCATGGTGAGACGGATGAAGCAAAATTCTTAGCCAGAAAAGGTCCAAGAGGCACATATTCCCATTTTTGAATATCGCGTGCGCTCCAATCATTAAAAAGCACCATTCCAAAAATATATTCTTCGGCTTCGTCTACGGAAATAGGTTCCCCTAAGACATTAGTATCTGTGGTAATGAAAGCCATCTCTAGTTCAAAATCTACAAGACGAGAAGGCCCAAATACCGGAGTTTCTGCTCCTTTTGGTAAAGTTTGTCCCATAGGTCTATGAATAGGAGTGCCACTTGGGATAATTGTAGAACTTCTGCCGTGGTAACCTACAGGAATGTGGAGCCAGTTTGGCAATAGGGCATTATCTGGATCCCTAAACATAGTTCCTACGTTTGTTGCGTGTTCCTTGCTGGAATAGAAATCTGTGTAATCACCAATTTGAACAGGCAGTTGCATTTCTATTTCATCCATGGAAAATAGGACCACATTTTTATGATCTTCTTTATTTTGTAAGGTTTCGTTAGATTCCTCAAAAATTTCACTGATACGATTGCGAACTAATCGCCATGTCTTTTGACCGTCAGAAATGAAATCATTTAAAGTATCTTGGAGAAAAATATCATCCGTAAGCGGAATACCCTCAAAATAACCAAGTTGATGCAAGGCACCAAGATCAATTGCGGTATCTCCAATACGGGTTCCTATAGTTATGATATCATCACGAGTAAGAAAAACACCAAAAGGAATGTTTTGGATAGGGAAATCTGATTCTTCAGAAACAGAAAGCCATGTTCTTTTTGAAGGGTCATTAGCGTATATAGGCATAGTAAGATTGTTAATTTGTATTTGATAAATTCTTAATCAAATATATTGTTTTATGAGTTTTAACAATGAGCAATTCGTATTTTTGCAGCTCAATTTAACAGAATATTTGCTTATGCAACGAGACAATCGGATTTTTGAACTAATAGCAGAGGAAAGAGAACGCCAATTAAGCGGAATAGAGCTTATTGCCTCTGAGAATTTTACAAGCCCCCAAGTAATGGAGGCTTCAGGATCAGTACTAACCAATAAATATGCAGAGGGTTATCCTGGCAAACGTTATTATGGTGGCTGCGAAGTAGTTGATAAAATAGAGCAACTTGCTATTGATAGAGCTAAAGAATTGTTTGGTGCTGCATACGCAAACGTACAACCTCACTCAGGTTCTCAGGCAAATGCTTCGGTTTATCATGCTTGTTTGAAACCTGGAGATACTATTTTAGGATTTGATCTTTCTCACGGTGGGCATTTAACTCATGGTTCTCCTGTAAATTTTTCTGGTAGACTATATAACCCGGTTTTCTACGGTGTTAATAAAGAGACTGGCGTACTTGACTATGATGTTATTCAGGAAATAGCAACAAAGGAAAAACCTAAGATGATTATTGCCGGTGCATCTGCTTATTCTCGTGACATAGATTTTAAAAGGTTTAGAGCAATTGCCGATAGTGTTGGCGCACTTTTGTTGGCTGATATTTCTCATCCTGCCGGTCTAATTGCAAAAGGTATTTTAAATGATCCAATTCCTCACTGTCATGTTGTAACTACCACAACACACAAAACATTAAGAGGCCCACGTGGTGGACTTATATTAATGGGAGAGGATTTTGATAATCCGTTCGGAATTAAATTGAAGAACGGTAAGCTTCGTAAGATGTCTGCTTTGCTAGATTTAGCAGTATTTCCAGGAAACCAAGGTGGCCCTTTAGAGCATATTATAGCGGGTAAAGCTATTGCTTTTGGTGAGGCGCTTACAGATGAGTTCTTGACTTATATGATTCAGGTGAAGAAAAATGCTGCTGCTATGGCTGCCGCTTTTGTTGCCAAGGGATACAATATTATTTCAGGTGGTACGGACAATCATATGATGCTTATTGACCTTAGGAATAAGGATATTACTGGTAAAGATGCGGAAAAAGTGTTGGTAGATGCAGATATTACTGCAAACAAAAACATGGTTCCGTTTGATGACAAGTCGCCATTCGTTACCTCTGGTATTAGATTTGGTACAGCCGCTATTACAACTAGAGGCTTGAAAGAAGCTGATATGAGTGTTATTGTAGACTTGGTAGATGAAGTGTTGACAAATGCCGAAGACGAAGCTAAAATAGCCGATGTAAAGAAAAAGGTAAATGCTTTAATGAGCGGGAGAGAACTTTTCAACGCTTAATTTAAGCTTAGAAAAGTATAGTAAATAATCAATATAATCCCATCCCCCATATACCCAATAGTATTGAGTAATAAATGGGGGAATTGATTATTTTGGGGAATGGGCAGTTATATTACTGTCAAATACCTCAAAAAATTGTTCTGATTTAATGGTTAAGCATAAATAGGTCACCGTGTTCTATGGTTGAGCTTTTTAAATCATAGATAACAGCGTCATCTTCAGACTCAAAATAAAGACCCCAATACTTAAAGTAATCTTTCTTTGTATTGTTGTCAGCTTCAATATTTCTTATAAGAATTTCATTTTTGTCATTACTTTCTTCTTCAAAAACAGGAACATAGATTTCATAAGGCGTTTCTGTTAAGCCTTTACTGAAATGAACATAATGCTTGCAGATTTCAGCTATAATTTTATCTAACTGATCAACAATACTATTATCGTAAATTTTATTTATGATTATAGCTGTATCCTTCAAGAAGAAGGTGAACTCTTCAATATCTACGCTAGACCCACTTCTTTTTACAAGTTCGTTGAGCAGTCTTATAAAAGATGTTCTGCCTGGTTTAAAGTTTCCCCAGGTTCCTTTATTAAAGTGAAACAACATTTCTACAAGTGTAATATTGCAATTTAATTCAATTGCTAAACTTGTATTTTCTTCTTTGTTCGTGCAGTCAAGAATGGTAGCTTCTGCGAAGAATAGTTTTTCCAAACTATTGGCAAAAGAATCCATTCCCTCAATTTGTGAATTGGGAGTATAGCCATTTGACTCGTTGTTACTAAAACTATCTGAATATAGAGGCATGTGTCTTTGGTTATACACTTAATTCCAAAGATAGTTTTCAGTTTTGTCAGGGCTACAAAGAAAAACCCCATAAAAACTGGGGTTTTTCTAGAGTATAAAAAGAGTGAAAAATTAAATCACTGATTAATAGGTTATTAAGGGTTTAAAATTAAATAAAACCACGTTTTCTTGCCTCATCTATGAGTGCAAAATCGTTACCACTTTCAACATTGAAAATTACTTTCAACTGTCTTTTTCGGTTTTCAACGGTTGTGCTAGATGCGGCTACTAAAGAAGATATGTCCTTAGTCTTGGTTCCAATAGATAATTGATATAATATTTTTTTATCCCGCTCGTCTATTTGATCTTCATTTGCCATTTTTCGACGAATGGCCTGTAAAGCAGCTGCTGTATAATATGGAGGGTTGTCAATTACCGTTTTTACCATATCTTGAAGTGTTTTTTCATCAACTTCAGACTTTACCATATATCCATCTGGATTAACGGTTTTCAAAACATTGTTAATATGGTAGCTGTCGCTAAAGGATGAAAGAAAAACAACTTTAGAAGATGGAGATATTTTTTTAACCAAAACACCTAAGTCAACACCACCTCTTTCTTCTTTAGAATTATCTGGAAACATTTGGATGTCCAATAATATTATATCATAGGGCATACGAGTTGCTGAGCTTTCTATTTCTGCCTTGCCTTCATGGTAACTAGGCGCTATGTTGACTGTTACGTTATAATTATCAAAATCGCACCCTTCAATAGTATATTTATAGCCTAGAACAATCATTTCATGATCATCAACAGCTAATATTCTAATTAAATTATCCATAGTTTTTTTTGGTCAGTTTTGATTTTTGTTTCAGAGGTAGTATTCTCTAATTTGTTGATGATTCCGTTCCAGCTTCTAATGGAACTTCTAGTTCAACGGTAGTGCCTTTGCCAGGGGAACTATTAATAGTATACGTTCCTTTAATTTTTTCAATCCTAGACGAAATGTTACGAAGCCCTATACCTTTTTTTCTGGAACTTGTTTTAAAACCTTTTCCGTCATCCGATATTCTGGCCATAAAACCAATGTTGGTTTTACTAAGTTCTACAATTACGTTTTTACATGCGGCATGTTTAACACAATTTTGTAAACTTTCTTGAATCATGCGGTACACGTTAATTTTTACATTCGCATCAAGCGAATCCCAATCAAAGGTTTCGTTGTAAATAAACTCATATTCAAAATTACCGGTAGCCTTCACGGTGTCTAATAAATCTCTAATAGAGTGTATAAAATTAGGAATATTTTGGTAAGCAGCATGACTAAGTTCATGAGAAATGGAGCGTACCTCTTTTTCAACATCTTGCAAGACATCTATGGCTTTTTTTCTTTCTGTCACTATTTCTTCGCCCGTTCTCTTGTTAAGTCCTGTTAGGACCATACGAGCGCCTAACATTTTACCCAACACACCATCATGAAGTTCTTCTGATATTCTTTTTTGTTCTATTTTTTTACCTTCTTCTAATTTTTCTTTTTGAGAAAGCATTAAATCAAAAATCTCTTGGTTCGCTGCTTGTTGTTGCTGTTGAAACCTAAGTTTTTGGTTTTTTGACCGCTGGTCCACAATTATGTAAGACATAAGGCCTAATAATAATATGGATACAGCAACACCTGTCCACAATTGTTTTTCGCGCTCCAACAATTGGTTTTCGGCTATAAACTCATCGGTCTCAAAACGTATACGGGCAAATTTATTTCTTGCTTGGCGTTCCACTTGTTGAAGACTATCATTTAAAGCAATGTATTTTTGATTGTAGTAGCTAGATTTTGAGGGCTCTATTTTTACTAATAGTTGTAGGCTTTTTAAAATCCGGTCATTATTACTGGCTATTTGGGAATAGCTAAGGGCTTTTTTTGCTTGTAATATAGCCTGCGCAGTATCTTTTCTACTCAAATAATAATCTGCAAAACAATAATGGCTTCTAGAAATATATTGGATTTCTCCAAGGCTATCCTGCATTTTTATGACCTTTTCAAAATAAGACGATAAATCTGAGTTTTGGTCGATTTTAGATTTACCATAGGATAAATTGTTTAAAGCCATTGCGTAAAGCTGTGGGCGTTTTGTGATTATAGATTTATTATCTATTACCTCCTGAAAGTATGGAATTGCCTTTTTATAATTGCCTTGCTCTAGATAGACAACACCAATATTATTTACGATACTTAAGTCTAGGATGTTATCCTCGCTTATTTTTTCTTGGTATTCCCTAGCGGTAGTATAATAATCTAAAGCCCGATCAAAGTCTTTCAATTCTTTGGTGATTGAGCCAAGATTATTATAACAATTATATAGCCTTTTATACTCTTCTAAAGGTTTCAGGATTTCAATAGCTTTTATGGTATTGATTTCACTACCCGTATAATCTTTAATATCTGCCTGTGTAATTGCCATGTTGTAAAGCATTCTGGCAGATTCGTAGTTTTTGTTTAGTTTTTCATATACTTTCTGGGCTTCTGAAAAATGAAAGTAGGCGTTATCAGCATTAGATTTTGATCTATAAAAATCCGCTAAATCCCAGTTGGCTTCAGCAATAGTTATGCTATCATTTAAAACTCTGGCAAGTTCAAGAGTTTGTTGGTTTGTTTTTCTAAAGTTGGCGGAGTCCTTAAGGATGAGATATTTAAGAGATATTTTTGAAAACAGTTTGGTTTTTAAGGAGTCATTTTCTATTACTGATGCTCTTTCTTGAGCCTTGTTTAAAAAAGCTATACGATTTACAGAAGAAAGTTCGGAGTTGGAGGCGCTATCTATTAATGAAAAGACAGAATCTACTTGAATGGAAATCTGAGTATTGTTAAGTTGGCCAGTTTTTTGAGTACATGAAATGACTAGAAAAAGAGCTATGAAGAAAAAGCTCAGATATTTAATACTTCGAAAAGGTCTGCAAATTACAGGAAGCATGCGATGAAAAATTCAGGTTAAAAAAAAAAGCCTTAAAACTTAATTTAAGGCTAATATAATCTATTCTGATTTTATACTAAGAACCACGTCTGTCTGTTTGCACATCGTCACCATCCGTAGAAGAACCACGTCTGTCTGTTTGCACATCGTCACCATCCGTAGAAGAACCACGTCTGTCTGTTTGCACATCGTCACCATCCGTAGAAGAACCACGTCTGTCTGTTTGAACATCGTCACCATCCGTAGAAGAACCACGTCTGTCTGTTTGAACATCGTCACCATCAGTTGAGGCATCACTATTCAATTCATATAATGCATCTTCTTTATTTTCTGACTCACAAGAAGTCATTAATCCAAGACTCATTGCCATTACTGCGAAAATGCTTGCTACTTTTTTCATGCTAAGTTTAGTTTAGGGGTTATTTGTTACACCGCTAAACTAGTACCAACTAAAAGCAGATTGATTAGATACAGATTTGTAGTAGTAAACGTACGTAATTTGTGAGTATTTGAGTAAGTTTTGAGAGTATTCGTCTAATTAAGTGCGGAAATGGTGTTTTTTGACAATATTTTCTTTAAACCATCTATATTTTCTCTATAGGATTTAGAGAAGGGTAATTGCATTTTATTCTGCTTTAACGTACAATGGGATTTTCCGTAGCTAATACGAGAAATAAAGTTTGTATTCACAATGTAACTTTGGTGAATTCTAACGAAGTTTTTAGGTAATTGATTTTCGAAAGTCTTTAACGTTTTATAAGCATTGTTTATTGTTCCGTCTTTCATGACGAATTCGGTAGAATTGTTATCTGCTTGTAGATAAAGAATATCGTCCGTATTTATGTATTGAAAATCGCGATACGACTTTAAACAAATGGTTTGAGGTTCTGTTTTGGCAGGTATTTCTTTTTTGAGACGTAGTATGGATTTCCTTATTTCAAATTCATTGTAAGGCTTTAACCAGTAATCAAAAAAACCATTTTTAATGGCATCATAGGCGTATTTTTTATTTTTAGATATGCCAATTATAATAGGAAGCTCGTTTATGTATTGATGAAGTTCCATGACCATATGGAAATATTCGTAAGCATTCTCAGTAAGATTAACAAAAACTACATCTGGAAAATACTTTAAGATAATGTTAGTTCCTTCCGAGCTATTTTGAGCAAGACCAGCGCAGGTGAAATCACCATATTCCTCCAAATAGTGCTGTAATTGCAAATTTGAAGTCGCATCTGAATCTATTATGGTGTACGTATATTCCACGAGACGTTGTTTTGATGCAAATTAGTGACAGTAAGTTACATAGCTCTAAAGATATTCCCCACAATAACTGGGGTTTTTATCCGCTAAATCTGGGTTTTTCGCTATTTCGAAAGAAAAAGATTACTTTTTTGTGATTTTATTAACATTTTGAGCTAAAAATCTCCTAATCGAAAAGTGAAAAACAAATATTTTGGGTTTTTCTGTAAGATAAAACTGAATCAGGAAGCGTTTAAAATATTCTTGACAAAAGAAGAGTTTTAAGAAGATTTTGAATACTAGTTATTCCAAAGTAGTAAATTCATACGCCCCAAGATCTGGTAGCTCTTCACGATTTGTGCCTAAAATGTCTAAGGGGACATCAAGAGCAAATAATTTGTCTCCTTTATCTAGTGCTGGGGAAGTTGGTTTTAATCTAAAATTATTTTGTGTAGCGTTTACAAATTCTAAAGGTTGATTTAGAAAGCTATTTTCATAATTCTCATTGTTTTCAAAATTGTATAAATTTTCAAAACCTGACGGGATGTTAGCGGTATTGGCCGTGATTAAACAAGAGCTAAAAAGAAAATTATAGGCATTTATACCATTAGAACTATGAGAAAGTTCAAAATCACCATTTCCATCAATAATACAATTCTTGAAGTCGGCTTTTATTAAATCAATGCCTGTAGAACCGTTTTGTTCATTTGGTTCAAAATTATTTATGGTAAGTGCTGCGCTTGGTCGGTAGCTTTCTGTCCAATAATTGGCGATTGTGGTATGAGTAAAAGAATAACTACCTCCTAAATTACAGTAAAGAGAGCTGTTTCCTGCGCTACCTAAAACTAAGTTCTCAGCAGTTACAACAGCAGTTTTGCCCCATAAATTAATTTTAGAGCTATTATAAATTTGTGAGTTCTTGATATGCAAAGTAGGAGAGGAGAAGGGTGATTCCCCTTGTGCAAAAATGCCTATGGTAGCATTCTTTAAAGTAAAATAATTAATGATATTATCTATACTACCAGTAGCTATACGAATGCCTTCCCATTGGCCAGATACATCTCCATATTCTGGTTCTAAACGATCGCCTTCAAATATCACTTCATTTTCAAGAAGTTGTTCGTCAGTGCTTAATGTTCCATTAATCGATATAGAACCTTCAGATTGGACTACAATACCAGAATTATCATGAAAATATACTCTTGCTCCCGCATCTATGACCAATTTCTGTTCTTTTGGTACTACAGCAAATCCGTAAATGATATAGGGCTTCTCATTAGTAAATCGCAATTGTTCTGTTTTAAGTTCAAAACCTGGGGATAGAATCTCATTGCCATTGTTGTCAAAACCGATCACGACCGATTGCTTTTGTCCATCAGAGGTGCTTTCTGGGAAAAGAAAGATAGCATCTTGTACAAGTGTTACCAATGGTATTTGTTGACTATTACTGCCTTGTCCAAATTGTAATATATCTGTATATAAAAGTTGATTAACAGTTTCATCTTTAATATTAACAGTAGTTTCTATGAAGATGTAAAGACTATCTTTGGCCATAAGCGGAATATCTGCAAATGTTTTGCCGGCAACGCCATCTACGTTCAGTCTATAATAACTAGTTTCACCTTGTTCCAGACCTATAAAAGGAATTGAAATATCTTCTTTACTACGGTTGTATACTTTTAGGCTATACGTGCTACTACCGATATTTGCAAATACAGTGTCTAAGAAAATGGTATCTCTTGAAAATTCCAGATTCCCTGTGCTAGGAGTGTATTCAAAATCCTTGCGACATGAACCCAAAGAGATGATTAGGACAAGTAGTGTTATGACTGTTAAATAATACCTCATTTATATCTTCTAAATATCTAGCTCTTTATTGGTATAGAGAAACCTTTTAAATTTGGTATTGAAGCTTAAAATTATGGACTTAACAGCTATGCAGTGGTGAAAAATTCTTTAATTTCATCTGATATGCGTGTGGGTCTATAGGTCTCTGCATTTAAGAGACACCACTCCGTACTTGACTTCAATAACAGTTCCTTGGTCTTCTTATTGTGCATTTCTACAATACGCACACAAACTGCACCCCGGCTTTCTTTTATGTAGGTACGCATTTCAATAACATCGTCTAATACAGCTGCGTTTTTATAGGTAATATGATGGGTCATAACCACCCAAATAATTCCACTACGCATTTCTTCGGATGCAGCAACCATCCAGTGCTCTTTGGAAATGTCTTGCATCCACTGTACATACCGCACGTTGTTTACATGATCAAGTTCGTCTAGATCATCTTGTTTTACGGTAATTGTTTTTTTATAGCTCTGCATTTATTTCTTTTGGATTTTTACCTCAAACATTTTGTCCCACTCTTTTCCGGTAACAAAAAATGTTTGTCTTTCAGGGTGGTAGGCTATTCCGTTAAGAACATTATCCGTATCACTCCAAGTAGTGTGATGGGTAACTTTCTTACTTAGACCTCCAAAATTAATAACACCTTCAATAGCACCGCTATTGGCATCAATAATCATTACGCTGGGCTTCTGGTATACATTGGCGTAAATCTTTCCGTCTACATATTCCAGTTCGTTTGCACTGTCATTAATAGATTTATTAGTGACGGTTTCTATATGACCTTCTTCAACTAAGGTTTCTGGGTTCAAAAACCATATTTTTTCAGTACCATCACTTTTAAACAACTTTTTTCCATCGTTTGTTAATCCCCAACCTTCTTTACTTTCTCCGAATTGAAAATTATCAATTTTATCCAATGTTTTTAAATCGTAGATAAAACCAACACCACTGCGCCAAGTAAGCATGTATATCTTATTATTCAGAATGGTAATGCCTTCTCCAAAATAGGTTTGGTCTAAATCTACCTGTTGTAAAACCTCACCTGTTTTAAAATCCACTTTCCGCAATGAAGACCTACCCTTTTTACCAGTACTTTCATAGAGCGTGTCATCATGAAATTCAAGGCCTTGAGTATACGCTTTATTATCATGAGGATATTCTGCAATTATCTCGTAGGTATATATCTCAGGAGCATTTGGCGCCAATAATTTAAGGTGTTTGGTAACCTCTACGGAAGCATCTTCATAAGAAACGGTAGCCTTAAGGGTTTTATCACCCAAATGAGGCATGTTAAGTGTAATTTTACCATCACTAATCGGTAGTTCTTTGCCATCTATAGTATAGGTTACACTTTCTATGGTTTTATCTTTTTTATTTTTAAGGGAAACTGCTACGTTTTGGTTTTGCTGAAAGCTTTTACTGTTTCCTTCTAATTGAATTTCGAATAGCGATGAGGGGGCATTATCACCTCCACATGCCATAAAAAGCATTAAAAAAAGACAGAGCGGAAAAAACTTTAGAGTTGTCATCACAGAATTAAATTTGGTTATGCCTGATTTACAGGTGTTTTTAGTTGTACAAAAATAACGAACTCAAAGCAAATTGTTGATATAAAAAATAGAATGTAAAACGATTGCGAAAGAACCAAAAGATTGTATATTTGCAGTCGGCAAGTCCTACACGACCAGCTCCTGTAGAATCCCCCAGGGTGGGAACGCAGCAAGGGTATACGGTTGTAGCGGTGCGATGTAGGTAGCTTGCCGATTTTTTTTCAGCCTATAATTCTTCAAAAAAAACAGGCGTCTTTCTCAATATTTTTTTTCCATAGTTCTTCAGCGTTTAATTTCTTTTCTACTACACTATATTATTGTTATTTTGCAATCTTATGGAGCAAAAAGTAGTATTGATTACCGGAGGTTCTTCTGGCATAGGGAAGTCTATAGGTTTGTACCTCAAATCCAAAGGGTTTAAAGTTTACGGAACCACCAGGAGTTTAGCAAAAAACGAATATTTTGAAGTTTTTGAGTTGCTTCAGCTAAATGTTTCTGATAAGGAGAGTATCGTTTCTGCGGTGAATCAAATTATAGCAAAGGAAGGAAGGCTAGATGTATTAGTAAATAATGCAGGAGTAGGTATTACCGGCCCTATAGAAGAGACACCACCCGAAGAAGTTCATAAAGCTTTTGATATTAATGTGTATGGACCACTTAGGGTAGCGCAGGCTGTACTGCCCCAAATGCGCAAACAAAATGGGGGGGTGATAATAAATATTACGTCAATAGCAGGTTATATGGGCTTACCGTACCGCGGAATATATTCAGCGACAAAAAGCGCTTTATCCATCCTTACGGAGGCCTTACGAATGGAAACCAAAAGTTTTGGGATTAAGATAGCTACTCTAGCTCCAGGAGATTTTGCTACAAATATTGCAGCAGGGCGTTATCATTCTCCAGTTTTGGAAAGCTCACCATATAAAGAGGCCTATGGCAATACATTAACAATGATGAACGAAGATGTGTCCAATGGAGATGATCCCATTTCCGTAGCAAAACAAGTTCTTGGTATTATTGAAAGCTCAAACCCAAAGGTTCATTACAAAGTTGGTTCGCCATTACAGAAGTTTTCTGTAGTCCTAAAGAGTATTTTGCCAGATAAAGTATACGAGAAACTATTACTAAACCATTATAAGTTGTAATTTCGTTTTTCGAAATAAATGATTTCGAAAGTGTAGTAATTATCTAATTTTAACCTAATAAACTCTAAAAAATGAAATTTTTTATAGACACAGCTAATTTAGATCAGATACGGGAAGCACAAGAACTTGGTGTTCTTGACGGTGTAACTACCAACCCGTCTTTAATGGCTAAAGAAGGAATTACAGGAAGAAACAATATATTAAAGCACTATGTAGACATTTGCAACATTGTTGATGGAGATGTTTCTGCTGAAGTTATTTCCACTACTTATAAGGAGATGATAAAGGAAGGTGATGAATTGGCTGAGTTGCATGACCAGATCGTTGTGAAAATACCAATGATCAAAGATGGTGTTAAGGCACTAAAATATTTTTCTGATAAAGGAATCAAGACAAACTGTACTTTAGTTTTTTCTGCAGGGCAAGCATTATTGGCTGCTAAAGCAGGAGCTACTTACGTTTCTCCATTTATTGGAAGATTGGATGATATCTCTACCGATGGTCTTAATCTAATTGCTGAAATTAGACTTATTTATGATAACTATGCATTCGAAACTCAGATTTTGGCTGCTTCTATCCGTCACACCATGCACGTTATTGATTGTGCTAAACTTGGAGCGGATGTTATGACTAGTGGGTTATCTTCCATTACAGGTCTTCTTAATCACCCATTGACTGATAGTGGTTTAGCTAAGTTCTTAGCAGATTACAATAAAGGAAACTAGTAAATTATACTTACCTAATGTAATTTAATTGCAATAGGGAAATAAAAAAAAAGGGATGCCATTTGGCATCCCTTTTTTTTATTCTGTAATTTATTTTTCTTAGAAGGAGGTGTAGACATTTGCAAAAGCATCTACAATTACTTTACTATCAGTAATAATACATTTGTTAAGAGGGTAGATAACAAGAGATTTGGTAAGCTCTTCAAAGTCAGAAGAACGGTATTGGCTTGTTTGATCTAAACCTGAAATCTCTAACATGGCCTTCCAATTGGTTTCTGAAGTTTTTATGTTGATACCTACATAGGAATACTCTGGCTTCTTTGAAGAGAGCTGATCAATCCTCCTTTTAATATTCTCAAAATGCATTCTATCTGTGGCAGACCAAAAATAGAATACCGTTTTGTTACTCTTAGCTGCTATTTGTTTTAATGTCATTGTGTCCCCACTTATACTGGTTACGGCAACATTTGGTATTTCTTTCTTAGGTTGAATATTCTTAATGCCTTCATATAGAGCATCAATCTCGCCCATATGTTTGTTGTTATTACTGAGTTTTCTAAAATCCGCAATAAACTCTTCGTTATTTTTTTCAGAATCATGTACTTTCAATAAATAATCAAAAGCTACATATCTAAAAAGATTGTCTTTTAGTTCTTTCTCTTGCACAAGGCTATCTATAATATGTAGTTTGTGTTCATTGAAATGCAACTGATTACGAACCACGTTATTTTTGATGGCGCAGGCATGGGAACAGGTCATATACGACATATTACCAATGTGATTGATCATGAAATTATAATAAGGTCTTAAATAGGTCAAGTCCTTGTCATCAAAAATCAAATCTTTTCTGTAATCGTAAAAATTGGCAGGTAGGTCATCTATTATTTTTTCTCCAGTAAGTCTTTTGTGCTTAAAAGGATACTCCTCTTTATAGGTGTTATAATTATAGTCAACACTGGCACTAGCAATCTTCAACTCTTTTTTGGAAAGTTTACCATCAGTTACTATATCATCTAGCACGTCTAATTTTAGTCGTTTTAGAGAGTCGATATTTCTTTCAAAATCAACTGGATCCAACCTATACATGGATCTAACAGAACTGGCTTCATCCTCGTGCGCCAAAAAAACTTCTAAAAGAAAGTTATTGAGTTCTTCTCCGTCTCCGGAAAAAACTAGGGATTCATCAAAATCTGAAGTATTTAAACGTACAACAAGACTATCTCCTTTTTCTAGATAAACATACTGTAATTCCGGGTCGTGGTTAAAATGATATAGACCTTCTGTAATTGAATCAAGGGTGAAGGAAAATCGGTTGTCATCATCTAATTCTGCAGAATCTATGACTACATCTCCTTTAAGTAGCACAATATAATCACTGGTAGGATTAACAATTTCACCTGAAAAAAATACACTGGGCGAGCTTTTTTCTGCAGCACAACTTCCAAGAAAAACAAAAAATAGATAGAGTAGATTTCTATTCATATAAGTAAAAGCTTACTATGGATTTTTCAAAATTAAACAACGCTTTGGCGGTTTGCTGTTAATAGCGAGTTAAAAATAAGAGGGTTGCGTTAAGGTTTAAGATGAAGTGAATGCTTTTTAAGTTTATTGGTTTAGGCCATTAAAATTCAGTATTTTTGCACGAATTTTAAAAAGAAATCTATGCTGTCGGTATCAAATCTATCCGTACAATTCGGAAAAAGAATCCTTTTCGATGAAGTGAACGTAACCTTTACTCAGGGTAATTGTTATGGGGTAATTGGAGCAAATGGAGCCGGAAAATCTACATTTTTAAAAATTCTATCTGGACAGGTAGATCCAACTTCTGGTCATGTACATCTTGAGCCTGGTAAGCGTATGTCTATCTTAGAGCAGAACCACAACGCTTATGATGAGTCTACTGTTCTTGAGACGGTTGTAATGGGGAATAAGCCGCTTTTTTCTATAAAGCAGCAAATTGATGCCCTTTATGCGGATTATACAGATGAAAACGCAGATAAAATTGGTGAGCTTCAAGTTCAATTTGAAGAGATGAATGGTTGGAATGCAGATAGCAACGCCGCGGCGTTATTATCAAACTTGGGTATTACCGAAGAGTTTCATTACACCTTAATGGCAGATATAGACTCAAAACTTAAGGTACGTGTGTTATTGGCACAAGCTCTTTTTGGTAATCCAGATGTATTGATCATGGATGAACCTACCAATGATTTGGATTATGAAACTATCACCTGGTTAGAAAATTTCCTAGCGGACTATGAAAATACAGTAATTGTTGTTTCTCACGATAGACACTTTTTAGATTCCATCTGTACCAGTATCGCAGATATTGATTATGGTAAGATGAATGTGTATTCTGGTAACTATACATTCTGGTATGAAAGTAGCCAGTTGGCTTCTCGTCAGAGAGCACAACAGAATAAAAAGGCAGAGGAGAAAGCAAAAGAATTGCAAGAATTTATTGCTCGTTTCAGTGCTAACGTAGCAAAAAGTAAAC
Organism: Zobellia nedashkovskayae; assembly: GCF_015330125.1. Lineage (NCBI taxonomy): Bacteria > Pseudomonadati > Bacteroidota > Flavobacteriia > Flavobacteriales > Flavobacteriaceae > Zobellia > Zobellia nedashkovskayae. The sequence goes on along the minus strand of NZ_JADDXR010000002.1, from coordinate 4,508,828 downwards.
AAGCTACTTCTAGGAAGAAAATGTTGTCTAAGCTTAAAATAGAGGATATTAAGCCTTCTAGTAGAAGGTATCCTGCCATTATTTTTGAAAGAGAACGTGAAGCGGGAGATCAGATTTTAAATGTTGAGGGGCTTTCCGCTAGATCCGAAGATGGGGATTTACTTTTTGAAAATGTAAACCTAAATTTAGCAAAAGGAGATAAAGTTGCTATTATATCTCGTGATTCAAGAGCAACAACTGCTTTTTACGAAATAATTAACGGTCATAAAAAAGCAGAGAAAGGTACTTTTCAATGGGGTATTACTACAACCCAGTCCTATTTACCTGCGGATAACTCTGATTTCTTTAATGAAGACATAAGTTTGGTAGACTGGCTTAGACAATGGGCCAAGACAGAAGAAGAAAGAGAAGAAGTTTATATACGTGGTTTTCTAGGTAAAATGCTTTTTAGTGGTGAAGAAGCTCTTAAAACGTGCACCGTACTTTCTGGAGGAGAAAAAGTACGTTGTATGTTGAGTAGAATGATGATGCTTAGAGCCAACGTAGTGATGTTGGATGAACCAACGAATCACTTAGATTTAGAGAGTATTACCGCATTTAATAATAGCCTTAATAATTTCAAGGGGACGGTTATGTTTACTACTCATGACCACCACTTTGCACAGACGGTTGCCGATAGAATCGTAGAGTTGACCCCTAAAGGCAACATCGATAGATATCTGGCGTTTGATGAATATATGTCTGACAAGACATTACGGGAGCAACGTAATAAAATGTACGTTGCAACGGTATAACTTTTGTTAAACCTGTATTCTTAAATGATGTAGCGGGCGTTTTTTAAATTTAAGGACCCAAACCTTGAATTTAAAAAAGGCCCACTCTGTTCAATTGGCATCTTGCCAACTTGGGCCGTTTAAGGAACATTAAATTGCAACAGATGAAAACCTACAATCTATTCTATGCCTGTATGGCATTTTTAGTCCTTATTGGCTGCAGTAAAACCGATAGCGACAATCTTGGTGAGAACGAAGAAGAAAACACTGTTCAGGCCAACTACACTTTACTAGTCAATAACCAGGGCAGCCTTAGTGGCACATTGTTTAATGTGGAAGACGAAGCATTTACTATCAAACCAGAAGAAAGTAAATTTGCCGCCATGGCACTGCCTGATCTGTCTTTTGAAGAGAACAGTGTGTTAACTACCTATAGTAAAAAAAACAATTGTAGCGGTAAGCTAACTGTTCATGATTTTAATGATGATAGTAATCTAAGCTATGATGTCTTTTCGGATTTAGGAGCCTGTAACCTTACGGCAAAATCTATAGCCCGTAAAGGAGATAAACTCTACATCGCATATGAGCTTCAAATAAGTTCTACTGTAGATGAGTTTTATGTTCGCGTTCTTGATGTATCATCTTCTGAATCCGCTTTTGTTGATATAGAACTAGATCAAAGACCTATTGAATTGGCTTATGCAAATAATAGATTGTTTGTGTTAGGGGTTGATGAAGAGGTTACAGGAGAAAATTCCATTACGGTAATTGACGCTAATGTAAATAGCATTGTACATAGCCAACTAGTCGGTTTTGATGTAAGACGTATTTTTACAAACCCAGAAGATAATATCATTATTAGTTATGATGATTTGCATAGCACGTTGAACAGTGTAACTATGGCTATTTCTTATACTAGTTATGGAGAAGGCAAGGAGCCTAATTTTACAAAGTCATCTTCATTACATTTTGATAGTGAAGGTAAAATGTACTATCAAATGACACCTACAGCATATAGTACTTTTCCTGTAATACCTGCCATTTACGATTTCAGTAAGAATTTAACCGTTCTATATGCTTACGAAAATTTTATGACGGAAACTCAGCTTAACTTTGAATTCAATGTTGAAAAAACAACAATGGTGAGTTATGATGAAGAAAACAACTTATTATTGATTGGATATAAAAAGACAAGTGGAGCTAACAAAGGTGGTATACTACTAATTAAGCCGGCTCCTGAACCAGAACTATTGAATAGTATGGATGTAACCGGTATACCAACAGCTATCTTTATAAATTAATTCAGTTCACACTTAAAATAAAAAAAGGCATTCTATCGTTCGGTAGAATGCCTTTTTTGATTATAATATAGTCTCCGATCAGGAATTAAAATATTTATTGTTCCAAATGGCATTACTAAAATTCTTGCCTAAGGCAAAGCCGTAAAAAATAACAACCGCAGCCGAACATTTGAACATAAAGAAGAAAATTATAAAAAACTGAGCGTTGGAACTGTTCTTTGAGAATAGACCATCCGGAATAGATAAAGCTATTAAATAGCTTAGTGCAACTACAAGGCAAGTTAAGTTTACAATATTTTTAAATGGCCACATTAGCCATTTTCTTAATGGATGAAGGTCGTTTCCCCATTTGTGAATAAGATAAAAATAGTCGTTTCCAATAGGAGCAAATAGAATAGGGTCGTCCTTATCTTCTAATTTAAAAAGTTTGGAAGGAGCAAGGATTCTAAAACCTTGTAGCTTTATATCATGTGATACTTCAATTTTTTTTATTTCTGAAATAGCTTCAGCAGGTATTTCTCCTTTGAAATAATTTGAAGGAAGAAAACGGAGTCTATAGTCAACGCAAATTTTCTTTATTTGGTCAACGTGATAAATCCGGTTTGTTTGTAAGAGGTCAAGGTTAAAAGAATTAGTGAGAGAAGTGTCTTTCTTTTTAAGGTTATCACCAATTTCTTCTCGACTTTTAGAGTCTTGTTCTAGTATTTGGTATAAATCATTTAAAAACCGTATTTGGTCTTTTTCGCTTACCGTTCCGCTAAGTTTCTTTTCTAAGTTGACCTTGTTTAGGAGCATATAATTTGAGGTATATCTCAAATTTAAAGAATTTTATATCTTGAGAGAGAATGAAATTCATAAGCATTTGTTAATAATTTGTTAAAAATTAACATTTGAATGCGACTATATGTCAGTATACATGGGATATATCGTAACTTGTCGGGGTATTTGAACCGTTAATCGACCGTTTTAACAACTCCCTGCCGAATTTATATGAAAAATCTTACTAAAGTCTTCTCTTGTGCTCTGTTCTTTGTTTTTTTATCAACTAAAGCTCAAGAAACTGTAAGCAAATCAACTACAACTCACAATAAGGCCGTTAGTAATAAATCAATAGTTAATTCTACTGCAACTTCTAAAAATCATCAAACTCTTTTGGCGGTTATGAAGGCTGCTGATTTAGAAGATTTATTGGATCATGCTGGCCCATTTACTGTTTTTGCTCCATCCGATCTTGCATTTGCTAATTTAGCCGGTAGATCAGTAGAGGAGTTATTAGACCCAAAAAACAGAAAAGAATTAAGGGATTTGTTAACTTATCATATTGTTGCGGGACAAATTACTGCTTCAAAAATATTGAAGGCTATGTGTAGAGGAGAAGGTAAGGCAACTTTTACTACTATTCAAGGTGGTATTATTACGGCCACCATGGAGGGAATAGATATTATTCTAAACGATGCCTTTGGGAATACCGCAACTATAGTAGTTGCAGATTCCAAGCAGAACAATGGTGTTATTCACGAAATTGATAGTGTTATTCTTCCAGGGAAAATTTAAGAACTTTCTTAATTCTTCCCTTTCTTACTTATCTTAATTCCGCTCCTAATTCGTTTTGGTAAGTTTTCTCTAATTTGCCCATTATACGGTCTATTTGTTTGTCCGTTAATGTACGTTGGCTATCCTGTAAAGTGAAACTAACCGCGTAAGATTTTTTCCCTTTGGGAAGTTTGTCCCCTGTATAAACATCAAATAAGTTTATGTTCTTTAGTAGTTTCTTTTCGGTCTTTCTTCCTAGTTCATAAACCTTTTGGAAACTAACGGACTCGTCTAATAAAAGGGCGAAATCTCTTTTTACCTCTGGGTATTTAGGTATTTCGCGATAAGTAATACTATTTTTCTCTGCAAGAGATATAACGTTGCTCCAATTAAAATCGGCATAAAGAACTTCTTGTTTTATGCTCATATGTTTAAGGATCGACTTTTTAACGATACCAAAAGAGACCAGTTCTTTAGAACCTACATTTAAACTCAAACCTTCTGAGAATAAAGTGTTGGATGTTGGCGCCGGAGTAAAATCAGAGATACCCAAGCGATTTAGAATATTAGTCACTATAGATTTTGAGTAAAAGAAGTCGTTTGCCTTTTCGGTACCGGCCCAACCTTCTTCATGGCGGTTTCCCGTCAAATAGAGGCAAAGGTGCTTATCTTCTATATATTTAGACTTTTTCTTCTCGTATGTTTTACCAAATTCAAATAACTTCAGATTAAGTTTCTTTCGGTTATTATTGTATAAGATGGTTTCAAGACCTGTAAACAACATAGAACGGCGTAAAACAGAAAGGTCGTTACTCAACGGATTCAACATTTTTACGCTTTCCTCAGTTGAATTATCGTCTAATAATTCAGCATTACCAGGAGCCGTTAAACTATTGGTCATGATTTCGTAAAAACCTTGGGAAGCCAAAAAGTCTCCAATTATACTCTGAAGTTTGTAATCGTCAAACTTAGAAACAAGCGCAGTAGAAGCGTTTAATTTTGTTCCAAAGTTGATGTTGTTGTACCCGTAAACACGTAAAATCTCTTCAATAACATCTACTTCGCGCTGTACATCAACCCTGTAACTTGGTATTGAAAGGCCAAGACCAGCTTCCGTAACGCTTTTCACTTTAATGTCCAATGATGCTAATATAGATTTTATAGTGTCTTGCGGAATTTCTTCTCCAACAAGGGAATGCGTTTTCTTAAAGGTTAGAAAAACTTGGTGCTCATCAAATCTTTTAGGGTAAAAATCAACAATATCAGAAGTTATATCACCTCCGGCAATTTCTTTTATCAATAAAGCGGCACGTTTAAGTGCATATTCTACATTTTCAATATCAATACCTCTTTCAAACCTAAAAGAAGCGTCTGTATTCAATCCGTGTCTTTTAGCAGTTTTTCTAATTGCTACAGGATTAAAATAAGCACTTTCAAGAAAGATAGAAGTGGTTTTCTCTGTAACACCAGTATTTATACCACCAAAAACTCCGGCAATACACATTGGTTTTTCAGAATCACAAATCATTAAATCATCTTCATGCAACTCTCTCTCCTCGCCATCCAATGTCATGAACTTAGTTCCGGCAGGTAGTGTTTTCACAACTATTTTTTTACCATGAATGCGATCCGCATCAAAAGCGTGCAAAGGTTGTCCTAAATCATGTAAAACGTAGTTAGTTGCATCTACAAGGTTATTCATAGGGTTGATTCCTATTGCGCGCAATCTATTTTGTAACCAATCCGGAGACGGTTTTACCACCAAATTGCTTAACGTAATACCAGCATAACGTGGTACAAGTTTACTGTCATCTACTTGAACCTGTAGTTTAAGCGAACGGTTATCTATATTAAAATGACTGATAGAAGGTGTAATCAGTTCTTTAGTAATTTCTTTTTGCTTTAGGCCGGCTTTTAGATCCCTTGCTACGCCAAAATGGCTCATAGCATCTGCACGGTTAGGAGTTAGTCCAATTTCAAAGACCTCATCTACTTCTACGTCAAAAACCTCGGAACACGGTGTACCTGGTTTCAATTTAGAATCTAGAACAAGTATACCATCATGGCTAGAGCCAAGTCCTAATTCATCTTCGGCACATATCATACCGTGACTTTCTTCTCCTCTAATTTTTCCCTTTCCTATTTTCCAAGCTTTTCCTTCTGGGGTGTAAAGTATAGTGCCAACGGTAGCTACAGGAACTTTTTGGTCCTTAGCAACATTAGGGGCGCCACATACTATTTTTAAAGGTGTGCCAGTCCCTACATCTACAGTAGTAATTTTTAATTTATCGGCGTTAGGGTGTTTTTCGCAAGTAAGAACATGTCCTACTACAATACCCTTTAATCCGCCTTTTATAGACTCGAAAGGGTTGATTCCCTCTACTTCAAGACCTAAATCGGTTAAAAGTTCTCCCGTTTTTTTGGAATCCCAATCAAGTTTAAGATAATCTTTTAACCAGTTGTATGAAATCTGCATCGGTAAGTTTTAGTGGCGGTAAAGATAAAACAATGCATTAAGACATTCAATACACAGCGCTACTGAATTACTCATTTTTTTGTTGTAAGTTTTCGGGTTTTATTACGATTGTTAAAGAAAAGAGGTGATAATGAAGAAATTGATTTTTTTATTGGTGATTGCAGTAGTATTTATTACTTGTAATGAACAAAAAACTAGTGAGCTTGCCCAAGGTGATTGGCAGGGACAGTTAGAAGTGATTAGTGGTGACAAACTTCCTTTTAATTTTAATCTTTTAAAAGAAGCGAACGGCTCATATACAATGGAAATTTACAATGCCAGTGAAGTCATAAAAGTAGATGAGATTACAATTAAAGGAGATTCCATACGGATTCAAACACCTGTTTTTGAAGGATATATTGTTGGGAAGTTTAGTCAGAAAGGTATAAAGGGTAATTTTATTAAGGAGAGCTTGGACAGGGTAGTTCCTTTTGAAGCTTTTTACGGGGGTAAAGAACGCTTTACTGTTGATAAACCACCAGTTATAAATGTATCTGGTATTTGGGAAACTGAATTTAGCCAGGGTACTTCTAATAGTTATATGGCAAAAGGAATTTTTGCGGAAAACGGAGGTAAGGTAACGGGAACCTTCAGAACCACTACCGGAGATTATAGATATTTGGAAGGAGTGGTTACTGGAGATTCTTTAAAACTGTCTGCTTTTGATGGAGCTCATGCATTTTTGTTCCTAGCAAAAGTAACTGATAGTACCTTGAATGGTATGTTCTATTCTGATAAGCATTTTCAAGAACCATTTGTAGCAAAACGAAACGAGAGTTTTGAATTGCCTGATGCAGATTCGATTACTTTCTTAAAAGAAGGCTATAATAAACTAGCTTTCTCTTTTCCTGATACAGAAGGAAACATGGTGTCATTGACGGATAAAAAATTTCAAAATAAAGTTGTGCTAGTTCAGATTATGGGCTCATGGTGTCCCAATTGCTTGGATGAGACTAAATTCTATGTTAACTATTTAAAAGAGAATAAGCTAGAGGATTTGGAGATGGTAGCCTTAGCTTTTGAGTCTGCAAAGTCTAAGGAATTGGCCTTTAAAAACATTAATCGGCTAAAAGAGAGAATAGGGGTGAATTACCCTATTTTATTGGCACAATACGGTACTTATGATAAGATTAAGGCACAAGAAAAATTACCAATGTTAAATAAGGTGCTGTCTTACCCGACTACTATTTTTATTGATAAGAAAGGAAATGTAAGAAAGATTCATACAGGTTTTAACGGACCTGCTACCGGTGAAAAATACACGCGATTTGAAAAGGAATTTGATACCTACGTGAAAATGTTAATGAAGGAATAAGCGTTATATTATAGTAGATTTTCCTAGGCCAATATTCTCATCGTTTATACTCTGGTTTTCATCTGACTCAACAATGTTCTCGGAAATAAAATCTCCCACGTAATCAGTCCCATATTTACTACTGCCTAAAACGTCTGTGGTAACTACTTTTTTCACGAAAGACTTGTGTACAGCAGCTACAATGGCGTTCGCTTCTTCATTTAAGTTGAAGTGTTGTAGGAGCATAGCGGTACTTAGAATAGATGCGACAGGATTGGCTATGTTTTTCCCCTTTGCTTGAGGGTATGAACCATGAAAAGGCTCAAACATTGCGTTTTCTGTACCTACGGAAGCAGAGGGTAGTAAACCCACAGAACCAAGAATAACACTACCTTGGTCAGATAGAATATCACCGAACATGTTGTCTGTTAAAACCACATCAAACTGGCGCGGGTTCAACATCATTTGTACTGCTGCATTATCTATAAAAAGACATTCAAACTCAACATCTGGGTAGCTTTTAGCAATTTCCGTTACTGTTTTGCGCCAAAGTCTAGACGTTTCCAACACATTTGCCTTATCCACTAAAGTAAGTTTCTTTCTTCTTTTTTTTGCGGACTTAAAAGCAAGGTGTGTAATGCGACTGATTTCACCTTCAGAATAACTACAAAGGTCGGATGCCGTAGAGCCATCTTCACTTAAGGTTTTTTGTCCAAAATATATGCCACCGGTAAGTTCTCTAAAGATAACCATATCGGTATTTTCAACAATGTTTCTTTTTAAAGGAGAATTCCCTAAAAAGGCGGGAAACATTTTTATGGGTCTGATACTGGCAAAAAGACCCAGTTCTTTACGTATGCTCAAAAGACCTTGTTCCGGTCTTATTTTAGCCTCAGGATTGTTATCGTACTCTAAAGAACCAATTGCACCCAAAAGAATAGCATCAGATGCCTTACACAATTCCAGGGTTTTATTTGGCAAAGGTTTTCCAGATCCGGATATGGCAATAGCCCCAAAAGGAGCCTCAACAAGTTCAAACCTATGGTTGAATGTTTCTTCGATCGCTTTTAGGCACTTAACGGATTGGGCCAAAACTTCGGGGCCAATACCGTCACCGCCAAGGAGGGCAATTTTTAGTTGCATCTAGAGAATTTTTAGTGTGCTGCCAGATTTTAAAAAAAACTACAAAAAAGCAGCTTAAATCATAGGGGGCTAAGATTAAAAATTTTAATGACATAACCGTCAAAAAAACATTAAAATATAAACGATGAATTCTCTAGAGTCTTCGGTATTAAATACTTTCGATGGTAATATTGCTAGCTTCTATGATTTTTGGAATGTCTTGGTCTGTAATTTCCTTGTTTTCATCTGCAAATTTCAAGAATTCCTGATACACCTCATCAAGCTGAAGTTTTGTCAATTCAAATCCTACTAATTTAGCTCTGTATGCCAAAGCTGCTCTACCACTTCTTGCAGTAAGAACAATAGAAGATTCGTTTACACCAACATCTGCAGGGTCAATAATTTCATAAGTCTCCCTGTTCTTTATGACACCATCTTGGTGAATTCCAGAACTATGGGCAAAAGCGTTAGCACCAACAATAGCTTTGTTGGGCTGCACCATCATTCCCATTTTTTGAGAAACCATCTGACTTGTATCAAAAAGCAATTTGCTGTTAATATTCGTGTCCAAGTTTAAGCTAGGATGTTGCCTTAAGATCATAACTACTTCTTCTAAAGAAGTATTTCCTGCTCGCTCACCAATACCGTTAATGGTACATTCTATTTGGCGGGCCCCGTTAATTACACCAGCAATTGAGTTTGCTGTTGCCAAACCTAAATCATTATGGCAGTGGCAAGAAAGTACGGCTTTATGAATTCCGGTTACGTTTTCTTTAAGGTATTTCATTTTAGCGCCATACTCATCTGGCAAACAATATCCTGTTGTATCAGGAATGTTCAATACAGTGGCTCCTGCTTTTACAACAGCTTCGCAGACTCGTGCCAAGAATTCGTTATCCGTACGACCAGCATCTTCGGCATAAAACTCTACATCTTCAACAAAGGTTTTAGCATAACTTACGGCATCAATAGCACGCTCTATAATGGCATCTTTGTTGGAGTTAAATTTATATTTTATATGTGAATCCGAGGTGCCTATTCCGGTATGAATACGTGCTCTCTTTGCATATTTAAGAGCTTCGGCAGCTACTTCAATATCTTTTCTTACTGCACGTGTAAGTCCACATACTGTTGCATTCTTAACAAGTTTAGATATTTCGGTAACAGATTTGAAATCACCAGGACTTGATACAGGAAAACCAGCCTCAATAATATCCACACCTAAATAGTCTAGCCTTTCGGCGATGACCAATTTTTGTTCTGCATCTAATTTACAACCGGGTACTTGTTCACCATCACGAAGCGTTGTATCAAAAATTTGTACCTTATCTTTACTCATTATATCTTGTAGTTTAGCTAACTTAGGAACTGATTGCAACTTTTTCCTTGTCTACAAATATCATATTTTGTACTGTTATATCAACATTTTTAATAACCTTAGCCCTGTCTTTTACTAAAAAAAGGATTTGATTACCGTACAATGGCCTATATGTTAGGTTTTAAACAAAAAATAGCAATAAAGTTCAATACGAATATATAACCAATAGAGCGAACCACCTAGCACATGAATAAAATAGTACAACGTTAAGCTGGTTTTTTGGTTATGTAAAACACTGATATTAAGTAAATTAAATAATATTTTTTACGATGACAAATGCGCATAGAGATGCTTTGTTCGTGCTGGTGAAATCCCTTTCAAAATCGGAAAAACGCCAATTCAAATTATATGTAGGACGTTTGGGGGTAAATACTGATGCAAAATTTCTAGCATTATTCAACCTAATGGATAAAATTAGAAAGTATGATGAGAAGGTAATTTTAGAAACCGGTATTGTCAAAAAAGCACAATTATCTAATCTTAAAGCACATCTTTATAAGCAAATTTTGGTCAGTTTACGACTGAATCCCGTAAACCAGAATTTTCGGGTACAGATTCGTGAGCAGCTAGATTTTGCGACTATACTTTATCAAAAAGGGCTTTATAAGCAAAGCTTGAAAATTCTTGATAAGGCAAAATTTACCGCCATAGAGAATGAAGAAAAGAATATTGCTTATGAAATCGTTGAGTTGGAGAAAATTATTGAAACTCAATATATTACACGGAGTATACCTGATCGAGCAGATGAACTAGCTATACAGGCTAAACAACTTTCTGCCCAAAATGTAATGACAAGTAAATTGTCTAACCTGTCATTACAACTTTATGGTATTATGCTTAAGGTAGGTTATGTTAGAAGTGACGAAGACTACACACGTGTTAAAAATTATTTTGAGAAGCATTTGCCTAAATATGAATTAAGGGATTTAGGTTTTAGAGAAAAATTATGGTTGTACAAGGCTCACCTTTGGTATAGTTTTTTGACCCAAGATTTTCTTTCTTCATATAAATATGCCAGTAAGTGGGTAGACCTTTTTTATGAGCATGAAGAGCAGATAAATTTAAATCCGGTTTTCTTCTTAAAAGGGAACCACTACTTGCTAGAATCTATATTCTATGTAAAATACAGTTCTCATTTTAGAGAAGTGCTAGATAGGCTTGAAACGGTAGTGAGCAGTAACGATTTTCCTAAAAACGATAACATTTCTTCTCTGGCTTTTTTATATATAAACGCCAATAAATTGAATCTTCATTTTTTGGAGGGCACGTTTAATAAAGGATTATATCTTGTAAAAATTATAGAGTACGGAATCAATAAGCATAAGGATAGAATAGATGCTCACCATATTATGGTGCTGTACTATAAAATTGCCTGTTTGTATTTTGGTATAGGTGATAATAAAACCTGCATTCAGTACCTTAAAAAAATTATAAACAACAAGAACCTTAAAATGCGTGAGGATTTGATGTGTTTTGCCAGAGTTTTAAGCTTGGTTGCACATTATGAGGCGGGAATGGATTATCATTTGGAAATTCAGCTTAAAAGTACTTATAAGTTCCTTTTGAAAATGAACGATCTTCATGCCGTTCAAAAGGAGATGATTAAGTTCCTTAGAAACTTGGGCAACATTTTTCCAAACGAGTTAAAAAACGAATTTCAAAAACTACATACAGAACTAAAAAAATACGAAAATCATCCGTATGAAAAAAGAGCGTTCTTATACCTGGATATTATTTCATGGTTGGAAAGTCACCTAGAAAATAGGCCTGTTGCAGATATTATTCGTGAAAAGGCTATGGCCGTAAAGAGATAGCATTTGGATTCAGGTACGTCTTTCAATCTTAAAAATTTTCTAGAAATCAATTTGGCAATGGTACTATTGAGTACCTCTGGCCCTTTGGGTAGATTCATAGAATTACCAGTGGCCGTTACCATAGGTATCCGCTCTATTATTGCGCTCGTTTTACTATTTATCTATTGTCGTTTTAAAGGAATTTCTTTTGGATTGAGTAGTAAGGATAGGGGACCAATACTCATAAGTGGTGTTCTTATGGGGCTGCATTGGTTGACCTATTTTGTAGCGTTGCAAAAATCTAATGTTGCTATAGGTATGCTTTCATTGTTTACTTACCCTGTGATTACGGCTTTTCTAGAACCATTATTTTTGAAAACTAGATTTCAGAAAATGCACTTGCTTCTGGGTTTTTTAGTTCTTTGTGGAATATATTTTTTGGTCCCAGATTTCAGTTTTGAAAACAGCTCTACCGTTGCCATTGGTTTTGGAGTATTCTCAGCGCTCTGTTATGCTGTGCGGAATCTTATGTTAAAAAAGCAGGTAACAAGGTATGAAGGGTCAGTTTTAATGGCATATCAAATGGCCGTAATATTTTGTATGCTTATCCCTGCTTTCTTTTATTATGATTTAGAAGCAGTACCAAGCCAATGGCAAGGAATATTAGGTTTAGCAGTTGTTACCACTGTTTTTGGACATACCATGTTTGTAAATTGTTTTAAGTATTTCTCCATTACAACCATTAGTATTTTAAGTAGCATTCAGCCTGTTTACGGTATTCTGATTGGTGCTTTGTTACTTTCTGAGATTCCCGCATGGTCTACAATAGTGGGCGGATGTTTAATATTGATTTCGGTTATAGTAGAGAGTGTTCGTTCGTATCGTTAAGGGTACTCTAAAATATGGAAGTATCGGTTTTGGACAATAACCTTAAAAGGAGTAATGTTTCAAAGGGTGAGATTAATGTGCAATTCCTCTATAAATCTATTTTACTCTTAAAAACTTGTTTTCCTCCAACGTAGGTTTGCAAAACTTTTACATTCTTAAGTTTTTCAGGTTTTATAGTGGTCAAATTCTCATTTAAAATAACAAAATCCGCTAATTTTCCTGGTTCCAAAGTCCCTTTTATATTTTCATCGAATGAGCTGTAAGCACCATTTTTAGTATACGCGGATAAAGCTTGCTCTATATTAATTTTTTGTTCCGGAACCCAGCCTTCAGGGTTTTTGTTATCCAGGGTTTGACGGGTAACGGCGGCATACATGCCATAAAGGGGAGAGGCAGGGGCAACAGGCCAATCACTACCAAAAACCAGAGTTGTATTTGCATCTAGTAACGACTTAAAAGCATAGGTGCTTTTTATACGTTCCGGGCCAATAAGTTCTTCCGCCCATCTACCATCATCTATAGCGTGATACGGCTGTACACTTGCAATAATATTGAGTTTGGAAAAGCGCTTTATGTCTTCTGTTGTTAAATGCTGGGCGTGCTCAATTCTTAATCTTCTATCCTTAGTACCGTTTTTTTCAATAACACGCTCATAGATATTTAGCAATCCATTATTTGCTCTATCACCAATAGCGTGGACGGTAACTTGTAAATCTTCATTATCTGCATTTAAAATTTGACTAAATAAACTATCCTCATTTACAATGAATAAGCCTCTATCATCTAATTTATCGGAATAGGGGTCGTTAAACGCAGCGGTATGGGAACCTAAAGAACCATCAACAAAACCTTTGAGTAAACCGTTTTTTAGCCATTTTTCGCTTCTATCCGTTTTGGATACCGATGCCCATTTATAGAGTGGGTCTGCGGTATACATCCTTACTTTCAGCTTCTTATTGGTGTACATTTCCTGGGCTACTTCAAACCCTCCTAAACTATCCACATCATGAATAGTAGTAACCCCTTGAGAAAGCAAATAATCTTGTGCAGCATTAATTGCATCCTCTTTTTCAGAATTGGAAAGAACGGGAATTTTATTCAACACCAAATACATGGCTTTGCTTTTTAGAATGCCTGTTGGGTTTCCCTCTGAATCTTTTACAATTTCTCCGTTTTCTACATCAGGCGTGTTTTTATCAATTCCAGCGATTTTTAAAGCTGCTGAATTGGCTAAAATCATATGGCCGTCCATTCTGTAAATGGCTACAGGGTTGTCTTTGGTATATTCGTCAATCCATTCTTTTTCTGGTAGTTCTCCGCCCCAAAGTGTGTGGTCCCAATTTCCTTCCACTACCCATTGGTCGGGTTTAATTTTTTTAGCAAATGAAGCTATCCTATCAATAAATTCTTGTTTGGTTTTTGTATCTCTAAGCTGCACATTTAAAAGACTATTGCCGCCCATTAATAAATGAACATGAGCATCTATAAAACCAGGTGTAATAAATTTTCCGTGAACATCTAATATTTCAGTAGAATCTCCTTTAAACTTCTCCAAATCTTTAAATGAGCCAACAGCAAGAACAGAATCTCCTTTAATGGCCATAGCTTCCGCCTTTGGTGATTCTGGATTCCCTGTCCATATAGTAGCATTGGTAACCAGTAAATCTGCATCTATGTTATCCGTTTTACAAGAGATAAAGATTATGGCGATTAAAAAAGAAAAGAAATATTTATTCATTTTTTGTATGAATTAAAACAACTCTGGTGTTACAATTAGTGATGAAGTAGGGATATGTATTTAGGGATTGAGCAACCTCAAAACAAAAATTTTGTACCTCATAAATTTAAACAAACCTTATGGATAAGTTAGCAAGCACAAGTTATTTTAATGTGCCATGGTAAATTAAATTGATTTGAATTTCCAAAATTTATTCTTTGGCATAGACGCCTCAAAGGTTTTTAATTCTTCTGAACCTGGTAATTGGTAAGTGAGTTTCCACGCGTGAAGGCAAACGGAAAGGGGAAGGTATGACTGGTCAGAACCATATTTTTCGTCTCCAATAATTGGAAGACCCAGATGGGCTAATTGCACTCTTATTTGATGGAATCTACCTGTTTTTGGTTTTAGTTCTAGTAAATAACCAACATCGTTTTGGTCTATAAGTTTATAGGAAAGAATACATTTTAGCGATTCTTTTGATTTAGTCTGGACTATGTCCGCTCTTTTTTCTTGATTGTTTTTGACAAGAAAATTTACCAAATTCCCTTTGCTTTTCTGAGGTTTATTTTTGACGATTGCCAAATACGTTTTTTGAACCTTACGTTTGGCAAATAGTTCATTGAATTCTACAAGAACGCTTTTCTTCTTAGCAAAAACCAATACGCCACTTGTTACGCGATCTAACCTGTGTATCACACCTATATAAGGCTTTCGTTTGCTTTTTAAGAGGTGATTGAGAACCTGACTTTCTACAGTACAATCTTCGTAAGGACTTTTTTCACTTATTAGGCCGGACTTTTTATTAACGACTATATAATCGTTGTTCTCATATACTATATCAAGATTCGTCATTAATAGTTTTAGTTGCGAATTATAAAAGTAATACTAATACACTTTAGATGTATTACAGCTGTCTGGATTATTGAATGTTGACATACTTGAATTAGCTATTGGAAGAAAATAAAGGCTAATTATTTTTCTTCCTCCTCATCTCCCTGATTAATCCCAGGAGTAAAACTTCCTCCTTGATATTGGTTGATGAGACCATCACCTAATTTCTGAAATTCTTCATTTTGAGCCATCTGACGCACTTTTACGGGGTCAAAATCACCATTAAAATACAGGAAAGAACCGTTTTGGTTATTATTGTTGTAAATCAATATTTCCTTTACGGCATCACGTTTTTCTCGGATACTCACTATATTCCTTTTTAGCTCGTCGTTCTTTCGGTATACTTCAATAAAAGAGTTGCCAGTGATGCCGTTCATCTGCTTGTTTAAAAATTCAGATTTTTCTGCGGTAGTGCTAGGGAAGGACATATAGCGTAAATCTTTAGTATTGCCTACTAACGATTTCATCTCCGGAGAAATATTGCCAATGAGGGAAAGCATAAAACGGGGTACACGTACCGCTGTTACATGATTGTCTTCTTTGTGGGCGTTGTAAAAGGTGTCAATTGAATTATAGGTACTACAAGATGCTAGCAGTACAAGACTGCAAATGAATAGTGTTCTCTTAATCATGGTCTAGTGTTTATACAGTTAAATATACTGTTTTTAACAACAAGCGTTCCAAACTGGGTCTTCTGGTGGTTTGGCCACGATTTCTATAGGTTCTTTGCGGACAGGGTGAATAAAGGAGAGTCTGCGCGCATGCAAGTGTATACTGGCATTAGGATTGCTACGGTCAAAACCATATTTAAGATCTCCTTTAATGGGGCAGCCAATAGCTGCTAATTGCGCTCTAATTTGATGATGGCGTCCCGTGTGCAAGTTAATTTCAAGAAGGTAGTACCGGTCCAATTTTTTAATCACCTTATAATCAAGTATGGCTTTCTTACTTTCCGGGACTTCTTTAATATGAGCGTACGATTTATTCTGTTTGTTGTTTCGTTTTAGCCAGTGTGTAAGTGTATCCTCGTTCTTTTTCGGTAGGTTCTTGACAATGGCCCAATAGGTCTTTTTCGCTTCTTTTTCTGCGAAAAGTTTATTCAGACGCGGCAAGGCTTTAGAGGTTTTAGCAAAAACAACAATACCAGAAGTAGGGCGGTCTAGCCTATGGGCAACACCTAAGTAGACATTGCCCGGCTTATTGAATTTCTCTTTAATGTAAAGTTTAACGACCTCGCTTAAGGGCATATCACCAGTCTTATCGCCTTGAACAATATCACCGGGTCGCTTATTTATAGCGATTAGGTGATTGTCTTCAAACAATACCAATAGATTTTTTGGGTCGGAAATAACTTTATCGGCCACAGGAAAAGAATTATAGTTTAAAAGCAGCTATTAATACTGTTCTTCATCGTTTGGGAAATCCTGACTTTTTACATCGGTAACATATTGAGAAATAGCATTACCCATTTCTTCGTATAGGTTCATATAACGACGTAAAAATCGCGGATTGAACTCATGTGTCATTCCCAATAAGTCGTGAATAACAAGTACTTGTCCGTCTGCATGCTTACCTCCACCAATACCAATGGTAGGTATAGAGATGCTTTCAGAAACTTTTTTGGTCAAAGCAGCCGGTATTTTCTCCAATACAATAGCAAAACAACCTAATCTTTCAAGAAGTTTGGCATCTTCAATTAGTTTTTCAGCTTCTTCTTCCTCTTTAGCGCGAACAGTATAGGTCCCAAATTTATAGATGGATTGCGGGGTAAGTCCCAAATGACCCATTACAGGAATACCTGCTTTTAGAATCTTTTTAACCGACTCTTTTATTTCTTCTCCTCCTTCAAGTTTTACAGCATGGCCACCACTTTCTTTCATAATACGAATTGCAGAACGAAGCGCTTCCTTAGAATCACTCTGGTAGCTGCCAAAAGGCAAATCAACAACTACCAATGCTCTTTCTATAGCACGAATAACTGAGGCAGCGTGGTAAATCATCTGATCTAGCGTAATAGGTAAAGTGGTTTCATGACCTGCCATAACATTACTGGCAGAATCACCCACAAGAATAACATCAACATTTGCAGAATCTACGATTTTGGCCATAGAATAATCATATGCGGTAAGCATAGATATTTTTTCGCCATGTTTTTTCATGTCTACTAGAGACTTTACTGTTACTCTTTTATATTCTTTCTTTGCCGTTGACATAGTGGTTTTATTTTGATGTTATAAATGTAAGGAAAATGTTGGGTTTAAAACTGAGACCGGTGTTGCAACTAAATATGAATTCTTCAAACCTATTTAACGTGCTCGTTCTAAACGTTATATTAATCAGGTTTGATATAATTGAAACGAAAGAAAAAATCTATTCTAATGTGTTTTTTTCTTATTAGCCTGATTCTTTTATCACAAAAAGTCTAAAAAAAGGTCCATTCTAAAGAATGTAAGTACATTTTTTGCAGCTTTTGTCCAGAAGATTCTTAATCTATGAACAAAATGGTTTGGATAATTGTGTTATCATAAAATGCTTAAAAACCAAAGACAGAAAATAAAAACCAGACTAGGTCAATAGTATCATTATTGGATAAATAAATAGCAAAGTAAATGTTTGGTATTCCCTATATTTATGACTTCGAAAAACTTAAGATTATGAAAATGAGATTAAAATTATTTTCGGCTATGGCAGGTATGTTGCTGTCGGCCGTAGCTATTGTAAACGCTCAAGAAGCAAATCCATTAGAAGGTACATGGGATATTGTTATAGAAAAAGATGGGGAACAACTGCCATCTTGGTTGGAGATTACGCACTCTGGAACAAGTACCTTGGTAGGCCGTTTTGTGTACGCATTTGGTAGTGCAAGACCTATAGCAGAAGTTAAAGTCAAAAATGATATTTTTAGTTTTATCATACCCAAACAATGGGAGCCAGAAGGAACAGATATGACCTTTACGGGTTCTTTAGATGGCGAGGGGCTCAAAGGAACTATGATTTATACTGATGGACAGCCTTACAGTTGGACAGCCGTGAGAGCACCAAAATTGGAGTACGTGGCGAAAGCGAAATGGGGAAAATCAAAAGAACTTTTTAATGAAAAGGATTTAACCGGATGGAAAGCAAAAGGAGATAACCAATGGGTTATTGAAAATGGAATTTTGAAGAGTCCAAAGTCGGGTGCAAATTTGGTTTCAGAAGAGAAGTTTAAAGACTTTAAATTGCACGCAGAATTTAAAGTACCCTCAGGAAGTAATAGTGGGATTTACCTAAGAGGACGTTATGAAGTTCAGATTACGGATGATAAAGGTTCGGAACCGTCTAGTGTATTGTTTGGTGGAATCTATGGTTTTTTGACACCAAACGAAATGGCCGCTAATGATGCTAGCGAATGGCAAACGTATGATATTACATTAATAGGTCGTCGTGTAACTATCGTTGCAAATGGAAAAACAATTATCAACGATCAAAACATACCAGGCATTACCGGTGGTGCTTTAGATAGTAATGAAGGCGAAGCGGGTCCGTTTTTAATTCAAGGGGATCACGGTCCTATTATGTTCAGAAAATTTGAAGTTACTCCACGAGTAGAGTAGTAGTCAAGATAAGACTAATAAATAAACGCCCACCTTTATTTAACGGTGGGCGTTTTTTGTTTATTACCAGTTAATATCGGAGGTGTCAGTCAGTGGTTTGCGTTCTGTTTGTATAAAGGAATTCAAGTCAAACTCATTAGCTTGATGTATGGCATCGTCAAATGTAAAATTGCATTTGGCTTCTATTTCAGAAGGAGCTACTTCATAGGTTTTGAAAGCTTCTAAATCCAGAAAAGATAACCTGCTCAAATCTTGTGTTAGAATAAATGATTTGGTCTTTAACTTTCCGCTTTCTTCGTACATGATAGTCTTATAGAATTCAGTTGGGATTTTATAACCTCGGTATTCACGATCATCTTCATGAAAGATGCAACCACCTATTATACTCACGCGAGATCTATCCATTTCTGTTTGGTCGTACAATGAGTTTTCTAATTCGCCCCAGACACCACCTTTTCCACTTTGGTTGAAGGAGTCCATTTGTGGGGCAATATTGGTGAAAACAAAAGAATCGGAATTTGCTTTTTTGGCTTCGGAATAATCGCCCCAATTTAAATCTACCCTTCTAGCTAGATGACCACGGTCCAACGGATTGCTTTTATATAATTGATTGCCCGCTTGGTCGTCTGGTGGAATTCTGGAATCCTCAAAAAAACCGACACCCTTTCTAGATATTTTTTTTAGATTCATACCATCTATATTCCACGCAACCCAAATAGCGAATTTAGTCAGACTGCTAAGTGCCAATGAAAAATGGGTGTAATCTATTATTTCAGAACCGTTCAGTTGAAAAGCGTCTTCCGCTTGTTTCAATTTTGGCGGGCGTATAGCGGTACTCAAAAAATCTGTATCAAATGCCATAGGAAAGTTTATTCTATTACGAAGATTATGAGTCAAAAATGCGAAACTTTACTAAGGCAATGGCCATTAGTAGTTTTAAATTAAGATTATTTTTTAATAGAACAGAAGTGTTGCTATTTCTAATAAAGAGGTTTGTCTGCCATTTTGGGAGTGGTAACAGCTTCGTTAATAGCATCCCAGAGTTGAATTCTTTTACTTAATGCCTCTCGTGCAACCGTTAAGGTTTCTTGCCACTTTTGTTCATTATTTCCGCAAAGTTCTGCTACCATTTCAAGAGATAAAGGTCCATGCTCATCCCCATCTAGTTCAATATGTCTCTCTAGGTAATAAACGAATTTGTTATACTGCTTGTTTTCTGCATCAGCACTTTTAAGAACTTCCATAAACATATCAGGAATTACATCCTCACGGCCAAACGTAAAAGCGGAAGCTACTAAATGAGGCTTTTCAGTAGCGATAATATCGAATGAAAATTGAACGAAATCGGCCACTTTTTTGGGAATATCAATTGCGGCCAAAGCAGAATCAACCGTTTTACCTTCCTTTAAAAGAAGTATAAACTTATTTATTTTAGAAGTATCAGATCCTAATTGTACCATGGCTTGTAGATACATCTCAAAATGACTTTTGGGTTCCCCCAGTTCGTTTACATCACTTTCCTCACCATGCACAATTTCATTAATGAACCTAGCAAGAACTGGATTTTTACAGGGAGTCCAAGGAATACTTACGTTGGTTAATGAAAGTTGAAGTGATTTTAGCAGAGACATGAAGTCCCATACGGCATAGACGTGATTTTCAGTAAAAACCCTAATATCATCAATACTATTTAAGTTATGATATAGGGGGTGGTTTTGAAGTTGAGTTCTTAAATCTCGTATTTCATTTTCAATGTGTTCAATCTTTTTCATAGGTATTTTATTTTAGGGCAAATACGTTTTCTTATTTATATACAATATAGTAATATGTATTATTGGACTACAAGTATTGTTGTTTTGTATTACAAACTAATTTTTGTAGTTATGATTTTATCCGCTTGAGAAAAAACATTTTAGATGGATAATATTTAATGCGAAACATATTTTAAACCAATGATGGAGCTAATTAGCGTAACAATAAAGAAAACCCGCCAGAAGTTGGCCGGGTCTTTAAAAACTAAAATACCCAGTAGCACGGTACCAACAGCTCCAATACCTGTCCATACTGCATATGCTGTGCCGATAGGCAAGGTTTGAATTGCCTTTATTAAAAGAAGAAAGCTAATAGTGGCACAGATAAAAAAACCGCCGTACCAGAGGTATACATCATTTCCTGTTGCTTCTTTTGCTTTGGACAGGCAAAATGCAAAGGCAACCTCAAATAAGCCTGCAATAATTAAAACTAACCAATTCATGATCTCTATTCTGCTTTTAAATGAAAGGGGATAATTTAACGTAGTATTTTTTATTTCTGTTATTAATAGGATAGCTTAACAATCACTCATATTAATTCCGATAGCAAGACCTCCCTCGGAAGTCTCTTTGTATTTAGAGCTCATGTCCTTTGCTGTGGCCCACATGGTCTCAACTACTTTATCCAAAGGTACCTTTGCATCTTTTGGGTCTGAACCTAATGCTAGTTCTGCAGCATTAATCGCTTTTATGGCTCCCATACTGTTGCGTTCTATACAAGGTATCTGTACGAGTCCGCCTATAGGGTCGCAGGTAAGTCCAAGATGATGCTCCATGGCAATTTCAGCTGCCATAAGCACTTGTTCTGGCGTACCACCTAATAACTCCGTAAGCGCACCTGCTGCCATAGCACTGGATACTCCAATTTCTGCTTGACAACCACCCATTGCTGCGGAAATGGTAGCTCCTTTTTTAAAGATGCTGCCTATTTCACCGGCAACGAAAAGAAACTTTTTAATATGTTCAAAATCGGCTTCATGGTTTTCTATCACCATATAATACATGAGCACGGCGGGTATTACCCCGGCGCTTCCATTAGTAGGAGCGGTTACTACACGACCCAAAGAAGCATTCACTTCATTAACGGCCAAGGCAAAACAGCTGACCCATTTTAAAATCTGACGGAATTTAACCTCCGTATTTCGTATAGTAGATAGCCAAACCTCTGGTGAATCATAAACATGTGAGCCGTATAATAGATTTTTGTTGATATCATAAGCCCTACGGGTAACATTTAAGCCGCCCGGAAGTTTACCTTCTGTGTGGCAACCAATGTACATGCATTCTAGCATGGTCTTCCATACATGGTCTAGTTTTTCGTTTATTTCGCTATCACTGCGTAATGAGCGTTCATTTTCAAGAACAATCTCGGAAATGCTTTTATTTTCACTCTGGCAGTAGGCGAGTAGTTCCGTGCCTTTTTGAATGGGAAAAGGAAAACTATTGAACGTAGCTATATTTCGCTTAGCATTTTTTCGTTCTTTGACTACTACAAATCCACCACCAATAGAATAGTAGGTATTCTTTTTGGTCTTGCCGGATTTTAAAGTAGCTTCAAACTGAAGTCCGTTGGCATGAAATTCCAAAAACTTCCTATGAAATAAAATATGGGTCTTAGGGTCAAACGAAATGGGTGTTGAGTTTCCAAAGTTCAGAATATGGCTTTCTTGAATATCTGCAACAATAGAATGTATATCCTTAATGGGGATTTCTACGGGGTCGGTTCCAGAGAGCCCCAACATAATAGCGTAATCTGTGGCATGACCTTTACCCGTTAAGGCCAAAGAACCATACACATGCACTCGTATGCTTGCGACCTCAGCAAACATCTGAGCAGATTTCAGTTCGGAAATCCATCGTTCTGCCGCCCGCCATGGGCCTAAGGTATGAGAACTAGAAGGGCCAACGCCAATCTTAAGCATGTCAAAAATACTAATAGACTCCATAAATTATAAACTCGTTTTACGGTATAAAGATAGATAAAGCCAGCATTAGACAAAGCCAAAAATTAGGGCATAAAGAAACTAATAAATTAGGACTTGTTGAACAGGTCATTACAGAATGAAGAGCAGTTAAGATAACTTCAGTCTTAAGGGACCAGGCATCATACTGTCGCTTTTTGTTCAAGAAAAGCCTATTTCTGGCGGGTTCTTAACTATCTGTAAATGTAAGAGTGACATCATGTCAGGTTGTTATCAGTTGGCATATTGTTTGACAATTAGTAAACGATTATAAAAATGAACACTAATATTAAAAACATATAACATGAGTAAAATTATAGGTATTGACTTAGGTACTACCAACTCCTGTGTTTCCGTTATGGAAGGTAACGAACCGGTAGTGATTCCTAATGCAGAAGGTAAGAGAACTACGCCATCTGTAATTGCATTTGTAGAAGGTGGAGAGATTAAAGTTGGAGATCCTGCAAAAAGACAGGCGGTAACTAACCCTCACAACACCATATATTCTATAAAACGTTTTATGGGTAACAAATTTTCGGAGTCTAGTAAAGAAGCCGGAAGAGTTCCTTATAAAGTTGTAAAAGGAGATAACGACACACCACGTGTTGATATTGATGGTCGTTTGTATACGCCACAAGAACTTTCTGCAATGATTCTTCAGAAAATGAAGAAAACTGCAGAAGACTATTTAGGACAAGATGTTACCCGTGCGGTAATTACTGTTCCTGCTTACTTTAATGATGCACAGCGTCAAGCAACTAAAGAAGCAGGAGAGATAGCTGGTCTTACTGTAGAGAGAATTATAAATGAGCCTACCGCTGCTTCTTTGGCTTACGGTATGGATAAGAAAGATACTGATCAGAAAATAGTTGTTTTTGATTTTGGTGGAGGTACGCATGATGTATCTATATTAGAATTGGGTGACGGTGTTTTTGAAGTATTATCTACTGATGGTGATACTCACCTAGGTGGTGATGATGTTGATCAAGAGATTATTGATTGGTTGGCTGAGGAGTTCAATAAAGACGAAAGCATTGACTTACGTAAAGATGCCATGGCATTACAGCGTTTGCGTGAAGCTGCTGAGAAAGCAAAAATTGAATTGTCTTCTTCTGCACAAACGGAAATCAACTTACCATACGTTACTGCTACCGCTTCAGGACCTAAGCATTTAGTACGTACACTTTCAAGAGCTAAGTTTGAGCAATTGATCGGTGATTTGGTAAAAAGAACTATTGCTCCTTGTGAGACTGCACTTAAAGCAGCAGGTCTTTCTAAAAGTGATATTGATGAAATTATCCTAGTGGGTGGTTCAACAAGAATACCTGCAGTACAAGAAGCTGTTGAGAAGTTTTTCGGTAAAAAACCTTCAAAAGGTGTGAACCCAGATGAGGTTGTAGCAATTGGTGCGGCAATTCAAGGTGGTGTTCTAACTGGAGATGTTAAAGATGTATTATTATTAGACGTTACTCCTTTATCTCTAGGTATTGAGACTATGGGAAGTGTAATGACTAAGTTGATCGAAGCAAACACTACGATTCCTACTAAGAAATCTCAAGTGTTCTCTACGGCAGCAGATAATCAGCCATCGGTTGAGATTCATGTATTGCAAGGTGAGCGTCCAATGGCATCTGACAACAAGACAATAGGTCGTTTCCATTTAGACGGTATTCCACCAGCTCAGAGAGGTACACCTCAAATTGAAGTGACTTTTGATATTGATGCAAACGGAATCATAAAAGTATCTGCAACGGATAAAGCAACGAACAAAACGCAAGATATTAGAATTGAAGCTTCTTCAGGATTAACAGAAGAAGATATCAAGAAAATGAAAGCTGAAGCTGAAGCTAATGCTGAATCTGATAAAAAAGCGAAGGAAACTGCTGATAAGTTGAACGAAGCTGACGGAATGATTTTCCAAACGGAAAAGCAATTGAAAGAATTTGGTGAAAAATTATCTGAAGATAAGAAGAAACCAGTTGAAGATGCTTTAGCCGAATTAAAAGCAGCATATGAATCTAAAGACCTAGCGGTTATTTCACCAGCTTTGGATAAGATTAATGAAGCTTGGAAAGTTGCTTCTGAAGAAATGTACAAGGCACAAGCCGAAGGACAAAACGGAGCAGCCCCTGAAGGTGATGCTGCATCTGCAGAAGAGCCAAAAGAAGGTGATAACGTAGAAGATGTAGACTTCGAAGAAGTAAAATAAGTATAAGCGTTTAACGCTACGAATATAGGGCCCGCACAGTTGTTTAACTGAGCGGGCCTTTTCGTTTTATAGATTTGGTGCGCCTTTTGTTTTCAGTTCACAGAATATCAAGTAGTTTTGCAGTATGATAAAAAAATTCTTGTTTGTATGTATGGTATGGGGAATATCTTCAATGATGTTTTCTCAGGACATCGAGATTTTTAAGGTATCCGATTTTAATTTGAAGGGAAATGTGGAATCGTGTTTTGTAATTACCGACTATGGTAAGGAAGAATACTATTTTAATCCAGAAGGGTTTTTAACAAAGTCTGTTACCCGTTATAATGATACCGATTACGAGACTACGAACTATAAATACCTAAATGGGTTCTTAAAAGAACGTAGAATAGAAAATTATATGGACGGTAGTTTTGACCGTGCAACGTCTATTGCTAATTTTTATGAAATAGATACAACAGCAGCCAAAACTATAACTGAAAATATAGTTTCTTATGAAAAGGAACTTTTAGAGAAGAACGTTTACACTTATGATCAGAATGAAAAATTGACTAAGATTGTCCGTACCAATACAAGCGGCATAGATGAGAGTGATTTTGAGTACATTAATAAAGACAGCGTTACAATAGTTCGTAAAACTTTAAATACGCTATTGTCTAAATTAATCACAACGTCTCAAGTGATAGAAAATGGACAGAAATTTAAAAAAGTACTTTCAGAAAATTATATAGAAGGGAATCTTACTTCAAAAACCATTGAGGTTTTCAATGAAAATAATAAGCTTACTTTATATAAAGAGCTGATGTATGATAGCTCTACAAAAAAATGGATACCACAAAAAGAAGAGCGCTATCTATATGATGAAAATGGAGTTCTGGTAACCACTAAAACTAAAAAACGTTTTGGAGATTTAACTCAGGAATATATTTATCAGTTTGATGGTACGCCGGCCAATAACTGGGTAAAAGAAATTATAACTCCAAATAACTCATACACGACAAGGCGCATCAAGTATTACCCTACTGCCAAAGTTGAAACAATAGAAGTAATTGAAACTGAAGTAGAAGAGGGGAAGAATTAGATTTTTAAATGAGTTTAGACGAATATCAATTAGCAAGAAGAATCTGCTACAATTTTCCATTCGCCATTTATCTTATTAAATATAATCATGAAAGTACCATTGGCATCACCCACCTCTCGCGTCAAAAAGTACTGTCCCATAACATAATAGGACGCTTCATTAATTTTAGTAATCTGGTCTATTATAAAGCGCAACTTTCCAGTGTCCGCTTTGGTAGGATATCCTTTTTTGTAATTGTCCAGAGTCGTTTGCCAACCTTTGGTAACCTTTCCACCACTATAATAAGTTAGCTCATCAGATTTCCAGTAGCCCTGCATAAAACCTTCCAAATCGTGATTGGACCATGCTGTTTCTTGTTCGTGAAGTATATTTTCTATGGCTTCTACATCGTTGTTTTGAGCAGATAAAGAAACAGATCCTATTAAAAGCACGAGTAGCAATATGGTTTTATTTTTCATAATTCAGTTTATTAAGTGATGAGGTGGTAAGATAAAAAAAAAGCCCTGATAATTTTATCAGGGCTTTACACATTAAAAACGTAAACACTAAAAATTAATCAGTCGTATGAATATTGAGGATGTACCAGAATAGCAGCATAAGGCTAGCAAAAAGACCTAAAGAAGCTGCTACATATTGGTGTGATTTGTATCTGTGAACTAGGTTAGAAGTTTGATATAATATTGAACCAGAGGCCAAAATTACCATGGCAGCACTAAATAAAAGGCCCAAATTAAACCCGAACAATACGCCAGCAACAATAAGTCCAAGTGCGATTACAAAACCCACGGCTAATATAGATTTTAAAAATGAAAATTCTTTTCTAGTTAGTAAAACAATGGCAGAAAGCCCAGTAAATAACGAGAGAGTCATTATCGCAGCTTGATTAAGAATATCAAGGGAACCATTTTCTGTGAATGTAAGGGCTATGAATATTAATGGAATAAAAATAAATGCCTCTGCAACTACGTAAATTAGAAGACCTAAATAGTGCATGTTATTACTTTTACTCTTTAAGGCAATACGTTCTGCATAATTGGTTATAAACAAAAAGCCACCCAACATAATTAACCAACTATAACCCTCGGTTAGTGATAAAGCAAAATTTAATATTGGTGGGATTTGAAAAAATAAAGTTTCGACAAGAACAAAAAGTAAGACGGCTCCGGCTAAATGCGCATATGTTTTTCTGTAGAAGACAGCTCGTTCAGTCTGGGTAACCAAGCTTACCACTTGGTTGGTGGTAGTGTTCTGGTGGTCTTTCATGTTGGTGGTTTTGGCGTAAATACAAATAAAAAAATATTACGCTAAGTGTAGCTAATTATTTGTTCAACTACAGGTTTATTCGTTTTTGGTTTAATATTATTGTTTTCAATGCGTAGGCGATACAGAATAGAGCTGCAACAACTACAGAATCTTACATTTCACTTTAAGAAAATGTAACAATTATTTACAACGGAACAAAAGAACTTTAGCTGATAAACTGTGATATGTAATGGAAAAATATAGAGTAGAATAAACGAGTACTAAATGTCCCCTTTTATTCGTAATTTTTATTTTGGAAGACAATAGAGAAGGTTTTCTGGCCAACAAAGATTTTGCTGGCCTAGAAAACTATGTACGAATATGTTTAACTTTAATTAAAAAGTATTATTCAAAAAAAGCTTTGTAAATTCCTAATTCCAACCCACGTAATTCCGCCAAACCGCGCAAGCGACCTATACCTGAGTAGCCGGGATTGGTTTTTTTATGAAGGTCATCTAACATCTGGTGACCGTGGTCAGGTCTCATGGGGATCAAAGCATCTTTTCTGCCTTCTGCTTTTCTTCTTTGCTCTTCGGTAAGAATCAATTTTATAAGTTCATACATAGGAACATCTCCCTCTAAATGATTTGCCTCGTAGAAGTTTCCATTTTCATCACGTTTGGTACTTCGTAAATGTAAAAAGTGAACACGATCAGCAAATCGTTTAAACATTTGCGGTAGATTGTTATCAGCTCTTGCGCCCAAAGACCCCGTACAAAAGGTGATACCATTATTATTAGACTTTACCTTATCAAAAATATAAGCATAGTCAGCTTCATTTCGCATGATGCGCGGTAATCCTAGTATAGAAAATGGTGGATCATCTGGGTGAATACACATTAACATATCATTTTCTTCTGCAGTGGTTATTATTGCATTTAGAAAATAAACAAGATTGTTGCGCATGTTATTTTCATCCATGCCTTTATAGGTGTCTAGCGTGGCCTGAAACGGACTAAGGTCAAAACCAATCTTAGGTATATTATAATTTTCAGAAGACCCTGGTAAACCGGCGATAATCGTTTTTATGAGTTTATAGATGTCATCTTCAGACATACTGTTAAAATATGTTTTGGCAGCTTCAATTTGAGATTCCGTAAAGCTCTTTTCAGCATCGGGTCTTTTAAGAATAAATAGATCAAAAGCAGCAAGAGCCGTAGCGTTGAAAAAAAGTGCTTTTGAACCATCTTCTACCTCATAATCTAGGCTTGTGCGCGTCCAATCAAGGACAGGCATAAAATTATAGCAGACTACATTAATATTACATTCAGCAAGGTTTTTTAAGCTTTTCTTGTAGTTTTCTATAAGTTGTTCAAAACCATCTTGTTGTGTCTTAATACTTTCATGAATAGGTAACGATTCTACTACAGACCATACCAAACCATTTTTTTCTAAAAGATTTTTGCGCTCTTCTATTTCGGAAACCGACCAAACCTCTCCATTTGGTATGTGATGTAATGCGGTGACTACACCAGTGGCGCCAGCCTGTTTAATATCTTGTAGGCTGACAGGGTCGTTAGGCCCATACCATCTCCATGTTTGTTCCATATTAGGTACTTCTTAATTGGTTGATATATGTTATAATGTTAGTTTGATAAGTTATACTCCGCTAAAAGCACTAAATCCACCATCTACAGGCAGAACAATACCAGTAATAAACTTAGATGCATCGCTACATAAAAATTGAATTGCACCGTTTAGTTCCCCAACTTCGCCAAAACGACCCATTGGTGTGCTTTTTATAATAGTCTCCCCACGCTGTGTAAACGAACCATCCTCATTTGTAAGCAACGCTTTGTTCTGTTTTCCGATAAAGAAACCTGGAGCAATAGCATTCACGCGAATACCGCTCCCGAATTTGGTAGCCATTTCAACAGCCATCCAACGCGTAAAGTTTTCCATAGCTGCTTTAGAAGCAGAATAACCAGCCACTCTTGTAATGACCCTATCTGCCGCCATAGAAGAATAGTTAATGATTACACCTTCTTTTTGTTCGGACATTACTTTACCGAAAACCAGGGAAGGAATAAGTGTCCCGTTAAGATTTAGTTCTGTCACTTTATTGAAGTCGTCAATTTTTATATCAAAAATAGTTTGGCCAGGTGCTACCGTTGCGCCTGGCAGGTTGCCGCCAGCAATATTTAAGAGAATATCTATTTTTCCAAAATCCGTTAAAATTTGGGTTTTAGCTTTTTCTAAGGATTCCTCACTTAAAATATCTGCTTCGTACACATTAGCGTGCCCGCCCACGGTTTTAATTTCATCTAAAAGCGACTGAACCGATGTCTTTTTTCTTGTTAATAGGGCCAACTTAGCCCCTGATTTTGCTAAACTTTTAGCAACACTACCTGCCAAAGCCCCACTAGCCCCAGTTATAACAGCAATTTTATTGTCTATATCAAACATTCTTTCTTTTTTTTAATAAAGCCCAATATAAAACAATCTACTCTAAAAGAGATCTAAGAACAGTATGAAATGCAAATTAATTCTTTAGCTGTTTTAGTTAATATAAATACAATTTTTAAGGTAGAAGCTAGAGTGATTTTACTTTTTTTAGTAGTTCATAGGTCTACAATCTACTTTTTGGAATGTTGAGGTTGTTTTCATTATTGCTGCTATAGTTAGTTTTAAGATGCTTTTTGTGTAATAAATACACTTGTTTTTTGATGTATAACCATTTGTTGCACTCATCTGATCATATGTTGTTAAAGAATGGTTAAATAAACATCACTTTTGAAAAACTTAAACAAATGTTAACTACTCAATTAAACTAAAGATCTTATGAAAGGAACTAACTTTAAAATTAAAAAACGGCAACCGCACAGATATCTGGCTGGCATGTTGTGGCTTTTGGCAATAGCTTTTGGTCACGCTCAAGATATGTCCGTGAGTGGTACAGTTACAGATAATTTAGGGCAACCCTTACCAGGAGCCAATGTGCTGGTAAAAGGGACTACTAATGGTACACAAACAGATTTTGATGGTAATTTTACACTTAACGCTCCTGGTGATGGAACTATATCTATAAGTTATATAGGTTTTGTTACCAAGGAAGTAGCTATTAACAACCAAACTAATATTAAAGTAGCTCTTGAAGAAGATGCAGAGTCTTTGGATGAAGTTGTTGTTGTTGGTTATGGTACTCAGAAAAAGTCAGATTTGACAGGTTCTGTTGCAACCGTGGGTTCCAAGGATATTGAAAAATATACTTATAATGATGCCTCGCAAGCACTTCAAGGTAGAATGGCAGGTGTAAACGTACAGGCTCAAGGTGGAGCTCCTGGAGCTGGATCTGTTATTACTATTAGAGGTACAGGAACGTTTAGTAATGCTGGACCTTTATTTGTAATTGACGGTATGATTACCGGAAATATGAATACGGTAAATCCAGGGGATATTGCATCTGTTTCTGTTTTAAAAGATGCTTCTGCAACTGCTATTTATGGTTCTAGGGCAGCCAATGGTGTAGTTATAATAACTACTAAAAAAGGAAAGAAAGGAAAAGTAAGTATTGATTTAGATACTAACTTTGGTTATCAAAAAGTTATAAACGAGATAGACTGGGCTGATGCTACGCAATATGCAGGAATAGTTAATCGTGCTAATGACGCAGATGGTGTTCCAAGATACCCCGCTAATGATACCCAATTTGACCCTAATTATAGTAGTAATTTATATGATGATTCTTTTAGGACTGCATCTGTAAGTAATACTAACCTGAGAGTTTCTGGTGGAGGTGAAAATAGTGTGTATAGTCTTTCATTAAATCAATTTGACCAGGACGGTGTTATAAAGTTCTCAGATTTTAAAAGAACTACGGTAAGAGCTAATTTTGGATTAGATAAAGGTAAATTCAAACTTCAAAGCACCATTGGTTTAACTAGAACAGTAGATAATCCTAATCCTTATTTTAATAAAGAAAGGAATTTACTCCCTACAATTAGATTAAAAAACGATGCAGGAGAATGGAGTGCAGATGACAGAGCAGATAGAGGAATAACAACTGCTTACGGAGCTTTCTATGGTCCTGGTACAATTGCAAATGAATTAGGTATTGCTGCTACAGAAGACAGAACCAATACTTTGAATACCGTTATAGGGAATGTTTCAGGTTCTTATGAATTATTTGATGGTTTAACTTATAAGTTAAACTTAGGGATGGAGTCATCTTCAAGGAATAACTACACTTTTAGTCCTGATGCACAGGTTATTTATAATGGAACAAATAAAGCAACATCAGAATTAAGTGAAACCAATACTAATCGCTTAAATACTTTAGTAGAACATACGCTCAATTATAAAAAAGTTTTTAATAAGCATAGTGTAGATGTATTAGCTGGTTATACAGATCAAAAAAACAATTCTAGATCTTTAGGTATAGTTGCGCTAAATGCTATAAACAACATCAGTGTCGCAGGTGCTTTCAGCTCGGAAAATTTACAAAGAGCTCCTTCTGAGGATATTACAACAACCATTCAATCTTATTTTGGTAGGTTAAATTATACTTTTGATGATAGATACTTATTAACGGCAAGTTTGCGTCGTGATGGTTCTTCTTTGTTTAAAGAAGATTTAAGGTGGGGTACTTTCCCTTCTATGGCAATTGGTTGGAACATTAGTAATGAGCCATTTTTAGAAAATTTTGATGCTGTTTCTAACATTAAGTTAAGGGCTGGTTACGGAGAAATAGGATCTAATAATGTTGATGCGTATGCAATTAATCCTTCTATTAACTTATTTAGTACCTATGTTTTAGGTGAAACTCAAGCTAGAGAATCTGGTTATGCGGTTACAAGAGGTGTAAATAGTAATATCTTTTGGGAAACTACTAAAACAACAAATTTTGGATTAGAATTTGCCACTCTGAATAATAAGATAAACGTAACCGTGGATTATTTTATTAAAAAATCGGAAGATATTTTAGTAGATGTTCAGCTTCCTCTTTATACAGGATTTGCTAATCAAATTCCATTTAATAGAGGAAACATAGAAAACAAGGGTTTTGAATTCTTAGTAACCTATGCTGATCAAATAGGAGATTTAAACTTTAACTTGACAGCCAATTTCTCTACACTGGATAATGTAGTTACTTCTTTAGGAGGACAAGCACCTATTATTGGAGGCGGTTTTACTTCTAACGGGTTAAGGGGTACTAGAACTGACATAGGGGAGCCTATTGGCTCTTTTTATGGCTATGTAACAGACGGTATTTATCAAACAGATGCAGAGGCTACAGCAGCTAATGATCAAGAGGGTAACCCAATAGCAGGTGATCTTAAGTTTAAAGATTTTAATGGCGATGGTGTTGATCCAGAAGATAGAAAATACCTTGGTAGTTCTATCCCAAACTTTGAGTATGGGTTTAACCTAACGGCAGACTATAAAGGAGTAGATTTAAGCCTATTTTTTAATGGTGTATCAGGAAACAAAATTTTGAACTCTACAAAATATAGAGGATTTTTTGATTTTAATGGTAATTATTTAGCGGATGCGGCAAATGCATGGACACCTACTAATACAAATACCAACATACCAAGAAACACACAAGTTGATCCTGGTTTTAACCGTAGAATGTCTGATTTTTATTTAGAAAATGGTGCTTATTTCCGTTTAAGAAATGCGCAATTAGGATACACACTTCCTGATGATGTATTAGAAAAAATAAAAATACCTAAAATTAGATTGTACGTTTCTGCAACAAACTTATTTACAATAAGTGATTATTCTGGATATTATCCTGAGGTTGGAAGAAATAGTAGAGGTGGTACTAGTCTGTTTAATAATGGTGTTGATGAAGGAAACTATCCTACACCCAGAACTTACCAACTAGGTTTACAAGTTTCTTTTTAATAAA
The DNA here is from genome assembly GCF_015330125.1 of Zobellia nedashkovskayae. Taxonomy (NCBI): domain Bacteria; kingdom Pseudomonadati; phylum Bacteroidota; class Flavobacteriia; order Flavobacteriales; family Flavobacteriaceae; genus Zobellia; species Zobellia nedashkovskayae. The sequence goes on along the minus strand of NZ_JADDXR010000002.1, from coordinate 4,475,812 downwards.
AAAAATAAGAAAAATGAAAAATAATAAGATAACAATAAAGGGTGTGCTGGCTATGTTTGCTCTTTTAGCCCTAAATATAAATTGTTCTGATGATGCTTTAAATCAGGATAATCCAAATATTCTTGTGCCATCATCATTTTGGGGTACAGCAGAAGATGCAAATAAAGCTATTTTGGGAGCTTATAGCCCTTTTTTAGCAATAACCTATTACTCTAGATTCGAAGTATTCCTTTCAGATTACAGAGATGATGTTGTAAACGGTTTTAACTCTTCGGATAGAACAGCTGCAGGTGCCTTCAATGCTACCGCAGATCGTAACGCTCCAAAATGGATGTGGGAAGCACAATTTAGAGGTGTTTCTAGGGCTAATGATGTTCTGTTTAACGTTCCTAATATAGAAATGGATGCTGCAGAGAAAGAAAGCATACTAGGAGAAGCTTACTTTATTAGAGGTTTTAATTATTTTAATTTAGTTAATAATTTTTTAAATGTACCTATAATAACAATTCCAGTAGACCAAATGGAAGCTCCGGAGTTACTACCACAAGCACCACCTGCTGATGTTTGGGCGCTGATAGAGGAAGATTTGAAAAAAGCACAAGCTATGTTGCCAAACTCTTGGCCTGCAGAACAAACAGGAAGAGCTAGAGCCAAAGCTGCTACAGGTTTGTTAGGAAAAGTCTATTTATACCAAGGAAAATATTCGGAGGCTAAAGCAGAATTTTCTAAGGTTATGGATGGAAGTTTTGAATTAATGGATGATTATGCTGATAATTTCACAGAGGAATTTGAAAACAATAAAGAATCTTTATTTGAAATTCAGTTAATTTCTGATGGTAACCAAGGTTGGGGAGCAGATGCTTCCAGTAGTGGTTCTGGTTCAGCTTACCAGGCCGACTTGGCTCCAGTAGGATATACAAACCAAAATACTATGAGAGTTAATCAATGGGCTCTTGATTTATTTTTGGATGAGCAGACTGTTAATGGTGAAAATGACCCAAGAACGTATACAACTTTCTTCTGGAATACTGAAGATTCTACAATTTACGAAGGAGATACGTTACGTTCAAGAACTTACCTTAACACATCTTATGCAGATGCTTTTGATGCTTCCGGTACAAATATATTTGGTAATAAATATGCAGATTGGAAATTTAATGGTAAAGAAGAATCTAGAGATGGCGGATGGCACAGTTCTGGAAACAACCTAAGAATATTAAGATATGCAGATGTTCTTTTAATGTTTGCTGAAGCAGAATTTATGTTAAACGGTTCTACAACTGCCGCGTTAAATGCTATTAATGAAGTTCGCGAAAGAGCAGACTTAGCTCCGCATGCAGTAATAACAATGCAAGATATAGAAGATGAACGTGTAAAGGAATTAACTTTTGAACGTACACGTTACTTTGATCTTCTTCGTTGGGATAGGGTTAAATCCAGAATTGTAGATAATCCAGATTTAAAATCAGAAAGTGGTGGTACAAGCTCTTACAAACCAGGAAGAGAATACCTTGCAATTCCTCTTTCAGAATTAGACGGTAATAATAATGACGAAGGGTTTAAACAAAACCCAGGTTACTAATGATCAATAGTCTGTAAATTAAAAGGGAACCGTGAATTAACGGTTCCCTTTTATATTATTTATATTTAAGCATGAGAAAGATAATTGCTTCATTAATTGTTTTGCTTATAGTTTTTTCTTGCACTAAGAAAAGTGCTATAAGTAAAAATTTTATAGAAATAGACCCTACGGTATCTGGGGTAGATTTTTCTAATACTATTATTGAAAATGACACTTTAAATTACTTTTCATTCCCTTATCTATACCTAGGGGCGGGAGTGTCTATAGGAGATATTAATAATGATGGATTATCTGATATATATTTCACAGGTAACTTAACTCCTAATAAATTATATCTTAACAAGGGTAATTTGCAATTTGAAGATATCACGGAAAAAGCTGGTATTGCAGGTGATAATAGATGGTATTCCGGTACCACAATGGCCGATGTAAATAATGACGGCTATCTAGATATTTATTTAAGCGTATCCGGCAAGTTTAGTACTACCGCAAACCAATTGTTTATTAATAACGGAGACAATACTTTTGCGGAAAAAGCTGCTTCTTATGGAATTGCAGATGAAAGTATTTCTATACAATCTACATTTTTCGATTATAATAACGACGGACTTTTAGACCTTTTTGTGGCTAATTATCCAAATGTTTTAGTGAGCAAAGGAAATAATTATTATAAGAATAAAATGAACTTGAATGTCCATGAAGATTCTGGGCATTTATACGAAAACAATGGGAATGGAACATTTTCTGATGTTACGAAAGAATCTGGAGTTCAGAATTTTGGACTAACTCTAGGCTTAGTTGCATCAGATTTTAATAATGACGGATATAAGGATTTGTACCTAAGTAATGATTTCAATGTACCTGATTATTTATACCAAAATAATGGAGACGGTACCTTTACGGAGGTTTCTAGAAAAGCAGCTAGGCATACATCTATGTTTGGTATGGGTATGGATGTTAATGACTTTAATAATGATGGTTTAGTAGATATTCTTCAGGTTGATATGACTGCTGCGGATTATAAACGTTCTAAGACTAATATGGCGAGCATGAGTCCTGAAACTTTTTATGAGTCAGTAGACTATGGTTTCAATTATCAGTACATGCAAAACTCGTTGCAATTAAACAACGGGGTAAATCAGGATAAAATACCAGTATTTAGTGAAGTATCAAGGTTTTCCAATATGTCTACCACAGACTGGAGCTGGGGAGCGCAATTTGCGGATTTTGATAATGATGGATGGAAAGATGTGTTTATATCCAATGGGGTTAAAAGAGATGTAAATAATAATGACGTTAATGCCAAATACAAATCTGAAACTTTTTTTGGTGAAAATAAAAACAAAGATTTCAGATTAATGCCTAGTACTCCTATTGCAAATTTTGCTTTTGCTAATAACAAAGACCTTTCTTTTTCTAACGTAAGTGAAGAGTGGGGATTGGATAAAGCTGGTTTTTCTAATGGGTTTGCATATGCAGATCTAGATTTAGATGGCGATTTAGATTTGGTAATAAATAATATGGATGCACCGGCATCTATTTATGAAAACAAAAACATAAAAAATAATAATTACCTGAGAGTAAGACTTCAAGGAGAAAAAAACAATCCTTTTGCCTTAGGGGCTAAAGTTGTTATTAACGAGAAGATCAACAAACAAACTCAGGAGCTAACATTAACCAGAGGATACCAGTCTAGTGTAGAACCAATTGTTCATTTTGGACTCTGGCAAGCTGAAACAGATAATTCTGTAAAAGTTATTTGGCCAAACGGAGAAACGCAGCTGGTAGAAAATGTAAGTTCTAATCAAGAAATTAAAATTAAATATGACTCTTTAAAAACCAGCACTATTCCTATTATTGACAGAGAGTATTCTTTTGCGAACATTTCAAATAAAATCAATCCTTCTTTTATACATATTGAAGATGCTTATGATGATTTTAAAACAGAACCTTTACTGCCTCATAGGTATTCTCAGTTAGGTGCAAAAGTAGCTACAGGAGATATAAATTCAGATGGATTGGAAGATTTTTTTGTTGGTAATGCAAAAGGTAGTCAGTCTGCAATGTATGTGCAAAATGAAAATGGTGGTTTTGAATTATTGGCAGGACCATGGGAAACGGATTCGCAGTATGAAGACACAGGTGTTTTACTTTTTGATGCGGATAATGATAAAGATTTAGATTTATACATTGTAAATGGTGGTAACCATACTTCTGTAAATTCAGGTTATTATCAAGATAGATTATATATAAATACGCCACAGGGTTTTGTAAAAAGTACAAAGGCACTTCCTGTAATTATAGCTAGTGGACAAGAAATTGTTAGCGCAGATTATGACAACGATGGGGATTTAGACTTATTTATTGGAGGTAGAATTGTACCGGGTAAATATCCGTTCTCTCCGGAAAGCTATATTCTTAAAAATGAAGGAGGAAAAGATTTAGAATTACAATATACTAACGTTACAGCAGAAATAGCCCCTGAATTGTCTGAGTTAGGAATGGTCACTTCTGCTATTTGGGACGATTTTAATGACGATAATGAAATAGACCTAATTGTTACAGGAGAGTGGATGCCTATTAGGTTTTTTAAAAATACTGGAGGAAGTTTTAAAGATGTAACAAATGAATTAGGTTTTGAAAATACTACTGGATGGTGGTATAGCTTACAAAAAGTGGATATTGATGCTGATGGAGATATGGATTATTTTGCTGGGAATTTGGGGCTAAATTATAAGTATAAAGCAAATGAAAAGACCCCATTTGAAGTTTATGCAAATGATTTTGATGAAAATGGGACTATGGATATCGTTCTAAGTTATAGAAAAAAAGGAACTATTTTACCTTTGAGAGGAAGAGAGTGTTCGTCTCAACAGGTTCCTGCAATAAAGAAAAGGTTTGAGACTTTTGAATCCTTTGCAAATGCTAATTTAAATGATATATACGGAGAAAAAATGTTAAAAAAGGCTTTACATTATGAAGCTAAAACATTTGCCAATTCATGGATTGAAAATAAAAATGGTGAATTTATAATCCACGAGTTACCTAAACGAGCTCAATTTTCATCAATTAATAAATTTGAAATCTTTAATTATAATGGAGATCAATTTCCGGATATGCTTATTGGTGGTAATCTATATGAAGCTGAAGTGGAAACACCTAGAAATGATTCTGGAATAGGGTTGGTTTTGGTTGGTGGTGTCAAAAACGATTTTGAACTTTTAGACATGAATGAAAGTGGATTGTATGCTCCAGGAGAAATAAAGGATATTAAATCTATAAATATTGGCGATCAGAAAAAGCCAGCTTTTATTTTTTCTGTAAATAATGACTCTCTTTTATTGATAGAACAGAGAAAATAGATTTTCTTTAATAATAAACTATTACAGCAAATCTTTTTGCTCCTTAAAATAATAAATGAAAATACTGGTGAATAGTAAGCAATTCTTAAAAGCGATATGGATTCTTTCGTGCGTTTTATTTTCTTATACATTATGTTATTCACAAAACCATATCAGTTTCAAACACATTACAACAAGTGACGGACTTTCGCAAAGTGATATTAATGCAATTTATCAAGACAAACAGGGTTTCATGTGGTTTGGTACGCATGACGGACTCAATAAGTATGATGGGTATAAGTTTACGGTTTACAATCCAAGTGCAAATAAACCTAATCGTATTAGCAGCAATTTAGTTTCTGCTATTACCGGTGATGAAACAGGTAATCTTTGGGTGGGTACAACAGGTAGCGGACTCAATTTCTATAATGCCGCAACCGGTAAGTTTACATCTTATCTTAATGATGAAGAAAATGCATCTAGCTTAATAGGAAATCATATTACTGCTTTATTTAAGGATAGTAAAAATCGTTTATGGGTCGGTGCTATTGATGGTCTCGATATGGTTGATCTGTCCGCATCATCCAAGAAAGTAGAATTTCATCATTTTAGTTCTGAGCAAGATCCCTTTGTTTTAGGGTGGGATGGTAGCTCAATTTATACTATTTATGAAGACAAGAATGGGCAAATATTGATTGGAGGAGCAACTGGTCTTTTTAAGTTAAAGAAAGACCCAAATGGTAAAGATTATTTTGGAAAAGTAAACAAATCGCTTGGACTCCCTGACGGTATCGTAAGAAGTATTACCGAGGACAACTTAGGAAGGCTTGTCATAGCAACTAACGTAGGCCTATTCTGCCAAGTCAAAGGAAAAGAGCTTGCAAAGGTTTATGATGCCAATATTAATAACATTTTGGTAGATAATAACAATCGCTTGTGGGCTGGTTCCGATGAGGGGCTGTTCTATTTTGAAAATACTTCTCAAGATAAGATTCCTCAGTTGGTTAAACGCTTTACCTATGATTCAAGAGATGTTGGTAGTATTAGTAAAAACATAATAAAATCATTATTCCTGGACGAGACCGGTATTGTTTGGGTGGGTACCAATGGTGGGGGGATCAATACTTTTGATTCTGGAAAAAAACCTTTCTTAAATGTTAGAAATACCCCAGACCCTCAGAGTTTGAGCTATGATAAAATTAGGGCAATGTATGAGGATAGCAATGGAACGGTATGGGTTGGTACTGAAGGTGGCGGGCTGAATATGCAGCTCAAAAACGATGATGATGGCAACTATAATAAATTTCAACATTTTTCTTTAATACCCAGGACATTTGCTATTACCGAAACAAATATAGATAATAAGAAAACCTTGCTTATTGGTGCAGAAGGAACACCAGGTTTGTATTTGCTGGATATTAGTAATCCAAAAAATGTAAAAGAATCAGATTTAGTTTCCCAAGGCTTAATGGGTGGAGTTTTCAGTCTGTTGAACGACTCTAAAGAAAACATTTGGATTGGTACTTATACCTCAGGTATACATAGGTGGATAAAAAAAGAAGATGGTAAAGGTTTTACTAAATCAACTTTTAAAAGTTATCCTAAACAGCCTAACGCATTGCCTAGTAACATCATCAGGGATATCCTTGAGGATAGTGAAGGTAATATTTGGTTTGCAACAGGAGGCGGTCTGAGTATGGTAAATGCTATTGAGCGCTATAAAAAACAACCTAAGTTCGAAACGTATAAAAATGATAAAAAAAATGCGAAATCAATAAGTCATAACTACATACTCTCATTATATCAAAGCACAGCGGGAGATTTGTGGATAGGTACTTTTGGCGGTGGACTCGACAAGTTTATTCCAGGTAAAGAAGGAGAAGAAGATGCTTTTGTTTCATATTCTATTCGGGATGGACTACCGAATAATGTCATCAAAGGTATTTTAGAAGATAGAGAAGGAAACCTTTGGCTTTCTACAAATATGGGGCTTTCTAAATTCAACCCTAAAAATGAAACTTTTAAGAATTATAATGAAAGTGATGGTCTACAGGATAATGAATTTCAAGAATTAGCTTGTTTAAAGCGGGCAGATGGGGAAATGCTTTTTGGTGGAATAAATGGTTTTAACGCCTTTTATCCCGAAGAGATAAATGATAATGAACAACCTGCGGAAACGGTAATAACGGATTTGCTGGTTTCCAATACATCTGTTAGGATTGGAGAAAAAGTAAACGGCAACGTTATTTTGGAGAAAAGCATTAACCAAATTGATAATGTTAAGTTGGGCTACAAACAGAATAATTTCTCTTTTGAATTTGCGGCTTTACATTATGCAGCTCCATTAAAAAATAAGTTTGCCTACATGCTTGAAGGTTTTGATAATGATTGGGTTCAAACCACTTCTGGTAAGCGATTTGCGACCTATACGAACTTAGAGCCGGGAAATTATACTTTTAAGGTGAAAGCCTCAAATAATGATGGCCTATGGGATCAGTCGCCTTCCGAAATAAAAATTAAGATTACACCGCCAATCTGGCAAAGTTCTGGAGCGTATTTATTTTACGGACTTCTAGTTTTAGGGGTTCTTTGGTTGTTTTGGAGATATACTTTTATCAGGACGAGTAAAAAGCATCAGCTGGAGTTAAATCACCTGGAGAAAGCTAAATCTGAAGAAATGCAACAGGTAAAACTAGAGTTTTTTACTAATATTTCACATGAATTCAGAACGCCGTTAACCTTAATAAAAGGGCCGTTAGAGTATTTACGGAAGGATGGTTCAAAAGTAAGTCAGACCAAGGTTCAGGAGCAGTACAATATTATGTACAAAAACACTAATTATTTGCTCAAACTTGTGAATCAATTATTAGATTTTAGAAAGATTGATCAAGGAAAAATGCACTTGGTAGTGCGTAATAGTAATGTAGTTGAATTTATTCAAGAAGTGGGGCAGCCATTTCAATTTTTGGCACACAAACAAAATGTGAATTTTAGTATCTCTTCTACAGAGGATCCACTTATGTCCTGGTTTGATCATGATGCTCTAGAGAAAATAATGAACAACCTTTTGTCCAATGCTTTTAAGTATACGCCAGATGGAGGTCATATAAACGTAGAGATGTCAACAGAAGAGGCTACTAACCTTAAGGGGCAAACCAAAAACGTAGTTATAAAGGTTAGGGATTCCGGTTTTGGAATAGCAAAAAATAGAGTGAATACTATTTTTGAGCGCTTCAATACCCAAGATAAAAAAGACCGCAGAAATCTTCAAGGAGCGGGCATTGGTCTATCGTTCACCAAAAATCTAATAGAACTACACCAAGGTTCTATTGTAGTTAAGAGTAAGCCTAATAAAGGAACCAATTTTGTGGTAAGGCTTCCTCTGGATAAGGAAACATTCATGAACATTCCTGAGGTAAGTATTAAAGAGGTTTCGGAAAGTGATTTCTTAGTCCGTTCGTCGGAAACAGAATCTTTTGCCATTGGAATAAATGATGAAATCCTTGATGAGGATGTTTCAAAATCACGTCCTAAATTGCCCATTTTACTTATGGTTGATGACAATGCGGATATCCGTATGTTGGTAAAGCAAGCGCTAGACAGTGATTATGTAATTTATGAAGCCGAAAATGGTAAACAGGCACTGAAAATGGCAAAGAGCCTAATGCCCAATATTATCTTAACAGATATTTTGATGCCAGTAATGAATGGTACTGAATTCGCAGAAAAACTGAAAACAGATAAAGAAACAAGTCACATTCCAATTGTAATGCTAACAGCAAAAGCATCCGAAGAAAGTGAAATAGAAAATTTAAAGATGGGAGTTGAGGGGTACATAAGAAAGCCTTTTGATATGGAGCTTCTTCAACTTACATTATCTAATATTTTAAAACAAAGAGACGAACTCCGTAAACAGTTTACGAGAAATATTACACTACAACCTACAGAGATCACGGTGACTTCCGTAGATGAATCCTTTCTGCAGGCCGCTATTGAAATTGTTGAAAAACATATGATGAATACCGACTTTAATGTAGAAATGTTGGTTAAGGAAATGGGGTACAGTCGCAGTAATCTCTATATGAAGTTCAAGGAGATTACCGGTCTTTCTTCTAGTGAGTTCATTAGGAACATTCGTCTTAAACGAGCCGTTCAATTGTTTGAACAGAGTGATCTGTCCGTTAAGGAGATTATGTACAAAACAGGTTTTAACACTGCGTCTTATTTTTCAAAATGTTTTAAAAAGCAGTTCGGGGTAATACCTAGTGAATATGTTGCCAAACTAAAAGATAAAAAACAACCTCTTAGATGAATACAATGAAAAGAAATCTATTTATCAAATTCTGCCTTATAGCGGGTCTAATGGCAAATGTCTCATGCGGACAACAAAAGAAAGCGGAAACAGAAAAGGCAACAACTTTAGAAACAGATGATGACAAGCCTAATGTCATCATAGTTTTTACGGATGACCAAGGATATGGAGATTTAGCTTCTCACGGTAACGAGTATATTAAAACACCTAACTTAACCTCTTTTGGAAAGGAATCCTTGGAACTTACGAACTTTCACGTGGGTACAACTTGTGCGCCTAGCCGTGCTGGTCTTATGACAGGACGTAATGGCAATAGAAATAATGCATGGCACACCATAGGGGGTTGTTCCATATTATTGGAGGATGAAAAAACTATAGCTCAGGTTTTTGAAGAAGGTGGCTATAAAACGGCGATGTTCGGTAAGTGGCATTTAGGAGATAATTATCCTTATAGACCTTTTGATAGAGGTTTTCAAGAAACACTTTATAACGGTGGGGGCGGCGTACAGCAGACACCTGATTATTGGAACAACACCTATTTTGACGACACTTATTTTAGAAATGGCGAACCGGAAAAAGTATCAGGCTACGCTACTGATGTATGGTTTGATGAGGCAATTAAGTATGTGCAACGTACCAAAGAGGAACCTTTTTTCTTGTACTTACCGCTTAATGCAGCACACTCACCTTTTAATGTGCCGGAAGAATATGCCAAGATGTACGAAGATGCACCTTTGACAGATGTACAAAAACGGTTTTATGGTATGATCACCAATATTGACGAGAATTTTGGAAAGCTGATTTCTTTTTTAAAAGATGAAAAATTATTTGATAATACCATAATCATCTTTACTACGGATAATGGTACTGCCGCAGGTATTAAAAAGAATAAGGATGGTAGTATTTCAGGGTATAACGCCGGTTTGCGTGGCACTAAGGGAAGTCATTATGATGGCGGACATAAGGTTCCGTTTTTCATTAGTTGGCCAGATGGCGATATTAAAAAAGGTGTAGTTAGTAATGAGTTGGTGGCAAATGTAGATTTACTGCCAACACTGACCAAAATGGCAGGGGTTCCTTTTAGTTCAGAAAAACCGTTGGATGGGGCCGATATGACTTCAGTTATATTGGAGCAGTCTAAAAGTGAAGAACGTATGTTGGTTATTGATACACAGCGCGACCAGTGGCCTATAAAAGGGAAAAACAGTTGTGTAATGAATACCGAATGGCGCCTAATAGATGGTACGGAGTTGTATAATATTATTGATGATCCGGGTCAGAAAAATGATATCGCTAGTCAACACCCGGAGATAGTTCAAAAAATGCAAGCATTCTATGATCAATGGTGGACGAGTATAGAACCGGAAATGAAATATGCAGAAATTCCTTTGGGCAATCCAAAAGCGAATCCGGTAATGATAACGGTTCATGATATGCACACCAATGATAATATACCATGGAACCAAGTTCTAATTCGAAAAGGGGAATTTGGGCCAAATGGGTTTTATAGTGTAAACATTGTTGAGGATGGGAATTATCAATTCAAACTTTATAGATACCCACCAGAATCAGACTTATCTCTTAATGCTGCGGCAGATGAAATTGCGAGATCTTTTTCTGTAGACGAATTGCCTGTTGGTAGAAGTCTCGTTTTTAAAACTGCAGAAGTAAAACTGGGTGATACGTTATTAAAAGAAAATATTGAAGAGAATAAGTCATATGTCTCGCTAGATGGAAAATTAAACAAGGGTAGTTATGAGCTTCATAGTGATTTCTTCACAAACGATGGTGTCAAATTTCCTGCTTACTACATAGAGATCGAAAAAAAGTAAAAAGAATAGAAACTAATAAGAATTAACCTCCGGGTCTCTTTTTACGAAAGGCTCCCGGGGTTATTCCATTTTTTAATTTGAACAATCTTGAAAGATAAGATACCGTACCTAACCCTGTTTTTTCGGCTATTTCTGCTAAAGTATTATTGGTGGTAAGTAAAAGTGTTTCTGAACGTTCAATTCGTATGGTCTGAATATATTTACTTGGCCTAATTCCAAATTTTTGTTGAAAAACCCGAGAGAAATGGTCGGCACTTAGGTTAAAATACTTCGCAAGATCAGCAACGGTAAGTTGTTCGTGTAAATGTCCTTTTATGTAGTTAAGGACTTCGTGAAAATCACTTCTGATATTCAATTTTGAGCTTTTGCTATTTTGCACAAAAGATGCAAATAAGAGCTGGAGAAGCCCTTGGGTTTCTATGAAAGATTTAGCAGATAACAAATCATTTTTCTTTTCAGTTTCAACTAAAAACTTTTGGTTATCATAAATTTTAGGATCATCATCTACTAAGTAGCGCTTTGGATGAAGTTGAATAATGTTCTTGAAATAACTGAAATGATTGTCATTGGCCTCAATATCATATCTAAAATCTTTAACATCGTAAATAGAAAGCCTATCTCCTAATTCTTCTATGAAATGAATATAATATAGCTCTAAATGATCATCACATTGATAGCGGCTATAGGTAAAACTGGGAACAAGATAGATGTGGTCCGGCTCAAGATCAAATTCTTCATAACTGTGATACATCTTGGCAGTGCCCTTGGTCACTAAATATAATCGGGAAAAAGGACTGATAACATTGTCATAATCCCACTCAGAATTTAGCTTAGAGTAGCCACCATGAAGAAAAGTAAGCTTCAATGATTGCAATATCTTGTTCATAAGGAATATGTATTTTATCGGATTTTATATACTCTTGATCAAAGTACTAAAGATATGAATAAAGCCGATAATAATAGGTTTTCAGGCGTATTTGAAAGAATTATAATTTTAACATCTTACATGCTGCGGTTAATAAAATGTCGGATATGTACAACGCATAGCCTGATTTATACAAGAAATCGACAATACAAATGATTTAAGTTTGTGGAAAACATAAATTTTGTCATAAATAATGTTCAAATCAACAAACTATCTCGTTTTTTCTTTAGCATTAGTGCTGTTTTCATGCGGAGGTCCAGACCTTCCTGAAGATGTTGAACTCGCTTATGAGAAGCTTCCGGAAAAAGTAGATTTTAACCAACATGTCAAACCCATATTGTCAGATAAATGTTTTATTTGCCATGGGCCGGATAAGGCTAAAATTAAAGGTGGGCTGCAGTTACATGATCCTGAGTTAGCGTATGCGGAGTCTACCAATACGCCTGGGCTATTTTCAATAGACCCAGGTAATCCTGGAAATAGTGAGGTTGTAAGACGTATACTGACGGACGACCCGGAAATTATAATGCCGGCACCTGCATCGCATTTAAATTTGTCCCCCAATGAAAAGGCCATGTTAGTAAAATGGATAGAACAAGGGGCGGAATACAAAGATCATTGGGCATTTCTAAAACCGGAGAAGCATGATATTCCAAAAGTGAAACAAACGGATTTAGTAAATAATACTATAGATAATTTTGTTTTGGCCAATTTGGAAGAGAAAGGGATTTCTCCATCTAAAAGAGCGGATAAGGAATTGTTATTAAGACGTGCCTCTATAGACTTAACAGGTTTGCCACCTACTTTGGATGAGATGAAATCCTTTGTAAAAGACAACTCGGAAAATGCTTTTGAGAAGCAAATTGACCGTTTGCTAGCTTCATCTCATTATGGAGAACAAATGACTTTAGATTGGATGGATGTCTCCCGTTATGCAGATACCCACGGTTATAGTAATGATAGGTATAGAGATACTTCGCCGTGGAGAGATTGGGTAATTGAAGCCTTCAATAAAAATATGCCCTATGATGAATTTATTACATGGCAATTGGCGGGTGATTTATTTGAAAATGCAACAACGGAACAAAAGTTAGCAACCACCTTTAATAGATTACACCCTCAAAATTTAGAAGGCGGAATTATAGACGAAGAGTTCAGGTCAGAATATGTTGCGGACAGAACTGCTACAGTAAGTCAAGGTATGCTTGGATTATCTTATGCCTGTGCTAAATGTCATGATCATAAATATGACCCTATTTCTCAAAAGAACTATTTTGAGATGTACGGTTTTTTTAACAATGTAGATGAGACTGGATTAATTCCTTGGGATTTGGCAACACCTGTTCCAGCCATGTTATTGCCAACTAAAGAACAGGAAGGAGTGCTAGCTTATCTTGAAAAGATTGTGGAAGAATCGGAAGAGAGATTAGCGCATACTGTAAAAGCTGAAAACGAAAATTTTGAACAGTGGTTGTCCAGTAATATGTTTCAAAAGATTCCTGTAAAAAATAGACCAAGAGGTTTGGTTGCTTCTTTGGATTTTGACAATCAAAATCTAGTGAATTCCGCAAATGGAAATGGTAAAAATGATATTCGCATGCGTCAGCAATTTGTGGATAATGAGAAAGCTATTTACAAAGAAGGAGCCTCGGGTAAAGGGCTCTTTATGGATGGGGACACTTGGTTGGACTTAGATAAAATTGGTGTCTATAAACGTAACGAACCTTTTAGCATTTCTATAAAGGTGTTTATTCCAAATGACCTGGAAGAGGGGGTTATCTTTCATAAAATGCAAGGTCCTGAATTACATAGCTTTAGAGGGTATCATTTAAAAATAAAAGAGAATAAATTAGAGGCATTGTTTGCTCATGTTTGGCCAGATAATTCAATGGTTGTGGAGTCGGTCAAGGAAATTCCAAAAGAAAAATGGGTACAGGTTACACTTACGTATGATGGCTCTTCCAAGGCTAATGGAATTGGTATCTATATGGATGGCGATAAGTTAGAAACAAAAACTTCTTTTGATAATCTATACAAGGATATTGTTTTTAATAAAATGAGAGATCCTATTTATAAAGGAACCGTAGAGCCAGGTCTTAGAATAGGTGCCATATGGAGAGGAAAGGGAATAGGTAATGCTATTGTTGATGATCTTTTGGTCTTTGACAATGAGTTAAGCGACATTGAAGTAATGCAAATAAGTGCTACGGATAAGCTTAAAGAGTTAGTGGCGAAATCCAAAGAAACGCTTAGTGATAAGGAAAAAGAACAGCTCACTAAATACTATATGATTAAAAAGTCCTCAAACTATAATGAGGCTATAGCGACTTTAGAGAAAAATCGTAAGGTTTTGGTAGATAGTGTGGAGCCAATGAAGCAGATTATGGTTATGAAAGAGCGTAAGACGCCTAGACAGACCTATATTTTGGATAGGGGTAATTATGACTCTCCAACAGATTCTGTATTTCCAAATGTGCCAACAGAAATATTTCCAATGGATGATGGTCTGCCTAAAAATAGGTTAGGACTGGCTAAATGGATAACAGATAAAGATAACCCGTTAACTGCTAGGGTAGCCGTTAATAGATATTGGCAAAATCTCTTCGGAAGAGGGCTGGTAGTGACTTCGGAAGATTTTGGAAACCAAGGCGAGATGCCTAGTCATCCTAAGTTACTGGACTGGTTGGCAATTCAATTTATAGAATCAGGATGGGATGTGAAGGCGTTACATAAGACTATAATGTTGTCCAGTACCTATCAGCAAAGTTCAGTCATTAGTGATGAACTTCTGAAATTTGACAAAGAAAACAAATGGTTGGCTAGAGGGCCCTCAACACGTTTGTCTGGAGAAATGTTAAGAGATAATGCACTATACGCTTCAGGATTATTAAACGAAACCATAGGAGGGGAAAGTGTTAGACCATACCAACCAGATGGTTTATGGAAAGTGAATGGAGGCACCTATGTTCAAGATGGAGAAGAAGGTCTTTACAGAAGAAGTATGTATACCATTTGGAAACGTACCGTTCCCAATCCTACAATTTCAACTTTTGATGCGCCTACTAGAGATTTATGCACCAGTAGAAGACAAAAAACAAATACACCGTTACAGGCGCTAGTCATATTGAACGACCCAACTTATATAGAAGCTTCCAGGGTTTTGGGAAAACAAATAACCGAGGCTAAAGATGTACGCACAGGTATAGCTATGACCTTTAAGAAACTGGCGGGCAGAAATATAACGGATAAAGAGCTAGAGGTACTTTCAGAATTACAAAGCACTGAATATCAGAAATTCAAACAAAATATTGAAAAAACCAAAGGTTGGTTGCAAACCGGAGCTTTCAAAATTTCCGAGACAGATGATAAAGCATCAATAGCTGCCAATGCGGTAGTTGCAAGCACCATCATGAATGCCGATGCCAGTATCACCAAAAGATAAATTGTTAACAGCTAACAAAAGAACGTATGTGTAATAATCACGAACATAGCAAATTGACCTCTACGAATCCCGATTTTCAAAAAATCGAGAAACAGTTAAATAGACGGCATTTCCTTAAACAAACGTCACTTGGTATTGGAGCCATGGCTTTGGGCAGTTTATTAGGTGCCGAGAAAGCCTTTGCAGGTATTGGTAAAGAAAGTACGGAAGAAGAAATTCTAAAGGTGTATAATAAAAACCGATTAGGATTGCCTCACCATGCACCAAAGGCCAAAAGAATAATCTACCTTTTCCAAAGTGGAGGACCCTCTCAGATGGATTTGTTTGATTACAAACCGAAGCTGAGTGATATGTTCGGTCAAGAATTGCCTCCGTCCGTTATAAGTGGTCAAAGACTTACGGGTATGAGTGGTAGTCAAAGTACGCTGCCTATAGCACCATCTACTTTTAAATTTAATCAATATGGAGAATCTCGTGCTTGGGTAAGTGATGCCATGCCTTATTTATCTGAGGTTGTAGACGATTTGTGTTTTATAAAAAGTATGCAAACGGACCAAATTAACCACACGCCCGCGATTACGTTTATGCAAACGGGCAATCAATTACCCGGAAGACCTGCAATAGGCTCATGGTTAAGTTATGGTTTAGGTTCGGATAATGAAAACTTACCGACCTTTATTGCACTGGTTTCTAAAAATGGTAAAGGACAGCCGTTAAAAGCTAGTCTATGGGGTAATGGATTTTTACCAACAGAGCACCAAGGCGTTCAATTTAGATCAGGAAAAGACCCTGTACTATATTTGAGTGATCCTGAAAATTACGATGGTAATGATAGAAGGGATATGCTAGATTACTTAAAACATTTAAATGAATTACAAACCGATGCCTATGGTGATCCTGAAATTCAATCTAGAATGTCTCAATACGAAATGGCATTCAAAATGCAAACTTCTATACCTGAAGTAACCGATTTGACCAACGAGCCCGAATATATTTTTGATATGTACGGAGAAGATAGTAGAGATCCGGGTACCTATGCCGCCAACTGTTTAATGGCAAGAAAATTACTCGAAAAAGGAGTGAAATTTGTACAGCTCTATCACCAAGGCTGGGATCAGCACAACTACTGCCCCGGAGGTGTAAAAAGTCAATCTAAAAAAACAGATCAAGCAACTGCAGCTTTAATAAAGGATTTAAAGCAAAGAGGTATGTTTGAAGATACGCTTGTGGTTTGGGGAGGAGAATTTGGACGTACCGTTTATTCTCAAGGCCAGTTGACCAGTGAGAATTACGGACGTGATCATCACCCAAAAGCATTTACCATGTGGATGGCAGGAGCAGGAGTGAAGCCTGGTTTTACATACGGAGCAACAGATGATTTTAGTTACAATGTAACCAAGGACCCTGTTCATGTTCATGATTTTCATGCCACCCTTATGCATTTATTTGGCGTTGATCATGAGAGGTTAACTTTTAAACACCAAGGTAGGCGTTATCGTCTTACTGATGTTCATGGGCATGTGGTGAAAGATTTATTGACCTAGATTTACCTACTATATATTAACTTTCATAGTAATTTACCAATTATAATAATTAGTATCGTATGACCAAAAGAAGAAGTTTTCTTAAAAAATCTGTCTTAGGCGCTGCTGCTTTGTCAACTGCATCATCTTTCGGTTTTAATATTTTGAAGAAAAGTGTAATGGAAGAACAAATTATAGGTCATGGTGATTTTAAGTATAAAGTGGTTAAAGACTGGGCGAAAATGTCAGTAGCTCATAACCCTATATTAAACTGTCACGAAATGCAGATGGACAGTAAGGGGAGGCTTATTATGTTAGGAGACCATACGGATAACAATATTTTAGTTTTTGATAAATCTGGAAAATTACTTGATTATTGGGGTACACGTTATCCTGGAGGGCACGGGCTTACACTTCATGATGAAGGTGGTGAGGACATGTTATACGTTGTGGACTGCGGGTGGTTTGTAGACCGTACTGGTAAATGGAGTAAACAAGCCGGTATTGTAAGTAAGACCACCGTTGATGGGCGACTTTTATTCAATTTACCTGATCCACATACCATTGGTGTTTATACCCAAGAGCAAGAATATTTGCCCACAGAAACAGCAATAGGTCCTAATGGGGATATCTATGTTGCTGATGGTTATGGTTCTGACTTTATTCTTCAATTTAATCATAAAGGAGAGTTTATTCGTAAATGGGGTGGTCACGATAACAGTGATAAAAATTACAATTTACATAACGCTCACGGTGTAGCGGTAGATTACCGAGACAAACAAAATCCAGTTTTAATTGTTACTTCACGTTCAGATAAAAGCTTTAAATTTTTCACTTTAGATGGTAAGTTTATTAAAACCGTAGAATTGCCAGGAGCTTATGTTTGTAGACCGGTTCTAGATGATGATAACGTATATGCAGGTGTATGTTGGTCAGAGAACAAACAGGGTAACCGTTTTAACGATTCTGGTTTTGTAACCATTATGGACGGCGAGAACAAAGTAGTTTCTAACCCTGGAGGAGATGCCCCAGAATATAAAAATGGTAAACTTCAGCAAATGTATCAGTCCAAAAATGCTGTTTTTAACCACGGGCACGATGTTTTTGTTGATGAGGATAAGAATCTTTACGTATGCCAATGGAACGCTAACAGAACAGCGCCTATTAAATTAGAAAGGGTGTAACTACTGAAGCTTTATAATTAATCAGATTTTGGAAGCTTAATTAAAGACATTTGTTGCCAATAATTGATCATTTCTTTTATTCCTCTCTTTTTAATATGCGTAATTTTCAGACTAAAGTCTACGACTTTGATCAAACTCTTATTAACATAATTCAAAAGTTAAATGCGCTACAAAAAGAACAATGTACTGTATGCTCTTTTGTTGCTTATTGTGTTTTCTTCTTGTAAAGAAGAGAAGGCGGTAATCACCGAAAAAAAACCGAATATCATTTACATTATGGCCGATGACCATACTACCCAAGGTTTTGGAATCTATGGTAGCCGGTTGGCAAAATTGAACCCTACACCAACATTGGATAAGATTGCCATGGAAGGTATCATCTTTGACAATTGCTTCGTAAGTAATTCAATCTGTACACCTAGTCGCGCAGCGATTATTACGGGTCAGAACTCCCAATTAAACGGAGTTTTAGATTTGGATGGTCGTATTGAACCAGCTCGCCAGTTTCTTCCAATTGAAATGAAAAAATTAGGTTACCAAACCGCTGTTGTTGGTAAATGGCACCTAAAGGAAGAGCCTGCAGCTTTTGACTATTACAAGGTTTTACCTGGTCAAGGAAAATATTTTGATCCTGAGTTCAGGGTTCGTGGTGATAAGCCATGGCCAAAGAATACGGTAGAAACAAAAGGACATTCTTCTGACATGGTTACCGATATTTCTTTGGATTGGTTAAAGAACGAAAGAGACCCTAACAAACCTTTCTTTTTAGTGCATCAGTTTAAAGCACCTCATGATGATTTTGAAAATGCTCCTCGTTACGAAGAGTATTTGGAAGATACCTTTATTCCAGAACCAGAAAGTTTGTACGAAAGAGGAAACAACGGTTCTATTGCCACACGTGGTAATAACGATTCTTTAACGAGAATAATAGGTTCATCTGTATCGCACAGAAACTTGATTCGTAACCAGGCAATGAACATTTATGTAGATAGCTCAATCCACCGCGCTTACCGTGATGCGGATAAAATTCGCCCTGAAGAGTATGTGAAGTGGGAGATGGATGATGAAGAAAAAAAATATACCAGTAAAGTATACCAAGATTATGTAAAGAAATATTTACGTTGTGTAAAAGGTGTTGATGATAACGTAAAACGTTTGATGGGTTATTTAGAGGCTGCAGGTCTTATGGACAATACTATAATTGTTTATACCGGAGATCAAGGTTTTATGCTTGGTGAACATGATTTTATTGATAAAAGATGGATGTATGAAGAATCTATGCGAATGCCTTTCTTTGTTCGTTACCCTGAAAAAATAAAAGCAGGAACCCGCACCGATGCTATAATCAATAATACAGATTTTGCACCTACGCTTATTGAATTGGCTGGCGGAAGCACGCCTGATTATATGCAAGGAAAAAGCTTTAAAGCAATCCTAGAAACAGGCGAGGAGCCGGCAGATTGGCAGAAGTCCACTTACTACAGGTATTGGATGCACATGGCACACCGTCATCAAAATCCAGCTCACTTTGGAGTGCGCACCAAAGATCACAAGCTTATCTTTTTCTATGGAAAGTACTATGTTGACACGAGTGATCCAAATGCAAAATGGGATAAAGAAAACTGGGGTAATGATTTTGATACGGATACACCTGCAGCGTGGGAGTTTTATGATTTAAAGAAAGACCCTAAGGAAATGAACAATGCATATGCTGATCCTGAGTATGCAGAAACTATAGCCGAATTGAAGAAGGAATTATTGAAACTCCGTAAAGATTTGAATGAGACAGATGAAAAATATCCACACATTCAAAAAGTTATAGACGAACATTGGGAAGATTAAGTAAGTAACGTTACCCAAAAAAAAGGAGCCTAGTTAAAACTTTAACTAGGCTCCTTTTAATTTATATAAAAATGGTATTAGAGTTTAAAAATACGCTCTAATTCAATCCATTTTTCTCCATTTTTAGCCCAAGGAAGACCTTGTTGGTACTTCCACATCAGCTGCTCCCATTCTTGTACAGCTGGGTTGCTGGCATCCATATCAGCTTTTCTTTTCGCATCAAATGTTTCATCAACTTCCATAATCATAAACATGCGGTTTCCGGTCAGGAAAATCTGCATATCTACAATACCGGCATCTTTAATGCTTTTAGTTATAGCTGGTCTGGCGTTACCGGCAGCATGGTATTCTTTGTATTCAGCAATAAGTTTAGGATCGTCTTTAAGATCACAAGAGTAACAATATCTTTTTGTTTGCATGGTATTAAGCAATTTTAGTTTTGGTTACTTTATAAGCGTACATGCCGTAAAATGCAACAAAAAGAAGACATATCATAGGCAACAAGAACGAAAAATGAATTTCTGTAATGTTTCCTGCTATTTTGTCGCCAAAAACTTCTTGTCCGTTTACGGTATCTCCAAAATCCATTATACTAGCTTGTAGCTTTGGTAAAAAAGCACCTCCTACAATGGCCATAATAAGTCCGGATGAAGCCAGTTTGGCTTCTTCACCCATATCCTTAAGTGCAAGACCGTAGATAGTAGGGAACATGATGGACATGAATACAGAAACAAATACTAAAAACACCAAGCTTAGTATGCCAGAGGTCATTATGATACCAGCACACATTAGTGCAGCGGCCAGACCAAAATAGGCTAACATTTTAGCGGGATTTATTTTTTTCATCAATGCCGTACCAATAAAGCGGGTAACAACAAAAGATACCATGGCAGTAATGTTCCACCAGGTAGCATCTACTCCTAAATTTTGTGATTCGTTTAAATATTCTACCAATTGAAAAATGGCTGTCCAGCACATAATCTGAGCACCTACATAGAACATTTGCGCTACTACACCCAGTACAAAAGTTTTGCTCTTAAAAATACGGTCTAAAGATTCTTTAATGGATAAATGGTCTCCCATGACCATGGCCGGTATTTTAGTTTTCCAAATAACCAAGAATACTAAGGCTACAAAAACACCTACTGCAATGTAGGGACCGCTTATAATATTTAAATCAAAAGCCTTTATCTCTGCGGCTTTTTCTGCTCCGAGTGCTACAATTTCAGAACTATCTGCATAATCTGCTGAGAGTATTCTGTCCAATACTACAAATTTGGCAATAAGCATACCTGTTAGTGAGCCAATTGGGTTGAAGGATTGCGCCAAATTCAATCTCTGTGTAGCTGTTTCCTTGTCTCCCATGGAAAGAATTAAGGGATTGGAAGTAGTTTCCAAAAAACCCAAACCACAAGTGATTACAAAAAGGGAGATTAGAAAATAGGTGTAAGAACCGTTTTCAGCTGCAGGATAAAATAGAATGGCACCTAATGCATAGAGTGCCAAACCAAGCAATAATCCTGATTTATAACTGAATTTACGAATGAACAATGCGGCGGGAATCGCCATTACACCATACCCGAAATAAAATGCGAACTGTACGTTGTAAGCTTCTTCATTAGAGAGAATCATTACTTTTTTAAAGGCAGAAACCATTGGATTGGTCAAATCGTTGGCAAAACCCCAAAGCGCAAAAATAGAGGTTGCAGCTATGAAGGGTACCAGCAAGTTCGTTGGTACTACAGGTATTTTGGTGTTTTTTGTCATTGGTTTATTTTAAAGTGGGTCGGTTTTAATCTTCAGTCAATAAAGAACGGTCCAGATGTACATATCCGCCGTCTACAAAAATAAACTGACCAGTAGTATGCGAAGACCTATCCGAAATAGTGAATAAACAAGTATCCGCTATTTCATTCGTACTGGTCATTCTATTTTCCAAAGGAATTTTCTTTACAATAGACTGTAGTTTTTCTTCCCCATTTGGCAATGTTCTAATCCATGTGTCGTAAGATGGCGTCCAACTTTCGGCAATTATAATTGCGTTAGAACGAATGTCATGTTTAATTAAGTCTACGGCCCACTCACGCGTAAGACCTAAAACACCACCTTTAGAAGCAGCATAACCTGAGGTTCTGCCTTGCCCGGTTAAGGCCACTTTGGAACCAATGTTCAAAATGTTTCCTTTTGATTTTATAAGGAAGGGTAGTGCATGTTTTACAATAAGAAAATAGCTCACCATATTCAGTTTAAGAGAATCCATAAACTCCTCGTAGCTAGCATCCAGACCAACACCATCATTAACACCAACGTTATTTATGACTACGTCTATACGGCCATATTTTTTGGCAATTGTTTTTACGGCACTTTCAATCTGGTCAGGATTGGTTACATCGGTCTGGCAAAAGATTGCATCGATGCCTTTTTTCTGAATAGCCTCAACGTAACCAAAACCACGGGCGTTACGATCAATGACAGCTGGTATAGCACCTTCTTCTGCTAAACGTTGTAGGATGGTTTCTCCTATACTTCCTTCCTTTCCGGCAGCTCCGCTAATTACGACTACTTTTCCTTTTAAATTTAAATCCATTTGGTTCTCTTATTTTAAATATTGTAACGGGTATTTACCGGCAGTGAAACACGCAGTATTACCGAACAATTTTGGTTTATAAACTATAGAATTCCTTTGCATTCTTGCCCATAATCATATCTTGATCTTGGCTGGAAAGAGTTGAAATGAACTTGGTAACAAGACCCTTTACTTGCCCATAATTTCCAGCTACCAGGCACACAGGCCAATCTGAACCGAACATAGTCCGCTCTGCGCCAAAGGCTTCAAGTGTTAAGCTCATGTATGGGTGTAATTGTTCTGCCGTCCACGTATTGTAATCAGCCTCCGTAATCATTCCAGAAAGTTTACAATATACATTTTCATGTTTGCCTATTTCTTTCATTAATACGGCCCAACCCTCATAAAAACCTTCTTTTATAAAGGGTTTGGCAATATGGTCTATGACAAATTTTTGATTTGGAAATCTTTTAACGAACTCTAACACAGATCCCAATTGATGGGGGAAAACTAAAATGTCATACGTGTGATTGTATTTTTCCAGTAAACTGATTCCCCTTAAAAAGTTAGGGCGAAGTAAGAAATTAGGATCAGTTTCATCTTGAACCACATGTCGCCACCCTTTTAGATTTTTATCGGAGCTGTATTTTTTTAAAATAGAATCAATATTATCTGCTCTAAGGTCTGCCCAGCCCACAACACCTTTTATAAAGGAATTCTTTTTAGCCAAATCCAATAAAAAATCGGTTTCCTCAAGAGTTTGGTCCGCTTGCACGGCAACACAACCATCTATCTGATTTTTTTGATACACTTGTTGTAAGTCTTCCGGAAGAAAATCTTTCCGAATGACGGACATGCTCTCATCGAGCCAAGAATGTTTAATTGGTTCGTAATGCCAAAAATGTTGGTGGCTATCTATTGTCATTTTTTAATTTTTAAAACCGGATTGGATTATAAGTTTTTTAAGCAGACAGCAACTCCATCTGCTTCAATATTTTCAATGTTCTTGGCTACACTATTTGTTAAGCCGTCAATTTGGGTTAAATCTTCACCCCAAATAGTGGTGTTTTTAAGGATATTATTTACAAAAGCAGCTAAACTAGAAGTGCCATCGTCTACTTTATGCCATTCTGATGTAAAGAAATCCAGTACGGACTTATCATCATTAAGAGCAATATTTTCACCGTCAAACTCGCCTTTATAAAAACGGAGCATAGCCGAAAGTCCAAAAACAATACGTTTTGGGAGCTTACCTTGTGCGTTGTAGTAATCCTTTAGGGTAGGTAATAAACGAGCAACAAATTTAGAAGTGCTATTTAAAGAGATGCTGATAAGTTGATGTTTCAAAAGTGGATTGCGAAAACGGTCAAGAACATCTGCAACGAATTTGTTTTTTACGTCATCAGGAAAATCCAGTGTTTTTGCTGCTTCTTCTAAAAGAAGACTTTCCACAAAATTACTTACTTCTTCATTTTCCATCGCCTCTTTTACAAAACGAATGCCTGCCAAATATCCAACAGGAACCATAGAAGTATGAGCACCGTTCAGAATGCGAACTTTCATCTCACGGTACGGGGCAAGGTCATCTACGAATTCTGCGTTAAGGTTTGTTTGAGCAAACGGAAGTTCTTTTTGTACGGTTTCATTAGCTTGGATTACCCAACTGTGATAGTATTCACCAGCAACTAAAAGGTCATCTTTATAATCCAGTTCTTGCTCAATTTCTTTTGCACGATCAGAAGGATAACCAGAAACAATACGGTCTACCAATGTGCTGCAAAAATGATTAGATGTATTGACCCAATTCTTAAAACCATCTTCAAGTCCCCAGTGATCAGCATATTGTAAAACTGCTTTTTTCAAAGCAGCTCCGTTGTCTTCAATTAATTCACAAGGAAGTAATATGCATCCTTTTGAAGGGTCTGCTTTAAAATGCTTGTAACGATGGTAAAGCCAAACCGTTAATTTCGCAGGAAATTCTTTTGGTGGGTTAACATCAAATTTGTCTTCGGCATTGAATTTAATTCCGGCCTCGGTTGTATTTGAAACGATAAAACGTAAGTCTTCGTTTTCGGCCAATTTTAGATAAGCGGCCCATTCGTTATAGGAGTGAATTATCTCCTGTACTTCAGTAATCAATGTTTTTTCGGCAACTAACTTTCCGTTTTTTATGCCATCAAGAACAACGGTAAAAAGCCCGTCTTGAGATTTTAATTCAGCATAATCACCTCCAGCAGTAGGTTTTATAATGGCTATATCGCCATTAAAATTTGTTTCTTGGTTGAGTACGTGTACCATCCAATCTACAAAAGCACGTAAAAAGTTTCCACCGCCAAATTGCATAACCTTCAATGGCCGTTGCACTCTATTTGGTATGGTAGTATGATTTAAAATTTGCATTAATTAGCTGTTTGTTGAGTTAAAATTTAGTTGAGATACTTAAAGCGATATGCCCCGTTTCCAGGGAATAAAGTCTTCTTGGCCTAGTTTTACCGCTGCAGGAATGATTTCTCCGCTTGCTACTTTAATAATGTATTCCAATAACTCTTCACCTTTTGTTTCAATAGTATCTTCTCCCGTAATTACCGTTCCGGTATTAAAATCTATAATGTCTTTCATGCGACTACTAAGCGTGTTGTTGCTGGATAGTTTAATGACCGGAGCAATAGGGTTCCCGGTAGGTGTACCTAATCCTGTTGTAAAACAGATTACGTTACAACCTGATCCGGCAAGACCAGTAGTACTTTCTACGTCATTACCAGGAGTACATAAAAGGTTGAGGCCTTTTTTTCTAACGGGCTCTGTGTAATCCAGTACATCTGTAACAGGACTTGTACCGCCTTTTTTTGCTGCACCGGCAGACTTCATAGCGTCGGTAATAAGTCCGTCTTTAATGTTCCCGGGGGATGGATTATTTTCAAAACCAGAGCCAACAGAAACCGCCTTGTCTGAATAAGCACGCATTAATTTGGCAAACTTGGTTGCGTTTTCTTTCGTTTCACAACGGTTGATGAGTTCTTGTTCCACACCATTCAGTTCCGGAAATTCTGAAAGCACAGTAGTAGCACCTAAACCAACCAACAAATCAGAGGCATAACCTAAAGATGGATTTGCAGATATTCCTGAAAAACCATCTGAACCACCACATTCTAGACCTAAAACAAGTTTGGTAAGCGGAGCTGGTTTTCTTTCCGTTTTATTGGCTTCTATTAACCCAACAAAAGTCTTTTTAACCGCTTCTTCTATAAACTGACGTTCACTAGAACTCTTTTGTTGTTCTAGTATTTGAAGTGGTTTTTTAAAATTAGGGTCGAGCTTAGCGATGGCGGCTTCTAATAATTTGAATTGTGCATTTTGGCAACCCAAACTTAAAATGGTAGCACCTGCCGTATTGGGGTGGGTAATGTACCCTGCCAAAAGATTACAAAGTGTTTCTGAGTCTTGACGAATACCGCCACAACCGCCGTCATGGTTCAAAAATTTGATACCATCAACATTCGGGAAGGTCCGATTCTGTTTTATTTCTTCGGGTGTTTTAATAATGTCCGAAGAAAGAAGGTCATTTTCAGAAGCTCCGTTTTTATATTGATTTACAAGAACTTCAGTATCAACTACAAAATCGGTAGTGGTGTGGTAACCCAGTGCTTCTAGTAATGCAGACTTCATTACATCTACATTTCTATTCTCACAGAAAACCAAAGGAATCACCAGCCAATGATTGGCTGTTCCCACACTTCCGTCTGCTCTATGATATCCGTTGAAGGTAACATCTTTCCACTTGCTGACATCCGGTGCCGTCCAGCTCAGTTTTTCTTGACTAACAGCATATTCAGAAGAAGCATGCACAACATTTTCGGTAGTAATGGTTTCGCCTTTGGCAATAGGTTTTGTAGCCTTGCCTACCAATGAGCCGTACATAATAATGCTATCGCCAACATTGAGGTTGGCAGTTGTAAACTTATGTTTGGCCTTAACGTTAACCGTTAACGGAAAGCTGTCATGGTTATGTGTAATTTCAGAACCTTTAGAAATATCTGTAAGGGCTGCCAGAACATTATCTTCTGGGTGTATTTGCAAAAATTGCTTTGACATAGTGTTCTTTACTTTTGTCTGTGCTTAATTATAGGGTTGATGAACGTTGGTTTACTCAAAATCAACAGTAGCCTTAATAACTCCGTTTGCCGAATCTAACCAACCATCAAAATTGGCTATCATTTCTGTATAGGAAACATTATGAGTTATAAAAGAATCGATAGGGAATTCGCCTTTTTCCAAAACAGAAATTACATGTTCAAAATCCTCTAAGGTCGCATTTCTACTGCACATAATAGTTGTTTCCTTCGCATGGATTTTAGGATGTATAAATACCAGTTCGCCTTTTGAAAGACCAACTAATACATATCTACCACCGTGGGACATGTAATCAGGACCTGCTTCAAGGGCTCCTTTATGACCTGTTGCGTCAAAAACCGCAGTAGCTAAATCACCATTGGTAATTTCTGAAACTTGGTCTAAGGCATCTTTCCCGCCTAAAACCACATAGTCAACACCAATATCATTCTTGGCATAATCTAAACGCTGTTGGTTCATATCGATTGCAATTACTTTTGCGCCTGTAATTTGTGCCAGTTTCATGATGCCAATTCCAATAGGTCCACAACCAACCACAACAACGGTTTCACCGGGTTGAACATTTGCACGACGTATAGCGTGCGCACCAATGGCCAAAGGCTCAACAACAGCCATTTGGTCATCCGTTAATTGTTGTGCAGGGATAAGTAAATCGGTGGGAACCGTAATTTTTTCTTGCATACCACCATCTGTGTGAACACCTAAAACTTTAATGCTCGTACAACAGTTGGTTTTGCCATTTCTACAAGCTATACAAGTACCACAACTTACATAGGGCATAACTACAACATTATCTCCCGCTTTGATTCCTTGAGGATTCTCATCTATTTCAACTACTTGGGTGGCCAATTCGTGACCAAGAATTCTTGGGTAGGTAAAAAAGGCTTGATTACCTGCGTATGCATGTAAATCCGTTCCGCAAATACCTACCTTCTTTACTTTTAATATAGCTTCGCCGGGTTTTCTTGTTGGTTCTTCTTTTTCTTTAAGAATGAACTCTCCCGGTTTTTCGCATACAATATATTTCATGTGTTTAATCTGTTTTTGGTCACATTTATACTAAAACGAGTCAGTTCTTTTAAATACTATCCAGCATAAAGGTTGCACCCCTATTGGTTTTTATGTAGTATTGAAAAAGAGTGCACCTTTAAGGTGCACTCCTAAATTAAAAAAAACTAACACAACTAACTTCTTTATTTCGATACTATAAGGATATTTCAAGCACGTGTGCAAAATCTCCAGACTTGTTTCCTAAGTCAGAAATTGAAAGCGCATCATCTTTCACATCAAATGAAATTTTAGCATCACTACCTAGTAATTTTACACTTTTGATATTTAGGTCTTTACCATATTCATTGGCTTTCCCAAGAGATTTAATGTCTACTTTATTACCTTCTGGCCATTCCATCATAATGGCATAAAGTTTATCTCCTTTTTTGGTAAAGCGAATATCTTGACCGGTAAAACCTTTGTTCTGGCCCTCACTATGGTGGCCTTTCTTAACTTCGGTAGGGCCTTCGCCAAAAGTGCTCCAGTATTCCGTATCATAAATAGCTTCACCATTTGTATTCAACCAATCTCCAATTTGGAATAATATTTCTTTCTGGTCTTCTGGGATGGTACCATCTGCTTTTGGGCCTACATTAAGTAAAAGGTTTCCGTTTTTAGATACAATATCAACTAAATCATCGACCAAACTATTAGCAGTTCTGGATTCCCAGTTGGTAACATAGCACCATGAATTTTTTCCGATAGAAGTATCCGTCTGCCAAGGCAGTTTGCGAATTCCAGGAAGCTTGCCTCGTTCCAAATCATAGATGACCGTGCCTTCCGGGAAAGCCTCGTGGTCAAAATTCTTATCGTTAATTACAACTTCTTTGCCCCATTCCAAACCTTTGTTATAGTAGTAAGCGGCAATTTTAGGACGGTACTCTTTATAATCTGGAATATCTAGATAGAAATCAAACCAAAGGATATCTGGTTGGTAGTTATCAATAAGGTCTACCGTTCTATCCCACCACATTTTTTTGAATTCTTCGGAAACCGGTTCTTTAAGGTCTTTTCCTTTAGGGGAATACAAATCTGCATACTCAGGATTTGTAGTATCAAACTTGTCCTTTTTATTGTAGAAAGACCAGTTAAAAGCATAATGAGAAGATGCACCCATAATCATACCTTGTGCACGGCCTTCTTTAAATAGTTCACCTAAAACATCGCGTTTAGGACCCATGTCTACTGAATTCCAACGCGTAGTGTTGGATTTGTACATAGCAAAACCATCATGATGATCTGCAACAGGTATCACATATTTAGCACCTGATTTCTTAAAAATACCAATCCATTCTTTGGCATCAAATTTTTCGGCCTTGAACATAGGAATGAAATCCTTATACCCAAATTCTTTTTGGTCTCCGTATGTTTTTTTATGATGAAGGTATGTGGCGTTAGGTCCTTTTTGACCTGGTGTTAATTGAGCACTAAAAGTGGCAGTATCCATATACATCTGGCGTGGATACCATTCAGACCCATACGCAGGTACAGCATAGGCGCCCCAGTGAATAAAAATACCAAACTTACTATCGTTAAACCACTCTGGGTCTTTATAATTTTCTTTAATGGATTCCCAATTCGGTTCGTACTTGGCCGTAGTTTCCTGGGCTAATGCTTCTTCTTTTTTCTTTTCTGTCTTTGAACCGCAGGATGCAATAACTGCACCGGTCAATATAAGTGTTAAAATTCTATTCATTAGAATCATTTGTAGATTGGTTAGTTATATCGAAATACCTTGCTATTACTGAGTTGCTAAGGTGCAATTTAATACCAGAACGGAAAGAGCGAATTGTTCAAATAACTACAACAAATGGTTATTTATTTGGTTTGTACAGTTTTTGAGGAGTTTGTAAAGTGCAGTTTTTTAGGCTTTTGCGTATTTTTTTTGATAAGTAAGAGGAGAAGAGCCCATGAATTTCTTGAATTGCCTGTGAAAAAATGGGAGCGATTCATAGCCACAAGCAAATGCAATATGAGAGACGGAATC
The DNA here is from genome assembly GCF_015330125.1 of Zobellia nedashkovskayae. NCBI lineage: Bacteria > Pseudomonadati > Bacteroidota > Flavobacteriia > Flavobacteriales > Flavobacteriaceae > Zobellia > Zobellia nedashkovskayae. Next base: position 4,446,095 of record NZ_JADDXR010000002.1, on the reverse strand, counting down.
ATGTGTGTCAAGAAGCATTCTTGCCGAGATATTTATACGGAATTCATTCAAAAAAGTAAAGAAAGGACGACCCATCATTTTGGTGAAAAACCTTGAAAAGGATTGCTCGGACATATTAACCAAATCGGCTACTTCTTTAAGGTAAATTTTACGACCATAATTCAATCCTACAAAATCATGAATTTGTGCCATTCTACTCCCATATTCAGAAGGTAGGTCTTCCGTAAAGCTAGCTCCGGACAACGTTTTATAACTACAACTGGATAATTTCACTAAAATGGTAAGTAATTCAATATATAAGTCGTGTGCTTCTAATTCCGGACATTTTTTTAAACGCGACAAAAGAGGAGCGGTTTCTTCTTTGTTGAATAAGAGCCCTCTAGAAGAGGTCCTGAGCATGTGAAATAAAGAAGCTAGTTCTGGTACTTTAGGGAAAACACCAATATTCCACTGAATCACAATGGATTTTGATAGCCCTTCTAGATTGGTGTTGTTTTTCCAGCAATGTGGTAGATTTGAACGTAATAAAACCAATTCGCCCGGTTGGTACGGGCCAACATAATCACCCACGAATTTAGTACCCACGCTTTCTTCTATATACGTAAGCTCATGTTGAGGGTGAAAATGCCAAGGCGTTTCAAAATCTTTTTTAGAATGATAAAAGCTTGTAATCGTACGCTGCTCGTCTAAGTGTATGGGCTCTAATACAGGTTTCATTCTATTACTAAATTAAAAATAAGAATTTTTTGGTATAGTTTATTTTGTTTGAAAATACGACAAAATTGATAACAGGTAACAGAATAAGGTACTTATTTGCTAAAAAAGGCAACTGATAGTGATTTCGAAATATTGATTTTTGTATTTCCACAGAAAGTCGATCCTATAACTAATACCGCTTATATGAAAAAAAGTGAATTTCCAGACCCGTTTGAAAAAGCAAGAGAATCAAAAGGTTACGGAGAAATGAATGATCAAGATGATCCGGTAACTATGCTCTTGCGTCATAAAGACGTTCGTAAAACAGCGCATAATTATAAAACTTTTCAGTCTGGTGCAGCTCCGGGACGTATTGTTATTCCTTCAGAGGTAAATATTCGTGATACGCGTCAAATTCCTTTTGAAGTAGATCCACCAGTTCATAAAGAGTATAGGTCAATAGTAGAGCCCTGGTTCAAAAGACCCTTACAACAGGAATATCAGGAAAAATTAATGGATCAAATAGGTAAAATAGTAGATGAAGTAATTCAAGAAGACTCGGTTGAAGTAGTGACCGATTTTGCATTGCGATTACAATCGCGGGCTTTAACCTTATTACTGAACACTCCTTTTGATGAATCTGAAAAGTGGATTTCTTGGGGAACACATGTATTTAGAAGTGAAGGCGAAGCATTAGATGGGGATAAGGCGAATATCCTATACGATTATATAGATGCACAAATAGACCGTGCAGCCAAAAGCCCAACGGACGATATGTACTCAGTGCTTTTGGACTCTGAATTTGAAGGTAGAAAGTTAACCAAAGAAGAAGTAAAAGGTGTAATGGTACTGACTTTTGCAGGAGGAAGAGATACGGTAATAAACGCGGTCACAAATGCCATAGCGTATTTAGCTGAAAACCCTGAATCTTTAGAGCGTTTGCGTAAAGAACCGGAAATTACCGGTAAGACCGTAGAAGAGATGATTCGGTATTTTTCTCCGCTTACCCAGATGGGGCGTGTCGTTACAGAAGATACTTTTGTTTGTGAGCATGCTGCCAAGGCAGATACTAGGGTATCCTTATGTTGGGCCTCTGCCAATAGGGATGCCGCTGTTTTTGAAAATCCTAATGAGATTGTAATGGATCGTAAAATCAATCCGCATGTTGGTTTTGGTTTTAGTCACCATAACTGTTTGGGTGCTACTCATGCAAGACAGATCATGAAAATATTACTTCAGACTTTAGCTGAAAAAATAGGCTCGTTTGAAATACTCGATTACGAAGAAAATATAGAAGATTTACATCACTTTAAACGTAAAGTGGGTTTCCACAGTATTAATATGAAATTCAATCCTTTAACAAAATAGAAGCCATGGCAAAAATCACTTTTATAACCAACGACGATGAAACAATAATTTTGGAAGGAACTTCAGGTTCGGTAATGGCTTTAGCTGTAGATAATGGAGTGCCAGGAATAGATGGCGATTGTGGGGGAGTTTGCTCTTGTGCTACTTGCCACGTTCATGTAGCTCCAGAAGACATGGAGAAAACAGGAAGCGCAAGCGAAATTGAGACAGATATGCTAGAGTTGGATGATAATGCAGATGAATATAGCCGTTTATGCTGCCAAATAGATATTACCGATGCTATTGATGGGGTTGTGTTGAAAGTAGCCAAATAAAACATAATGTCCGAAAGTACAACAAACAATCAAAATTGTGTAGTAATAGGTGCCAGCCATGCAGGAGTGAATTTTGCATTTGCTTTGCGCAGAGAAGGCTGGGAGGGTACAATTACCATGATAGATATTGATCCTACTTTGCCTTACCACAGGCCTCCATTGTCCAAAGCATATTTGACCAGTGCAGATAGCATTGAGAAAAACCTGCTGAAGTCTGAAGAGAGTTATGTCAAAGAGAATATAAATCTTAAACTGGGTGTTTGGGTAGACGCTATTGACCGTGAAAATAAGAAGGTTGTTTTAGCTGATGGAACATCGCTAGGATATGATAAACTTGTAATTGCCACTGGAGCACGTCCTATAATGCCACCAATTCCAGGGTTGGATACAGCAAATAATCTGTTCCCTTTACGATCGGCTGCAGATGTATCTAATATCCGAAACACCGTTACAGCTAACGAAGGTCTTAAGGTGGTAGTTATTGGTGGAGGCTATATTGGTTTAGAAACTGCTGCATCACTAAAAAAATTAGGTGCGGATGTAACGGTTCTAGAGCGGGAGTCTCGTATACTTGCCAGAGTTACGGCACCGGAAATGTCCGAATTTTTTCAAAAACTTCATGCCGATAATGGTGTTGCCGTCCTCACCGAAAAGAACGTAGTTTCCATAGAAAATAACGGAGAAAGTAATACCGTCATATGTTCGGATGAAACCCGATATGAAGCTGATATGGTTATAGTTGGCGTTGGTATTCATGTGAATAAAGAATTAGCCGAAAAGGCAGGTTTGACCATAGAGAACGGCATTTTGGTTAATGAGAAATCTCAAACCAGCGATGAAAATATTTATGCTATTGGGGATTGTACTTTTCATCATAATCCACATTATAACAGACATATTCGTTTAGAATCCGTACAAAATGCGGTGGATCAAGCAAAGATTGCCGCTGCGGCCGTAATAGGTAAAGATTGCGCATATGATGCATTACCCTGGTTTTGGTCTGATCAGTATGATGTAAAATTACAGATGGTGGGACTTTCTCAAGGCTATGATGAAGTGCTGGTCAGGAAAGAAGCTGATAAGGAAAACTGTTTTTCCGTATGGTATTTTAAAGGTGATACACTTTTAGCTGTTGATGCAGTAAATAATGCAAAAGCCTATGTCTACGGAACAAAATTTATAAAAGGCGGAGAGAAGTTGGATAAATCTAAGTTGAGCGACCCTATGGCGGAGTTCAAACCAGCTAATTTAATCGCTCAATAACAATATATAAAAGCACAAATAATGTCTATTCAATCAAAAAGTGCAGTAGCAAAAGGTGATGGTACTTTTATTATTACCAATGTAACGGTTGCAGAGCCACAGGCGGACGAGCTACTTGTAAAAATAAAAGCTGCCGGTCTTTGTCATACAGATTATGATTCTCTTACTTGGGGCAAGCCTATTGTAATGGGGCACGAAGGCGCAGGAATTATTGAAAAAGTAGGTACGGATATAAAAGGTCTAAAAGTGGGTGACCAAGTTCTTTTAAATTGGGCAACCCCTTGTTTGCAGTGCTTTCAATGTCAAGAAGGAAATCAGCATATATGTGAAAACAATTCCCCGGTTGTCGCTGGTGGAAACGGGCATACTCCAGGTCATGCGCATTTAGAAGGTAGCCAATGGGAAGGTAAACCAATTGAACGTTCTTTTAATCTAGGTACGCTAAGCGAATATGCTTTGGTAAAAGAATCTGCCGTAGTTAAGGTAGAAGAGGAAAATTTAAATTTTTCAGCAGCTAGTATTATCAGTTGTGGCGTAATGACAGGCTATGGTTCGGTAGTGAATTCAGCAAAACTAGCTGCTGGTAGTTCTGCTGTAATTTTGGGATGTGGAGGCGTTGGACTCAATGTTATAAATGCCTGTGAAATTTCTGGAGCCGGTAAAATTATTGCTGTAGACATCAATCCTAATAAACTAGAGCTGGCCAAGCAATTTGGTGCTACAGATGTTATTCTTGCCGATAAGTCGGATAAGGGATTGGTAAACGTTGCAGAGCAGGTAAAAACTATGCTTGGGGGTAGAGGGGCAGATTATGCTTTTGAGTGTACCGCTATTCCTGCATTGGGAGCTGCTCCATTAGCAATGATTCGCAATGCAGGTACAGCCGTTCAGGTAAGTGGTATTGAGGAAGATATTACGATAGATATGCGTCTTTTTGAATGGGATAAAATTTACATCAATCCGCTTTATGGAAAATGTAGACCTCAAATAGACTTTCCAAAACTGGTTCGACTTTATAAAAAAGGGGACTTGAAATTAGACGAAATGATAACCAAAGAATATAAACTAGACGATTTACAATTGGCCTTAGATGATATGTTGGCCGGTAAAAATGCAAAAGGGGTAATAGTTTTTGATTAAATAAACATGTTCAGAACCACAGAAATTTCAGATGCCGCATACGAGAGTGCAAACCTTAGGTTCATAACCGTAAAGACCAATAAGCTGAAGGGAAGAGGAGATATTTGTGTATTTGTTCCACCAATGGCAAATCTAGAAGATTTACCGCTTGTTATTTTGTTACACGGTGTTTATGGCAGTGCTTGGGTGTGGTCTCAAAAGGCGGGGGTTCATATTTCTGCCCTTGAGATGATGGAGAAAGGGGAAATTCCGCCGATGGTGATAGCTATGCCTTCAGACGGACTTTGGGGAGATGGTTCCGGTTATCTTCCGCATAATCAAAAAGATTTTGAAAGTTGGATTGTTGATGATGTACCTAATGCCGTAATAGAGAATATTTCATCCGTTAGTAAAAAATCAGAATTATTTATTTCCGGGCTTTCCATGGGTGGTTTTGGTGCTTTACGTTTAGGCGTGAAATATCATAATCGATTTAAAGCAATTTCTGGTCACTCGTCCATTACAGATGTAGAGCAGATGGACCTTTTTGTAGAAGAATCCTTGGATAATTATAAGCAGGAAGATGCTTGGGAAAATTCCGTTTGGGGATTAATAAAAAAGAATAAGAATCATTTACCACACTTGCGTTTTGATTGTGGTAGCGAAGATCAGCTTATAGCATATAACCGGAAGCTTCACGAGCAGTTAGAGGAGCATGAAATTCCTCACGTTTATGAGGAGTTTAATGGAGCTCATGAATGGACGTACTGGAGCGAACATATCAAAGATACATTACGATTTTTTGCTTCTCATAGTTAAGGCGTTTTTGACTTGGTATATATAAGGCTTACATAAATAATCAACCATAAATAAAAGAATCAAAAACCATGCAGTTAGTAAAAGATTTGGCCGACCGCCACGAATTGATTTCGGACCTTTTTAAGCAGCCAAAATCACCAGAGGAATGGGAACAGTATAAATTGAGTGATGAGCAAGTAGCCCATTTTCATGAGTATGGTTATGTTTCTGGAATAAAATTGTTGGATGAAAGTCAGATCAATGTTCTCCGAAAAGAATTGGAAGAAATACGTGACCCGAAACACCCGGCACACGAGCTTTTTTATGAATTTCATGGCAATCAATCAACGGACCCTAATACTGTGCTTTTTCATTCTCTTGGGCACTGGCGAATTACAGAAGGGTTTCATGATTTGTTATGGAATCCCGCTTTTACAATGGCCGCAAGTCAATTGTTGGGCAACAATAATGTTCGATTTTGGCATGATCAGTTGTTCTGTAAACCCTCAAATCATGGAGGCGTAGTAGCTTGGCATCAAGATTATTCATTTTGGATAAGAACAGTGCCCATGCAACATTTAACCTGCTGGACAGGTTTGGATGATGCCACTACAGAAAATGGTTGTCTTTATTATGTGCCTGGAAGTCACAAATGGGGACTCCTACAAAAGCCGGAACTCGCAGGTAAAATGGAAGGACTTATGGAATTTATGACCGATGAACAAAAGGCAAATTTTAATCCCGTACCTATTGAGCTTAAAAAAGGGTATGGTTCTTTTCACCATCCTTTAATGATCCATGGTTCTTATGAAAATAAGTCAGAATTTAGCAGAAGGGCATTTGTTCTAAATGCTTTTTCAGATGGAACTGTGAGTGACACTGATGGAGAGATGCTTAGAGGTACACCCATTAGGGTTCCGAAAGGTGAAAAAATGGACGGTAAATTTTTCCCTCTTCTTTTTGGCCAGAAATAAAATTTGTGAAGTATTACACTGCCTCTTTTAAAGAGGCAGTGTTGTTTTTTAACCTTACTGTTCTGGTTTTTGTAACCTGTTACTGAGAAGATGAAATAGTAAGAAGTGAGATTCTGGCAACACTATTATTTAGTATCTTTCCTGTCGAAAAAAAATATCCATCCTAAAAAATAAGAAAGGTATGAAGCATTTTCTCTGTTCGATTTTGGCAGTAACTTGTTTGGTTCTCACCAGTTGTAAAAACGATGAAAAAAAAGTACAAGAAAAGGCCGTTAGGCCAAATGTTTTGTTCATTCTAGCGGATGATTATGGGTATCATGACTTAAGTGTTACGGGTAGTAAATTTTACGAAACCCCAAATATTGATAGGATAGCCAATGAGGGAATGAATTTTACCAATGGGTATGCAGCTAGTAGGGTCTGTAGCCCATCTAGAGCCAGTATTATGTTAGGTACTTTTACGGCAAGGCACGGAATTACAGATTGGATTGGAGCAAAAGTAGGCGAGGATTGGCGGAAAGCTGGCCGTTTTAATAAATTACTACCTCCAGATTATGAACATAATCTTCCTGCCCAAGCTACTACTTTACCAGAAGCTATGAAAACCGCAGGTTATAAAACCTTTTTTGCAGGAAAATGGCATTTAGGGGAAAAAGGGTCATGGCCCGAAGACCATGGTTTTGATATTAATAAAGGAGGGTGGGATGCTGGTAGCCCCAATGGAGGTTATTTTGCGCCTTATACCAATCCCAATCTGGAGAATCATGAGGATGGTGAGAATCTAACCATGCGTTTGGCAGAAGAAACCATTAACTTTTTAAAGAAAAATAATCCAAAAGAAACGGGTCAGCCTGTCTTTGCCTATCTTTCTTTTTATGCGGTGCACGGACCTATTCAGACCACCAAAGGCAAATGGGCCAAGTATCAGAAAAAGGCAGAGAAAAACGGAATTGCGGCCACAGGCTATAAGATGGCAAAATTCCTCCCGATACGCCAAGTGCAGGATAATCCCGTTTATGCTGGTTTGGTAGAAACTATGGATGATGCCGTGGGTAGAGTTTTGCAAACACTAGATTCTTTGGGGCTCGATAAAAATACATTGGTAGTTTTTACGTCTGATAATGGTGGTGTTTCTGCAGGAGATTCTTTTTCTACTTCAAACCTTCCGTTAAGAGGAGGGAAGGGATATCAATTTGAAGGAGGTATTCGCGAACCGTATTTTATAAGAGCACCTTGGTTGGTTAAAAGCGGGACATCTACTTCGGAGCCAGTAACTGGTGCAGATTTTTATCCAACAATTCTCGATATAGCCGGTATTGATTTAAAACCGGAACAACATTTAGATGGAAAAAGTCTACTACCAATTCTTAAGGGAGGAAATTTTGAAGAGCGTCCGTTGTTTTGGCATTATCCACATTATGGTAACCAAGGAGGAGAACCATCTTCGGTTGTTAGAAAAGGGGATTGGAAATTGATTCATTACTATGAGGATGATAGGGAAGAGCTTTATAATTTAAAAGATGATTTAGAGGAGTTGACCAATGTTGCATCGGAACATACAGATTTGCAAAAACAACTGAGTGAACAACTGTTTGCTTATTTAGATGAAGTTGGGGCTAGATATCCATCAAAAGACCCAGAGTACAGTTTACAAAAAGAGGAGGCATATCTCAAGAATATTGTAGATAAAAAACTACCATCCCTAGAGCGAGAGAGACTCAACTTTTTGTCTCCTGATTTTGATCCTAAAAATGATTGGTGGGGGAGTAATGTGACTGTGGATTAAAGCTGACTAAAAAGAAGGTGTAAAGACTTTAAATAGAGTGTTTTAGAAAAAAGGGGCGATTTTCGCCCCTTTTTTATGTTTCATAATCACTTGTATAAATTTTTAACATAATTTTTAGATATAATAAATGACCTTATTTGTAGAACATATGTTCTAAAGATAAAATAATGTCAGCATATGTTAATCCTAGCCTATAAGTGGTACTTGTCTAGTAGTAAGTTTAAATAGTGCAAATCTCAGAGATAATATTAGCGCTGAAATACTAGCAATATTTTAATAATTTCCTTAGTTGTTTCTTTTGATAAGTAGATTTTTGACCATCTATTTTGTTATGTAAATTATTGTTAATCAATACTATGTAAAAACAATATAGTTTGGTAAACTGGATAAAAATTTAACGATTACAAAGTTTTCTGCTTACAAAAATGTTTACTACAATATTGAAAATTTTGATGGTTGTCTAGTTTTTGTCTAGGAAAACTATAGTGTTTCATATTAAAATATTCATAATATTAGCACTGTATTATTAAGGTATCCTCAATAATTATGATAAAAAAATACTAACTTTCTTTTAAGAAATATTTAAGAAAAAAGATGATAGTACAGGACCACTTAACTAAATAATTTAACTCAAACACTCAAAACTAAAACGGACAATTATGAAAGAACACATTAAAAAATTACTTAGAAAAAGTTGCCTTTTGGCACTCTTTCTTACAACAGTGGGTATGCAGGGATTGTATGCTCAAAAAACCGTAACTGGGACGGTTTTAGATGAGGCCAATCAACCTATACCCGGCGCTAACGTTGTGGTCAAGGGAACAAATAACGGTGTAGTAACCGACTTTGATGGTAACTTCAGTATCGAAGCTTCAAGTGAAAATGTATTATCTATAAGTTACATAGGTTATGCAGCTCAAAATGTAACCGTTGGGAATAAAGCCACTATTACGGTTACCATGGAGCCTGATGTACAACAGTTAGAAGATGTTGTGGTTATTGGTTATGGTACGGTAAAAAAGTCAGATGTAACCGGATCTGTATCACGTATAGATTCTAAATCTTTTGAAGATCAACCCTTAACAAGGGTAGAAGAAGCTTTACAAGGTAGAGCGGCAGGTGTTACGGTAGCAAAAGCGGGTGGTCAACCTGGCGGTGCGGTTAAGGTTCGTATTAGAGGTGTGAACTCAGTAACTGGAAATAACAGTCCATTAGTCGTAGTTGATGGTGTATTGGGTGGAGACCTAAGTACTATAAACCCAAATGATATTGCTGCTATGGATGTTTTAAAAGATGCATCTGCAACAGCCATATACGGTGTTAGGGGGTCAAACGGTGTTATTATTATAACGACCAAGAAAGGGTCAGGTAAGGGTAAAATCAATGTTGATTATTTCACTACTGTTTCATCAAGTCCTAATTCGGTGCCAAGGTTATCTGCTTCTGATTTTGCAACTATTGAAAACCTAAGAAGAACAAACTCTGGTGGAGCAGCGGTATACACTCCTGCTCAAATAGCAGCACTTGAGGCAAGTGGAGGTACGGATTATGAGCAAGCGATATTAAGAACTGGTTTTAGCGAAAATTTGGCTATTTCGGCAAGTGGTTCTGAAGGTAAAATTAGATACTATTTATCCGGTAATTATAGAGATGAAGAGGGGGTTGTAATTAATACTGGCTACCAACAAATATCTGCAAGAGCTAATATAGATGCTCAAATAAATGATAAGTTTAAGATTGGTTTTAACTTGTACGGAAGTACAAGCGAGAACCAAAACAATACAGATAGATTTGGTAATGGTCAAGGAAGCTTTATTTATAAGGCTTTAACATGGGATCCAACAACGCCAATTTTCAATTCCAATGGAGAATATAATATTAGGTCTGCAGTTGCATCTTTAAACGATAACCCTGTTCGTACACTTAATGAAACAGATATTAAAGATATTGAAGAAAGATTGAATGCCACCGTAAATGCGACGTATAGCTTTACGGATAATTTCAGTTACTCCCTTATTATGGGGTCACAGACTTCTAATTTGAACATTGAACGTTATGCTGTGGAAGTTGGGGATGATCAACTGCCTCATACGTCTTTTGCAAACAATAAAAATGTGAGCTATCAGATAAGTAATATTCTTACATGGCAGAAAATTTTTAAGGAAAAGCATAATATAAAGTTAACGGGGGTTCAAGAATATTCAAATTCTAAATTCCGAGGAAATGGATGGAATTCCAATGATTTGTCCTTAAATGGCAGAGGGTTTTATTTTGCAGAACTAGCTCCAAATTCAGGGCAAACTGTGAATAATGATTTTAATGAGAGAGAGTTGTCTTCGTTTATGTTAAGAGCTGAATATATTTTCAATGACAATTTATTTTTAACGGCAACGGGAAGGTATGATGCAAGTTCTGTTTTTAGAGAAAAAGAAAGATGGGGTATTTTTCCTTCTGTAGCGTTGGCTTATAATATGACAGACTTAATAGATCAGTCAGGTAACACAAGCTTAAAGTTTAGATTAGGTTGGGGACAAGTTGGTAATCAAAACATTGGTCCTTATTCAACTTTCAGTACGTTGGGTTTTAACAGTTATGCAGCAGATGGGTCGGCGGCAACCACTGGTACTTTCATCAACAGAATAGGAAACCCTTTTGCAACATGGGAAACAACCACACAAGGAAATGTTGGTATTGATTTTGGATTTGCGCAAGGTCGTGGTAGTATTAGTCTTGATGGTTACAAAAAGGTAACTGAAGATTTATTGTTAGATGCTGCTATTCCGGATTATGATGGGGGAGAGCTTGGAGATAGAACTATTGTTAAGAATGTAGGTGAAGTAGAAAATATTGGGGTTGATGTAACCATTGGCTATGATATTATCAATACGGAAAACTTAAACTGGAATGCTAACTTATCATTGTCCTATGTTAAAAATGAAGTGACACAATTAAATGATGGGCTAACCGAAATCTTAGGCCAGTTCCAAGCTCCTGGTGGTCAAGGAAATATTCTTAACTTTATTGAAGTAGGAGAACCTTTGGGGCAGTTTAGAGGGGCCACTTTCTTAGGGACTTGGAAAACTACGGATAATATCCCAACAAATGATGAAGGAACTCCGGTAGCTAAACCTGGTGACGCAAGATATCTACTAGATGAGAATAATGATATAGTTTACGGAGCGATCGGAAATGGAACGCCAACAACTACATGGGGATTTAACAACTCCATAAATTATAAAAACTGGGATATAAACATCTTTTTACAAGGTGTACATGGTTTTGATGTTTATAATATTCAACAAGCAGCAATTGTTGGTGGAGCAGGAGATTCAAGAAGTTTTCTTTCTCCGGATCAAGTTAACCAGTGGACACCAACCAATGAAACAGATATACCGGCTTTCGCAGGTTTGTATGAGTCTAGCCGTTATGTAGAAAAAGGTGATTTTATTAGATTGAGCAACCTAACTATTGGGTATACCATAAAAGATATTAAAGGTTTAGGAGACACTACCATTAAGCTTTATGGCGGTGGTCAGAATTTATTTTTAATTACAGACTACTCGGGTTACGATCCAGAAGGAACATCCAGAAGAAGTGAGCAAGGTAATGAAGATGTTGCTTCAGGTATAAATATTGGAGCGTATCCAAACCCTAGAACATACACCTTGGGGGTTAAAATCGGATTTTAATTAAAAATTGCAAATCGAAATAATAAAAAAATGAAAATATATAATAGAAATAAATCGGTAAAGACGCTAGTGGCAATTTGTGCCATGGCGGTCTGCGCAATGACTTTTCATAGTTGCGAACAATTTGAGCTGGATGAAGTTCCGGGTAGAGCAAATTTAGCTGTAGAGCCTTATAATAGTATAGATGAGTTGGAGCTGGCTGTTAACGGAATTTTTGGAAAGCTGAATAAAGCAGCTTGGATGACTACATTCTATGTTAACGGTTGGGCAGGAGATGATATGACTACCCATAGAGAAAGTAACAAGGCAGATTTTAGAGAGTATGACCAAAGAAATGTTGCCGCTACCAATGGTAGGTCCGCTACAAACTGGGCAGGTGTTTATGCCATGGTAAAAGCAGCAAATACGGTTATTATCAATTCAGAAGGAGTTGATTTTCCATCAGATGCTGCTCGTCAGAAAGAATTGTTAGGACAAACCTATTTTTTAAGAGGTTTAATGTTTTATCATCTGGCTCGTGTTCATGGTAGAATTGTACTTCCATTGGATTTAGAGATTGATTTTGAAAGAGAACTAGCTACGCAAGAAGAGGTTTATCAACAGATTGAAAGTGACATGTTAACCGCTGAAACTATGCTTCCTGCAAAAACAAATGTAGGTGCTTCGGACCCGAATGCAGGTTCGGCAAGAGCAATTCTAGCAAGATTGTATTTAGACTGGGCCGGCTATCCTGTTAAAGATGCGTCTAAATATGCCATGGCCGCAGCAAGTGCAAAACAAGTAATGGATAATGCGGGTACGCATGGTTTTGCTTTAGTACCGGATATGGCAACTCTTTACACTGTAGAAGGAAGATTTAATACAGAATCTATTTTTACTATTGCGTATTGTGCTTCTTGTGGACTACCTAATCGTAAAAACGGAAAACTAGGTTTACCTAGTGATTATGCGACTCAAGGATGGCAAGAGACTTTTGCAGAAATCAGATATTTTGAAGATATGCCTGAAGGTCCTAGGAAGGATGCCACATATCATACAGAGATTCCTTTGGACGGTCCTTTACCAGGACCTGCTGATCCAGACCAGGAGTCCCGTGCTACATCTGATGTAGCAGGAGCAATTAGCTTTTTGCCATGGACAAGTTTTATTGATCAAACCCAACCAATTTTCAGAAAAATTGTAGGTCCTTTTGAAGAAGGAACCTTTAGTGGTTTCCAAAGTGATCGAAATGATTACTACATGAGATATGCAGAACTACTTCTTATATATGCCGAAGCTTCTGGTGAAGCGGGATCTGCAGGAGCTGATGCATGGCAAGCGCTTAACGATGTACGAAATAGAGCAGGTCTTGAAGATGTTAGTGCAGCGGATGGAACCATTCAGGATTTAGCGTATCTAGAGAGAAAATGGGAATTGGCAGGTGAGTATTTAAGATATAATGATTTGGTGCGGAAGGAGCAAGTGGAAGCTGCACTTGGCGGTACGGCAAGAGACCCAAGAGTTTCAATCAATACATTAACCGATCAGCCAATAACGAAAGAAACAAATGCAATAATAGGTTCTACGGCACCATCAAATTATTTTGCACCTAGACCACAGCCAGAAGTAGATAGAAACCCAAATTTGGCAAATTAAGAAGTTGAGTTAGTTAGTTTTAAGTATGACGGCAAGGTTTCTTTGTGAACCTTGCCGTTATTTATTCCGGGATATACTAATCTTACGAAGCATTTACTTTGACCAATTTGTTAGGGTACTGAGCTAAAAATCTTTGTACTTTTAAAATACCTGTTAATTTTTTTAAACATATATCGGTAACTTATGAGATATTATCTTACTGTTTTTGCCTTGTCTTTCTTATTTGTACTGAGTTCGTGTAATCAATCAAAAAAGGAAAATAAAGTTGATGGATCATCAAAAGAAAAAACACCCAAACTTTTTAGAGAGGTATCATCTGATCTTTCGGGAATTGATTTTGTAAACACCTTGGAAGAATCACTAGAATCTAATTATTATCAATACATGTACACCTACATTGGAGGTGGTGTTGCTGTTGGTGATTTGAACGATGATGGTTTTGACGATATTTATTTTACCTCTAATTCGTCCGAGGATAAATTATACATCAATACGGGAAACCTTCATTTTAAAGACATTACTAAAGCCGCCGGTATAGAGCAACGACCTGGTTTTAACACAGGCGTCACCATGGCCGATGTAAATGGAGATGGATTTTTGGATATCTATGTGTCAAGAGGGGGTTGGCAAGATGAGGATGGGAAATTCAAAAATTTACTATATATAAACAATGGTCCCGTAGGAGAAGCTGGTGTAAGCTTTACGGAACGCGCAGAAGAAATGGGCCTTGCTGATTCCAACAGAACAATTCAGGCTACATTTTTTGATTATGATAAGGATAATGATTTGGATGTGTATGTTTCAAACACACCGGATATCACCAGCAGATCGGAAATAATAGATTTAAACAAAACTCAAAAAGACCCTAAAAGTGAAGAGTTAAAAGGGAGTGATAAATTGTATGAGAATGATGGTACTGGTCATTTTACGGATGTCTCCAAAAAAGCTGGTTTACTCTATGATATAGGCTTTGGACTTAATCCGCAAGTTGGAGATTTGAATAACGACGGTTGGAATGATATCTATATCAGTAATGATTTCAACGTCCCAGATTTGGCCTATGTGAATAATGGCGATGGTACCTTTACAGAATCTCGGGACAAGCTTTTTAAGCACATGTCATTCAATAGTATGGGTAGTGATATGGCTGATATTGATAATGATGGCCTTCTGGATTTAATGACTTTGGACATGAATCCGCAAGATTATGTACGGTCTAAAACCACTATGGCCATGACTTCCATAGCAGATTTTGAAAGCATGGTAGAGAAAGGGTATCACCATCAATACATGCACAACATGCTCCAGACCAATAACGGTAATGGAACTTTTAGTGAAGTTGGGAATATGGCAGGTATAGCCAATACGGACTGGAGTTGGTCTTTACTTTCTGCAGATTTTGATTTGGATGGTTTTAATGATGTTTACGTTACGAATGGTGTGTATAGGGATGTTATTGATCGCGATAAGAATAATGAAATTCTTGAGATACTAAGAGAGAACAAGAGGAAGCCTACAGCCGAAGATTTTCTAAAGTTTGCACAGATGCTTCCACAGCAAAAACTAAAAAATTTCTTTTATAGAAATAATGGGGATTTAACTTTTGAGGACATGAGTGACTCATGGGTAGATAGTGAGCCTTCTTTTTCAAACGGAGCTGCGTATGCCGATTTTGATAATGATGGGGATCTGGATATCGTGGTGAATAATATAAATGACAAGGCCACTTTTCTAGAAAATAAAGCTATTGACAACCAGCGTAAATACTATTTAGAGCTGGATTTAATTGCTGCCGGAAAAAATACTTTTGGAGTAGGCGCAACAGTGAATTTGTACTTTGATGATGGTACAAAACAAACGCGCCAGGTAACACCAACTAGAGGCTTTTTATCTTCAGTCCCAAATTCCCTTTACTTCGGTTTGGGAAAACATTTGTCCGTAAAACGGATGGAAATTATTTGGCCCGATGGAAAAATCCAGGAATTGGAAGATGTAGATGCCAATCAATCTTTACAATTAAATTATCGCTTTGCGGAAAACAAAGTAAAAGAAGAGAATAAGGCGGATTTACTTTTTACTAAAGTCGCTTTTGACAACCGTCACTCGGACCCTTACTTTAATGATTTTGATTTACAGATTCTACTGCCTCATAAGTTGTCACAGTTAGGGCCTTCCTTAGCAAAATCCGATATTAATGGAGACGGACAAGAAGATTTGTTTATTGGGGGAGGAAAAGACCAACCTGGACAATTATTAATAAGTCAGTCAAATACATTTAAGAAGATGAGCTCTTCTGTTCTGGTAGAAGATAAATCGTATGAAGATGTTGGGGCTGCCTTTTTTGATGCGGATGGTGACGGAGATAACGACCTTTACGTAGTAAGCGGAAGCTATGAATTTATGGATAACCCAAGAATGTTGGTAGATAGGTTATATCTAAACGATGGTAAGGGGAATTTTAAGAAAGCTGAAAATGCTATTCCAGAAGTAGGTATTTCAGGTTCAGTAGTGGTGCCAGCGGACTATGATGGTGATGGCGACATAGATTTATTTATTGGCGGAAGGCTAATTACGGGTAAATATCCACATCCGGCAAGTAGTTTATTGCTGGTAAATGATGCAGGTAAATTTACAATTCAAAATGAAAACCTCGCTCCGGAATTACAGGGGTTAGGTCTAGTTACCGATGCCAAATGGGTAGACATCAATAATGATCAGAAAATTGATTTGGTTGTGACTGGTGAGTGGATGGGTATTTTGGTTTTTCTAAATAAAAACGATAAGCTAGAGCGTAGTGATGCATATCCAGAATTAGCAAAGGCCGTAGGTTGGTGGAATGAGCTTTTAATAGTTGATATAGATGGTGATGGAGACAAAGATATTGTTGCTGGTAACATGGGTTTAAATTCTAAGTTTCATGCTTCTAATGAGAAACCATTTGAAATCTATACTTCAGATTTTGATATGAACGGGTCCGAAGATGTTATTCTCGCAAAAGAGTACCATGGTAAGCAAGTTCCTGTTAGAGGTAAAGGTTGTATGACCCAGCAATTGCCGCATTTGGCGCAAACTATACCAACATATACTGATTTTGCCAGCAAGGATTTAAAAGGTATTGTGGGGGAGGGACTTCAAACGGCACTTCATTACAAAGTAACAGAATTTAGGTCAGGAATATTTTTGAACAATGGTGATAAATTCAATTTTCAATCTTTTGAAAATAGAGCTCAAATAGCACCAATTAATAGTATGTTATTTCAAGATTTTGATGGTGATGGTTTCAGGGATCTAGTGTTAGCGGGCAACAACTATCAGTCTGAGGTGGAGACCACACGTTCGGATGCTGGTATTGGTAATTTCCTTAAAGGAAATGGTAAAGGGGATTTTGAGTCAATTTCTAGTTTACAATCAGGTTTTTTTGCTGATAAAGATGTTAGAAATATGACTACGTTAAATACGAAATCAGGAAGCTTTATATTAGTAGTTAATAATAATGATGAACATGATTTATTTAAAATAAAAACAACTACCAATTAAAGCATGAAATTTCCAATGAGAAATATATTACTTTTTGGATTTGTCTTTTTGCTTTGTACGGCAATGAGCCAGTTAAGTGCGCAGCAAAACCCCGAAAAACAACACGATTCTTTAGCTAAAATATTTTTTAAAGAAACTAAAAAGTTAAGGCGAGATAACCCGGATAGTGCTCTAGTTCTTTTACAGCGTAAACATGAGGAGTTTTTAAAAAAAGGAGATACGGTAAATGCGGTTAAAGCCTTGCTGGAGATGCCATATATTTATGGACAACACGTAGATTACAACAAATCTTATGACACGCTTTGGTTTGCATTATTTTTGGCAGACAAGGCTAATAATGATGAGCTAAAAGCCTCTGTGTACAATTGGTTGGGAAGATTGTATAGTTTTTTTAAGAGGAAGGACGAAGCCTTAAAATATTTACAGACCTCTCTTGAGATTAATCGCAAATTAGTTGAAAAAGGTCAGTTGCAAAAAGCAGATTTGGTGCGAAACTATTATCTGCTGAGTGCAACACATAGAGTGCTGAATCAGCCAGAAATGGCAAAAATTTATCTAGATAGTTGTTTCCTTAATTATGCTCCTACCAATGGTCAATTACCCATGGCTTATCTTCATTTTGAAAAAGCGTTTCAATTATCGGTGAACGACAAAAACAAAGAAGCATTACAATTGTTAGAGGAGTTAGAACCTTGGTTTATAGAGCAAAGACCTTCCTATTTAGTTTTGGTTTATTCAGATATGGGTGACGTATATGCAAATCTATCTAACTATAAACAGAGTAAAACCTATTATAAAAAAGCTTTAGAGATATCAAGAAAATATAATAGCCATGTTGATTTTTCTTCTTTAGTTCATGAAAAATTAGCTAATCTATTTGAAGCGCATGGTGAGTTTGAAAAAGCGTTTAGAAATCAAAAAAAATCAAGAGAAATTGATGCTCAATTTTTTGATAGTAGAACAGCAATAAATCAAAGCCTGTTAGAGATTAAAGACGAGTTTAGGATTGAAAAAGAAAATCAAGAACGGCTAGTACAGAAGCAGCGTTTAGAAAAATTAGAGCAAGCAGATGAAATCTCCTTTCTACAACGTATTATTTTGCTTGGCTCTCTTATTTTTCTGATAATTATTGGGGTTGGATTTTTTCAATATATGCGGACAAAACATCTGGCAGAAAAACAACTTTTAAGCAAAAACAAGCAGCTAGAAATTAAAAAAGGAAAAGAACTTTTAGCATTGAAAAATAAAGAGTTAGCGGTTACTGCTTTGCAAATGGTTGAAAAAGATGAATTTTTAAAGGATATTGCAGACAGGTTAAAAGAGTTGGAAAGCACCACAGAAAAACCGGAAATAAAGCAAGTGCTCAAATCTATTTCTCATAATAGATCCGATAATTGGAAGGAGTTTAGGCTTCGGTTTACAGCAGTAAATGAAACTTTTTATCATAAGATTACCACCATGTATCCAAAACTCAGCCAAGCTGATCAGAAAATATGCGCTCTGATAAAATTAAATTTTTCCAGTAAGGAGATGTCCAGGCTCCTTGGTATTTCTGTAGAATCTGTTCATACAACGAGGTATAGAGTACGAAAAAAGATGAAATTAGATAGAGGTGTAAATTTGGAGGAATATATTTCATCGCTCTAGCAATTAGCTAATTGTAAGTCAAATTGAAAGAACTACTTACAATTTTAGGAAAAACACTAGTAAAGGTGTTAAATTGCGGCAATATTCTGTGTAATGAAGAAAGAGAAGGTAGAGTTAAAATCAACTTATAATGTCCCAAATTTAGAAAGAGGACTATCTATTATTGAGCTATTGGCCACTCAGCCAAAAGGCCTTACTCTGGCAGAAATTATTGAAAAACTGTCCATTGCAAAGTCAAGCGCTTTTCGTATTGTCAGTACTTTGATATTTAAAAATTATCTTCAAAAGAACGAGACCACAAAAAAAATAACCCTTTCTAGAAAGATGTTAACGCTAGGCATTTCTTCTATGAACGAGCAAAGTTTGGTAGAGCATTCTATAGATGTAATGCGTGCTGTACGAGACGAGCTTAAAGAATCCGTTATGCTTGGTGTGCTATTAGGCTCTACAGGAACTATTTTGGAACAAGTACCATCTTCATATCCCGTAAAACTTTTTGTTGAACCAGGTACTCAGTTTGATCTTCACAGCTCTGTTGGGGGTAAATGTATATTGGCCAATATTCCTAGTGAAGAAGCAGATGAAGCCTTAAGAGGCAAAACACTGACCAAGTATACGGAGAATACCATCACTTCTAAAAAGGAGTTTAAGGTAATGTTAAAAGAAGTCAAAAGTAAAGGCTATGCTATTGATAATAGCGAAGATATTCAGGGAATTAATTGCGTAGGGGCACCAATTTTTAATGAACACGGTTACCCCGTTGCAGCACTTTGGATTACGGCCCCTTATGGTAGATTACCAGCTTCTCAATTTGAGACTAAAGGGAAGATTATTCAGAAATATGCTATGAAAATTTCTGCAAAATTAGGGTACCTGACCCAATCGGTATAGTCATTTCATCAATTTTACAAAGTAAGTTCACTCACCCAAAGGCGTAAGTGAACTAGTTTATCATGGCCGTATTTACGTCATGAAACCGCCTATTTTAATAGGTCTACGTCCATATGAGCTCTTTTACTGGTTTGTAGGCGAAATCTCCATTTTGATTTTTTTAAGGGTGCTTGTGAAAGAAATCTTAAAAAAACACATATAAATAATATCGATATATCAATTTTTTATATATTTTTGGTTCAAATAAGAAACTAGTTTCATATTTGAATAAAAAGAACACCTTATGGAAGCAACTATTTTTAAAGAAGAGAATGCTCTTGGTACTGCGCAAAATGGCGTAGGAGTGTTTGAAAATGGAGAACTACGTATAAAAGTTGATTTTATTGATAATGGCGGAACCGATGTTTCAGTTTATAATGAAGTCTTTAGCAAAGGATTAAATATGCCCGCTATTCTATTAGGGGCGTTAAATTCATTAGGATTGAAAATTAAAGTTTTAGAAACGGAGACGGATAATAGCTTGACCAACCGTTTCAAAATTTTTAAAGACCAAGCCGAAAATAAAATGGTTTTAAAGAACGCCACGAAGAGAAAAATTTTATTTGAAAAAAAGGTTACGGAATTTTCATCACTGCATGCAAGAGACAAGGATTTTTTAAACAGAATAACCATGTACATGGAGGAAAACATGTCTGATGATACGTACTGGGTTGATGATCTTTCTTTTGATATGAATACCAGTAGATCTACCTTTTTTAGAAAATTAAAAAAGCTTACAGGACATGCTCCAAAAGATTACATGAGAAATATACGGTTACTTAGAGCGGGTGAATTGCTGGAAAAAGGGCAACTGCGCATAGCAGAGGTTAGTTATCAAGTAGGCTTTAGTGACCCTAATTATTTTAGTAAATGTTTCAGAAGGTTTTATGGTACCTCGCCATCTGATTACAGTGTGTTGAGTAGTGCTAGTTAGTAGAGAAAATATGTATATTTAATTTTAGATCAAGTAACTGATAATCATGAACAAATACTCACAATTTTTAATTCTCGCTGCGGTCCTGGTTTCGGCCTGCAACTCTCCCAAAACTACTAATGAAATGAAATCTACTTCAGAAAATGATGAGAAGGTGACATTTACCCCAGAACAAATTGATCACCTTGGTATAACCGATACGAATCATTTAAGTGCTGCATCAAAAAGAGCATTGAAATGGCCAACGGATTTAGGTAATGAATGGTTTATTCAGTTTAATGAACTAGAACCTTTAAAGGGTGATTTGGCATATGAAGAAGGAGTTGTTCGTCGTGATCCTAGTGCTATTATTAAGGAAGATGGGAAGTATTATGTTTGGTATACAAGAAGTACAGGGCCAACTCAAGGGTTTGGTGGTGATATAGAAAATGATAAGGTTTTTCCTTGGGACCGTTGTGATATTTGGTATGCTACTTCTGATGATGGTTGGACTTGGAAAGAAGAAGGGCTAGCCGTTGCACGAGGTGAAAAGGGAGCATATGATGATCGTTCTGTTTTTACGGTAGAAATCATGAAATGGGAAGATAAATACTATCTCAGTTATCAAACGGTAAAATCACCTTACAATGTTCGTGTTAAAAATCAAGTAGGTTTGGCTTGGGCAGATTCACCTAATGGACCTTGGACCAAAAGTAAGGAACCAATATTGAGTCCTGCTGATAATGGTGTATGGAAAGGTGAGGAGCAAGATCGTTTCGCTGTGATTAAAAAAGGAGATTTTGACAGTCATAAAGTACATGACCCTTGTATTCTACCTTATAAAGGAAAGTTCTACCTCTACTATAAGGGAGAGCAAATGGGAGAGCAGATTACTTTTGGAGGAAGGCAGATTCGTCACGGTGTAGCTATTGCGGATAAACCTGAAGGACCATATGTGAAATCGCCTTATAACCCAATAAGTAATAGTGGTCATGAGATTTGTGTTTGGCCTTACGATGGCGGTATAGCCGCTTTAATTACTACAGATGGTCCTGAGAAAAATACGATTCAATGGGCTCCGGATGGTATCAATTTCGAAATTAAATCTGTAATTCCAGGTGTAAATGCTCATGCTATTGGTCTAAACAGAACAGCTGATGTGGAGAAAGAACCAACTGAGATCTTAAGATGGGGATTGACACATGTTTATAATAATGGAGATTATCAGAGTATTATGCGTTTTTCTTCTGAAAGAAAAACACGTCATGTAGCTAAAGGAGTTAAAAAATAATAGAGAAACGTATTTAATGAAAGCAACAGTTTATAAAGGAAACAAAACGTTTTCCGTCATAGAAAAAGAGATAGAAGCACCAGCAAAAGGAGATGTTAGAATTAAAGTAGCGTACTCTGGCGTATGTGGTACGGATGTACACATTTATCATGGCATGATGGATAAAAGGGTGGACATGCCCCAGACTATCGGCCATGAGATGTCAGGTGTAATTGACGCTGTTGGTGAAGGCGTTGAAGGTTACAAAGTTGGAGATAAGGTTGTGGTGCGTCCTTTAGATGACCGTAAAGTTAAAGCCTCTGACAAGGGATTCAATCATATCTGTGAAGAATTAAAATTCATTGGTATTGATAGTCCTGGTTCCATGCAACAATATTGGAATGTACCTTCATTCGTTCTTCATAAATTAAAAGCTGAAACCGATTTAAAATTGGCCGCGTTAATAGAGCCTTTATCAGTTGCTACGCATGATGTTCGCAGAAGTGGATTGGTTGCCGGTGAAACTGCCGTTGTTCTTGGTGGTGGGCCAATTGGTCTTTTGGTAGCTATGGTTGCCAAAGACGTGGGGGCAAATGTTATTATTTCAGAAGTAAATGAAAAAAGAATAGCAAAGGCAGAATCAATGGGGTTACATGCAGTGAATCCTATGAAAGTTGATTTGGTTGAATACGTAAAAGAAAAAACGGATAACCGTCGTGCAGATGTTGTTTTTGAAGTGGCAGGTGTACAGCCCGCTCTAGATATTATGTGTGAAGTTGCTGGTATTCGTGGTAGAATTTTGATGGTAGCCATTCACGGAGAGAAAAAACCTGTAGATCTTTTCAAATTTTTCTGGAAAGAATTGAGCTTAATCGGAGCTCGTGTATATGAGAAAGAGGATTATGAGAAATCAATAAAACTTATCACGGAAAACAAACTTCCTTTTGAGGACATGATTACGGACGTACAGCCAATGACCAACATCCAACAAGTATTTGAGAACATAGATAACAATCCTGATGGTATGAAAGTACTAATGGATTGTCAACAATAATTAAGAGAAACAACGCATAAGAAAATGAGCATATTAAATCAATTTAGCCTAAAAGGTAAAACAGCTTTAGTAACCGGTTGTAAAAGAGGTATTGGTAAAGCAATGGCCGTAGCTTTAGCAGAAGCTGGTGCAGATATTATTGGTGTTAGTGCTTCTTTGGAGAAGCACGGGAGTATGGTAGAGCAGGAAGTTGAAGCTACCGGAAGAAATTTTAAAGCATATACGTGCGATTTTGGTAATAGAGAAGCCTTGTATGATTTTATAAAGGAAGTTAAAAGCGACTTTCCTGTAATTGATATTTTAGTAAACAATGCAGGTACTATTTTAAGAGCTCCGGCAGTTGAGCATTCTGATGAGTATTGGGACAAGGTTATTGAAATTAACCAAACTGCACCGTTCGTCCTTACCCGTGAAATTGGGAAAGAAATGGTTGCTCGTGGTGAAGGTAAAATTATTTTTACGGCTTCATTGTTAACATTCCAAGGTGGTATTACAGTACCTGGTTACGCAGCTAGTAAAGGTGCTATTGGACAAATGACTATGGCATTTGCTAATGAATGGGCTGGTAAGGGTGTAAATGTAAATGCAATTGCTCCAGGTTATATCAGCACGGACAACACTGAGGCATTAAGAAATGACCCAGATAGATCGGCATCTATTTTATCTAGAATACCGGCCGGTAGATGGGGTAAACCTGAAGATTTTGCAGGTCCTATTGTGTTTTTGAGTTCAGAGGCGGCAGCATATATGAGTGGCGTTACCATGTTGGTAGATGGCGGTTGGATGGGTAGATAATTACCTTAAATAAGAGTAGAAATTCCAATAGAAAAATACTGAAAAATGAAATTGCCAAGACAGGTATTTTTGTTCTTAGTGTCCTTTTTTGCGCTTATAAATGGCTGGACACAAGACAAACCGAACATTGTTTTTATACTATCGGATGACGCAGGCTATGCAGATTTTGGGTTTCAGGGAAGCAAAGAATTCAAGACTCCTGAACTGGATAAATTCGCCAAAAACTCAGTGATTTTTACTCAGGCTTATGTTTCCGCAGCGGTTTGTGGCCCATCACGTGCTGGACTTTTGACTGGAAAGTATCAGCAAAAATTCGGTTTTGAAGAGAACAACGTACCTGGTCTGATGAGTAAAAACGGAATTACCGGAGATGATATGGGGCTTCCGCTGGACCAGAAGACAATGGCCGATTATCTCAAAGAACAAGGTTATAAAACGGCGATATTCGGAAAATGGCATCAAGGTAATGCGGACCGTTTTCATCCTACTAAAAGAGGTTTTGATGAGTTTTATGGTTTTCGTGGTGGAGCAAGAAGTTATATGCCTTATGGAACCGATAATGAACTCAAAAGGGATGAGGATAGGTTGGAGAGGGGCTTTGGAGATTTTAAAGAACACGATGGATATCTAACAGATGATTTGGCAGAAGAGGCCAACTCGTTTATGGAAAGAAATCAAAAGAATCAATTTTTCATTTATCTGGCTTTCAATGCGGTACATACCCCAATGGAAGCAACGGAAGAAGATTTGAAAAAAGTGCAAGGGCTTACCGGTAAAAGGAAAACCTTAGCGGCAATGGCCATCGCAATGGATAGAGCTTGTGGGAAAGTTTTTGATCATATTAAGGAACTAGGTCTGGATAAAAACACGCTTATAGTTTTTACCAATGATAATGGTGGACCGTCCGATGCAAACGAATCGTTGAACGACCCATTGAGCGGTACCAAGGCAAATCATTTAGAGGGTGGCATTCGCGTTCCGTTTTTAATGTCGTGGCCAGGAAAGTTAAAACCGAACACGGTTTATGATAATCCTATAAGCACATTAGACCTTTTACCAACTTTCTTGAACGCAGCAGGTGGTGATGTAAACGCTGTTGAAGGTTTGGATGGGGTAGACTTAATTCCATATGTACAAGGAAAAAATAATGGAAAGCCTCACGAGGTACTTTATTGGAAAAAGGAAAATAGAGGAGCCATCAGGCAAAATGATTGGAAACTGGTACGCTTTCCTGATCGGCCAGCAGAACTTTATAATATTAAGGAGGATATAGCCGAAACAAATGATTTGGCTTCCAAATACCCTGAAAAAGTACGTGAGCTTTATAAGAAGCTATTTGATTGGGAACTTACATTAGAAAGACCGCTTTGGCAATTAGAAAGAAGATTCGAAGGCAAAGCAGCTACAAGAATGGATACATATAGAAAACATAATTAAAAAAAGGAACATGTCAGCAATTAAAGAATACCAACTATTTATTGACGGAAAATGGGTGACATCTACGTCAGGAGAGACCATAGACATTGTAAATCCAACTACTGAAGAAATAGTAGCAAGAGTTCAGAATGGAACTGTCGAAGAGGCAAATCAGGCGTTGAATGCTGCTGATAGGGCTCAAAAAGAATGGAAAAAACTACCTGCTCGCTCACGTGCCGATCTATTGTATAAACTAGCAGATGAAATAAAAGCAAACTCAGATTTCTTAGCTGAGCTTTTGGTTAAGGAGCAGGGTAAATTGCTTAAAGTTGCCAAAGGCGAAGTCGCAGTAACTGCCTCATTTATAGAATACGCATGTGAAGGTGCTAGAAGAATTGAAGGAGATATCATTCCGTCTGACAACCCGAACGAGCAAATCTGGATTCAAAAAATACCTCGTGGGGTAGTAGTTGCTATTACCGCTTGGAACTTTCCGTTGGCACTGGCCGGTCGTAAATTAGGACCTGCTTTGATTGCTGGAAATACTATCGTTATAAAACCGACTTCAGAAACGCCTTTAGCAACCTTAGAGTTGGGTAATTTGGCCAAGAAAGTAGGTATTCCAGATGGGGTTATCAATATTCTGACAGGTCCTGGTAGAGCTATGGGTAATGCACTTGTTGAGAGTCCTATTACCAAAATGGTGACCATGACAGGTTCTACGCCAGTTGGTCAGTCCATAGCTAGAGCTGCAGCACAAAATCTTACGCATGTGCAATTAGAACTTGGAGGAAAAGCTCCTTTCATTGTTTTTGAAGACGCAGATATTGATGCCGCTGTAGACTCGGCTTTACACTCACGTTTTGATAATTGTGGACAGGTTTGTACCTGTAATGAAAGAATGTATGTACACGAAGGTATTTACGATACTTTCATGGAAAAATTCATTGCTAAAACAAAGGCTATTAAAGTAGGTGACCCGATGTTAGCGGAAACTGATATGGGACCTAAAGTAAATGCAGCTGAATTAAAACATATGGAACATTTGGTAGCTGTAAGTCTTGAAGAAGGTGCTACGTTGGCTACAGGTGGTAAAAAACCAGAAGGGAGTGCTTTTGAAAAAGGGTATTGGTTTGAACCAACGGTTTTGACCAATGTAACGCAAAACATGACTATCGTTCATGAAGAGTCTTTTGGACCTATTCTTCCAGTTTTAAAATTCAAAACTTTTGAAGAAGTGGTTGGGTATGCCAATGACTGTGAATACGGACTTGCAGCTATGATTTTTACCAACGATATGAATACAATCATGAAATGTAACGATGAGCTGGAGTACGGCGAGATATACGTAAACAGAGGTCATGGAGAGCAACACCAAGGTTTCCATAATGGGTATAAACTAAGTGGTTCTGGTGGTGAAGATGGTAAGTACGGTTTTGAGCAGTACATGGAGAAAAAGACGTTTTACATTAGACACAAAGTATAAATGAGTACACGTATAAAATCGGTTGATTGTAAGTTGTTCAGAGTTCCGTTGCCGGAAGTCATGAACGATGCCAAACATGGAGACCATACGCATTTTGAGCTAATTACTTCCACCATTACTTTAGAAGACGGAAGCACAGGAACAGGATATACCTATACCGGTGGCAAAGGTGGGAATGCCATTAAGGCCATGGTGGATTATGATATAGCACCCGCTTTAATTGGTAAAGATGGAACTGATGTAGAAGGTATCTATGATTTCATGGAATGGCACATGCATTATGTGGGCCGTGGTGGTATAGTTTCATTTGCCGTCTCTACTATTGATATTGCTTTGTGGGACATCCGTTGTAAAAAAGCAGAAAAGCCACTTTGGCAAATGGCCGGAGGAGCGGGTAATACCTGTAAGGCATATTGCGGTGGAATAGATTTACAATTCCCAATTCCAAAGCTTTTAAAGAATATGGAAGGGTATTTAGCAGCTGGTTTTAACGCTGTGAAAATAAAAATTGGTCGTGAAAATTTAGACGAGGATATAGAGCGAATAAAAGCGGTTCGCGAATTCATTGGTCCCGATGTAACCTTCATGGTCGATGCCAACTATTCCATGACTGTTGATAAAGCCATAAAGGCGATTAACAAGTTTCGGGAGTACGATATAACTTGGTTTGAGGAACCTATCATACCGGATAATTACATGGGTTTTGCTCAGATTTCAGATGCTACGGATTTCCCGTTGGCCATGGGTGAAAACCTGCATACGATTCATGAATTTGAATATGCTATGGATCAGGCAAAATTGTCTTTTGTACAACCGGACGCTTCAAATTGTGGCGGTATTACAGGCTGGTTGGCAGCTGCGAGATTGGCAGATAAACATAACATTCCAGCTTGTTCGCACGGTATGCAGGAGCTACATGTAAGTTTAGTGTCTGCGCAACCTAATTCAGGTTGGTTAGAGGTACATAGCTTCCCTATAGACCAGTATACAACAAGACCTTTGGTTGTTGAGAACCACCTTGCTGTAGCTCCCGATTCTCCAGGAGTGGGAGTGGAGTTTGATTGGGAGAAATTAGCTCCTTATCAATCCAAATAAAACATCGAATTAAAATATTTCAAAACGCTTACGATAATGAAAACAACGCAAACGGATTTCGGTGTACTTGATGGAGAAGCTATTCACCAATATACTTTGGAAAATGATAATGGGGTTAGCATAAAAATCTCAACTTTTGGAGCTACCATAACTTCAATTCTCCTACCGAATAAGAATGGGAAAATAGAAGAAATCGTTTGTGGTTTTGATACATTCGAAAGTTATTTTTCTGATGCCTACAAAGCAAATGCGCCATATTTTGGAGGGACTGTAGGCCGTTATTGTTCGCAAATAAAAGATGCTAAATTTTCTTTGAACGGAAAGGATTATGAACTGGCTAAAATTGTTGGTGAGAATAATCTTCACGGAGGGAAAGTAGGCTTTGATAAGAAAATATGGGAAGTAAGTTCGTTTTCAAAAGAAATGGCCAACATTCAAATGGAACTTAAAAGTGTTCATTTAGAAGAAGGCTTCCCGGGGAATATTACGGTTCAAGTGACCTTTACATTGACAAATGACAATGAACTTAAAATTCGATATGGTGCAATAACCGACCAAGACACACCTTTCACCATTACTAATCACTCGTATTTTAATCTTTCTGGTTTTGCTGAAAATGTTGAGGGTCACTCCGTAATGGTAAACTCGGATACCAAACAAATTTGGGATGAGACCGGGGTAGCTACAGGAGAGAATATTTCTGTTGCTGGCAAAGCCGATGATTTACGAACAGCAAAGACTATAAAAGAAGTCCATGAAGCTATGGGAGATGGTTTTGAGCATTTTTACTTATTTGAAGACAAAGGTTTTGATTTGGGTAAAGTGGCAGAAATAACAGAACCTAAAAGTGGCCGTTCACTAGAGATTTTCACCACAGAGCCTGGCATGTTATTGTATACGGGTAAATACACGTCTGACGAACTAAAACGCGAATCTGGATTGCAATACGGAAAGTACCGTGGCTTCTGTTGTGAAACGCATCGCTACCCTAACGGGATGAATATAAAGAACGCTCCTAAGAGTATTTTAAAAGCGGGAGAATCTTATGACAGTACTACTATTTTTAAATTCAACTGGTAAATCAAATAAAGTCGGGTAAACCAGTAGTGGTAAACTTGACTTCAATTAAATATTCAAGTTA
This sequence comes from Zobellia nedashkovskayae, assembly GCF_015330125.1. Classification (NCBI taxonomy): domain Bacteria; kingdom Pseudomonadati; phylum Bacteroidota; class Flavobacteriia; order Flavobacteriales; family Flavobacteriaceae; genus Zobellia; species Zobellia nedashkovskayae. The sequence continues at coordinate 4,417,169 of NZ_JADDXR010000002.1, read as the reverse complement.
TGACCGAAGGAGTATTATGGGCGATTTTCGCTGGATTGATGTTGGGACTCTATGCCCTCCCTGAAAAATTTACAAAAGGATTCAAGTATGAAAATACGTGGAGTCTCTTTTTTCTCCTGACTATGTTCGTGGTGCCCATTATAGCATCAGTGACCCTTATTCAGGGTTTTGGAGAGATTTTCGGTAATATGCCAACAGATATTTGGATCAAAATGGGCCTAACCAGTTTCCTTTGGGGAATTGGTGTAATGATGTGGAGTAAGGCAATTAACCATATAGGGCTCTCACTTGGTTTTTCAATCTTCATAGGCACCATTATTTTGGTAGGTTCGCTTTTACCGTTTATAGAAGACGGGTTACCACCATCAAATGTATTGACCTTTATTCTATTAGGAATCCTAGTGGTTTTATTAGGTGTTATCCTAAATGGTAAAGCTGGTCTTACCCGTGAAAAAGATGAAGCAAAAATAGCCTCTGCCGAAGGTAAATCTACCAAGGGTTCTATGGTAACCGGTATTATGATTGCCGTAGTAGGAGGGCTTTTAGCTACAGGTTTTAGTTATGCGAATGCAGCAGGAAGACCTTATTTACATAAGGCAAGTATTGCACAGGGAAATGCAGATTGGATAACTGCGGTAGCTGTAATGTTTCCTATATTTCTAAGTGGTGGTATTGTAATGACTGCTTATTTCTTATGGCAGCTAAATGCTAAAAAGGCTTGGGGAGATTTTAAAACGCCCGCTTTTGGCAAGAACCTATTTCTTATTTTGATTATGGCAGTTTTTCATTATGCTGCCTCGGCTCTTTTTGCGTATGCTGCGTTTAAACTTGGAAAATCAGGAAATACAGTTGGTTATGCGATCTTTAATACGGCTTGTGTTGCTACGGCAATTGTGAGTGGTCTAATTACCAAAGAATGGGCAAGCGCTTCGCCAAAAGCTAGGAACTTTTTGTATGGCGGACTTAGTTGTATGATTGCAGGTATCGTAATTGTGGCCTATGCTAACGGTTTGGGGTAAAATAACTCTTTAATCAATAATATTTTTTAGTAGTTAGCCCAGTTGTTATTAGCTTTTCAATTGGGCTTTTTTGACTCATATAGTTAACACTTCGTTCATGAAAAATTATCTTTTATATTTTGTGCTGATTGGTTCTTTATTTACTTCTTGTAATACCAGTAATCAATCTCAAAAAGACCTAACGCAGATATCTACGGATTTTAATTTTGATTGGCAGTTTCAATTGATAGATACCACAGGACATACTGCGGAATGGAAAGATGTTAGACTTCCACATGATTGGAGTGTTGAAGCTTCTTTTGATTCTATAAATGGAGAAGGGGCCACAGGATACCTTCCCGGTGGTACAGGTTTATATAAAAAAACATTCCCACTTCAATTAAAACCGGATGAGAAAGCATATGTTTTGTTTGATGGGGTTTATAACAACTCAGAAGTAATCTTAAACGGAGAAAAAGTAGGTTTTCATCCGTATGGATATTCTCCTTTTTACTTCGATATATCATCTTACTTAAAATCAGAAAAAGATTCCAATTTAATAGAAATAAAAGTAGATAGAACTCGCTATGCGGATAGTCGTTGGTACACGGGTTCCGGTATATATCGTGATGTAAAACTTTTGGTCAAAAATAAACTGCATATTCCTATTTGGGGCGTATTCGTAAATACACCTATAATTGATGATAACAGAGCAGAGGTCTCGGTTTCCGTTGAAATTGAAAACGATTTTTCAAAGGATAAAAAAGTCGATGTACGAACTGAGATTTATAACGAAGATGGAAAAAAAGTCAGTGACAAAACAATCAATTTGGCAATTCTGGGAAATGAAAATTCCCAAGAACAACTTTCTTTAACAATTGAAAAACCTAATTTATGGAAGGTAGATAATCCATATCTGTACAAAGCCGTTACTTCTGTAGTTGAAGATGGTAAGATAATAGATCAAGAGGTAACTGTTTTTGGAGTACGGTCTATCCGTTTTGATGCTAACGAAGGTTTTTTTCTAAACGGGGAAAATATGAAAATAAAAGGGGTCTGTCTTCATCATGATGGTGGTATGGTAGGAGCCGCTGTTCCCGATGATGTTTGGAGAAGACGATTGACCAAGCTAAAAAAAGCGGGCTGTAATGCGATTAGAATTTCTCATAACCCCGGTTCTGAAGCATTTTTGAACTTGTGTGACGAGATGGGCTTCTTAGTACAAGATGAGTTTTTTGACGAATGGGACAATCCAAAGGACAAAAGAAAAAATATGAATGAGCAAAGTGTAGACTACGTTACTCGTGGTTATACGGAGCATTTTCAAGAATGGGCCGAAAAGGACTTAAAAAACACGATTTTGGCGCATAGAAACCATCCCAGTATTATACAGTGGAGTATTGGTAACGAGATTGAATGGACGTACCCTAGAAATGCCGATGCTACGGGATTCTTTAATAATATGGGCTGGCAAGGCAATTACTTTTTCTCCGAACCTCCGTTTACTCCAGAACAAATTAAAGAACAACTTAAGACCTTGCCCAAAGAAAAGTATGATATAGGGAAAACTGCACAGAAGTTGGCAAAGTGGACGAAGGAATTGGATACTACCCGTTATGTAACCGCTAATTGCATTTTACCGTCGGCTAGTCATTTGTCAGGTTATACAGATGCATTAGATGTGGTAGGGTATAGTTACCGCCGGGTAATTTATGATTACGGACACAAAAATTATCCGAACAAGGTAATCATGGGAACTGAAAATCTTCCGCAGTGGCATGAATGGAAGGCTGTTATGGAGCGTCCTTTTATTTCCGGTCTTTTTCTTTGGACGGGAATTGATTATATGGGAGAGTCTAACGGAGGATGGCCTAAGAAGGGTACAAATAGCGGATTATTGAATTCCGCAGGTTTTGAAAAAACTTCGTACCATATGATGAAAACCCTTTGGAACGATACTCCTCATTTATATATTACCACACAGTCTTTAGACAAATCCATATATAAGTTGAATAATTCGGGAGAACCTGTAGAAAAGAAAAAAGATGCTTGGAAAGAAGCATTATGGTTTTGGCATGATACCAATGAATATTGGAATTATAAAGCTAATGAACCAACCGTAGTAGAGGTATATTCCAATTGTGATGAAGTAGAACTTTTTTTAAACGATACATCTTTAGGTCGAAAAAAACTTGATGATTTTGCAGACCACATTTACAAATGGTCCGTTCCATTTGCAGAGGGGCAGTTAAAGGCCGAAGGTTATATTGAGGAAAAAAAAGTAGACGCGATTGTAGAGATTAAAACAGCCAAGGAACCCGCTTCCATTCAGCTTTCTGTAGGTAAGACAGAATTAAGAGCCAACGCTTATGATGCAGCTCACATAATTGCCCAAATTGTAGATAAAGAAGGAAACCCTGTCCGTCATCTCAATTCTGAAATTACTTTTACTATTAAAGGTGATGTAAAATTGTTAGGAGTGGATAATGGTTCGGAAAGAAATGTACAAGATTTTCAGTCCAACAAAATTGTAACCGATCAGGGTAGGGCACTGCTGATTGTACAATCAAATCTAAAAGCAGACAATGTAACCATTTCCGCAACGTCCGAAGGCCTAAAAACAGGGGAGGTAACTTTAAAGATTATACCAGCTGACAAGTAGGTTTTCTTGCTGACTTTAGTTGCATCCTATAAGTTGTAAGTAATGGTCATTGTTACCGATCAGTATGTTTAATTTCTCACCTTTCTTTATAATCTTCATGTCTTTGACATCAAAAGGAGCATAAAATCCACTTTCTGCTGTTGTAATTGGAGTAAAATCTCCTTTTCCGTTGCCTTTCAGAAAAAGACCAACGCCCGCATCATTTCTGGGAGTTTCAATCTCGGAGGTAAATAAATTTCCGGCAATCAATAAGTCCTTGTGGCCGTCTTTATCAAAATCTTCTGCAAGGATGGTGTTTATGCTAGATACTTGCGCCAGTTTTGGAAGCTCGTGTAGTTGAAGTGATTTTCCATCAACATTTTCAATATAATAAGAAGCAAATGTATATGCCGATAAATGAAGGGCATCATTAAGTTGGTCTCCGTATATATCTTTCAAATCAGAATCACCAAAAGATTCAAAAGTGGGGAATTTGGCGTCTAACTCTGGTATTTGCTCCACGGAACAAGACCGTCCTCTTATGGGATAAACTTCTCCTTCTTCAAAATAACTGAGGACAATATCTTGCTTTCCATTTTTATCAAAATCTGCACTATGAACCTGAAATGGATGTTTGGGAGATGCTTTATATTTATAATTCAAACCTAAATTACCTACAATGAAATCATCATCGCCATCATTATCCATATCGGCTTTGGTGACGTTGTAATACCAACCATTGGTTTTATCTAAACCTTCAATAGATGTACGTTCAAAATTCCCGTTTTCGGTTTGCAAGAAAGTTGTAATAGGCATCCATTCGCCAACAATAATCAAGTCTAATTTGTCATCATTATTAATGAGTGCCCATTGAGCGGAAGTCACCATACCTAGATTTTTGAAGTCCGGAGCTTTTGAAGAGGTTACATTCTTTAGATACCCATTATCATTTTGTAGTAACATGCTATTGGCAGGAGAAGGGTATTTACCGGGTGTTTGTCTACCTCCTATAAACAGATCTATATCGCCATCATTATCGTAATCCGCAGAGATTACTTGGGAGCCGCTATCCAAGTATTTTGGTAATCTGCCGCTGTCTTTTTTAAAATGGCCCGTACCGTCGTTAAGGTATAGTCGGTCTTGAAGGTTTTTGCTATTTTCCTGAAATTCGTAACCACCACTAACTACAAATAGGTCTTGGTCTCCATCTTTATCAATATCAAAAAACACGCTGCCAAGGTCTTCGGAAATTTTATCTTTCAGAAAAGATAGTTGCGGAATACTATCAAAATTTCCAGCGTTATTTTGAACAAAAAGAGTTCCGCTTTTGCCCGAAGCACCCCCAATGTAAAAATCATCAAGTCCGTCCGAATTAACATCGGCTACCGATATCGTCGGTCCAAATTGAGACATTTTGTGCGGCAGAAGAACTTGTTTCTGGTAATCATCAAATTCATTTTCAGTATGCCTGTATTTCAGATTGGTTTTGGCTGTATTTTCCTTGAAAATTGGCTTGATGGATATGTTGATCCTACTTATAAATTCTTCATTTTTCTGATAAATAGCTAACGACTGATTTGAGCGAACATCTTTAAGCTCACTTACCTGGCCGTTGGGCCATTGAATCCTAATTTTTTCAATGTCTTCCATAGAACCAACTCCAAAATGAGCCGTATTTTCGCTTTTTGACATATAACCCCGCACATTGGTTACTTCTATGGTCTGCCATAGATTAGCGTCTTTATAGAGTGAAATTTTACTGCTTAGAGCTTCGGTCTGCGAAGTGGGGTGGAGGTTAAATCTAATGTAGTTTCCAATATTCTTTTCTACCGTATGATTTTTATAGATAAATGCCTTTTCATCTATATTATTTATAACAAGGTCTAAATCTCCATCTTGATCTATATCTGCGTAGGCCGAGCCATTGGATAAGGTTTCAAGCTCAAATCCCCATTCTTTATTTTGTTTGGTAAAAGTGAGGTCACCATTATTTTTATAAGCATAGTTCTGAAGCTTGTCTTCTGGAGCAATTTTGGTTAAAGCCAAAATATCCACTACATCTTGAAATTTTTTATTTTCCTTTTTTGCAACCTTATCAATGCTATCTAAAATTCGTTCGTATTCTTTATTTACATCGCTGTTGCGCATATTTCGCTTAATGCCATTGGTAACGAAAATGTCTTTTAGACCGTCATTATCAAAATCAGCAATTAGTGGCCCCCAACTCCAATCTGTATTGGACACTCCAGCCATTTGTGCAACATCACTAAAAGAACCATTGCCATTGTTTCGTTGTAGAGTGTTGAACATATATTGATAATGCCCACCTTCATTAACCATGTTCCAGAAATTTTCTGGATTCATACCGCCCATATTAGTTTTGATACGTTTGTGGTCTTCAGCAACCATATCCAAAACCATAATATCTAAGTTGCCATCATTGTCAAAATCGGCAATATCAGTACCCATGCTAAAATTGGAAATGTGTTTAAAGTTATTTTTCAAGTTTTCCTTAAACCCTCCTTTTTTATCGTTTAGATAAAAAAAGTCGGGCTCATTATAGTCGTTGGCAACATACATATCTTGCCAGCCATCATTATTAAGGTCACCAACCGCTACAGAAAGGCCAAAAGCCATATTCTCTGTTTTAGCGATGGGAGAAACTTCAATAAAACCGATATCCTTCCCCAGATTTCTATAGAGTTTATCACTATACAAGGGGTTGGAGCCCATTCTTCTCTTTTTGCCTCCTTGTCTGTTACCGTAGCCAGGAGGTTGGTTTATTACATAAAGATCAAGAAGTCCATTTTTATCATAGTCTAGAAAACTCGCCTGAATAGAAAAACCCTTATCATCTAAACCATAATGCGCAGCCATTTCCTTGAAGGTACCATTGCCAGAATTTATGTATAGTAAATTGGCGCTCTTATCTCTGTTACCTTGTTCGTTTTTACATACGTATATATCCTGATGGCCATCTCCATTGATATCTGCAAATGTGACGCCGGTAGACCAGCTATCACTTTTTAGGATACCGGCCTTTTCAGTTACATCTTCAAAAACCATATCTCCCTTATTCAGGTACAGCATATCATTTACCTGATTACCGGAAAAATAAATATCAGGCAGTCCATCATTATTTATATCCCCAATGGCTACACCTGCACCAGTAACGAAATTTTCATTTACAAGATGGTTTTCCTTGGCGGTTTCTTTTAAGGTATTTGAAAAATGGATACCAGAATATTCTGGGTCAACTAGTGTAAATAATGTGATTGAATCATCAACTGGCTTTTGCTCTGTTTTATTACAAGAAAACAAGAACAAAAGCAAACAACCGAGTAACCCCAAACTCCAATTTGTTTTCATGGAATCCAAAGCAATAAACGCTACATCTTTTACAGAGAAACTAAACATAATAAGGTTTGTGTAATAATGATCAAAATACGGAAAGACTCTTAACAGAATGGGTAATATAAGTTCATGCTCAGGTAATTACAGGTCATAAAAAACCAAGTGACCTATAATTACCCGATTTTGACCATTTATTGCCGAGTCTTAACAAGCACAATATACTTTCTTTGACAATATAATTATTGATTTCTCACCAGAGAAAGGTTTTTAAAGCGAAAATCCTAATTTTTTAAATCAATTTCTGTTGTTTGGTCAAAATACTAACTAACAAAAAACAGGCATTATTATGAAAGAATGTTTATTTAAACAACTCACAAAACACAAACATTGGTTATTGTTTGGGCTTATGTTGACTTGTGCTTCTATTGGATTTGCACAAGACTCTAATGTAAGTGGTACAATAACCGATGAACTTAATCAACCCATGTTTGGGGCAAACGTTCTCGTTAAGGGAACAACAAATGGGGTAGTCACAGATTTTGACGGAAACTTTTCCCTAGCCGCAAATACAGGTGATATCCTAGTTATTTCTTATACTGGTTATACCACACAAGAAATAGCTGCAGAAGCAGGAACTACAATTAACGTACAATTACAGCCAGATTCTCAACTTCTGGACGAAGTTGTAGTTATTGGTTATGGCTCTAGAAAAAAAGCAGACGTTACTGGTGCTGTTAGTACCGTAAAAACGGCTTACATAGAGCAACAAGCTTCATCCGATGCAACAAGAGCACTTCAAGGTAGTGCAGCAGGTGTTACGGTAAATGCCTCTGCAAGACCAGGGCAAAATGCTCAAGTACGTATTCGTGGTTTGGGTACTATTAATGGAAACGGACCTTTATATGTCGTTGATGGAGTTTTTGGTGCATCGCCACCACCAACAAGCCAAATTGAATCTATGCAGGTGTTAAAAGATGCTTCTTCTACTGCTATTTACGGTTCAAGAGGTGCAAATGGCGTAATCTTAATAACCACCACAACGGGTAGAAAAGCGCAACCCGCCAAGATTGATATTAACTTAAGGAGTGGTATGGGAACGTCTACCTCTAGATATGACTTAGTTACCGATCCTAATTTAATCGGACAACAAATTTGGTTGGAACAAACCAATGATGGTATTGCGCCAAATCATGCTCATTTTAGTTTTGATCCAAATAATATTCAGGCAACCCAAGTAAATGATTATTTGTTTCCAAATGGGGCATCAAATGGTGACGCATCAACAAATCCGGCATTATACGACCAAGTAAATTACCCGATTACTAAAACCAACCAAGAAGGAACGGATTGGATGGAAGAGTTATATCAACCAGCGCTAATACAAGATTTTGTATTATCTGTTTCAGGAGGTTCAGAAAAAACAACGTATGCCTTAAGTGCTAACTATTTTAAAGAAGAAGGGATATTACGAGACAATTCCTATAATAGATATGCCATACGTGCCAATATAGATTCTCAAGTAAAAGATTGGTTGAAAATCGGTGAACGTTTAGGAGTTACTTTAAGCGAATCTAAAGGAAACACAGTTGGTTTTAATAGTATTATTGAGACTAGTCCGTTAATTCCTGTTAGGGATATTGCGGGTAATTTTGCTGGAGGTGTAGTAGGTGGTGGCTTAAATGACGGCCCTAATCCTGTAGGTAATAATTTTAGACAACGTAAGGATAAGAGAACTACTTTAAATGTAACTGGTAATGTTTTTGTAGAGGTTAAGCCAGCCAACAACCTAACGTTCAAGTCTCTTTTAGGATATAATATGAATTGGTATTCAAATCATGATCCTAGGTTTGCGGATTTAGAGAATACCAATGGTACAGCAGGACATACATTAACAGAGACTAGAGGAGATAATTTAACATGGAACTTTACCAATACTTTAAATTACACAAAGACCTTTAATGATGTACATAAACTAGATGTTTTACTAGGAACTGAATCAACTAGATATAGGTTTGATCAAATCTCTGCAGGAAGGGAAAGCTTTATTTCTACTGATGATGATTTTTTTATTCTTAGCTCAGGATCAGAAAATCAAACTAACGATGCAGAAGCTGCTGCTTGGGCTTTAAACTCCTATTTTGGTCGTCTGTATTATTCGTATGATGATAAGTACATGATAGAAGCCACGGTTAGACGTGACGGTTCTTCTAGGTTTGGTGCTAATAACAGATGGGGTAATTTCCCAGCTATATCTGGTGGATGGGTTGTTTCTAGAGAGAATTTCTTGGCCGATAGCAGCTGGTTAAATTACTTAAAACTACGTGCTGGTTGGGGACAATCCGGTAATGACCAAATAGGGAACTATAATGGTTTCAGCACCTTTAGTTCTGACTTAGGTGGCTCGTTTTACGGTTTAGGTGGTGCTGATGGTATAATCAAACAAGGATTCCAATCTTCAGCTATTGGAAACCCTGATGCTAAATGGGAGACGACTACTTCTACTAACTTTGCTATTGATGCAACATTATTCAATCGTGTGAACCTTACGGTAGATGTTTGGAACAAGGATACGGAAGATATGTTATTCCCTATTGCTATACCAGCAGTAGAAGGATTTGCAACGGCACCAAGTGTAAATATCGGTACCATGGCAAACAAAGGCGTTGATATAGAGCTAGGTTATAGAGGTGGTGGAACTGATGAAGGAGATTTTAAATATAACGTAGGTGTTATTTTCTCAACTTATAAAAATGAGGTTGAGTCTTTGTCTGAAACAGATGGTGAATTTATTGTCGGTAGAAACCAAAGAGCTCAGACCTATTCTAGAGTAGAAACGGGTACTGCGTTCCCTGAATTTTATGGATATGTTGTAGAGGGAATTTTTCAAACTCAAGGAGAGGCAGATGCACACCCGGAAAATGGTACTTATAATCAACCAGGAAACCTAAAAATAAAGGATGTAGATGGTAGTGGAGATATTACTCCAGATGATCGAACGTATATTGGTAATCCAAATCCTGATTTTACAGCAGGGTTGAACCTAAGTATGGAGTACAAAGGGTTTGATTTTTCTGCTAGTTTCTATACTAGTCAGGGTAATGATGCTATAAACTATTACAATAGATTTACCAGATACGGACTTTTTCAAGGTCCTAAAAGTCCAGATAGATTATACAAGTCCTGGGGAAGCCCATATTTAGACAACAATGCAGATGCTGTACTTCCAAAAGCATCTTCTCAGACAAGTTTTGAGCAGAATACCCATTCGGATTTAATTGAGGATGCCTCATACATTCGCTTACAAAATGCGCAAATAGGCTTTAACGTACCGAGCACAATTTTGGATAAAATGAATTTGGCCTCTATGAGAATCTACGTAATGGGTACAAACCTGTTTACAATATCGGATTACTCTGGGCTAGATCCCGAAATCGCTTTGTATGATGATCCTGATTCAGGTTTTTCAAGTGATATCGATAGAGGTTTGGATTTGGGTACTTGGCCATCGCCAAGACAGATCATATTTGGTCTTAACATCTCATTATAAAATAAAAAATTGAAAAAGATGAAAAATAATATATTTATAAAAACCGGATTGCTTGCTACGGTCATGGCCCTTTCTTGGTCATGTGGAGAGGAGTTTCTTGAGGAAAAGCCAAAAGGAGCGGTAAGCGAAGAAATATTGACAACCGAAAATGGGGTAGACCTTCTTCTTGTTGGCGCGTATTCTAGATTGGATGGATATTCTGCCGGAGAGGCAGGTGGCAGTGGAGAGGCATCTGCTATGAATTGGGTTTGGGGAGATGTTCCTTCCGATGATATGCACCGTGGTGATCAAACTGGTGGCTGGAGCCCTATTAACCTTATAGAAAGATACGAAGCTGATGCTTCTAACCCATGGTTAGATGGATTGTGGGCAGCAAATTACGATGCAATTTCTAGATCAAATGACGCAATTAGAGTGTTAAAAAAAGCGGGAGAGAATGTAGAACCTGCCGTAGCTGTTCAACTTGAAGCAGAAGCGCGTTGGTTGCGAGCTTGGTACCATTTTCAACTCCGTAGTAAGATTGAAAAAATACCATATATCACAGATGATGTAGTTGCGAAGGAAGTAACTAACAGCGAAGAAGTTTGGGACATGATTGAAGCCGACCTTAAATGGGGTATTGATAACGGTATGGCAGAAGAGGTAGAAATAGGTCGAGCATCGCGTTGGGCGGCAAAGGCTCTTTTAGCGCGTGTTCATATGTTTCAACAAGAATTTTCTGAGGCTAAACCTTATTTAAATGATATTATAGATAACGGTCCTTTTCAGTTAATGGATCATTACTATGATAACTTTGATGAAGAAAAGCAGAACAATGCAGAGAGTATTTTAGAGGTTCAATACACAGTTAATGATGGTGCAGGTGATGCTAATAGCGGTGCTGATCATAGAACTTTGTTTCCTAGGGGTAGTGATGTGGGCTCTTGTTGTTCGTATAGTGCACCAAGTTTTGATTTATTCAATGCTTTTAAAACGGATGCAGATGGTTTACCATTGTTTGATACTTTCCAAGATGATTTATTACTAGAAGATTATGGTGTCCTAGATACTGAACCTTTTACGCCAACAGATGTGGCTTTGGACCCACGAGTAGATTGGACTATTGGTAGAAGAGGTATACCCTTCTTGGATTGGGGCCCAATGTCTGGTAGTGATTGGATGTTAGATCAAACTGGTATGGGACCTTTTTTGAACAAGAAAATCATGTTCTACAAAAGAAATAAAGGAGTTATCTCAATTTCAAGTCCAACTTGGTCAAATGGTCTTAACGGTAATAATTTACGCATATTCAGATTAAGCCATGTTATTCTTTGGAGAGCCGAAGTTGCTATGGAAGAAAACGACCTTGGTTTAGCAAAAGATTTGGTAAATGAAATTCGCGAGCGTGCCCAGGATGATTTAGTAATGGGTAAAATAAATAACACCACTTTTGAAAGTGGATATGAGTTGGATATAGATGAAGATCAACCTGCAGCTAATTACAACTTGGGTTTATATGATTCGTTTCCTAATCAAGAATATGCAAGAAAAGCTGTTTATCACGAAATGCGTTTGGAATTTGCTTTAGAGGGAATGCGTTTTCAAGATTTAGTAAGATGGGGTATTGATGATTCAACCATCAATAAATATCTTCAGTCAGAATTAAGTGATGAAAAAATACTATGGTTAAAAGGGGCTACTTATACTGCCGGACAAGATGATCATTGGCCTGTACCGCAAACACAAATAGATTTGCAACAAGGAGTGTTAACACAAGACCCTGCCTATTAAAGGTAAGGGAATAAATTAGTTGAGTTAGTTGTTTGTAAGCGGCAACAGGTTTTCCGGCCTGTTGTCGTTTCTTTTTAGCACCAACTTTTTTGTCCCAATAAAAATTAATTGTTGTTTCTACACTTTTGAATATAATTATTAATTGTTATATTGACACTTTTTAAATTTAAGTAGGACATTTCGCCTTACTCATTTCATAGAAAATAACGGAATAACAATCGACCTTTAATTTAAAAATAATACAACTAAGTAAATGACCAACTTAAATCAAGTCGCAAATCCTACGCGTAAACGTTATAATATACTGGGCATGGTATTTATTACCGTGGTTATTAATTATTTGGACAGAAGTAATATTTCCGTGGCGGCTTTTGCCATGAAAGAGGATATAGGCCTAAGTAATGTGCAGATGGGTTATGTTTTTTCGGCATTTGCGTGGACGTATGCTTGCTTACAAATACCAGGTGGAATAGTTGCGGATAAACTTCCTACTCGTATTTTATATTCTGTTATGATGGCCCTATGGTCTGTAGCAACACTTATACAAGGTATGGTCAGTTCTTTTGGCGCATTAATAGGTTTACGAGCTAGTATTGGAATATTTGAAGCTCCTTCTTATCCTATCAACAATTTAGTGGTTACCAAATGGTTTCCTGAAAACGAACGGGCTTCGGCAATTGCCATATATACTTCTGGACAATTTTTAGGACTTGCGTTTTTAACTCCGGTTTTGGTTACGATTCAAAGCTATTTTGGGTGGAGGGGACTTTTTATTATTTCTGGTATTATTGGTCTTCTTTGGGCTGTAATTTGGTATTTCTTCTACCGAAATCCACAAGATCATAAATCTATTAATAAAGCTGAATTAGATCATATTGAAAAGGGAGGTGGACTTGTTGGTAAAAATGATGTAAAAAAAGAAGACAAGAAGAAATTTGAATGGAACGACTTTAAACAAGCGTTTATTTATAGAAAACTTTGGGGACTTTATATAGGACAATTTTGCTTGGGAGCTACAACGATATTTTTCCTTACTTGGTTTCCTACATACTTAGTAGAATTCAGGGGTCTTGATTTTTTGAAATCAGGTTTCTTGGCTTCCATTCCATTTTTGGCAGCTTTCTTTGGAGTGCTTTTATCTGGTTTCTCTTCTGATTATTTGATTAAGAAAGGCTATTCCGTAGAGATTGCACGAAAGACACCAATTATCGTTGGTATGCTATTATCTACTTGTATTATAGGAGCAAACTATACAGATGATACCTTCTTTGTAATATTGTTTTTGGCCCTAGCCTTTTTCGGTAATGGTTTAGCAAGTATTGCGTGGATATTTATTTCGCTTATGGCTCCTAAAAAATTAATAGGACTTACCGGTGGGGCGTTTAACTTTATTGGTGGTCTAGCGGGAGTAGTTGTACCTATTGTTATTGGCTATTTGGTAGAAGATGGCGATTTTAGTCCAGCGCTTTTCTTTATAGGTGGTATAGCATTGCTCGGATTTATATCTTACACCTTTATAGTTGGTAAAGTAGAACGTATCGTACCAAAAAAATAATAAAACACTAAACATAGTAAATAGGCATTTTATGAGAATATCAGCTATTAAAACTTTTCCTATTAATGCAGGTTTTGGAAGCCAGCTTATCATTAAAGTTGAAACCGATTCCGGTATTTATGGATGGGGAGCTTCTGGTCTTTCTGGTAGAGAATTGGCCGTTATAGGTGCAATTGAGCATTTTAAAGGGTTTCTGATTGGAAAGGACGCACGAAACATTGGTGCGCTTTGGCAAGAAATGTACCGCGGACAATATTTTGAAGGAGGACGTGTACTTACAGCAGCCATCTCTGCTATTGATATTGCGCTTTATGACATTAAGGGAAAAGCCCTTGGGGTTCCTGTATATGAGCTCCTAGGAGGTAAACACCGGGATCATGTAGATTGCTTTGCTTCGGTACGCTTTAGAACAAAAGAAGAGCTTTTTGAGTATTCTAAAACCTGTATTAAAGAAGGTTGGACCATGCTTCGTTTGGCACCTGCCGAGTTTGAAGCTGAGGGTGATAAAGAACTTTTTGAACCCAGACAATCCATTGCTACGATTGCCGAGTGGTGTACAGACCTACGTAAAGAAGTGGGTACGGCCATTACCATAGGCATTGATTACCATACAAGACTTACTCCGGCACAGACGTATTCGTTTATAAAACGTATGCCTCCGGGAACATTAGATTATATTGAGGAACCTATCCGCGATGAAAATCCGGAAGCATATGAGAACCTTCGTAAAATGGTTGATATTCCATTTACTATAGGAGAAGAGTTTTCAAGCAAGTGGCAGTTTTTGCCTTTTATAGAAAGGAATCTTACGCAATATGCCCGTATTGATATTTGTAACGTAGGCGGAATTACCGAGGCAATGAAAGTGGCCAGTTTGGCGGAAGCACATTATATTGATTTGATGCCCCATAACCCGTTAGGTCCTATTTGTACAGCGGCTTCCATTCATATGGCAGCAGCTTGTCCTAATTTTGGATGGTTGGAAGAAATGAATACCCCGGCACAATATATGGGTACGGATGCTCCGGAATTTTACCCTGTAAGACCAATATTAAATGGTCCAACCTATCCTGTATTGGATACTCCTGGACTTGGCGTTGAGTTCAATGAGGAATTGGCCCTAAAACAGACGTTTAAACCAATTGAAATACCAAGATTACGACGTAAAGACGGTTCATTTACCAACTGGTAATAAAAACTTTTTATTCAACAAATTCCATTAAACCAAAGCGGTTGGCTTGATGCACATTCTTTGAAATGTCATAAATTGGAAATAACGTTGATGTAGACCGTCTGTTGCCATTGGCATCATTACGGTCTTGACGAATAGCGAGAAAAGCCCATTTGTTTCCGGGTTTAATTGCAACAACTTTACCAAGCTCACCAAAGTTTGAATAGGGGATGGCCATTTCCATGGTCCATCCCTTATCAATATCTACTAATTTCGCCTTATGTATTAATCTCTTCGCTTTTATTTTTTGCCCTAGCAGTTTTGACCGCTATTTTTTTCAACATCCATTCTGGATAATCTGTGGCATCTTCAGCTTCGTAAATTCGTATGTGCTGATCTTCCTGAGGTTTTTTAAGCTCATCTGGGTCACAATCTAAAATTCGCGCTGCCGTATCCACACCGGAATGTGAAACTCCTGCCACACCATGAGAAAGGATACTGGCACCACATAAATACAGGTTTTCAATTTCACTTTTTGCCTTATAGGCAAACGGGCCAATATGTTTCAGGCTTTTTTCGGTTCCGTAGATATTACCGTCCGTGGTGTTTACGTAGTACTTATTTGTCAATGGCGTTCCCAAGTCTTTTTGAATGATATGCTTGCTAATACCCGGAATAGCATTTTCTAATCCGTTTATCATTTTTTGCATCAACAATTCTTTGAAATCCAAGTATTCTTGCGAACGCTCCTGATTTTCATCTTTAAACTTTTCAAAAGCCTTATAGTCAACCAGAGTAATTGCCTCTATGCTATGATGTTTTCCATCAAAACTAGAGGGGTCTTTTAAAGTGGTACAGCTAATGAACATTCCTTCAAAAGCATCTCCTTTTGAAATGTCCGACTCTAGCATGCCGTCATAAAACTCATCCGTATCTTTATTTGGCATCATCCAAATATTACCAGAGTCTAGACCAGCTTTTCGCAAATCCATATCAACAATCAAAAACAACATTAATGAGGTGCTGGAATATTTTGTTTTTGCTAGCTTCTGCTGAAATTTAGAACTTAAATTTTCTCTTCCTACCAAATCATTATACGTAATACCTACATCTGCATTGGAAACAATAGTATCCGCATAAAGTTTTTGTCCGTTTTCCAGAACCACCCCAACGGCTTTTTTACTTTGGTCGCCTTCCAGAATTATTTTGGTAACGGCTGTACTAGTGCGTAGTTCTCCTCCATGTTTTTTAAGTGTATTGGTCATAGCTTTTATAAGCGCACCTCCGCCACCCATGGGATAATAGCCACCTTGAAAATAGTGGTACATTAATGCACTATGCAATACAAAAGGGACTTTTTTTGGCTGAACACCGTGATCACCACACTGTATGTTCAATATGTTTTTTAAAAGTGGATTTTTGATATGCCACCCAATCACTTTTCGGACACTAAACATCCCATATTTACCAAAATGTTTGGTCTTAAAAGGAATGGTCAATTTTTGCCAGAATCCTTTAAAGTAAGGTAGAGAGTAAAGCTCTTCACTTACTTTTCTAATTAGGTTAAGGTATTTGTGAATCTGTTTTTTATCTTCAGGGAAACGAGCTGAAAGTCGTTCTATAAGTAGGTCGAAATTAGCAGGGAAATCAAATCGTTCTTTACCAATACGAACATGTTCGTACGCATCGGGATTCATTCTAAAAAACACAAGCTCGTTAGCAATACCCAAACCTCTGTACAAATCATTGGTAGCCTCACCTTCAGCCATAAGCCCAACGTAATGAACGCCAGGGGTAAATCGGTGTCCGTTTAGGTAAAAACTATGGCACCAACCACCAGGAACGTCATGTTGCTCTAGCACCAAAACTTTTTTGCCAGCTCTAGCCAAACAAATAGCCGTAGCCAAGCCACCCGCTCCAGAACCTATGATTATAGAATCGTATGTACTGGGTTGGTTCTTGGAATCTTTTGAACCGGAATCTTGTACTGTTTCTTGCATTCGCAGGGTTATAGAATGATAATCAAAATAGAATCACTATCGAAGATATGCATAAAAACAGAAATCACTTTTTATGCTAAAGTTCTATTTTAGAATTGGTATGCTACTTTTTTAATTTTGTAAAGCTTCGGCAATGGCCTTTTCTACTAAAGGTTCCATTATTTTGTACCCTTCAACCGTAGGGTGTACGCCATCATTGGCATATTTTTTTGGCAATCCGTTACGTTCATCTGCCATAGTAGAAAAATAGTCAAGATAAATATGACCTTTTTCTTCGGCGTACGCTTTAATCATTTTGTTTAGATCAACAATTTTTTGAGCGGGCTGCATCTCAGGTTTCCATGGATATTTGTAAGCGGGCAGGGTAGAGGATAAAATCACTTTTATGTCGTTTGCCGTTGCTATATCTGCCATGGATTTAATGTTATCCATTATCATTTCTAAGGTTGACGGCCCCGTGTTTCCGGCTATGTCATTGGTACCCGCCAATAAGACCACTACCTTAGGCTCAAGGTTAATGACGTCTGGTCTAAAACGAACAAGCATTTGCGGTGTAGTCTGTCCGCTGATTCCTCGGTTCACATAGGGCTTGTCTGCAAAAAACTCCGGTCGGGAATTAATCCATCCAATAGTAATGGAATTCCCCATAAAAACGACCCGGTTTTCATTAGCGGTTGGTTTTGCCAGCTTGGCGTTGTCCTCTTGAAACTGACTTAAATTTGGCCAATCCTGTCCCTTTATTCCATTAATTATTCCTAGTCCCATTAATAAAGCAAGTAATGTTGGTTTAATTTTCATTCTCTTTGGTAATTATATATTGGTGTTCTTAAATTCTTTTTTGTCTTCTATGGTCAAGGGCACATCTTCCATAAACTTTTTTTGATTCGGTTTTTGCATAAAAAGATACACCACCAAGAAAATTGCAATAACCAAGAAAAGGGCATTGCCATTAAAACCATATGCAATTATGGCAAGAAAGGCAGGACCTTCTATAAACGCGTATTTTACAATAGAAGCAGCTTGGTATTTGGCCAATTTTAACGTTAGGGTATCTATTCTATCTATGGCTAGTAATTGCTTTTTAAACATAAATTGACTCATAAAGTAACCAAAAGCAGCCACTACGGGTATCACGTAAATGAAGATATCATTGGGGTCTGCATTGGCTATGAAAGTGCCGTTACTAACAAATTTAAAAACCCCAAAGGCAAGGATGGCACCTACAAGTGCAAGGTGAATTATAGATAAATTCTTAAGAGATTTAGAAGGTTTTGCCGCCATTAATTTTGAAGATTAACTGTTTATAAAGGTAGCCTTTCAACCGGAAAGATAAAAATTAATTGAGCAGTCGTTAATTAACGATGAACCAATATATATAGTAGAGAATACAAAATGTTATTACCAATGATAAGATATATATCATTAGTTCAATACGGAGATTATTTTGATGCTGTTTTTTAATGCTTTGCTTAAGCACGGCCCATTCTTTAGCATCTAGCTTTTTAAATTCAACCTCGGTTTTACTTACTCCATTTTTATAAAGTTCTCGTAAGTCTTTGAATTTACGTTTCTTAAGAAGAGCCCTATTTTGCTTTAAACTGCTTATGGCATGCGCCATGAATCCTTCACCTGCCATAATTTAGTTTTACTCGATAATCGAGATTAAATGCTCCGAGACTTTCTTCGAAATCAAAGTGTATTCCTTCTAATGCCTTGTGGGCTTGCCACGAGGTAGTTTACTTATATGTATAGGTTTTAGCATAAAAGTTACAAATCAGCTACTATTTTGAAGTCGATTTTAAAGGATGTAAGAAGAGGAATCTAATTTATATGTATTTTAGGAGAGGAAATTTTTAAAGGAACACACAATGAAAAATATATCAAGAAGAAGCTTTAATACAAAACTATCACAAGGTATAACCGGGACTGCTCTTTTGGGCAGTATTGGTTTGGGATATGGATTTTCTTCAGGAAAAGATAAAAAGAAACTGGGTATAGCGCTCGTTGGGTTGGGTGGCTATAGTAGCGGACAATTGGCACCAGGATTACAAGATGCAGAAAATTGTTATTTGGCAGGAATTGTTACAGGAACTCCGGCAAAAGAAAAGGAGTGGATGGAGAAGTACAACATACCTAAAAAGAATGTGTACAACTATGAGAACTTTGATTCCATTGCTAAAAACAAGGATATTGATATTGTTTACGTAGTGCTTCCGAATAGCATGCATGCAGAGTTTTGTATTCGTGCGGCAAAAGCCGGTAAACATGTAATCTGCGAAAAACCAATGGCAGTGAGTGTAGAAGAATGCGATTCTATAATTCATGCGTGTAACGAAGCTGGTGTAAAATTGGCTGTGGGTTACCGCATGCAATCTGACCCATATACCAAAGAAATTAAGCGCTTGGTAAAAGAGAAGCCTTATGGAGATGTACGTTACGTATCTTCTGATGCGGGATATATATCTGGAGGAAACCCAGACCAGTGGAGATTGAACCATGCACTTTCCGGAGGTGGCGCTTTAATGAATATGGGCGTATATTCTATACAGAGTAATATATACGGAACTGGGCAAAATCCTATTTCGGTTTCTGCTCAGGAATTTAGTTCAAGACCTGAGTATTTTAAAGATACGGATGAAACTATTACCGCCCAGATGGAATTCCCAAATGGCGTAGTAGGTAATTTGTATACTTCGCATAACGCCAATGCAAACCGACTTTTTGTTTCTTTTGAAAAAGGATGGGCAGAGCTAAACCCATGCCACAGTTATGGACCTTTAAGCGGACGTACATCAGACGGAAATGAAATAAAGTTCCCTCATCAAAGTATGCAAAAGCTCCAGATGGATGATTTTGCAAAGCACATTATGTTAGGAACAACAAACTATGCTCCTGGTGAAATGGGCAAACGAGATATGATTATTGTGGAGGCCATTTATAAATCGATTAAAGAGGGAGGAACGAAAATTCCTTTGGACTTAGGCGATATGGGTATCGTGCGGGTGTAAGTTAATTTATGACATAAAACTTGAAAAGGGCGGTTTTTAAATCGTCCTTTTTTTAGGTTTCAAAGAATTGAACAAAGGCTTTTTATCTCGTGAGGATTTAGCATAGAGCCAATTGACAAGCGATTACGAATTGAATAAATAGTATTATTTTTGAACCACTAAAAAAATCACCTTAATACTTTATAGTTTATGCCTTATCAAGATGTATTTGTTCAATTCTGGAATCAGGTAAAAGAAAGTGTTGAAGAAGGCAGCTTTGCCAAATTAACTATGGCAAAGACTATTGGGAAACCTAATCTTAAAAATATCTTTCTTAGACCAGTCTATTCTAAAGATGGTTTTAAAGTCTTATTAAAATTTCGTTATAGATCTAAAGACACCGAAGATAGGGAGGAAGAACTTACTTTAGATGAAGCTTTTGAAGTGTTGAAATCTCATCTTAAAAGTCATTTCTTTTCTGTTATATTATTTTCTACAAAAAAGGATGTCCTTTTTAAAGTCAATAGAAAGGGCGCGGGTAGTATTACCGAAACTGAACCTTCTTTTAGTATGGTTATTCAACCTAAGAGTGATACAGATTCGGATATGGAATAGGGAGGCGTAAATTAGATTCACCTTATATTTTCCATTAAGCTTAAGTCTATAATAATTCTATTGAGCGCTATGTTTGTTACCCAGCTTTAATAATTCAACATACGGATTCCCGTTTAGGCCCAATAGTTTAGCAAATGCAGGTTCGGTTTTTATACCACGGGATTTTAACGCTATAATTTCTTCCTTAAACTCAGCCCCTTTTTCTAGTAAAATTCGGTTTTCAATAATCATATGACGACAAGCATTTTGCCGTTCGGTTGGTATGCTTTGTCCGAAAATTTCAAATAGAAAACTTCCTGATTTAAATTCTGCAATGGTACATATAGTATGGTTTTGAGTTGTTGCGTAAACTTTAAAACCTTGCTTATGCGAGAATTCTTGTTGCAAGAAAGCACTAAAAGACAAATGGTCTTTGCAATAGCAAATGATGTCTAAATCGCTTTCAGGTAGGTCAATCCCGATTGGGATAGTTCCGGTTAAAATGGGGGTGTACTCCTTGAGTTTCTCTAAAATTTCAATTGCCTTAATTTCAGCATAGGCGAGTTTTTGTCTCTCGTTTCCAGACTTCAGATATGCAATATTTTTAAAATCCTCTATCAATTTTCGTTCTTAATTTTTTTGTTGAACCTAAGCTTTACTAGTATTTTAGCTTAGAGTTGAGATGTATTTCTTAAAAGAGATCTTTCCTATTCAAAAATGTAATTCAATTCAAAGTTACCCTAACTATACAAAGTGTTATCGTGTGAAATGACATGTTTCTTTACATTGTTTTGAAATTCTTGGGGAGTCTGTTCAGCATGCAATTTAAAAAATCGGCTAAAGTAGGAGTGATCCTTAAAACCTAGATTATAGGCTATTTCTTTAATAGTGTTCTCACTATGTATAATTTGCCTTTTTGCTTCCAGTATAAGACGGTCGTGAATAAGTTGCACGCCTGTTTTGTCTAGTTTTTCTTTTAATATTTGATTTAATCGCTTTGCGCTAATGCCTAGTTTCCCAGCATAAAAATCGGCATTTCTCTCATTTTGATAATTCTTTTCAAGCAAAAGCATAAACTCATAAACCCGCTTTTCGTTAATATCTTGTAATGTAAAGTGTTGTTCTTTTAGTTGTATCAGCTTTAATAAAAACACTTTTAAAAGGGCTTTCATCATTATTAAATTAATAGTTTCTTGATTGTATTCTTGCTCCAAAAGCTGAAGAACGGAAACCAATCCTTTTGAGCTCTCCTCATTTACCTGCAGACAAGAAAATTCACCTTGTATATTGAACATTCTAAAAACATCCAATAAGAACTCTTTTAAATCTCCTTCCAAGAGTTCCTGTTTAAAGGAAATCAATACACCATTTTTCCCGGCTTTGTTTAACTGGTGCACTCTGTATGGCGGAATCAAATAAATCCAATCTCCTTTTAAGGTTTGGAAATCATGCTGAGGAACATGAAGCGCATCTTCGTTTCGTAGCCATACAATTTCAAAGAAATCTCTTCGTGCGGGATCGTTTAAATAGGCTGGAGGGCAGTTGCCCAAATCTCTTATATATAAAACTTTATCACTGAGCATAATACTTGTTTTTTTGATTGAATTCGTAACGTATTTTATAATCGATATAATCGACTAGAAAACTACCCGTTTCCAAAATATACCACAAAAATAGCTAATAACACCATCTAAAAAGTCGGTATGGGCAGATTGTACCAGACATCTATCAGATTGTGTAACTCTACCGGAAGAAGCCTCTCTAATTTTGTACTAGGTTTTAATGACCAAAAGATTTAAAGTCGATTTAGATATGGAAAATACACTAAAAAAAAAGGATACTGAACTAGTTAAGCGTGCCATGAACACCATTATGGAAGAACACCTGAAACTGGTAAAAGCTATCCAATATGAGGATATAGCCCCTTTAATTGCGGTAATAACAGAAGCCGAACATATTTTTATTATGGGAGCAGGACGTACCGGACTCATGATGAAAGCAGCAGCAATGCGATTCATGCATTTAGGATATAAAGTTCATGTGGTTGGCGAAACAACATCACCTGCCATACGAAAAGGAGATGTGCTAATTGCCGGTTCCGGCTCTGGAACCACTGGCGGAATTGTTGGAGCAGCGGAAACCGCAAAAATAGTAGGAGCAGGGGTTGTGTGCTTTACGACCAATATGGACTCTCCATTGGCATTATTGGCAAACCACACGGTTAAGATACCTGCTGCACAAAAGCAGGAAAGAGACGAGGATGTTTCCAAACAATACGCAGGCAGTCTTTTTGAGCAGTCGCTTTTATTGGTTATGGATGCGCTTATTCAAGCACTTTGGGAATTAGATGGTAGTCCGGCTTCGGATTTATGGAAGCGTCATGCCAATATGGAGTAGGTATTACAAAATGATAATAGGTAAATAATAGAGAACATTTTAAATATAAGATTATGGTAAAATTACAAGTAGCAATAGATTTATTAAAAATAGAAGACGCAATTGCATTAGCAACTAAAGTAGCGCCTTACATAGATATTATAGAATTGGGAACACCACTTATTAAGAGTGAAGGTTTATCCGGAATTAGAAAGATGAAAGATGCTTTTCCTGATAAATTGGTTCTAGCCGATTTTAAAACTGCCGATGCAGGAGAATTGGAAGCGGATATGGCTTTTGGTGCCGGAGCAGATTATATTACCATTTTGGGAGCAACAGGAGATTCTACCATAGCAGGCGCAGTAAAATCTGCAAAAGCACACGGCAAAGGTGTTGTTGTAGATACTATTGGTGTTAAAGACAGAGTAAAACGTGCTCAAGAAGCTATTGCATTAGGAGCGGAATTTGTTGAGTTACATGCAGGTTTAGATGAGCAAGCAGAAGAAGGATACTCAATTCAGGTTTTGATAGACGAAGCCAAGACAGCCGGAGTTTCAGTTTCTATTGCCGGTGGTGTAAACCTAAGTAGTATTACAGCAGTTAAGGAGTCTGGTGTTACAGTAGCCGTTGCAGGAGCAGCCATCTACGGAGCAGAAGATCCAGCTAAAGCAGCTAAAGAATTAAAAGAGTTGTTGCTAGCATAAGTTGCTGTTAAACAATTTTCGCTTTATTAAATTATACAAATTCCCGTAAAATGTTTTTTACGGGAATTTGTTGTTTTGTTCAGTTGTCAGGATTTTGGTTGTTAATTAGTGCCTGCTACTATCGGTTTTAGGCATTTCCGTTTTTTATTTCTCATTTGCGGTTGTGTTAATTAATTACAATCTACAAGCGTAGCGAACGGCTGCTGAATGGATATGCGGTGTTCTCATTAGCGTTCAATTTTTCAGTATTTCATTGATATATATGGAACGATATTTTTCTGGATATTCAATTTGAACTCCGTGTGTTCCATTTTCAAATAAAAACCATTTCTTAGATGGTGCAATAATCGAATCAAAATACACTTTTGCTACGGACGTTTCGGTAAAATGGTCGTTGTCTCCTTGTAATATGTAAACGGGCACTTTCAATTCGGGAATATCACGCATTAGATTCATATCAATTGCTGTAGATTCTAAAATCTTTGCTGCAGGATAGTAGGCTTCAGGACTATTAATCATATCAGTAAATTTCTCACTAAACGTCAAGCCATTATCTAAAAACATACTTTTAATAAAATTAAAATTGGTATCTAGTTTTATCGGTGCATACTTCATTACAATCTGTCGTTCTATTTCAAAGGCTTCAGTTACCGTATTTTCTGAATTTGAGACATATGGTGGTTTTCCAATTTGTTTTAATTGATTGATTGAAACGGTATCATTATATTTTTGAGCTTCTGACATCGCAAATTCATAAGACAACTCTTCTGAAAGTGATAGATTCGCCATTAGACCACTACCAATATAGGCGTGATATAATTCAGGTTTTTTTTGAACCATATAAGCTGCTACCGCTGTTCCCCACGACAAACCTTCGATGTAAATTTTATCTTTTTTAAAAGTTTTTTTTAAGTGATTTGATAGTTCTAAACCATCATCTACTATATGGTTTAAGGTAATGGACGAATCGGGTATACTGTCATTGTATGCAAGTCCAGAACCTCTTTGGTCCCAATAACAGACTGTAAATAAATCTTCTAAATCGACACCTGTGAGTTTATAAATTACAGGTAAAATAGGTGCTCCTGGTCCTCCGTGAACTATTAGTAAAACGGGATTATTCTTGTCTTTTCCTCTTATGGTAACTCTTTGGGGAGCACCATTAATTACCATATCCTCGTGGGTAGTAATACTATTGGGAAGCACATTACCCGTTTCATCTAAAAAAGGTTCTTCTTCTCCAGAACTATTGATTCGGATTACTAGTAAAACAACTAAAATAAAAGCAATAAATACTCCAATTAAAATCAAGAACCATTTTCCTATCTTCTTTAAGATTCTCATATTAGTATTTACTTCAATTTATATTTTCGCAATTTTTTATACCTGCTGTAAGCCAATGATTCTTTAATACATTACCATATTTTAACTCGTTTTTCTGGTGCTAAATACAAGGAATCACTTTTCTGAACATTAAAGGCTGTATAAAACTCTGGAATATTACTGACCACTCCGTTAACCCTAAAATTTGCTGGAGAATGAGGATCAGTGTTAATTTGCATTCGCAAGGCCTCATCTCTGATTTTATTTCTCCAAGATTGCGCATATCCGATAAATACACGTTGCTCTCCTGTGTAATTATCCATAACAGGCGACTCCTTACCATTCAAGGCAATTTTGTATGCTTTTAAGGCGATGCTTAAACCACCAAGATCTCCTATATTCTCGCCTAGGGTAAACTCACCATTCACGTTTAGACCGGGTAAAGCTTCAAAGGAATCATATTGAGATACTAAAGCTGAAGTTCGTTTTTTAAATTCTTCTCGGTCATTTTCTGTCCACCAGTTTCTCATTGCACCATCTCCATCAAAAGTACTTCCTTTATCATCAAAACCATGTCCTATTTCGTGGCCAATAACCGCTCCAATTGATCCATAATTTATGGCATCCTCAGCATTTAAATCGAAAAATGGAGGTTGTAAAATTGCAGCCGGAAATACAATCTCATTTAATGTTGGATTATAATAAGCATTCACTGTTTGAGGTGTCATACCCCATTCGGTTTTATCAATCGGTTGGCCTAATTTCGCTAATTCACGATTGTATTCCATCAAAGCAGCTCTTTGCAAATTACCAAAAAGGTCCTCTCTCTTAATATTTATATCATAAGATTTCCATTTATCTGGATACCCTATTTTGGGATTAAATTTGCTTAGCTTATCTAAGGCTTCTTTTTTGGTATCAGCGCTCATCCAATCAAGTTCCTTAATACTTTGTTCATAGGCTTCTAAAAGATTTGACACTAATGTTTCCATTTTTTCTTTGGCCTCTGGTGGAAAGTGTTTTTTCACATAAATTTTACCGACCACTTCTCCTAAAGTGCCATTTACAGTTGAAACGCCACGTCTCCATAAGGGTCTTTGCTCTGGTGTACCACGTAATTCTTTACTATAGAAATCAAAATTTTGATCTGTAATTGGTTTACTTAAACGCGAGGCATAGGTGTTAAGGGCACTCCATTTTAAATAGATTTTCCAATCTTCAATGCTAGTGGATGTGATGATTTTGTCTAAAGCTTTTGTGTATTCCAGCATTAATACCCCAAGATTTTTTTCATCTTTTATACCAGCTTCTTTAAGGTAGCCCGTCCAATTAAAATTTGGCATTATGTTAGAAAGCGTATCCGTTGGAAACATATTATACAAACTAACTAGATCTCTAGTCTTTTCCTTTTCTAAGTGCTTTTCGGCAATTGCTGTTTCAATCGACATTATTTTTACAGCAGCTTTTTCAGCAGCTTGTAAACCTGCTAAATCAAACATTTTCTTAATATGTTCAACATATTTTGCTCTAATCTCTTTGGAACGATCATCATCTTTAAGGTAATATTCACGATCTGGCAATCCTAAACCTCCTTGATAAGTATATACAGTATAAATAGTAGGGTTTTTTAAATCTTGGTATACAAATAGAGTCAATGGTACGCTAATACCATATTTATTAGCATAAGCAAAATAGGAGGCCAAATCATCATAATTATTTATGGAATCAACTTTATTAAATTCAGGTTGCAAAGGAGAAACACCAAGTTGATTTCTTGTTTCAAGATCTATATAGGACTTGTAAAGATCTTGTACTTTTTGTTCATCTGTACCTTTTTCCAATTCTCCGTCTGCTGATCCTTCTATAATTTTCTTTACATTATCTTCAGATTCTTCATGAAGTATGTACCCAATACCATAAGAAGATTTATCTGAAGGAATTTCAGTTTCTTTCATCCAAGTACCATTAACAAAAGCAGTAAAATTATCGCCAGGCTTCACAGAAGTATCCATATATTCCCCTAAAACTCCAGAGGTAAGTACTATCTCTTTTTTTTCTTCTTTACTATCACTTTTGCAGCTTATGCTTACAAGCGCTACAAAAAGCGATATAATTTTAATTACAAATTTTGCTTTCATAGGATTAGTTTTAATAATGGTTATCGTTTAGTATATAAAGCGTAGCCTGTAGATAGTTGGCTATGATTTCATTTAGAGTGTTTTGCCCTAATATTTTCTTTTGTAATGCATTTATAGTATTCTCTTGAAACTTTACTAATTCCATAGAAGGTTCGATTGTTACTAATGTCATTCTTAAACTATCGTTTTTAATGTTCTTAGTTCTCTGGCATTCACAATTTCTCCAATAGCGTATCTAAAATACTTTCCAGTTTTTCCTTCTCAAAGTAAGTTTTGTCTAATTTTCTAAAGAATTTTATCATCGGTTACTGGTTGGTTATATTGAAAAACAACATTTGGCTATATCTACTCGTACGATTATTTCGTAATAGCAATGCATATAGTAGCTAGTACGTATAGCTGTTTTTTTCTAAAATGTAGGGGGAGTGTGCACTATTAATGCTACTGCAATATAAAACTATTTTTTGAAAATCTAGAGGTGTTTTTAGATGACCCTCAATACAAAAGTTAATATGACCGAATAGGTATAAAAGGACTAGCTGAAATAGCGGTTATGAAAGTCACGATTCTAGTTAATATTGGGTTGCATACTCTGTCATTTGATGACAGAGCACCCACTCAATTCTATTTTTTTTCTTATTTCAAAGCATCAATTCCTGCTTTCACAATCTTTAAGATCCTATCAGCATCCTGTACACACCCTTCCCATATACCGCTCTGCGTGGCTGCCCAAATTCTAATATCATTGGGCAATTCTGGATGTGGGCGAAGTTGTGGATGTGGTGATCTGTTTGAAAATAATTGTGCTATGTCGGCTTCACTTAGTTCGGCATTGGGATTGCTGTGTGAGGCTATTAAATTTATACTTCCATTTAGATTATCGCAATCAATTTTGATTTCAATGATATCTCCATCTTGAACCTTGCCAATAGGTCCTCCTACGAGAGCCTCTGGACCCACATGTCCTATACATGCGCCTGTGGAAACGCCAGAAAAACGTCCGTCGGTAATCAGGGCTATCTCTTTTCCAAAGGATAATTGTTTCAGAGCACCCGTTACTTGGAAGGTTTCTTCCATTCCGGTGCCACTTGGCCCTGCCCCGATCAATATTACAATATGACCTGGCTTTACTTCTCCAAGATTAATTGCCTTAATGGCATTTGCTTCTGAGACAAATACTTTAGCAACTCCTTTTTTGTAGTATATGCCGTTAGTATCAATCATTTCTGGAGCGATTGCACCGCTTTTGATCACAGCTCCTTCTGGCGCCAAATTACCATAGGGGAAAGTCAAGGTGCTTTTCATATTGGCCCTCTTCGCATCTTTAGGAGATAGTATCACATTATCAGGATGCGCATCAGGATTAAATGTCTGGAGATTAAATCGTACTTGTTGCCGTCTATTTCTTTTATTCTCTGCTTCCCAAATGAACATTTTGCCGCCTTGCTCCCAGATATCCAAATTTTCGCCCAGTGTTTTACCTGTAACTGTGAGACAGTCTTCTTTGAGTAGACCTAATTTTCGCAAATGCATCATGACCTCTGGTACGCCTCCGGCAGCATATACGTGTGCTGTGGAGTACTTTCCCGCTGGGAGCACATTGACTAATCTAGGCGTTTCTCGGTTAATATTTTCCCATTCTTCTCGAGTAGGCGTGGGTAGTCCCGCTGCATGAGCAATAGCGGGAATATGCAATAAGAGGTTGGTAGATCCGCCAAAAGCCGCATGTACGACCATAGCATTGTGTATGGCATCTTTAGTGACGATCTGATTGGTATATATATTGTTTTTTGCGAGATTTACTAGAGCAATGGCTGAATCTTTAGCAATGGCATACCAGATCTTCCCTCCAGAGGGTGCTAGTGCCGAATGTGGCAATGCCATGCCCAATGCTTCTGCTACGACTTGGGAGGTGGCTGCTGTTCCCAAAAAATGACAACCGCCACCTGGTGTTCCACAAGAAGCACATCCATGGGATTGTGCCTCTTCCAATGATATTTCTTTATGGGAAACAAGTGATGGTAAAGCCTGTACCGAACCTAAATCTTTGATTCCTTTGGCAATTAATGTCACTCCGCCGGGCATGATGATCGTTGGTAGATCTGTTTCATTCGCCAATGCCATAATCATGGCCGGTAGGCCTTTGTCACAAGTAGCAATGCCCATTACCCCTTTGCGATTAGGCAAAGAGCGTCTTAAATCTCCTAAAACTGTGGCGGCATGATTACGATAGGCCAATGAATTCATCATACCTGTAGTGCCTTGAGTACGTCCATCACAAGGGTCGGATACTGATACGTAATAGGGTTTGGTAAAGAGGTCTTTGAAAGCACTTGCAGCAACTTTTGCGGCATCTCCCAATTCAAAATGTCCTGAGTGCATGCCCAGTGCCAGCGTCTCTTCACCGTTTTTTAGTCCTCCCGCAGTACTCATTATAAGGAATTCGGATTGATTTACATCTTCAGGATTCCACATCATCCCGGCATCCTGTATTTTGCCAAAGATGTCACCACTGGGCTTGTTTTCATAGTCTTCCCGTGATATTGGTAGTTGACCTTCTCTTGGGGTAACTTCTAAAGGGAAATAAAAGGGACTGTTCTCTTGGAAGTGCTCTTTATCGGTATGGCTCATATTTCTTTGAAATCGTGATAGGAAGGCATTAAGTTAATCTATCTGTTACAAGGGTGGAAATTTTTCTAATGGATACGTCCTTATCACTTCAAACAGTATCACAATTATTAGGTACTTCAGGAGATTCTACTATAGCAGGCGCAGTAAAATCTGTAAAAGCACACGGTAAAGTTATTGTTGTAGATACTATTGGTGTTAAAGACAGAGTAAAACGTGCTCAAGAAGCTATTGCCGGTGGTGTAAATCTAAGTAGTGTTACAGCGGTTAAGGAATCTGGTGTTACAGTAGCCGTTGCAGGAGCAGCTATCTACGGAGCAGAAGACCCAGCTAAAGCAGTTAAGGAATTAGAAGAGTTGTTGATAGCACAAGTAGCTATTAAATGATAGCCGCTTTATTATTTTATTCAAATTCCTGTAAAATGTTTTTTATGGGAATTTGTTGTTTTTGTTAGGCCCGTAGTCCTTATTGTTTGTAGGTTGTGCTGTACCTAGTTTTTTTCCCATTCAAAATCTAAAACATCACGTAATCTATTAAGACTAGCTTTCGATAGAAATTTAAACGCAAGTCCAATAAAAACAAACCTTATCATTAGTATTTGCAATATAGCTACTAGAATAAAAATAGGTGAAAATTCCTCTGTGCCAGTTAAAATAGCTATTACAATTCCGATAACGGGGAAGCAAAGAATTATACTAAGCAAAATTCTAAAAACTTTATGGATTTCAACTTTCACATATCCGTTTGCAGAATTTATTTTTCCAGTCATAACGCAAAAAGCTCCTTTTCCAATAACAGAAGAAATTATTTTGAATTCGTTCCCAGTTATTGTTCCGCGAAAAGATTTGTCAGTATATTGGGAAGTCAGATTTTCAGACTTTTCTGTTCTCCGATTCAATCGATTCAGCGTTTCTGCTTGCTCACCAATTAACTTAAATTTCTGTTTTTTAGTTGGAAAAATATTCATTTATTAAATTAGATACAATGGTTGAGCGTAGTGCGGAAGCAAGGAAACTTTTCGTTTCCGTCTGAGCACGAAGCTAAAGTTTATTATTTAGTTTTATTTTTTCTTGTCTAAAGCTAAATCCATAAGATTTAATGATTTTATAAGTATACGCAGCCCTTGGTTGTAAAACCCAAACCTCACATTGATTATTGGCATTGTTGCCAACTGACTTTTGCATATTATTTGTGTTCCCATTCACTCAATGGAATGGATTTATATTTTATTTTTTTTGCAATATGAGTAAATTCCATTAGGATTTTTTCTAGTTCGCCAATAGAATTGAGTTGTTCAGTATTAGTGTTTATTCTTTTCTTAAACCCTAGCGGATTCAATTCAATATTATACGATTTCAATTCTTTGGATTTTTGTAAAAACTCAGAACTTGACAAATCCCAAGTCCGTCCATAGATTTGGAATTCCGCAACTTTTGGATTTTTAATATCAACATCAAAGATTATTTGACATTCATTAATTTCTCCATAATCTACGAAGTCTAATAATCCATTATGATTTGCTCTTTTAGTTTTGTTTATAAAGCCGATTTTTTTCAAATCAGAGTAAGGTGTTTTACTTAAAATTCGTTCCTTATATTTTCTTTTTCGGAACCAGTCATAAGTCCATATTCCTAATATTATTAATGGAAATAATAGTGTGAATATTCCAGTTATAGTTGTAAATAATACTTTTTTAACATCTTCAATAAAAAAGAAATAATATAGAGAAAAACCTATTGCCATAAAGCCACTAATCCACAGAATGCTTGATGCGAAAATTTTCTTGTTTAGTTCGAGAAGTTCTTTCATTTTTAACTTATATCCATTATAGACACACCACTAATCTAAACCAATTTTAATTATTTTAAAAGTATATAAACTAATACAGGTTCCATTATTATACTACTAGTAATGGAACCTGTGCCTATATTTTAGAAAGGGTTGTGAGGCTTAAGCCTTTTTATCTTTATACCGTAGCTCTCCCAACTCTATACCAATAGC
The DNA here is from genome assembly GCF_015330125.1 of Zobellia nedashkovskayae. Classification (NCBI taxonomy): domain Bacteria; kingdom Pseudomonadati; phylum Bacteroidota; class Flavobacteriia; order Flavobacteriales; family Flavobacteriaceae; genus Zobellia; species Zobellia nedashkovskayae. The sequence continues at coordinate 4,385,382 of NZ_JADDXR010000002.1, read as the reverse complement.
GGTTTTGGCAAGAATGGTAAATACAAAGGCGCCCATTGCCCAAATACCAATCGTAACACCAATCTCTACGCCAGTGGGGAGGTATTCTACTATTTTACCATAAGGTCCAGGAATGAAGCCGGGAACGATTAGGCCAAACCCCTTTTCTATCCATATAGCTACAAATAGCATAAAGCAGCAGACGTACAATACTTTCAGGTTGTTTCTAAATTTATTGAATGTGAGTATCACTGTTGCAAGAACGTTTAGAGGTATAGCGGTCCAAATCCAAGGTAGTAACGCATCTTTACCATGTAGGCCAAAGAAAAGATAATACGCACTTTCACTGTGGTGTGTAGGGGCATAAAATTCCTTAAATAATTCCGAGACCAGCATGATCAAATTTATCTGAGCAGCTACCGTTACAATCATCGCAATTTTCTTGATTGTTTTATCTTCTATTTTGAAAGCTGTAAAAGAACGTATGACGGCTAAAACCAAAATAATAAGTGAAGGTCCCGCAGCAAATGCCGATGCCAAGAAACGAGGTCCTAACAATGCATTGTTCCAAAAAGGACGTGCTTGTAGACCCTGGTATAAAAAGGCAGTCACCAAGTGAATACCTACGGCCCAAAATACGGATATAATAGCGCCCGGTACATAGACACTTTTCTTAGCTTCTTTATTCTGATAGTGCTTAAAAAGGATATAAAACGGAATACTAATATTTATAAAAAGGTATCCGTTTAATACAATAACATCCCAAGTTAACATGGAGTTCGGGAAGTTAAAAACCCCTATTCCGGGAATCATATGCCATAACACGGATGGTCCGCCCATATCGGCAACTACAAAAGCCAAACACATTACTAATGCCGCTACGGCCAGTCCTTCTCCGATTAATACGGCCTGCTTAAAATCAATATCTTTTAGAACGTAGGTTGGCATGACGAGCATAACGGCAGCAGCGGCAACACCCACTAAAAAAGTAAAGTTAGAAATGTACAGTCCCCAGCTAACACGATCGGACATTCCCGTAGCGCTAAGCCCTTCTTCTAATTGAATGGAATAACAATACATGCCAATTAGCATCACAAGGGTAAGAAACCCCATCCAAAGATGATACGTTTTAGACCCCTTGGTTATGGTATCTAAACTATCGACCACCAAACTTTTAAATACTTTAAATGCTCCCATTGTATATTGTTTTAAATCTGCTGGCTAAGAATTTCTGGTATTCTTAACGTTACGATTCAGTGCTTTCTTTTCTACTATGTATTTCTTAGTCCATGAAGTACCAGAACTTGGGTTCTGTGCCTAAATCTTCTTTTAACCTAAATACTTTTTTATTTTCTAACACCCAACGTATGGTGCTATCAGGATCTAATAGATTACCGAAAATTCTAGCTCCGGTAGGACATGCTTCTACACAGGCCGGGTTTTTTCCCTTACGCGTACGTTGCACACAGAAAGTACATTTTTCCATGACGCCTTTTTTACGCATTCTGTTTCCTAGGTAATGCTGATTCTTGTTTACTTCTGGTTCAGGAACTTCAGGTTTGCTCCAGTTAAAACGTCTACCATCGTAAGGGCAAGCGGCCATACAATAACGGCAGCCAACACACCAGTCGTAATCTATAACTACAAGTCCGTCTTCCTCTTTCCAAGTAGCTTGTACGGGGCAAACCTCAACACAAGGAGGGTTGTCACAATGAAAACATTGTGTTCCCATATAGAAATGACCTTCTGCAGGCACTTCGTGGTAATAATTGTCATCCGCTTTATCGAATTTAAAACCTTCCCCGTCCTTCATCTCATGAATACGGATGTATTGCATTTCTGAATTTCGGTCTTGATTGTTTTCCTCAACACAAGCGCTAACACAGTTCATATACCCTTGGCATTTGGATATATTAAAAGCATAACCAAAGAGCACGTCTTCTGCCGCATTTTCTGCGGTCATGTTTATTTTCTTATCCGTTCTTAATTCGTACGAACGCATAAGTCTATTTATAGTGCCCTGTTTCTCCTCATCGGTCATGAGTTTATAGTTTCCTTTAAACTGCTCTTCCCAATCTATCTGAGCTTTTTCTTTGGTATCGCTCCCGGTGGTTACACTACATGAAGTAGTTACTGCACCCGCACCAATTAATAGGCTAGCTGTTAACTTTTTAAAGGCGCTTCTTCTATCCATTTTCACATCAAAAACCTGCTCAAAACCATCGCGGTGCCTTTCTTCACCAATAGATGCATTAATGGCAGCCTCGTAAAATTCTTCTGGACTTAATTCTTCTTCTACTTGTTCCTTAGGAGTGCTACTGCAGCTTCCTTCAGATTTACCGCAACCACAAGAACCCGAAGATTCTTTTTTATTGTTTAGACCTAGGTCTAGAGAGTACCATTTTTTATTATCGCTCATACCTTTATTTTTAATGACCTAAACCTTCGTTACGTTCTATTGCCGTTTTTGTATTGAACTGTACCGGCCATCTTTTTTCAAAACTTGGACTGTGTGGATTATGACAATTCACACAGGTGTTGGATGCCCTTGGAGGAGCCCATCCTGCTACTTTTTTACCGTGAGCACCACCTTTCCAATCTTCAAACTGACTAGAGTGACATTGCGAACATAGTTTGTAGCTTAAATTGAAATCTATGTTTTTTCCTGTTAATGTATTCAGCTGATTCATGTCCTCTCCGTTGTGGCAGGTAGCACAGTTCATAGCATCACTATTGGCATGATTCACTTTAATATCCCAGTGAGCTTTTGGTGCATCTTTACCCATCATTTGCGATACCGGTTTACTATGGCACTCTATACAGGCAAATGATTTTATTTGTCCTTTTCGCTCTGGAATCAAGAAGGTATGTTCTCCTTCCGTAATTTCAATTAACTCCGTATCCGCTAATAATTGTTCGGAGGTTAGTGCGCCATGATAGGGTTTACTTTCCCCTTCTATTTTATCGGATATGGAATGGTACTCTTCTTCGCCTTTACAAGAGAATAAGGACACCCCTAGAAGTACTACTACGAAATATATTAGCGTTCTATTTTTCATTTAGTTTATCGAATTGTCTTAGAAATGTATTCGTATCAACAGTAGGTTGCTCACTATGTTTTGGTATATGGCATTGTCTACAGTTTATACGTTCTGGATGCGAAACTCTAATTTCTTTAGGTGCACTTGGTCCTCCGTGACAAGAAATACAACTTTCTCTCATTTGTAATTGATGCGGCATCGTTGGAGGGCTTCCTACCAATGCATTATTTGCACCAAGTCCCACTTTTGGTGGTTCTGGTTTTGCAAATCCGTTTTCCTTAAAGTCGCTAGTGGTGTTTTTAGTAACGTGGCACTGTCTGCAGTTTACCATTTCTGGATGTGGCGTAACAGGGGCATAAGCATCAAATTTTGCTACAAAACCACCGTTTTGGTGACATTGTATACAGGTATTACCTCCAAAGCTGCGCTCTTTTGCTACAGGATGCGGAATACTAGGTGGTGCTCCCGGATAGGCTCTATTATCATAATACGTATCTAGCGTTCGTTGGTGGTTTTCATCTACAGGCATATTTAGATAATCCAAACCTGCACCTGCATCATCAAATCGTCTGAAAGCACCACTTTCCGATGGAATAAAGTTTCCGGTAGGCGTTTCAATAACAGGTGTATAGGCTTCTTCCAAACCTTGTTCATAGCTGTAGTTCCAAACAACGATAAACGCTATGAAGATCACCACAAAAAACGATATGATTCCAAGTCTCTTTTTCATAATCTATGCTCTTTCAACTTTAACCGCACATTTTTTATAATCCGGTTCTTTAGAAATAGGGCAGAAGGAGTCTAAGGTTACATCGTTAATGAGCATGTTCTCATCAAAGAAAGGAACGAACACTTGCCCTTTAGTTGGTAAACCTCTTTCATTGATGGATGCAGGTAATGTACAAGAACCTCGGCGGGAGGTTACTTTAATCTTTTCTCCGTTTCTAATTCCTAAAGACTTTGCATCATCTGGGTGAAACTCTACATACCCATTTGGCATTGCTTGATGTAATACCGGAATTCTACGCGTCATAGACCCTGTATGCCAGTGTTCTACAACACGACCTGTGTTTAGCCAGAATGGGTATTCTTGGTCTGGTTTCTCTGGGGCGTCTTCAAAAGGACGTTGCCATATGACCGCTCTACCATCTGGTTTTCCATAAAAATGAAAGTCTTCGTCATTGGAACAGGCAGGGTCATATTTAGCATTGTATCGCCATTGCGTAGACTTACCATCTACATAAGGCCAGATAGCTCCAGACTCTTTCTGTAAGACTTCAAGTGGTGCCATTCCGTGTTTTGCACCTTCGTGAAATTGTCTGTATTCGTTATATATTTCTTCTACGTGATTTTCTTTGCTGTAAGGGAATAGGTCTTCAAACCCCATTCGTCTTGCTACTTCAATAAACATCCAAGTATCTGCTGTTGCCTCTCCAGGCGCATCAACCATTTTTTGCCAATACTGTGTTCTTCGCTCAGAATTACCATAGAGTCCACCTTTCTCAATATGCCAAGCAGCAGGAAGAATAACATCTGCTACATCTGTAGTAGGTGTAGGGAATACATCCGAAACCACAACAAAACAAGATTTCTTTTCCATTGCTGGACGGTAACGACTGGTCTTAGGTAATGAAACTAAGGGATTGGTAGCTTGTACCCATATAAAATTAATATCTCCGCGATCTACAGCTCGGAACATTTCGGTGGCATGATAGGTAGGCTTAGATGGTATACGGTCCACAGGAACCTTCCAAATTTTAGCGGCCATTTCTCTATCTTTTTCGTTCATTACTACACCGTGTGGTAGTTTGTGCGTAAAAGTTCCAACCTCACGAGCGGTACCACAGGCAGAAGGCTGCCCTGTTAATGAAAAAGGTCCGTTGCCCGGTTGCGATATTTTACCGGTAAGTAAATGAATATTGTACACAAGATTGTTTATCCATGTTCCTCTAGTGTGTTGGTTCATTCCCATACACCAGTAGGAAACTACTTTTTTATTGGGGTCTCCGTAAATAGCCGCCAGATATTTAATATCCTTAACGGATACCTTAGAATATTTAGCTACTTTTTCTGGACTATAATCCTTTAGAAATTCTTTATACGCTTCAAAATCTATTTTCTCTGGCTTATCCGTAAACTTAAACTTGTCTTCTAGACCATAGCCAATATTGGTAAGGCCTTTACTAAAGCTACAATGCTTCTCAACAAAGGATTTGTTAACCCATCCGTTTTGTATAATCTCATAGCAAATAGCATTTGCTACGGCTAAATCCGTTTGAGGTTCAAATAAGATTGATTTATCAGAAGCGGTACTAGAACGTGTAGTTCGTGTAGCGAAATCTATAATTTTAGCACCACGTTTCGCTTTTTGTTCCAGCATTCTAGAGAATAACACCGGGTGCATTTCTGCCATATTATTACCCCAGGTAACAAAATAATCTGCGTAATCAATATCTTCATAACAGCCCATAGGCTCATCCGCTCCAAAGGAGGTTAAGAACCCTGTAACGGCACTAGCCATACAAAGGCGTGCATTACAATCTAGGTTATTGGTGCCAATAGCTCCTTTCATTAATTTAGAAGCAATATAGCCTTCTGGTATAGTAGACTGGCCAGAAGTATACATGGCCACGGAATCCTTACCGTTCTGGGCAATAGATTCTTTCATTTTAGAAGCAACAAGATCTAAAGCTTCGCTTAATGGGGTTTCAACATATTTGCCATTTTTCTTTACCAAAGCAGTTTCAAGTCTATCCTTAGATTGGATACACATAATCTGGTGGTATCCTTTTACACATAACAACCCTTTATTCACTGCCGAGTTTGGATCACCTTTTACGGCAACAGCTTTTCCGTTTTCGGTACCTACAAGTATACCACAACCTACGCCGCAGAATCTACATGGACCTTTTTTCCAATCTAGGTTCGCATTTTCAGGAATTCCTTTTTCTTGTTCGCTGGCAAATACAATACCGGGGAACATAGACGCAGCTGCTGTAATTGCAGACAACATGGCCATCTTTTTTATAAAACTCCTTCTATTTGTTACAGAATCGTACATAGCTATATAAATTATTGAGGGGTGTTAAAACCAGAAACTAAGGCAAGTAATTTTAGACTGCTTAGGGCTTCAATTTTTTCTTTTAGAATTTCGTCTTCTTTTTCGGTTTGGGTATCGGTAACCAATGCCAAAATATTTTGGTTTTCAGCAGGAATAACTTCGCATTGACCAAGACTTACTAATGCGGTCAGTAATTCTTCTTTTCTTCCTGCGATAGGGTGAGCTAGGTAGCTTTTAATAGGCATTCAAGGTCGGTTATAGATGTATGAAAACTAAGCGTTTTCATTAACAGTTGTTTAACAATTTAGCAAAAATAGGTGAGTATTGTTCTTGAAAAGATGATAAATATCATAGAATGAATAATAAAGCTATCGTTATATTTGAACGGAAATAACGATTTTGTATATTCATCCCCTGTAAAGGGATAGTTGGTTTTTTTCGAAAAGAAATTATAGGAATGATTATTAAAACGATGCTATAGAATTATGATGGATATTGTATTTGGAAACACCTCTTTGCGAATTCCTAACGGTTGTTTGAGAACTAAATAACGCACGGATAATGATAGATACCACTACAGCGTTAGAATTGGTTTTGTTACATGGCTTCATTAACACGAAAGTCCTTGAAGTAGACCTTAAAGATGGACTAGATTATGTTCTGGCCAAAGATGTAATTTCAGAAATAGATATGCCACCTTTTAGGCAGTCTGCTATGGATGGGTATGCATTACATTTAGGAGACGATGGTGTTTATACCCTGGTAGGGGAAGTAAAAGCAGGTGACAATAACAATCCCACTTTACATAAGGGCGAAGCTGTACGCATTTTTACGGGAGCTCCAGTGCCCGTTACGGCTAACACCGTTGTGATGCAAGAAAAAGTAACCGTAGATGGGAATAAAATCACCTTAGAAGAATCTCTAAAGGAGAATACAAATATCAGACCCCAAGGAGAGCAAATAAAAGCAGGCGGTGTTGCCATAAATAAAGGGACAACAATTAAGGGAGTTCATATAGGATTTTTGGCCAGCTTGGGAGTTACAAAAATTACGGTCTGTGAAAAACCGTCAATCGCTATTGTGGTAACAGGTAACGAACTTATAAGTCCAGGAGATACATTGTCTTATGGTGAGATATACGAATCTAATGGCGCTATGCTAACCGCTGTGTTAAATGAATTAGGCTACAAGAATACGTCTGTTGTTACTATAAAGGACGATTACGATAAAACTAAAGTAGTATTAAAAGATACCTTAGGGAAACATGATGTAGTTATTGTTACAGGCGGAGTATCCGTAGGGGATTATGATTTTGTTGGAAAAGCAATTAATGCCATAGGTGCACAAGAGATTTTTTATAAGGTGAAGCAAAAGCCAGGGAAACCTTTATTCTTTGGAAAAAAAGAAGGAACTTCCATATTTGGACTTCCCGGAAACCCTGCCGCTGCGCTTAGTTGTTTCTACATCTATGTGTATCCTCTTTTAAAGAAGTATGAAGGCGCGGAGCATATGAGCCTGCCCAATATTTTTTTGCCTTTGTTATCTGATTATACCGTAAAAGGAACTCAGGCACAATTTTTAAAAGCACGAATAGAAGGTGCGGGAGTGACCATTTTAGGAGGACAGAGTTCTGCTATGGTACGTGCTTTTGGAGATGCCAATGCCTTGGTTTGTTTGCCTAGAAACTCTACGGAAATAAAAAAAGGACAAAACGTAAAAACCATATTGCTACCCACTAAATAGACTGTTTATTATGAGCGATTATAAAATTAAAAGTAGGATTTGGATAGAGGTAGGGGATAACGTTTTGGTAGGTGAAGGTAGAGTGCGTTTGCTAAAAGAAATTGAAGCGCAGGGCTCATTGTCAAAAGCAGCGAAGTCTATTGGAATGTCATATAAGAAGGCATGGACGTTAATAGATGCCGTTAATAAATCTGCCAAGGAAGCAGTAGTGACTACATCTGTTGGTGGGCAAAAAGGAGGAGGGACGGTTATTACTCCTTATGGAAAAAACTTGATAGCAGCTTTTGAGCGAATTAATAAAAAGTGTTGGGAGTTTCTGGACGAAGAGTTTGAAACCCTAAACGGAATTTAAGAAAAACGAATCAAGGTTTATCGCTACGGCAAAATGTCAATTCTGTCAATAGCAGAAACACCATCAATTTATAGTAAAGAAAATAAGATTTGAAAATGAGCACTACTTATAAAAACGTATTTAAGCCAGGAGCAATTTCTTCGACATTTATAGGGGAATCTATTGCCAAGCATCAATCTAAAACCAGCATTGGCGCACATAATATTTTTCTAGGCCAAGTACGGGCAGATGTTGTAGACGATAAAAAAGTTACTGCTATTGAGTATACCGCATATGAGGATATGGCAAATAAGAAATTCCATGAGATAAGGGAAGCAACTTTTGAAAAATTCAACCTTACCTGTATGCATATCTACCATAGTTTGGGAGAGGTAAAATCAGGAGAGATATGTCTTTTCGTTTTTGTGTCATCGCCAAGGCGAAAGGAAGTCTTTAAAGCATTGGAATATGTGGTAGAAGCCATTAAGGCAGATGTGCCTGTTTTTGGCAAGGAAATATTTGAGGACGAATCTTCGCAATGGAAAGTAAACAGCTAGCCGAATGGTAGATATTACACATAAAAATAACACCCTTAGAACGGCAACGGCTCAAGCAATTGTAAAAGTCAGCCGTCAGGAAACCATTGATGCTATTCAGAATAGAACCGTGCCCAAGGGCGATGTTTTTGCCATGAGTAAAGCAGCTGGACTTTTGGGCGTTAAGAAAACACCGGATTTACTTCCGGACTGTCATCCACTACCCATAGAATATACAGGTATTGAATATGCGGTTAACGGACTTGAAATTAAGGTCTTGGTAACCGTAAAGACCATTTACAAAACTGGTGTTGAGGTAGAGGCTATGCACGGGGCAAGTGTGGTGGCCCTTAATATGTATGATATGCTTAAGCCTATAGATAAGGGTATAGAATTACATCATATTAAACTGATAGAGAAAAAAGGAGGGAAGTCTAGTTTTAAGGATAAGTTTAGACGCGATTTAAATGCGGTTGTGATTGTGTGTTCTGATTCTATTTCCGAAGGGAAAAAAGAAGATAGAGCTGGTAAAGCTGTTATGGCAAAATTAAGAGAATGTGAAGTTACGGTTCAGGACTATATTATCATTCCTGATGATGAAGCTTTCATTCAAGAAAAAGCGAAACACTATCAAGCCAACGGAGCGGACTTAATTATATATACAGGAGGAACAGGGTTATCTCAGCGCGATATTACGCCAGAAGCTTTAAAGCCGTTATTGGATAGGACCATTCCTGGTATTGAAGAGGCTATTAGAAAATACGGACAGGACCGCATGCCGTATGCCATGCTTTCTAGAAGTATGGCGGGAACCATAAAAAACACCTTGGTGTTGGCCTTGCCTGGCTCTACAAATGGCGCAAAAGAATCTATGGATGCTATTTTTCCATCGATTTTACATGTTTTTAGAATTTTAAAAGGAGCAAGACACGATTAATATGACGGAATCTAAAAATATACTCACAGACACATTTGGTAGAAAACATACCTATTTGCGCATCTCACTCACAGAGCGTTGCAACTTACGATGTACGTATTGCATGCCTGCAGCCGGTATACCGCTTTCGCCAAAATCCCATATTATGACATATGAGGAAATCTACGCCATAGCAAAAGAATTCGTGGACCACGGAGTCACCAAAATACGACTTACAGGTGGCGAGCCGTTAGTGCGAAAAGATGCTGCGTTGATCATGGAGAAATTGGGTTCACTTCCTATAGAATTGGCAATAACCACCAATGGCGTTATCGTAGATAAGTTCATTGATACCTTTAAGAAAATAGGTCTTAAGAAAATTAATGTGAGCCTAGATTCTTTAAATACGGGGAAGAATACATTTATAACCCGTAGGGATTATTTTAAAAAGGTCTATGACAACATACAGTTGTTGGTAAAAGAGGGTTTTGAGGTAAAAATAAACTGTGTTTTAATTAAAGGTTTTAATGAAAATGAGGTTATCGATTTTATAGAACTTACCAAGACGCAGACACTGCAGATTCGTTTTATTGAGTTTATGCCTTTTGATGGGAATAAATGGGATTTGGATAAGTTGGTTTCGCTAGAAGAAGTATTGAAACAAGTATATGCCAAGTACGATGCAAGCAGTTTTATAAGGCTTAATGATGCACCTAATGATACGGCCAAAAACTATCAAATAAAAGGTTATAAGGGGACTTTTGCTGTCATAAGCTCTGTGTCTAATCCTTTTTGCGATAGTTGTAATAGAGTGCGCTTAACGGCAAACGGGCAACTTAAGAACTGCTTATTCTCAACCACGGAATCTGATTTACTTACACCGCTTCGTGAAGGGAAATCTATAACTACGGTAATAGGGAAGGCGGTACAAGCAAAGCAAAAAGTACGTAGCGGAATGGATACGCTAGCAAAATTTAAAGATCCAGATTCTCATAAGAATCGCAGTATGATTGCTATAGGTGGATAAAAAAAGCTGCAATCCAAAAGATTGCAGCTTTACTATGTTGAGGTAGTTGTATTCCTAGTTTGATGCTTTACTCAAATTTGTTTTAAAAAGATTAGGGTTGATGGTTAACTGAACCCATCCCCAGTTGTTTGTATTATCACTTGGTCTGCCACCTTTTATAAGACTCATACTGTCCGAAGCAAACATATGTGAATAGCCTACATTTAGTTTTACATTCTTCATTAGGGCTTGCGTATAAACCAAATCTAATTCCGTTCCTAAATAAGCATCTGCATCTCCGGTAAGGTCTGCATTGGCGCTAAAATAATGCCCTTTTAACAATAGGTTGGATTTTTCTCCTGTGGTAAAAACAACTTTTCCGTACACATCATTAAGTCCAACATTGTTAGCATGGTTGCCAACATAAAAATAATCCATGAATCCATTAAACTTGTGATTGGTGCCGTAAAGAGGAAAGAACGATTTGTTTTTAGAGTCACCGTCTTGATCAGTTCCGCTTAAAAGTTCAACACCTAATCCGTAAAGAATTTTATTAGATTTAAAAGTAGCCTCTAAAGCCAATTGATAAGCCGCTAAATCTGTTGTAGCATTCGCTTTCCCAAATTGATAATAAGCACTACCGGCAAAATTTACTTTTTGTACGGGAAATTTAAAGTATGAACCCGTAGTCTGTCTATAGGAAACGCCGTCTGCAATGTCATTGGCATCACCTGTAAAATCTTGAAAACCTGTATTTAGAAAAAGAAAGCTCACAGAACTTTTCTCCCAAGATTTTTTGAGGTACGCATACTGCATCGATTTATAAGTAAAAAAACCTTGAATGTTATATGCAGTTCCTTCATTACTTGGTACTTCTTGGCTAAACGCTCCACCTAGGTCAAGCATAAAGTCATCCTTCTTATAGCTAATGATAGCAGCATCATGAAAGCGACCTTGCATTGCCCAATCCAAACCACCAAAAATACGTTGGTCATCATAAGAAATTACTTGTCTACCTAACTTGGTAGACCAATTTTCATTGAATTGTAATTGCGCCCAAGCTTGAAACAAAGAGAAAGAATCGTTACCGTCTACCGCTAATATTTGGCGGGTATCTCCCCAAGTACTTACATCTTGTACGGCAATAAATAGTTTTAGTTTTTCATCGGAATACCCAATATTAAGACGGGTACGTTGGTTTACGAATGCTGCAGGATCGGCATCATTAGGAAAAAGGTTGTTAAATCCGTGGCGATATTCAAAGCGAGCTCTTACATCTGCATCTACTTCCAGCGTTTGCGCTGTTATTGGAATAAAGTTGAAAATAAGTAAAAATAGAATACCTATCTGAAGTCTTTGTATGGTCATAATAGTTGATTTATTACATTTGGCAACAAAGATTCGCTATTTAAACCTTACTAAACATGACATTTATCATCTGTAAGAGATAAGGTCTAAACACCCGGATTCCACCCAAGTGCAATGGCTACTTGTTTTTTTTCCTTAATAATAGATCGTATCATATAAGGTCTTTCCGTATCTACGTTCTGAATGGTTTCTTGCATAGGCTTACCGTCTATAGTAACGTCTCCGGTAAAATTTGCCAAGGGTTGGTGGCCTAGGCCGTATCTGTTGTCTTCAACCAAAAGAAGCATCAACATTTTTTCAGGGTCTGGCGTAGAACAATAAATGCCAAGTTCATCCCATAGATACACGTTATTTTTTGTTTGTTTAATAGGCTCAATACGTGAAGCCTCTCCTAATATACCTTTTAGAACTGTGTAATTGGTAGGGAAACTAATAAGCGTATTATTAAGGAGTATCTCCTTAGCATTACATTCTATAGTAACGGTGTCACTCTTTTTTTTTCTTTTGCTCGGATCTCTAAAGTCAAATATTCCCATACCATGCAAGATATTTCTTTTTTTGACCATAGTGTGCAATTTGGGTTTTATTATCAGTACGTGTTTTCTGATTTTTCAACAGTAAAAAATATGATATTAATCATAAAATAGTCCAATTTTTTTTAACTTAATTTTTTGTTAAGAAATACTGTAAATCAGGCATGTATAAAGTATTTTTTAACTATTTTCGTGTTTCTAATTAACCACCAAAATTGAAGGAAACCCCTAACATACTACCCAATAAAAATTCTGGATGGAGAACTACGGCTGTATTTCTCATTGCTGTATTTATTGGTATCGGTTTGTTTTTGGCTAAAGAAGGAGAGGTTGTTTCTTACCTGTCAGATAATCCAGAAGCATGTGTTAATTGCCATGTAATGACTCCTGTTTATAATGGTTGGATGCATAGTTCACACAGAGAGTGGGCCAATTGCAATGATTGCCACGTACCTCATGATAACGTAGTAAATAAGTATTTCTTCAAGGCAAAAGATGGGTTGTACCATGCAACGATATTTACGTTAAGAGCAGAGCCAGACGTAATAAAAATGCAAGAAGCCTCTCAGAAAGTGGTACAGGCAAACTGCATACGTTGTCATATGCAACAAGTAACTCAAACAAAATATGACGGTTGGATAGATAACCATGCCGAGAATAGAACGGATAGACAATGTTGGAGCTGTCATAGGGAAATTCCACATGGAAAAGTACAAGGTATTTCTACATTACGATACAATATAGCACCATTACCAACCGATCAAGAAGAAGCTGTAATACCTGCTTGGTTAGAAAAAGAAAAGAATAAATAACGACGAGGAATATGAAAAACAAGGTCTTATTTGTAGTAACGATTATTGCTGTTTTTTTATTAGGGTTATTAGCTTCTAGTATAATCAACAGAAAAAGTGAGGCAAAATACGAGTATGTACCAAAGGTAGATATTGGTGAAAATGAACCTAGGAGTAAAGTTTGGGGAGATAATTACCCTCAAGAATACCAGTCTTGGTTACAAACGGCAGATACTACATTTGCTAGTTTTCAAGGAGGTTCTGCTATGCGTGATGTATTGGAAGAAGATCCAAGATTAGTTGTTCTTTTTGCCGGTTATGGTTTTTCCAAAGACTACAATCAAGGTAGAGGACATTCATATGCAATTGAAGATATCAGGAATAGTCTGAGAACGGGAGGTCCTAAAGGAGAGGGAGATGGACCAATGCCAGCAACATGTTGGACTTGTAAAGGTCCCGATGTACCAAGGGTAATGAGTGAGATAGGCGTAGCCGAGTTTTATAAAGGTAAATGGGCAGATAAAGGAGAAGAGATCGTAAACCCTATTGGTTGTGCAGATTGTCATGATGCGGGGAACATGAAACTTAAGATTACCCGTCCTGCATTGGTAGAAGCTTTTGATGCTATGGGTAAAGATATTAACCAAGCTACGCACCAAGAAATGCGTTCATTGGTTTGTGCTCAGTGTCACGTTGAATACTATTTTAATAAGAATTTACCAGGTAAAGAAGGCGTACCTTATTTAGTTTTCCCTTGGAAAGATGGAATGGCTGTTGAGGATATGGAAAAGTATTATGATGATATAGCATTTGCAGATTGGACACATAAAATCAGTAAGACGCCAATGTTAAAAGCGCAACATCCTGGATACGAAACTTTTAAAACGGGAGTACATGCAGATAGGGGAGTTTCATGTGCAGATTGCCACATGCCTTATAAAAGCGAAGGTGGACAGAAGTTTACAGACCACCATGTACAATCTCCTTTAAATAATATGGCCAATGCTTGCCAAGCATGTCACAGAGAAGAGTCGACCAAGTTAATGGAAAATGTTTATGAGCGTCAGCGTAAGGCAACGGAAAACCGTATAAAACTAGAGGACTTATTGGTTAAAGCACACGTAGAAGCTGGTAAAGCTTGGGAGTTGGGAGCTACGGATGAACAAATGAAACCAATTTTACAAGATATTCGTCACGGACAATGGCGTTGGGATTATTCTGCAGCATCTCATGGTGCATCTTTTCACTCTCCTGTAGAAATTGCTAGAGTAATAGGTGGAGGATTAGATATTGCCGCAGAAGCAAGAGTTAAACTGGCCCGTCTTTTAGCAGATTTAGGACATAATAAACCAGTAGATATGCCAGATATTTCTTCTAAAGAAAAAGCACAGAAGTATATTGGCCTGGATATAGAGACATTGGAAGCAGAAAAGAAAGCCTTTAAAGAGAACCTATTACCTAAATGGATGGAAGCCGCTAAAGCTCGTGAAGATAAAATGGAAACGAAGTCCGTTTCTATGAATTAGGGTATCACATTCGGATAGATTAAAAACAACTACATAACTTATCCTCATCACTCTTATAGTGTATGAGGATAAGTTTTTTTTAGAAAGATATGAGAGGAAAACTATATAAAATAATTGCTTCACCTGTATTGGCACTACTTCTTTTGTTAACCTTTGGGGTATCAATGGCTGTTGCTACGTTTGTAGAGAACGATTTTGGTACCGCCACGGCATGGAAAGTAATATATGATGCCTTATGGTTTGAACTGGTAATGGTGGGACTATGTATTAGTTTTATTCTTAATATTTTCAAATATAAATTACTGAGAAAAGAGAAGTGGCCAATTCTTCTTTTTCACCTGTCATTCATACTCATTATTGTTGGGGCAGGTATTACAAGGTACACTTCTTATGGAGGCGTAA
Organism: Zobellia nedashkovskayae; assembly: GCF_015330125.1. Taxonomy (NCBI): domain Bacteria; kingdom Pseudomonadati; phylum Bacteroidota; class Flavobacteriia; order Flavobacteriales; family Flavobacteriaceae; genus Zobellia; species Zobellia nedashkovskayae. The sequence continues at coordinate 4,370,149 of NZ_JADDXR010000002.1, read as the reverse complement.
TGCGCGTTAGAGAAGGTGCTTCATCTAATATCATTATATCGGACGTTAATTATATTAAAGCAAAAATATCTAATGGGAGTACCACAAAAGTGGTACTTAAGAAAGTTAGTTTTTCTCCGTTAACAAATAATGATTTCACTATAAAAACAGATTTTGAAAATACGCCAATAGTAATAGGTTATAATGAGTTTGTCGCCGATGCTTTACCAAAAATAGAAGATGATGTAGAAGGAGGGAAGGCATTATTAGAGCTAGTAGTAACTGCAGGAAACGGAAGGGAAACTGTATTCTTGCAAAAGGGCGAAATTGAGCAAATAGGAGAACATAAGCATTTAGTTGGTTTTGAGGCAGAAGGAGAAGGAGTTATCAATATTGTAGAAAAAGACGGTGCCTTTAAAATGTATACGCCCAGAGATTTAGATTTCTTTATTATGGCTTCCCAAACGGCAGGAAAAATTAAGAAAGACACCTTAATGAATATGACGCTTAAAACGTTATATAGAGATGGGGATGCCTCTTTTGTTCCAACGGCATATCATCCCAACGCAAAAATAGAAATCGTAAGTACTTCGGATAGATTAAAGGATAACGACCCTAATAAAGATGATGCCTTATTGGTAGATGTCACTATTGACGGCGAAACAAAAACTACGAATTTACTATATAGACAAGGGTTCTTGCCAACAGAACATAAAGCAGAATTCAATGATTTATCTATTCTACTTTCTTATGGTGCCGAGGCACAGGAAATTCCATTTTCTATTCAGCTAAATGATTTTCAACTAGAACGTTACCCGGGCTCCACAAGTCCATCTGCTTATGCGAGTGAAGTCACGGTTATAGATGATGGCGTAAAAACACCCTATCGCATTTTCATGAACAATGTGTTAGATCATAAAGGGTATCGCTTTTTTCAAGCCAGTTATGATACGGATGAAAAAGGAACGGTGCTATCTGTAAATCATGATGCCGTAGGTACTTGGGTAACCTATTTAGGTTATTTGTTAATGGGCATTGGTATGTTCTTCACGCTTTTTGGAAAAGGATCCAGGTTTACGGAAGTAAATAAAAAGTTGAACAAATTAAAGAAGAATAAAGCGGCATTTCTTTTGCTTTTATTGTTGGGCGGCGGTATGGCTCAAGCAAGACCCGCACAACAGCAGGATAGAGGGCCTGAACAAATTATAGATGTTGACCATGCTGCTCTATTTGGTAGGGTTATGGTGCAAGACTTAGATGGTAGAATAAAACCAATAAATACACTTGCATCGGAGTTTTTACGTAAGATTTCCGGCAGGCCTTATTTTCAACTTACTCAAAATGGTGCAACGGTAAAATTAGATGCTAACCAAACATTTTTGGCAATGCATGTTTCTGCAAAGTATTGGGAACAAGTTCCGATTATCAAAATTGATAAGAAAAAATTAGGAACGGTTTATGAAGACTTAAAACTGGGAGCGAACGGCTTAATATCTTTTCAGAATTTATTGGATGAAACCGGAAAATATGTTTTTGTAGAAGACGTTGAAAAAGCAAACCAGAAAAAACCAGCCGAACGGAATGAGTTTGATAAAGAAGTACTTAAAGTAGATGAGCGTTTTAATATTCTTTACAATGTATTTATTGGGAACTACTTAAAAGTGTTTCCCAATAGCCTGGATGAGAATAATACCTGGTTTACTTATACCCATAATTTTGAAGATTTCCCGGAAGAAGACGGACGTTTTGCAAAATCTATAATTCCAACATATTTTTCAGATGTTGCAGCTCAAAATTGGGAAGGAGCATCAGAGAAATTGGGATATATTAGTATGTATCAGAATGTTTTGGGTAAAGATATAATCCCTAGTGATAAAAGAATAGCTGCCGAGTTGTGGTACAACGATCTAAACCTGAATTTCTGGTTGTTTCAGGTGCTGTTTATTTTAGGTTTTCTGATGTTGGTCTTGGCTATGGTAAAGATTTTTACACAAAAGAAAAGTGTAGAATATCTTTGGAATATTTTAATAATTCTAGCCCTTCTTAGTTTTATAGTTTTTGCGGGGAATATTATTCTGCGTTGGTATGTTGCCCAGCATGCCCCATGGAGTAATGGATACGAAATGTTGATTTTTGTTGCATGGGTACTTATGCTTTGTGGTTTTCTTGTTTTTAGAAAGTCAGACTTTGCATTGCCGCTTGCTACTTTATTTTCTGGAGCGTTATTATTTGTGAGTTATTTAGATTGGATCAATCCAGAAATAACGAACTTAATGCCAGTACTAAAATCGTATTGGTTAAAGGTACACGTGGCAACCATTGTAAGTAGTTATGCGCCTTTGGCATTATCCGCTGTTTTGGGGTTAATGGCGCTTGTTTTAATGATAATTAAAACACCAAAAACAAAAGACAGAATAGATTTAAAAATAAAAGAGCTTAGCTATATCAATGAATCCTCAATGACTATAGGCTTATTTGTTTTGGCTGTAGGAACCTTTTTGGGTGGTATTTGGGCCAATGAATCTTGGGGACGTTATTGGGCATGGGATCCAAAAGAAACTTGGGCCCTAATTAGTATAATCGTATATGCCATTGTATTGCATTTACGATTTATTCCTGCGTTAAGAAATACATATGTGCTTAACGTAGCTAGTATGTTCGCTTTCTGGTCAATAATAATGACCTCATTTGGTGTTAACTACTACTTATCAGGATTGCATAGTTATGCTGCTGGAGACCCGGTACCAATTCCTCAATTTGTTTACTTTCTAGCAGACTTTATGATTATTATTGCGGTATGGGCGTACATTAGAAACAAGAGAAAAGTGTAGCTATACCTACTATTTTATTCAGGTTTTTATCAAAATCAAACCCTTAAGATTTCAGTTTTTTTATTAATAGGTCAACTAGGTTAATAAGCCTCAATTGTATTATTACAAGAGGGTCTTATAGCTGCTAATTTCAAAGACGTTTAATAGAAGATTTTAGTTGTAGCTTAAAACCGATAACCTACTCTTGCATGTAAGTTAGCAGCGGCTTCTCCTTGATTTCTTGAATATCCAGCACTTTTGGCAAAGTTAAACCTGTATCCAATTCCAAAACCAGCTTCGTATGTAAAATGATTTCCTATATTTCTTTTTATTCCCCAAGATGGAATTAGTGAAATTTGATTAACCACTCGTAAATTGCTATAATTAGAAATCACAAACCAATCCGGATGATAATCTATTTTTAAAGAAACAAAATTACCGCTATTACCGGCAATACTTTTAGATTTTGAAACCCGTTTGTCCAGATTGTAGTACCATCTAGGTTCTAAAGTAATTACTGGAGTCATTAAAAAACCAACTCCATCATAAAAAGTTCCACCAAAAATTCCACTATCAAGCCCTAATTCAATTCGCAGTGCTACTTGATCAAGTAATTTAGCTTCATTGTAACCCCAAACACCTAATATACCAGTTTGGATTCCGTAAGTAGATTCTTCTACACTTTGTTTTTGAGATTTAGCTATAAAAGTAAGTCCACAAAAAGCTAGGGTCAATAAGATTTTTCTCATATTCAATGGTCCTTTAAATTATATGCTATTGTAGGATTTTACTCAATAATTATGCCGTTTTTGGTTTATTTTAACGTAAAGAATAGGATATGAGAATAACCCTTATTTTACAACACCCTTTTTTGCTTCCCTCTTTCGTAAATAATGCATTGAACTTTTTCTAAAAATGAGGTAAGGGAAACTTATTCCAATTGCTAAAACGCATAATATGAATATGGCTTTTATCCCATTAGAATAAGTATATGAAAGTAGTTTAACGAATTCGTGGTCACTTAATTCTTTGCTACCTGCAAGTTCAATAAAACCAATCATCATACGGTACAAAAAGAGACCAGGTATCATTGGAATTACGGATGGAATAGCAATAGTTAATGGTGGTTTTTTAATGTAGAGGGCTAAAAAATAGCTGGAAAAACCAACCATTATCGCACCAAAAAAAGACGCGATAATAATATTAAAATCGAAAAAGAGTAGCCCTGTCTTTATAAAAACCCCTGTGGCACCAAGAAAAAATATTGTTGCTAGTGAAGAACGATCAGCATTGAGCAGAACAGCAAAACCAATGGCAGCAACACCTCCCGCAAAGGCTTTTAATATAAGATGAATATAGTCCATGTTTTAGAAGTTAAAAATTACAATTGAACAAATCATTCCTATGGCAATCATAATAGAAAATAGTAATCCATTGGTAAGCCGTATTATTCCGTTTAACAAGTTTCCATCAATAAAATCGATAAAGGAGTTGATTAAAGGAACACCCGGGATAAGAAATAAAACTGAAGTGGCAAATCCTTGTTCTAAGCCTCCTTCTGGAAAGAAATGCCTGAAAGTGCCTGCTATCATGGTTGCTGTAAATGCTGCTAGGAATACACACAAGTTTGGATTCAAATGAATGCCGGTTGTTTCTTGCTTAACAAAAAGCCCAATAAAGGTAGCAACGAAACAAACGGCCATTGAAAAGAGGTTTCCATCAGAAAGGAAACAAAAACCCGCACCCGCCAACGAAACTGCACTTAAAATAATTAGCCGATTATAAGTGGGTGTTTTTTCTAGCTTATCAAGCTCACTGCTAATTCGGTCTAATTCCCATTTATCGTTTTCAATGCTCATACCTATTAGGCTGATTCCCGAAACAATTTTGAAATTAACTCCTATGGGTATAGTCCGTTTTATATTATTAAAAACAGGTTCTTCTTGGTTATTTAATAACGTTAATATAATTGCTCTATGCGTAATGAGTGCATCGGCATTCATGTCGTAAGCGTTGGCAATTCTGTGCAAAATAATTCTTATGCGAGCGGTACAAGCACCTGAACTTTGCAACATTGAACTGATTCTTAGTAGAATCATTCCAATTTTCTGAATTTCATTTTTTTCCAACTTTTTCGTTTTGGTAAAAGTAACCATATACCAATAAATTTTGACTTGAATTGCTTAGGAATGCTGAGCCTAAAAAAAAGTTGTGAAATAAGTAGCGCACAAGTAAAAACTAAAAATGAAGTGATGTGGACGCTAGATTCTGAGTACAATCTATTAGTGTAATTGTTGCAGATGAAGTTCTAATCTGGCTATTGACCACTACAATATAATAATGTTTAACTTTTTTAAATAAATATTAAACATTATTCCGTTTATGTTAGCCTTTTTATATGGTATTTCGGTATTTTTAAAGTAAAATCTAATCTAACAGAAAAGACATGAAAAATTTTACCCTACCTATTCGTTTTGGTCTAGCAACAAGTGGATCGTTAATTGCCTACTTTTTAGTTTTATCATTGTTTAATCTTCATACCAATGTGTTCTATAGTCTGTTTAATGGCGTTATTACAGGTTTTGGAATTTATGAAGCAATAAAGTACAGGCGTTTAGAGGAGGGAAGGGATTTTAATTATGGCAAAGGGTTTACCACAGGTATAGTTACTGGGTTTATGGCTTCACTTATTTTTACCATATTCTTTGCATTTTATGCAACTGAAATAAATGAGGGTTTTTTAACGGCGCTTTCTGAAAAGTGGTTTAAAAACCTAAGCTTTGAAGGCATCGTATTTTTTACTGTAGCGATTATGGGATTCGCCACCTCCCTTGTACTAACACTCTCTTTTATGCAACTTTTTAAAAGCTCTAGAAATATTAAGAAATAGAGGTTACAGCAAAATAGAGTTTTGTTTTACCTACAAGTCTAATGGCACCATAAAAACAATAAAACATATAAAATATGGAATATATCCAATGTGTAGGAATATTTCCTAATTTTGTATAACTCAAAAATTTGTAGCAAACAATGTCTCACCACTCCTATGCTATCGTTGCCGTAAATACAGTAGCAGTCACAGAATATTTTCACCGACTTATTGAAATCTGTATTGTGCGAATTACTAATGAAATGGAAGTGGAGCGGTTTACAAGCTTACTAAATCCACAAACCCAAATTAGTAGTGAGTTAACCGAGGTTACGGGTTTAGATAATGATATTGTCCAGTTTGAGCCTGTTTTTCGTGAAATAGCAGAGGAAATATTACGCATTCTTGAAGGGGCGACTTTGGTCTCTTTTTCGGATTTGGCCTACAGGGTTCTACGTAGCGAGTTTAAGAAAATTGGATATAAGTTTGTGCACCCCACCTTATATATTTCTAAACTTGTAAATGAGCGCTTTCCCGAAGAATCAATGGACTTAAGGAAACTGTCCGAACATTTTGGTATTCCAGTGAATGACTTAAACCGTTGTGATGGTATGGCCACATGGATAGCAGCGTGGTTAGATAAATTGGCTTTAAATGGTAATCAAAATGAAAATCATGCGATACAATATCATGACAAAAGAATGCTGCATCAACGGCGTGAAATGGAACTTAATTCGTTAGAACGGAAACCTGGGGTATATTACTTTAAGGATAGTAATGACGCAATTATTTACGTGGGTAAGGCAGTGAGACTGCGAGACAGAGTTAAGAGCCACTTTAATAGTAAACTGGAGCGAGAGTATACTCTTTGTGAAGAAACCGATGATATCGATTTTGTTTACACAGGCAGTAATCTAATAGCAGAACTACTAGAATCTGATGAGATAAAGTTACATAACCCTAAATATAATATAGCCCAAAAGAATCCTACCGCACCTTTCATTATTGCTTCTAAGGAAAATAAAAAGGGCTATCTGCAGCTTTCTATTGTTCGCAAGGATTATCCGGATTCTGTAAATGAGGTATATTATAATAGGAATTCCGTTGCGGAAAAACTCATGGAGGTTTGCAAGGAATATAACCTTTGTCCAAAATTTTCTGGTTTCCATAAAATTAAGGGTAGATGTAACCATGAAAAGATATCAAATTGCCCGTCTGCTTGCATGGGAGAGGAAGACCCTGAAACCTATAATGCAAGAGTAAAAATAGCCTTGGAATTTCTAGAATCCAATCTCAATAATTTCGCAATTAAGTTGAAAGGAAGGAAAGATGGGGAAATGGGTTTTGTATTAGTCCGTGACGGCGTTTACGCCGGATTCGGTTTTGTGGGGATTCATGATCAGATAGCCTCTCCGGAAGATTTTGAAAATTACCTTGTACATAAAACGCATTCGTATCATACCACTCGTATAATTGATACGTTTATCAGGAAGCCCCAAAACAAGTCAAAAATTATATATTTAGATAGTGATGTATTGGTTTAACTAATAGATTAAAAATTCTGGAAAGACTTCGTCTTTGAGTGTATTCCATTCTTCTTTTATGATGCTATAATACACATCAGTTCTGCTTTCCCCATTTGCAGCTACATAGTTATTTCTAAAAACACCTTCTTTTTGAGCACCTAAATTTTCTATTGCTTTTTGAGACCTTAGGTTATCTCTATCGGTACTAAATTGTATTCTTTTAAATCCAATAGTTTCAAAACCAAACTTTAGTAATTCATACTTGCAAGCTTTGTTTAATCCCGTGCCTTGAAAATCTGTCCCGTACCATGTCCATCCAATTTCACACTTTTTACTTGCGGCATTCACATTTCCGAACCTTGTACAACCAGCAACTTTATCAGTTTCCTTGTCTATAATTAAAAATGGATAACAAAGACGGTTGTTTTTGTCTTTAATCGTTTTTGCGATATAGTTTTTTAAGCCTTGTTCATTATTTACGCTCATACCCATGAACTCCCAAATTTCTTTATCGAAGATGATATCTTTGAGTTCTTCATTTCTTGGGTTATCAAAGGGAAGAAGCAACACTCTATCGTTTTCAAGTTGAATGTCTGATTTTAGAATTTTTACTTTCATTTTTTAAGCTAGTTGCCAACGTTATTAGTTAATTGGTTAAGAACGTCATTTAGAAATTAAAAACCTAATAGAGAATCCGTAAGGACCATGATAAGAGGAAAAGGTCGTGGATTTTTAATCGCATTAAAAGTATTTGTTATAAATCTGTACCAGGTGATATCCAATTAATTATTTTATCTGTTGCTTCGTTATTTTTCACAATATCTAAATGATTGGAATTGGGAATCACATAGGTTTTTGTAATATCTTCTTTCAATTTAAATACCTCTTTAAACTTATTTGGATAAAAGCTTTCATCATTGTTTCCGACTATCACTAATGATTTTGTACTAAGAAGTTCTATATCATTTTTATAATTTTTTGGAGCAAAATTTACTGCCATTTGATAAGAATAAAAACTAACCTGCAAATCATCTTCATACGCTTTTGGTCTATTAAAAAATAAAACGGGCATTTTGTTAAAAAATGTTATTCCAAGGGTGTTCCACATTGTTATTCCTACCCACCTTTTTACACCTACGGTAACCCATCCTCCGCTATTAGACTTTACTGTAGGAGCGTCATGACCCAAGTAAGGTGAAATCATAATGGCTTTGTCCACAGTGGTAAGTTCACTATTGGCTAAATATCTTAAAACTAAACCTCCGCCAGAGGAGTGTCCTGCCAAAATTATCCTCTTGGCCTCTAAACTATCTTTCGCATAGGCAATGATATCTTCAATATCGTCCTCCAAGTGTCCGATATATTCAATATCTGTTTCATTTTGAATATTGCGTCCATGTCCCCTTAAGTCCGGGGTTATAACTGTTGCTATATTTTTGGACGATAAATCTTTTGATAAATCACTCAAATACCTACTGTCCGAACCAGATCCGTGAATTAGAATACATATTGTTTTAGTGTGACTAGGATAAATTCTATTGAACAATTTTTGACCATCCCTAGCTTCAATCCATTTTTCTGTAGTAGTTGTGTCTAGGCCATTAGAAGTTTTATCTATAGAACTGTAATCATAATTTTCTATATTTTCTTTATTCGGAATAGGCCAATATATAAGTACAAGGCTTACGATAAAAAAGAGAATACAATTGACGATTAAAAATTTAAAAATCCGCTTTGTAATTTTGTTCATATCAGGTTGGTTATACATAAAGTTTAGACAAACGTATTTGAATCTGATTAAAATCTAAATGTTTAGATTCTGAACCGTAGTTTTTTAGTTACGAACTGTAATACTAGCTCAGGATTGGAAAGGAGTATTACACAAATTAAAAGAGAGGCAAGAAGAGCTGCTGTACATATTGAATTGAGCCGGTATCTTAAATAACGTAATGCAGTGAAGATTAGGTTTGCTCGCCAGAAGAAGCGTACGCTCCAAAAGTAACTAAGCAGCAGTTAGAAGGGTTTTTAGATTAGTGTAAGCGTCCCTGTTAAAAATAGGCGAGTTTGAAAAAGATTATTACTTTTGCAAATGATATTTAGGAAGATTTTAGAGTTGCTTTATAAGGGATAAACCTGCTAGCTAACAATTCAATAAAAATGTAGTGTATGCAACTTATCTTTAGTACGGTAAAGTCGTGACTAAGATAAATAGCACTCTTTTAGAGAAATTACTTAATGAGCAAATTCCAATACCTAATAGGATTAAGATCTGGGCAAAGTATTATTTACATCACCAATACCCTTTCACTGGCATAGAACAAAGGAAAAATTTAAACTATGTCACTCTATTTGATCATTCTCCTTTTTTCACTTTCGGGACCTCTAGCTTTTAGTTTTGAGAAGAACCTTAGGCTTTATAAACGTTGGAAATATCTGCTTCCCGCAATAGCAATAACGATGTTTGTTTTCGTGATTTGGGATATTATCTTTACCCATAACGGATATTGGTTTTTTAACCCTATCTATAATTCGGGCATTTATATAAATAAGCTCCCTTTAGAGGAATATCTGTTTTTTATGGTTATTCCATATGCTTGTGCGTTCTCGTTTTATGCAATTCAATTTCATTTTCCAAAATTCAAGTTGAATGAACGGTGGACAAAAGTTGTAACTTTTCTATTGGTAATAGTATCAGTTCTCATGTCATTTTTATGTAGAGATTACACCTATACTTTTGTTGTTTTCCTTGTATTGCCAGTGATACTTTTACTGAGTTATTATTTTGCCAGAGAAGTGGTGCAATACTATTTAGCTATATATCCTATTTTACTCATTCCGTTTTTTATTATAAACGGAATCTTAACGGGTACAGGAATAGAACAAGCTGTTTTTGATTATAACCCTCAGGCTATTTTGGGAATTCGTATTCTTTCAGTTCCTATAGAAGATATGTTTTATAATTTTTCATTGCTCTTATTACCGTTGGCGTTAACTCATATGTTTGAGGTGCGATTTAAAAAAACTAAAAGCGCATGAAAATTGCAGTGATTGGTTCCGGAATTGGTGGCTTGGCTACTGCGTGCAGATTAGCATCTAAGGGACATGACGTAACTGTATTTGAAAAAAACGATTCTCCTGGCGGGAAAATAAGTGAGATTCATATGGAAGGGTATCGTTTTGATACCGGACCATCCTTGTTTACATTGCCAGAATTAGTAGAAGAGCTTTATAGTGCAGCTGGTGAAACTGTTCCAGCAACTTTTGCCTACAAAAAACTGGATGTGCTATGCAAGTATTTTTACAACAGTGGTGAAAATCTTATTGCTTGGTCTGATCAGCGAAAATTCACGGATGAATGTGTAGAAAAACTAGGAGAAGACCCTTCTAATATTACTAGATATTTTAAAAGTGCGTCGTTGATTTATAAAATAACCGCAGATATTTTCCTTTTTAACTCCTTGCATAAAGTTAAGAACTTGTTGAAGTTTTCGGTTTTAAAATCACTGCTTCAAGTTCATAAGATTCGCTTTTATAAAACCATGCACGGAGATAATAAAAGCAGTTTTAAAAGTCCATTGCTTATTCAATTGTTTGATAGGTACGCCACTTACAATGGCTCTAATCCGTATAAGGCACCTGCTACATTAAATGTAATAGCGCATTTAGAAAATAACCTGGGAGCTTATTTTCCAGAACAAGGCATGTATTCCATTGTAAAGAACATTTATGAGCTCGCCCTAAAAAAAGGAGTTCGTTTTAACTTTAATTCATTGGTTACGTCCATTGATATAAAAAACAAAAAGGCTGTTGGGATAAGTATTGGGAATGAGATATTTAAGTTTGATAAGATAGTATCTGACTCAGATATTAACTATGTTGTTAATAATCTGATGGACCACCCAGAAAAAAAACAAATAGAGCGTTTAGAACCTTCATCATCTGCCTTGGTATTCTATTGGGGAGTGAACAAGGAGTTTCCGGAGTTAGATTTGCACAACATTCTTTTTAGCGGTGATTATAAAGAAGAGTTTACTAATTTGTTTCAAAAAAAAACTATCTATAACGATCCAACCGTTTATATTTTTGTGAGTTCAAAAATGGTAAAAAGTGATGCTCCTAAAAATTGCGAAAATTGGTTTGTAATGGTGAACGCCCCTTCTAACAGCAAAGAGAATTGGGATGAACTGATACGTGTTACCAAACATAATATCATTAATAAAATCAATAAATCCCTTAAAACAAATATTGAAGACTATATAGCATGTGAGAAGATTGCATCGCCGATTACTATTGAGCAGGATACGCTCAGTAAAGGAGGAGCACTATACGGAAATTCTTCTAATTCCATGTTCGCTGCATTTTTAAGACATCCAAATTTTCTTAAAAGCGTAAAAAACTTGTATTTTGTTGGAGGAAGCGTTCATCCTGGTGGTGGAATACCCCTTTGTTTAGCCAGTGCTAAAATTGTTGCTAATGAAATACCTGCATCATAGATGAATAGGATAGTGAAATACTTAGTTAACGAGGGTCTTCCAAAAACTTTTATAGTTTTTTACTGTGTTGGTTTGGTTTTATATTTTATGCCTCTCACGCACGATTTTTTTATACTCATTACCCCGTATACCTTGGTTTTAGTTACCGGGGCCATCTTATCCCATCATAAAGAATGGAATATAAAAACCATTGCAGTTTTGGCAAGTATTTTTGTGTTAAGTATCATAACAGAAATGATTGGCGTAGCAACGGGTAAATTATTTGGTGTGTATGCTTACGGTAGAGGGCTTGGTATTAAAATAGCAGATGTGCCAATTGTAATTGGCCTTAATTGGGTTTTCTTGGTATATGCTTCAAACGGTATTCTCTCTAAATACACATCCAAAAACATTCCAATTATCATAGGGGCAGCATCATTAATGATACTTTATGACATCTTACTTGAAAAAGTAGCGCCCTTAATGGACATGTGGCAATTTTTAAAAAACGACCCGCCTATAAACAACTATGTGGTTTGGTTTCTGTTGGCTTTATTCTTTAATTGGGCTATTCAATATTTTAAAATAAATACGCATAACAGACCAGCTCGCTGGTTGTTTTTTATCCAATTCGGCTTTTTTATAATTTTAGTTATTGTAAATGAGTTCAACATATTTTAAAAATGATACGAGCCAATCATAGTAAGTTATGGGTTAGAATATCTAAATATTATTCGAAAGTATTAATTGGCTTTTTTTTTGGGAGTGTTAAGTATAACGGTCAGTATGAAGAAAAAGGGCTTCCTATTCTAATGATAAGTAACCATTTTTCGTTTTACGATGGCTTTATCCAAATCTTATTAAATTTCAAAGTTTTTAAGCGAAGGTTTTATTTTATGATGCTTGAGAAGGAGTTGAGTAAAAATATGCTTTTAACTAAAATAGGGGCTAGTTCCATAAGCAAAGGCAGGCGTTCTAGTTTAAAGAGTCTAGATTATGCCGTTGAATTGTTACAGGATAAAGAGAATCTATTTCTATTTTTCCCACAAGGAAAAATTAAGAGCATATACATACGAGAGTTTACTTTTGAAAAAGGCTTGCTTTCACATGTTTTGGAAAACGTAAAGAACGATTATCAGTTGGTTTTTAATATCAACCTGATTAATTATGGAACCAATCTTAGACCAGATTTATGTGTGTATTATGAAACACAGACTATAAATGCAGATACTACTGCCGATGCTATAGAAAGAGAATTCAATCGTTTTGCTAAAGCATGTTTTACAAAACTAGGAGCCTAAATGATTTATTGCTGTTATTTTCTTATGGGCTTGCTCATTATCAGGTTGCTTGTAGCACTTGTTAATTACCTTTCGTTTGCCTATTTGCCAAAAGCAACTCCATTAGCGGCAGCCCCCTTCATTTCAATTTTAATACCCGCTCGCGATGAGGAAGAAAATATAGGAACCTTACTAGAGCAATTATCTAGGTTGGAATACAGCGCTCTTGAAATCATCGTGTACAACGATAACTCAACCGATAAGACGGAAGACATTATAAAAGAGAGGAAGGTAATAAACCCCAATATTAAACTTATAAATGGGGGAGTGCTTCCCAATGGTTGGTTAGGGAAGAATCATGCCTGTCACCAACTGTCAAAAGCGGCTACGGGAGATGTATTACTCTTTTTGGATGCGGACGTAAGCGTGAAAAAAGACTTGATTAAACGTAGCATCAGCCATTTTCAGAAATATGAACTTCACTTGTTATCCATATTCCCAAAGCAAATAATGAAGTCTTTTGGAGAAAAAGTTTCCGTACCGCTAATGAATTGGATTTTGTTAAGTTTACTTCCACTTTTTCTAATTAGAAATTCAAAAAATAAAGCCTTTTCAGCGGCCAATGGGCAATTCATGATGTTTAAAGCAGTTACGTATAAAGACATGTGGCCGCATGAGAAATGTAAGGCCCATAGGGTAGAAGACATTGCTATTATAAAATTATTTAAACAGAAAGGTTTAGCCTGCGATACGCTCTTAGGCGATACTGATATTTCTTGCCGTATGTATGACGGGTTAGATACTGCTGTTGAGGGATTTACAAAAAACATTTTTCAATTTTTTGGAAATAGTATGTTGATTACTATTTCTTTTGGAATTATAACCACAATTGCTCCATTTGTCCTTTATTTTAATATGGGTGTATGGTGGTTTACCGCTTATATTGCTGGCATAGTGTCAATTCGTTTTTTTGTAAGTTTGGCAAGCCAACAATCAGTGGTTCAAAATTTACTGTTGGCAATTCCACAGCACCTAATATTTCTTGTAATAATAATTAAAGGACTCATTAACAACCAACAGAAGCGATTAATATGGAAAGGCCGCAATATATTACAAGATTAGTTATTGTGATTTTCACTTTGTTGCTTACAATGCAATCTGGTTTTTCTCAGAGCACCACCTACCGCGATTCAATTTACAAGGCATATTCTAGAGGTAAAATGCATAAGTGGTATGAACTCATGCAGACTTGCGAAAAAAATGTAAATGAGAATAGTATAGAAGAGCAATTAGAGCTTGTTAGTTATTATTACGGTTATACGGCATGGTTAATTGGTGCCGAAAAATATGATACTGCGGAAGATTACATTGAGAAATCTGAACAAATTATTGATAAGTTATTAGATCAATCACCAAAAAATGCAACCCTTCTGGCCTACAAAGGAGCTTACATTGCCTTTACCATTGGTATCTCAAAGTTTAAGGCTGTTTACTTAGGTCCCAAAAGCATGCGATATATTAACGAATCTATAGAATTAGACCCGGAGAATATTCAAGGTAATATAGAGAAGGGAAACTCAATGTATTATCGTCCAGCGGTTTTTGGAGGAGATAAAACTGAAGCAATAGCATATTATGTAAAGGCAGTTAAAAGTTTTGAAAAACAAGGATTGGTAGTTAATAATTGGATGTACATAAACACCATGACAGCTTTAGGGCAAGCTTACGAAGCTACCGATCAAATACAGCTGGCCAAACTTTGCTATGAAAAAATAATTCGCATATTTCCTAATTTTATGTGGGTTGAAGATGAACTCTATCCGGACATGCTGAAGCGTAATAATCTATGATATTTAGCAACAGCACCATGAAATTTAACCTGTACAAAGCAACACTATATAGCATAAAACTACTATTGCTATTGGCTTTTGTTGTCAATCCAGCAACTACTTATGCCCAAGGTATTCCTGATGATGTTGATCTAGATAAAATCCCACCGCGTATTATTAGAGCCTGTTGTGCTTTTGGATATGACCTAAAATTATGGGGCGTGCCATTTGTAAATATCGATCAGGTGATTAGTGTAGACGATTTAGATGAGCATCACTATATGGGTAATAAGAGTGAAGGCATTGGAACCATTTATTCCCATAAAGGAGGCTTTATAGATATTGGACACTTACGAGATCAAATTGATTGGACGCGCTATCTGTATACCGTTATTTTAGATAGTAGAGGTAAGGGAGAAGTGATTTTACCTTTGCGTAACGAAGCAGGGCGCAAGACTTTATATTTGAATATACCAGCACAGCTTACTAGTAGCGACTGCATTCTATTAGCAGGAAAAATAACATATGACTTTTCTCTATGGCATGAGATTTCTACGTGGTTTGGTGCATCCACTATTCCTTTAATGCCAGAGAAATTCTCTAGTTTCTCGGTAGAGGATGTGTATTCCAACTTACTAGGGATTCATGTAGGGATGCAAGCCTTGCATTCTAAGCTCCCTTTTAACACTGCTGCAACAGAAATTATCAATTCTACATTAGATAGCTTAGATGTGGTAAAAACCACTCAAGAAACCTACGATGCTTATGATGCGGTCATTCACAAATGGTACACGAATAAAAAGCGCATACCCCGTAAAAGTGTAACGCTAAAGCGTGATCCGGATGTTCTTAATTCAAGTCGTCCATGGATAGTTCCTAATCAAACAAATACTATTAGCAATCCAATTACTTTAGATGTACCTCTTTTAAGTACTAAGGGAGAGCTGCTTACCAGTTTTTATCAGTTTACCATTGATCTGAATCACAGGTTTCCTATGGAAGAGATTTTTCCAAATCGTGAAAGTAGCCTCATCAACCAAGATGATTTTGGTGTATTACTAAATAGAATTGCCGCTGATTTACAAATCATGGAACAAAATACATTGGCAGAGAACAAATAAAGCCTGAAGAAATAAGTCTCGTTAGGATGTATTGTTGTTGTGAAAAATGCGCTCAATACTACGGGGTCAAAGTAGTTCTGTAAACTTTTCGGTATTAAGTGATTCGGGAAAATCGTTATCATATATTATGGATTTTTACAATATAAACGGCGGTAAATGATATTTCTATTTTAATAAAAGGAATACTTCTTTTCTTAGTCAGACTTTAATATGTTAGTACGTAGAACAGACTTAAAACCATCGTTTTTTGAAAGAAGAAATCAGTATTTCACAACTGCAAGAAAAATTCCCTAACGGAAAAATCAAAAATTATGAAAAGGGTCATACCATATGCTTTATTCATAAGAAAGTAAGAACGTTTAGGTGGCTTTTAGAAGGTAGTATAGCATACTATATTCCAACTGATAATCCTGATAAAGATGTATTAGTCTGCCAAAACTCCGAGCCGTTTTCTACTTTAGGTCTTAATGGGTTCACTACACCAAAACGCTATATCTACAAGGTGTTAATAGCTTCTCAAAAAGCGGTGTTCTTTGAAATTCCTTTTGAACAAATTGAAACGTATTTGCAAGAAGGGCATCAAAATATACTTCTTAAAAATATTGGGGCAAAGCTATATCACCTTTTGCACACAGCACTATTAAAGCAATCGGAATTATTAAATCCGGTTCGGTTTCAGCCTTTTGTGGAAGATCGTAAATTTCATGTTTCAACAGTAGCGGAAAAGGAAGAAATTATCTCTCTTATGAGACGTTCTCCATTTTTAGATTATTTTGAGGAGAAACAATTGTCTGCCATGGCAACATTTGCAGAGCGTAGAGAATATGAAGCAGATGAAGTTTTATATGTTCAGGACGGTTCTAGTAATGGGTTATTTATTTTAATTGATGGAGAGGTCACTATTAAGCGGATTGAGAATTCAATTGAAATTAAACAACGTTCCATCAAGAATTCGGGATTTGTGTTTGGTTGGTCTTGTTTGTTAAAACAGAAGGATAGCTGTTCTGCAATTACGCGTACCAGAACCTCTGCTTATTTTATTCATGATCATGATTTAATGGGTTTGTTTCAAAAAGATGATGTTTTCGAAGGTCATTTTTTTCAGCGTTTAATATGGTTTATGGGAAATCAACTTAACGCTGCATTCATAAGATATGTGGGCTTACTTGGTAAACATAATCTTCAGGCGGTATTTCAGCTGATTAAGAACAATAAATCGCGCTTATCTGTTTCATCTCCTTTACACCAAGTGCCACATCTTTTAAAAAGCAACAATACTAAAAAACTGGCTTATGATGCCCTAACTTCATTGTTGGATAATGGTAGTGCTCTAGAAAGGCATATTGCATCTTTAAGTTTGGAGTTGTTGACGGAAGATAAAAAAGAGTGCAATTTTATAAGTGGATTGGAGAAAATCTATTCAAACGTTGCGGAAAGAGATGCTACGGACCTTGATTATAATCGCAAAGTTTGCGCTACATTAACCAAGGAGGTTTTTGAAGAGGTTCCTTATGTGATTGAGGGATGGGAAAATTTACCCGAGACTACGGGTCATATTTTTACTTATAACCATTTGGTTAACGATACGCATTACACGTTAAATAATAGCTTTCAAATTACATTAGATTCCCATTTTATAAGTGCGAAGGTTTTACATGAAAAATATGGGGAGCCTGGTATTAGAACCGTGCGCATTGGTAGAGGACAAGAATATGGTCACCAAAATTATTATGATAATTTGGGACACATTAATGTGTATACCAAAGATTCTGAGCTTACGTCATCTGAAAATGTGGAACAGGCCCGAAACATATTTTATGAAGAAGCCTCAAAACATTTAAGCAATAACTATAATTTAATTATTAGTCCCGAAGGAACTTCTTATAGAACGGAAGAATCTCCTGGTCCTTTTAGAATGGGAGCCTTTAAATTGGCTGCCGGTCAGGAAAAGGAACCGCTAATAGTACCTATAGTAATGGTAAATTTTGATGATAGAATAGGAAGGTCTTTGTTTTATTGTAAAATAGGGGAGCCGTTCCTGTTAAGTGAAAAGATAGCGTCAAAAAGTAACGAAGATATTTATGCTTTTGTAGAAAAGTATCAAGCGCAATATAAAATTGATGTTCAAAAGGCTAGAAATAGGGCAGAAGAATTATTTATATCTCCGGGTGGGACGGTAAATAACGAAGAACCACCTGCAATGTGGTCCAATGAAATTAAAAGATTAAAAAGAAGAGTGAAAAAATTGAAGACCCAAGACAATCTCATAGCAATTTACGGAAGTTCTTCTGTACGTTTATGGGTACATATGCAGAGAGATTTACTTCCTTTTAATACGATAAATCTTGGTTTTGGAGGCTCTACATTTGCTTGGTGTATTCATTATTTCGATGAAATATTTGTAGAGGTCAACCCGTCTAAAATAGTGCTTTATGCCGGAGAGAATGATTTAAATCAAGGAAGGACTCCGCAAGAGGTAATGGCAGATTGTCACGAATTAGTGGGCATGGTTAGAGCAAAATATCCAGACGTAGCATTGGCCTTTATAAGTTTAAAACCAAGTGTTGAACGAGAGCAGATGATTCCGCTAATAATAGAAACCAATTTGTTGCTTTCTAAATACACGATTTCCGATTTAAATGCGCAATATATAAACGTGTTTAACCATATGATTAGCACTGATAACAGACCTATACCAGAATTATATCTATCAGATGGGTTACATTTAAATAAAGAAGGATATGCTATCTGGAGCAGCGTCATTAAAGATGCTTTGCAGTCTGTGGCTTTGTTAGAATTAGAAAACTAAAATCCTGCCAGTGTTGGCAAGAGCTTGTTCTTTATAGGTTTTTGCCAAATTGTATTAAAAAAGGTATTATTTTTTTAATCCTACAAACCTTGTTACAGAGCCTTTTCCATTGTGATAAAGTCCTTCGTTTAATTCAATTTCCATTTCTACTGACTCCAAGACCTCGTAATTTCCAAAGTCCGATTTTAATTCGTCCGTTGAAAATAATGAATCCAAGTCTTTTGGTCCACCAATTTTGGGGTTCTTCTTCTGATATTCAAGATTGTTTTTACCAAATGCCTCCAATATTATAATTCCGCCTTTTTTTAATTTTTTGTCCAGTATCTTATGATATGCCGTCCTAATATTTGGTGGAAAATGTGCGTAAATAAGAGCTATAGCATCAAATTCTTCATCTCCATAATTCAAGTTAGGTAATAGCCCAACTTGGTAGTCAATTGAGACCTTATTTTCTTCGGCAAGTTTCAAGGCCTTGTTTTTTCCTTCAATACTTATATCAAAGGCAGAGACATTCCAACCAATTTTGGCAGCATAAACAGCATTTCTACCTTCACCTTCCGCTCCTAAAAGTATTTTTCCGGTTTTAAGTTTCAGGATATGTTCCTTGAAGAATTCATTAGGCTTGGTTCCATAGGCAAATTCCTTTTCTTGATATCTATCATTCCATCTTTTTGAGTGAGTATCCGTCATTTTCTTTTTTTCATTACTATCAACGGTGAGGCTAAGCTTATTGTTTAGTTTTATTTTTTCTTGTCCAAAGTTAAATCCATAAGATTTAGCGACATTATAAATATACACAGACCTTTCGTTTTAGACCTAAAGTCCGCATTACGTTTAGGCATTGTTAGCAACTGGCTTTTGCGTTATACTTTGCCGTAAACTATTTTCAATTCCGTTCCGATTAGCTTTTCTAATTCGGTAAAAAACTCACTTTTGAAAATACCCCAATTCCAAAAGATTAGCCCGAAATCCCCAAATGCCCAATTTGGTTCGAAATTGAATTCGGTTATTGAACTTTCAGATAAGCAATTAGAACATTTAATTAAATCTGAATCAAATTTCTCATACCAATTCGCCAATGCAGTTCCCCAATCTTCTTCAATTTGATTTTGTCCGCATTTAGGGCAGTTAACTTTCTCAAGTCCATTTACGCCATTTTCAAAAACCTTTCTTTCGATTATTACTTCAACTCCGTTTGTTCTTAAGTCCAGAAATCCCTCATTTTGTTTTTCAAGGATTGATGCGAAATTTTCGGCTGGTTTATGTCCATTAGAACCAAGAACACAATCGGAAAGCTCCTTTTTAATAATTTTCTTCTCAGTTAAAAAGTTTATCACTTTTTCAGCCAGTTCTTTAGAATCTGCTGGATTGGTTTTTTCTGAAACAATTGATGTATGGTGGTCACTCACTTTTTTAAGCTTGTTGCTAACGGTCAAGGCTAAGCGTAGTGCGGAGGCAAGGAAACTTTTCGTTTCCGTCTGCGCACGAAGCTAAAGCTTTTGGTTTAGTTTTATTTTTTCTTGTCCAAAGCTAAATCCCAAAGATTTAGCGACATTATAAATATACACAGACCTTTCGGTTAAGCCCGAAGCCCGTATTGTTTATAGGTTTTGTTGTGGTGTCGTTTTTAATTCTTCAATTAGTTTATCACTAAATAAAGTCAGTTCAACAGTTTCCAAATACCAGCTGTCCTCCACAAACTTTCCAACATTGGAAGAAAAAATGTCCCATTTTAAATTTAAGCTATTGCCTAATTCGATAACCAAAGCCCTTAAATCATGTCCATTTTTTTTCAAATCTTCCATAATCCAATTTCCTATTCCGTATGCAGATTTTAAGTCGTCTGAAAAGCATAAATAGTATTTTGGAATATCATTTTCATAAATAACATCTTCATTGAATTCCAATTCCAAGAAAGGGAAGAAACGTTGATTTTCTTTTCCGCTGATTAAATATGATTCCGTTTCAAGTTTTATTTTGTCCATTTATACTATGCTCTTTTCTTTCAGTTCATTACTTGCTTAATTCTGCGATTTTCGATTCCAATTCTTATTAAATCTTTGCAAAATCCATTGAATTTATTTTGGAATTCAGATTGCAGTTTGTCGTTTCCGCAATACAATTCCCATAATGCTCCAGCTCCACCAAAAAGTTCATTAGTCAAAACATATTTTTTGAAGAGTTTAGAATCTTTTTTCATTGCTGATGCCAAAACATTTGTCAATTCCTGTTGTCCAAGACTTGTTCCAACTTCATTTAGAACTATTTTTAATTCAGTCACACTTTTGGTTAGTGACTCAATATTTTCTTCTGAAAAGTTCAACTCTTTATTTCTTGTAAATATGTTCATTTTAAATGCACCACAACGCCTGAGCTATGCGTAGTGCGGAGGTAAGGAAACTTTTCGTTTCCGTCTACGTACGAAGCTAAAGCTTATTGTTTAGTTTTATTTTTTCTTATTCAAAAGCTAAATCCATTAGATTTAGCGACACTCTAAAAATATGCAAATCATTCCGTTTATACCCAAAAGTCCGCATTACGTATAGGTTTTGTTGTGCTTAGTTTTTTTGCGTTCAGTTTTTCGTTTCTGTATTCCGTCTTAGCTTCTCAATTCTTTCGCTATCCTCTTCCGATATTTTAATTTTCATTTCACTTTTCGGAATATAAGTCGTGTCCATTTTTCCCGAATCATTTATTGCGACCACATAAGAATATTCAATTTCAAAATCCATTCGGTTATGTTCCGGATTTTTGATCGAAAACTCTACAGGATAGTAATTCCCATCATCAATATTATCACTTATCCAACCAGTTGAACTACCTGAATATTCTTTTCCATCAACATTGAATGTGTAATGATAACTTCTCTTGCTAAATTTCTTTGCAAGTGGAACCGAACGTGTAACAAGCCCATAAGCAATAGATCTATTTTTGTCTATATCTTCTTTCTCTGCTTGAGATGAGAAAAAGGCAAAAATCACAACAGGAACAAATGCAATCCAATAATATTCTTTAATTATTGACCAAGTGCTTTTTAAAAATTCGTTCACTTTTTATTCAATTCTAGGATGATTCAAAATTAAGCACAACGGTCCGGGTATATCTTCCGGTAGGCGCAGCCTCCCGAGTGGAAGATTGCTGCGACTGGAGGATAATATGCCCAGTGGTATGTAGTTATCTAAAGTAGGTAGTTAAGTTGGTAATATCAAAATAGACATGATTAAAGTTCCAACATATCCTGAGCGGTTTGTTTATGATTAATGAACAAACTCTGTAAATAAAATTCAAAAGGATATACCCATTAGTTTCTGTAACTAATATATAATCAGTTAACTAATAAACATTCGCGGTGTAATGCGTTTCTGTTTTCATCTAGTTTTGTAACACCTCTTCTTTTTCATTGTCCAAGTATTAGATATAACAATGAAATTATGTTCAACTTATTTAAAAAAAATACAGAAATGGGAAAATTAGAAGGAAAAGTAGCCGTTATTACTGGAGGAGCTAGCGGTATTGGTTTAGCAACAGCGCAAGAATTTATCAATAATGGAGCAAAAGTAGTTGTTTTTAGTAGAGGTCAGGATGCTTTAGATGCTGCAGTGAAACAATTAGGACCTAATAGTCATGCTGTAAAAGGAGATGTGACAAATCATGCTGATTTAGAGAGGTTATTTTCAGAAACCAACTCTAAATTTGGAGGTGTTGATACATTATTCATTAATGTAGGAAAAGGAAAATTAGCACCTGTAGCAGATACAGATGAAGCATTTTTTGATGATATGATGAATGTCAACTTTAAAGGATCATTTTTTACATTGCAAAAAGGAATTAAAAATTTAAATGATAATGCTTCCGTAATTATAACTACGTCTTATTTAAACGAAGTTGGTTTTGGTGGGAGTAGTTTATTAAGTGCCAGTAAAGCAGCTTTAAGATCATTAGTTCGTGTTGCTTCTGCAGAACTTGCAGACAAAGGAATACGTGTAAATGCAGTTAGTCCTGGTCCAATAGGAACTCCGTTTTGGGGTAAAATAGGTCTGCCAGATGATATACTTGCCGGTGCGGCAGAAGCTATTACGGCACAAACAGCTTTAAAACGTTTTGGAAATCCAGAAGAAGTAGCAAAAGCAGTATTGTTTTTGGCCTCGGACGATTCTTCATATATAATTGGTGAAGAAATTCCTGTACATGGAGGAATTAATTCTATATAATGCTATTCATTAGCCTCATTTTGAAACATTTAAAATGAGGCTTTTAAAAAATTTAATGAGATGACAGATTTCCTTTCAGATAATTATACAGATTTTGATGATACTAAATTAGTTGCACTATCAATAGATGGAGATAAGAAAGCACTTCAGACTCTCATTATTCGTCATCAACTTTTTGTTTATAACCTAGCCCTTAAAATGGTAGGTAATGTTCAGGATGCAGAAGATTTAACGCAAGAAGTTTTTATAAAAATAATTACAGCTTTATCAAAATTTAAAGGCGAAAGTAAATTCACGACTTGGTTGTATAGAATTACGGTTAATCATTTTATTAATAGTAAAAAACAAAGCTCAAAATTGAGGTTTGTAAGCTTTGACAACTATTTTAATACAATAGACAATGTTCCTAGTTCCGATTTAAACGAGCAGGAAGAAAAAGAGCTTAAGGATACTATTGAAGAAATTAGAATTAATTGTACCACAGGTATGTTACTTTGTTTATCAAAAGAGCAAAGAATGATTTATATTTTAGGCGAAATGTTTGAAATAGGGCATACGCTTGGAGGAGAGATTTTAGGAATTACCCCTGGTAATTTTAGAGTTAAACTTACTAGAACTCGTAAAGAACTTTATAATTGGATGAACAAAAGATGTGGATTAGTTAATTCTAGTAATCCTTGTAGATGTTCCAAGAAAACAAGAGGTTATATAAGTGAAGGAAAAGTGGACCCTAATAATTTAAAATTCAATACTAGGCATACCTCTAGAATTAGTGAAATTTCAAAAAAGAAAGCTGTTACATTTACCAATACGGTAGATGAACTGAACAAAAAAGTATTCCAAAGTCATCCTGCACAAACACCAATACAATCATCAAAAATCATTAATGACATTTTAAATAACGATTTAATTAAATCGATTTTAGAATTGTAGAACATTGTATTCAAAATAACGAATAGGTATAAACTTTAGATTGCGTTTGGAAGTCAGTAACGTAGTATCCTCAACTGGAAACTAGCGTAATGAGTGTTACGGGAGTAATGAAAAAAC
The DNA here is from genome assembly GCF_015330125.1 of Zobellia nedashkovskayae. Taxonomy (NCBI): domain Bacteria; kingdom Pseudomonadati; phylum Bacteroidota; class Flavobacteriia; order Flavobacteriales; family Flavobacteriaceae; genus Zobellia; species Zobellia nedashkovskayae. The sequence continues at coordinate 4,346,193 of NZ_JADDXR010000002.1, read as the reverse complement.
GGCTGTTCATGCAGTACGTGTTTTTTGCAGCGGAGTAATACGGCCTTTAGGTCATTTCTTTCAAAGGTTTTATTAATTATATATGATATTACCCATAGGCTTTTTCTTTATTATTTCAGTTGGAAATGTATATGGTCATCGTGTCTAACTGCTTGACATCCGTGAAATCGTACTTTTCCGTTGTTCAAATTCAATCGAGTTTTTAAATGTGGCTCGATGAACAATTTACCAATACTTTTTTGTTCTAAAATTAATTCTGCTAATTGTCGAGTTCCTTTTTTGGAAAATTCAATGTCCTTGTTTATAGTGCCTAAAGTCAGATATTTTGGAAAATCATATTGCCAATTTCCATTTTTCTTACAAACAGCGTTTTGGTCATATTCTTTTTTGGCCGGCAATTCATAAACACCATATCCACTAAGTGACGGTTTTTTATTAGTCAATTGTCCGTTGTCATTTTCGTAAATCAGAGAAACGTCAATTTTCTTTCCGTCATTATGACTTAAATGAGGCAAAAGAGGAAATTTATTTATAAATGGAAAATTTGCATCAAGATAAACCATTTTTATTCCTGCGTTTAATCTCTCAAATTCGGTTGCTATTTGTCCGATTGATTTGTTCAATTCAGATCTTACATAATTTCTATTCGCAAGTTTATAAAAGAAAGAATGAGCTTTTAAAAATTCCGTTTCCTTTATTTTTTCACGTCCGAAAATTGGTGCGACATTTGGAACGATTAAAAATGTTGCGAGCAAATAGAGAACTACAAAAACTCCAATCCGTTTCAACCTTTTTTTTTCTGCATTTCTCTTAACTAACAAAATTGCAATCAAATATATTATTCCACCAATTTGAGTGACAACAGTCAAAAAAATAATTATTATTATGTGAAGTAGAATTTTCAATGGTTGTTTCAGCTTATGGGTAACAATCCTAATATACCTTCCGGTAGGCGCAGCCTCCCGAGTGGAAGATTGCTGCGACTGGTGGATAATATGCCCAATGGTATGTAGTTATCTAAAGTAGGTAGTAAAGTCGGCAAAAGCAAGATGGCCATTGTTGCATTAGTTATTTTTCTACGACCTTTATTAATTCAGGGATAAAATCAGCATAAGTTGGATATTTATCTCTATTTTTTTCAAATCGCTCAATTAATTCATTTTCCATTTTTTCGAGATAAATAAAACCCTTGTTTTCGTCCCTTATTTTTTGTGCATTTTCATTGCCGAAATAAATTGATGCAATTCGAATTTCTAATAACCTTACTACATGTTCTACCAAATAACCTGTTAAATTGCCAATGCCTTCTCGTTGCATAGTTTCTTTTATCTCTTCGGTTATTAAGAATTCATGATTTTGAATAAATTCAGATATTTCTTGATTGTAGAATGAAGCATTTACGAAAGAATGACCAAATTCATGTACACACAAATTTCTTATGAAATCTTTGTCGTTATAACCAAATTGTTTTACTGAGTCTCTAGAAAAATTAGTTAAATCAATTCTATCTGAAGGGCTGATAAATTGATAGGCGATTGAAATTTCATCTGTTTTTATACTCGGTCCAATACCTCGCCAACCTCCCGTTATAAAAAGAGGCTCAGGTGATATAACATAACGGTCATTTATTTGGTTTGTGTATTCTTCCATTTTTCCAACTAAATCAAAATCCCTTGCAATTGTAGATATTTCCTGAATGGCTCCTTCATAATAGTAAAGGTGTTCTTCTATAAATGCATCAACATTGGCCTTAAGATAAAAGTCGTGGAGAGATTTGTATAATAAGTTCCATTTTGGATCTAGTCCAGTTTGTGTTGAATCATTTAGTTCGTATTCTTTATTTTTTTTGGATATTGTGTACTTGTCCCCAAATTCAGGAAACTCCTTCTTATGTAGAAGGTATAATGAAATAGCATTATCTCCACCATATTGTTTTATTAAATCTAGGACTTCATGATTTTCGAATTGTTCAAAAGAACTTAGCAGATCATCTCTTACTGGGTTTGGTCTTGTTGCCCATTGACGATTTTCTTTAATAAGATTATAGGCAATTCTAAAAGTGATTATATTTCTATTGGTCTCATATTCGATTGATTTTACTTCTGTCTTTGGTGCGTTTTTTTCAATAATTTTTGGTTTATTGTTTCTGCAAGCAACAAATGCAGCGAATACCAATAAATAGAGCATTGTCTTTCCCATTATTTTGTATAATTAATGTCAACGCTTGAGCTAAGCGTAGTGCGGAAATTAAAGGTTAACTTTAAATCTGTGCTTAGCCTGAAATTTTATTTTAACTCAAAGCCAAAACTCTTTAATCAAATTTAAGTAAATGAACTCCGGGCTTAAAAGCCACTTTCTTCGGCCATTTTTACCACGCCAACGGTTAGAATTAGATTAGCGAAACGACGCTGTTCTCCGGTTTGAATAATTAAGGTCGTATTAGGGTCTCTAATTTTGTCATAGAAAGCCCAACGTTCCATCTCGTCCCAGGTTACTTCTCCCAATAATTTTTTATAGGCATCGTGAATTTCTGCGTTTGCTTCTGCAGGTTTTTCCATAACAATAGCACCTTGTACAGGGCAAACTTCTAATATTCCCTCAAGCACGGTAAGCGCATCTAATAGTCCCGGACGAAAGTTAAGGTGTACGGTGGTGGAATTAGGTCCTGTCATGGCACCAACGGGTAAATTACCGTCTGCAATGACAACCTGTGCAAAATGGCCGGAACGCGCAAGTGCTTCCATGATTGTTGGGTGTATTACCGGAGTTTTTAGCATAAATTTATCTTTAGAAAATGGATAAAAGTAAAACACTAGGTCCTAATTGGCTCCTAGTGTTTTATGGTTCTTAACGAACAATCATAATAAAATTAATGAAGAACTACATATTGTAGACACCGCCATTAATATCTAGTGTTGCACCAGTAATAAAACCGTCGTATTCTGACGCGAGAAATAAAACCGCACGGGCTACGTCTGCTGCGTTACCTGCACGTTGTATGGGAATACCGGCAGTTGTTTCTGCTGCTGATTCTTTTGTTGTATGTGTGTTGTGAAATGAAGTGCCAAGGATAAGGCCTGGAGATACAGCGTTCACTCTAGTACCTTTAGGTCCTAATTCTGCAGATAGTGCTCTTGTAAACGTTAGTATAGCGCCTTTACTTGTAGAGTAGGCCAATGACCCTGGGTGACCACCTTTACGTCCGGCAAGTGACGCCAAATTAACAATACTACTGTTGTCGTTTTTAGCCAGGTAAGGAGCTGCGGCTTTTGTCACGAACATCATAGATGTAAGGTTAATGTCCATTACCTTGTGCCAGAATTCAGCTTCCATTTCGCTCAACATTCTGCGTGCAACCAGAGAACCTGCGTTGTTGATCAATATATCTAGACCACCAAACGCTTCTGCCGTTTTTTGAACCATTGTATTTGCATCGGCTTCCTTAGTTAAGTCACCTCCTATGGCAACCGCTTTTTGCCCTTTGCTAGTTGCATATTCTACCAATTGGTTTGCGGTATCTGCGCTAGAAAAATAATGAATGGCAACGTTGGCTCCACTATCAATAAAGTGTTTAGTGATTGATTCACCAATTCCTTGAGCCCCAGCGGTGATGAGAACATTTTTTCCGGCTATCTTATTGTTTTCCATGGTATTCCTAAATTAATGAATTTTATAATCGTCGTGAAAATACTACTTATAGCTATAGACGAACAACTTTTATTTTTTCAAATATAATTGAATAAGGTTCGTATTTATAAAAACTGAAGCAATATGTGTCATTTTTCCTTTCATCTTGCATATAATCTATGCAATTGATTACTAATGCGTAGGAGCACTACTAGTGTAGGGAATTATATGAAATTTGCTTTTTTTTTGGAGTCAAGGTCATATATGAACAGTACTCGCACCATAATTCTCACCTTTTTTAGCGTGACCATATCTAATTTTTGTTTTGGGATATTCATCACTATAGTATAGTCAATATAATGCCTCAAAAGTATTTTCGCCCATTGGTATTAGAAACCAACCATTTCTCAAAATTATAAGCTTACCATAGATAAAGCAATAATTATATTGTTATATTACAAGGTGTTTTCTCTTTTTAGCTACAGGATTTCATTTACTTAATTTTACTTCATAAATTCAATGGATAGGTATTTCATTATTTAGGTATTCTTACGCTATTTTATGATTGGCGTTCGCTTTTTAATGATTTTTCGTAGACAAACTATCATAGATAATTATTACATTGTTAAAGATAAATTGAGAGATTAATTACTAAAAAAAATATAGGAAATGAATATTATTTCTTGGAATGTGAATGGCATTAGAGCTATTACAAAAAAGGATTTTTTTGAAAATATTGAGACTTTAAATCCGGACATTCTTTGTCTACAAGAAACAAAAGCTCAGGATAACGAAGTTGAGAAAACCTTGACCACTTTAACCGAGAAGTACCATATATACTATAATTCCGCAGAAAAAAAAGGATATTCCGGTACTGCCATACTTTCTAAAACAGCGCCAATCTCCATTACTAAAGATATGGGTGTTGAAGAGCATGATAATGAAGGAAGAGTGCTCTGTGCAGAATTTGAAAATTTCTATTTAGTAAATGTATATACCCCTAATTCTGGACAGGGGCTAAAGCGCCTGGATTACAGAAAAACATGGGATGAGGATTTTTTAGGCTATGTAAAAAACTTAGAAAAAAATAAACCTGTTATTATGTGTGGTGATTTTAATGTTGCCCACCAAGCTATCGATCTTAAAAACGATAAATCTAATTACGACAAAACTGCCGGGTATACTCAAATTGAAATAGATGGAATGACGCATATTATTAATGCGGGTTTTGTAGACTCGTTTAGACATCTGCATCCAGACGAAATAGCATATAGCTTTTGGAGTTATCGTTTTAAATCTAGAGAACGAAATACGGGTTGGAGGATTGATTATTTCTTGTTAAGTACTGCTTTAAGAGACAAAATAAAGGCTGCAGCAATTCTTACCGATTATTACGGATCTGATCACTGTCCTATTCGCTTAGAAATTGAATTTTGATGTAAGCCAGCATCTACGTTTTTTCGTAACGTCCTGTTTTTTCCGTCAATTCAATTCTGTACATAACACCTTGCATTGCTTCTATAGTTTTTTTGTGTGAGTCCTTTAAAGTATGGCTAATGGTGGTTTCGCCAGTTATAAAAGGTAGTACTCTGTCCATTAAAAGGTTCATGCCTTCTTTTCGTTCTTCCGAAGTTTTAAGTTCCTGAAATTTCCCCCAGGCAATTACACTTCGCCAATTGCTCATATTTTCCAAATCATCAACTTCAAAACAAACCATTGGATTTTTTCGCATCATATCAATTTTCATCCCTTCCTTTGTATGACCGTATATATACTTGCCATCATATGCATAAGTTACCGGAACTATATACGTTTTATTGTCTGCATGACAGCCAATTCTGCCAATAATTAAACTATACAATACATTCTCAATTTGTCTACTGCTTAAGTCGCCTAACATGGTGGTTGTTTTATTATAAATGATGATTCTGTTACAAAATAAGGTTGAAAAAACAAATTCTGAAATGACTTGGGTCAGTTTGAATACTAAAATATCGGCATACTTTTAATAAACAATCACAGGTATGAAACTGAATCATCGCGAAGCAAAATTTTTAGGTGGCAGAAGAAGCCGCTTAAAAGAATTTATTAGTGTTGTTTCAATTGTTTTTGAGTTTATAAGAGGCTTTAGAAAATTGCATTTTGTGGACCCCTGTATCACTTTTTTTGGCTCTGCAAGAATTGGTGAAGACAATTTGTACTATAAAAGTGCAAGGGAATTTTCAAAATTAGCAGCAAATAAAGGTTTTACTATTATGACCGGTGGCGGCCCTGGCATTATGGAGGCCGCAAATAGAGGTGCAAAAGATGTTTCTGGTAAATCTATTGGCTGTAATGTAGAATTGCCAAAAGAACAACAACCCAATCCATACCTTGATTTTCACCTAACTATGAATCATTTTTACATTAGAAAAGTGCTGCTATTAAAATATTCGTATGCCTTTGCTATATTTCCTGGTGGTTTTGGCACTATGGACGAGCTTTTTGAAACTCTAACACTTTTACAAACCAAGAAAATATCTGATTTTCCCTTGGTACTATTTGGTAAAGACTATTGGTCTCAATTACTAAAGCAAATTAATGTAATGCAAGAGGTTGGAACCATTTCTAAAAAAGATTTACAGCTGCTTTTTGTTACAGATTCCGTTACCGAAGGAATGGATTATATCTATTCCAAATTAGAAAACAAGTATGGTAAGCCTTTAAAATTTAAAACCGCAAAAAGCAGTTGGTGGTTTGGTGAACGGTAATTTTTAAATATCGTTTTTTTGGGTTGTAGATACTATTTTACGGATAACAGCGTCTAATTCCATAGCTGAATTCATTATATATTTTAGGACTTGCTCTTTTTCATCAGCTGTTTGATCATGGGCATTTAGCAAATCTACTAATCCCATTATGCTGGTAAGAGGAGCTCGTACCCTATGCGATTGTGTCCAAGCAATCTTCCTTAGTTTTTTGTTCTGCTGTTCAATAGCCTGGGTATGTTTATAGCTCTCCGTAATATCTGTTGCCAATGCCACTTTTACCAGTTTCCCTTTATAGGATAGAATATTGGTATGGATTTCCACAATTATCTCTTTTCCGTTCTTCTTTTTATGAATATACTCACCGTGATAATAGGACTCTCCTTTTTGCTGGATATGAGTGGATGGCTCTTCTAGTTTGGGTATTTCAGATTCTGGTCTAATATCTCTCAAATCCATATCCAAAAACTCATCGTAAGAATAGCCATAGTGTTTCATGGCGGCTTTATTCACATCCAAAAATTTTAAAGTTTTGGTGTCATAGACCCACATAGGCTGTGGACTAAGGTGAAATATATCTGAATAGCGTTGCTCAGATTCTTCTAGCGCTTTTTGGGATTTAACACGGGCGGTTATATCAAGGCCTATACATTGTAGTTCCGTTGGAACTCCTTCTTTATCTAGAATACATACAAAATCCCAAAGTGTGGTAACAATTTTTCCATTCTTGCTTGGTTTGTCAATTTCAATTTTAAATACTTTTCCGGGCTCCTCAATACATTGGCCAACTACATCGTGTGTTTTTTGATGATGATAGTCAATAATTGAGGTCAAACAATTTTTACCAAGTATTTCTCCTTCTGGATGAAGCCAACCAAATTCCTCAACAAATTTTTTATTTACGTAGGTGTAGTTTCCATCCATATTGGTCCTAACCACATAGTTAGTCTGTGAATCGTATAAAAGCCTGTAATAGTCTTCACTCTTTTTTAGCTTTTCTTCTGTAATTACCCGTTCAGTTACGTCTTTTGAATTGGCCACAATACCACCTATAGCAGGGTTATCCATTAGATTTGTAACGACAGTTTCTAGCCACCGCCATGAACCATCTCTGTGTTTAAATCTATAAGGTCTAAGCGTAAATTGTGTTTCTGCTTCTAAACGTAAAATGCTCTCCTTAATTATTTCATGATCATCTATATGAATGTATTGTAATGCGTTTTTACCTATAAATTCTTCTGGGGGAATACCCAATACTTTTAAAGAGGTAGGACTGCAGTAGTGGTAATTGGCATCAATATCCATGATAACAATTAAATCAGATCCATTCTGTACGAGTCCTTTAAATCGTTTTTCGCTGTGATCATTAATTATTTCATTTTCCTTTTGCTTGGTGATGTCTGTATGTGTTCCTACCATAAGTAGCGGTTGGCCTTCCTTAGACCAACTAATGACCTGGCCTCTATCATGAATCCAAACGGCGTGGCCTTTTTTATGTAGAAAACGAAAATCGCCCACATAGAAGTCGGCTCTTTTCTCAAAACATGCAGCGTTCATTTTATTGACAGAGGGAATATCTTCTGGAAATACCATCTTGTGAATGCTCTTCGAAGTTATGGGCTGCAACTCATCTATTGTGTAACCTAACATACTGGCCCACTGCTCATTTATAGTGACCATGTCTGTAGAAAGGTCCCATTCCCAAGTGCCCACTTGCGTAGCCTTAATAATATTTTCTAAGCGATCAGATTCACTAGCATGATTTTTTGCCATTTCTTTGATCACAACCCTATTGCTATGAAGCTCAAACAGATTTACCACCTGATTTGCCAAAGATAACAGCGCGTCTAATTGTTTTTTTTCCAGCTTTTTGGGTTTTGTATCAATAACACAAAAAGTGCCTAGTACAATACCGGTTCTGCTTATTAAGGGCATTCCCGCATAAAAAACAATATTGGGTGTACCCGTTACTAACGTGTTATTCTTAAAGCGGACATCCTTTCTGGCATCTTCCACAATGAAAAGCTCTTGAGGAACTTTTATTGCATGGACACAAAATGACTGATATAGGGGTGTATGGGTATCCGTAATAATAGAAACCAGAGAAATGGGGGTATCGCATATGAAAGCCGCTAGATTAAATATTTCATCATATTCTTTTTTAGTAGGAGTGTCCAAAAGATCGATGGCTTTTAAGTCTTTGAGCTTGCTGCCTTCACAATTGTCTTTCATGGCTTTGTTTTTGTTGAGATGAGGGACATCATAGTAAGGTAAAAAAATAAAATATAGTTTACAAGTTGTAATACCTTCTACATACCGATTAAAGATTACTAGGAAGAACCTATTCTTTAGAAGCCCAATAGATACCACCGAATAAATGGTCTAAATAAATTTGATTTTGAAAAGCTTCTGGTTTATGGCCAAGTGTTGTATAGAATGAACGTCCTCCTTCGTATAATTGATACCAAGCTATAGGATGATTTTCGCCCATACCTTTAAGCGGTATTTCATCATATCCTTTCTTATAATCATAGGTGTTCTCGTCTACAGAAAGGATGACTTTAATATTTTCTGATTTTAAGAGATCAAAATTATACCATTCTTCACTCCACAACCATTTTTCCGGTAGGTGTAGGTTGGATGGAAAATTTACATCATGATTAGTTAGTACAGCGGCTTGAAACTGGGGATGGTCTTTAAAAACTCCGCCTACAAGATTATCGAACCAAGGGTTTCTAATGTCACTATCGGATGTGGAATGGACTCCCACAAACCCTTTTCCATTATGAATGTGTGTTTTTAGGACTTCGAGCTGTTCATCGGTTAAATTGTCGGCATTAGCATTTAAAAAAACAACCACATCGTAAGATGGTAATTTTTCGGCAAGGCCTTCGGGAGTTTGCGTCCAATCAAATTGAAACTGGTGTTCAGCAGCCATTTTATGAAAAGCGTCTACCGCCTTAGGAATACACTCATAATGCCAAGTGTCTTGTACAGTGAATAACAATACCTTAAATTGGTCTTGGGCAAAAGCCATATGGTTGAACGTTATGATGATAAAACATGATAATTGTAAAACTTTGGTTTTCATAAGTTTAAGTGTTGAGAGTGAATAACTATAAAATTTTAAAGTATAAATAGTTCCATGCAGAATTGATGCTGTACCATACAGGATAATTATAGGCTTCTACTTCTGCCACAATATATTTGAGGCCTGCGGTTTCTGCGTATGTAAAGTATAGCTCAAAATCCATTTTGCCGCTCTGGCCAAGTTCTTCGTAATCTTTCACGTGCCAGCTTATAAATCTATTTTCGTATTTTTTTAAATAGTCAATTGGGTCGATTTTTGAAAAATGCATCCAGTATAAGTCGGCTTGGAAACTAACATATTCGGGATCGGTGTTTTCTAAGAAGTAGTCATAAACCACCTGGTTCTCTATGGTCTTAAATTCATCGGAGTGATTGTGGTAGGCAAACTTAATCCCTCTTTCTTTACAAAGTTTTCCTATAGCATTATAATACTCAGCATACCTTTTCAGTTCGGCAAGGGTAGTAATTTCTTTAATTTGATTGTTGGATATGGTAAGGTATTCAACACCTGCTTGTTTGTGGTCTTCTATGCATTCTCCCCACCATTGCATTGCTTTTTTCCAAGCTTGATTATCATCGGAAGGGAGGTCGTAAAAAGTCATGGAACCCGTAAATTTCAAGTTGTTGTTTTCTACCATTTTTTTAAAATCTAATGGGGATAGTCCATAAAAAGAGCGGTCTTTATAAACAAAGGTTTCAATATAACTATAACCCATTCTATCAAGGAACTTCAAGGTCTCTTTAGGGTTTTTCTGCATTTGTTCATGAACCGAAACCAGTTGGATACCAATATTTTTATCTTTTGGATTTTTCTTGATATAGCGGGTTTGCCAAAGAATTTTGTTCTGTGGGTTGGTTCCTATTAAATGAACATCGGTTTGATTCTTAAAATCAAAAGTAACCGTCATGGTTTCTTTGCCGGCAAAGTCTCGGTCTTTCATTATCCAGTTTGTGTCGCTTGTAAATCCTCCTTTACCCAAGAACATATCGCCTTCAGCACTTTTTCCCAATGCAAAAATTGAATCGGTCTTTGCATCGTGTCCAATAAGCTCTGTTAAGGTTTGGCTGTAGATTTCCCCGTCCTGTTGTAACACATCTACGGACATTGTGGTATGATCTATTTTAGGATAGTTGTTCATTTTTATTAGAGGCACGTTGGCCACACTATCCGTTTTATAATTAATTGAACTAACCCAGAACCCAACATACTGCTGCAACCTATCCGATTGTTTTGGAATGGACATTTGTGAGAAAGCAGAATTTGTTCCTATTAAAAGAAACAGTAGTATGGTTTTATAGGTAAACCGTTGCAAACTAAAATTGTAAGTCATCTTTAAAATCTTATGGTAGTAAATTTAAACGAGTTGCTTTTGTATGACTATAAACCTTGAAGCTATGATTGCCACTAGTGTTGCAAATGGAGAATTATGTTTAACTGAAGCTAACTTATAAGGTATTAAAATCTGTGGAGTCTATGGACTTATCGCCATGCCAATAGGGGTATAAGTTTCCGTGTACTCCAAAATACTAACGAACAAGAGGGAATGCCACATTGGTGCTATAAATTGCGCAATTTATTATAGAATTCGGTTAGGATAACCTTTACTTTCGAATTGAGCGTAGCATATGTAATCATCAACTATGCACTTTTGTATAGCTTAGGGAAAAATACCAAAATTGGTAAAAGAATCAATTTAAGAAATCGTAAAATAGAAGAACTTTTAAAAACAAACATTAAAACAAACACAACTTATGAAAAACATACTTTTTGCCGCGTTAGCTATGATATGCATTACAAACTTTACCTATGCCCAATCTCCTGTAAAGAAAGGTGGAGATAAAGAAGACACGGAGAAGATGCTTTTAACCATTTTCTTGAAACACGATCAATCCATGAATTTAAGTGAGATAGAGGAGGTTAGGACCAAACAAGGGTTTTATGAAAATTTCCCTCCAGAAGGCGTTTCGGTCGTTAATTGGTTTGTGGTAATGGGTATAGGCCAAATGGTGGTATTGGAATTACCGGCTTCTAAACTTAGAGACGTGAATTTAGCTATAGAAAAAACGGCATGGAAAGCATTTAGTTCTGAAATGTATCCTACTTATGATTTGTACCCGCTTATGGAAAAAAAGTTGGATAATAAGTCTAAAGTAAGTTATTAAATAGTGTTCTAACTCATCCAGATTTCTTTAGCTAACCTAGTTTAAAGCAATTTGGATGAGTCAATTGAACTAGATTCTATAAAAACTAGTTTTTAAGGGGTACCGCATAAATTTTTCCTCCCATCATATCGGGCACCAATAATCTATTGTTATCTTCTTCATGATAAAAATCTGCGGCAGATTCTAGTCCTTCTATAAGCACGGTAGACACTTCTGTTTCAGGATTTATTTTCCAAACTTTTCCAGAGACCCAACTACTTACATAATAGTTGCCCTTACTATCTTGTTCTACGGCGTCAGCTCCTCTAAATTCACCTTTAAGCGGACTAAGTTCACCATTTTTAGTAACTAAGAAGTTACCCTTAAAAAAAGCACCTACCATAATGTTTCCATCGTTGTCAACACCAACACCATTGGGGTTTAACATAAGAGGTGAAGTATCTTGTTTTATGGTAATATGCCCTTCCGAATCTACATGGTAGATACGTCCCAACTCAGGAATTTTCTTGGCTTCTTCGCTATCTAGCGGCCATAAATCATTATTAGCATCACGCATATATTGGGTAGCTCCCATATCGGCTACATACATCCCGTTTTCTTTGCCATCTAATGAAACGTCGTTTAAATAGAGAACTGTTTCAGGAAAATCGGCTTTATCAACAAAAATGCTAGCGTTCCCTTCTTTATCAACTTTCCAAATTCGGGTAACATCAGAAAAATACAGATTGCCATTTAAATAAACAATTCCTTTAGGCTCATCAAAACCCTTGGCAAAAACCTTAACGCCGTTTTTGGATATCTCAACCAATTCGCCATCTCCTGGTTCTTTTGCGTTCATTACGGTCACATAATAATTATCGTGGAAACCTTTTGTAATACTCTCAGGTTTCATGCCCACCTCAATCGGAAATGCTATCTCAGATTGTGCCTGACCTATAAAGGCAAATACTAAAGCGATTATGAATGTGATTTGCTTGATTATCATAACTGTATTTTTTAATGTTTAATATTGATACTTTGCAAATTTATAGCCTAATAATATATGATTATGGCAATTTTGAAGCAGATGCTATCATATTTGTGTCGTGTATGGTTTTATAGTATTCTGAAAAGAAAACATATTCTTGATAGGTACTTCTTCAATTGACTGAAGGGGTATTTAGGCTTTTCAAATGTTTATATTATTTCGTAGGACGCGATAGGTTTACAAAAGGAAGTGGTTTGGTCTAAAAATTAGTTGTCCAAAAGGTTATTACAGCAAAATTCAATCTCCGATAAAGGGAATCCTAATTGAAAAAGGAAACGTACTGTCTCTTAGAGTCGTCACGCTTTGCTGTAAAATTTTTTGGGGAAGGGAAATACTTCTTTGTAGACAGGTGGTGTTCTAAAAAGTGTTTAATTCTAATTATGTCGAAAAATATAGACATAAAACAAACGGTTTGTGAATACACAAATAGCTGTTATTACTAATACTTTATATAGGTCTGCCTGTGTTACTGTGAAGAGATTATTATCTTTAAATAAGACAGTGTAATGCAGTTGATGAAGACCTATGAATACTCCAAATCAATTTCTGTGTAGAGCAATTTTTATTAGCCTTTAAAGCACCAAAATTATTTAAATAAGGTTATTCTTGCACGAAATCTTTTTTCAAACGCAAAGGAAGTTCGGCATCTATATTGATGAGTTTTTTCTCTCCCTTGTCATTTTTTTGCAGTTTAAAACTATCATATAATCCTCCTAAAGGAGTATAGGCTTGGTATTTGATGCTGTTTTCAGATACCGTAATTATCTGGAATAATTGTGTGAACTCTCCGCGACGAGTCATCCAATCTTGGTCTTGAGATTCGTACATTTTAGGACCACTAACAGAAACGGTATAGATGGTTCCTACATCGGAAATAACGGTTTGGCCATGGTCTTTATTGGAATCGTTACCACGAGCATAGGTATGATCATGACCTTGTAAGACTAAATCCACTTTATATTTGTCTATTAAAGGCTTTAGTGCTAAACGTAACTCTTTATTGTCACGCCCCTTTGCCGTAGAATAAATAGGGTAGTGCATAAATAAGGTGGTCCACTTATTTGTGTTTGCGGCAAGAACGGAATCTAACCATTCTACGGCCTTTTCTTGCAATTTTGGATGCTCCCCAAAATGTTTCGCATCAAAGGAAATCAATTTCATGTTTTGATAATCAATGGCATAATACGTCTCCGTACTTTCGAACTCGGGACCGTTTATCGGTAAATTAAATTGAGGTGTCCAAAGACTCGAAATTTTTTCATCTCTATATTCATGATTACCAGGTGTCATTACACTAGGTACCGTAGCGTGAATATAACTACCGGCATAGAACCATTCACCCCATTCTTCGTTAGATTCACTATGATTAATTAGGTCACCTGCGTGAAGCATAAAATCTACATCGGGAACCATTTTATATGATTTCCGAATAACCCTAGACCACATGGATTTTACATCGTTTTGCGCATCACCAAAATAAATGAAGCTAAAAGGAGCGTTCTTATCAGCATCCGGCATTTCTATTTGAAACCATTCACTCCAAGTACTATCGTTCATTTTCCCGAACCCAACGCGGTACGCATAGATTTTACCTGGCTCTAACCCATCCACTAAAACGGAATGGTAAGCGGCTTTTACAAGAGGTTCGTTATCACGTATGTTCTCATTTTCAAACAACTCCGTTTTTGCCAAAATGCGGCGAGCAACACCTGGCATACGTATTTCAGGGCCATGAGATTCTAAAGCAACCTCAATATAAGCGGTATCCACAGATTGCTCCGTTCGCCAGTTTACCGCAAAACTATGGGAAGGGTCGGTCGTAAGATTTACGATGATTCTATCAGGCACCTCTGAAGGGAAAATTAATTTATGGTCTACGGTATTAGAAAAGTTGCTATAGTGGCTATGACCATGCGTGTTGTTTTCATGTTGCTCTTGTGAAATACCATATTGATGAATGGCGAAAAGTAACATTAAGGCTTTTATGATTTGATGAAGTTTCATTGCGTGTTCTGTTTGGTTTGTGGAAACTATTGGCCAAGCAATACGTACTAAGCAATAGAAGCATTTAAAAATAGGGAACTTATGTTAGTTTACTATTTCCTTAGGGTTAAAAAAGGGTATAATATGTTCTTTAATCAAATTGAGAAAAAAAAGAACTACTCCTGTTTGTCTTAAATGGTTACAATTAAACTCCGTTAACCTTAAGTTAATCCACTTTTTGCATTTTGGTGACATTGCCGTCTAGGGGTAATCCTACCTTTTCACCCTCATAGAGGTAAACAGAGGACCATGAAAATAGCTAAGGAAGATATTGAATCTGCTAGAAGCCTTTCTGGAGAAATGAAAAGCGAACAGGAGCAATCCATGTTTCAGGTGAAGCTCATTTTGGACGATGAAGCCAATGAAATTCATCAGGATTATAAATTGTTGTGGAAGTGCTACCCTAAATCGGCCTTATTCCTTAGAAAAGATAAGTTTGCCAAACGTTTAAGAACACAGTTAGAAGCAAAGCCGCAACATAAAGTAGCTTGGCTGAATACAAGGGTAAAATTGCTTTTAGGAGCAGCTGCACTAGTCTTGCTGGGCCTTTTTTTATATACAATTACATCTGTTAGCGATTCTTCTAGATATACCAATCATATTATTGCTTCCAACGGAGAGCGAAAACAGGTTACACTTCCCGACCATTCTATAATCACTCTGAATTCTGGAGCACAGCTAAAATTTCCGGAGGTGTTTACGGATGACCGCCGGGAAGTATGGGTAGAAGGGGAGGCCTATTTTGATATAACCAAGGATGCAGAAAGACCTTTTAAGGTTCATGCAAACGGATTCACCATAGAAGTATTAGGAACCAAATTTAATGTGAACGATAAAGGGGAAACCAATACCGTCTCTTTAGAAAGTGGAAAAGTACAGGTAACCTTAGAAGACTCAGGAGATAAAATTCAATTGCTGCCCAAGGAAGAACTCATTTGGAACAATAAAACAGGGGAGGTGGTAAAGCGGAGTTTTGATGTTGGTAAAAAAACGGCATGGAAAGACAACATTCTTGTTTTAAGTGAATTGCCGCTCAAGGAAGCCCTAACCGATATCAATACATTTTATGGGGTTGAATTTGTTCTTAATGATAGCCTGATAGGTCATAAAGAAATCAATGGTGCTTTTGAGAATCAAAGCCTGACCGATTTCATACAAACATTGGAATTTATTGCCGATGTAAAGATTACTCCTCTCGCCGAAAAAAAATTTTCAATAGCCCCAAACGATGAAAAATAAAAGCCGCAAAAGCCTTATGTACTTGCAGCAGTTGTCTGATTTGGAATTGTTCCGTTTGATAGAAGAAAGGGATAAGGCCGCATTGGAGACTATTTTCCATAGATACTATGAAAGCCTTTGTCGCTTTGGGTTTACCTATACCAAGGAATTAGATATCGTTGAAGAAACGGTATCGGACGTGTTTTTTCAGCTTTGGAACAGTGGCAAACGTATTCAGGAAATCAGAAACCCCAAACCTTACTTATATGTAGTGGTAAAGAACAAATTATTAGCTTCCGTTTCAACGGCAAGCATGGAACGACGGCTGGGTCCGGGAGAGGAAAACAGACATATTTCCAGTCCTAGTATTGAACAACAGATCATAGACCAAGAGGAAAAAGAAATCTTTGGGCGCAAGATTGAAAAAATCCTGTGTCAAATTCCCGAAAAATCCCGTCAAGTTTTTGAAATGAGCCGTCTAGACGGACTTAAATACAAAGAGATATCGGAAATCTTAGGAATTTCAATCAAGACGGTAGAAAACCACATGGCCTACGCGCTAAAAATCATTCGCAATCTAGTAATTAAGAGAAGTAATGTTAACCATACCTAAAACCACTTATGACAAAACTGTAACTAAGAAGAAATCAGAAGTACTTAAAATTATCGAGAACCAACATTTAAAGCTTAAGTAACAAATGAAAAAATTCAACCTATTAGCACTGCTACTATGTCTTCCCCTTTTAGGCATGGGAAAAGGCGTTTCTTTTTCCGTAACGCCCATAGTAAAGTCACAAAAACAATCCGCTATTAACCTAAACCTTAAGAGTGTGTCTTTAGAGAAGGTTTTTGACCTGATCGAAAGCCAAACCGGAACAAGGTTTATTTATGCTGCCGATACCCAATACCTAAAGCAACGTATTAGCATAGATGTAAACAAAGAAAACCTGGACGCCGTTCTGGAACAGTTGAAAGGCAAGGCGAACGTAGATTTCAAAATAACGGAACAGGGTGTTCTGGTAAAATTCATTCAAGAAAAGCGTAAAGTATCCGGAACCGTTATTGACGAAGCCGGTGTACCTATACCGGGAGCCAATATTTTTGTGGAAGGAACGGAATACGGTTCGGTCTCGGATTTTGATGGAAATTTCAGTATTGAAATCCCTTCTAATCTTACTACGCTTAGTGTTACCTATATTGGGTACAAGCGCCAAGATGTAAATGTAGAGGGACTTCAAACTGTTAACATCACTTTGTTGGAAAGCGCATCACAATTAGAAGAGATTATTGTTGTGGGGTATGGAACGGAATCCAGAAAAAACATAACGGGCGCCATTGCTTCCATTTCTCCGGCTGAAATCAACACACAACCAAAATCCAATGTGGTGGAAATGCTGGATGGTAGATTGCCCGGGGTTCAGATTATGAGTGATAATTCTCCTGGTGGTGGAACGTCTATTCGCGTTAGGGGTTTTAGTACCATTAACAGTAATGATCCTTTGGTTATTATAGACGGGGTTCCTGCTTCCAACGGATTGAACGGAATCAACCCAACCGATATAGAAAGCATTCAAGTATTAAAGGATGCGGCTTCTTCTTCTATTTATGGGTCAAGGGCCGCTAACGGGGTGGTTATTATCACTACCAAAAAAGGCTCCGATACGGAGAGCGGTTATGAAGTAACTTTTGATAGCTATGCCGGACTTCAGTCTAGTTATAATATGCCTAGAATGCTCAACGCCCAACAGTATGGCGATTTGTTGTGGCAAGCAACTATAAACGACGGGGGAACACCTTCCAATGATATTTACGGTAATGACCCTACCCAAGCGGTTATCCCGGAATATTTGAATGCGGAACAAACCATTCCTAGTGGAGATGTGGATTGGGTAAATGAAATTATGCAAACTGCCTCGGTTCAATCCTATAACCTTTCTTTGGCCAAAGGAGATGCCAAAGGACAGCATATGTTTTCCGTAGGGTATTTTAACCAAGAGGGCCTTATCAAATACACGGGTTTTGAAAGGTATTCGGCCCGGTTTAATTCGTCATATAATATTGGGGAGTTTCTTACTATCGGAGAGAACTTTACGGCCAATTATAAGGAGCAGGTTTCAGTGGGTACCAATAGTGCGTTGGGGAGCATCATCCTTACCGCTATGCAATTCCCGTCTATAGTACCTGTAAAGGATATAAACGGGGAATATGCAGGAAACCCTATCAACGACAGCAATAACCCTATGGGGCAGTTGTATCGTAATAAGGATAATAAACAGAAAAGGGTACAGGCTTTAGGTAATGTTTATGCTAACCTGTATGTAAAAGACTTCACTTTCAAGACTTTGTTCGGGTTGGATTATCAGAACTACAATCTCAGAAGTTTTTCACCAACCTACGATGAAATTTTGGCTATCAACAATACCAATTCTTTGTCTACTTCCAATAGTTTCAACTATCAATTCTCCTTTTCAAATACGTTGAATTACAAAAAACGTTTTGGAGACCATAGTGTAGATGTGTTGTTAGGTCAAGAAGCTATAGAATACCATTACGAAGACTTTGGCGCTGAGGTAAGCGAATTTCTATATGAAGATGAAAACTTTAGGTACCTGAGCTTTGGTACTGAAAACATGTTGAATTCCGGTGGAGCGTCGGGCTGGTCTCTTAACTCGTACTTCGGTAGGTTGAATTACAATTTTGATGAAAGATACCTGTTTACGGCAACGGTACGGCAAGATGGTAGTTCTCGGTTTAACGAAGACAACAGATGGGGCACATTCCCTGCATTCTCTTTAGGATGGCGTTTGGACCGTGAGAATTTCTTTAATACGGATGGTATCGCATCTTCTCTACTGCTAAGAGGTAGTTGGGGACAGACCGGTAACCAAGAAATTTCCAATTATGCTACGGTAAACAGTTATAGAAGTAACAATGCAAATTCCAATTACGCTATAGACGGAGCACAAGAATCCGTTTATACGGGACTTACTCAATCGCGTATAGCAAATCCCGATTTAAAATGGGAAACGACCACACAGACCTCATTGGGTATGGACTTAGGTCTTTTGGACGACCGTTTGAATATTACCGCGGATTACTACATTAAAAAAACCGATGATATTCTGGTGTACAACACCGTTCCGTTAACCTATGGAGGCACCAATGACGGCCAATGGGTGAACGATGGTAAGATGAAGAATACCGGGTTTGAATTGAATATTGATTATGCCGATAAAGTAGGGGAGTTGGGGTATCAAATAGGCCTGAACCTAACCGGTGCTAAAAACGAACTGACGGAATTGAATACTTCGGATTATTTGGGTATTCCTAGCTCGTCTTTACACAGTGTCAACTTTGATCAAGAAATTTCTAGAAGTGCCGTAGGGCAACCTATTGCTTCGTTTTTCGGTCATGTAGCGGACGGATTATTTCAAAATCAAGCCGAGATTGATAGTTATGGTCTTCAACCGGATGCCAGTCCTGGAGATATCAAATTTAAGGATGTAGATGGCGATGGGGATGTAGATACGGATGATAGAACGTTCATAGGCTCTCCACATGCGGATATTATGTTGGGGTTGAACCTTCAATTCAATTATAAGAATTTTGATTTGGGCATGTTCTTCAACGGAAGTTTCGGAAACGATACGTATAACTTCACCAAGTACAAGAATCATTTCTTCAACCAAGGCGCTTATAACAAAGAAGATGTATTATTGGATGCTTGGTCTCCAACGAATACGGATAGCAGCATTCCCCGTCTATCTTCGGATGACCCTAATAATAACATACGCCCTTCGTCCTATTACGTAGAAGACGGTTCTTTTGTTAGACTTACCAATTTGCAATTGGGGTACAACTTTAATCCGGATCTATTGGGTGGTGTTACCCTTAGGCTTTATGCCCAGGCCAGTAATGTATTTACCATAACGGACTACTCCGGTATGAACCCACAAGTAGGACTTCAAAATTATTCGGGAAGCAACAGAAACCTGGATATTGGTGTAGATAGGGGACTTTACCCACCAAGTAGAACTTTTGTTATTGGATGCAACCTAAAACTCTAAGAAAGCCATGAAAAATTTTATACAAAAAAACTCAAAATTAGCGGTGGTCTTTACGGCTACAGCACTTACGATACTAGGTTCTTGTTCTGATGATTATTTAGAGGAAGTAACCTTTGGAGAAGTACCACCTTCAGAACTAACAACGGCCGACAATGTGGAAAAGGTGATCATATCTGCCTATAGTGTTTTAAACGGACAGATAGACGATGCCAGTAACGCGTACAACTCTCCGGCATCTAACTGGAGCTTTGGCGATGTAGTTTCGGATGATGCCTATAAAGGTGGTGGTGGAACCGGAGACCAGAGTCAAATCCATCAAATGGAATTGTACAATACCAATTCGGTTATTTATGATGTAGAGCGCAAATGGATGGCTTTGTACGAAGGAGTAAAAAGAACCAATGAAGCGATCAAACTTGTAGATGCTTCCGAAGATTTTGAAGCGGATGTACAGACCCAACGCAGAGCGGAATTGCGATTTTTAAGGGGACATTATTATTTTGAACTTAAAAAAATCTATAACCAGATTCCCTATATAGACGAAACTGCGGAAACGGTAGAAGATTACGCCCGTTCCAATACGGAGTTTACTTCGGAAGAACTATGGGGAAAAATAGAGGGCGATTTTCAAGCGGCCTATGACGTACTGCCGGATACGCAAGAGGAGGTAGGTAGACCTACAAAACTGGCGGCAATGGCCTATTTGGCAAAAACCTATCTTTTTCAGGAAAAATGGCAGGATGCTTTTGATGCTACCACCTTGGTTATGGGAGGTAATTATGGACTGATGGATGATTTTCAGTCGGTTTTTCTTCCAGAGAACGATAATGGAATAGAAGTGGTCTTTGCCGTTCAATATTCTGTGAATGACGGTCAGGCCGATAATTACAATGGAAGCATAGGCGACCGATTAACGGCTCCCGGAGGTCCGTTTTATTCCCAATACGGATTTCACCGTCCGTCCCAGAATTTGGTGAATACCTTTAAAACGGATTCAGAAGGATTGCCTCTTGTAGATAATATAGATGTTACCGCTACGGATAACGTAGACCCACGGTTGGACATTACTGTTGGCCGCCCGGGAATTCCCTATAAAGATTTGGATATTTTGTACGAAGATAGCTGGGCACGGGATTTGGCCACTTATGGTGCCTTTGGTCCTAAAAAGCGAATCCTTTCCGCAAATAATGCCTTGCACGTAAATGTATGGCCTTATGTAGATGCGCTCAATTATTATATTATCCGTTATGCTGAGGTGCTTTTATGGAGAGCGGAAGCAGCGGTAGAATTAGGAGATTTGGAAGCAGCGCGCGGTTTGGTAAACGAAATCAGACTACGTGCGGCAAATTCTCAATATGTACAGACTTTAGAGGGCACGGCCGATGCTGCCAACTATAACATAGCTACCTATGATGCTATTTGGACCGATGCCGATGATGCCATGGAAAAAGTACGATTGGAAACCCGTCTGGAATTGGCCATGGAAGGACACCGCTTCTTTAACTTGGTACGTTGGGGAATAGCCAAAGATGTTATTGATGACTATCTAGAAGTTGAAAAAACAAAGCGAAGCCATTTGACCAATGCAGCATTTACAGCCGGTAAAAATGAATACTGGCCCATACCGCAGGAATATATAGATGGTGTAGACGAAACCGTTACCCAAAACAGCGGGTATTAAGTAGTAATTTAGTTTAAGTTTTATAGTGGGAGCCCTGTCATTTTTTGGCGGGGCTTTTTTTAATAAAATTTTGAATGTTTTAGCATCTTTATTTACTTTCCAATAATTGCTTTGTATCAAAGGAGTTGATTATTCAGTTGTTATTATATAGAACATTCAGTCACAACTTAAATAATAAAACATACCATTTTTACCAATCGTCTTCTTGTGAGAGTTCAAAAAGCTGTGCTAAATTAGTTTCAATTATAGGAAGGTCTTTCGATTCAAAACGTTTTCTAAATTCACCGTTTCCGTTTAAGGCATATTTTTCTATAGGGTAGATACTTCCTTCGTCAAATATACCTACACTAGTCTGGCTTTTGAATTTAATGTTTTTGGCAGTTATCCGGTATCTACCTTCTTTAAAGTTAACAACAAAGCTACCCATCATATTTGAAGCCATTAAGTACATACTAGCAGTGCCTTTAAAGCTTACGGGGGCATCAGTAAATTTACCAATAACAGAATTATTGATTGATTCCAAAGAAGAAAATTTGCCAGATGATTTTAGCTGTTTCAGTAGTTGTTCAGAGGTACCATCGTACTGCCTTATACTTCGCCAAATGACTTGGCCATTATCTACTTCTATCTGCGAAAACGCCAACGTATTGACCATAAATAAAAACAAAAATAATCTCATCTTACAATCTCTTTTTTAAACTTATTTTTCTTAATTATTTTACGAATAAATTTTTCCAAAATATTACCCAAGCAACGGCCACTCCCCATATTGCCCTTCTGCTTGTTCTATGACTTCTTTTAAAAGCTTATCTAATTCTGAGAAAGGAACTTTGCCCCGTAATTCTTTTTTAACTGCTAAACGTATGGCTGCTCTTGCATTTTCTTTTTTGGTCCAATCTAGCTGAAGGTTTTTCTTTACGGAAGCTACAACGGTATGGACCAGGTCTTGTACTGGTCCCGCTTCATTTAAGATGGCGCTATTTGCAGATAGTAGATCGTAGAAAGCGAGTTCGTCTTCGGTTAGCCCTAGTTCTTTTGTTCGCTTATCGTCTTCTTTCATCTCATTTGCAATGTCTAGCAAGTGCTTTATTGCTGCAATGGAGTCTAAGCTGTTCTTATGGTATTTGCCCAATACTTTTTCAAGTTCGTCTTTAAGCTTTCTACCTTTTTTAATGTTTTTGCTCATGCGTACTTTCAATTCGTCATTGATGATACGGCGCAACAACTCTATTTTAATATTTTCTCCTCCTTTGTCCTTTATAATGGCTTGGAAAGAATCATCTACGATAGATATATCAATCTTATCTAAATTGTACATGGCAGCTAAATCGACAATGGCTTGTGATTCCAATGACTTGCTAATAAGGTCTTTTATACGGTCATTTTTGGTACGCTGGGCTCCCGGAGGGTACTTTATCTTTCGTATCTGTTCTCTTAACTTTTGAATAATAGCCACATCTTCTTGAATCTCCCAAATTCGTTCATCTGAATTGGTCATAGCTATCAATTCGCTTAACTTACGTTCTTCTTTTAGATAGCCTTCTGTTGTAGCATCATCTTTTAATAACCCATTTAGGACGCTGGTGGTCCATTTCATTTTCTCTGTTGCCGGCATTTCATTAATGACATCCAATTCAAAACCGCCTAATAGGGATTTAACTATACTCAGTTGTTCTAAACATAATTCTACTGCAGCATCTAAATCTAAGGTGGGTTTTCCTGCTCCGCCGCTGCCAGTATATTTTTTTGTGGCTTCTGCCAAAAAGCCTGATATGCCAATAAAATCAACTACCAATCCATTCGGTTTTCCCTCAAAAACACGATTGACACGTGCAATGGCTTGCATTAGGTTATGACCTTTCATAATCTTGTCTACGTACATTGTATGGGCACACGGAGCATCAAAACCGGTGAGCCACATATCTCTTACAATTACCATTTTCAAAGGGTCTTCAGGATTCTTGAATCTTGACTTCACCGCTTCCATAGCATCTTTGGTCCGCATATGTGCATTCCAACTAACAGGATCTTTTCCTGGGCTACTGGTCATAATCACTGCAATTTCTGGGCAGTCATCTAGAACAGATAAGGCATCGTACATTTTAACGCAATTACGGCGGCTCATACAGACCACCATAGCCTTGCCGTCTAAAGTTTTAGTACGTGCTTTAAAGTGTTCTAAAATATCTTTAGCTACAGTCTTTACCCGGTCTTCTGAACCTGCAGCATCTTCAACAGCTGCCCAAACACCTACGGTAGTATCTTCTGCTTGTTCTTCAACTTCTTCTAATTCTTGCGTGTATTTTGCTTTTATATTAAGCGGTACCATTTTTGGCTCGTAGTAGATGGGTACCGTGGCACCATCTTCTACGGCTTGTTTGATATCGTACGTGTGAATAGTGGGACCAAAAACCTGTTCAGTATCGGCATCTTTGCCATCTACGGGTGTACCGGTAAAACCAATAAAGGAAGCGTTAGGTAATGCACGGCGAATGTTCTGTGCGAAACCACCACTTTCAAAACCGTATTGGGTACGGTGCGCCTCATCTGCCATAACAATAAGATTGAAGCGCTCGCTTAAAATTGGGTGTTGAGTTTCTTTGCCGTTTTCTAAATCTTTCAACCTGAATTTCTCAATAGTCGTGAAAATAACGCCACCACCGTCAGAACTTAATAATCTTCTTAGGTCGTCGGTGCTTTCGGCATGCTGAACATCACCTACCAAATCTTTGGCGAGTACAAAGTTGTCATGTAATTGTTGGTCTAAATCTGAACGGTCTACTTGTATTACAATAGTTGGATTCTTCAATTCTGGTCGCTGGCGTAGAATACCGGTTAGTATAGCCATACTAATACTCTTACCAGAACCCTGGGTATGCCAAATGACACCTAATCGACCATCTCCATTTGGTTTTATGTTCTCTAGGCTGCTTTCTACGGCACGGCTAATGCCCCAATACTGGTGGTACTTTGCGCCTTTTTTTATAATCTTACCGTTATGGTCTTCATGAAAGATGAAATGTTGCAAATAATCTAATAGCGTCTTTTTTGGGAATAGCCCATGTAATAAGGTTTCTAATTGTAATTCTGCTTTTTGCTCGGTGTCATCTCCATCTAAACTTTTCCATGGGGAGAACCATTCTAAAGCGGATGAATACATACCGTGTAAAGCCTCCAGACCGTCTGATGCTATACAAATAGCATTGTAATCGAACAGCTGTGGAATATCTAGAACGTAGTTATGTAGTTGCCTATGTGCATTTTCCACCCCTACGGTAGAATCAAACGGATTCTTAAACTCAAAGACAATAAGTGGCAGCCCGTTGATAAAGATTATTAGGTCCGTACGGCGGCTGTTCTTGCCTACAATGCTCAATTCGTCTGAAACTATAAAACTATTGTTTTCTGGGTGTGTATAATCTATAGGGTAGATGTGCTTTGCTTTTTCATTACCCTGTGCATCTTTCCAAGCAATGTCTATACCTTGAGTTAGTTTTCTGTGAAAATCTTGATTACGATACGCGACCTCCATACCCTCATGTTGGGTAAATTGGGCAAAAGCCTCATTACGTGCCGTTTCTGGAACGCTGGGGTAAGTGGTTTTTAAAAAGTTTTTCAATTCATTTTCTAAAACTACTTTTTTAAGGTCACGTTCTATTGCATTACCGGGTATATGGTTATAGCCTAAACTTTTTAACCAAGCTATAGCAGCATTTTGGGCGGTATGTTCATTTAAGCTCATAAAGCTGCGGTGATTTCTTTCTCAAATTCTTTTAAACGGACTTCTCCTGAAATAAGTTTGGGGAGTAGGGTGTCTCGGAGTTGGGTAAGTGTTTGGTTTTCTTCTGTTAATTGATTTTGTTGTTCAATTAGTCTATCTACATGAGAAGAGAAATTTATAAAATTTTCAATTGATAAAAAGGGTATTTTATAATCAAAAATATCTATTAATTTAATACTTGCTTGATTTGCACTACCTTGAGCTGTACTAACTATATAATTTAAAAATCTATCATTTTTCAATGAATAATACAGTAAACCTTGATGATTTTTATCTTTAAGAGTCATTTGTAGGTTAACTGCATTTTGATTTAATAAGCACCCATTTGCAGTACTTGGAACTCTAACTACTTTGCCAACTACAGATGCATAATTTGTAAGCCATGAACCAACACTAGCTATTATAACATCGTTTGTTTTCAAATTATATTTTTTAAATTCCTCTGCCTTCTGATTACTGATTTTATTACAGGTACTTAAATCTATTGAATTATGTGTTGTGTCACTAACCCTAACTATTTCTTTTCCTTTGGATTGATACCATTTAGATTTAAATGCATAACCCTTTTGATGGCTTATTAATTCGCCTATTCTTTTCACCTGCCATCCCTCAGGAATTTTACCTAATTCAGAGTCTACGAACTTGCCTTCTTGAAAAGGACCAAAATCTACAAACCAATGTTTGTAAAGTGCCATAGCCATGTCTTCTAAGGTTTTGTTCATGGCTAGGTTGTTTTCTATTTTGTCATCTAGGGCTGAGAGGATGCTGGCGATTACTCGTTGTTCGGGGAGAGGTGGGAGATTTATTTCTGCAAGTTTGAAGTCTTTAAGAATCACTCTTGGAATTGCCGCACCTGAAATAAATCTTGATTTTAAATATTTCAAAATGGCTGGAGAACTAAAATAACATTTTAGAAAGTAAGGGTCAATTAGTTTCATGTCGGGTCTAAGAATAGCCACAGAAGACAATAACACCGCCTCAACACTCTTTTTAATTACACAGACAGTATCCAATGCACTATTGCCGTCTTTAGCGATTACAACATCGTTTACTATTGGCTGACATCCTTGCTTAATTAGTTTAAAATAATCTAACTCAGAGATTCTTTTTGAGGATTCTAGGTTAACCCCAAACGGTGTTAAATCTTTTACGGATGGCATTGGGTAGCCGCCTGTTCCAATATCTTTTGGACTATGATGTGCACCATCAGTAATTTTTGTGCACAATTCTCCAAGCTTATATGTTTTCCAGTTTTTAGGCATTTAGAATTTGGCAGGTTTAGGATGAATAATCTTTATCTCTTTTTCAGGGTCACTTGAATGCTCTAAAAAGGACTCATTATTAATTAGTTCAGCTTTATCTAAACTTTTGGCTTTCCAACCTAATTTATCTGTGCCAATTTCATTTAAGAGTATAGCTATTTTTACTAAATCAGCGTTGGCATTTTTTTTGTAAATGTTGATTATTGAAACAATAGTGTCATCGTTATCATAAAGTTCAATTTTTGGAATTAAATTATAATTTTGGTGGCTACGAATGGCGTAAAGAAATTCTTTGTCATTCGTTTCTAAAATGACTTGATGATAATCTTTGTACTCATCAAAACTTGAATTATTCAGATACTGTTTTTTTATATTTTTAATTCTCTCTTTTGCAAGTGTGAAGGTTTTGAATTTAAATTCAATAGGGCTTTTAAAGCGAGTTTTTTGAAGCAAATCTAGAAATTGGATATATTCTTTAATTTCAGGTTTTTCCGCAAATTCATGTTTTTTAACAAAGCTGACAAAATTTTCTTTTGCACCATATATATCAATTATAACATCTGAAAGACGATAAACACTTGAAGAAAAAGCAACAGCATCAATAGTTTGAGCGCAAAGCAATTTAATGTCTCTATCCTTCCAGAAACTTTCAAATAGTTCATTAAGTTTGGGTTGAATCTCATTTATATTTTTCAGAGCATGATAGTAGCCATAAAATTCAAATTGATTGACTTTCCAGGTTGTTCCTTTTAATTCATTTAATTTTAAAGCATACATTTCAATCGCTTTTTCAGAAATATCGTCTTTTGAAAATTTCCATAATTCATTTTCGTTTCTGGAGCTCCAGATCTCGCCTATCAAATATATTTTTTTGTCTAAACTTAAGTTGTCTTCAGTAAATAGTTTATTCCATAGCCATTTTGCATTTTCTGCTGATTCGCCAAATTCTTTAGTAAATAATTCCTTATTATAAAAGTTGAGTCTTTCATTAACATCGACTCCATTTAGACTATATTCATCTTTCATTTGATAAAGATGAATTAAAATTTGAATAACTTTTTTAAGTATATCAGTATTAGTTGCTTTAAACCATTTCAACTTTTTCAAAAGTTGAAGAAGTTTGTGATTAGCATCTAGATTACTAATATCAGATTTCAAAACTTCTATATTTTTAAAATTCAGTAAATCTTTAAATTCTTTTTGAGTAAAATTATTTTCTTGTATTTTTCGATAGAAAAGAGTATTTAAATTATCACTCAATTGTATAGAGTCCGAGCTTTCTATGTCTTTTTTGCCAAATAGAGTATAAAGCGTTTTAAATAACAGATATAAATCATCACAGTCAACCTTGTTGCTATTGTCAGAGCAGCCGTTATCTTGAATTATACTTTTGAAAATTTTATATTTTTTAAATTCTTTTAAATCTTTAGTTTCTATAGTCTTATTAGTAGTGCTTTGGCTATTGAAAAAATTAAATAAATCAAGTGGTATTGATTTTCCTTCATCTTCTTCCTTTGCAGATTCTGGTAATACTTCTATATGATACAAATCATTTATATTATCATATCGTAATAAATTTGACCTGTCTTCGTAAAGCTGATTTACTATACTTGGGAATCTAGTTTTTAGAAATGTAAAATTTATAAAATCGACTAGATTTATTTCAGATTTAATAAATGGATAATCAAATTTTATTTGATTGGAGTATCTTTTTACATCTCTAATGTTTTTAACATAGTCATTAAAGAGAATATCACTATTGGAAAGTGCCTCTTTAATTCTTAATGCAAAATCTAACGATTCAGTGTCCTGTGCTAATTCGAAAATTTCAAGAAAATTTTCTCTTAATAAATTATTATCAATTTCAGGAAGGTAAATTTCCAATTGGAAAAACTTTTCTAAATATGCTGAATTAAGAATATGGTCACTACTTTTTAATCTTTGTAAGACGTAGTCCTTATCCATGGCTACTATAAAAATTGTATTCTTGAAATTACCTGTATTACGAATTAACTTTAATACTTGTATAATCTCATCTCCGTTCAATCTGTCTAAATCATCAATAAAAACAATTATTTTTTTGTTTATTCGAGTAAGACTTTCATTAATCTTGTTATAAAGCTCTTTTGCAGCAAGATTTTCTTGAGTATTCGTTGATTTAGAAACAAAGTTAATTAGACTTTTAGATTGGTATAAGTCATTTAATTTTTGAGAGTAGTTTAATATTTCATTAGAAATGTTGCCATCAAACTTTGAAAGCTGATTACTTAATAGAATAAAAAATTCATTAATAATATCGTATTCATTATGATTCAGAAATGGTTGGAAATCAATGAAAATATTATCCCTTAATACCTTTTCATTATCTTCAATTTCGCTTTTAATTAAATCAAAAATACTTGATTTACCATTTCCCCAAGGTCCAACTAGTCCAATAGAGAATGCTTTAGAAAAACTTTCATTGAGTATTATTTTACCTAAATTCTTTACATAGGGTTCATAACCCAATTTATCATCATTTATTTTATTAATTGGCACGTCACTTTGAAATTGACTTCTAAATTCTGGTTTCTTAGACAAGACAATTATTGTTCTCTTAATAATATAATAAGTCAAAAAAAGAAATATGGGAATTAAAAAGTAAAGTGGGTAATGAAGCTTTAAAATACTATCGGTAAAAAATGACCAGTTAAGGTTATTTGAAAAGAGAATGAAATTGAATAATATGTAGGAAGTTAAAAAAAGAAGAATTACTGTGGTTTCACTTGGTGTGTACTTTGTGTACCAAAACCTAAACGAAAAGAATATAATGGTACTTAGCGAGGTGAAAATAATAAAACCATCTAACCAAAAATTGGAGAAATTTTCAGTCATTATCAAATTTTCATTGACAGACTCTACAATTTTTAAATAAAATACATGAAATAAGATTATAGAAATAAATAGTATACCTGGTTTTATTGGAGAGATATTAGCTGTTGACCTTCCCCTTTTAAGAATGAATTCTAGAGTTAGTTCCTTAAAACTATTTAGCTTAGAAATAAAGTCCATTATGCTTATATTTTACTGAAATTCTTTAATATTTGTTGTTTCAACTCCTCACCATTCTCAAACTGTTCAAACAAAGTAGCTTTTAAAGTCTCCATTTTTTCTTCAAATGGAATACCATCATCTTCTTCCGCTTCCGTGCCTACG
Organism: Zobellia nedashkovskayae; assembly: GCF_015330125.1. Classification (NCBI taxonomy): domain Bacteria; kingdom Pseudomonadati; phylum Bacteroidota; class Flavobacteriia; order Flavobacteriales; family Flavobacteriaceae; genus Zobellia; species Zobellia nedashkovskayae. The sequence goes on along the minus strand of NZ_JADDXR010000002.1, from coordinate 4,316,292 downwards.
TATATACCGGGGGTGAGCTTATAATCTTGTTTTTGTACCTCTTCTAAAGTGGCAGCTTTGCAAAAGCCGTCAACGTCTTCGTAAGTTTTACCAACAGTTCTCCAATCATGATAAGTATCCGCTATTTTGTCAATATCGGCATCTTCGAAAATTCTTAATTTTCGGCTTGCCATCGTACCCATTTTAGCAGCATCAATGAATAAAACTTCTTTCATCCGCTCGCGGTGCTCGCCATCTTTACCATCCCGGTTTTTACTTAGAATAAACAAACAGGCAGGTATACCGGTTGTTAAAAAGAGTTTATCTGGCATACGAACAATACAATCGATCATGCCTTCATCAACCATATACTGGCGCACATTCTTTTCTCCTTTTGTATTAGAGGTCATGGCTCCGTTTGCCATTACAATACCTGCGGTACCAGTATCACTTAAATGATTCCAAAAGGTTTGCATCCACATATAGTTGGCACTACCATCTGTGGTGAATTCTTCTCTTGGTCCAAAAAGTCTAGGGTCTTTTTCAGAAAGATCTTCAGGGTGCCAATTACTAACATTGAAAGGTGGGTTGGCAATGACATAATCTGCCTTTAGGTTAGGGAATTTATCATCTAGCAAAGAGTTGCCTAGTTTGATATCAAAAGATAAGTCTCGTAATAAAAGATTCATTAAACACAAGCGCAGCGTTTGCGAGGTCATTTCTTGTCCGTAGATAGAAATATCACTTTTATTACCGCCGTGTTCTTTTATAAACTTTAAGCTCTGTACAAACATACCGCCACTACCACAGGCAGGGTCAAATATTCTACCTTTGTAGGGTTCTAGAAGTTCTACTAACAGGCGCACAATACTACCTGGTGTAAAGAATTGACCGGCACCAGAACCCTCTGCCATAGCAAAACGACCAATGTAGTATTCATAAATACGACCAAGTATATCACTTTCAGGATTTTCTTTTTCAGAGAACTTAGGGTGAGATAATAGGTTAATTATACCACCAGTTTGCTTCGCAGATAATTCGCTCTTAACAAATATTCTAGGTAATAGGTTATTTAGTTGCGGGTTATAGGCTGATAACAATTCTTGAATGACATCAAAAGCATCATCAATAATAACTTTGATATTGTCTTGTTCCGCATTATCCTTAAAATATTGCCATGAAGCTTCGTGAGGTATTACAAAAGTATTGCGAGACCTATATTCATCAGCATCTGAGAGTACATAATCTTTCTCTGCTTTATCTGCGGTATAGTATTCTGAGGCGGGGTCATTTAGAACATGGGTAAGTTCTTCTTGAACAATCTCGAACCGCTCACTAAGGTGCTTTAAAAACACCAAAGGTAAAATGTAATTTTTGTAATTATTTTCGGAAACGGCGCCTCGTAATTCGTTCGCGGCATCCCATAATTCTTTTTCAAAATCAATATCTGCTTTGGCCATAAAAAGATGTGATCAATTATTGTTAGGGGGGAGTCCTATTGTTGGAACCACCAATTTAAAAAACCTTTTTGAAATTACGGTACTAATAGAAAAATCTTACATGAAAACTTTAAGGTTTGATGTTGTTGTTTTGTATTTCTATTTTAGAGGTTTAGCTATGCTTAATAGGCTGCGGCCCTGTGTCCAAAGAATTTTGTCTACAAACCTATTATGTCTAATTAGTTCTAAGTTTTCAATCTCACCTTGAAATTCTTTTTCTATTATAGCCAAATGTTCATCGACTGATGATAGCATTGTATTTATTTCATTTTTATTATTGGTAATAAATATGTCAATCAAAGGCAGGTAGTCTGTATAACTATTTCCTCTAAGGCCAACTGCTTTTTTTGCTAAATTATCTAAAGGTAAAATAGACCAAGGATTATTTAGAAATAGAATTTTTGAAGCTAATGAGGTCATAACTTTACCATGTGTTATTCCGTTATTTTTAAGATGTTGCGCAAATTCATCTACATGGTCTCCCTGTTTTTGTTTAACCCATTCCGTTGTTAGACTAAGCAATATATCGGTTTTGCCTTTATTTACATTTCTAGCGACACGAAATTCGTTAATGAAAGCTTTAAAGTTTCCTTTTGAATTTTTCACATACTCAGAAGAGGTTTTATTATTGCTTTTATACTTCTGAAAGTTTCGTATATAAGTAAGGTCTGAGTGGTAATTCGCCAGTAGGTTACCTAGTGCTTGGATGTTTTCTTTTTTCATTTTTCAGTCACACTGTTTATTTATATTTCATAAAACTAGTTCATTAAAAATCAGGAGCACAATTTAGGTTTTCGTTATAGGGTTGTATATAGTCCCAAAAAGCTTCGCCTGCACTGGTCATATAATTCGTTGAATAATTATACTCCGTATTTGAGCCTACTTGATAGATATAATCCGTGTAAGAACTTGTAAACCTAACCACTGCAAAGTAATAGTCATTGTAACTATTGTCTGAAATTTGATAGAATGTAACCTCAGAAATAGCATCACTGCTATAGCTATAGTAAGAGGATCCATAACCTTGACTTTCAACCATATCTAACATTTCGTCGCAGGTAGATTGAGCATAGAGGCTTGTTAGAGAGAATAATATTATAATGAATAAGATACTGTTTTTCATAAGTTTATAAAATCATAAATTACTTTATCAACACTAGAAGCTAGATCCGCATTTTGAATTTTAAATTTTTGAATGCCCATTTCATTGAACCAATTGGTCCAATATGCACGCATAACATCTATAGCATACGGGTTTTTTGGATTTAAACTTTCAACACCTATTACCAAAACTTCTAAGTCTTCAAGATTTTCATTTGCCTTAATAAAACCATATTCTTTTTCTGTAAGAGTTTCATCCCAATTAGACTTAGAGAGAGGAAGTCTACTTAATGATTTAGGTGTTAAGTATGAGCTTAAATTACCCTCGTTCATTTGGCTGTTTTCATGATACATATAGCCATCTGTGAGAATCACCAGAATATTTCTATGACAATTGCTAATGGTGTAATCTTTAACATTGTCTTTAAAAAATCGCCATATATCCGATCCCGCAAAATCTTTGGGGTTTTCAGCATCTGCTAAGGCAAGATTATATATTTCGGCAGGTTGGCCAGCATATAATTCTTCTGTTTCAGTAATTTTAGCTTTTGGCGAATTTTTATCGAACTCTATATGAAGTTTTTCCGCAACACTATTTATGGTATTGTTCGTAGGTTCAGGATTAAAGTAAAGCTGAATTTGATCTTGTAGGAGTATTAGCTTTTTAGTCTTTACATGATTTGTAAATGCTTTTGAAATACTTTTTAAATATTCCGTGTCTTTTTGAATGGTTTTAGGTTGGGTAATTCTATCGGATAAATCTAAAAACACGCTAATATTTAAGTTGTTTTTTTTGTTGTCAAGTATATATTTGGGGCAATCTCCTTTGATCTCGGATTTAGCTATCGCAACCTCTTTAATCATTTCTTTTTTGTCTGATTTACAAGAAGATAGAATGACTAAAAATGTAAAGAGTAATATGAATTGGTTTGAGCTTTTCATCTTATAAGGTTTTGGTGTACACTTTGTTTTGGTAGTCATCTGTGTCTAAATCTAGTTTTGTAATATGAGTATCGTAAACCTTTCTACACTCATTTAAATAATCTCTGGTCTGTTCAGGTCCTAAAACAATTTCTGAGGTAATACACTCCTGCCAACCTTGAAGATATTCGGAAGACAAAGCTTTGTAATTTCTAATGGGAAGAATAAATCCATCAATAATATCCTCTAATTCTGAACAGCGAATTTTATTTTCACTAATAACTTTTTCCAGTGATAGAATCGTATCGTTTTGCTTATCTATAATTTGAAGTAAATTCTTTATTTCACTTTCCAAAGAGGAAATATAATTTTCAATTTTATCCTTATCCGCATGCTCTTTCATAACGATGTCAAAAACAAGTCCCCAAATAATATAAGAGACAAAACCTGCAAAGATGATTACCCAAAAACTAGGGCTTGAGAAAGCTACGGCAATAGAAAAATCCGGGTCTTCAAATGTTTTGTTTAGGTTGTATAATTTTTCATCAATTAAATAAGCTAGGAGTGCATCAAAAATAAATGTGGTTATAAATAATAGAATTACTTTGAAAATGTTTCCAATACTATGTTTGTACATGAAAATATGAATGAGATACCCTAATCCAAAAAACACAAAGGGTATAAAGAGAATAAATCCCAATTCTAATGCACCCGCATCATAAGCTTCCTGTAAGGCTTTTGGATAAAACATTCCCCCGAATAGTTCCGTAGACGGGTCAAAAGTTCTAAAAAAAGCGGAAAATGATGTGGAGATATAAAATATGAAGATGTAAACGGTTAAAAATGTCAAAAGAATGGATCCTATCCAAAATTTTGAGGTAGACCTTCTATCTACAGGTATGCCAAAATCTTGAGGACTTCTTCTTACATGAACAATATCCGACCTTAGTTTTTCAATTTTATTTTCTTTTTCCTCAATACGTTCTTTTTCACGTTGGAGTTCTTCGTCTTTGGTTAGCGAGAGGGTTTTCTTTCCCTTAAGTTCGGTAACGTAGGGTTGTTTTAGTTTAATTTGCTCAATCTCTTCTTTTTTACACTTATTTTCGAACTTAAAATAGATAGCATCTAGACTAGCTTGTAAATTTTCAGAACGACCTTGGCAAGACCGTGAAGTAGCATGCCCATCTTCATGATATGTTTTTCTTTGTTCCTCAAAAGTTGGTGAATTATCATTTACCTCTATATTTTTGGTAGGTTTTATTTGAGCAATACTTTTTAAAAGTCCCATGGGCTAATTGTTTAGTTCTAATAGAATTGATTCTTTGCTTTTACCTTCTTTTGCACTCTCAATCAAGTATTCTGTGAGAGGAACAATTTTGTCTTCCATAAACTCAAACTTTCTACAATACTTTTTTAAGGCATTGTATTCGTCATCTGTAACCTTTTCATCGGCCCAAATCATCAATGCAAAATCATATAAATACTCTATTCTCTTTTCTAAAGTCTCCGGTATGGTAATAGGGCCAGAATGTGCAGTTAATATTTCATCTAATTGTTCCTTAGAGATTTTTCTTTCGTTTGCAAATTGATAGAGTAGCCGCATTTCTAATGGACTAAATTCCTCGTCTGCTAGGGCAATTTGGTAAAGTCTTAGAAAATGGCTTTTGATCTCTTCTGAGATGGTTTGGTTTTCCATGTTTAATTGTTTGGTTTAATTAAAATTTTCTATCCCTTCCATACGATTTGGTAGTTTTTTTTCTCGCATAGGGAATAAAAGGTTTGGTGCTTTTTGTTTTGAATGTATTAGCCAAAAAGAGTAGGGCAGTGATAACATCCAGAGGCATCCATATCAATTTTTGATATAGGTAAATAGGAAATATAGGATTGAATAGATAAGCTATAAGAACAAATGAAAGCAGCCTGAAAGGATCTTTGGTAAATTGGCTGCCAATAACCAATGCACCAGTGAATACCAATACTCTCAAAAATCTATAATAGGAGCTCTCTATTGAGAATATTGCTATTATCAAAACCAGTGCACATGTTATGGCTATATAGCTGTATGGGTTTTTTACAAAAATATATTTCATTGGTTTAAATCTATTTGGCTTAGTACAATTCAAACCTATTACAATTCTCCAGACATACTTTACAGATATCCGTAACCAACAAAATCTATTTGTGTTAATTTCGTTCTGTAATAAATACACCATGATCAAAAAACCGCTTCTTTATCTACTTATCTTTTTCAGTTTTATTGGATTTTCACAAGAACAAATAAGCCTTATATCTTGGAACATAAGAGACTTTGGAAGAACAAAAAACAGTGAAGAATTAGATAAAATGGCAGATATACTGCGCGATGCCGATATTGTAGCCATACAAGAAGTGGTATCCGGTTATGGTGGTGCCCAAGCGGTGGCAAAACTTGCGGATAATCTGAATAGAAAAGGCGCTAAATGGGATTATGTGATTAGCAATCCTACCCATAGTTCTAAATATGTTACCGAACGTTATGCCTTTATTTGGAAGACTAAGAATATTAAAATTAAAAATAGGGGAGAGCTAATAACTGAACTAGATTCACTAGTAGATCGAGAACCATTCTTTCTTGATTTTTTTATTAAAGGTCAAAAATTGACTGTTCTTAATTTTCATTCTAGGCCACACGATAAAAACCCTGAAGCGGAGATTACCGCAATAACCGATTATCTTATAGGCTTAGAAATAGATAACCCCGTAATTTTAGCAGGGGATTTTAATGTAAATGAGAAAGATTCGGTTTTCGCCCCAATCAAGCAAGCCGGATTTCAAGCTAGTGTCGTAAATGCGAAAACAACTTTAAAAAATGCATGTAAAAGTAGCGGATACCTAAACCATGCTATTGATAATATTTTTTATTCCAAAATGGTAAAGAAATTGGAAGGCCGGGTTATTGACTTTGTTAGGTTTTGCGAAAACGTATGGGCTGCTCGTCAACTATCGGACCATCTACCCGTTGTATTAGAATTTGAAATAGAATAAAAAGATAAAAGGGCTGTACTTTTAAAGTACAGCCCAAATATTTTAAAAGTGTATCTATCCACGTGGAGGTGTTGTTGGTGGATTTCCGTCGTCACCTTCAGTAGCTTGAGTATGATATAAATTATCTGTTTCCGAGGTGGTTTGGTCTTCGCAGGAAAATAGAAATGTATTAAAAACTATGACTGTTATGGCTAAAAATATTCGCTTCATCTTATTGAATTTTCTGGACATGCCGGTGGCCGTCCGAGTTTATACTCAGTTATTTTTGCGATGAATACATCGCGTAAAAAATGAAGGGACGTCTCCCGGTTTTGAGAAGTGGAAATCCGAATACAGTGGCTAGAAACCTACTTCTCAATCGGTCTTTTGCCGACTGTATTCTGGGACTTCCTTATGAAATGATTTTTCTAGAAACGCTATGGTAGCAATGCATAGCGGCAATCATCTCGAAGACAAAGTAAATGAGAAGCGATTTTAATCTATGGAGAAACGATGGAAAAGAAATTCCGGAAAATAAGTTCCATTAAATTTCTATAATCAGTAGTTTTAAGACACCAAACCAACCAACTTTATGTCACTAGAAATTTTAAACCTTGCTTTTAAAAAAGCGGAAAAGGAAATAGGGTCAAATAAAAAAACGCATTTGGCTCAACACCTTTCCGATGTCCTACAGGACGATTATAACTATACTATTAGTGAGCGTACCCTGCGAGACTATTATACCAAAATCCATAAAGGAGAAGTTGGCCCTCAGGATGACTTAAAACCTAAACTCATAGAGCCCTTATGTCAATATTTAGGGTTTGCGAATTATGCAGAATTTTTAAAATCTTCTGAGGAAAGAAGTATTGATGCTGTTGTTGTACCTACTCCAATTAAAAAGAAGCCAAACAAAAAGTGGTTAGTAGGGTTGTTGATTATCTTAGGTATTGGTTTAGCCATAATTTTTCTAATGCTAGATAGGAAACCTGAAATCAAAGATTCCGAAACTATTATCTCTGCTAATTGTATGACATGGGCAGATTCAACCTACGTTAAGGTTGCCTGTGATAAAGGGCCATACTCAAAATATGGTACGGAGGTGATTCCGTACGTAGAAAGTGAATTCAAAAATTTAAAAAAGATTCAGGTTTATTTGGCCTATGATTTTTTCAATGACAAAGGCGAACCATTGGTTTGGTATTTTAGAAATGAAGACAAAGTATATGAGTTTTTCTCGGCTCCAGGTTTACATCCCGTTAGCGGAAAAACATTGAAAGCGGTAACCCCATATATTGTTCAGAAGCATGTTCCCCTGCACAATGATCAATTAGATTCTTTTGTGGAGTAACAATGTATTTTCAAAATGTTCTAATGGGTATGTTTATAGTGTGTGGAGATAGTATGGTTCAACTAGAATCTAATTTTTTACTTTTTATGTTAATATCTTAGCATTCTACACATTACATTTAAAGTAGGTAAAGTATTACATTATATTTACATTTTAATCTAATGTAAACTATAAAAGTAACTAGCCCTATGAAGTATTTCGCCCCGAATTACGTTTCTCTTTTTGCTCTCGTATCTTTTTTTTTAATTGGTTGTTCCAAGGATGAATATCATCCGGATAATTCTATTTATGAGGAAATTCCAATAGAAGGAACTCCATTAGAAGGGATCACAATAAATGGAGAACTGGATGTTCCCACCTATTACTATGATAATCAAGGTCCACATAAACATAAATCTCAAAGCTTCACAGCAAAAGATGTTGGGTTTACTGAAACTTTTGAGTCTGGTTCAAAAGGAAGTTATGCCGGAGGTAGTGTAAGTTTATCCCCTTCAGGAGACTGGTATCTTGATGATGCCCTTTTAGGTTCTTTAACGAATGACCGAAAGTTTGGATCTAAGTCCGTTAGAATTAGAAATAGCGGCTCATTAACCATGAGTTTCAATATGGATAATGGAGCTAGCAGTATTCTTGTCCGCCATGCTGCCTATGGTAGTAATGGAACATCTAATTGGAGATTGATATCATCGTACGATGATGGTGTAACCTGGTATTTTGTTGGTGACACGATAACCACAAATTCAACGACATTGAATACGGTTACATTTGAAGTGAATGATACCCAAAGTGTTCGGTATGGTATTTATAAAATTTCTGGAGGGTCTAATAGGATTAATATAGATAATATTGAAATTGATGTAGATACATCAGGTGGAGGGGATAGTCCATCTATGGATAGTAATCTTACTTTCGGAAATCCCTCTGATGCAGCTTCATCTCCTGATAATTATTTCCTTTCTAAACCAGATTTTAGCCTATCATATAATAACAGTAACGGAACGGCCAACTGGGTTAGCTGGCATTTAAGCACAGCATGGACGGGTACAACTTCAAGATGTAACTGTTTCAAATCGGATACAACTCTGCCGAGTACTTTCTTTAGAGCAACTACTAGTGATTATACCAATTCAGGATTTGATAGGGGCCATTTATGCCCTTCGGCAGACCGTAATGGTAGCGAGGACTCAAATGAGAACACCTATTATATGACCAATATAGCACCACAGGCCCCGGACAATAACCGTAGGTCATGGGCCAATCTGGAAAGTTATTTGCGTTCACTTACTTTGGAAGGTAATGAAGTACATATCATTTCTGGGGTTGTTGGCACTGGTGGAACGGGAAGTAATGGGTCTGCAAATACCATATCAAATGGAGAAATAAACGTGCCGGATTCTTTCTGGAAAGTAGCGTTAATTTTGCCTAATGGGATTAATGATATTCAACGTGTGACTGCATCCACAAGGGTAATAGCAGTACTTGTTCCTAATGACCAAGATATAAATACGGATTGGACACAATTTAAAACTACGGTAGATAATATAGAGAACTTAACGGGGTATGATCTTCTGGAGAATATATCCGATACTATAGAATCTGTTTTAGAGTCTACTGTGGCCACTGAACCGTCAGTGTAGCTAGGGCTCTTTCAATTAAGAAGACTTAATTTTAGTATAGATTATATTAGGGTGTATTATGGGTTAACCAATAATACACCCTAAGTTTTTGGGTTTGATTTACACAAATTAATGAAATATTAGGTATTATTCCTGTGGAACTAAAAATAGGGTGCTGGCAGGGTGCAACTATATAACCCTATCAACACCTATTCAAGCTCTCTTAAAATTTTCGAGCCGAGTTCTTGTCTAAAGTTTAATGTCATTTGATTTATAATTTTACGTGCAGAAGTAGAATCGCATTATTAGAACTAAACTCTTTTTTGTAGCTCAATAAAAATATTAGATGTGCCTCGGGTTTAATACTTTTTCTAAGGCAGTAATTATGCTTATTTGAATTTGATTTATTTTATAGAATGGAAGGATAATCTCTGGTTGTTGTAATTTTATTTTTTAATGTTTAAATGAAATTTTAGTAAGAAAATCCTGTATTTACTGTTGCTAACAAAGATTCAACGGCTTATTAAATTGCGATATTAAGTAATAAGAAAATGTTATATGTATAATATAGATATGCGGAAAAAGGGTTTTCTGTTATTCTTAGGGATATACTATATCCAATATTATTTTTTGGTTAAGTTTAGAATATAAACCACTGTTGATGCCCCGAGATTATAAAACTATTAAGAGTGAATTATCTACCCACAGTTTGAATATTAATAGCGATGCGGAGTTCGAATTTATATTCAACCTTTATCATTCTAAACTATTACATATTGCAAATAACTATGTCATTAAAAAAGAAGAAGCGGAAGAAATAGTTCAAGAAGCTTTTATAAAATTATGGCAAAAAAGAAGAGACTTAAATCTGCAACCTAATAAAATTAACGATTACCTTTTTATAATGGTTAAAAATGGATGTCTCGACCATTTAAGAAAAAAAAAGAGACAGCTAAGTTTACACGGTCCTACTCAACAAATAGAGGATAGAATAAACTATAATGCCCTTTCTGATGATGTGGCAACAAGTATAATAGCAAAAGAATTGACTGAGCAGATTGTACAAGCCATAGATTTACTACCACCGAGGTGTAAAAATGTTTTTGTAAAAAGTAGGGTGGAAGGTTTAAACCATAAAGAAATATCAGAAAAACTTCAAATATCTACAAAGACCATAGAAAGCCATATGGGCAAGGCTTTAAAGCATATGCGTTTTCATTTACAAGAGTATTTACATTTATTTTAAAAAAAAAGCAATAATCGACTAAGGGGTAACTTCATTTATTTCGTCTTTATTATAAAGACACTATTTAGATGCAAGACGATTCGCTGCAAAAATACTTAAACAATGAACTTTCTCCTGCAGATAGAGAAATTGTTTATAATTGGATAAAAGAGAGTGATGAACACGAGAAAAAGTTTAATGTTCTAAAGGCTGAATACGTAGCCAAATCTCTAAACCAAAATTCAACTACTGATTCCAAAACAGCTTATAAACTTTTTAAAAAGAAAAGGAATCGAAGACGTTTGTCTAATTACGCTTCTTACGCTGCAATTGGCCTAATTTTTCTTTCGACGGGTTTTTTCTTTTTAAAGGATAGTTTAAGCTATGAGCAAAAAGAGAATCAATCTTTAAATGATAAAGTTCAAATTGCTGAATCATCCAATGTAAATAAGGAAAGTGTAGTTCTGCCCGATGGGAGTACTGTGGTTTTAAACATTGATAGCCGTATTGAGTATCCTGCGAGTTTTACGGGAGAAACTAGGAGAATTTTGCTATATGGAGAAGCAATATTCGATATTGTCCATGACTCCTTACATCCCTTTATAGTCCAAACAGAACATTATGATGTAAAAGTATTGGGAACTACGTTTAATGTGAAGTCATACCCAAATGATACACAAACGGAAACAACCCTCATAACTGGAAAGGTGGAACTTTTGAGGGATAAACAAAACCCTATAGTTCTCTCTCCTTCTGAAAAAGCTGTTTTTCATAAAGTAGAAAATAAAGTAAAAGTTAGAAAAGTAATTTCTGAGGATGTAGTTGCATGGCAGAAAGGAACGCTTGTTTTCAATAATACACCATTACAGCAAGTTGCTCTTGATTTAGAACGAAAACACAACAAAAAAATAACAATTAACTCTGTAAAATTATTAAAATATGAATATACCGGAACGTTAGATAATTTGACTTTAGAGGAGTCACTTGAATTACTGAAAATTTCATCCCCAATTGATTTCAAAATATCAGAAAATGAAATAGTACTTAAAATGAAATAGTAAATAAAAAAGAGGATGTTGTCGCATCCCCTTTATTTATATCAATCAATCTAATTATTGATCAATATCAAACCAATTCAAAATTATGAAAAAAAGCGAACTTAAAAGGTTTTCGCTTAGAAAACAATTTCTAAGAATTATGAAAATCTACATCGTAATTGCATTTATTAGTCTCACAAAGCTATTTGCTACTAATGTTAATGCACAGACAATTACTTTAAAAGAAAAGAATACAGAACTCAAGAGCATTCTTGATAAAATAGAAGCTACTAGCGGTTATCATTTCTTTTATAATAGTAGTATCGTAGACGTATCGGAAAGGACAACTATAGTCGTTAATGAGAAAGGTATAGAGCTTGTCTTAACGGAACTCCTATCCAATACTACAATAAGTTTTAAAATCTTCAAAAATCAGATTGTTCTGTTCCCTAAAAATGACCCTTCCGGTCAGGAATTTTTGAGATACTTAGAGGAACAGGAAAAACAGCGTAATAATTCGTTGCAGTCTCCAAGTACGGATCTTAGTTCTTTAGTGAGGAAAAATTTTCAAAACACCATAACGGGAACAGTGAAAGATGAACATGACGAACCTTTAGCAGGTGTGTCAATTGTTATACAAGGAACCACAACGGGTGTGCAAACTGATTTTGATGGCAATTATCAAATTATAGCAAACAAAGATGATGTGCTATTATTTTCATATCTCGGTATGGAGTCGCAAACTGTAACAGTTACTACAGAGAGTTATATAAATGTTGTTCTTAAAGAGAATTCAACTGAGTTAAACGAAGTGGTAGTTGTTGCATACGGAACTTCAAGGAAAGAGGCAATAACTGGGTCAATGTCTTCTATTGCCGCAGAAAATATTGAGAAAAGGAGCATTACGAATATATCAACTGTTATTGAGGGTTCTTCCCCAGGAGTTATTGTTGCAGCGCCTTCAGGGCAGCCGGGCTCAGGGCAAAGTATTCGCGTAAGAGGATTTGGGTCTTACGGTTCTTCAAATGATGTTTTATATGTGGTAGATGGTATCCCCATTAATGGAGACATAAGCAATTTGAATCCTTCTGATATTGAGAGTGTGAATATCTTAAAAGATGCAGGGTCAACAGCTTTGTATGGTAATAAGGCTGCTAATGGAGTTGTTCTGGTTACTACAAAAAGTGGGAAAAGCAAAGATGGAGAACTTAAAGTTAGCGTGTCTACATCAACAATTAATAGAGGATCCAAAGAATATGATAGATTAGGGCCGGCAGATTTCTATGAAGCATATTGGGACGCAAGACGAAATGCGATAGCCGTACCTGGTATAGCTAGTAATGCGGAATTAACTGCGGCCAATTTAGCATCATCCGCTGGTATTTATGATGATTTGCTCAAAAATCCTTTTAACGTGCCAAATGACCAAATAGTTGGCACCGATGGGAAAATTAATCCTAACGCAAGTTTATTATACCCTGATGATTTAGACTGGGTAGACGCTCTTACCCGAACAGGAATAAGACGTACTGCGGACATGAGTTTCAATAGTAAATCAGAAAAAGGAGATTTATATGGCTCTTTAGGATATCTTGATGAAGAGGGGTATTTAATTAATTCAGATTTTAATAGAATTACAGGGAGAGTAAAGGGAAGTTATAAAGCAACGTCTTGGTTAGATGTGGGTATAAATTTATCAGGGTCACTTTCAAAAGCAAATCAGGCCCAAACCTCAGTTTCAGGGAGCACAATTAATCCATTCAGGTTTACCCGGAATATGGGGTCAATTTACCCTATTTATCAACATAATCCCGTTACAGGCGATTTTATCTTGGATGAAAATGGAGAAAGAACCTTGGATCTAATAAGAGGGCCGGGAGCTAGTAGTGCTAGGCATATATTATATGAAATAGAGAACGACACCCATTTGGAAGAGAGAAATAGACTTGATGGTAAAACGTTTGCTAAAATACAGTTAGCAAAAGGGTTGACTTTTACAAACAACATGTCTTATGAGGTTGAAGATTTTTATGCAAGTGACTATTTTAATGCAGAAATAGGGGATGCCGCCCCTAGTGGAGAGGCTGCAAGAACTTATATACGTACTTCTACTGCAGCTTTCAATCAATTACTGACTTATAATTTTGATTTAAATTCAATTCATTCGTTTGATGTTTTGGCGGGTCATGAGACTCAAGATTTTACTAGGACATATTTGTATACTAATATGTCTACACAAATATTTCAGGGTAATCAGGAACTAGCAAATTTTGTATCTCCAAATGGAACAACATCTTACATTGATAAAGTAAAAGAAGATAGTTATTTTGGAAGGCTTGGTTATAACTACGATTACAAATACTTTTTAAGCGGATCTATCCGTACGGATGGAAATTCCAAATTCGCCGATGGGAATAAGTGGGGTGTATTTTATTCTATAGGTGGTTCATGGAGTATTCATCGAGAAGATTTCTTGGCAAATGCGAGCTGGATTAATAATTTAAAAATTAGAGCTTCACAAGGAGAACTGGGGAACGCTAATTTAGGGGACGGTGTTTACTATCCCTATCTTCCACTCCTTGGTCTAGGCTACAATAATCAATCTGAAGCTGGTGTGCTTACAACTTCATTGGGTTCACCAGATTTGAAATGGGAAAAGTCAGTACATACAGATGTTGCTATAGAATTCAGCTTTTTCAATCGATTGAGGGGATCTGTCGAATATTATAAAAAGCTCTCTAAAGATTTAATTTTTGCAGTACCACTGCCCTTATCCGCAGGAGGAATAGTATATGATGATAGTCAATTACAAAATGTTGGCGAGTTATATAATAAGGGGATTGAATTGTCTTTAACCTATGATATTATACAAAAGGAAGACATCGGATGGTCTACTACGATTAATGCCTCAACAATTCAAAATAAAATTACAAAGTTACCAGAAGGCCAAGAAGCCATTTTGACAGATGACAATAAAAGACTGGAAGTAGGTAGGGGTTTATTTGATTACTATTTACGTGATTGGTATGGTGTAGACCCTTCAGATGGCTCAGGATTATTTGTAGCCAATGACCCAACAGCTAGTGATGTTAGAATTATAGATGGTGTATCTGTTACGCCATTTGCTAACAATGCAAAAGAAGTGTACGCAGGTTCTGTGCTTCCTGATGTCTATGGATCAATCAATTCTAACCTAAGATATAAAAATTTTAATCTGGGCTTCTTATTTACCTATCAAATAGGAGGGGATAACCTGGATATTAATTATGGAAATCTAATGGCTACTGATACCTATGGATCAGCTTTACATGCTGATGTGATAAATAGATGGCAACAACCGGGTGATATAACAGATGTTCCAAGAGCGGACACTACTATGGACACTCAATGGCAACAGACATCCGACAGGTTCTTAACTGATGCGTCTTACTTAAGCTTAAGACAAATTAATGCGTCTTATAACCTTCCAGATGCCTTGATTCAAAAAATGGGGGTTTCTAGTATCAGGTTCTTTGCCAATGCAGAGAATGTATTTAATCTTAATGCAAGAAAAGGTTTGAACCAGCAACAAGATTACAGCGGGAACACTTCTAATTTATATGTACCAGCTAAGTCATTTTCTATTGGATTAAACATAACGTTATAAAAAAATAAGATGAAAAATATAATTATAAAACTGACCCTGGCACTTGTTTGCTGTGTATTGATTACTTCTTGTAATAAGGAGTTTTTGGAAACCGAACCCACTAATCAAGTTTCGGCAGATCTTGCGGTAGAAACCACGGCTAATGGGATGATTCTTTTGAACGGTTTACATAGGTCTATGTATCATAAGTTCTACACACGCATAATTTTTAATGGAATTGGAAGTCAACTAATAATAAATGATTTAGCTGGAGATGATTTTGTTGACACCGGAAGCAATAATACATGGACAACCGTATACCAGTGGACTGCCTCTACAAGTGATACTGATTTATTTTCCGATTTTGCATGGAAATTTTATTATCACTTAGTTGCCAATGCTAATATTCTTATTAATGGAATAGATGGAGCAACAGGTACTCAGGATGAAAGAGATTATATTAAAGGTCAAGCCCTTGTTTATAGAGCATTTGCACATTACCAATTAGTTCAGTTGTTTGCAGAAAGATATAACTCGGAAGCTGATAATAAACAACTAGGTGTCCCCTATAAGCTAAATACGGATGAGTTGTTGGTACCTAGAGAAACTGTGGAGAATGTTTATAGTTTATTAAATACAGACTTAGATCTTGCCATCAAATTACTTGAGGTAGAAGGAAGATTGAACAAATCCCATATTAATCAATCGGTCGCCCTAGGAATTAAAGCTAGAGTTGCGCTTACACAAGGAAATTGGGATGTGGCAATTACCAATGCTACGATGGCTCATGAAGGTTTTGCATTAATGAATCAATCAACTTATGCCGAAGGTTTTACAAGTGATTCTGAGAGTAACCCAGAATTCATGTGGGCTTCTCAAATAATAGCAGGAGATCAAGCAATTCCTTTTTCCGATTATGGTGCTTGGGTTTCAAGAAATTTCAATGGAAATGCTGTTAGAGGGAATCCAAGAGCTATCACAAAAGTTTTATACGATAAAATTGCGGATAGCGACGTAAGAAAAACACTTTGGGACCCTACAGGTTTACATCCTGATGTTGAATTGACCGATAACCACTCACGACATCCTTACACTAATCAGAAATTTCTTGTTGCTGATATTGCAGATAGTAGAATTGATATTCCTTTAATGAGAGCTGCGGAAATGTATTTGATAATAGCAGAAGCGAATGCACGTAAAGGAGGAGCGGATGGATTAGCTGCACAAGCATTGTTTGATTTAGCTTCAACCCGAGATTTAGAATATTCTTTATCAATAAATACCGGACAGGCATTAATTGATGAGATTATGGTTCAAAGAAGAGTAGAACTTTGGGGGGAAGGATTTCGGTTTTATGATTTAAAACGTTTAAATCAAGATTTGGTAAGAGAAGTTGGTCTTGCAGATACAGGTACGCATCAAGCATCGTTTATTGGAAATGTATCTTTTGTTCCTGCGGGTGACAAGAGATGGGTGTTTTTGATTCCGAAATCCGAAATTGATGCTAATCCTTTAGTTGAGCAAAATCCATTATAATATTATAAGATATTATTGGAGCCAGAAAATATCTCTTCAAGAGATCCATACATGAGACTTTGGCTTAAGGAAGAGCTATCATAATTATTAACCCTGCAATTAATATAACTATAAGATATTATGAGCAGGGTTGTATAATTATTTTGTCTGGTGTAAACACTGTTTAAAGGAGGAGTTGAGAAAATTTTTAAGCCCCAAATTTGAATTGAAATATTTTCTATTCAATTCAACAGCAAATTAAAATCAACAAGATGATAAAATATTACCTACTAGGGATGGTCTTTCTAAATACATTGACTATTTACTCTCAGGAAGCGAAAAGGAACATGTCCATAAAAGACTTTTTAAGTATTCCTAGTGTCTCCAATATCCAAATTTCGCCGGACGGTAAATCCATACTATACATTCTAACCGAAAGTAATTGGAAAGCCAACAAACAAATAAACCACGTTTGGCAAGTAGATAGTAATGGTAAGCAAACAAAGCAATTAACCTTTGGTCTAGGAAATGACAGTGAGCCCCTGTGGTCTCCAAATGGAAAATGGATTATTTTTTTATCTAAAAGAAATGCTGATAAGGGGAGTCAAATTTATTTAATGAGATCAGATGGGGGGGAGAGTAGGCAGCTTACTAAACATAGCACTTCTGTTGCAAACCTGAGTTGGTCAACGGATAGCAAAAAAATATTCTTTATTGCTAATGATTCTATGACAGACATTGAACAGCACTCAAAAATAGATAAGAATGATGTTTTTCCTTTTGAAGAAAACTATAAACAAAAACACTTATGGCAAGTAGATTTAGAAGCTAATAAGAAAAAAATTACTTCCGGGGATTATTCAATTTTGCATTATAGTTTTTCAAATGACGGCAAAAAACTTGTTGTGCATAAATCACCTAATCCTCTTCCCGATTACTCGTTGCTCAGTGAAATTTGGATGATGAATGAAGATGGAAGTAATGCAATTCAACTGACGGATAATAAAATCTCAGAAATAGCAAATAACAGACTTTTTAAAACGGGAGCTAGAATCTCTCCTAACAATAAAACCATTCTTTTTGTAGCTCCTGTAAACGATAAACTTGAAGAATACTACAATAATAAATTATTTCAATTGAACTGTTCTGCAAATTCAAATATTGATTTGCTAATAAAAGATTTTCCTTACGAAGTATCTGCAGCTGAATGGTCCTCAGACGGACGACGAATATTTCTTGTTGCTAATATGGGGTCACAATCTCAGCTATGGGAATATCAAACATCAACTAAGAAGTTAATTCAACTTACCGAAGGTGAACATTCAATAGGGCAATGGACTTATAATCCGCGTAACGATGAGCATTTTTTAACCATTAAAACAATGGAAAACCCAGGTGATATTTATTCCTTTAAAAAGGGCAAGTTTAATCAGATTACTCATCATCATGATTCCTTAAGCGTGAAATTCAATTTACCAAAACAGGAGGTAATCAAATGGACGGGGTCTGATGGAGTTTCTGTAGAAGGATTAATATATTATCCACATAATTATAATAGTGATACAAAATACCCACTAGTTGTCCAAACACATGGTGGTCCAAGAGCTTCTGAAAAATATGGAATGTCATTACGATATACTACTTATGTACCGGTTCTTACCGGCTTGGGTTATGTAGTGTTACAACCAAACTATAGAGGTAGTACTGGTTATGGCGATGAATTCTTACGAGGTATGGTAGGTGGGTATTTTAATGAATCTCACCTAGATGTAATGGCAGGAGTTAATTTGCTTATTGACAAAGGTATTGCGGACGCAGATAAAATGATAAAAATGGGTTGGAGTGCCGGCGGACACATGACCAATAAATTGATTACTTATACGAACCGGTTTAAGGCGGCATCTTCAGGAGCAGGTGCTGTCAATTGGATAAGTATGTATTCTCAAAGTAATGTTAGAAATAATCGAAACGAGTGGTTTGGTGGTTCTCCATGGCAAAAAAATGCACCTATTGAGGCTTATTGGAACAGTTCTCCATTAAAGGATATAAGTAATGTTGAAACACCAACACTTGTTATAGTTGGTGAAAATGATCCTGTTGTTCCTATGCCTCAGTCTGTAGAGTTATTTAGAGCATTGAAAAGTAATAATGTACCTACGCATCTATATATTGCTCCTAGAGAGGCTCATAGATGGATGGAATTAAAGCATCGTTTGTATAAGATAAATGTGGAATTGGAATGGTTTGCTAAATACGCACTTGGTAAATCGTATGAATGGGAATAAGAAAGAAAGCATTTCATCAGCCAAACATTTAAACTTCAAAAAAATAAATCACTTGTTCAAGAAACATAACTGATTATGAGAAAAATAATAGTATTGTTGTTAATTAGTACATCCTTTTTATCATGCTCCGATAAAAAAAAGGAAATTGAAAAGACCCCGAATTTTATAATTATAATGGCGGACGATTTAGGGTATGGAGATATTTCTTGTTATGGTAGCCCTCATACAAAAACTCCCCATATAGATCAATTAGCTAATGAGGGGACGAGGTTTCTTGATTTTCACTCTAACGCTCCTGTTTGCAGTCCAACAAGAGCTGCTTTTATGACAGGAAAGTATCAACAGCGGACAGGAATAGAAGGAGTTGTTACCTCCAAAAAACATAGAGATGTAGGCCTAGGTCTAAAAGAGATTACCATTGCAGAAGAATTAAAAAAATATAATTATAATAACGGAATTTATGGAAAATGGCATTTAGGGTATTCAAAAAAATATAACCCTATGAATCAAGGGTTTGATGATTATGCAGGGTTTGTTAGCGGAGGGATAGATTATCACGGCCATATTGACCAAGAAGGATACTTAGACTGGTGGAAAGGAACAAAAATGGACAATGAAGATGGGTATGTTACAGATTTAATAACACAATACGGGTTAAAGTTTTTAAAAGAAAATAATCCTAAGAAAACAAATAAACCCTTTTTCTTATATCTACCACACGAATCTCCTCACAGACCCTATCAAAGGCGCATAGACAGAGTATTGAGAGAAGTTGGTAAGGCTGGTACTCTAGCGGTTCAAGATAGTATCCAAAGCATTTATAGAGAGATGGTAGAGGTTATGGATGAGGGAGTGGGTGAAATAATCAAGGCCTTAAAAGAAATTGGAGAGTATGATAATACAGTCGTAATTTTTTTGTCTGACAATGGAGCTAATGAATATGGTAGCAATGGTGTATTAAGGGGATTTAAAAATGAAGTTTATGAAGGTGGTAGTAGAGTTCCTGCAATTATTAGTTATCCAGGTCATATAAAAGCGGGTATTGTTAATGATCAAACGGTTCTTACAATGGATTTACTTCCCACCGTACTTGATTTAATTCAAAAAGAACCAACTGCGGATTACATAGATGGTATTAGTATCAAAAACAACCTTATAAATGAATCTGACCTGCCTGAAAGGGATGTTTTTTTTGCATATGGAAACTTAAGTTTTGTGAGAAGTGGTAAGTGGAAAATGATTCGGATAAAAGAAGACAATGGTTTTAATTATGAACTTTATGATTTGATAAATGACCTTTCTGAAAAAAATAATATGGCTTTAGAAAATTCAACTTTACTTAATACGATGAAGAATAAACTTTTACTTTGGGAGAAAGAGGTCAGAAAAGGAGCCGAATTAATTACTCAATAAATTAGTTTTATTCTTTTCAACTTGCTTAATAAAGGCATCATCAATTAAAAAATTAAGGGCTTCACTATCTGAAAATAGTATAGCTTTTTTCTTTTGAACTCATGCCCTTTTTTTGGTGCAACTTTTTTTTTAATACCTAGAGTTGAATCGTAATCATCATTTTTAAAATTGAACTGCTCGTTCAAGGTTTAGAAGTCAAAGGGCAGGAATCAAAGTCTTTTTGGAACGGAATTAAAATAAAACCTGCCATCGTAATTCGTACCAAAAATAAGAAGTACATTATAGAAACTAAATGGAAAAATATTGGTGGTAATAAACCATTCACACATGATTTGGGGTAAATGTATGTTTACAATAAATACTGGGATTCATTTAATGCGCTTCTACTATTTCCGGCACTGAAAACAGAAGAACCTGATTTTATAGCTTTTGAAGGAGATGAGAATTATCAATGTGCTATAGGAAGACTAAATATTCTTAAAGCAGAAAAGCTAAACGATAAGTTGGGTGAAGAAATAATTAAGTGGTTTTTATAGATTACATTTTTTCAGCCAAAAGCTCCAACAAAAAAGTTTCCCGTTCAATAGACATTCCTTTTTTAGTACTCGTAGCCATGGTTTTCTTATTATGCTTTATAGCCTCGTGTATATCTACCCAAATGGCTTTCATACCATTTTTTGTTTCGTAAAGCTCCATTTTTGTCTCACCTAACTCTTTGCTGATATCACAGGTGTAGCAATACGAAATCATATGCTGTATGTCAAAATCAGGTTTGTGCCAAGGTCTGTACTCCTCATACATCCCAAAGGGTTCTATGTTGCAAATGTTTTTAGCTCCGGTTTCTTCAATCAGCTCTCGTGTCATTCCCTCAATGATATTTTCGCCGGAATCCAAGCCGCCACCGGGTAGACTATAATCCTCATAGCGCTCCGTATAAAGCAGTAGAATGGAATTACCTTGTATAGCAATACTCCTTGTGGCCAACCTGGTGAAAATAGATTTATTCTCTAAAGTTTCAACATCTGGGTGAAAGTGGGTTTTTAATTTTTGCATATATAAGGGCTACTGATTAGGTTCACCATTGTAAAAAGTGGCTCATTGGTTGGTATTCCTACGTGTAGTGCACGGTAGGTATTCATAAAAGAAAACAGTTTATTCTAAAATTATATAGAAACCGATAGGTTTTGGACTTTTAAATAGTGTTCCTAAAATAGAAGGCATAAAAAAGCGGTTTGTGAGTACACAAACCGCTGTTTTTGTTGGTTTTAAACCTTGTAGCGAGAGGGGGGCACGATCCCCCGACCTCCGGGTTATGAATCCGACGCTCTAACCAACTGAGCTACCTCGCCGCATAATTATTTTGATAACGGCTGCAAATGTAAAGTTTATTTCTTGTTCCTCGGCAATACTTTGATAAAATTATTCTATCTCTTTTATTTTTTTATCATAAGGAAATCTATATATTGCCCATCGTAAACACTAAAGAATGGACGATAAAATAAAATTTGAACTAGAATTTGTAATACAAGCTTCTCCACAATTGCTTTACCAATACTTATCGACCCCATCAGGTCTTTCAGAGTGGTTTGCTGATAATGTGAATTTGAAAGGTGAAGTGTTCAGTTTTATATGGGACGGTTCTGAGGAAGAAGCCAAATTGTTAAAACGTAAAAGTGACGAGTTTGTGAAATTCGCATGGGTGGAGAATGATGACGATTCATTTTTTGAATTAAAAATAATCGTAGATGAAATTACCAAAGATGTTTCACTTTTTATAACGGACTTTGCAGAAGAAGACGAAGTAGACGAAGCCAAAATGCTTTGGACGAATCAGGTAACAGATCTTAAGCAGGTTTTAGGTTCTAAGTAACCGTATTCTTCTAATATCACCTTATATTTGGTCCCGATAATTATCGGGACTTTTTTTATGGTTAATTACAACGGAAATCTTTTAGAGGAAAATACACAATTTTTAGACCACCAAAACAGGGGCTTGCGCTATGGCGATGCCCTTTTCGAAACCATGAGAATGGTAAACGGAAAACTGTTCTTTTGGGAAGACCACTACCTTAGGTTAATGGCCTCTATGCGCGTATTGCGAATGGAGATACCTATGGATTTCACTATGGAATTCTTGGAGTCAAAAATTAGTGAAACCGTTGAAGCAAACAATCTGACCAATTCTCAGGCTCGCATTAGATTTACGGTGTTCAGGGAAAAGGGAGGTCTATATTTACCTACTACCAACGAAATTAGCTACTGTATAGAAGCCTTACCACTAGAAGCGCCTTTTTATGTGCTTGCTGAAGATGCCTATGAGGTTGAGCTTTTTAAGGATTTCTACGTCAATGCAGATATGCTATCTACATTAAAGACAAACAATAAAGTCATAAATGTTGTCGGTAGTATTTTTGCAAAAGAAAACGATTATCAAAATTGCCTTCTTTTAAACAGTTCAAAACAAGTTATAGAAGCTTTAAACGGTAATATTTTTCTAGTTAAGAACGGTGTGATAAAAACGCCGCCTTTAAAAGATGGTTGCCTAAATGGAATTATCCGTAAGAAGTTAATAGATATTTTGGGTAAAATTGAAGGATATGAGTTTGAAGAGGCCTCTATATCTCCTTTTGAACTACAAAAGGCCGATGAGCTGTTTATTACAAATAGCATTGCAGGTATACAGCCCGTTACTAAGTACAGGAAAAAGGAATTTGGAAATACCGTAGCAAAAGAGCTTATAGGTAAGTTAAACGCCACCGCAAGGCTTTCTTAAAGGTGAAAATAGGGGAGTACCTAGTTTAAACTAGGATTTTCAGGAGAATTAGACCAAAGAAGGTAATCTCCACCTAATTCTACCATCTTTTCTTTCCAAAATGCCTCGGAAGATTTGTGGATCAATCCGCTATCATAATCGTTCTCTACAACCACCCATGATTTGGATAATAGTTCTTGGTCCAATTGTAGTGAAGACCAACCGGAATAACCAAGGAAAAAACGAATGTCTTCCTCAGAGATAATTTTCTTGTTTATAAGATCTATGGTGTTCTCAAAATCTCCGCCCCAAAAGATACCATCGGAAATCTCAATGCTGTTGGTTATCAAATCTGGAACTTTGTGTATAAAGTACAAATTGTCCTGTTCTACAGGGCCGCCGTTATAAACTTGGAAAGGAATTTCAATTTCGTTTATGAGTTCGCCAATGGTGTACTCTAAGGGCTTGTTTAATATGAAGCCAACTGAGCCCTCTTTATTATGTTCTGCTAAGAGAACTACGGAGCGATTAAAGGATACGTCTCCGGTCAAGGTTGGTTCTGCAATAAGGAGCTTGCCCTTTTCTGGTTTTAGGTCTACCATAATTATATGAACTAATGATAACTAAAATAAGACATTTCTTATAAAAAGCAAGTATGAATAAAAAAAAAGCGCCTACAAAGTAGACGCTTTTTAATATTAAGGCTAGTAAGACTAGTTTACTGAATTTGCTAATTCAGATCCTGCTTTGAACTTTACAACGTTCTTAGCTGCAATCTGGATAGTTTTACCTGTAGAAGGGTTTCTTCCTTCTCTTGCATTTCTTTTAGATACTGACCAAGATCCAAAACCAACTAAAGAAACTCTGTTACCTCCTTTAAGAGATCCTTCAACATTTCCTAAGAAAGATTCCAATGCTTTTTTTGCTGCGGCTTTTGTGATGCCGGCGTCTGCTGCCATTGCATCGATCAATTCTGTTTTGTTCATAATTTAATTAATTAATTGTTGTTAAACGTATTTTAATGTTAAACAAATTTATAGGGATTTCCTTCCAACGCAAGTAAAATAGGGGGAAATCGCTGTTTTTGTTAATAACTATGGGTGTTTGTTGATAAAGTAGGGGGTTTTTTACGCTTCTCGCAGCCCAATGATACCAAGGCTTTACAACATTTGGGCATTTTTTTGCAAGTTTAGACCATTTAGAACATCCTGAATTTTCATTTTTCGCTTACCTGGCAGCTGTATTTCCAGTAGGTTTAAGTACCCACCAACTACCGCAACTTTGAGTTCTTTTTTGGTGAATTCTATTTCTCCTACATTTAATTGGTGATGGATAATTTCTTTCTCGGTATCATATATTTTTACAAAAACCTTCTCTTCTCCATTTATTAATGTAGTCCATGCACCAGGATAAGGACTTAATCCTCTTATATGGTTAAAGACATTATCAATAGATTTATTCCAATCTATTTCACAAGTATCCTTGTGTATTTTAAATGCTTCTTTTAACTCTTTTGAAGTGGGTTGTGCTATAGTGGTTACAGATCCTTTGGCAATTGCTTCCACCGTTTTTAGTACAAGATCGGCACCCATGACCATTAATTTGTCATGTAGTTCTCCTGCAGACATGTTTTCTTCTATGTTCGTGCGGTCTTGTAGTATGATTTCTCCGGTATCTATTTTGTCATCTATAAAGAAGGTAGTAACGCCTGTTTCTTTTTCTCCGTTGATAATAGCCCAGTTTATAGGTGCTGCACCTCTGTAATCTGGTAAAAGGGAAGCATGAAGGTTAAATGTGCCGTATTCGGGCATGGCCCATACCGCCTTTGGTAACATGCGGAAAGCAACCACAATTTGAAGGTTTGCATTCAAGTCCTTTAATTCGGCTAAAAAATCTTCGTTTTTAAGATTCGTAGGCTGTAGTACTTTTAGACCGTTTTCTAGTGCGTATTTTTTTACGTGAGATTGTTGTAGGCTTCTGCCTCTTCCGGCGGGTCTGTCCGGTGCCGTAATGACGCCTACTACATTATAATTATTATCCACTAATTTCGCTAGAATGGTAGTTGCAAACTCTGGCGTTCCCATAAAGACGATGCGTAAATCTTTCATTGTGTTCCTTTATTTTTTAACCTATACTATATAAGGTCTATTTTATTCGATACTCATTTTTTGTGTCAATCTCAATAACATCATCTTCTAACATCAGCTGCAAAGCTCTTAAAACAAGCTTTTCTTTATAGGTCATTACAGCTATTAGCGCTCTTGATGTATGTGGTGAATCTTGTAATATGGAGGTGATTTCCTTTGAAACCTCAATGAATGTAGGTTGCTGGGGTGTTCTCTTTTTTATACAAACATCGCATATGCCACAGTCTACCGTATTATTTTCTCCAAAGTATTCCAAAATCTGTCTGCTTCTACATTTGGTATCATTCTTAATGTAGTCTATCATTTGAAAAACCTTTTCCGTCTTAACTTGGTTTTGTTCCTGTACTTTTTTGGCGAAGACATTTATAGTTAGGTCGTCTTCACGGGGAACAAGAAAGGTAATTTCTAAATCGCTTTGGTGTGCTTCATAGGTTATGATGCCATCTTTTTTTAGTTGTTCCAAAACCTTGAAAACATGTTTTTCAGATGTGTTGGTTTTCTTAGAAATAATACCCGTATTGATTTTTGTCTCAAAATCAAAAATTCCACCATAGGTTCTTAAAATGGTTTGGATAATACTAGCCGCTTCTTTATGTAAATCCAAATAGTCAAAAATGGCATCCTTTTCAGAAATGAATTGAACAATAGTTCTTTTTGAAAACGATTCCGATAACGAAACCACCGAGTTGCGGTCTAGAATTTTGAGACCGTTATAGGCTAGAAATGAATTTAAGCTATAGGTCCTTACAAACTCATTAAAGTTGAACTGAAAGGTTTCATTACTACCCTCGCCGTATCCTATTCTAAAGTAATTGTTGAGTTTGTTATATATCTTTTTTAGAAAGGCAGTATCCGGTAGAACGCTCAAAAACTGATTCTTCAGTTGTTCTTCATCGTTGGGATTGGTAATTAAAACGGCTTCTGCCGGTTGACCATCACGACCTGCTCTCCCAGCTTCTTGATAATAGTTTTCAAGACAATCCGGTATTTGATAATGCACCACTAAAGAAACATCTGGCTTGTCCACGCCCATACCAAAGGCATTAGTAGCTACCATAATTTGTGTTTTATTCGTGAGCCATTGGTCCAGTTTTTTCTCTTTCTCTTTTTTTGGTATTCCTCCGTGAAAAAAAGTAGCGCTACATCCTTTGGAGTTTAAAAACTGAGCTAGTTCTACAGTGCCTCTCCGAGTGCCCACATATACAATTCCGCTTTTCTTTATTTGTGAACAAAGCTGTGCCAGCCTGTAATGCTTGTCTTCTTCCCATAAAATCTTGAAAGCAATATTTTTTCTGGCAAAAGAATCCGTAACAATTACGGGAGCTGTTAAATGCAAGCTCTCCACAATATCATGGGCAACTCTATCCGTTGCTGTTGCGGTCAATGCCACTACTGGGGTCTGGGGTAGGAGTTTACGTAGTTCTGCGCATTCTAGATAAGCAGGCCTAAAATCGTGTCCCCATTGAGAAATACAATGTGCTTCATCTATGGCAACAAGGTTCACGTTCATCTGGCGTATTTTCTCCTGAACCAATTCTTGTTGTAAACGTTCTGGGGATAGGTATACAAATTTGTACCCTCCATATAAACAGTTGTCTAATAGATCCAAAAGTTCATTAAAAGGGATACCGCCAGTAAGCGCTATGGCTTTAATGCCTTTTTTTTTGAGACCTTCTACCTGATCTTGTATAAGGGCAATTAGAGGAGAGACTACAATACAAAGTCCTTCTTGTGCCATAGCTGGCACTTGAAAGCAAACAGATTTACCACCACCTGTTGGTAGTAAGGCCAACACGTCTCGCTTATCTAAAATGGCATCAATGATTTCTTTTTGGGAACCTTTAAAACTATCAAAGCCCCAATATTGCCGTAAAATGGATATCGGGTCTTCGTGCATTATTTTAAATTTAGCAGTTCTAGAATAAAGCTTGTGCGTTCTTCAATACTTCCTTTTGGCACTATAGTTATAGGATAGCCTACTTTTTCATAGGTAGCTTTAAGGTGCTCATAAACCTGCTGGGCTTCTTCAAAAGATTCAAACCTTTCGTTGTCTACTACATGGATTTCTTTCCATGGTGGCATCAGTAGAATTTGATGGTAGCGATAGGTGTGACATGGCTTCTCAAACTCCTCGCTATAGGTCTGTCCAAAACAGTTCATGTATGCATGTACATCAGGTATTCCTCGGTCAAAAAAAACAATTTTACCAGAGGTGTTTTCTGCGTCCACATATTGTTGTATCCTGCCATCTAAAAGGCTCTGATTAAATTTCTTAGGGTCTTTTACGGAAAGAATAGGGTTAACGGCAAATTCATTGGCGTTATCCTCATTTTTTTCTAATGAAGTCATACTTCGTATAAGTTCGTGTACAACCGGAAAACCATTTTTTTCAAGGTTTTCTATAACTGATGTTTTGCCTGTACTTGGGCCACCTGTAATAACTACTTTTTTAAGATCCAATAGATAATTGTTGTTCGTGCAAAAGTAATCATTCCGCAATGATTTTAAAATTGAACGTTTACCGTTATCTTTGTAAAAAACGGATATATGGAAAATCAATCTCCAGAAGATTTCTACAAACACTTACGTAAGCAGTTAGAAGAAACATCTACTTGGCCCTCTAATTATCTTTATAAATTTATAGTGAAGACCGAGCCTGAAAAAATAAAAAGCATTCATGAAATATTTGATAACACGGGTGCTGTTATACAATTAAAGAAATCTAAAAACGCAAAGTATACTAGTGTTTCCATTACGGTAGACATGAAAAACCCCGATGCTGTAATAGAGAAATACGAAGAAGTAGGCAAGGTTGAAGGGGTTATATCCCTATAAATAGTATTTCACCTATAATTTTCTTAATTTGCAGACGTTATAAGAACACTTCCTTATTTATTTTTAAGCAAAAATTTTCAATTTGAATTTAGTAGAAAACCTAGAATATAACACGGAGAGGTCAAAATTGATCATTCCAGAGTACGGGCGTCATTTTCAGAAAATGGTAGATCATGCCATTTCCATAGAGGACGATGAAGAGAGAAATAAAGTGGCCCAATCTATTATTAGTGTTATGGGTAATATTCAGCCACACTTAAGAGATGTGCCTGATTTTCAGCATAAACTTTGGGATCAGTTGTTTATTATGTCCGATTTTAAATTGGATGTGGAATCGCCTTTTCCTATTACGAGTAAAGAGGTTTTAAGAAAACGTCCGGATTCGTTAGAATACCCTCAGAATTTTCCAAAATACCGTTTCTACGGAAACAACATTAAAAGAATGATTGATGTTGCCGTAAAATGGGAAAAGGGAGATATGCGAGATGGGTTGGAATATGCCATTGCCAACCACATGAAAAAATGTTACCTGAACTGGAACAAAGACACTGTAGATGATTCCGCTATTTTCAAACACCTGCTAGAACTTAGTGACGGTCAGATAGACATGACCGGAGAAAGTCTTACGGATAGTGGTCAGTTCTTGAAAAATAGGGTAGCAAAAACTCCTAGAAACAACAATTCAGGAAAGAAAAATAACCAACGTAGCAATAACAATAACAATCGCGGTAAAAAGCGATATTAATACTCCTCAATCTTACATGGGTACCTTTATAATTGAAGGCGGTCACCAGCTCTCTGGTGAGATTACGCCACAAGGCGCTAAAAATGAAGCCTTACAGATTCTCTGTGCCGTACTACTTACTAGCGAAACGGTTACCATTAATAATATTCCGAACATCGTAGATGTCAATAAGCTAATTGCCTTGCTTGAAGATTTGGGTGTAAAAATCCAGAAAAAAGCAAAAGGCTCGTATAGCTTTAAGGCAGACGATATCAACTTAGATTACCTACAGTCAGACCAATTCAAAAAAGATGGTCGTGGTCTTAGAGGGTCTATAATGTTGGTAGGTCCTTTATTGGCGCGTTTTGGTAAAGGATATATCCCTAAACCGGGCGGTGATAAAATAGGACGTAGACGTTTGGATACCCACTTTGAAGGGTTCATAAAATTAGGAGCCAAGTTTAGATACAACAAAGAAGAATATTTCTACGGTGTTGAGGCTAAAAAACTAAAGGGTACATATATGTTACTGGACGAAGCTTCAGTAACGGGTACGGCCAATATTCTTATGGCGGCTGTTTTGGCCGAAGGTAAGACTACGATTTACAATGCTGCTTGTGAGCCTTATTTGCAACAGTTGTGTAAAATGTTGAACCGTATGGGAGCTAAAATTTCTGGTGTAGGTTCTAACCTATTGGAAATAGAAGGTGTTGAGTCCTTAGGTGGAACAGATCATAGAATGCTTCCGGATATGATTGAAATCGGTAGCTGGATCGGTCTTGCTGCTATGACCAAAAGTGAACTTACTATTAAAAATGTGAGTTGGGATGATTTGGGTCAAATACCAACGGTATTTAGAAAGCTTGGTATTACAGTAGAGCGAAAAGGGGACGATGTTTTTATACCAAAACACACTAATGGTTATGAAATACAGAACTTTATAGACGGTTCTATTCTTACCATTGCCGATGCTCCTTGGCCAGGTCTAACACCAGATTTACTAAGTATTATTCTTGTTGTAGCTACACAGGCTAAAGGAGAGGTGCTAATTCATCAGAAGATGTTTGAAAGCCGTTTGTTCTTTGTGGATAAACTTATAGATATGGGTGCAAAGATCATTCTTTGTGATCCACACCGTGCCACAGTAATTGGTCATGATTTTAAATCTACTTTAAAGGCTACCACTATGGTATCGCCGGATATTAGGGCAGGAGTTTCTTTGTTAATAGCAGCGTTATCGGCAAAAGGTACTTCTACTATTCATAATATTGAGCAGATAGATCGTGGGTATGAAGATATTGAAACGCGTTTACGAGCAATTGGAGCAAAAATCACACGTGTCTAAAAGCTATTTGTTAGTTTTATATAAAGAAAAAGAGGCCATCATGGCCTCTTTTTTATTTCTAGTGTTTTGCAGTATTTATTTCTATCCAATACTTATCCGGGTCTTGAAAGTATATTTGTCGTACACCATCTGTACGAAGGGTAACTGCATTTTTCTTACCTGGCCAATCCCAATAAGGAATGTTATTTTCTTCAAGATGCGCGATCATACCGTCTAAATCTTGTGTAGAAAGACACAAGTGCATTGATTTATTCTTCTCAAAAGGAGCAAATTCCTTTTCAATAAGGTGTATTTGAGAACTTCCACTTACCACGAACCAACGAAAACCAGGCTTTAAATCTGGGTGAGGGGTTTCTTCTAATTTAAGAATATTGGCATAGAAATCTGCACTCACATCTGAATCCTCAACTACTAAAGCAAAATGGTCAATTTTAAAGTCGAAAGTTTGAGCTTGAACGAGCAGGGTAGAGCTGGTTACAAAAAGAAGGGTAAGAAATAATTTTTTCATGTGGTTTGGAATAGTATTGATTTTATATAAACAGCCTTAACGCTGTATTTTAAAGACGTAAGATACAAAAGGATTTTAGAAATAGAACTAGCTCAATATGCTCACATATTTTTATGTCAATACAAAACACCCGTTTGGAAAAGTAGTCCATTGAATTTTTTTAGGGATAGTTTTAAAAAATAGGTAGTTGGTCGAGTTTATTGACCATAGCTGAGCTAAAGACAATAATTGAGGTCGGTTTTAGTTTATATCGAACCTACTTAGCTTTTTGAAAATTTTTAAAAAGTATAACGATTTAACTTTTGTCCCATGAAAAATCTTAACCGATTACTTTCCGCAGGTGTTATATTACTTCTTTTATCTAGTTGTGTGTCAACTAACAAACTTACAATGGGTGTGACTGAGCCAGCTAGGATTAGTCTGCCATCAAATGCTGTTCGCATTGGTTTGATCAACAGAAGTATTCCATCCGAAGAAAATAAGGTAGTAGATAAAATAGATAAGATTCTTTCGTTAGAAGGACTCAATTTGGACAGAGAAGGAGCAGAATCTGCGGTAACCGGACTCTTTGATGAACTTACCCGTAATAATCGTTTTGAAACAATTACTATTATTAACGATACTGATATTCAAAGAAAAGGATTGGGCATTTTTCCTGCAGCTTTGAATTGGCAAGCAGTTCAAGAGATTTGTGATGCAAATAATCTAGATGTACTGTTCTCCTTAGAATTTTATGATACGGATACGCAAGTAGATTATGAACTCACAACGGTTAATATACCAAATGATTTAGGTATTAAGGCTGCATTACCAGGCCATAAAGTTACGCTTAACACGGCAATTAAAAACGGATGGAGAGTTTATGATCCTCAAAGTAAGTTGATACTTGATGAATATATAAATAACAATCATATTACGTCAATCGGTTCTGGTATTAATCCAATGAAGGCCGTAGAAGCTGTAATTGGAAGAAAAGAAGCTGTAATACAACGTAGTAACAATATTGGTAACTCTTACGGTTATGATGTGCGTCCGTTAAGTAAAAGAATTTCTAGAGATTACTTTGTTAAGGGGTCAGATAATTTTGTAATTGCAAAAAGACGTGCACAAACTGGTGATTGGGACGGTGCTGCTGCATTATGGGAAAAAGAAGTAAATAACCCAGACGGTAAAGTTGCTGGTAGGGCATGTTATAACATGGCCATTATAAATGAAATTAATGGTGATTTGGATAAGGCAATGGAATGGGCGTCCAAATCTTATACCGATTATAATAATGGTGATGCTTTACGGTATGTAAACGTGCTTAAGTATCGAATATCTGAAAAACAACAATTAGACCGACAGCTTTCTCGCTAGTATCTATGGAGTTTTAGTTTAACGCTTCTTTGTAAGTTGATAAACAACGTTCTCTAGCTTCTTTATGATCTACCATTTTATTGACATATTTGTCGGTAGAATGCTCGGGAACCCACTTTGAAATATATTTTTTCTCTTTATCAAATTTATCCACCTGGGTCATTGGGTTGAAAATACGGAAGTATGGAGCGGCATCAACGCCACTACCTGCAGCCCATTGCCAGTTACCTACATTACTGCTCATTTCATAATCCAGCAATTTTTCAGCAAAATAAGCCTCGCCCCAGCGCCAATCTATAAGCAAATGCTTACACAGAAAACTGGCAACCAACATACGTACACGGTTGTGCATACGACCTGTTTCATTAAGTTCGCGCATTCCTGCATCTACTAGCATATAGCCGGTATTACCGTTTTTCCACTTTTCAAATTCATCTTCGTTATTTCTCCAACTAATACGGTCGTACTTTTTCTTGAATGCTTCGTTTACCGTCCTTGGAAAATGCCAAAGAATCTGCATAAAAAACTCACGCCATATCAATTCACTCCAAAAGACCTCATTTTTCTCGGCAATAGCTTTTTTCATCATTTTGCGAACTGAAACTGTACCAAATCGCAAATGCGGCCCTAACAGCGAGGTGCCATTTTCAATAGCAGGATAATTTCTAGTATCCTCGTAATTATCTATTAAAGTAGGAGTTACGGTGTAGTCGGAAACTTTCAATGAAGATGTTTTAAAACCCATGTCCGACAAGGAAAGGTTAGGTAACCTAGAATTCTGGATTAGGTTATCTCTATATTGACTTGTATAATGTATGTTTAAGTGTTCCTCTGGATTAAAATGCTCTTTCCATTTATTTTTAAATGGAGTGTATACAATGTACGGAGTGCCATCGGCTTTTAGAATGTCATCTTTTTCAAAAATGACCTGATCTTTAAATGTGTTAAAAGAAATGTCATTTTTTTCTAAAAGATTTTTAATCTCTTCGTCTCGCTTTTTAGCATAAGGTTCATAATCATGATTCGTATAAACGGTATCAATATTATATTCCTCTAAAAGATTTTTAAATATGGATGCTGTTTTACCGTGATAGATAGCAATTGAGCTATGGTTTTCCTTTTGAAGCGTATCTCGCATTTTCTGCAAGTTTTCAAAAATGAACGTCACACGGGCATCATCTTTGGGGAGGTTTTCAAGAATTTCAGTATCAAAAATGAAAATTGGTAAGACTTTATGAGTACTCTTAAGAGCTTCAAGAAAGCCAACGTTATCATCTAAACGTAAATCTCTTCTGAACCAAAAAACCGATATTTTATCTGACATAAACTAGCTTAAATTTAAAGTTGACATTCCGCCGTCCACACCAATAACTTGCCCTGTAATCCATGAGCTTTTTTCGCTGAGTAAAAATGCTGCCGCATTAGCAATGTCTTCCACTTCACCAATCCGCTTTAAAGGGTGTCTTTGGGACATCATTTCTATTTTCTTGTCATTACTCAATAGGCGTTTGGCCAATGGCGTATTTACCAATGAGGGCGCAATTACATTTACTCTAATATTGGGAGCATATTCTGCGGCCAAAGCTTTAGCGAAGCCCTCAACAGCTCCTTTGGCTGCAGCAACACTAGTGTGATAAGGCATGCCTGAACCAACGGCAACCGTACTAAAAAGTACAATTGCACCGCCTGCAGTCATTAAAGGTAGCGTATCTTTTACAATCTTTACCATGTTGAAAAAATTGAGTTGCATATCAGATTCAAAAGTGTCCAAAGACATCATTTTGAAAGGCTTTAAATTAATTGAGCCTGGGCAATAAGCAAATCCATGAATTTCATCGGGCAGAGCTGCGGTATCTAAAGAGTCCGTATTTGCATCGAAAGTAATGTGAGTTGCGTTGGTTCCCTCCAATCCTTCGGACGTTCTTGAGGCCACATAAACCGAATAATCTTCAGAAAGTTGTTTGACCAATTCAAGTCCAATTCCGTAAGAACCACCAATTAAAAGTATATTTTTTTTCATATTGAAAATATCTAGAAAGAATTAAAATGAAGCTGTTTTGTGCTGTTCTCTAAACTGCCAAAAAGCTCGATAAGCTTTTGTTCCCTGAAGGAAAAAATTTGTTTCAATTGTTTTTTAACCAAAATAGGATGGGCAAGTTGACCAAGAATGCCAAACGGAATTTTATAATCAATGATGTCTTCCATCTCAACCCCACCGTCTACTGGTTTTATAAAATGTTTGTGATGCCAAAGTGCGTAGGGACCAAAACGTTGTTCGTCAACAAAATATTCACCTTCCTTTACATGTGTTATTTCCGAAACCCATTTGGTAGTATAACCTGGGAATGGCGAAACGGTATATTGAATGATTTGACCGGCAAACATGGCACGTTCATTACCTGAATGTATTTTAAAACCCATGTGCTGGGGAGTAATTACTTTGAGGTTATTTGGGTCGGACAAAAAGTTCCACGCCTTTTCAACACTTATAGGAAAGGATTGTTTTGAATGCAGTTGATATAGTTTCATATTACAAATGTAAAAACATTTTGTTGAAGTTATTTACTTTATCGATAAACAAAATGACTTTAATCCAATTTGTATCCTTTTCTAGGGCTATATTCTATTGTGAGGGGACATTTTTCTTTTTAAGAGATAAGTGTATAGGGATATTACGGTGAATATTTTCCAGAGGTTTAATTTAAGAACTTTCCTATTTTAATAATAGTTATTAAATAATTAGATTTCTTATTTAAGATTTCATTAACATATAAGGAATGCTTTATATTTAGTTTTGTGAAAACTAATAAATCAATTCAAATGAAAAAAATTATCCTTTTAGCTAGTGTGGTATTTGCATCTGTAACAATGCAGGCCCAAATTAGCACACCAGCACCTAGTCCTGCTTCTAAGATACAGCAGACTGTAGGTTTGACGGAAGTAACTGTAGATTATTCAAGACCATCTATGCGTGGTAGAGCTATTTTTGGTGAGCTTGTTCCCTTTGGAAAATTATGGAGAACAGGAGCTAACGGATATACAAAAGTTTCTTTTAGTGATGACGTTAAGATTGCCGGTCAAGATGTAAAAGCAGGTACATATTCCGTTTTTACTAAACCGGGAGCAACTTCTTGGGAAGTATTCTTTTATACTGATATTGATGGTGGAGGTACACCAAAAGAATGGGATGACAGCAAAGTGGTTGCTAAAGCTACTGCAGAAGTTTATACTTTACCTGTAGATATTGAAGCTTTTACAATTACAATAGATGATATGACAAGTGGTTCTGCTAATTTGGGTATGATGTGGGAGAAAAGCTATGTAGCTGTTCCTTTTGAAGTTCCAACGGATGCAAAAGTTATGGCTGATATTGATAAAGTTTTGGCCGGTACTCCAAAAGCAGACGACTATTACGCTGCTGCTGTATACTTTTCAAGTGAGGATAAAGACATTAAAAAAGCATCTGAATGGATGGATAAAGCAATGTCTATGACGGAAGAGCCTGCATTTTGGCAATTGCGTCAGCAATCGCTTATCCAAGCAAAATCTGGAGATAAAAAAGCAGCTATTAAATCTGCTAAAAAGTCTTTAGAAAAAGCTAAAGAAGCCGGTAACGATGATTACATTAAAATGAATTCGGAGTCTATAGCAGAGTGGAGTGCTAAATAAGTATCCCTTCTAGTAGAAAAAAAGCCCTGATTGTTAAATCAGGGCTTTTTTATTTATAAATCTTTTAGTGATTTTAAGAATTTTAATTCTTGCTCAGGTAACTTGACTTTTTCGTTGAGTTCCGCAGTAACTTTTACATCTTCATTAAAAATAGCTAATGCCATTTGAGTCTTTATATGGTTTGATGTTGCGTTTAATTGTTCCTCAATCGGCTTTGTATCTTCTCCAATCTTTTTAGCTGCTAATAAACCAAGTATGTGGTTGATACTATTGTTACCAGAGTGCTCTTTGGTATAGTATATAATGGATTCAAATGCTTCCTTACTCTCTTTTTGCTTACCAGTTTTGTCTAGGGCTATGGCGATTAGATAATCGGTTATTCTTTCATCAGGAGTGTATGGTTTTCCGACACCAATATTTTCTGGCCATTGTTTTGCTTTGTCTAGGACAGAAAGTGCTTTTGAGTAATTCTTTTTCTCAATCTCTTGCATAGCTGTTCTTACATACGCTTTTTCATATATTTTTCTACTCTCGCTGGCATGTTCAAAAGGAAGAACCTCTATGCTTTCAAGAACATTTGAAACCTGTTCATAACGTTCAAGGTTTAAGAGCGACTTGGCATGTGCTAAACCTATATTATAATTTTTAGGATATTTTTTTAATGCTTTTTTTGAAAGGGAGTAGGCATTTTTATCATCGCCAAGCTCTTGATTTACTAGTATGTTTTCTTCCCATATTTTCCAATCATTTGGTTTTAGGTCTAGTGCTTTTTGTAAATCTTCAGCAGCAGAATTAGATGAGAAATTATTTGGATTGGCCAAATTCAATTTCGCTCTAAATCGATAAAAAATATCTGAATCTGGATCATTTTTTAACTCTTTCAGAATAGTAATCCCCTTATCTTTTAAACCAACTGCTAAATAGTTTTGCGCTAAATAATATTTCAATTTCCAGTTTGTGTTTTGTGCTATTGCCCACTCTAAGACAGGAATAGTTTCTCTACGATATGGAAAAACAAAATCAATTTTGGACGAAAGTAGGTTACTCAAGATTTTCTTACTTTCATCGGGTTTTGAGTCTCTTAGTAGATAGGCCATCCATAATTGATTTTTAGGGCTTTCGGCATTTGTGGACAACGCAAGTAATGCTTCTGCATCAAAACCAAGCTCCTTAAATCGTAATGATACGGATAAGTAGGTCTCTTCTATAAACTCATTCTCAATGGTAAGGTTTGCTTTTAAATCAGTAGTATTATCGTTTGATAATTCGTTTTCAACAGTAACTAAATAGTTTAAAGGGTCAATAGCCTGAATATGTTCTTTTTCGGCATTAAAAGCATCTTTATTACTATGTGCTCTGTTCAATAAGAGTAAAACCTCTCTGGCATTAAGATTGTAAGTATTAAAATCTAAAGATTTGTTGGCATAAGTCTTCGCTCTGTTATAATTTTTATCGGCTAGATAGATTTCAGACATTTGCGCATAAGCCACTGACCTGTATTTAATATCACGAGCCGCCCAACCTAAAGACTCCAAAGCATTTATAGTATCATGCTTAGCGCGATACGCGATACCTGCCATATAGTTTGCGCTTGAATTATAAGTATCCATCTTAAGAACTGTATTTGCATGCTCTAATGCAAGTTCATAATTACTTCTTCTGTATTCTAATTCGGCCAACCTCACTAATGCCTTTGTATTAGAAGGGTCGATGCTTATTAGTTTGGAGAGATGTTCATGGGCCTTTTCAAACTCCCGAAATTCTAAAGCCTCAATTCCAGCAAAAAGTAGTTTTTCACTTTCAGAGATATTCAAATTTTCATCGGCATTAAAAGGTCTTTTTAAATCATTTATTTTCGGATTGCTACTATAGGATAATTCGGTATCATTTATAGAAACTTCTATTTCTTGGTCAGGGGCAATAGAAATGGTTTTTGTAAACACCTCCATTGGTTTTAGATTTAGTTTCTCGGTAATAGTTTCTTGTCCAGCTAGAATATGAATTTCAGATTCTAAATCTTGTAGTGCGTTTACACTAATTATGGTTTCTCCATTAACGGTTTCAACATTCAACACTGCTTTTGGCGAGGCATCTACCATACCACCAATTTGCTTAAATGGAAACCAGATTTCACTCCATTTATCCATTACATAAGGGTCAAAGCCTACTTGGCTTATTGGGTTATTAGCTCCTGATGGTTCATACTGATCAAAAAGTCTTCCGGCTTGAAATTCAATATATTGCCCATCCGTATCCGTAAGTAAATCTTCCCAAATACCTCCTGAACGCGATAAGGCCCAAAGCCATAATTTTTGTCCTGGCATTTCTTCATAAAGAGACCATTGTCCAAAACCGAACTCCTTATCATGATAATAACCTCCAAAGAAATCATTAAACTCACCAACAATGTGATATGATTTTGCAGGGCCAAAATTATTGTTTTTATACATGCTTAGGTCACGACCTTCTTGGTCAACAGGCCAAGAATGCGCATTTCCATTATGTTCTACATACGCATTACCCGGAATAAAAAATTCTAAGTCGTTGGTTGCCACGGCAGCACCAGTCATCCAATTATAATAGGATTCCGTTAGGGGAGAGGCATTGTACCAAGAAGCATTCGTTTCAAAATAAGCCTTGTCCTTTTCCAAGCGAATTTCAACAGTCCATTTTGTGTTTGATGGTAGGTCTACATTACTAACAAAACAACTGACACTACCGTCTGTATTAGTGCGGGTAATATAATCTACAGGTGTTGCCGTAGACGGATGATGACCAATTATACCAAAATTAAATTCTATGCCACCAGAGGTCCAAGGGCCTCTCATAGCTATATTCCTGAATTTTATTACCTCATTTTTATAAAGGAATTCTTCACCTGTGCTTTTTTCAATAGCTCCCCAAATCTTTCCGCCAATTTCTGGGAGAACCATTACTTTAATATAATCGTTTTCTAAGGTTACTACTTTCCATTCTTTTTTTTCTGGTGTATGTTGATAACCCTCAAACTTAAAATATGGATGAATTTTAGTGTTGTCCACTAATAAAGGAACAGGGTTAGGTTCACCAAAATCATAGGTGTCTATAGAAACCAGTTCTTCCTTAACTGAAATGGATTGTGATTGCGCATTAAAAGATAGGCCAACAGCTAATAGCAACAGGGCCAATTGCAGATTTTTTGACATTAGAAATTAGTTTTATATATTGAAGGAACTTGATTGTTGCGAGAGAAAATTAATAAGGTCTCTTTGTTTGCTAATGGAATAGATTTAATATCTCTGATTTCTCCGCTTAGGTTTAAACCGCTTTCTTTTTGATTTACAACTTTAAAGGTTCCGCGCCCATTACCCATGAGAAGAGTTCCCTTATTGGCATCATACCTGCCATACTTAACTCGTGTTCCAAAAAAATTGCCGCCTAAAATTATATCTAAATTACCATCATTATTAAGGTCTTCTATAAGAATACCATATATAGGAGCAAATTGAGCAGGGGCGGGGAGAGGTGAGATTTTGAAGTTATTATTACCTAAGTTTTCTATATAACTTGTAGCAAAAGTAGTTGCTTCTAAAACCTCTACATCGGTCAAATCTTCTTTTGAGAAAATATCAGTGATTTTCTGGTCGGCATAATCTGCGTAGTTCAAGTATTTTCCTTTTAGAAAACTTAACTGCCCAATTAAATCATCCTTAGAAAAAACGGGATAACTTTCACCCATTATATAAGAGGTTAGAATAGGGTCTATAGAACCATTATTATCAAAATCTTTGACGTATAATGCTACGGGTTCTTTTTCGGAAGCTTTGAGTTGGGAGTTCAAACCAAAATTCCCTACGATATAATCTACATCACCATCATTATCAAAATCGCCTTGTTCAATACTGTTCCACCAACCTTTTGCATTACTGAGTGTAGAATTATTGATTTCAATAAGTTTCCCGTTTGTATTCTCAAAAGCTCTAATGGCCATAAATTCCCCAATTACCATTAAATCGTCAATGCCATCGCCAGAAAAATCACTCCATATAGCATCTGAAACCATGCCTATACGTTCTAAATCCGAATTTACAGTTGCAGTAATATCTTTGAAATTACCTTTGCCGTCATTTTGCAGCAAGTAACTTCTTGGGCTAGTTGGATAGTTACCAGGAACTAATCTACCACCTACAAAAAGGTCTAGGTCTCCATCATTGTCAAAATCACTGGCTTTAACACAGGAGCCACTTGTAAGCATAGAAGGCAGCGATGTAGTTGACTTTTTGAATGTACCATTGCCATGGTTTAGATAGAGTCTATCCTGTAATTCTTTGGAGTCTTCGTTGAACGCATTTCCGCCGCTCACGACGTATAAATCTAAGTCGTTGTCATTGTCTGCATCAAAGAATAATGAGTTGGTATCTTCAGAAGCTATATCACTTTCAAAATATGGTTCTCCAATGTTGAAATCTCTCTTTTTATTTTGTAGAAATAGTTGACCAGTTTGTCCTTTGGCTCCTCCAATAAACAAATCTTCTAAATCATCTCCATTGATATCTCCTTTTGATATTTTAGGACCTTGAGTAGAAAGTTTGTGAGGTAGTAATTGTTGGCTTTTAAAATCGATGTAGTTGTTTTCTTTATGCTGAAAAGGAATCAAACTATCATTGCTAATGTCAACTAAAACACCAATAGAATCTGTTTTAACAACCTTGTTGGGTGATTGACCGTCAGATTGCTTTAGATTCAAAGTCTGATTGCTTAGTACATTTAGTAAAGTCTGTTCTGTAAAATCCGGCCATACAATGGTAAGTTTATCTATAGTGTCATTTTCGCCTAAACCGAATACAAGCTTTTGATCTACGGAAGATTGATAACCCCTTGTGTAAATTGCTTCCTGAGCTAAAATTTGACCTTTACTTTCAATAATTATTTTTGAACCAATACCAAAGGTATTTTTACCACTACCGGTTAACTTTATTCTGAGGAAATTGTTTTCATAGAATTTCTCACTATTGTTTCTATATATAAAAGCTTCTTCCTCAATATTATTGACTATTAAATCTAAATCTCCATCATTATCCAAATCAGCATAAGCTGCACCGTTTGAAAGAGATTTTGTGTCCAAGCCCCATTCAGAGTTGACTTTTGAAAAAGTTAAATCCCCATTGTTTTTATAAGTGTAATTTTCTTCTATTGTAGCCGGGATATTTTGTAAAAGCTCCATAATGGCCGTCTGCTTTCCGGTCTTGTTTTCCTTTAATTTTGCTTGGACTGCATAATTTATAAAGTCCATATTGGTATAGTCTCTCTTATACCCATTGGTTATGAATACATCTTTAAAACCATCATTATCCAAATCGGCAAACAGGGAAGCCCAACTCCAATCTGTATTTGATATTCCGGAAAACTGTCCTATTTCTGAAAACGATTCCCCTTGGTTGTTAAGCTGAAGCATATTACGCATAGTCTGATTGTAAAAACCAGAATTAACTAAGAGTTGGTATTTATCATAATTATCAGGACCCGAAACCATTTTTTGACGGTAATTGCCTTCTGGTAACATGTCCAATGTCATAATGTCCATGAAGCCATCATTGTTAATGTCAGCTATGTCGGAGCCCATTGAAAATAACGAAGTATGTCCTATATATTTCTCAAGACTTTCTGAAAATGTACCATTTTGATTATTGATGTAGAGGTAATCTTGTTCATTGTAATCATTGGAAATATAGATATCCTGCCAGCCGTCATTATTAATATCGGAAACCGCCAAACCTAGTCCAAAGCCCAGAACATTAGATACTAGGCCAGATTCAGAACTAACATCCTTAAATTTTCCATTGTCATTTCGGTACAGCTTATCTGAGTAGGCGGGATTATTTTTTTTCTTTAACGAGCCAGTAATCTGACCAAAACCTGCATATTCTTGGGTAGAGTGGTTTATTATATAGAGGTCTAAATCCCCGTCTTTATCATAATCAAAAAATGAAGCTTGAGTGGAGTAGCCAGAATTATCCACGCCGTATTTTGATGCACTTTCCGTAAAAGTCAAGTCACCATTATTTATAAAAAGTTGATTTTTTCTCTTATTGGAATCCGGAGCTGCAGATCGGCAAACGTAGATATCCAAAAACCCGTCTCCGTTTACATCTGCCATGGTGGTTCCTGTATTCCATAAGCCTTCTGCAAAAACACCGGCTTTTTCAGCTATTTCTTTAAATTCAAAATCTCCTTGATTAATATAAAGTCTACTACCAACCATATTTCCGGTAAAGTATATATCTGTAAGACCATCATTATTAACATCACCTACGGATACACCTCCGCCATTATATAAGTAGCCATATTCTAAGACATTAAATTGTTCTGTTTCTTTTAGAATATTTTTAAATTTTACACCGGTATTTGAGGATTCTAATTTTGTAAAAAGCTTTTTATCATTACTCTCGTTGCACGAGAGAAATATCAAAGAAAATATAAGGGTATAAAACAATCTGAAACGCATAGGTTTTCTTATTTGAAGAGGACTTCTAAGATAGCATGAAATAAATAGTAAAAAAAAAGCACCAATGGTTAAGTTGGTGCTTTTTAAAAATTTATAATGGATTATTTTTTATCCCACCAAAGTTTGGTACTGTTAAGATCTGCACCATTAAGTTCAGGCCCAGCTATAGCAGCATTTACAGATTCTGAATTTGTATCAAACTGAGCAGAAACGTACACCATTCTTCTCATAATTTCATCTGCAGCAACATCTGAGTTGTCAGATTGTGCACGAGCATATTGTTTTGGATAACCTGTTCTTCTCAACTCAGCCCATGCTTCCCAACCGTTAGGATAGATTGCTATCCATTTTTGGGTTATGATTTGCTCTAATTGAGTTTCTGGGTCGGCGCTAAAAGCAACAGGTATATCTGAAATTGGTTCCGCTCCGGCTTCATAGGCAGATGGAGTGTTAGAGCTTGCGATATAGGCAGCTATTGAAACAGGGTCACCAGCTTCTCTATCTTCCATAGATGTAGAAATTCCCATTTCGTAAAGTTCTTCGGCGCTTCCGCCCATTGCCCATCCTTCCAAGGCACCTTCGGCGCGTAAGAAATATACCTCCGCAGCGGTCATGACTTCCATTGGAGGGTTTATTCCTCCTAGGGCCGTGTCAATATATAGTGTTGCCATGTCCGAATGGCTGTCATTTTGACTAGTTTCCAGCGTAAC
The DNA here is from genome assembly GCF_015330125.1 of Zobellia nedashkovskayae. NCBI lineage: Bacteria > Pseudomonadati > Bacteroidota > Flavobacteriia > Flavobacteriales > Flavobacteriaceae > Zobellia > Zobellia nedashkovskayae. Next base: position 4,273,189 of record NZ_JADDXR010000002.1, on the reverse strand, counting down.
TTTCGTTTGACCGTTCAATAAACCTTCGTATGCACTTCCATCACCATCGCTATCACCATCTACTGCTGGTGTAAAATAAGATGCTAAACGAGGATCTTCATATCCTTCTAGAATACTTTCCATAGTAGCACTCATTCTAAACTCACCCCAGTCTGTAATAGATTCTAAAGGGTTTCTGTTTACCTCGTCAACAGAAACATATGCGTTGTCATCGTTAGTTAGAAATACGCCTGCAGCTACAGCTTTTTCAGCTTCTGTTTGGGATAGTACAGGGTCTACATACTTAACTCTAATAGCTAAACGAAGACGAAGACTATTAGCGAACTTCAACCATTTTCCTGCATCGCCTCCATAAGTACGATCGCCTGCTGTAAATGAAACTTGATCAAGATTTGCTTCTAACTGAGCTACGGCTTCATCTAACGTTACGAAAAAGCTTCTATAAATATCTTCTTGAGAATCATATGGAATAGCTTCTAATTCAGTATTCCCAACTTCTAAATATGGTATTGGACCCCAATAGTCAGTCATCCTGTGAAAAGCATTTACTTTCCAAATTTTAATCATTGCATTTCCTACTGCGTTTCCAGTTTCTTCTGTAGCATCTTCCACCAAAATAATTTGCGGTAGAGATTGAACGTAAAAGGAGCTCCAAGCTAAATCTGCCCAGTTACCAACTTGGATATAACGATCTGAATCAAAACCAGAGGCCGTAGTTGCGAAATACTGACACCAAATATCAGCAAAAAGATTCTGTGCAATTTGGTATCTCCAGTTTTCACCAAACATTGAGGTGTATTGAGCTTGCGCAAAGGCTTGTCCTTGTAAAAGTTCGCTTTCTACAATATCTGGTATAGCGAAAGCCAAGGGGTCTGTATTCGTTTCTTCGAAATCACCGGTACAGCTTGCAAAGAGCAAGACCATAACAAGGAATAAACTTATATTTTTCATGATTTTCATATTTTATATAAACAATTTTTTAAAATCCAAATTTTAGGTTTAGCCCTAAACTTCTTGTGGTTGGGGGCGAAAAAGATTCATAACCATCAGCACTTGTTAAATCTGGATTTACAATAACCTCTGGATCTACACTTGCATTATTGGAAAAGAAGAATAAGTTTCTACCTACCAACGTAAGTTTAATATTTCTAAAAGGCGTTCTGTCTATTAATGAAGAAGGTAAACTATAGCCTAATGTTATTTCTCTCATTCTTACATTAGAAGCATCTTCAACAAAAGCTTCTCCAACAGGGGCATTTCTACCACCAATAGAGGCCCAGAATGTTTCAGCATCGGTTTGAATATCATTAGCAGAACCATCAGCTTTTACAACTTCTAAATCACTAAAAACGTTGTCACCAAATACCAAAGAACCATCACGACCAATAGTTGTAATATCAAGAGCCCCATCAGAAGCTAATATAGCATTAGTAAGTGAGCCGATTACTCCACCTTGACGAATATCAATTAAGAAACTCATGCTAAAGTTTTTAAAACGGAAGCTATTACTAATACCACCTAGCCAATCTGGATTGTAGTTACCTATTAATACGCTCTTACCATCAGTTACCGACGGGGTACCATCGTCATTTACGATAACTCTATTTTGGTCATCTCTTACAAAACCTCTAGAGTACATGTTACCCCACGGGTCACCAACATTTAATTCAAATTGTCTAAAGAAAGAATTACCGGGATCAAGAACAAGTGATTCAAGATTGTTTGCAAGACGTAAAACTTCACTATCATTCTTACTAAAGTTTACAGAAACGTTCCAACTAAAATCTTTTGATTGTACGGGAGTACCTGTAACAATGGCTTCAATACCTTTATTTTGAATATCACCACCATTTACAAAGCGAGTGCTAAAACCAAAAGCAGGATCGACACTAACAGGAAATAATTGGTCAATACTGTTACTCTTGTAATAAGTGAAATCAACTCCCAAACGATTATTAAAAAATCTAGCATCTACACCAAATTCTAAAGATTGGGTTCTCTCTGGTTTTAAATCCGAATTTGGTTGAGAAGATGATAGTGAAACAAAACCACCTGCAACCGTATTAGCAGTTCGAGAAATAGCATATGGATTAGTGTCATTACCAACCTCTGCATATGAACCTCTAAGTTTTAAGTACGAAACTACCTCTGGTAATGTTATCAAATCTGAGATAATAGAACTTAATCCTGCTGAATAATAGTCAAATCTATTATTTTCAAATGGTAAAGTAGAACTCCAATCACTTCTATAAGTAAGGTCTAAGAATAGCGCATCTTTGTACCCTATTTGGCCAAAAGTATAAAGTGAATTTACCTTTTCTTTATTATAATCTTGAGTTGATGCAAGGGTTAAGGCATTACTAATAGCGAATATGTTAGGTGCATTTAAACCTTGGTTGTCAGTACGAACCCATTTACCTTCAGCCATACGACTGTTACCCCCCAAGTTTATATTGAAATTAAAGTCTTCATTTATTTCTTTAGTATAGCTTAATAAGAAATCAGAATTCCATTCGATACCTATTGTATTGGTAGTTTCGTAATCTCCATTATCAGCTACCACATATGAATCAGTGTAATCCCTATCTTCTCTAAAAGTAGTACTGTGATCTACTGCAGTACGAACCATTAAACTTAGGTTGTCAAGAAAATTATATTTTAAAGAAGCGTAACCAATAACCCGGTCGTTAATGTTTTCATTTAGGTTACGATTAATTGTCCAATATGGGTTTGCCCCACCATTATCACCAGGTTTCCAGTAATTTTGCAAAGTATTACCGTCTGTTGCAACATATTCAAAAACTTCAGCGTCTACTGTGCGTATATTTCTTGGTAATCTATAAGCGTGTCTCCATGGGTTCGTAAATGCTTCGCCAGTATCAAGAATATTATCTGTTTCAGTTCTTATATAGTTAGCTTTTGCGCTCAGTTCTATTTTGTCGTTAAACATCTTATTATCGATTTTTAACGTCACATTATGTCTTTTAAGCTCATTACCTGCAACGATTCCTTTTCTATTTTCGTTGGTATATCCGAAAAAAGTTCTTGCAGTTTCATTACCTGTTCTTATTGACACGTTATTGGCAATATTAAAACCTGTCTGCATAAAGTCATTTATGTTGTTAGGCTGAGCTTCGTATGGTAAATTACCTGTAATATCTGGACTTGAAGACCAGTTTGCTATAGAAGACCCATCCATGCGAGGACCCCATGAACCGGTTGAGGATCCATTATAAATACCAGCACTACCTTGGCCATATTCATTTTGGTAATCATATAGTATATTACCTGTGTCTGCAGTCATAGTAGAGCTAAAGTCAATTGTAGTAACATCACTAAGTCCTGTCTTAGTGGTAATCAATATAGCACCATTGTTCGCTCTAGCTCCGTACAATGCTGCTGCATTGGCGCCTTTTAAAACGTTAATTGATGCTATATCATCGGGACTCAAGTTCGAAATATCACCACCTAATGGCACACCATCTACTACATAAAGCGCTTGGCTACTACCCGCTATAGAACGGTTACCTCTCAAAACTACTTTCGATGATCCGCTAACACCATTACCAGAAGTCTGAATGGAAAGACCGGCTACCTTACCTTGTAGACTGTTAACTAAATCTTGTTGAGGCCGAGCTTCATCAATACTTTCAGTATCTACGCCTTGCGTAGCGTAGGTCAATGATTTTTTCTGCCTTTTGATACCGAGTGCTGTAACTACAACTTCATCTAGCTCACTTGCATCTTCTTGTAATGAGGTATTAACAACATTTGATTCGCCAATAGTGATGCTCAATGTTTTCATACCTATATAAGAGAAAACAAGAACATTTCCTTCGGCAGCTTCTATAGAGTAGTTACCGTCAAAATCCGTCTGTGTCCCAGTTGTACTTCCTTGTACAAGTACATTTACTCCTGGTAAAGGCATTCCGTCATTTGCATCGGTAACGGTACCATTAACCATCTTGTCCTGTGCTAGTAAGGGGTGAGCCCCCATAATCAGTACCAGGAACATTAAAATCTTTTTCATCATAGTGCTAGTTTTTAAACCTGTTAGTTGTGAATATTCTCTTAAAGTTATGTGAATATAGACCTAATTTTTTAAAAACCTTAAGATTTTATTACAAAATGTGCTCGAACACACTTTGGATTACGAGAATGACATTAATGGTGGCACTAGAGTTGTAAGTCTATAAAAACCGTCCTAATTTATATAGTAATCGACATTTTCAGAAGTAACGATGTCTATAGGAAGTAAATTTTTCAAGGGAACGTCTTTTCCAAAAAGGAAAAATTCAGCAAAATAACTAATGCTTAAATAGGTTTGTTCTTTTGGTCTTTGATGAATTAAAAAATCAATTTTTCCTTGTTTCAGAAAATCGATATTTTGATGGACCAAATCATAACCGATAATCGCACAATTCTCAGTAACTTCATTTAGGATGTCTACTAACATGTGGGCTTTGGAGTTGGTTACAAACAAAGCGCTTAAATCTGAATTCGTAACCAGATACTCTCTAAACTGCTTTTCAAAATTAACTTGGTTGTCAGAAGTGAAGCTAATTCCATCTAGAATAATATGATTACTATTTTTTTCTTTGAAGTAACTTTTAAAACCACATTCTTTTAGTAAAACATGTGGCTCTATATCAATATGGACAATTCCAATTTTGGAATTAGGTAAAACGGTCTTATCAAATAAATCGGCCGCAATTTTTCCGCTTTGGGGAAGATTTTGGCCAATAAAAACCTCTTTATTAAGGGTGTTCAAGTAATTATTAAAAAGAGCTATCCTAATATTTTTTTCTTTACAAGTATCAATAATTTTATAGGATTCTTCTTTGAATAGGGGAGTTATTAAAAGAACATCGGGTGATGCATCTAATGCTTGATTAGATTTTTCGTAGAAATCTTCCTTTTTGTACGGGTGATACAAGTATTTTTCAACTACAAGACCAAACATAACAAATTCTTGTTGGGCTTCATATATTCCTTCATGTGCAGGTGTCCAGAAAGCATCTATTTTATCATCGGGAATGAGTACACAGATTTTATATAACTTATTTTCCTTTAAATTTCTTGCAATTGGATTGGGGTGATACTCTATTTCTTTTAATACTTTCTCGACCTTTTCTAAAGCATCCTTAGAAACTTTGCCGCGTTTATGCAAAACACGATCTACAGTTCCTTTGGATACCCCGGCAAGTTTGGCAATATCTTTAATGGTCTTTTTTTTATTGTTCATTTTAGGATAAAAGTGGCTTTGATTATCAGTTTTGGTGAGAGAAAATTCTTCACTAAATTATAGATATATAATTTATAGAAACAACTTTCGACTAATTTTTAATCGAAAATAAAATAGTGATGAGACGTAACTGAATATAATCTAACGACTTACGGGCTGTTTTTTTAATAGTCTGTCAAACCCTTCAAAAGCAACAGCCATAGCGATTACCAAAGCAGCTCCTATGAAGTTAAGCCATAGATATCCCAGTTTTTCTTCGCCCGCAGGGTGAATAAAAATAAGATTGTAAAAAAGTACAAAGATGATAAGCTGTGTGAGAAGTGCAGCAAAGAAAACAGCATTACCTTTAACAAACTTAAAGAAAAAGGCCAATAGAAATATACCCAAGACATTGCCATAGAAAATGGAACCGATTATATTAACAAGTTGAATAAGGTTGTCAAATAAATTGGCAATACTGGCTATAGAAATTGCTATTATACCCCATAAAAGAGTGAATGCTTTTGTAGCTCTAACATAGTGCTCATCAGTCAATTTTCCTTTTATGTTTCTTTTATATAAATCAAGAGCAGTTATGGTACCCAAAGCATTAAGTTCAGATGCTGTGGATGACATGGCTGCGGACAGAATAACTGCTAAAAGTAGTCCAATTAATCCTCTTGGAAGGTTATGAAGAATAAAGTGGATAAAAACGTAATCCTTGTCATTGGTCTCAACAGTACTGTCAGCCTCTTTTATCAATGATTTAGCTGCTGCACGATTGGTACTGTCTTTAACGTTAAGACTGATAATTTCTTGTTTGGCCTCTTCTACGGCACTGTACTCTTTTAGTTCCAAAGCTGCAGAAAACTTGTTTTGGGCCATTTTCTTTTCTGCTTCTAATTTCTCTTGTCCTTCTTGTAGAATAGCGTAATCTTTTGCATATTCGGAACTCATGACAGCCTCCGTAGCTGCAGGGTTGAAGTTTAATGGAGATGGATTATATTGATAAAAAACAAATACCATAACACCCACTAAAAGTATAAAGAACTGCATTGGTATTTTCAACAGGCCATTGAATACCAAGCCCAATTGACTTTCACGAAGGGATTTTCCCGAAAGATAACGTTGTACTTGGCTTTGATCGGTGCCAAAGTAAGCTAAAGCTAAGAATAGTCCACCTGTTATTCCACTCCAAAAAGTGTACCTGCTTTTGGTATCAAAACTAAAATCGATGATATTTAATTTATTGCTAGCGCCAGCTATTTTCAATGCTTTTCCGAAGTTGATATCGGCTGGTAAATATCCTAATATGAAAAAGAATGTGATGAACATACCTGTCATGATAATGAACATCTGTTGTTTTTGAGTAACGCTTACTGCTTTGGTACCACCTGATACGGTATAAATGATTACCAAAACTCCGATAATGACATTTAAAGTTCTCAAATCCCATCCAAGTACAGCTGATAATATAATGGAAGGCGCAAAAATAGTAATCCCGGCAGCCAGGCCTCTTTGTACCAAAAATAAGATAGCGGCCAATGACCGTGTTTTTAAATCAAAACGATTTTCTAAAAATTCGTAAGCGGTATAGACTTTTAATCGGTGGTAGATGGGTAGGAAAACCAAGCAAATTATAATCATGGCAATGGGAAGTCCAAAATAGAACTGAATAAAACCCATACCATCATGGAAAGCTTGCCCAGGAGTAGATAGAAAAGTAATGGCGCTGGCTTGTGTTGCCATTACGGATAAACCTATTGTCCACCATTTAGCATCTTTTCCACCACCTACGTAGTCATCTACACTTTTACTTCCTCTGGTTTTCCAAACCCCATAGGCAACTATGAAAAGCAATGTACTCGATAAAATAATCCAGTCTAATGTTCCCATATTAGGTAAATGCAGTCATTAAGTAACTAAAAACCAGTATGTATATGATATTAAGTATCAGTACTAACGAGTATTCCTTTTTCCAATCGAACTTGTCTAACATAACTTCAATTCAATTTCGTGGGTTGTACATTCTTTTCTACAGAAAGCATATTCGCAAACAACTTGTATGCTCCAGGTACACCGGCAGGGAGTTCTCTAAAAAAGCTTAATCCTGTATAAATGTAATTTCCTTTTCCATAAGGAGCTATTAAAAGGCTTCCTTTTTTATCGGATTCACCTTTATCACTCATAGACAGAACAGGAGTAAACTCTTTAGACCATTCATTAGGGAAATAAAGCCCGCGTTCTTGTACCCATCCATTAAAGTCATTAACATCAATTTTATTCGGGTAATTTACCAAGGTATTTTTTTTAGCTATTATTTCTACAGCGGAATTTTCATCCGTTACCCGGTCACGGGATAGTTTAATAGGGTAGGGTGCCAAATTTTCAAACTGATCGCCCCATCTGCTTGCCGTATTGTATTGCACTACAAGATTACCTCCTTTTTCAACATAATCAAAAAGAAAACGTTGTTTGAACTTCAATTCGTCTACCACGTTGTACGCTCTAATACCAACAACTACGGCATCATACTTGTCTAAAGAGCCTTTTGCAATACTACTAGGGTCTATTTTATGTACAATGTAGCCAATTTGGCTTAAACTTTCAGGTACTTCATCTCCGGCACCAACAATGTAACCAATGTGTTCGCCTGACTTTTTAATATTCAAGCGCACCACTTTAGTCTCTGATGGAAGTAATACTGACTGCGTAGGAACGTGATCATAATTTATCATTACCAACTCCTTGGTCATTTCTTTACCGTTTAATTTTATAACGGGATAAATAAAGCTTTCGTCTTCGTCACCAGGTGGTGTTAACGTAAAAATTAGTGTTTGCTCATCACCTTTATTAACAATTTCAAAAGGTTTTGATTCTGCATCTACTGCCCATCCCTTAGAATGGCTTAGTTGGAGTTCGCCTTTTATATTATCTGCATGAGCTTTTACTGTAACCGAAATTTTCTTAGGTTCGCCATCAGCAAATAGCAATACTTTATCACTGAAACTGGCTGTAGCCTCTGGTAGTATTTCAAAAGGCTGAAACAATTCACCTTTATCGGGTTTTGCATAATGATAAATCACAGGCTTTATAAAAGATAGGATCTTGCCATTAAATTCAAGTTCGAATTCGGCTAAAAATGCACGTGGCGTTTCGGGCTTTCCAATAAGTTTTTGATTATCTACTTTATACATGCCCAGACTACCTTTTTCTTTCAGCCAATACGGGCTTGTAAAGTCTGTAGTTTCAGGTATATCCAAATCGATTTCAAAAGTTCTTTTTTCATTATTTTTTAAGGCGATGGAAGGTTTTAATTCCTTATCCGTAGAAGAGATAGAAATAGATTTCAAAATAATATTAGCAGAACTTCTATTAACAGCTTCAATGTTCACCTTCACTTTTCCTCCGGGATTGGAAGAAGAAGTTTCGGCGGAAGCTTCAAGATAAAGGCCTCCCACATTTAGAATGATGTTCTTTAATTCCTGAGACTTTAGCGCTTTCCAGTATGGGTCATCAACTTTTTGAAGCAGTTCATAAGCTTCCAACAGTTGCGGCAAATGTTTTGATGGGTTTGCGAAGTCAAAGTTCTTTTCAACAGCATAAAGAATATCTCCAACAGCTTTACCACCAGATACACGAGACCAAGAAGTATCTATGCCCTCAAAAATGTCATTAGAATTTTTTGGCATTGAACCTTTCAAAAGTTCAACGTATTCGTTTTCCGTACCTCTTTGAGATAAGCGTCCAAAACCTTGGCATAAATGCTGACTACTTGCCAAAGCGGCAATTTCGTTATTAGACTTTCCTAGAATAGGATAGTAGGTGCCAATGTCTAAATTGACCATTTTTGATTTGTCCGCTTCGTCAAATTTCTCTTGGCTACCATAAAACCACCAAGAAGTATTAAAAAACAATCTTTGTGGTTGCCAGGTTTCTGTAAGCTCCAATTGTTTGCTGTAGGCATTTTTATCATTGGCCAAATCAAAAGCCTCAAAACTTAACATGGCCGAAGCAGTGTGGTGCCCATGAGTAGAACCGGGGCTTCTATGGTCAAAACGGTTGATGATAACATCTGGCTTAAAATTACGAATGGCCCAAACTACATCGCCCAACACGGCTTCTTTGTTCCATATTTCTAGAGTTTCATCTGGGTGCTTGGAATACCCAAAATCATTAGCCCGCGAAAAAAACTGTTCGCCACCATCTACGCGTCGGGCGGCTAAAAGTTCCTGCGTACGTAAAACGCCTAAAAGCTCACGTAGCTCAGGTCCAATAAGATTTTGTCCGCCATCACCTCTGGTTAAGGATAGGTAGCCAGTTCTGGCTTTGGTTTCATTAGATAGATAGGAAATAAGTCTTGTATTTTCATCATCTGGGTGTGCAGCAATATAAAGTGCGGTACCCAAAAAGTTCAATTTTTCAAGGGAATGATAAATATCAGAAGATGATTGTTGCACAGGTTTTTGTGCGTTGGTAATATTTGAACACAAGAGTATTCCGGCAAAGAATGCCAAAAAGTAGCGCATAAAGTTGGTTTTAGTCTGGAAGAAGCTACTGATATACAGTAGCCACACGATACCAAAGATAGAAAGTTTAAAGGGCTTCGCAGGCTTTTTAAAACTTCTTTAACAAAAATAAATAGATGTTGTGTTTTAAGAGAAACATCTATAGGTACATTTAAGCTTCCTCTGTGCCGTCCGGTATATCTTCAGAAGGATACATTAGAATTACCGCTTTTTGCATCATTAAGTTGTTTGGGTAAATCAAAAGTTCCCCGTTAGATTTTCTTAGGCTAACGTGAAAAGCCCTAATATCTTCAATTAAAAAAGGTTCTTGAGATTCAATATCCTTATCTAAAATCTTTACCTGGTCTCCAATCTTAAACGGAAAAGAGAAAAATAGAATGACGCCAGCGGTTATATTGCTCAAAATGGACCAGCTGGCAAATAGGGCGACACCAATTACAGCGAATACGGAAGAAAAAACAAGACCTACTTCTCTAAAATTTACGCCCCAAATAAATGAAATGACACCAAAACCCAGCAATGTTAAAAGCATGGAGGCATATTTGGTAATCAAAAGTGTACGTGCTTCTACAATATCACTTATTCTACCAATCTTACGGATGGTCTTATCTGTAATAAATTTTAAGATAAGCAACAGCGCAAATGTTATAGCGGTCGCTACCAGCTCCTGCTTGTATGAGAAAAGAAATTCTTGCATAAATCTAAAGGCCTAAACTATCACGCAAATGTAAATCCTTATTTCCGTTTTGTCGCCAGTAAGGAGTCTTTAAACTTTTTATTTTTGTAGCTGTAGAAGTCATTGATTTGGCATCTTTTCCAAAGCCGCTTTTAAAGGTGTCAGACCAACTTTCAATAGTATAAGGAAAAGCTGTTGTGAAGTTAATTGTTAGGGTTCTTTCTAACTCAGGATAAGTTATTTGGTACGTTGAAATACCATCTTTACTATTTAAACTAGCAGTTGATTCATACTCTTTTAATTCTTTGTGAGACAAGCGTATAAACTCTAGAGAAGGTATAATTTTTAAGTCTCCTAAAGGAAGTGTTTCGGGTGAAATTCTAATCTTGTTCCATAGCTCATTTTCAAGCACGGTTTTCTCTAATTTAAAGTCTTTGTCTGCTTCACTCTCAAAATACGAATGGGACATTACATCAAATTTTTCACGGTTATTAAGCTGTGCATAAACCTGTCCACACCACTCTTGTGCAGAGAACGAAACTTTAACCGCATGGTCGTTATCATGAACCGGATAAAACGTGCTTGTCATTATGGAGTAAGGGTAGATTCCGGTTAGATATTTCTTGGTAACATTAAGTTTTAAAACTGGAATATTATCAGGGTTGTTTCCATCTGCTTTCACCTGTTCATCTTTCAAGAAAGGTTCGGTAACAAAAACTAGGACAGCTTTGCCATCTCTTATTTCGCCATATCGTGCTAGTTGTAATTTGTACGATGTAATTTCGGCATCACCAGCGTACCAGTACTTCTTAAATTCAGCAGAAAGTTCTTTCTCTGGTAATTCTACAATTTTTTCAGTACTAACAATATCTTTATTAGCCTCTTTTTTAACCTCTTGACAAGATTGGGTAAAGGAAATTAGTAAAGCAATATAAGTGAGTGGAAGAGCTTGTTTTGTTATGATTCTCATAAAGCAAAAGTTTTATTTAAAATTAACCAAAAAGAACTACTTGACCATTTCAATTAACGTTTTGTATACTAATTGTGTAGGTAGGCCAACAACGTTAGGATAAGATCCTTTGATTTCTTCAATACCTGTTAGACCTATCCATTCTTGGATGCCGTACGCACCAGCTTTATCAAAAGGCTTATAATTATTAATGTAATACCTAATTTCTTCATCAGAAAGTTTCCTGAACTTCACTTTTGTTACTTGGTGAACAACTTTTTGTGAGCTATAAGTGGTGAAGCAAACCGAAGTTATCACCTCGTGCCAATCTCCAGAAAGAGCACTCAGCATTTCAAAGGCTTCTTGTGTATCTGCTGCTTTAGCTAACGACACCCCATTATGCCAAACTACGGTATCGGACGTAATCAGGATTTCGCTAGCTTGTAAGGAGCCTTCAAAAGCATCAGCTTTTAGTTTTGCTAAATAATCGCTGATTTCGCTTCCTTCTAATTGAGGCGGGTAAACTTCGTCCACAGATTTTAACCGTACTTCAAACGGAAGCCCCATTTCTTTTAAAAACTGATGTCTTCTTGGTGAGCCACTAGCTAGAATTATGGAGTGATTATTTAGGTCTAACATAATTTAGTCGTTTGCTGCGCTAAAATTGGTCATCCAGTCTCCTTTTACTTTTAAAACCTGCTCAATAACATCTCTTACACAGCCTTCTCCGCCATTTTTATGAGAAACGTACATGGATACTGCTTTTACTTCCTGAACAGCATTTTGCGGGCAGGTAGGTAATGCAACTACTTTCATTACTGGAATATCAGGGATATCATCGCCCATATATAACATGGTGCTTACGTCAATTTCATGATTGTCCATATAGTCTTTTAGGGCATCCATTTTTTGGTGTGCTCCTAAATAAATATCCTTTATGCCTAAAGCCTGCAAGCGGCTTCTTACACCTTCATTTGTGCCACCAGAAATAATACAGATTTTATAACCTTTCTGTAATGCGGTTTTAACAGCATAGCCGTCTTTTACGCTCATTTTACGAAGCATTTCGCCTTCCGAAGTTATAATCAATGTACTGTCGGTGAAAACACCATCCACGTCAAAAACAAAGGTGTCTATGTTTTTTAGATATTCTTTATAACTCTTTTCCATAAGTTGCTTGTATAGATTTGCTCAACAGTTCGTAAACTGCTTTGAGCTCTGGTTTTTTTATTTGTTCTAGCTGGTTTGTAATAGTATTTGAATCGTTACGCCTAGCGGGACCTGTTTGTGCTTCGTACGGGGATAGGGTTTCGATTTTTCTTGCCGTTTCCTGTATAAGTGGACTTAAAATTTGAAAAGGGACATTGTTCTCTTCGCAAATTTCAGAACCCAAATGATACAAGTGATTGGTGAAATTATTTACAAACACTGCGGCAAGGTGAAGGCTTTTGCGTTGTTCCGTGTGTATTTCGTATACGTTTTCTGAAACAAGATTTGCTAGATTTTTCAATAGCGCCAAGTCTTCTTTGCTCTTTGCTTCTAAACAAATTGGAACCTTCTTGAAATCTAGTTCGTTAGATTTGCTAAAGGTCTGTAAGGGGTAAAAAACTCCATGTCTCTGGTGATGGGAAAGTTCGTTCATTGGGGTACTTCCAGAAGTATGAACTATCAATTTGTTTTCAATCGTAAGTTGCTCTGATACAGTTTTTATATAATTATCACTTAAAGCAATTATATAAACATCAGATTCTTTTAAATCGGAGAAATCAGAGGTGGTTTTATTCTCTGGAGCAAAAGCAAGAAGCGCTTTTTTATTCCGTCCTATAACTTGAATAATCTCTATTTCGTCCGACTTTGAAAAAGCCTTGAAAAGGTGGGTTGCAACATTGCCGGTACCTAAAATGCTTACCTTAATCATGAGGCGAAAATAAGCATATAATTGCGTAAAAGAGACTTTGTTTTGCTGAAAAATAATTCAAAAACTTTACTCTAAAGTGAGGAAGTGACACTCTTGTTTCTGCGAAATTTGTAATAACTGCTAATATCTATTTCGGTTTCAAAAAAATCTACTTCCCCTAGATTTAATCCAATAAAATTTTCACTTATAATTAACAGTTTTAGCGGGACTTTAGATTGGTCTATCTTCCTGTAAATAAGAAAAAGGGCGTATTTTTGCCTGCTGAAAACCAATTTAGCTGCTGCCGATGAACATGCTCAAAAAATTCTTTTTCTCCACCCGATTAATGTCCGTTCTTTTTATAGTCTTCGCTGTCGCAATGGGACTAGGAACATTCATCGAAAGTAAGTACAGCACTGAAACAGCTAGAATTTGGATTTACAATACTACATGGTTTGAGGCTATTATGGTCTTTTTTGTCATCAATTTTATTGGTAACATGTTCAGATACCGGTTGCTACGTTGGGAAAAATGGGCAGTTCTGACACTTCACCTTTCATGGATTTTTATCATAGTTGGCGCATTTGTTACCCGTTATATAAGTTATGAAGGCATGATGCCTATTCGTGAGGGCAAATCAGAAAAGGTATTCTATTCAGATAAAACCTATTTGACCGCCTATGTGGATGGTGATATTAATGGAGAGGCGAAAAGAAAAACGTTACAAGAAGATTTAATTGTTACTGCGGAAGATATAAAATCTAGGTTACCTTGGAAGTCAGATTTTAACGGTCAGCCTTTTACTATTTCTTATGCAGGTTTTATTGATGGGGCAGAAGAGGGGTTGGTTCCAGATGAAAATGGAAAATCGTATTTAAAGATTGTTGAAGCAGGCGATGGTCAAAGACATGAGCACTTTTTAGAAAGTGGTAAAGTTTCTAGCATTCACAATGTGCTCTTTTCATTGAATAATGACACTGAAGGTGCCATTAATATTTTTGAAAAGGATGGTGCGTATACAATAAGAACTCCTTTTGAGGGTAATTATATGCGAATGGCAGACCAGTTTAAAGGTCAGGTTGCAAAGGATAGTCTTCAAGAATTTATTTTACGCTCATTATACTCAACGGCAGGAATGCAATTTGTAGTTCCTGAGCCTGTAGTACAAGGCTCGTATGGCGTTGTAAAAGTGCCAAAAGAAAAAATGACAGATGCTACCATGGATGCTATGATAGTAGATATTACGGTTAATGATGAAACCGTTCAGCAAAAGTTATTGGGAGGAAAAGGTGTCTCTAACTTCTCTGAAAAAGTAAATATTGGTGGACTTGATTTTAGTTTGAGTTATGGTTCCAAAGTATATGAACTTCCTTTTAGTATTAAACTGAATGATTTTATTGCTGAGAAGTATCCTGGTACTGAGCAGGGGTATAAATCTTTTATGAGTAAGGTTACTGTTGAAGACGAAAGAGATTTTGACTATAGTATATTCATGAATAATATACTCGATCACAAAGGGTATCGTTTTTTTCAATCTAGTTTTAGTCCGGATGAAAAAGGAACCGTTTTATCTGTAAACCATGACCAGTGGGGTACGCGCATTACCTACTTGGGATACTTCTTGCTGTACATTGGCCTAATGGGCATTATGTTCTTTGGAAAGACAAGGTTTAAGGATTTAGCCGTTTCTCTTGATAAATTGAAAAGCAAAAAAGCAAAACTGACAGCGGTTTTTGTTTTGGGTATGTTATTGAATGTAAATGCCCAAGAACATTCTGCAGATGATGGTCATGACCATGGTAATATGGTACCTACGCAATCTCAAATAGATTCGCTTTTACAAACAACGATTGTATCTGAGGAACATGCGGAGAGGTTTGGAAAACTTGTAATTCAAGATGAAGGCGGGCGGATGAAGCCAATAAATACCTTTTCCTCAGAATTGCTTCGGAAACTGAGTTTAAAGGATGTTTATAAAGATATGAATGCTGATCAGGTATTCTTATCCATGATGTTGAGCCCAGCGGCTTGGTATAATGCAGAATTTTTAGCTGTAGATAAAAAAGGAAAGAACGACAGTATACGTCACGTAATAGGTATTCCCGAAGGACAACCATTTGTAAAAGCAACTGATTTCTTTGATAAGGAAGGAAATTACAAGTTAGAGCCATTTTTAGCAAAGGCTACATCTACCAATATTCCTAATCAGTTTGATAAGGATATTAAAGAAGCCAACATTCGGTTAAGTCTTTTGGACCAAGCATTAAGTGGTCGTATTATAAAGATTTTCCCTTTGTTGAATGATGAAAACAACAAATGGATTTCGGCAATAGAATATAGGGGAGGGCAGTATCAGGTTTCAGATTCGCTATACGCTAATTTTATCAAAAACTCGGTTCCTTATTATTTAATGACCTTGCGAAAAGCAAAGGAAACCGGTGATTACGCTAATGCGGACAAGTTATTAGAAGCATTCAAGCAAAACCAAAAAAATCATGGTAAGGAAGTACTTCCTTCAGAAGATAAGATTAATGCAGAAGTAATTTACAATAAGCTTAATATTTTCAATATGCTATATAAGCTATATGCTTTAGTTGGCGTAATTATGTTTTTTGTTTTAGTATTCCAAATTTTTAAAGATCGTTCTATTTGGCGCATAGCAGTTTACTCCTTAAAGGGTACTATTTTCATCTTGTTTTTATGGCATACTGCAGGTCTTATTTTACGATGGTATATTTCAGGTCACGCTCCATGGACTAATGCTTATGAAAGTATTTTATATGTCTCTTGGGCCACTATGGGAATGGGACTTCTTTTTGCTAGAAAAAGTGATATGACTATTGCAGCTTCTGCATTTGTTACCAGTATGCTATTGACAATTGCCCATTTAAATTGGGTGGATCCTGCAATATCTACTTTGGTTCCGGTACTTGATAGTTATTGGTTGATGGTTCATGTTGCGGTCATTGTAGCGAGTTACGGACCGTTATCTGTAGCAATGATTCTAGGTTTAGTGTCTTTGTTACTTATGATTTTTACCAATAAGAAAAACAAGGCCGTAATGGACTTAAATATAAAAGAATTGACCATAATCAATGAATTGTCTATGACGGTAGGTCTGGTCATGTTAACTATTGGTAACTTTTTAGGTGGCCAATGGGCCAACGAAAGTTGGGGTAGATATTGGGGCTGGGATCCAAAAGAAACTTGGGCATTAATATCTATTATGATATATGCTTTTGTTATTCATACTCGCCTGGTACCTGCTTTAAGAAGTAAATGGGCATTCAATTTTCTTAGTGTTATCGCCTTTGGAAGTATCATGATGACTTATTTTGGAGTAAACTATTACTTGGTAGGTTTGCACAGTTATGGGCAAAGTGGCGCAGCCGCGATTACACCGGATTATATTTGGTATATAGTTTTGGTAGCAGCTATTCTTGGAGCTATCAGTTACTGGAGGTATAAGGTTAATTATAGCAAATAGGGAGTATTGTTTTTAGTTGAAATCATAAGGTATTTAATTAAAAATAAGTGTTCTTTTTACTGTTATCGTAATATTCGATCTATTTTTTATAGATTTAGCATCTTGTTACCCATGGGATGAAAATGATAACTGAAGATATTAAGCTCTTAGAAGGTATGAAGGAAGATGATAATTCTTCTTTCAAGGCTGTTTATGAGAAATACTCTAAAGTTCTGTTTATCTACGCTCATAACATTATAAAGGACAAGGTAATTTGTGAAGACATTATTCAGGAGGTTTTTATATCGCTTTGGGCAAAAAGAAAAACTAGTAACATATCTTCTCTAAAACCGTATCTCTTTCAAGCGGTAAAATTTCAGATATTCAATCATTTTAGAAACAACAAGTTTTCAACTGAGGATTTGACAAGGTTGAATATAATAGATGTTTCAATGAATGTCTCACAGAAATTGGAATATTCTGAACTTGATCAGATTATTCGTGACCAGGTCGCCAAATTGCCTAAAAGGTGTCGTCATATTTTTGTATTAAGTAGGTATGACCATAAATCGAATAAAGAAATCGCGGAAGAACTTGAGATATCCGTACAGGCGGTAAAAAACCAAATATCAAAAGCATTAGCATTTTTACGAAACAATCTTCAGTTAGAAGAAGCTGTTATTATTTCTCTTATTCTCCTTCATTAGCTATCATAATTAGCGTATAACTCCTATTTATTAGGGTTTTAACACTCTATTTGGCTACACATACAATGTGTATTCCTCAATTTTTTCGTTTTTATTTTATCGATTTTAAAAAATAATACACTTCTAACGTGTACCATCGCATTAGTTTGGGTACTTAATTGTGATATCGTTTTCTAATTGTGATATAAATGAACGAAAAAAAAGCAAAAAAACTCTTTAAGAAATATGTGAACAATGAGTGTTCTCAGGAAGAAAGAGATTTAATGGAGCGTTTTCTTGAATCATATCAAGGAGAGCGTATCTCAGCATCAGATTTTAGATTTGATAGTGAAGCAAAAGAAGAGGTTTGGCAGAAAATCACGAATAAAACTAAGGCTCCGCAATCAAAGAAAAATAACTTCAACGGTTTTATATTAAAGTACGCGGCCATTTTTATTGGTTTAGTGGGGCTTGCCATAGTTTTTAATTATCTATTGAAAGATGGTAGTGAAAAGGGCCACTTAATTATTGAGGATAATGCTATTGTTTTAAAGACAGGAGATAACCGCGAAAGAAAAATCATAGTTGGTGGAGGAGAATCTATAACTGATGCACACGGAAATATTTTGGCATCCCAATCCAATGACCAAATGGTCTATCACGGTAAGGCAACTACCGAGTTGGTCTATAATGAGATTATCATTCCTAAAGGAAAAACTTTTGAATTGAAACTTTCTGATGGCACACTTGTGCACCTTAATGCAGATACCTCTTTAAAATACCCAGTAAGTTTTATTAAAGGCGAAGACCGAAAAGTATTTTTAAAAGGTGAGGCTTATTTTGAAGTGGCCAAAGACCCTGAGCATAAATTTACTGTGGTAGCCAAGGATGTTGATGTTCAGGTTCTAGGTACTCATTTTAATGTTAGCTGTTATACCGGAGAAGAAACCTATGCGGTACTTGCAGAAGGTAGTGTTGCTATTAGTGACAAGCGTGCTGGCCACGTGAGTGATAGCTTAAGCATTCTAAAACCAGGTCAAAAAGCAGCAATGCAGGAAGATGCTTTGGTAATAAGTGAGGTAGAAATAAACGATTACTTGAACTGGCGAAATGGGGATTTAACTTTTAACAATGAGCCTTTTGAAAATATTGTAAAGAAGATAGAGCGTCGCTACGGAGTCCGAATTGAAAATGGATATACAGAATTAGAATCGATTCGGTTTAGAGGGGCTTTTAAAAATGAAACTATAGAAGATTTACTTGACACTTTTAAGGAGAGTGCTGAGTTTGATTACGAGATAACCAATAACCAAATACGAATTAAAAAACCAACATAAACTTATGTGACTTAAAGCCAAAAAAAATCGGGGAACGCGGCAACGTCCCCCGACAAATAGTGATTTCAATCCTAGTAATAACAAATCAAAATCCTTTAAAAATATGGAAAAAAAACCATTGTTTTTCATTCTATTGAAAAACATTCTTAACAAGAATCGCACAGTGAAAATCTCCATTCTAATGTTTGCTTTTGCCTTGTTCAATCTTCATGCGAATTCATACGCGCAAAACAAGAAGGTTTCTATAGAGGCCAATAACGAGACAATTGAAAGTGTACTTAAAAAAATAGAAGCGCAAAGCCAGTTCCGGTTTTTTTATAAATCGGGAAAGCTAAACGTAGCTAAAAGGGTGACTCTCAGTGTAGAGAAACGCCCTATAAAAGAAGTTTTAAAAATGGTATTTGGTAATAGTGTTACGTACACCTTATTGAAAAACCAGATTGTTCTAAAGAATGACCCTTCTTATAAAGTGCCAATTGAAACAATTGTATTAGATAATTTGGTTGAAGATCAACAGTATGTAACAGGTGTCATTACCGATGAAATGGGAGTGCCTCTTGCAGGCGCCAATGTTGTGGAAAAAGGAACGACAAATGGGGTTACCGCAGATTTTGATGGTAATTTTAGTCTAGAGCCTAGTTCTGATGATGCTATTTTGGTGGTTTCCTATATTGGTTTTGCCACCAAAGAAATTCCGGTTGATGGACAAACTACTTTAACTATAAAATTGGTAGAAAGTGCCGCAGGCTTGGAAGAAGTAGTTGTGGTTGGTTTTGGTACTCAAAAGAAGGTGAACGTAATTGGTTCCGTTTCTCAGGTGTCTTCCAAAGACATAGAAAATAGACCTGTTACTCAAGTTTCACAAGCCATTACAGGGCAAATGCCAGGGGTTACAGTTGTACAAAGGTCTGGTAGACCGGGTCAAAGCGGAGGAAATATTAGTGTAAGAGGGGTTGGCTCTTTTGGAGCAACACCAGACGCATTGGTCTTGATTGATGGTATTGCCGGTAGCATGAACGATATAAATCCGGATGATATTAAATCTATTTCAGTATTAAAAGATGCCTCTTCAGCTGCTATTTATGGAGCACGTTCTGCAAACGGGGTAATTTTAATAACTACAAAAAATGGTGCTGATAATAAGTTTTCTATCAATTATAATAGCTACGTAGGTTTTAATGCAGCAACGGAACTTCCTGAATTTGTAAACTCTTGGGAATATGCGGAGATGTACAATATAGCTTCTGGTAGTAATAGTTTTTCTGCAGATGACATTTCAAAATACAAGTCAGAAAGTGATTTGGATAATTACCCGAACACTAAATTCTTAGATGATTTATTTTCGAAGAATGGTGTACAGACATCGCACACGTTAACTCTTAGTGGAGGCGATGAAAAGAACAAGTATTATGTTTCTGTAGGTATTTTAGAGCAGGACGGTATTGTTCCAAAAAACAGTTTTAGCAGGTACAATTTCCGAATGAATCTTACCAACAAACTTGGTGACAAGTTCAATTTGAATACACGGTTCTTTGGTTCTGTAGAAAAGAGAGAAGAGCCACAGGTAACTGGGAACAAAGGACAGGGCTATAGAAGTGAAGCAAATAGAGCAACCGATGCCGCTAATAACGCTGGAAGTTTTGTTGGAGATTTAGTGTCTAATGCCGTAAGATATCCTGCCGTAGTTTTAGGGCAAGATTCTCAAGGTAATTTTGGTATTGGACCTGAGAGCGGTGGAACTCCTGTAGCTTGGT
The DNA here is from genome assembly GCF_015330125.1 of Zobellia nedashkovskayae. NCBI lineage: Bacteria > Pseudomonadati > Bacteroidota > Flavobacteriia > Flavobacteriales > Flavobacteriaceae > Zobellia > Zobellia nedashkovskayae. The sequence goes on along the minus strand of NZ_JADDXR010000002.1, from coordinate 4,252,671 downwards.
TGGCTTCTGAATCTTATTTAGAAAATCCAAAAACAAAGGCAGGTGTAAATGTAAAGTTGGATTATAAGCCTACCGATGATTTAACATTTTCTGCAATAGGTGGATATAACTTTACTTTGAACGAGGAACGTTCTTACTATGCATCGCAACGTCTTAATGAGGAAATTTACCTCGGCCAATCATATTTAAATCAGTATAGTAATAAAGAGATTTACAAAACACTGCAATTTACAGGAGAGTGGTCTAAGGAAGTTGGTGTTCATGACTTTAGTCTTTTAGGAGGATACTCTTTTGAAAATGAAGAATTTTCGTTTTTCAATGGATACCGTCAAGATTTTGCAAGTAACGATTATACGGTATTAGATTTAGGGAGTGCGGAGAACCAACAGTCTGCGGGTTTTGATTCTGAATGGGCTTTACAATCTTTCTTTTCTAGGTTAAAATATAGTTTTGATGAACGTTATCTTTTTGAAGCCACACTTCGTTATGATGGTTCGTCAAGATTTCCTAAAAACAATAAGTATGCTGTTTTTCCTGCCGCCGCGGTAGGTTGGAGAGCTTCTCAAGAAACTTTCTTGGAAGATGTTAATTGGTTGTCAAATTTAAAGTTCAAAGCTTCTTGGGGTATTTTAGGTAACCAGAACATTGGTAACTACCCGTATCAAACTGTATTGGCTTCAGGGCGTGATTACGCTTTGGGTGGCGGATTATCTACAGGAGCTGCATACTCTAATTACCGTGATGCGAATATTAAATGGGAGTCAACAGAAACTACCGATATAGGTATTGAAACGGGACTTTTTGATGGAAAGGTAACTTTTAACGCGACCTATTTTAGAAGGAATACTACAGATGTACTCTTTAAACCATCATCTAGTGTGTCTTCCGTGCTTGGTGTAGGTATAAGTGAAACTAATACAGGGGCAGTTAAGAATACAGGTTGGGAATTCGATTTAGGACATAGAGGCAGCAAAGGTGATTTTAGCTATTCCATTAATGGAAACTTTTCCGTAATAAACAATGAAGTGGTAACTCTAGGTTTAGGTAATGTAGAGCAACCAAATGGCTTTGTAGGTAACGGTTCAGACCTTTTTATAGGTTATCCAATGCAGATGTACTATGGTTATAAAACAGATGGTGTGTTCTTAAATGATGCAGAAACTTCTAGCTGGCCAGATCAAAGTGCTGTAAATCCTACTTCTCAAGCAGGGGATTTTAGGTATAAGGATATTAGCGGTCCAGATGGTGTACCTGATGGAATTGTAGATCCTACTTATGATAGGACTTATCTAGGGAGTAGAATTCCAAAATACACCTACGGGGCTAACATCAACTTAAATTATAAAAACTTCGATTTTTCTTTGTTCCTACAGGGGGTGAGCGGTGTAAAAGGTATGTTGGATAATTATGCCGGTTATGCTTTTTTCAACTTGGGAAATATTCAAAAATGGCAAATGGATGGTCGTTTTGATGCTAATAATCCCGTACGTAATCCTGGTTACCCAAGGTTGGAAGTATTGACTAATAGTGGCTCGCCAAACACGGCTACATCAGATTACTGGGTAATTAACGCAGGTTATTTAAGAGTTAAAAACGTACAGTTAGGATATAATTTTCCTGATTCTTTAACTGATTTGATAGGCATAGATAACCTAAGGATGTATATAGGAGCAGAGAATTTACATTCTTTCAACTCTTATAGAGATGGATGGGATCCTGAAATTAATTCTTCTGGTGGATACTATCCTATTTTAACTACGTACACCTTTGGTTTAAATTTAAAATTTTAGAACATGACAAATTTTTTATATACATATATAAGTCGCGTACCTTCCTTTTCTAGGTTAATTGTTTTAAGCATGACGTTGGTTTTGTTTATTGGCTGCGATAAAGAATTGGAGCAATTTCCTAGCAATGCCTTTGCTAAAGATAATTTTTGGACATCAGAGTCCAATGCAAATATTGCTTTAACCGGTGCTTACCGTGGTGCAATTGAATATGGTACGCAAGTAGTACCTTCTGATTGGTGGACCTATTGCGGTATTGTTTTTATGGAATTCGCCACGGATAACGCGTATGATCGTAGAGGAGATAATTCTACTCAGAATCGTTTAACGGATGGAACGCTATTGCCAAACAACAATGTCATAAACGGCTATTGGAAAGGTTCTTACAAGCGAATAGCTATTTGTAATGACTTTTTGGAGAATATTGGTAATGTAGAAATGGAACAGGCAAAAATTGATAGAATGGCTGCCGAGGTTCGTTTTCTTCGTGCCTCCACTTATTTTTATATTTCTCAGTTTTGGGGAAGTGCTCCTTTGGTTACAACTACCTTAACGCCTGATGAGGCTAATAATGTAGATAAGGCATCAAAAGCAGAATTGGTTTCGTTTATAATTAGTGAGCTTAAAGCTTCAGCGGAAGATTTACCTTCATTTGGTCAAATATCCGGTTCTGAAGCGGGTAGGGCTAGCAAGCAAGCTGCTCTTGCTTTTTTAGGTAGAATGTATTTGGGAGAGGAGAATTTTGCAGAAGCTTCTAAAGTGTACAAGGAAATTATGGATATGGGCGAGAATATCATTGACCCTGATTATGCTTCCCTTTTTACACCTGTTAATGAAGCTAGCAGTGAAAATATCTTTGGCACTCAATATTTTGGAGGTCAAGCAGGAAATTCTTTACCACAACATGCGTATCCCGCAGTAGCTTCTGGTTGGCATATTGTAAACCCATTGGGAAGTTTGGCAGATGCTTATGGTTTTGACGATGGTACTTCATTATCATATGATGATCCTAAGTTTGATTATGCAGATATGGGGGCTAATAGAGACCCAAGGTTTAGATACAACCTACTTTGGGATGGTTCTTCTTTTGGAGATAAAATCTATGATTGCAACCCGGATAGTACAGAATCTTTAGATCAGTTAACATATTCCAAGCAGGCAACTAGAACAGGGTATGGATTACGAAAGTTTTTTGATGAATCTTTTAGTGGAAATTTAAAATCTGATTACGGCGGAAACGTTCCAATTATTAGATATGCCGAAGTTCTATTGAGTTATTTAGAAGCTGAACTTGAAGCGGGGAACCCTATTACACAGCAATTGTTAGATGAGACCATTAATGCGGTACGAGGAAGAGCTTCGGTTGGATTGCCTCCAATAACGGAAACAGATGCAGCAACGCTTCGTCCTATTCTTAGAAATGAAAGAAGAATTGAATTAGCATTTGAAGGTCAACGTCTTTGGGACATCATTAGATGGGATATTGGTGACGAGGTTTTGGTTGGTGATTTCTGGGGAGCTCCTTTTCCTAATTCCACTTTATATCCAACTACTTCTAAGAAAATAGACCCACAGTCGCGTTGGTACGTTACCACAAAGAATTTTAGAAAAGGGGTTGATGATGTTTGGCCTATTCCAGAATCTGAGGTGAATGTTAATCCAAAATTGGGGAACTAGCTAATGACAATCAAACGAAGAAAATTTATACAAAACTTAGGACTTGCCGTGCCCATGCTGGCAAGTCCTTTTAACCCCATTCTTGCAAAAGAAATGGTGTTTACAAACTTAGCTACATCAGATTTGGTCAATTCACCATTTAAGGCAGACTTCAAAAAGTATAACGAAAGGGTGTGGATAGGAAGTTCCTTTTGGGCCGTACCCATGGAGGACTGGGAAATTAAAAATAACCGACTTGAATTTTCAGGTGTAGAGAAGCAATCAAGGCTTCACATATTAACTCATGTACTAGGGGAGAACCAAGGAGACTTTGAGTTTACAGGAAATCTGGGGTTACTTGAGGACAAAGGTAAAAAGGGAGGTGTTGGTTTTTCCGTTGGAATAAAAGATTACACAGATCCCAACAGCGTTAAAGCAGCTTGTTACTTTGGTAAAGGTATTTCCGTAGGCGTAAATCTGGAAGGAGATATTTATATTGATAAGAAGACAGAAGCGCTACCTAGCGGATTTGACTTTGGAAATATTTCACTTCAGTTAAAAGGGCATAATAAGGGAGGAGAAACACAGCTTGAACTTAAAGCGACTGATGCAGCAGGAAAAAATATAACATTAAAGAATACTGTAAAAGGGAATCTAGATGGACTTGTTGCTCTGGAGAATAAGGGCAGTGAAAAAGGAGAAAGTACCTTTTGGTGGGAAGATATTGAATTTTCAGGTTCAAAAGTCCAATACAAACCGGACAATAGTTTTGGACCTATTTTATGGGCTATGTATACCTTATCACAAGGTAAATTGAAACTTACTGCACAGCTTCCGCCAGTAGGAGTAAAAGATTCTCAAAAAGTAGAATTACAGTTTTTAAGAAATGGAAAATGGATAAAAGATGAGAAATCTCAAATTGATCCAGTTTCGTTTACCTCGGTTTTTTCCATTGAGGATTGGAATTCTTCAGAAGATATTAAATATCGTTTACGCTATAACATAGATAAAGAAAGACATACTTATGAGGGAGTTATTCGCAAAGAACCTTTAGATAGACCTTTAACCTTTGGCGGACTTACTTGTCAGCATGCCATGGGATTTCCCTATCGCCCCTTAGTAGAGAACCTAGATAAGTCTAATCCTGATATACTTTATTTTTCTGGTGATCAGCTGTATGAAGCTAACGGAGGTTATCCTATTAAGAGGCAACCAGAAGATAAAGCCATTCTCAACTATTTGGGTAAATGGTATATGTTTGGTTGGGCTTTTGGTGATGTATTAAGAAACAGACCTTGTATTTGTACGCCAGATGATCATGATGTATATCAAGGTAATCTATGGGGAGAAGGAGGAGAAGGAATTACTTTTGAGGAATGGGAGAAAGTGAGAGATGCTCACGGAGGTTTAGTGCAAACTCCAAATTTTGTAAATGTCGTTAATAAGACCCAATGTGGTCATATGCCAGAAGCATATGATCAGGCTCCAATGAAATCAAATATTAGTACGTGGTATACGCACTTGGTTTATGGTAAGGTTAGTTTTGCCGTTGTTAGTGATCGCCTTTTTAAATCGGGTCCTGAAATGGTGAGAGCAGGTGAGGGGAGAATAGATCACTTGACTTCGCCGGCAAAACCAGGAGAGTTAGAATCTGCCGACCTTAATTTTATGGGGCAACGCCAACTAGAGTTTTTAAACGATTGGGTTGCGGATTGGGAAGGAGTAAATATGAAAGTATTGCTTAGTCAAACGCTATTTTCTAATGTGGGTACGCACCACGGACCGGAGAAGGAATTTTTATTTGGAGACCTTGATTCTGGTGGATGGCCAAAATCTAGAAGAGACAAAGTAGTTGAAACGATAAGAAAGGCGTGTGCTTTTCACATTAATGGAGACCAGCATTTACCTTTTGTAGTTCAATACAGTATTAACGAGCCAAGAGATGGAGGTTGGACGTTCTGTACGCCCGCTATTTCTACAGGATATCCAAGATGGGGACAGCCAGATTCAGTCAACGTGCCTTTTACCGATAGACCGGCGCATGGTTTACCAAATACAGGATGCTACCGTGACGGATTCGGGAATGATAACTATATCTATGCCGTTGGTAATCCTACTGATGACTTTGAAGAAGAATTTGATCGCTACCAGAAAGCTCAGAAAAAGGCTTCAGGTTATGGCATAGTTACTTTTGACACAACAGAAAGAACTATAAAAATGGAAGCTTTTCGGTTTTTAGCTAATCTTGATATCATGTCAGAGAATAACACTTATCCAGGATGGCCACTTACGATTCAACAATCGGATAATGATGGGCGAAGGCCAATAGGTTATCTTCCTAAATTGGAAGTAAAATCGGCCAATCAATTACTTAAAATTATTAATGACGATACCAAAGAGCTGGTCCATGTCATGCGGATTAAAGGTAATACGTATACGCCGTCAGTTTATGAATTAGGAAAGTACACCCTTATTATAGGTGAAGGAGCTACGGAAAAAACCATAAGTGGTATAGAAATAACCATTGATCCTAAAAAGACCATTTCTGTCTAAGCAAAAAAAGAATAAATTTGAGAGTAAATTAATTTTATAAATACCAAACTGTTCATGACAAGTTTTAGAAATTATTTTTTAACTGGCACCATCTTTTTACTAATGTTATCCAGCTGTAAGTCGAAGGAGGAAAAAACGGTAGTTAAAGACGAAAGTCCAAAACAACCTAATATTGTTTTCATTTACATGGATGATTTAGGTTATGGAGACCTAAGTTCATATGGAGCAACGCAGCTAAGTACCCCTAATATTGATGCCTTGGCAGAGGGAGGAGTTCAGTTTACTAATGGTTATGCTACATCGGCAACATGTACGCCAAGTAGATATGCTATTCTTACGGGTAGATATCCTTGGAGAAATAAAGATGCAAAAATACTTCCGGGAACAGCGCCTTTAATTATTAGTACGGATCAGCTTACTGTTCCTAAAGTGCTTAAAGAAAAGGGCTATGCTACGGGTATAGTTGGTAAATGGCACTTAGGCTTAGGTAGCGGTAACGTAAATTGGAACGAGAGAGTATCTCCTGGGCCAAATGAAGTTGGTTTTGATTATTCGTATATATTAGCTGCTACTCAAGACAGAGTGCCAACTGTATATATAGATAATGGTAACGTAGATGGTTTAGATCCAAACGATCCTATAGAAGTAAGTTATAAAGAGAACTTTGAAGGAGAGCCAACAGGTTTGGATAACCCAGAGTTGACTACTATGAAATGGCACCATGGTCATAATAATAGTATCGTAAACGGAATACCACGTATTGGTTACATGAAAGGTGGTGAAGCTGCAAAATGGACAGACGTTGATATGGCTGATCACTTTTTGGCTAAAGCACAAGCTTATGTAACGGATCATAAAGATGAGCCTTTCTTTTTATACTATGCTTTACAGCAACCACATGTACCGCGTACACCACACCCTCGTTTTGCAGGTAAATCCGTAATGGGCCCTCGTGGAGATGTTATTCTTGAGGCGGATTGGGTTGTAGGTGAATTCATGAAGACATTAGAGGCACAAGGTCTTTTAGAAAATACGTTGATTGTTTTTTCTAGTGATAACGGTCCTGTTGTAAATGATGGGTATTATGATGACTCTGAAGAAAAACTTGGTAAGCATACGCCAGCAGGTGTTTTACGTGGTGGAAAATATAGTTTGTTTGAAGCGGGTACTCGTGTTCCTTTTATTACCTATTGGAAAGGAAAGATAGCTCCAGGTAAATCAGATGCTTTGGTTTGTCAGGTAGATTTATTGACTTCAATGGCTGCTTTAGCGGGTAGTGATAAAAAAGGTGAGGATAGTGAGAATTTTCTAGACACTTTTTTAGGTAAAACGGATAAAGGTAGAACGGAATTAGTGTTAGAAGCAGGTTCTAGAACAGCACTTAGAAAAGGAGATTGGGCTATGATTCCGCCATACAAAGGTGCAGCTGTAAATACTCAGGTTAATATAGAGCTGGGTAACGATAGCGAATATCAGTTGTATAATGTTAAGGAAGATTTGAGACAGACTAAAAACGTGGCAAAAGAGAATCCAGAAAAACTTCAGGAATTGATTGCAGACTATGAGGCTATACGAGGTACATCTGATATAGAAATCAAAGAACTGGAATTAAAATAGAAAATGTTGAGGTGTTATATTTCTTCAAAATTGAGGAGGTAAAATATCCTAAATATTAAGTAATACATACCGTTTCAAGTGTAATAGGTGTTCATTTTGAGCATGTTATACTTGAAACGGTTATATTTTCTCTACTTTTTAAATAGACTCAACACCTTTTTTTTTGCATCTTTGCGCAATCATGAAGTAATAGAAATTATGTTTCGTAAAAATGTCGCTAGGTTTTCGCCTATAAATTAATCGAGCTTTCTTCGTTCGGTTAAGACATGCTTTTCTTTTCATCAACATAATTTCATTTCAAATGCCACACTTAAATAGAATCACATTTAAAAGACTGTTTCAGTACTTTATAGTTGCCGTTACAGGTAAAGAAACAGAGTTTACCACTGGAAGTATCCGCAAGGCTATTTTTATGCTCTCCATCCCCATGATTTTGGAGATGATGATGGAATCCATTTTTGCCATTGTAGATATTGCTTATGTCTCACAGGTAAGTGTAAATGCCGTAGCTACTATTGGCTTAACAGAATCCGTAGTTACTTTGGTTTATGCGGTAGCCATAGGTTTGAGTATGGCCGCAACAGCTATCGTTGCCAGAAGGATAGGGGCAAAGGATATTAAGGGCGCTCAGGAAGCTGCTGTACAGGCAATAGCACTGGGAGTTCTGGTTTCTATAATCGTAGGATTCTTTGGATTTTTATATGCCGAGGATATACTTGGACTAATGGGGGCAGAACCCGACTTAATAGCCGAGGGCTCTGGATACACAAAACTCCTATTAGGAGGTAATATTACCATTCTACTTTTGTTCTTGATTAATGCCATATTTAGAGGGGCAGGTGATGCTTCCGTTGCCATGTGGGCCTTAGTCCTTTCCAACGGACTCAACATTATACTGGACCCTATCTTTATTTTCGGCTGGGGACCCATACCAGAGTATGGTGTTATGGGAGCTGCTATAGCTACTAATATAGGCAGAGGTACAGCTGTGCTATTTCAATTGGCTGTATTGTTCTTTGGGTGGAGCCGCATACAAATCGGCTTTAAGGATATGGTTATTCGCTTTAGCGTAATGCTAAATCTTATTAAAGTCTCACTTGGGGGAATTGCTCAATTTCTAATAGGGACTTCTAGTTGGGTATTTCTTATGCGTATGATGTCAGAGTTTGGCAGTGAGGTGCTAGCTGGTTATACAATTGCTATCCGAGTAATGTTATTCACTTTAATGCCATCTTGGGGTATGAGTAATGCAGCAGCTACATTGGTGGGGCAGAACCTTGGTGCTCAGCAGCCCGATCGTGCAGAAACTTCGGTTTGGAAGACGGGAAAATACAATGCGTATTTTATGGGGGCTGTTTCTTTGGTTTATCTATTCTTTTCATATGATATTGTTGGTTGGTTCAGTGCCAATCCTGTTGTAGTGGAGAATGGAGGTTTGTGTCTGCAGATTATTGCTGTAGGGTATATATTCTATGCCTATGGTATGGTCGTCACTCAAGCTTTTAACGGTGCGGGCGACACAGGGACGCCAACAAAAATTAATCTCATTGCCTTCTGGTTATTTCAATTGCCATTTGCGTACCTAATGGCCATAATTTTTAATTTAGGTCCCATGGGTGTATTTATTGCTATTACTGCAGCTGAGGTGCTGCTGGCAATAATTTCTATGATTTGGTTTAAAAAAGGCAACTGGAAAAAGGTGAGTGTCTAATACTCTTTTTGTAACTTGATCTTTCTAAATTTTTGAAATTATGCAGCATAAGAAAATAGGACTTAATACCATTTGTACCCACGTAGGGGAAGTTAGAGACGAACAGTTTAAAGGGGCAATTTCTCCACTTTACATGAGTAGTTCGTATGCTTTTGAAGATGTAGATGTAAAAAGGTATCCTAGGTACTTTAATACACCTAACCAAGAGGCCTTATGTAAAAAGATTGCTGCATTAGAGCATACAGAAGCCGGTCTTATATTCGGAAGTGGTATGGCAGCTATTACAACAACCTTAATGGCTTTTCTTAGAGCTGGTGATCATATTGTACTTCAGCAAGTACTATATGGAGGAACTTACAATCTAGTTGTAGAGGAATTTGAGAAGTTTGGTATAGAATATTCATTTACCGAAGGATGGCAAGCTGAGGATTTTGAAAAAGAGATTCGTTCAAATACAAAGGTCATTTACATAGAAACACCTTCTAATCCGCTATTGACGATAACCGATTTAGATGCTATTAGCAAACTAGCCAAGAAGCATAACTTGGTTTCTATGATAGACAATACGTTTGCTAGTCCTGTTAATCAGAATCCCATAGACTTTGGTATTGATGTGGTAATACATAGTGCCACTAAGTATATGGGCGGTCATTCAGATATTCTAGCAGGAGCAGTTGCATCTTCCGAGGAGAATATCCATAGGATTTTTGGGTTAGCAAAGAACTTTGGAGGTAGTCTTAGTGATTATACTGTTTGGTTATTGGAAAGGAGTTTAAAGACGATGGGCTTGAGGGTGAAAGCTCAAAATATAAATGCCCAGCATATGGCAGAATATCTAGAAGGGAATGAAGCGGTCACAAAAGTATACTACCCAGGCCTAAAGAGTCATCCGGAGCATGAATTGGCAAAAGCGCAAATGAAAGGTTTTGGAGGAATGTTATCTTTTGAGCTTCATGAAGACTATGATGCAAATCAATTTCAAAAAGAACTACAATTAATAAAATCTTCCATGAGTTTGGCAGGGGTAGAGAGTACTGTTCTTTCTCCCACAAAAACATCACATTCTCTTTTGAGTGCAGAAGAGAGAGCTAAGCAAGGTATTGCAGATGGCTTAATCCGGTTTTCTGTAGGCATAGAGGAACCAGAAGATTTAATTGCAGATATAGAACAAGCATTAAAAAAAGTAAGGTCTGGTAATATAGTAGCGACTAGTTAGTAGCATTTAGCCTGAAGAAAGAACAATACTCAATAAAATAGAATGAAATTAGATATATTAGCTTTTGGTGCTCACCCAGATGATGTAGAACTTGGTGCCGGAGCTACCATTGCCAAAGCCATAGCAAGTGGTAAAAAAGTAGGCATTATAGATTTGACCCGTGGTGAACTTGGTACTCGAGGTTCTGCGGAAATTAGGGATAATGAAGCTGCCGCCGCTGCTAAAATATTAGGAGTATCGGCTAGGGAGAACTTAGGTTTTGCAGATGGTTTCTTTATTAACGATAAAGAACATCAATTACAGATTATTAAGATGGTTCGGAAATATAGACCGGATATTGTTTTATGTAATGCAATAGATGATCGTCATATAGACCATGGTAAAGGAAGTAATCTAGTGAGTGATGCTTGTTTTTTAAGTGGGTTGATAAAGATTGAAACCCAGGTAGAGGGTGAAGAAGCAAATCAGGCACAGTGGAGACCAAAGGTAGTTTACCATTATATTCAATGGAAAAATATTGAACCGGATTTTGTTGTAGATGTTTCAGAATTCATTGAAAAGAAAACGGAAGCCATTTTGGCCTATTCATCACAATTTCATGACCCTACTAGTAAGGAGCCCGAAACACCAATAAGTAGTAGAAACTTTATTGAAAGTGTAAATTACAGAGCCAAAGATTTAGGAAGATTGGTAGGAGTAGAGTATGCTGAGGGATTTACTACAGAGCGTTTTGTTGCAGTTAGTAATATAGATGATCTTATTTAGGCGGTCCTTTGGTATTTGTCTTTAGCTTTGGGTAGAATAAAATGAAAGGTACTTCCCTTTCTCAATAGGCTTTCTACCCAGATTTTGCCGTTGTTTTTCTCTATCATTTCCTTACATAAGGATAGTCCTAGGCCGGTACCTTTTTCATTGTTTGTACCATAGGTCGTTAAGGTAGAATTATCTGAAAATATTTTATCGATGGTATCTTGGTTCATACCTATGCCAGTATCACGAATAGAGACTTGCCATTGGTCCTTTTTCTCAATGGCGGTAATAGTTACCATACCATTTTCGGGAGTAAATTTCACGGCGTTACTGATGAGGTTTCTGATAACAATATCTATTTGGTTGGTATCTGACCAAGTCAATGTCTTTGCTTCTAAATGATTTATAAGACGAATGGATTTGTTCTTTGCTACTTCTGATAATAAGTCAATGTTTTCTTTGACCACCGTCTCTAAAGCTACTACTTCTGCTTTAGTAACAGCACCGTTCATTTGGGTTTGGCCCCATGTTAAAAGATTGTTGAGTGTAAACGATATATGGTCTATATCATTAGAAAGTTTAGGCATAAAACCCATAAACTCATTTTGTTCTATTTCACCATCTTTAAATAGTTTTAAAAGCCCTTGAAAAGCAGCTATTGGTCCGCGAAGGTCATGACCAATAATTGAAAACAACTTGTCTTTTGTGCGATTAATTTCATGCAGTTCAAGTTCGTTCAGTTTTAAATCTTCTTGTTTTTTCTGGAGTTCTGAATTCAAGTTCTTTTGAACTTTCTCACTTCTGAAAACTAATAGAGTTACGATAATAAAAATTAAAAGAATACCCAAAGCAACATTTACATAAGCTCTCTGTGTGTCTAGTTGCTTGGTGTTTTCTTTAATAAGGTCTACTTTCTGTTTTTCATGCTCCATTTTGGTTTTAAGCATGGTTAGACTCTTTTTGTTTTCATTTCTATATAAAGTATCGGATAATGATTGATATATCTCGTGGTACTTTAAAGCTTCTGTATAATCTTCTTTGTTCTTATTTACTTGATACAATGTTTTGGCACATTGCTTAGAGCCTTCCATGTCTTTAATTCTATGAGAAATAGCATAAGCATTTAATGCATATGTTTCAGACATCGCATCATTGCCTAAGCCTAAATAGGCTTGAGACATACCATTGAGCATTTCGATTTCACCACGATCGTCCTGAATTTTTTCATGGAGCATTTCACTTTGTCTATACCAGTAGAGGGCCCATTCAAATTTGTTGTCTTTTAAATAGATTTTAGCTTTCGTGGCATAAGCATAGGCAAGCCATTCTATTTTTTTTGTTTTTTCAAAAATAGCTATGCTGGTATTAGCATTATACATCGCATGCTCCAATTCTCCCGTATCCGCATAAATAGAGGCTATGTTACTCATAGTTTCAGCAGAGATTGATTCATTCCCTATCTCTTCGTTAATTTTTTTTACTTTTTTATAGAATTCTAAGGATTGAACAAAATCATTTTGTGATGCATATAGGTTAGCAACATTTTCATTAAATATAGATAGCCAGAATTTGCTATCGTTTTCATTTGCGATATCTATACCTTCTAAATAGTAAATTAATGATTTTGCATAATCTCCTATATAAGCAAATTCTGAAGCAAGGTTGTTTTGTGCCCTTAATCTCAATTCTATATCCTTTGAGACGATACTCATGGAAAGAACATTTTTAAAATAGAGCATACTTTTGGTATGGTTACCCTGATCTGAATAGTAATTCCCTAATCCTAATAGAGCATAGTTTTCTCCTTTTTTGTAATTAGAAGATTTACTATAATCTAAGGCGAGTTGTGAGAGCAATAAAAGACTGTCCGTATTGAAAAACCTTAATTCACGCCCTAAATGGTTGAGTAGATTTATATGGGTGGTATCTTTAATAGAAAAATTAGGTGTGCTTCTTAATTCTTTAATGAGTGTTTGCAAGCTATCCTTAGCTTCTTGTTGCGCACTTATATTTGTTGTGGACAATACAAGTAAGCCAAAAAGCAAAATGGCTAATTTGGAAAGTAGGTTGGAGGTCAAAGAATGGATTTTGACAAAAAGCATTTCTAAAATTAATTATTCATCTAATGTATCTACATACTGTTGAAATCTCTAAAAATTGTTGTGAAACGCTAAAAATTGTGTGTTTTAACGAGAGTAACGTGTGTTTTAACGATGTTTTTCAATTTTTTATTAGCGTTTAGACATTCACTGTCAAGCTGTTCAAGTAAAGAATATAGATAGGGTATAAAAATAACCGAAGTTTTATTTTGAAAGATTACATGAAAAAAAGTATCTTTGCCACCGCTTACAAATGGTGGTTGTAGCTCAGCTGGTTAGAGCGCTTGATTGTGGTTCAAGAGGTCGCCGGTTCGAAACCGGTCTTCCACCCCGAAATAAAAAGCCTTGTCAATTTTGACAAGGCTTTTTTGGTTTTATATATTACCTTAAAATAAAGCATAAAAAAACCCGCCGTTTAGGGCGGGTTTTCTATTTACTAGTGCAATTTTTATTCAGCGGCTTTATCTACCACTAAACGTTCGTTTCTATTGGCTACTTCCCAAGCCGTGTAAAAGACTAAACGCGTACGATTTTCAAGAAGATCGTAGTTGATTTTGTCTGGCGTATCTCCTGGTTTGTGGTAATCCGCGTGGGTTCCGTTAAAATAGAAAATAATAGGAATGTTATTCTTTGCAAAGTTGTAATGGTCACTTCTATAATAGAAACGATTAGGGTCGTTCTCGTCGTTATAAGTGTAATCCAACTCAATATTTGTGTATTTGTCGTTGACCTCTTCAGAAAGCTCGTGTAGGTCTGTACTGAGCTTGTCAGAACCAATTAAATAGATATAATTACGATCACCATCTCGTTCTGGGTCAATACGGCCGATCATATCAATATTAAGATTGGCAACAGTATTTTCTAATGGATATATTGGATCTATATCTGTATAGTATTGAGAACCTAATAGTCCTTTTTCTTCACCTGTAACATGTAGAAAAACTACTGATCGTTTTGGTCCTTGTCCGGCATCGGCAGCTTTTTTAAAAGCTTGTGCAATTTCTAAAAGGGCAACGGTTCCAGAACCATCGTCATCCGCACCATTGTTTATTTCGCCATCTCCAGTAATACCAATGTGGTCCAAGTGAGATGAAATCACTAAGTATTCATCAGGCTTTTCAGAACCTTTTAATATAGCAACTACATTTTCCGACTCAATATCGCCATTTTCACTTTTGACATCAACAGTAAGTTTTTTAGCTAAACTTTTCGGTTTGTTATCAGATAAAATACTTGGTAAAATTGCTTTTGCCAATTTTGCATCGATTAAGAAGTTAAAAAACTCATCAGAATCGTCTTTGGCCAGTTCCATTCTGCCACTTTCGTTGGTCTTCATCCATTCAAATCTACTTTTAAAACGTGCAAAGTTAGTTTCATCATAATAAAGAATGCCTTTAGCTCCTTTAGAAGTAGCTAGCTCTAGACGTTTCCCTAAAGATTCTGACATGTTGCTCCAGATAGATTTTTCTGAGGAACCGGATAAAAGGTAGTTTCCGTTAGCAGCTATTGGTTCACCAGATTTAACCAAGATCACTTTGTCCTTAACATCAATATCTTTGTAATCGGAATAATCACCTTCTTCAATACCATAGCCAACGTAGACAATATTATCATAAGTTCCTTCTGCTTTAGAAAAAGTAAGGAAATCGTCTCCTAGTGGGTACTCTTTACCATCAATTGTAAGAGAGCCAGAAGGTAATTGGCTGACTTGAAGCGGTACTGTTTGAAAATAATTTCCGTTTTCCTGTGCGGCAGGAATACCCATTTTTTCATACTGTGCCTTTAGGTATTCTACAGCCATTTTCTGACCTGGTTTCCCGGTTTCCCTTCCTTCGTATTCATCGGAAGCGTAGGTGTAAAGGTGTTCTTTAAGTTCACTTTCGGTAATAGTTTCTGCGAAAGTTTCAGGGGTACTGGTAGGTTTGGCAACTGCGTTTTTATCGCCATCAGAAACAGTTGTTTGTGATGAGTTGCAGGCCATAGCCAATCCTATGGCAAGGATAATGAGTTTTTTCATGTTATATGAGTTATGCTTTCAAAAGTTCCCAAAATTAACGAAAACAAATAGAACAGGTCTGCTGGCTAGGCAATAATTTCGTGTGTTGGTTTATTACTTTTTTAGTTAACTTGCCTGAGGTTTGACCAAATCCAGATGTACTTATTGATATGAGAATTTTAAAACTACTAATAGCCTGTAGCTTAGCAGGAACCATTAACCTTTCCTGTAATCAAATTATAAAAGAAAAAATGACCGAATCCGTTTCCGAGCTGCCAAAAGCAAAATACGAGAAGAATATTAACCCCCAAGATTTTACTACAGTTATAGAAGGAGATTCGGTAAAGTTCTATGCTCTGACCAATGCCAATGGAATGGAAGTTACTTTTACCAACTACGGGCAACGTTTGGTTTCTTTATATATACCTGATAGGGACGGCAATTTTGAAGATGTAGTGCTGGGTTTTAATAATTTAAAAGACTATAGGGCGAAAAAGAATTTTTATGGTGCTACAATCGGTAGATATGGAAATCGTATTGCTAAAGGAAAATTTTCTTTAGATGGTAAATTGTATGATTTAGCTATAAATAACAATGAAAATCACCTTCACGGAGGAGAAGTAGGATTTGAAAGTGTAGTTTGGAAAGTTGTGGAACAGTCTAAAAATGCAATTAGCTTTAGCCGCACATCTCCTGATATGGAAGAAGGTTACCCTGGTAATCTAGAGGTTAGGGTTAGTTATGTACTAACAAATGATAATGAATTACAAATAAGCTACGAAGCAAAGACGGATAAGCCCACGTATGTAAACCTTACCAATCATTCATTCTTTAATCTTAAAGGAGAAGGTAAGGGTAACGTTTATGATCATGTGGTGCAATTGAATGCCGATAAATTCACGCCGGTGGATAAGGGCTTGATTCCAACTGGAGAATTGAGAGATGTGGCAGGTACTCCTTTTGATTTTCGAGCACCAAAACTTATAGGAAAGGATATTGAAACTGATTATGACCAAATTGAATTGGGTAATGGTTACGATCATAACTTAGTTCTAAGTGAAGTGCCTAAAAACCGCGAAGGCTTGACTTTTGCAGCTAGGGTTGTAGAGCCTACTAGCGGTCGTACTTTAGAGGTTTATACTTCTGAACCTGGAGTCCAGTTTTATACAGGTAATTTTTTAGATGGCTCTGATATTGGCAAAAGTGGTAATGTTTATGAGCGCAGAGGTTCTTTTTGTTTAGAAACACAACATTTTCCAGATTCGCCTAACCATCCTGAATTTCCTAGTACACGATTAGACCCAGGAGAAACATACACGTCTTATTGTATTTATAAGTTTGGTGTTACTAAGAACTAAATACAGTTTTAAGTAGATTTTTTATTTTTTTGTTGCGCAGCAAACCGTGAAGGAATCACACCTTTTAATTTTTTGAATTGTCTGTTGAAGTTAGAAATCGATGAAAATCCGGATTGTTCTGAAATTTCTAGAATAGAGTTTTGGTCGTCTCCTCGGTTTAATAATTGACACGCATGCTCTATACGAAGCTCTATCAAGAATTGAAAAAAGGTCTTATTGGTATGCTGTTTAAAGAATTTACAAAAGGCATTGGGTGTCATATGTACTTTGCTTGATACTGTATCTAAATTAATTTCATTCTGAAAATGAGTTACCACGTAATCAAAAATAGTTTGCATACGTTCTCCTTGGGAACTCCCCATTTTCTTTGAGGATACAAAGTTTGTCAAGGTCTTTTTATCTGCATAACACAGGTTTTTTAGTAAATTGAAAAAGCAAATGAAACGCTCCAGTTTTTGCAAATTAGGAAGCTGTTTCATAGCATTTTGAATATCTTTCGTATCACCTAAAACCTGAAAGCCTTCTTTTGAAACATTAAAAAGGGGGTGTAACTCCTCCAAGTCTGGTAATTCAAAAAATGATTCGCCAAAAGTAGTTTCCGTAAAGAATAATGAAATTCTATGGGCCATTTCATCTGTACTATCATTTTTGAATAAATGCGGACTATGAGGACCAATCACAAAAAAATCGCCATCCTCAAATGGGTGAATGCTATCGCCAACAATCAATTTTCCTTTTGCTTTAACAATTAGAGTTAGTTGTATTTCTGCATGCTGATGCAGTTTATCATAGAAAACCATCTCCCTGTCTACCTGAACTATTAGATTCTGGTGTAGCGGTTTTGGAATTTGAAAAGGATGTACTTTCATTGTATAAATTAAGCGTATTTAAGTCAAATAGTAGGTATATTGGTTTAATGATGGATAATATAGTATATAATTTTGATAATATGCTCTAATTAGTACTCACTTTCTTCTATTAATTTTGAGGGTGTAATTAAAAATTGACCAAATGAAATTTGAATGGAAAGGTGTTATGCCAGCGGTGACTACAAAATTTAATGAAGATGATACGCTTGATCTAAAGATGTTCCGTACCAATATAGAAGCTCAACTAGAAGCTGGGGTTCACGGAATTGTTTTAGGAGGTTCTCTTGGTGAGGCAAGTACTTTAACTGCAGATGAAAAAAAGGTACTTATAAAAGAAACAGTTCAGATAGTTAACGGTAAGATTCCTGTTATAATGACTATTGCAGAACAGGCAACGAAAGTTGCCCTTCAAGCGGTTAAAGATGCTGAAGATAGCGGTGCAGACGGACTTATGATTCTTCCTCCAATGCGCTATAAATCTACGGATAATGAAACCGTTCAATATTTCAAAGAAATAGCCAGTAGTACCGAGCTTCCTATTATGATTTATAATAATCCTGTAGATTATAAAATTGAAGTAACCGTAAGCATGTTTAAAGAACTACTTGAATTAAAAAACATCACGGCGGTAAAAGAGTCAACAAGAGATATCATAAATATTGGACGTTTGCGTAATGAATTTGGTACCGATTTAAGCATTTTAACGGGAGTAGACCCATTAGCTTTAGAAAGTCTCTTTATGGGTGCCGATGGTTGGGTAGCAGGTCTTGTTTGTGCTTTTCCAGCAGAAACCGTTGCTATTTATGAACTGGCCAAAGCTGGTTACACCATCGAAGCTACTGAGATTTACCGATGGTTCCTACCATTATTAGAGCTAGATATAAGCCCGCAATTGGTTCAGAATATTAAGTTGGCTGAAGTTGCTACAGGCATTGGTACCGAAGTTGTGAGAAAACCAAGACTTCCATTACAAGGTAAAGAACGAGACAGGGTTTTGAAAGTAATACAAGACGGACTAAAAAGTAGACCTCAATTACCAGATTATAAAAATTTGACTGTACTAAATAAGCAGTTGGCGTAATCTCATTGAAATTTAGGTGGATTTTTTCAATTACGTCTATAAAAAACGCTTGTTAAAGTTATTTGGTGAGTAAAAGTCTTTCTAGTAAATTCTTGGTGCTTAACCCCAAATATAGTAGCTTCATGCCTATTTTAAAGAGCAGAAATACCATACTATGATTACAGGAAAAAACTATATAGGAAATGAGCTTTCATCTATTGGAAGTGATACATATAAAACCTTTGATCCAAAGCTTAATTTGGAAACAGAATGGACTTTTTATGAGGCCACAAAGGAGGAAATAAATAAGGCTGTGGATAAAGCTCACGAAGCTTTTCAGACTTACAAAAACTTTTCAGGAGCTAAGAAAGCAGAATTTTTAGAAGCTATAGCCGAAGAGATTGAGGCTCTAGGTGATGAATTGATTCAGGCGTATTGTAAAGAGTCTGGATTGCCAGAAGGTAGAGCTGTTGGTGAACGTGGGCGTACTATGGGGCAGTTGCGGGCTTTTGCTCAATTGCTAAAAGAAGGTTCGTGGGTAGAGGCTACGATAGATACGGCCCAACCAGATAGACAGCCAATGGCTAAAACAGATTTACGTAAAATGTTGCTTCCTATTGGCCCTATAGCTGTTTTTGGTTCAAGTAATTTTCCGTTCGCATTCTCAACGGCTGGTGGTGATACCGCTAGTGCTTTGGCTTCCGGTTGTCCGGTAATTGTAAAAAGTCACCCTATGCATGCTGGTACTGGAGAACTGGTTTCTTCGGCAGTAATTAAAGCAGCGGAGCGCACGAGTATGCCTGACGGTATTTTTTCTAATTTGAATAGTAGTGGTATAGAAGTGGGACAACAGTTGGTGCTTCACCCTAAAGTTAAAGGCGTAGGATTTACAGGAAGTATAAAAGGTGGTACGGCGCTTTATAAATTGGCTAACGAACGAAAAGAACCTATTCCGGTTTTTGCTGAAATGGGTAGTATAAACCCTGTTGTGGTTTTACCTTCCGCTTTGCGTGAAAAAGGTCAGGATTGGGCTAAACAATATGCCAGTTCGGTTATGATGGGTGCTGGACAATTTTGTACTAATCCAGGATTAATTTTGGGAATAAAAAGCACATCGCTAGATGTTTTTATAAACGCTTTAGGTGAAGAAATAGATAAATTGGAGCCTTCTTGTATGTTGCATCCAAACATTTATAACAACTACGAAAAAGGTAAAAAAGAGCTTTCAGGTCAAGGTGGTGCTGATGTTGTAGCGGAATATGAAAAGGCAGTAGCACCAAATTATGCAAAACAGAAAGTGCTAACCGTTAATGGGGCTAATTTTTTAAAGAACTCTAAACTACATCAAGAAGTATTCGGACCATTTTCTATTGTGGTAAGATGTGGCGATGCAAAAGAGATGACAGAAGTTTTGAACCGTTTGGAAGGGCAGTTAACAGGTACCGTTCTTGGAAATCCTGAAGAATTAAAAACATACAGTTCAGCAGTAGACGCTTTACAAGGAAGAGTTGGGAGGTTAATTTTTAATGGTGTTCCAACAGGAGTAGAAGTTTGTCCCTCTATGCAACATGGCGGACCTTTTCCTGCCAGTACGGATAGCCGTTTTACTTCGGTTGGAGTATCTGCTGTGAAGCGTTGGGTTAGACCGGTTTCATTTCAAAATTGGCCACAAGAATTACTTCCTGAAGAATTACAAAATGGTAATCCGCTCGCGATAATGCGAATTGTTGACAGTGAGCATACCAATAAAAAAATTGAGTAAGATTAGAACATGTAGTACTATTTGAATTATGGCGACGCGTATTTTCACCTGTATTGATGCCCACACCTGTGGAAACCCAGTAAGGTTAGTAGCTAAGGGAGGACCTGAACTTATAGGTGCATCCATGAGTGAGAAACGTCAGCATTTCCTAAAAGAATACGATTGGATTCGTAAAGGGTTAATGTTCGAGCCTAGGGGTCATGATATGATGAGTGGTAGCATTTTTTATCCACCAGCAAATACTGAAAATGACTTTGGTATTCTGTTTATAGAAACCAGTGGTTGTCTGCCTATGTGTGGTCACGGTACTATTGGAGCCATCACCATAGGTATTGAAGAAGGATTACTTAAACCAAAAAAGCTGGGTGAAATTCGAATGGAAACACCGGCTGGGCTTGTTAGAATAACCTATAAGCAAACAGGAAATAAAGTAGATTGGGTAAAGTTGACGAATGTAAAATCGTATTTGGCCGCTACAGATTTAACAATTGAAAGTTCTGATTTAGGTGAATTGGTATTTGATGTTTCTTATGGCGGTAATTTTTATGCGATAATAGACTCACAATCCAATTTTTCAGGCATTCAAGATTTTTCAGCAGGCAAACTGGTTCAATTGAGTCAAGAAATTCGAGATAAAATAAATTTAAAATACCCCAATACATTCGTCCATCCGGAGGATGAAACCATTAATGGAGTAAGTCATATTTTATGGACAGGAGATACTATTTCTACCGAAGCAACCGCTCGCAATGCTGTTTTTTATGGAGATAAGGCAATTGATAGGTCGCCTTGCGGTACGGGAACTTCCGCGAGAATGGCACAATGGCATGCCAAAGGAAAATTAAAAATAGGAGAGGAGTTCATTCATGAAAGCTTTATAGGTTCAAAATTTATAGGTAGGATAGAAGAAGAAACTCTTTTGAACGGTAAAATAGCTATTTACCCCAGCATTCAAGGTTGGGCCAGAATATACGGCCATAATACCATTACAATTGATGACGACGACCCTTATGCACATGGGTTTCAGGTTATATAAAACAGAAAGAAGAATTGAGTAAGAAAGTTATCATAATAGGAGGAGGAATTGTGGGGTTAAGTTCTGCATATTTCTTAAGCAAGGAAGGTCATGATGTTACGGTAATAGATAAATCCGATATTACATCTGGAGCTTCGTTTGTAAATGCAGGTTACATTACTCCTAGTCACATTATTCCACTGGCGTCCCCGGGCATGATTGCCAAGGGCATTAAGATGATGTTCAATTCTGCGAGTCCATTTTATATGAAACCTAGATGGGATACCGAGTTCTTTAAATGGTCATGGTATTTTCATAAATCATCTACCAAAGAAAAAGTGGCTAAAGCTATTCCTATTATTAAAGACATCAATGTTCTGAGTAGAGAACTTTTTGGGGCTATAAAAGCTTCGGGTGATTTAGGTGATTTTCAATTGGAGCGTAAAGGGTTATTGATGCTTTATAAAACCCAAGAGGCTTATCTTCATGAGAAAGATGTGGCAAATAAAGCCAGTTTTTTAGGCCTAGAAGTACAAGAACTAGATCAGAAACAATTGGCAAAGTTAGAACCAGAGGTTGCTATAGATGCAAAAGGAGCTATTCACTATGAATGTGATGCACACTCTACGCCAACTCAGTTTATGCCAAAAATAGTAGCTTATCTAAAAAGCGCAAGAGTAAAGATTAGAACGAATGAAGAAGTTCTGGATTTAGAAGTAAAAGGAAATCGGATTCTCAAGATTAAAACTTCTAAAGGCAACTATACAGCGGATGAAGTAATACTTGCAGCTGGCTCATGGAGTGGCAAAATCGCAAAAAAAATTAGGATGGACTTACCTCTGCAAGGAGGTAAAGGCTACAGTATAAATGTTGCGAGGCCCACAGGAATAGCCATTCCTGCTATTCTTATGGAGTCAAAAATGGCGGTTACACCAATGGATGGTTTCACACGGTTTGCCGGCACAATGGAGTTTTCTGGCAACAACGATTTTGTTAGAAAAGAGCGAGTTATGGCTATTGCCAGCGGAGCAAAAAACTTTTATCCTACCGTAGATATAAACGCAAATGAAATTGCGAGTGTAAAAACAGGATTACGCCCAGTTTCACCGGACGGACTTCCCTATATTGGGCGTTCTTCCAAATGGGCCAATTTGACTTTCGCAACCGGGCATGCTATGATGGGATGGAGTCTAGGGCCGGCTACAGGAAAATTAATTTCTGAAATAATAGACGAGAGAAAAGTGTCCATGAATATCGATGCCTTTTCTCCGGATAGAAGATTTTAGCAAACTATTTTCTTTCGATAAGGTCCCAGAGGTTTCCGTACAAATCTTTAAATACGACAACGGTTCCGTAGGGCTCATCACGAGGGTCTTCGTTGAATTCTACAGCTTGGTCTTTCATTTTTTTGTAATCTCTCCAAAAATCATCGGTGTGCAGAAATAGAAAAACACGACCACCAGATTGGTTTCCTATAGCTTTTCGTTGTTCGTCATTCGTAGCTTCAGCTAGTAAAAGCGATAGTCCGTTTAGACTAGGAGGAGATACCGTAACCCACCTTTTGTTATCATCTAATTGAATGTTGTCTACCAGTTTAAAGCCTAATTTATTAGTGTAGAAGACAATGGCTTCATCATAATCTTTAACTACTAGGGTTACTTGTGCTATGGCTTGATTCATATAAAGTTTTTAAATTTTGATTGTTTAATATCTGCCCATTCCTCGTTCAGGATTCCGTAACAGCATGAACTTCTTCTGAAATCACTTTTGGTGATGACGTTCTTTCTTAGGATTCCTTCTAAACTCGCCCCTAATTTTTCTACCGCTTTTCTAGAACGTATGTTTCGCTCATCAATTCGGAATTCCACTTTCTCAAAATCCATCTTTTCAAAAGCGTAGCTTAACATCAAAAATTTCATTTGATGGTTAAAACCAGTACCACGGGTGGCAGGAGAAATCCACGTCCAACCAATATGTAATACTCTGTTTTTATAGTCAATATGACCAAAACGGGTACTACCTATGCAATCATTGGTTATTTTATTATAAATAACGAAAGGAATAGATTTTTTCTGCTTTTCTTCGGTCAAAGCTGTCTCTATATAGTTCTCTAATTTTTGAATTGTAGAAACATCATTAGAACCATATTGGTAAAGGTCTATTTGCTGTGCAATTGGCCAGAGTTCTTTGGTATGTTCTTTTTTTAAAGGAACGAGCTTCACCAATTCATTTTCCAAAATAAAAGCTGTATTCATTATACCAGATTTAGGATGAGTTCTTTTTTTATTTCGTGCCCGCCTTCGAAGAAAATTTGTTCTGCTTTTCCTGCAAATAGATGATCTATTTTTTTGGATTCGGTTTCCCGTCTCTCCTTAGTTATATACTCATCCGTGTCCCCAACCAGTGTAGTCACCTTGGTGTGATTTTCTTTTAAGAAACTAAAGTCAGATGCTTTTAATTCATTAGGAATACCTCCAGCATAAAGCACTAATTGATTGCACTTTATCTTTCTTTGAGCTACCCATCTTGTGGCGATCGAAACTCCTTGTGAGTATCCAAGTATTATAAAATTACAATTTTCCGGAAACTCTTGTGCGGCATACACAGCATCTAGATAGGCCAAAACATTTTGTGTTTCTTGTTCTGTACCTTCTTTGGTAAGCCAGCTGGCTCCAACGCGCCTATATGTATTGTTTAAATAGTATTTTGATGGTGCTTGAGGTGCAATAATATAGTTTTCTTCAGGAGGTAATTCATCAAAATACCTTAAGAAATATCGACTTAAATAGCCAATGCCATGCAGTACAATCCAAACGTTTTTAGTTTGACTTGTGAGCGAGTTTAACGTAGCATAGCTATTTGTGGTGGTATAAGATACCGTATTTTCAGAATAATCCATAGAACAAAAATCTCTATAAAAGTAATGGCTTTTATTGATGACGTAATGCTTAATTTTGAAAAAAATAGTAGATATGGACGCCTACAAGGAAAAAATACTGAAGGTTTGCAATGAATCTTCAAAAAACACACTGATGGAGACCCTACAAATTGAATACGTAGATGTGGGTGAAGATTTTTTGGTTGGAAAAATGCCTGTAAACTCGCGAGTTCACCAACCAGATGGAGTTTTACACGGTGGAGCTATGGTTGCCTTAGCAGAAAGTATAGGTAGTATGGCCTCGTATATTTTTCTTGATGCACAGCAATTTTCCATACGTGGTATTGAAATTTCTGCTAACCATGTCAAAGGTGTTCGTGATGGCGATGTGTTTGCAAAAGCTACTATTTTGCATAAAGGAAGAACTACCCAACTGTGGGAAATTAAGATTACAAATGAAGAAGGTAAACTGGTCTCGTTCTGTAAATTGACCACAATAGCTTTACCAAAGAAAAAATAATGCCCTTGGATTTTTTTCAAAAAATTGAATCTCACCTAGAGAATAAATTACCTTTTGTAGCTTATCGTAAACCTAATGAGAAAGGCGTTACTGCCATTTTTCAAGAAGATGAAGAGTTGCATCACCTTAATGACTATTTAGAAACAGGATTTGTTTTTGCACCATTTGATTCCGATAGAGGAGCCGTACTCTTGAAATTGGACGAAATTGTTAGTCTTGCTCATTTCCCGGAAGAAGCTAATGCGCCATCACAAGACATTGAGATAGGAATAGACACAAAACAGAAGGATTTTCATCTGGAGTTGGTAAAGAAAGGTATTGCCGAAATCAAGGCGGGAAGTTTTGA
Organism: Zobellia nedashkovskayae; assembly: GCF_015330125.1. NCBI lineage: Bacteria > Pseudomonadati > Bacteroidota > Flavobacteriia > Flavobacteriales > Flavobacteriaceae > Zobellia > Zobellia nedashkovskayae. Next base: position 4,227,478 of record NZ_JADDXR010000002.1, on the reverse strand, counting down.
TAAAGTAGTGCTTTCAAGAGGTATACAGCTTAAAACAGATGCTTCTCCTTTAGTTTTATTTCAGACGCTCTTGCATGAATATAAGACCGCATTTTGTTATTTGTGGTATCATCCAAAGGTAGGGATGTGGCTTGGGGCAACTCCTGAAATTTTATTGACCATGCACAATAGAAAACTAACGACTATGTCATTAGCAGGCACCCAAGATTACGGTAACGACGAAAACCCTACTTGGGGCAACAAAGAGCTGGATGAACAGCAGTTGGTAACAAATTATATTATTAAAGCTTTGGAGGGTAAGGTTTCGGACTTGGAACGAACGCCAACAGAAACCGTAAGGGCCGGTTCTTTAATGCATCTTAGAACCAAAATATCTGGTATTGCAAAGCAAGAAGAACTTGGAGAGGTGGTAAAAGCGCTTCACCCAACACCTGCAGTCTGTGGTATGCCCAAAGAGAAAACAAAAGCATTTATTTTAAAGGAAGAAAACTATGACCGTGAATTTTATACCGGTTTTTTAGGCGAATTGAATTTTAAGACCGAAAGGAATAGAAACAATCGCCCTAGGAATACAGAGAACAATGTGTATCGTTCTATTTCTAAAAACACCACGCTTTTTGTGAATTTACGTTGTATGCAATTAAAGGAGGGTAACCTGCAGATTTATGTTGGTGGCGGAATTACTAAAGATTCGGACCCCGAAAAAGAGTGGAACGAGACGGTAGCTAAGAGCAAGACTATGCTTAAGGTGATAATGGCTACAGAGTAATTTAAACAAGATTGGTTTAAGAAATACAACCGTTGTATTTTTGTAACTCATGAGATACTCTAGCATACCCTCCGCGCAATTGGTAGTACAACACTGCAAGGCGAAAAAGATAAAAAATATTGTAATTTCTCCAGGGTCACGAAATGCACCGCTGACGATTGATTTTAGCGAAGACCCTTATTTTAAATGTTTCAGCGTTGTGGACGAACGCAGTGCCGCTTTTTTTGCATTGGGTATAGCACAGCAATTACATGAGCCCGTTGCCGTGGTATGTACTTCAGGAAGTGCTTTGTTGAATTATTACCCAGCGGTGGCAGAAGCATTCTATAGTGGTATTCCGTTAGTTGTGATTTCAGCAGATCGACCGATTTATAAAATTGATGTAGGTGATGGGCAAACTATAAGACAGGATAATGTTTTTGATAGGCATATTGGTTATTCGGCCAATTTAAAACAAGATGTTTCGCACGCTGTAAAAAGAGTAGAGAAATATAAGCCTGAGTGGTTATCAGAGGAAAATAAAGATACCGCACAACAAGAAATACAAGATTATAATGATAGTGAACTGAATACCGCACTTAACGTGGCATTGCAGATTAAGTTACCGGTACATATAAACGTTCCTTTTGAAGAACCCCTTTATGACACCACTACGGAACCTTCTGTAAAAGCGCTTATTGTTCCTGTAAGAGATAAAGAAGAACTAGAGATTTCAGATTTACAGAACTATGCGGATATTTGGAATACTTCGTCAAAAAAAATAGTATTGGTGGGTGTGAATCCGCCTAATGAGGTGGAGCAAAAATTCCTAGATGTGCTAGCAACCGACTCGTCTGTAATAGTTTTGACGGAAACTACATCTAACCTTCATCATCCAAATTTCTTTGCGAGTATCGATAGTATTATTGCTCCTATAGAAAAAAGTGAGGAATCTAATGTGTTGTTTGAAAAGTTAAGACCTCAGGTGCTATTGACCTTTGGAGGTCTTATTGTATCAAAAAAAATAAAGGCATTTTTACGGGAGTACAAACCTGAACATCATTGGCATATAGATGAGCTTAAGGCATTCAACACTTTCTTTGCGTTAACACATCATTTTAAAACGGATGTAAACAGTTTTTTTGCTGATTTTATGAATCAAATAGAACCTCAATCCAGTGATTATTTTAATTACTGGAATAAAATTCGATTACAATATGAAATAAAACGTGAGGATTATATGAAGCAAATTCCGTTCTCGGATATGTTGGCTTTTTATAATATATTGAAATCAATTCCTAAAAGTCAGCATGTACAGTTAGCTAATAGTTCTACGGTGCGTTACGCCCAACTATTTAATTTAGACCCTAGTTTAGAAATTTTCTGCAATAGAGGAACTAGTGGAATTGACGGGAGTACATCTACAGCAGTTGGATCTGCATTTTATGCTAAAACTCCTACGTTACTAATTACGGGAGACATCAGTTTTTTCTACGATAGCAATGGTCTTTGGAACAATTATATCCGCTCAGATTTTAGAATAATTATTATAAATAATGATGGCGGTGGTATTTTTAGAATCTTACCAGGTCAAGAAGAAACTGAAAATTTCGCTACTTTTTTTGAAACGGCTCATGATAGAAATGTTGAACACTTAAGTGCTCAATTTGGCTTTGAATATATGTTAGTAAATGGGGTAACTAGTCTGAATGACAGGCTCAAAGATTTTTACAAAAAATCTGATAAACCTAAAATTTTGGAGGTCCATACACCAAGATTTATAAACAACAAAATTTTGCTCGGTTATTTTGATTTTATATCTTCGAGGGAATTAACATAAACCATTAACATTTTCAACACTAACTATTATGAGTAAAAGAGACGATTTGATTGTAAAGTATGCTGCAGACATTAAGGACAAATTTGGAGAAGCTCCAGATATGGATCTTCTGACAAAAGTAACTGTGGGTCTAGGTCCAGCAATCTACAATATCGATGCTTCTAAAGTTTCAGGTTCTGATGATAAAGAACTAGAAACCGTGAAGAAAAATTATTTAATGAAAAAGTTGGGTATGTCTGACGACCCAAAATTAATGGAGGCTGTGAAGTCTGTAGTAGAAAAGTACGGTTCTTCTAACAGAAACAAGCATAGAGCTGTAATTTATTATATGCTTTGTAAGCACTTTAAAAAAGCTTCTGTTTATACTAAGTAAGATTTTCAAAATGTAATTTAGACCGTTTGCTTTATGGCAGACGGTTTTTTTATACCCAAATTTTAAAGTTACTTTTGCAGTATGATCGAACTGGGAAATTATAACGAGTTAGAAGTGCTTAGAGATACTAGTGTTGGACTCTTTTTAGGGAGTAATACAGGTACAGAGATTCTCTTGCCAAATAAGTATGTGCCAAAGGTTATTGATATTGGCGATATGATAAAGGTTTTCTGTTATTTAGATCATGAGGAAAGGCCTGTAGCCACTACCTTAACGCCACATGTTATTAGGAATACATATGGTTTTCTCCAAGTTGCCGAAGTAAACAAAATTGGTGCCTTTTTAGACTGGGGTCTTGAGAAGCATTTACTTGTTCCGTTTAGTGAACAAAGAGATAAGATGAAAGAAGGGCAGTGGTACGTGGTACGCTGTTATATGGACGAAGTTTCTTTTAGACTTGTTGGTTCAAACAAAATAGATAAGTTTTTAAGCAACGATGAACTTACCGTTCGTGAACGTGAAGAGGTAGAATTACTTTTTACACGGCTAACGGATCTAGGTTGGGAAGTTATAGTAAACGATCAGCACAAAGGGTTGGTGTATTCTAATGAAATCTACAAACATGTAGCTGTTGGTGATAGAACCAAGGGGTATATAAAGAATATTCGCCTAGATAATAAGTTAGATATTTCATTGCAGCCCATAGGTGAGAAATTACTTGAACCAGCTGCAGAAGCAATATATAAGAAGTTAATGGCCCATGGTGGGTATTTGGCACTTCACGATAAATCAGATCCCGCACTCATTAAGCAGGAACTTCAAATGAGTAAGAAAACCTTTAAGAAAGGTGTGGGTACACTGTATAAAGAAAGAAAAATAGAAATTAAGGAAGATGGCATACATGCTATCTAATTAAAAACGAGAGTCTTTTGGAAATGTAATCCTAGATTAATCGATAAACGGAAAGTTTTTAACATCGTAAATATTAATCTATACCACAGAATATGGTAATTTTGCAACATTCCGAGAGTGCATTTCATCGATCTTTCGGTATTTTGGTTAACTTTAACAGTGTAACCTCGAAAAAATAATTATATGCCATTTATAGAAGAAAGCGACTTACTAGAGTTGCACAAAGATATAGACAAGGCGCAAATTATAAACGAACGTCTTCTTGATCAGATAAAGTTCAAGAATAAGGAACTTAGAAAGAAAAAAGTTCAACGTAATTTGCTTGCTGGTGTAACGGCTTTGTTTCTTATTGGCGGTCTAACTGTTTTTTCTTTTACAGCGGGGAGAAGCGTTTCTAACAATTTTGAAAGTCCTAGTAATTTATTGGTTTCTATAGATAGCTTAGATGCTATTAAATCTAGAATAGACAATTTAAAGCAACAGAACGAAGAGCTCAGTTTAGTGCGCGAGTTTTACTTGGCCAAAGAATTTTTAGAGAAAGAAAAAATCTATTCAGTACAGATAAAGTCATTTGTAGATAACAACATGACGCTTGCTTCTGAAGCACTTACCAACACCATTTTTGTAAAAACCAATCCGTTTTATTCATATTCATTAGGTAATTTCGAAACTTTGGAAGAAGCTCAGAAATTTCGCGAACAACTAGTAGACCTTGGTTTTCAAGATGCTTTTGTTGCATCCTATAAAGAAGGAAAAAGAATTCAGATTGAATCCCCTCAGTAGTTTTGACAAATATTAAAGCTTGGATAAGTGCGGCTAGGTTAAGAACACTACCACTATCCGTTTCAGGTATTGTGGTGGGTACGGCTTTAGCTAATTTATATGGCTTTGAAGATACAGTAGTATTTGTACTGGCGCTGTTTACAACCATTGGTTTTCAGGTAACCTCTAATTTTGCCAATGATTATGGCGATGGAGTAAAAGGCACGGATAACGAAGATAGAATAGGCCCCAAAAGAGCTATTCAAAGCGGAAGTATTTCAAGAAAGGAGTTAAAGGAAGGAATAATTTTTTCCATAATTATAGATTTTATTTTAGTCATCGCTCTTGTATATTTTGCATTTGGATTTGATAACATGATGTATCCTATGTTATTTGTAATTCTTGGTGCAGCAAGTATTTGGGCGGCTATAAAATATACAATAGGAGATTCAGCTTACGGTTATAGGGGCTTAGGAGATATATTCGTTTTTCTGTTCTTTGGTTTGTTGGCCGTTATGGGTTCTATGGTTCTTTATACAAAGCAGCTTAGTGCCATATCAATATTGCCAGCGGTAGCCATTGGTCTGTTAAGTGTAGGAGTTCTAAACCTTAATAATTTGAGGGATTATGAATCAGATAAAAAAGTAAATAAAAATACGCTCATAGTTTATATAGGTTTTCAAAATGGTAAAATTTATCACTATGCATTATTGATTATTGCGTTTCTGAGTATTTTGGCATTTTCAGTATTAAATTTAAGAGGATGGCGAATTTTTTTACCTTTAATTTCCTTTGTACCTATTTTCTTGCACATGAAAAGGGTATATGCAACAAATAAAAATAATGAAATAGATCCTGAGCTGAAGAAGTTGGCGTTAAGCACCTTTCTTTTGTCCGTACTGATGTACATCAGTTGTAATAATTTTTTGTAAATTTAGAATATGAACCTACTAAATAATAACCATTTTGGAACAACCAATTAGAATTCTAATCGTAGAGGATAACGTAATCATTGCCGATGATATGCAATCTATGCTCGAAGAAATAGGGTATGAGATTGTAGACAACGTTATTGTCTATGAACAAGCCGTAGAGGTTTTAAAAACACAACATGTTGATCTTGTTTTGATTGACATTATATTAGCTTCCGATAAAACAGGAATTGATTTAGGTAGACATATTCGTGAGAACTATGATATACCATTCATTTTTGTGACATCTAACTCAGATAGGGCTACGGTAGAAAATGCTAAAATGGTTAAGCCAAACGGTTATCTAGTAAAACCTTTTGAGCAACAAGATTTATATACATCTATTGAAATAGCACTTTCTAATTTCACGAGATCAGATGATTCTGCCGCTGCAGTTGTGGAGAACCAGGAAGATGTTCCTATGTCCAATACGGTTTTGAAAGATTCTATTTTTGTAAAAAAACAACATTTGTATTATCGTATTCAATTTAGCGATATTCGCTTCATTAAGGCAGATAATGTATATCTGGAAGTAAATACGGTTGATAAGAAATTTTTGGTTCGTTCTCCACTTAAGGATTATTTAGAAAAACTACCTAAAAATAAGTTCTACAGAGCTCATAAGTCTTATATAGTAAATGTAGATCACATTGATGCCATCAACTCAAAAGACATCATGATAAAAGATACACTAATACCTATTTCTAAAGATTTTAAAGAGTTCATAATCTCGGCAATGAATTCGTAAAAAATAAAATTCAAAGTATTGAAAAGGGGAACATTTCTAATGTTCCCCTTTTTTTATTCTCCAAAAGTAGCGTTCACCACAACTTTTGGGGGTTTCACAACATTATTTTCCATATTTACGCATAAAGCAATAGTTTGGTAGTGTATTACAGAGGTGATATATACAAAAGCAAATAAGATTTTTCATTTTCATATAGTGTTCTCGTAAAGGAGCCTAGTCTCACAAGATTAGGTTCCTTTTTAATTTTAGGAATTTATTCTTTTAAACCATGTCTAAAATTGTAGTTCAAGACAGGTAAATACATGTTGTAAAAGGAAAATACATAAAAAGTCCAAACCACAACTAAATGTACTTTCACAACAATGGTGGTTGTTTCTTTATAGGCAAGTGTTATTTTTACCATCGTAAAAACACCTTAAAATAAGGACATTAGATTAGTATGTTGCACTTATTTCAAGCGGTTCTTAAAATAGATTATTTTGTTACAGTCCTTTTTTTTAACTTTATATGTAAATGGACTGAATAACCAATTAAATAGTTTAGCTTAGATAAGACGTTATTTTGATAAAATGTTGTTTTCGTGGGTATTAAGACGGAATACCATAGGCTAAGAGAGTAACCTAGTATGAACAGGGCAAAATGTTTTTTGATTTTGTTTCATTTAGATATATGAACAACATTTACTATAAAAATACCATTTTCATTTGGGCAGTTTTTTTTCTATCCGTCGTTGTATCGGCGCAAAATGAAAAGGATACAGAAGAGAACTTGTTTCAGCAGTTTCAAGATTTTGAAACCCCAGATGAAAAACTCACTTTCTTTTTTAATGCACAGGACTTATACAGAGAAACTTCCACCTATGACTGGCTAGACCTAGTCAATCTTTATCTAAATGCGGCAATAAAAGATGAAGACTCCGCAGAAATAGAACGTTACAAACTTATTCAGGCCCGGATTTATTATGATTTAGGTGATTATGATAAGAGTCTGGCCATTTCCAAAGAACTTTATGCAGAGAAAGAAGATTTAGATATTTATCTAAAGTCTAAGTTATTGGATATAATGGACGACAATTATGGTCAGCTGACCATGTATACGGAGCAAATTGAAATTCGTAAAGAGCAGAGGGAGCTAGGAATAAACGAGAATGTTGCTTTTTATGATATCTATGCCAATTTAGGCATGTACAGAAAGGCAATGGAGCATTATATAGATAATGTTAAAAAAACCATTGAGGAGAATGACTTTTATGCTCAAGCCGAATACTACAATAACTTGGGTAACTATTTAAGACTAGATGAGTCTGCACCAACGGCTTTAAGTCACTATAAAAAAGCTAAAGGGTACATAGATGTTTATATGAACCTTATTACAAGAAAAAAATCTGAAGAAGAAATAGAGCAGGCTAATCTTTTAAGAGGCATAATTGAAGGGAACATAGGAAAATGCCATGTAGACTTAAAGCAGTATAAAGAAGCCATACCACATTTAGAAAGTGCTATAAACACTCTAAAAAAATACAAAACCCAAGATCTTTCCTCTGAAATAACAGAAAATAGTTTGGCTATTAGTGAATGTTATCTTCAATTGGAAGATTATGGAAAAGCTACAGATTTCTTGAGTGACAACCTTGAAACGAAGACAACTAAGAACTTGCTACGTAAGAACAGACTTTTTGCTTTGTATTATGACAGGACTGAAGATTACAAAAATGCTTCAATATACTTAAAGAAGAATATTCGTGTACGGGATTCTGTTTTGGACAATCAATCAGAATTAAGGAAACAGCAACTAGCCACTGTAATGGGGCAAGATCTTGCTGTATCTCAGACTATGTTGGCTGAGCAGAAGCTTGCGTTAGAAAAGTCTCGTGTGGATATGATGGCGAAAGAAAGGAACATAAACTTGGTTCTTATTTCATTGTTGTTCACTCTTGTAGGATTTGCTGGATTGGTTTATGCGTATTTGAAAAGTATTAAAAACCAACGTCTAATTGCAGAACAGAAATATATAATTGAAAACGCACTTGTAGAAAAAGATTCGCTTTTAAAAGAGATTCACCACAGGGTAAAGAACAACCTTCAAATGGTTTCCAGTCTATTGAGTTTACAGACCAAAAATACTAGAAGTAAAGCAGCTATAGAAGCTTTGGAAGAAGGTAAGAGTAGGGTGAAGGCAATGGCTTTGATTCATCAGAAATTATATCAAAACGAAGACCTGTCTGTTATTGAAATGCAGAGTTATATAGAGAGTTTGATCAACAGTGTTCAATCGGTCTATAAGAAAGGTGGGCATAACATTAACATCACAGTAGATGCAGAAGGTGTTGAGCTAGATATTGATAGAGCTATTCCTTTTGGACTAATGCTTAACGAGCTTGTTTCCAATTCATTTAAATATGCTTTTCCTGATGATGACGAAAATGGTAAAATTTATATCCATATTCGCAAAATCGGTGAAAAAGAAGGGTATTTTGAATACTCTGATAATGGTATAGGTTTACCAGAAGATACAGATGAAAGAGCCAATTCATCTATGGGTATTAGGTTAATGAACCGTTTAGCGAATCAGCTACAGACTACCTTAAACATTGATAAAACTGCAGAAGACGGTGTTCGCTATTGGTTTAACTTTAGCTAAATTTTTATCTTTTTCCTGTATTTCTTAATACAATTCTATGTAATAATTTAGGGAAGAATCGTTTAAGATAAATTCCTAAAACTTCCTTACCACCCATATAGGCTTCAAACTTTTCTTTTTCTATAGCCTTTATCATTTTACTGGCAAAATCAGTCGTGGTCAAACCATTGGCATTGTCATCATCTTCATGACCTCTAGCACTACCATCGCCAACTAAGGCATTTTTGGCAATATTTGTTTGAACAAATCCTGGAGCAACGAGAGTTACTTTTATATGGTCTTTTTCATGTTCCATACGTAGGACGTCAAAAAAACCATGAAGCGCATGTTTTGATCCACAATACCCAGAGCGTATGGGTGAGCCAAATTTTCCCATAAGACTAGTTACCGTTGCAAAATGGCCTTGTTGCTGTTCAATAAAATAGGGTAGAATGGCTTTTGTAAGCGCAACGGTCCCCAAGTAATTGATGTCTACCAACTTTTTGTAGACATCAAAATCGGTATCAATAATATACGAACGCTGGCTAATACCTGCATTATTAATTAAAATATCTACAGTGCCAAAAGCAGCAATAGCCTCCTTGGCTTTTGAAGGCATTAAGTTGTATTGGGTAATGTCTAAGGGAAGAATTTTCACAGCATCAGGATATTGGCAACTATTTTTTACCCTTTTTAGAGCTTCCGTTTTTCTGGAGCTTAATATCAGTTTACATCCTTTTTTATTCAATTCGTAAGACAACGCTTCACCAATTCCTGAAGAGGCTCCGGTAATCCAAACGGTTTTGTTGTTTATGCTTGTCATTTAGGGTATTTAAGAGCTAAAATATAGCTAAATTTGAAGCTAATTATGCAAGCAACCTACAAAAAATATATTTTAAACTTTAAGCGCCCTAGCGGAACTTCGCGTGGGGTACTGACTCAGAAAGAAACCTGGTTCTTGATTCTCAATAAAAACGGAAAACAAGGAATTGGGGAATGTGGTATTTTGAGGGGATTGAGTTTTGATGATGTTGACGGTTATGAGGATAAACTAAAATGGACTTGTGAAAACATCCACTTAGGTAAAGATGAGCTTTGGGAAGCGTTAATGGAGTTTCCTAGCATACAATTTGGTGTAGAACAGGCATTTTTGTCCCTTTCTGCGGATAATCCGTTTCTATTATATCCATCCGGATTTATTAGTAAACAACAACCAATACCAATTAACGGTCTTATTTGGATGGGAGACGAATCATTTATGCATGAGCAGATAGCTAAAAAATTGGCCGAAGGCTTCAAGTGCATTAAAATGAAAATAGGTGCTATTGATTTCAATACGGAAATTGCACTTCTGGAATCCATCAGAAAAAAATATGATGCATCAAAAATAGAATTGCGAGTAGATGCAAACGGAGCGTTTACTCCTGAAGATGCCTTTGAAAAGCTTAAGATTTTAAGTGAATACACCTTACATTCTATAGAACAACCAATAAAACAGGGGCAGTCCAGTACAATGAAAGACCTTTGTGCAATCACGCCCTTGCCCATTGCTTTAGATGAAGAATTAATAGGAGTTTTTAGTGTAACAAAAAAGGAGGAACTATTACAAACTATAAAGCCACAGTATATTATTCTTAAGCCTAGTTTAGTAGGAGGTTACAAAGGATGTGAAGAGTGGATTACAATTGCAAAAAAAATGAATATTGGTTGGTGGGTTACTAGCGCCTTGGAAAGTAATGTAGGCTTGAATGCTATAGCACAATGGACATATATGTTGCAAAACCCAATGCCACAAGGTTTGGGTACAGGTGGTTTGTATACCAATAATTTAGACTCACCACTTATCGTTCAAAATGGACAGTTGTTTTATGACAGCAACAAAAATTGGAAAAATAATTTAATAGAAGATTTATGTATATAGCACAAGCCTATAAAGGCTTAAGTGATTCTTGGAGATATGTTTTAGGACTTTTAGTTGTGTTTGTCTTCTGGCAAGTTATAGGAGGTATTCCTTTGATTGCTGCGCTTTTGGTAAAAGCGGATTCTCTTGAAGTTTTAGGGTCTGGTGATATGGGGGTAATGGCAGATATTTTAGGAGCCAATACGCTGCTTTTTTATATGCTTTTAACGTTTGCTATAGGATTAATAAGCCTTTTTGCCTATGTGAAATTAGTACACAAACAGACGGTTACCGAGCTAACGACATCAAGAAGGAAAATCGATTTTAAAAGAATATTCTTTGCTTTTGCTATTTGGGCGCTGATTTCGGCCGCATTTATCTTTGTTGGTATAGCTCTGGCCCCTGAAGATTATGAGTTCAACTTTAAAGTAGGGCCTTTCGTAATTTTAGCTATCATCTCTATTTTGATGATGCCTATACAGACTAGTATGGAAGAGTATTATATGAGAGGGTATATGATGCAAGGGTTGGGAGTTATCGCAAAAAACCGTTGGTTCCCTTTAATGGTTACTTCGTTACTTTTTGGACTTATGCATATTTTTAATCCAGAGGTTACTAAATTAGGCTATGGTATCTTAATCTTTTATATAGGTACTGGATTTTTTCTTGGTATTATTACGTTGATGGACGAAGGATTGGAATTGGCCTTGGGTTTTCATGCGGCAAATAACATAATCTCAGCACTTTTGGTGACGGCAGACTGGACGGCCTTTCAAACCGACTCGTTATACCGTGACGTTTCAGACCCAGTTTTGGGATGGGATGTTTTGGTTCCCGTATTTGTTGTTTACCCGATACTACTTTACATCTTTTCAAAAAAGTACAATTGGTCTAATTGGAAAGACCGACTTACAGGCGATGTGCCTTCCGAAGAAACATTTTTAGCGCTACAAAATGATAACTCTGACTTACAAAGACCTTCACAGGCAATTTAAATTAAATGGGCGCTCTTATTCAAAAGTAGAGCTCAAAGAGGTGGCCTACAGTTTGGTGAAGGAGGGCGAAGAGTATGAAAGAGCGATAGGCGATTTTCTTATAGATTGGTTAAATGACAAATCAACTATAATAGTACATACTTCTGGGTCTACGGGAAAACCTAAGCCCATTACGTTGCAAAAGCAACAGATGGTTAATTCTGCCTGTGCGACAGGTAATTTTTTTCACCTTCAACCCAATGACACGGCTTTGTTATGTCTCTCTGCTGATTTTATAGCAGGGAAGATGATGTTGGTTAGAGCAATGGTTTTAGGACTTTCCATAGATTGCGTTGCGCCGTCATCCAAGCCTTTAGTGAAATCCAAAAGCTCTTATGATTTTGTAGCCATGGTTCCTTTGCAATTTAGAAACTCACTCAATGAGTTGGATGACGTAAAGAAACTTATTGTTGGTGGTGCACCAGTTTCATATGCGTTGAAAAAAGAATTTTTGAATGCCAGTCAGAGGACGAAAGTTTATGAAACCTATGGTATGACAGAGACCATAACTCATATAGCGATAAAGCCGCTTTTGGGGGAGTTGATTGCATCGGATATAGATTTAGATGTGTTTTCAACTTTAGCCGATATAAAAATCTCCTCGGATGAAAGAGGCTGCTTAGTGATTAACGCACCATTGGTTTCTGATAAAATCATTCACACCAATGATATGGTCGAGTTAATTTCGGACAAACAGTTTAAATGGTTAGGCCGTTTTGATAATATTATAAACTCCGGAGGTGTAAAATTGTTTCCAGAACAGATAGAGGCAAAATTATCACCAATTTTAGAAGCGCGTTTTTTTGTAACTGGACTTCCAGATGAAAAACTAGGCCAAAAGCTGGTTTTGATTGTTGAAGAAATCCAAGAAGTACCTGTTCTGCAAGAGAAAATAGAAAAACTTACTTCCCTAAATAAATACGAAATACCAAAGCAGATTTTTTTAGCAGATAACTTTGTAGAGACCGAAAGCGGTAAAATAAAAAGAAAGGCAACCTTAGATAAGATTGCCTTTTGATTCTATTAGATTTCCAAGTTGGTTACACTTGAATAACTCCTAAGTTAAAATCTTTTTCTATTGGTGCATGATTGGCAGCTTCTATACCCATAGATATCCATTTACGGGTATCTAAGGGATTTATGATTGCATCTGTCCAGAGACGAGAAGCTGCATAATACGGAGAAACTTGATCATCGTATCTTTTTTTGATTTTATTGAAAAGTTCAGTCTCTTTTTTCTCGGTTAAGACTTCACCTTTCTTTTTAAGGGAAGCTTTTTCAATTTGAAGAAGCACCTTTGCAGCAGAGTTGCCGCCCATTACGGCCAGTTCAGCACTTGGCCATGCTACTATTAATCTTGGGTCATATGCTTTTCCGCACATGGCATAGTTTCCGGCTCCGTAGCTATTACCAATAATAATAGTGAATTTTGGAACAACGGAGTTGCTCACCGCATTCACCATTTTAGCGCCATCTTTAATTATACCACCATGTTCACTTTTACTTCCTACCATAAACCCGGTAACATCTTGCAAGAATACAAGCGGAATTTTCTTCTGGTTGCAATTGGCAATAAACCTTGTTGCCTTATCAGCAGAGTCAGAGTAAATAACACCTCCAAACTGCATTTCGCCTTTCGTGGTTTTTACAACTTTACGTTGGTTGGCAACAATACCAACTGCCCAACCATCAATTCTGGCATAACCGGTTAAAATAGTTTTGCCATACCCTTCTTTGTACTCTTCAAACTTAGAGTCGTCTACTAGACGCTTTATGATTTCGCCCATATCATACTGATCTGCTCTAGAGGCGGGTAGGATACCAAAAATATCTTCGGGATTTTCCTTAGGCTTAACAGCCTCTTTCCTACTATATCCAGCTTTATCGAAATCACCTATTTTATCCATGATATTCTTGATGGTTGTTAACGCATCAGCATCATCTTTGGCTTTATAATCGGTTACTCCGCTTACTTCACAATGTGTGGTAGCTCCACCCAAAGTTTCATTATCTATACTTTCGCCAATAGCTGCTTTAACAAGATAACTTCCCGCTAAGAAAATACTACCTGTTTTATCCACGATTAGAGCCTCGTCACTCATAATAGGTAGGTAGGCGCCACCGGCTACGCAACTGCCCATGACAGCGGAAATCTGGGTAATACCCATGCTGCTCATAATGGCATTGTTTCGGAAGATTCTACCAAAGTGTTCTTTGTCTGGAAAAATCTCATCTTGTAACGGAAGATAAACACCAGCGCTATCTACTAAATTGATAATAGGCAGGCGGTTTTCCATGGCAATTTCCTGCGCACGAAGGTTTTTCTTTCCCGTTATAGGAAACCAAGCTCCAGCTTTAACTGTAGCATCGTTGGCAACAACAATGCATTGCTTACCGGAAACATAACCTATTTTAATGACCACACCGCCAGATGGGCAACCGCCATGCTCTTCATACATGCCGTCGCCTACAAAACCACCTATTTCAATACAATCTTTATTTTTGTCCAGAAGATAATCTATACGTTCGCGAGCTGTCATTTTTCCTTGAGCATGCTGCTTTTCAATACGAGCTTTGCCACCTCCTAATTTTACTTGGGTAAAGCGTCTTTTAAGGTCGCTTAGAAGTAATTTGTTGTGATCTTCGTTCTTATTAAATTTCAAATCCATTTTTTTGCCTTGACTTTTATTGCTTAAAGATAAGGAGTAAAATTGTTTACATTTGAAAAAATTGAAATCATATGGCACAACAAGTACGTTGGGGAATTGTAGGTTTGGGAAGTATTGCCCATACTTTTGCGAAAGATTTGGCTTTGGTAACAGGGGGAAGCCTTGTTGCTGTTGCTTCTAGAAGTACTCAAAAAGCGAAGGAATTTGCTAATGAATATGGAGCTGCACATAGTTTTGATAGCTACGAAGCCCTCTTTGAGTCTAATGAGGTTGATGTGGTTTATATAGCAACTCCTCATACATCTCATGAAGATTTGAGTATTAGTGCGATGCAAAAAGGGAAGCATGTACTTTGTGAAAAACCAATGGGTGTAAACCCTGAACAGGTAGCAAGAATGATTGCCGTTGCTAAAGAAAACAAAGTTTTCTTAATGGAAGCGTTATGGAGTCGTTTTAACCCATCTATTCAAAAGACAAAGCAGCTGGTAGAAAGTGGTGAAATTGGACCTATTGGATTTATTCATGCAGATTTTGCTTTTTATGCTTTAGGAAGAGATTCAGAAAATAGGTTGTTAAATCCTGATTTAGCCGGAGGTTCTTTACTTGATGTTGGTATTTACCCTATTTTTCTTTCGTATTTGTTATTGGGAATGCCTACAAAGATTCAGGCATCATCTCATTTTTATAAGACTGGAGTGGAAATGCAGACTTCTATGATATTTGATTATGAGGGAGCGCAGGCTATTCTTTACAGTGGCTTAAATTCTAAATCAGAAATGAAGGCTGAAATATCAGGAAGTGAGGGAAGTATTTTTCTTCACCCTAGATGGCATGAAGCAGAAGGGTATTCTATTGAGAAAGAAGGGGAGGTAGTTGATTATAATTTACCTACGCATGGTAAGGGCTATACTTATGAAATTGAAGAAGTACAAGCTTGTTTGGCTTCAGGAAAACTACAAAGTACTATGTGGAGTTATCAGAATAGTGTGGATTTAGCAAAGCTTCTGTATGATGTACGACAAAAATCAGGAGTTATTTTTCCTTTTGAAGAACAAAAGCAGGTATAGAGCCTTAAAATATTTTAAAATTTACGATATTTGAAGTTACCGAAATTGAAACCGAATTAACATGGGGATGAATAAAAATACCGTTTTGGCATGGGCCACATTTATAATGATTTTTGTGGGTTTAGCGCTAATAGCTTTAGGAGCTTTTAGATACGATGAAGTTGCTGGTTGGGGTTTTGCCTCAGTAGGGATAGGATTTTTTGCTATAGCTTGGGTGTTTAATGCACTTAAAGGAAGAGTTTAGATAAATTAGACAATACCCTTTTAATAAATTACTTAACAATATATTATGCCTGATGATAAGAAGGTGATTTTCTCCATGTCGGGAGTCACTAAAACATATAAGAACGCGAATACGCCTGTTCTTAAAAACATATACCTAAGCTTCTTCTACGGTGCCAAAATTGGTATTCTTGGTTTGAACGGATCGGGTAAATCTACTTTGCTTAAGATTATAGCGGGAGTGGATAAGAACTTTCAAGGAGATGTTGTTTTTTCACCTGGTTATAAAGTTGGTTACTTAGAACAAGAGCCGGAGCTAGATGAGAATAAAACAGTTCTTGAAGTTGTAAAAGAAGGTGTGAGTGAGACAGTTGCCATACTTGATGAGTACAATAAAATCAATGATATGTTTGGTCTTCCTGAAGTATATGAAGACGCAGATAAGATGCAAAAGTTGATGGATAAGCAAGCGGAGCTTCAAGATAAAATTGATGCAACAAACGCTTGGGAGCTTGACACGAAACTAGAAATAGCGATGGATGCCCTGCGTACTCCGGAGCCTGATAAAATAATAGGTGTGCTTTCTGGAGGAGAAAGAAGACGTGTAGCGCTTTGTCGTCTATTGCTTCAAGAACCAGAGATATTACTATTAGATGAACCTACTAACCACTTAGATGCGGAATCGGTTCATTGGTTGGAGCATCACCTGGCGCAATATAAGGGTACCGTAATTGCTGTAACTCACGATAGGTACTTCTTGGATAATGTAGCGGGATGGATTTTGGAACTAGATAGAGGAGAAGGTATACCTTGGAAAGGAAACTACTCTAGCTGGTTAGATCAAAAATCTAAACGTTTAGCTGACGAAAGCAAAACGGCTTCTAAAAGACAAAAAACTTTGGAGCGTGAGCTTGACTGGGTGCGTCAAGGGGCTAAGGGGCGTCAGACAAAACAGAAGGCACGTTTAAAGAATTACGATAAGTTAATGAGTCAAGATCAGAAGCAACTTGATGAAAAACTTGAAATATATATCCCTAATGGCCCACGCTTAGGTACAAATGTACTAGAGGCTAGAGGTGTTAGTAAAGCATACGACGATAAGTTGTTATACGAAGATTTGAACTTTAAGCTTCCGCAAGCTGGTATAGTTGGTATTATTGGGCCAAACGGTGCTGGTAAGACCACGATTTTCAGAATGATTATGGGTGAGGAAACCCCTGATAAAGGAGATTTTGAGGTAGGTGAGACAGCTAAGATTTCTTATGTTGACCAAAGCCATTCTAATATAGATTCAGAGAAAACAATATGGCAGAACTTTAGTGATGAGCAAGAGCTTGTTATGATGGGTGGTCGCCAAGTAAATTCTAGAGCTTATTTAAGCAGATTCAATTTTACGGGGAGTGAACAGAACAAGAAAGTAAGTATGCTTTCTGGCGGCGAGCGTAACCGTTTGCATTTGGCCATGACCTTAAAAGAAGAAGGTAATGTATTGCTTTTAGATGAGCCTACTAACGATTTAGATGTGAATACATTACGAGCTTTAGAAGAGGGTCTTGAGAACTTTGCAGGCTGTGCAGTAGTTATCTCTCACGACCGTTGGTTCTTGGATCGTGTTTGTACACATATTTTAGCGTTTGAAGGTGATTCTCAAGTTTATTTCTTTGAAGGTTCTTTCTCTGATTACGAAGAAAATAAGAAGAAACGTTTGGGTGGAGATTTAATTCCACAACGTATCAAATACAAAAAATTGATTCGCTAGTTTGCAATCAGTTTTAAAAAAAGCTCTTAAGAAAATTCTTAAGAGCTTTTTTTATAGTATATATTTTTGTTTAATATGTGTCGTTCGGGTACCAATCTAATTGAATTACTTCAATATTAGAATCACCGGCGTTTACCAATTCTTTGAACTTGGAAACATCACTTACATCAGGTTTGCCTCTATAGTGATAGGGATAAACTTTTTTCGGTTTAAATTCCAAAACAGCATCTGCAGCGCTTTCGGGCGTCATGGTGTAAGGAAGGTTCATGCAAATGAAAGCCTTGTCAATATCTTTTAAATTTCTCATTTCAGGAATATCCTCGGTATCACCGGAGAAATAAATACGTTGGTCTCCAAAAGTCAATATATAGCCATTACCACGTCCTTTTTCGTGAAACTTTAATGCTTCTTCCCTTAAATTATACATTGGTACAGCTTCAATTGTAATTCCGTAACGTTCTTTGCTTTCGCCATTGTTCAACACATCGATCTGTGGGGTGAAAACTTCCGGCAGCTTTTCGGCTACTGCTTGTGGTGCTATTAGTTTAGCTTTGTCAGTACCTAGTGCTTCCAAAGTTTCTACATTAAAATGGTCTCCATGAATATCGGTTATCAATATAAGGTCGGGAGATTTGTATCCCTCAAAAGCTTCTGCGCCACCTACAGGGTCTATGTAAATGGTAATATTTTTCCATTCTAAAACTGCAGTAGCATGCTCAATAGGAGTTATTTTTACTTCTGAGGTCTCTTCTTCGTTCATAGAAGTGGCTTTAGCGGTATCGTTTGCTTCGGTAATTACATCTTGGCCTGGTGCAGCGTCTTTCTTATTCTCCTTGCATCCAATAAAAAAGATGCTAGAGCTCATCAGTATAAATAATAGGTTTTTCATAGGGTTCTTGTTATAAGGTTAATTACATTTTTATATCGCTACGAGCGTAATCTAAATTTCTTTCTATGGGCACTTCTTCAAAACCGAATTTCTTATAAATATGTAAGGCATTATCCAATTTAGTGCTAGAATATAAAATAAGTGTTTCCCAGCATTGCTCCTTTGCAAATTTTATCGCGAAAGATAATAGCTTTTGGCCTATTTTAAGACCTTGAAACTCTGTTGAAACAGCCATTTTACCTAACTCAAAAGTGGTGTTGCTTACAGGTAAAAGAGCGAAACATCCTGTTATAGAATCTTCTTTTTTCGCAAAAAAGATATATCCGCCCTTATCAATAATATGTTCTTGGCAGTTTCCAAGTAGGTAAAGATCCTTAGGTTCTATCGTAAAGTATTGCTCTATCCATTTTTGGTTTAACTCTTTAAAAATGGGAGCATAGTCAGGTTTAAATGGTATTATTTTAATTGACATAAACTAGAGCTAATTGAGAACTATAGTTTAAAGTTACCATATCATAATCTTTTGATTGATATATTATTTGATTTTTTTACATCAAAAAATCTAAAAGGAAAATCCTACCGTATATAAAGCGATACAAACCAATAATTTTTATTAGTAATAAATCTTAACATTATGACTGAAACAAAAAGCAACAATGGATTGAAGGTGCTAGCAGGATTGCTAGGTGTGGTTCTTTTGGGTACCATAATATACACCGTTAGTCTTTACCAAGAAAAAAAGAAAAACGAAACTGCGCTTACTCAAGAAAAGCAATTAGTAGTTGAAGATTTAAATAGCTTAAAGTCTGAATATGATAAGGCAATTTTAGAAAGCAATGCTACTAACGAAGAGTTGGTTTCTGCTAGAGATAACATTGCAAAATATATTGATTCTGTAAAAAGTATGAAAGGTGATATTTCTTCTCTTTCTAGATACAGAAGACAAGTTGGTGTGTTGAAGGAAGAAAGAGCACAATTGTTGAAACAAGTTGATTCGCTTACCAAGTCGAACACTTTTATTGCAATGCAGAGAGATAGTACGTATACAGAGTTAGAGAAGCAAACTGTTTTTAACGATTCTTTAGTTGTACAGAATACACAATTAGCAGACGTTGTTGAAAAAGGTTCAGCTCTTAACTTATCTAAGTTTAGTGTTGATGCAGTTAAAGAACGTAGCAGTGGAAAATTAGTTTCTACTTCTAGAGCTAAGAGAACGGATAAATTTAAAATCTGTTTTACTGTTGCTGATAACGTAATCGCTCAAGCTGGTGATAGAGAATTCTTTATTGAAGTTCTTGACCCACAAGGTAACGTATTAGGTGAAAGCTACTCTAAGACAAATGATTCTGGAGCTTCTGTAACTTACAGTAAAGGAACTGGTTTTTACTATGAGAACAAATCTTTAGATGTTTGCGATTACATTAGCAAGCCTGCAGGAGATTTCAAAGAAGGAAATTACATGGTGAATGTTTATGATACGAGATTAAAATTATTGGGAACTTCTAAGTTCACTCTAAAATAATAAACGCGCTATCCATTACATATAAACAGAAAGGGGCAATCTTTATGATTGCCCCTTTTTTTATGTTCAATTTTAAGGTCTACCTATTTTAGGCTTCCTACCATATCTTCTGGTTTTACCCACTCGTCATAATCCTCAGCAGAAACGTAGCCTAGATTAATTGCTTCTTCTTTTAATGTAGTTCCGTTTTTATGTGCTGTATTTGCAATCTCTGCAGCCTTGTAATACCCTATTTTAGTATTTAAGGCAGTAACCAACATTAAAGAGTTATTCAGTAATTCTTTAATTACATCATAATTAGGCTCAATACCAGCCGCACAGTTCACTTCAAAGCTTACACAAGCATCACCAAGTAATTCTGCTGATTGGAGGATGTTAGCGGCCATCATAGGCTTAAACACGTTCAATTCGTAATGACCTTGAGTTCCACCAACGGAAACAGCAACGTCGTTACCCATTACTTGAGCACAAACCATAGTCATAGCTTCACACTGGGTTGGATTGACCTTACCAGGCATAATAGAACTACCTGGTTCATTTGCAGGTATGATAATTTCACCAATTCCTGACCTTGGTCCTGAAGCCATCATACGAACATCATTAGCAATTTTATTTAAAGAAACGGCCAGTTGCTTAAGTGCCCCATGACTCTCTACGATAGCGTCATGTGCTGCTAAAGCTTCAAATTTATTGTCCGCTGTGCGAAAAGGAAGTCCGGTAAAATCTGCAATGTACTTGGCAACAAGAACATCATAACCTTTTGGTGTATTCATTCCTGTACCTACAGCAGTACCACCTAAAGCTAATTCGCTTAAATGATCTAAGGTATTATTTAAGGCTCTTAATCCATGGTCTAGTTGTGACACATAACCTGAAAATTCTTGACCTAAGGTTAGGGGAGTGGCATCCATAAGGTGCGTTCTACCTATTTTTACCACCTTGGCAAAGTCTTTGGATTTTTTATTTAAAGTGTCACGTAGCTTAGTTACACCTGGTATAGTATTCTGTACAATTTTCTTATAGGCGGCAATGTGCATACCTGTAGGAAAGGTGTCATTAGATGATTGCGATTTGTTTACATCGTCATTAGGCTGAATTGTCTTTTCGCCTTCACCAATTTTCTTTCCGGCAATTTCATGAGCGCGATTGGCAATAACCTCGTTAACGTTCATGTTGCTTTGCGTACCTGATCCGGTTTGCCAAATAACCAATGGAAATTGGTCGTCAAGTTTTCCATCTAAAATCTCTTCGCACACTTGTGCGATAAGGTCCCTTTTGTCTTCGGCAAGTACACCTAGTTCACAGTTGGCGTAAGCGGCAGCTTTTTTTAGATAGGCAAATCCATAAACTACATCTAAAGGCATAGATGCGGAAGGGCCTATTTTAAAATTATTTCTTGAACGCTCAGTTTGGGCGCCCCAATATTTGTCGCTGGGCACCTCTACCTGGCCCATGGTATCTTTTTCGATTCTAAAGCTCATTATTAGTAGTGTTATGTTAGTTTACAAAGGTAGTATTTCACCATTTTAATTCCCCTTTGGGGCTTTAAAAATAAATGTTTTTTAAGTTATGTTATTTTTTTTGATTTCAATTTGCAATTTTGGTACTTTCTAAAGTATATTTGTAGTGCAAAATTGAGAACATGGAATTTGATCAGTACCTTGGATTTTTAGCATTTTTAACCATTTTAACCATTGGATTTTGGTTGATGATTTTCTTGTTGACCTTTGTAGTGCCTTATTGGTTAGGTGGAAACATCTTGGAACTCTACAAAGAATGGAGAGATAAAAAGAAAGCAAAACGTAGCGTATAAGCGCTCTTATATATTAAAAAGCAGGAGAACGAATTGTCGTTTTCCTGCTTTTTTATGAGCTAAACTGAATAAAAAAATCCCTGCTAGTTCTAAAAAACTAGCAGGGATTTTTCTTTAGTAGTGGTCTTTAGCCTTCCATTTCATCTTCTCCACCACCATTTTCATTGCCACCTTTTCCTTGCTTACGGTTGTTTTCTTTAGTTTGATTTATTCTATAACGAAGCGATAACGTAATAGATCTAGGTCTAAACTGAAATTCGCTTCTTGAAGTAAAATCATCCGATACGGTGTAAGACTGCCTTTTTCTTGAATTAAGAAGATCACTTACGTTTAGGGATAGTGTACCCTTATCTTTCATAATATCTTTACTGAAAGCCAAGTTTAGCGATAGCATTCCTTTTGTTTCGGTTTGTGAGTTTTGACGTGGGCCCATATAAAATGCATTGGTCTGCCACTCTATTTTTTTAGGCAAACTTACTTTAGAGCTAAAGCGGGCGAACCAACTTGTGTTATCTGTACCATAATCTGTACCATTATGCTCCCCTTCACTAGAAAATTTAAAGAAGTTGACACTACCGTTCAACCGTAACCATTTTTTTGGATTATAAAGAACACCAGCTTCGGCACCTATTCTTTCGTTAGAAGATAGGTTAATGGGTAAAGATCTAATAATTCGTACGCTATCTGTTGTAACTTGCCCTGTAGCTTCCTGAATGTATTCAAAAGAGTTGGTTTCACGCTTATAATAGATTGAAGAAGTAAGCGTAAGCTTATCCCAACGTTTTAAATAACCCAAATCAAATGAATTTGAATAAGCAGGGTCTAAATCCGGATTTCCTTGAAAAATATTGGCTCTACTCGATCTAGAGGGGAATGGATTTATAAAGCGTCCTCTGGGTCTGTTGATTCTGCGGTTGTAACCGAGGGATATATTTTCCATTTCGCCAATTTCGAATATGAAATTTAGGGTAGGGAATAGGCCTAAATAGTTTTTATCAAAATTAAGGTCTATATCTTCACCTAATGCTTCTTCAACCGAAGAGGTATCATAATCGGAAGTTACCTCTCCTTTAAGTTGTGTGTTTTCTAATCGTAACCCAGCTAAGAAAGAAAACTTACCAAATTTGTTACCATACTGAGTATAGACGGCATTTACGTTTTCTTCGTATTTAAATTTGTTCGTTAGGTCTTCGTTGGTAACAAAAAGCCCTGTAGCCCTGTTTAGTGAGTCCAGTTTGTAATCCGTGACTTCCTTGTCAAAAGTGCCTCTGTACCCTGCTTCAAATTGCGCATCGCCTAGGGGAAGCACATAATCTGCTTGTACGAGATATTCATCTTCAATTTCGTTTTGATAAACACTTTCTAGCGTATTTAAACTTGTATTAGGGAAGGTGTTATTATCGTCAATAGTAGAGTTCTCTACTTCATCACCATTTGAATATTGTAAATCAACCGTTAGTTTTTGGCCATCATCATCAATATTATTTATATAATTTAAGGAGAACTGATAATTTTCTTCATCTTCTAATTCAATTTCTTCTCTAAAACTTTGTCTGGTAAGTAAGCCACCTTCAAAGTAATTGCTGTAATTCTCTGTTAAATCATCCCCGTCTTGAAAACGCATAAAAAAACTTCCCGTTATGGATGATTTTTCAGTTATAAAGTACTCAACACCAAAATTGTTATTAAGCCCCTTACTTCTTCTAGTGTAATCTCTATCTTCATTGATTTGCCCATACTGGCCACTAGTATACGAGTTTTCGTAAAAAGCATGTCCGGGAGAATCATTATACCGGTAACCAAGTGTATTGAAAATATTGAATTTGTCTGTTCTCAAATTCGCATTAATAGAAATGCCACTTTGACCAGGATATCCGATATTTACATTCACTAAACCGTTAAATCCTAATGTTTTTTCGCGCTTCAAAACTATGTTGAGTATACCTGCTGTACCCTCTGCATCGTAACGGGCGGAAGGACTTGTAATCACCTCAACCTTTTCTATAGCATCTGCGGGGAGTTCTCGTAAAGCATCTGTAGAACCAAAACCGGCTAAAGCCGAAGGTTTTCCGTTAATTAAAATTCTAACGTTTTCATTACCTCGCAAGCTAATTGCACCCTCCACATCAACATTTACAGATGGAACGTTGTTTAGGGCATCACTTATAGTAGCTCCACTAGTGGTAAGGTCTTTGCCTATGTTATATATTTTTTTGTCAAGACGAACTTCAACAGTTGTTTTTTCTCCAACAACTTCTACGCCTTCTAGTTGCGAGACGTCTAGTGCAAGTTTTACAATACCAAGATCTGTAGATTTGCTTAGTAGCTGATTTGGTAGTTTATACGTTTTATAGGAAATGTATTCAATACTGACATTGTATTTTCCAGGGAGTGCTTCAACTTCAAATTTTCCGTCAATATTTGTAATTCCGCCGGTAACCTTTTCAGGATTTTCTACACTATGAAGAACAAGGGTTGCATATTCTAAAGGTTGCCCGTCATCTTGGTCCAAAACCGTTCCGGTAATTTTTATTAGTTGTTGTTCTTGACCTTGGGGCCTCTGCGGCCGTTGTGCGAATGTATTAATCGATAACAGTAACAGGGCAATCAAGAACGGTATTTTCATGTCAATCTTCGGTTTTTTTCTTCTTTCGTTTTTTCTCTCGTTTCTTTTCTTTCTTGGTCTTCTGTAAGCCTTTCTTTTGCATTGCAACAAAAGCATCATATTTTTCAATAGGAAGTCCGGCTTTTAACTCTTCGTCCTGAGCTTTGGTAATTTTCTCCATTCCCTCGCGCATTTGCTCAGGAGTAAGTTGCAGAATCTGCATTTCAATTCGTTTCTGCAGATACTTTTTTAATACAGAACTCATTACTGCGCTCTCAAACTCATTTAGCTCTAAAGCTTCGGCGATACCAGGCATTTCACCATCAACGATTTGAGCGGCGGTTTTTGCTTCAGGCTCCTTTGGAGTTTCCTGTACTTGAGGTATAGCACTACGTTGTCTTCCATAACCGCTATTTCCATAACCACTATTTCCGTATCCATAACCTCCGCCTCCATAACCATATTGAGCAATGAGTTCAGGACCTGTGAACATTAGAACAAAAAATAAAATAACGAATGGGATATTGTTTTTCATGACGATATCAATTTATAAGATTGTGTTTTTTATAAATGGTTTAACCTATCATGGTTAAAGCTTTGTTAAAATGAAATAGCAACAAATGTACCAAATTATTAAAGAGGGGAGACTAATATAATAAAAGAGAGCATCCCTTTTGTTTTCAAGAGAATGCTCTTTTTATATATGTTCAATTTCAAGAGGAATAAAGCAATGGTATTAAATAATTCCGTCAATTAAATTAACAGGCCTGCCAATAACAGCTTTACCATTGTTAACAACAATAGGTCTTTCAATCAATTTTGGATACAGAATCATAGCATCTAAAACTTCTTCATTAGATAGAAGTTTACCTCTAAAATTATCTTTCCAGATTTGCTCATTTTTTCGAACAAGCATTTCTGGAGTAATGCCTAAGCAGTCTAAAACACTACGGAGTTCTTCCTTAGAAGGAATTTCTTCTAGGTATTTTATGACTTCAAATTCCTGGCCAGATTTTTCAAGCCGTTGTAATCCTTCACGGGATTTTTGACATCTTGGGTTATGATAGATTTTTATCATTTTGCAATTTAATTGTAATTTTTATTCATTTAAAAGTGAAAACCTATTCTTCATCTTTTTGACCCATCATCATTAGAAAGGCCTTTAAAAAAGCATCTATATCGCCATCCATAACAGCATCTACATTGCCTGTTTCTTCAGCAGTTCGTACATCCTTTATCAATTTATATGGGTGCATGACATAATTACGGATTTGAGAGCCCCATTCAATTTTCATCTTTGAGGATTCTATTTCCTGACGCGCTTCCATTTTTTTGCGGAGCTCTATTTCATACAACTGAGACTTCAACATTTTCATGGCCGTAGCTCTGTTATCATGCTGACTTCTAGAATCCGAACAGGATATTTGTATGCCTGTGGGATGGTGAACCAATTGAACTTTGGTTTCAACTTTGTTTACGTTTTGACCACCGGCACCACTTGATCGTGCCGTTGTAATGGTTATATCTGCGGGATTAACATCAATTTCAATACTGTCATCTACAAGAGGGTACACGTACACAGATGCAAATGAAGTGTGACGCTTGGCATTACTATCAAAAGGAGAAATACGTACCAATCTATGCACGCCGTTCTCACCTTTAAGCCATCCAAAAGCAAAATCGCCATCAATCTCTAGAGTAACCGTTTTTATACCAGCAACATCTCCTTCTTGATAGTTGAGTTCTTTTACTTTGTATTTGTTCTTTTCTGCCCACATCATGTACATGCGCATGAGCATGGAGGCCCAATCGCAACTTTCGGTACCACCGGCACCAGCTGTAATTTGTAGAACGGCAGGAAGTTCATCACCTTCTTCAGAAAGCATGTTCTTGAATTCGAGCTTCTCTAACTGGCTCAGAGCTTTATCATACTGAGCGGTTACTTCTGCTTCGTTATCTTCTCCTTCTTGTTGAAACTCTAGTAAAATTTCTACGTCATCAACCAGTGTTTTGGCAGCATTGTAATCATCTACCCACTGTTTTTTTGATTGTATGAATTTCATATGAGCCTGGGCTTCCTGTGGATTATCCCAGAAATGAGGAGCTAAAGTTTTCTCCTGTTCGTTTTCTATTTCAATAAGTTTGGCATCAACGTCAAAGATACCTCCTTAACGCACCAAGGCGCTCTTGTAGACCTTTAAATAGGTCTGTAGTAATTGTCATTATATTCTGTTTTCAAACAAAAATACTACTCTTTTTTATCTATTCCGCAGTTAATGATTGAATGTTTGCAAGGTTAGAATAATTACATTTTAAATTCTATTGTTGGCTTTGACTGCTAACTACTACAGAATGAACGGTTTCGTTCTTACCGGTAGAGAATACTACACCTTTTAAGGGTGAACAGTCATTATAGTCTTTGCCATCAGCTATTTTTATATGGGATGTCCCAGCCAAAATATCATTTGTTACATCAAAACCAATCCAGCCAACAAAGGGCACATAGGCTTCTGCCCAAGCATGCATTTGCGCATCTCCAAAATAGCCGTTGTCTTGATGCAAATATCCTGAAACATAACGTGCAGGTATACCGTTTAACCTTGCGAAGGCACAAAATAGATGGGTGAAGTCTTGGCAAACGCCTTGGCGGATTTTTAGTAAATCTTTTAGTTTGGTGTATACATCAGTAGCTTCTGCGTTAAATTTAATATAATGGTGTACAAAGCTATTTAGGGCCAAAAGGTTTTCAAATATCGATAGTGTAGTATCTAATGTAAATAGATTTTTACTTTCCTCAGGAAGACTAGTATAATCCGTTGTTTTTAAGAAGGTGTCATAGTTTACCTTAAAATCTAATTCTTGAAGCTTTTGAAACGATTTCAACACATCTTCTTCCGGTTCAAAGTCAAACGGATTAATTTCTTTCTTTAATAGTTTAAAATTCGCCTCAAAAGCAATGTGTGTAAATTCGGTTTTTGGGTGAACCCGAATCGTTTTAAAGCCATATCCATTTATAGAAAATTCACTCCTAGCATTTAGCGAGTTGTTAAAATCTATACTAATGAACTGTTGTGAGTCGTTCTCTTGTGGTATTATGAGAAATTGCCAATATGCTTCGCGTACTGGTTCTTCATAGGTGTTTTCTGCTTTATAAGTAATTGAATATTCTAATGACATTAGGTAATTGTGAGTTCGTTAGGTTTGATAAGAAAGTGATTTTTTTTCCTGATTAGCTTTGTAATATAAGGCTTAATAACTAAAAAACTCTTTCTCCATTTTTTGGCTAATTTCATAAAGATGTGTCAACGTATTATTAATTAATAATTGAATATCACTTTCAATATCTACCATGGATTTAAATTCATATTCCGCTCTAACTTTTCCAACTAGAAATGAAGTAGAGTCTCTATCGTGTTTTTGCTTAGTGTCCAAGATTTTTATGTGTTTGCATACTTGGTTTAAACTGTTGATAATAGACCTTGGACAGTTTGGATTAAGAATCAAAAACTCTAAAGTAGAAATGCTTGTTGGCGTTTTTTTGTAATGCCTGCGCATCATATCATAAGATTCCGTGCACTTTAATAAGGTGGTCCATTCAAAGCTATTCTTGAACTTATCGCCATAGCTACCCTGAGCCTTAAGAGCATCATTATATTTGGAACTAATAATCCGCATCACCTGTGTTGCCCGTTCTATATTTGCACCCATTATAATGATAGCATAAATTTCATCGTGCATTAGAGTACTACGCACTTTCCCCCTTAGAATTGCTGACATTTCCGTTACATTCCGTGTAAAATCATCAAGCCCGTTTTTTGTATAAACGTTAGCGTCGTAGTTAGCGATGAAGTGGTAGAATTTATTGATGGATTCATAAAGTTCAGTAGAGATCAGATCCCTGGCGCTATTGGCATTTTCTCGTGAATTCCTTACGTTATTAAGAATAGAAGAGGAGTAGTTGGGGTCTAATCCTATTTTATATAAAACTTCGGTCTCGTTAAGATCGCCTTCCTCATCAGCAGCTGGGTCGCCCACTAAAGTTAACATTGAACGAAGAACAAATTGTCTAGATTGCGATATTTGATTGGGGGCATCAAGAGATGAAAAATAATTTACTCGAAGGTACCTCGCAATATGTTCTGAACGTTCTATATATCTCCCCATCCAAAAAAGGTTATTGGCAACTCGTGCTAGCATAGGTGTTATTTAATAGTTAGTGTTCTTTTTTCTGTTTTTTCTAGAGTAGAATATTCGTACTAAGCATTCTACTAGGTCTTCAATACCCATGTGTCCTTAGATCCGCCACCTTGTGAAGAGTTTACGATTAAATTGCCTCTTTTTAGCGCTACTCTTGTTAGTCCGCCCTTTAAAACGAACTCTTTGTCTTTTCCTAACACAGTAAAAATTCTGAGGTCAACATGGCGCTGTTCAAAAGATTCGGTTTCATCTATATATGTAGGGTGTACGGAAAGTGACATAATTGGTTGGGCAACGTATTTCCTAGGACTTAAAAGAATCTCTGCTTTTACAACTTCAACTTCTTTATCGCTCAATCGGTTTCCAATAGATATACCATAACCACCTGCCTCATCTACAGGTTTAATTACCAAGTTCTTAATATTATCTAATACATATTTTAGCTCTTTGGGTCTGCTGCAATGATATGTTTTTACATTATTTAGAATAGGCTCCTCGTTTAAGTAGTACTTAATTATTTCCGGCATATAAGTGTAAATGGCCTTATCATCTGCAACACCGGTACCAGGTGCATTAGCCAAAGTTACGTTGCCCTTTTTATAAGCGGAAAAAAGACCTGGCACGCCAAGAGCTGAATCTGGTTTGAATTCCAGTGGATCTATAAACGCATCATCTATTCTTCTATATATTACATCAACCTTTTGTGGGCCTTTTATGGTTTTCATGTATACAAAATCATTTTCAACGAAAAGATCTCTACCCTCAACTAATTCAACACCCATAGTTTTTGCCAAATAGGAATGCTCGTAAAACGCAGAATTGTACATACCGGGAGTAATGACTACTACATTGGGTACATCCACACCTTTAGGTTTAACGGTTTCAAGCAAGTCAAGAAGGTTTTCCGCGTAATTTGTAACGGAATACGTTTTGTAATGATCAAAGACACCAAATAGAGCCCTTTTTAATGCTGTACGATTGCAAATAACATAACTTACGCCACTTGGGCACCTTATATTGTCTTCAAGAACATAATATTGTCCATCACTATGTTTAATGACATCAGTACCTGAAATATGGTTGTAAATGCCCCCAGGTGGATCTAAACCTATCATTTGGTCTAAATAGTTAGCAGAAGAGCTTATGAGGCTCATAGGAACTATACCATCTTTAATTATTTTCTTATCATGATAAACATCCCACAGAAAGAGGTTTAGCGCCTTACTTCTCTGTATGCAACCAGATTCAATTATTTCCCATTCTTCTGGTGGAATTATTCTAGGAAAAAGGTCGAATGGAAAAATCTTCTCTTTGGTTTTCTTTTTGTCATACACCTGAAAAGTAATTCCCTGATTAAAAAATGACGACTTTGCCTTTTCGTTTAAATTGACATATTCACTAATGGAATGCCCGCCGTAGAGGTCGAATAGTTTAGAATACACTTCCTTTACTTGTCCTTCTTGATCAAAGATCTCGTCGAATAAAACGGGGTTTCTTTGGTAGGATGAAAAAATCTGATTTTCTAAGTTTACCATAGTATATTTGTTTGTACTTAAGGTATATATTTCTAATATCTTGAATAGAAAGAATTACATAATAATTGAAATGTTAATTTATCATTTATGTAAAAAAAATGGAGATTGTTTATCATATTTCTTGTTAAAAAGAGAGAATTAGCTCTGTTTTATCCGTATATGGTCGTTTTTCATAAGTAATTCATATAGTCTTTGCTCATCTAGTATAGCCTGAACTTTTATAGTCCAATTATTAAAAATCATTACATGCAAATTAATCTTATTAGTGATACAGTAACCAAACCTACCCAAGCAATGTTAGCGGCCATGATGTCTGCTAAAGTGGGGGATGACGTGTTTAAATCGGACCCAACGGTGAACGCTCTTGAAGAAAAAGTAGCTAAAATGTTCGGGAAGGAAGCAGCGCTTTTTTTTCCTTCAGGAACTATGGCAAACCAAACGGGTATAAAGTTACATACGCAACCTGGTGACCAATTAATTTGTGATAAATATGCTCATGTTTATAATTATGAAGGTGGAGGCGTCAGTTTTAACAGCGGAGTATCATGTAAATTGATAGATGGTCATAGGGGAATGATTACGGCAGAACAAGTAGAAGCAGCAATTAATCCACCGGATTTTTACCACAGCCCATTAACATCTCTAGTCTGTATAGAAAACACTACTAATAAAGGAGGTGGTGCGTGTTGGGATATAGAAGAGCTGAAAAAGATAAAAGAAGTCTGCAAAAAGCATAATTTATCCTATCATCTTGACGGTGCCCGTTTGTGGAATGCCTTGGTTCAAAAAAACGAAAGTCCCCTAGCTTATGGAGAATTGTTCGATACTATTAGTGTTTGTTTAAGTAAAGGCCTAGGGTGTCCTGTAGGTTCTGTTTTGGTGGGCAGTAAGGGGTTAATGGATAAAGCGCTTCGTATTCGTAAAATATTTGGCGGGGGAATGCGTCAGGCAGGTTTTCTTGCAGCAGCAGGTATTTATGCGCTTGATCACCATGTAGAACGTTTGGCCGAGGATCACCAAAAAGCAAGAGAGATAGGGGAGGTGTTAGAAAATCTATCCTATATAAAGCGTGTTGAACCTATTGAAACCAATATTATCATTTTTGAAATAGATGAAAATTTTATGACAGGAGATGTTTTTGTAGAAAAACTTAAAGAGGAAGATGTCCTTATAATAGGTATGGGTCAAGGAAAACTTCGTATCGTTACCCATTTGGATTATACCAAGACAATGCATGAAAAGCTTTTAAAAATACTAAAGGGTTTATAGTTTTTTTAAGTCGGTTAAACGATTATGCAAATTTTTAATTCCATTCTCCATTCCAGCTTCCGAATCGTAAAGTTGACTGGTACCTATTAGTGAGCCATTGCCATCTTTTAAATCAAACAGAAATTTACCTTGATGATTGGTCTTTCGTTCAAAATTCCCTCTATTGATTTGAAGTGTATTCAGTTTAGAAAGCGCAGTATCCAAATCAGCCTGGCTATGAAACTCTTCACTTGTAAGTAAGATAGCATCACTTTTAGATTTTATTTGAAAACGATGTCCGGAATTTGTTGTATTAACTATTTCTATCACAGGTAAAATTTTAGGTAAAAGATACAAAATAAGAGTGATAATTTCAGGATTATCTGCCATTGGGTATAGTTGGAAAGTGTATTTATTTTATGTTAAAATTAAGAATATCACAATAAACTGCTTTATATGCTGTTCTATGCTAAGATCGATGAACGGCACGGTTTTGATAAAAAAGAATGTATTTCATCGATGATTCTAATACTTAACAGGAAACGACTTGTTAAATATATATTAAATCATTAACTTTAAACCAACTATACATTAACATTAAACATTAACTATCTTATGAAGAAAATTCTTTTTTCCCTTGCCGTTCTTACGGCTTCATTTAGTATGGCTCAAGACTTGCCAGCTAACCCCGAACCTGGAAAGTGCTATGTACGTTGTACTACGCCTGACGTTTATGTAAACGAGACCGTGACTATTACAGTAAAGCCCGGTTATAAAGTTTTAAAAACTGTACCTGCAACGTATAAAACCGTTACAGAGCGTGTTTTAGTAAAAGAAGAAAGTAAAAAATTAAGAATTGTTCCGGAAGAATGGGGATCTGAAAAGGTTAGCTATGTATCTAAGGAAGGCGGAAATTCTTTAAGCGTTAGCCCAGCTAGTTTTGGTAGTGCTTCACAGACTATAGAGGTGAAACCTGCATATGCTCAGTGGGAGTTGGGTGCATCGGCTCCAGATTGTGATTCAGGTAACCCTGATGATTGTAGATACTGGTGTTATAAAGGATATCCTGCAGAATTTCAGACTATTGAAACAGCAACCCTTGCTAACAATGCTTCAACAAGCAAAACTGCTATTCCTCAAAAGAGTGGTACATATACTAAAAGAATACTTGTTTCCCCAGCTAAAGTTGTTGAAGAAGTAGTTCCAGCGGTTTATGAAGAAATTACTAGAACGGTATTAGATAAGGACGCTTACGCTGTAGAAGAGGCGGTTGCTCCTGTTACTAAATCTTATACAAAAGAGGTTTTAAAAGAAAAAGGTGGTTTAACTACTTGGAAAGAAGTAGAGTGTGAATTGGTTACTTACCAAGCGCTTCCAATAAACTGGGACTCTGGTAGTGCTACTTTAACAGCACAAGCTAAAACTATCATTGATACTCGTTTATTACCTGTATTGGCTCAGAATGAAGGCGCTAAAGTAGAGTTGGCTTCTCATACAGATGCTCAAGGTAGTGCTTCCTCTAACCAGGATTTATCTGAAAGAAGAGCTAAAGCAGTTGCGCAGTACCTAATTTCAAAAGGTATTAACTCTAGTCTTTTAGTAGCTAACGGATACGGTGAAACAAAACTTAAGAACAGGTGTAAGGACGGTGTTTCTTGTACTTCAAGAGAGCATGCTGTAAATAGAAGAACAGAATTTAGATTGATTAATAACTAATTCATTTCTGAATAGACACAAAAAAGGGCCCTTTTAAAGGGCCCTTTTTTAATTACTTATTTTTCTTGAGAAACTTTAAATGATAACCAATTTCTCCGGTCATACCGTAACCAGAGTATTCATCTAATGCCTTTCCTTTTCCATTTACCACACTTAACAAAGGAAAGACTCCTTTTTTATTAAGTTTTTTTAAGACCTCTTGGTTGTGATTCCACTGCTTATCACTCAATAAATCCTTATTTCTAGGAATATCTACATATAATAGGACATAACTTTTTGATAGTTCAGAGAACTCCTCTGTCTCAAAAAGATCTTGTTTAAGCTTTTTACATGGTGGACACCAGTCGCTACCGGTAAAATAAACCAGAACATTCTTATTTTCTTTTTTTGAGACTTTTAAGGCCTTGTCGTAGTTCTTAAGCCAGTCAACATTACTAGTAGTATCGGTTTGGCCTAGTAAACAAAACGGTAATATTAGAAAAAGTAATAGTTTCATCTGTAGTTTAATTTAGTAATCAAAAGCAAATAGCTTGCCATTATTTAAATAACGAGTCCATTCCCGGAATATTGGGCATCCCTTCTTTGGCAACAGCACCAAGTTCTGCTTCATTTACCTGGGTTGCCTTTGCAATAGCCTTATTGACTGTCATAATTAGAAAATCTTCCAATTGCTCTTTGTCTTTTAGTAAACTTTCATCAATTAGAATCTGTTTAACTTCTCTATTAGCGGTAATAATCACCTTTACCAAATCTTCAGAAGAAGATTCTTCTAAGGTTACTGTGTCTAAACGTTTCTTTGTGGCTTCTACTTTTTGCTGGGTTTCTTTAAGTTTCCCCATCATACCCATCATATCTCCAAACATAATTTGTTTTTTTATAAGTTGAATTACTTTGCGAAATTACTAAATTGTGTCTGAAAAACATCAACTATGAGCTTGTCTAAAAAAAAGAAAATCGTTCTTGGGTTAAGCCTTACATTTGTGCTTTTAGTACAAAGTCAACAAAAGAATATGAGTGAAGTTAAAGCACCGATTGCGAAAAAGATTCCACATAACTTAGAAAAGCACGGAGATGTTAGGGTGGATAATTATTATTGGTTGAACGATAAAGAGAACCCAGAGGTGATTTCATATCTAGAGGCTGAGAAAGAGTACTATGAATCTTTGACGGGGCATACCAAAGAGTTTCAGCATCAACTTTTTGATGAAATGAAATCTCGTATCAAAGAAGATGATACATCTGTACCGTATAAACAGAACGGCTATTGGTACATTACCAGGTATGAAATAGGTAAAGAGTATCCTATTTATGCTCGAAAAAAAGAAACATTAGAAGCTCCGGAAGAGATTATGTTTGATGGAAACGAAATGGCAAAAGGTCATGAGTATTTCAGCATAGGAGGTTTGGCTATTAGTCCCAATAATAAATTTGCCGCTTTTGGCGTAGATACAGTTTCTAGACGGCAGTACGTTATAAGCATAAAAAACCTTGAAACAGGGGAGGTTTATGCAGATAAGATAGAAAATACAACGGGTGGTGCAGTTTGGGCTGATGATAATAAGACCCTTTTTTACACTAAAAAAGATGAAGTTACTTTACGATCAGACCAAATTTTGAAGCACAAATTTGGTACTTCCGCAGCTGAAGATCAATTAGTTTTTCATGAGAAAGATGATACATTTGGAACATATGTCTACAAGTCAAAATCCAAGAAATATATTATTGTTGGCTCGTATAGCACGCTTACTTCGGAATTTCAGTTTTTAAGAACGGATAATCCTGACGGAGATTTGAAAATGTTTTCACCCCGCGAAAGAGGTGTTGAATATGGTATGTCACACTATGGTGATCATTTCTATGTTCTTACCAATAAAGATGGTGCAACCAATTTTAAATTAATGAAAACCGATGAGAATAATACCTCTTCGGAAAACTGGAAAGAATTTATACCCCATCGTGAAGATGTTCTGTTGGAAGATATAGATATTTTCAAAGATTACTACGTAATATCAGAACGTACAAACGGATTGAACAAGGTTCATATTAACAGATGGGATGGCACGGATTCGTATTACCTACCTTTTAAAAGTGAAACATACACTGCCGGTGTGGGCCGCAATCCTGATTTTGATACAGAAATTCTTCGTTATGGTTACAATTCCATGACAACTCCAACTTCCATTATCGATTTTAATATGCGGACCAAGGAGAGAGAAGTTAAAAAAGAACAAGAAGTACTAGGAGGGAAGTTTGATAAGGACAACTATAAAGAAAAACGTATTTGGGCTAATGCTCGCGATGGGGTAAAAGTACCGATGTCCATCGTTTATCATAAAGACACTCCGCTAAGTAACACAACACCTATACTTCAATATGCCTATGGGTCATACGGGAACACTATAGATCCGTATTTTTCTACTGTACGTTTAAGTTTGTTAGACAGAGGTTTTGTTTATGCAATAGCGCATGTTAGAGGAGGGGAATACTTGGGCAGGCCTTGGTACGAAGATGGTAAATTGTTAAAGAAAAAGAACACTTTTACAGATTTTGTAGACTGTTCTCAGTACTTGATAGATGAAGGTTATACTTCGGCAGATCACTTATATGCAATGGGTGGTTCTGCGGGCGGTCTACTTATGGGGGCAATCATAAACATGGCTCCTCAATTATATAATGGTGTAATTGCAGCTGTTCCTTTTGTTGATGTGGTCACGACAATGTTAGATGATTCCATTCCTTTAACAACAGGGGAATATGATGAGTGGGGCAATCCAAACGAAAAAGCATACTATGAGTATATGAAGTCGTATTCGCCTTATGACCAAGTAGTTGCTCAAGAATACCCTAATTTATTGGTTACTACCGGACTTCATGATTCACAAGTTCAATATTTTGAACCTGCCAAGTGGGTAGCGAAATTACGAGAGATGAAATCAGACAAGAATCTGTTGATGATGGATATTAATATGGATGCAGGACATGGTGGCGCTTCAGGACGTTTTGAGGCATTAAAAGAGGTGGCTAAAGAGTATG
Source organism: Zobellia nedashkovskayae (assembly GCF_015330125.1). NCBI lineage: Bacteria > Pseudomonadati > Bacteroidota > Flavobacteriia > Flavobacteriales > Flavobacteriaceae > Zobellia > Zobellia nedashkovskayae. Next base: position 4,191,296 of record NZ_JADDXR010000002.1, on the reverse strand, counting down.
CGTTTCTGTTGGATTTGGAAGGTAAAATCTAAAGGATTAATTAATTTACAAGTTAATTAGTTGAACTAACATAATCTCGTCTGAAAAAAGGAGTGGTTTTATGGCTTAGAAATTGGCTAGATTATTGCTAATATGCTAACTAAATGTTAACAAAACAGCATAAAACCGAAAATATCTTCATTTTTTGGATGTATTTTCATGGATAAAATGGCATATTCAAAAAAAATAGTAATTTTGTCCCAACAATTTTGTGGAAACTTTTTAGTATATGAAAAGTTCTCATAACCAGACATCCTTTATGGAAAACAAAATTAAGGCATACAATAATATCCTAGAGCTCGTAGGAAACACTCCACTAGTAAAATTAAAGAGAATAACAGAAGGCTTTGCAGGTAACTTTTTTGCCAAAGTAGAATCTTTTAATCCTGGCCACTCTTCAAAAGATCGTATTGCGGTACATATCATAGAAGAGGCAGAGCGTAAAGGTCTTTTAACCGAAGGTAGCACCATTATAGAAACAACTTCTGGTAATACAGGTTTTAGTATTGCTATGGTGAGTATTATTAAAGGTTATAAATGTATTTTGGCTGTTAGTTCAAAATCATCGAAAGATAAGATTGATATGTTGCGTACTATGGGTGCCACGGTATATGTTTGCCCGGCTCACGTAAGTGCGGATGATCCACGTTCTTATTATGAAGTAGCAAAACGCTTACATAAAGAAACTAGTGGCTCCATCTATATCAATCAATATTTTAATGAGTTGAATATGGAGGCTCATTACCAGAGCACTGGTCCAGAAATATGGAAACAGACTGGTGGGCAGATTACGCACTTTGTAGCATGTAGCGGAACTGGTGGTACTATTTCAGGTACGGCTAAGTACTTAAAAGAGCAAAACCCAAAAGTTAAGGTTATTGGTGTTGATGCTTTTGGTTCAGTATTGAAAAAATATCATGAAACTAGAGAGTTCGATTCTAATGAGATTTATCCATATAGAATAGAAGGTCTTGGCAAAAATCTAATTCCAGGAGCTACTGATTTTGATGTTATAGACAAGTTTGTCAAAGTAACCGATTCTGAAAGTGCACATACTGCTCGTGAAATTGCAAAGACCGAAGGTATTTTTGCAGGATACACCAGTGGTGCAGTAATGCAGGCGTTAAAACAGTTGAATGAAGATGGAGAGTTTGGCCCAAAGGATAACGTAGTTGTTATATTTCCGGATCACGGCTCGCGATATATGAGTAAAGTGTACAGTGATCAGTGGATGGAGGACCAAGGTTTCTTTGACACCAATACTGTTAGTGAAACTCAAAAAGTACAATACATTAAAGAATAACATACAAGTTTGTAAAAGTTGGAAAGCAATGGCCGTATGGTCATTGCTTTTTTGTTAGAGAATAATATTTTATGAATGTTGCTCTTAAAATCTTACTTTTGCACTAAAATCCAAAGTACACCTAAATGCGAGATTTATTTGACAGAATTTTAGAGAACAAGGGGCCATTAGGAAAATGGGCTTCACAGGCGGAGGGATATTTCGTTTTTCCTAAGTTAGAGGGACCGATTTCTAATAGGATGAAGTTTCAAGGAAAAGAGGTAATTACCTGGAGTATCAATGACTACTTAGGTCTAGCCAATCTTCCTGAAGTTAAGAAAGTAGACGGTGAAACCGCTGCTGAATATGGATCTGCTTACCCTATGGGAGCAAGAATGATGAGTGGCCACACTGATTTTCACGAACAGCTAGAACAAGAATTAGCTGCGTTCGTTAATAAAGAATCTGCTTATTTATTAAACTTTGGTTACCAAGGTATGGTGTCTGCAATAGATGCCCTTGTTTCTAAAGACGATATTATTGTATATGATGTAGATGCTCACGCCTGTATTATTGATGGCGTTAGATTACATATGGGTAAGCGTTTTACGTTTAAGCATAATGATATTGAAAGTTTAGAGAAAAACTTAGAACGCGCCACTAAAATGGCTGAACAAACCGGTGGAGGTATATTAGTTATTTCCGAGGGTGTTTTTGGTATGCGTGGTGAGCAAGGTAAGTTAAGAGAGATTGTTGCTTTAAAGAAAAAATATACTTTCCGTTTATTTGTAGATGATGCTCACGGTTTCGGAACCTTAGGAGCAACTGGTGCAGGTACAGGTGAGGAGCAGGATGTACAGGATGATATTGATGTGTATTTTGCAACTTTTGCAAAGTCTATGGCAGGTATCGGTGCATTTTTAGCTGCCGATAAAGAAATTATAGATTATTTAAAATATAACCTTCGTTCGCAAATGTTCGCTAAATCATTACCTATGATTTACGTAAAGGGAGCATTAAAGAGATTGGATATGTTACGTACCATGCCTGAGCTTAAAGCTAAGTTGTGGGAGAACGTAAACGCGCTTCAAAACGGACTAAAGAACAAAGGTTTTGACATTGGAAACACAAATACATGTGTTACGCCAGTTTACCTTAACGGAAGTATTCCAGAAGCTATGGCTCTTGTGAAAGACTTGCGAGAAAATTACGGAATATTCTGCTCTATAGTAGTTTATCCTGTAATACCAAAAGGACTAATATTACTTCGTATGATTCCTACTGCTACGCATACAATGCAGGATATAGAGGAAACATTAGAGGCGTTCTCGGCAATTAGAGACCGTTTGGAAAATGGTACATATAAAAGATTATCTGCTGCAGTTGCTGCGGCAATGGGTGAGTAATATTTACCTAATTGATAATATTAAAAAAGGCCTCACTATATAGTGAGGCCTTTTTTGTTCCGTATGTTTTAAGTAAAATAGGGCAGAAGGTCCTTATAGCCTATAGGCTCTTTTTGTAAGTACAACGTCGTTTGTATATTTTTGGGTCAAAATGTTTCCACATTTGGCGAATAGCAATATTATCTTCCAATTCCGGTGTACGGTAACACATTTCAATACCTCTCTTATTAAATGTTTTGTAGTATTCATTAAAAATTATGGCAGTAACGCCTTTGTTTTGGTATTCAGGGTGGATACCTATAAGGTAAAACACAACATCCTTATTATATTTTTTTGCTCTTAGTAGGTGCAGGAAGCCAAAAGGAAATAATTTTCCTTTAGCCTTCTGTAAAGCACTGGAGAAGGAAGGCATAACAATGGCAAATGCAATTAGGTTATCTTCCTTGTCTACAATGAACTTAATGTACTCTGGGTTTATAAACGTAATATATTTCTTTTTGAAATATTCTTTTTGAACATCTGTAATAGGTACAAAAGAAGAGAGTTTAGAATAGGTTTGGTTAAACAGGTCAAACATTTGATCTACTAGTGGTAGAACTTCACTGGTTTTCTTGAAATTAATTTCGCGAAGACCGTAGCGACGTTTTACCAGTCCGTTCAATTTTGTGAATAATGCTGGATCGGCATTCTTTGCAGGAAACTTGTTTTCAACATATCCCTTTTCTTTTACAAAGCTTAGGCGTTCATAATGATTAATATAATATGCATCATTGTACCACGTTACCATGCTTCCAGGTTGATCAAATCCATCTGTGAGTACACCAACCTTATCTAGATTAGAAAAACCTACTGGCCCTTCCATAAACTCCAATTTGTGTTCAGCTCCTATTTCCGCAACTTTTTTCAGAAGGGTTTCTGATACTTCTGTATCATCAATAAAATCGAACCAGCCAAAGCGCATCTTTTTTACGTTTTGGTCATCTACTTCTAAATGATTGATAATGGCAACGATTCTGCCAACAAGCTTGTTGCCTTTATAGGCTAGAAAGAACCAGGCACTTGCATTTTTAAAGGCAGGATTTTCATCTCTATCAAAAGAAGATAATTCATCTTCAATTAAGGGTGGTACCCAATAAGGAGAATCTTTATAAAGCGAAAACGGAAATTTAACGAACTCTTTTAGCTCGTCTTTTGAAATCGCTTCTTTAAGGGTGACCATACATTTATTTTTGTAAAGCCAATATTAGGAATAAATAGGGTTAGAATAAAATTATGAAACTTAATTTTATCAATAAAGAAAAAGTCAGTTTTACTTAGAAATCAATAGCTCCGCTACCTCGTTCTTTATTTTTCTTCTTTTTTCTCTCTTCTTTCTTAAGTTTTTTCAATTGTTTCTTAGACGGGCCTAAGTCAATATCTTCTGCTCCGCTGCCGCTTTTTTTATTTTTGCCATCTTCTTTTTCCTTCTTTTTCATGGCGTTCTTTTTGATAGGCTCACCATTTTCACCAGCACCTTGCTCATCTATCGCTTTTAATTTGTCTTTGTGAAAATCAAAACGGTACGATCCACCGGCGGTTATAAAAATTCTAGAAGGAGTATTCTTAAAGCTGGCACCAAGGTTAAAATCTACTTGAAGATCATCTGTTAACAAATGGGCAACACCACCACGAATTAATACATCTGAATAGCGATCACTCTGTATACCTTGGTTTTCAACAAAAGCACTCCATTTTGGATTGCGGAAAGCATGGGAAAAGGAAACTAAATAGCTTAATTCAGGATAATCTGTTGTTATACGGTCATAGGCAATATTGGTAATAAGGACAAAACGAGGCGTTAATCTACTTTGTGTAATTACCATACCACGATATGATACGGTTGGGTCACCAACGTAAAAAGGATTGTCTCCCAAGTTAAAAGTAGCTCCACCATAAAGTGAAACGGATGGAATTAGGTTTTTGAACTTGAAACCATAATTTGCTTTCCAGCTGTATAAATTAGGTTTGTTTCGTTCTGGATTTTTAAAACGATCGTAAAGCAAATATTTAAGACCTACACGATTTCTAGAAAAATCAGTTAGGTTTTCAGTTATGTCTAAACTGGTATAAGTAATGTTTTGATTTACAAATGTTCCTTCATAGTTAAGCTCTAGTCGCTCAAAAAGCAATCCGTAACGTAATGATATGTCAGAACCCCAGATATTGCTTTTTGTATTTAAAAGGGTGTGGTCTCTTTGCTCATAAAGAACACCGGCTTCTACTTGTAATACATTTCTACCAACAGCATACGCACTAACGGAAAGGCCTGGGCGATTAGAGTTGATAACGTCCGTATATTGTGATGTCCCTATAAATGGAAGGGCAAAAATCAGTGTCAATAGGTAATTTTTCATTTTTTTCGGCGCTTGATTAATTAATTCAGGCTTGTTCTTTTTTGTGTGTAGTCTAAATATTAACGCTCAAAATAAGGCGTTTTTAAAATAGCGAACTATTGTTATTACTGCTTTTTAGATATTGCAAGTCTAATATAGAATAGGTAAAACACATCAATAAAGCGGACTTTAATAATATTTTAGCACTTCTACACAGGTATTACAACGCTAGATTTGTATTTTTGATATAATCATTTTGAAAAAATATGGCATTTTTAAAGACAATCTTTATAATTTTATTGGTCTATTACCTTTTTAAATTATTGGTAAAGATGTTCGCCCCTAAAATTTTTGGTTATGCCGCGCGTAAAACGCAAGAGCACTTTAATGAGAAATTTGGTGATTTTGCGCAACAAGGTTACGGGCAGGCTCCAGCAGATCAGGCAGGAGAGGTTATTATAGACAAGAAACCATCTAGAAAGAATTCTTCAAATAATCAGGTGGGCGATTATATCGATTTTGAAGAAATAGATTAGGATATCATCTTCAAGAAAATCAACTGTCAATTTTAATTACACCTCTTTTTCGGCTTTTTAAAAAACCTTTAAACTTAATTTTTATTTTTCAAAACTAACTGCTATATCTTAAGTTAAGACGAAAACAAATTCCATAGTAGAGATAACTTCATTATTTTAGCCGAATCAATCGATAAATCCCATTATGCAAAAAGGATTGAAGGCCTTCTTCGTACATTTTTTTGTTACCGTTTTCTTTGTTATTGCCGCTTTGGCTTATTTCTACCCGGTCCTTCAGGGCAAGGTAATAGAACAATCAGATATTGTTCAGTTTACCGGTATGGCTAAGGAACAAAATGATTTTAGAAAAAAAACAGGGGAAGAGCCCTATTGGACGAATAGTGCCTTTGGCGGTATGCCTACTTACCAATTGGGCGCGTATTACCCTCATGACTACGTAAAAAAGTTAGATAATCTTATCAGGTTTCTTCCTAGACCAGCAGATTATTTGTTTCTATATTTTATTGGCTTTTATATATTGCTATGCTGTTTAAAAGTAGATTATAGGCTGGCTATTATTGGCGCGTTGGCTTTTGGTTTTTCAACATATCTTATTATCATACTTGGAGTAGGGCACAATGCAAAAGCACACGCTTTAGGATATTTACCCATGCTTCTTGGTGGTATCGTTTTGGTTTTTCGAAAGAAATACCTTTGGGGTTTTATTCTTACGGCCATATCTATGGCTTTAGAAATAAGGGCCAACCACTACCAGATGACGTATTACTTTATGCTTTTGGTTTTGATTTTGGGTGTAGTCTACCTAGTAGATGCTATCAGAACAGAAAAACTAAAGCACTATTTTAGTTCCGTTGGTCTTTTATTAGTAGCTGTCATATTGGGTATAGCAGCAAACGCCACCAGTCTAATGGCCACAAAGGAATATGCGGATTGGAGTACTCGTGGAAAATCTGAATTGACCATCAATCCAGATGGAACAACAAAGGAAAATACGGGGGGATTGGATAAATCTTATATTACCCAGTGGAGTTATGGTATTACTGAATCTTTGAATCTTTTTGTCCCACGTTTGTTTGGCGGTTCTAACAGTGAAAATTTAGGAGAAAACTCAAAAAGCTATGATTTTCTTATAGATCAAGGAGTATCCCGTAGTCAAGCCCTTAGTTTTTCTAGTGGTTTACCTTTATACTGGGCCGATCAACCTGGCACATCCGGTCCTGCTTATATTGGTGCTATTATTTTCTTCCTTTTTATTTTAGGGCTTATCCTAGTAAAAGGAAAAGCCAAATGGTGGCTTCTTGGTGGCGTTCTTATGTCATTGTTCCTTTCATGGGGTAAAAACTTTAGTTTCTTGACAGATTTAATGATTGATTATTTTCCGCTATATGACAAATTTAGGGCGGTATCATCTATTCAAATTATTCTAGAACTATGTGCTCCGGTATTGGCTGTCTTAGCTTTACGTGAACTTTTTAAATCTACGGTAGATGTTTCTGAAAAATTAAAAGCACTTAGAATATCTTTTTTTACGGTATTGGGGCTAAGCGTAGCGCTCTTTATTTTTAAAGCTGGTTTTGATTTTGAAGGACCTAGTGATGACTTTTTAAAACGGAATTATGGAGATGAATTAGTTTCATTAATTCAGGCTGATCGTAAGGCGGTGTACAATTCAGATCTTCTTCGGTCTATAATCCTTGTATTTTTGACCGCTTTGGCACTTTGGTTTTATATTAAAGGAAAGCTAAAAGAAAACTTGGTAATTATAGCTATAGGAGCTTTGATTATTTTTGATTTGGTAGGTGTGGATCAACGTTATGTTGATGGTGATAATTTTGTTTCTAAACGAAAAATGACACAACCATTTCCAGAGACCGCAATAGACCAAGAAATTAACAAAAACAAAGGTATCTACAGGGTTTATGACCCTACTGAGGGTATAAATGGTGCTCGCACATCATATTATCATCAATCTATTGGTGGTTATCACGCTGCAAAACCTGCGGGTTTGGAAGACTTGTTTAGCTTTTACGTTTACAAGGGCAATATGGGCGTTTTGAATATGCTTAATGTGAAATATGTGATTCAGCAAGATGAGGAAGGTAAAAGTTATCCTGCAGTGAATCCTGATGCAAATGGTAATGCATGGTTTGTGAATCATGTAGTTAAAGTGAATTCGGCCAATGAAGAAATTCAAGCATTGGATAAGTTAAATACCAGAACCGAAGCTGTAGTTAATGTAGCTAAAGTAAACGGTCTAAAAGCTTATGATTTTATAGTTGATTCAACGGCGACAATAACATTGGTTGATTATGTGCCGAATCATTTGACGTACAAGTCCACTAACCAGAACGATGGTCTTGTTGTCTTCTCTGAAATGTATTACCATAATGGATGGAACGCCTATGTAGATGGAGAATTAAAGGATTACTTTAAGGCTAATTATACGCTTCGTGCGTTAGAAGTTCCTAGTGGTGATCATACCATAGAATTTAAATTTGAACCGGAAGTTGTTAGAATAGGAAGTAAGATTACATTGGCAAGTTCTATTTTATTGGCACTTATAGTTCTAGGAGGTATTGGATTTACGTTTTTCGGTTCAAAGAAAAACAAAGGTCAAGAAAAGAAGGAAGTTAAATAGTTTTAAGTAAAGATTCCCCAATCTTTCACCTTGTAATTTGCACTTATGAAGAAAGTCCTCATTATCACCTATTATTGGCCTCCTGCCGGTGGTCCTGGTGTGCAGAGGTGGTTGAAATTTGTAAAATATCTTCGTGATTTTAATGTTGAACCAGTAGTATATATTCCTGAAAACCCGCACTACCCCATAGAGGATGCAAGTTTAATGAGTGAGATTCCCAAAGACATCACCATATATTCCAAACCTCTATTTGAACCTTACGGACTTGCGAAATTGGTTTCTTCAAAAAAGACAAAACGGATTAGCTCTGGAATTATACAGACTAAAAACCAATCGTTTTTTGAAAAAAGTATGTTATGGGTTAGAGGTAATTTTTTCATTCCAGATGCCAGAAAATATTGGATAAAACCTTCTGTGAAATTTTTGACGGAGGTTATTTCAAAAGAAAGTATAGATACTGTAATTACTACAGGTCCGCCGCATAGTGTACACCTTATAGGAAGAGAACTAAAGAAAGAAAAGGGTGTCAAATGGTTCGCTGATTTTAGAGACCCGTGGACTTCAATTGGATACCATAAAGAGTTAAAGCTAACTAGTAATTCAGAAAAGAAACATAAGAAATTAGAGTATGCAGTTTTAAACGGAGCCGATAGAATTCTTGTAACAAGCAATACTACAAAAACTGAATTTGAGAGCATTACAAAACAACCTATTTCCGTTATTACAAATGGGTATGATTCTGATTACCAGGGTGACGCATATTTAGACAAGAGTTTTACCATTTCACATATTGGTTCTTTGCTAACGGGAAGAAATCCAAAAAATCTATGGAAAGTATTGTCACAGATTGCCGCAGAAAACTCGGTCTTCCGTGGTGATTTGCAATTGGAATTCATGGGTGTAGTAAGTCAAGATGTAATGGATTCAATGTATCGTTACGAACTTGGTCCGTATATTAAAATGTTGGGGTATGGCTCTCATGCTGAAGCGCAACGCAAGCAGCAAAGGTCACAATTGTTGCTTTTAGTAGAAATTGACAGTGAAGAAACCAAAGGAATTATACCAGGTAAACTGTTTGAGTATATGATTGCTAAACGACCTATTTTGGCAGTTGGCCCAAAAGGGTGGGAGGCAGGTGAGATAATTGATAGCACTCACGCAGGTCAGGTTTTTGATTATAAGGCTCAAGCAGAACTTAAGAGAACTATTCTTGAATGGTATGAAGCCTTCAAAAAAGGAAGAATAACTTCAGAATCTATAGCTATAGAAAAGTACAGTCGTAGGGCGTTAACAGAAGAATTATCTAAATTGCTCTAATGGGATTGGTATTTAAACAGTCATTGAACAACTCTATAATTACCTACTTGGGTTTTGGTCTTGGCGCGATTAATACCTTAGTCTTGTACTTGCAATTTATGGAGCCCAAATATTATGGACTTCTTCAGGTGGTTTTGTCCGCTTCTGTTGTGCTTATGCCGGTTTTGGCTTTTGGGGTACCCAACACTTTGGTTAAATTTTATAGTAGCTTTAAGAATGACACGAAGTCTATGGACGGTTTTCTCACGCTTATGTTGTTTTTACCTTTGGTTTTAATTCTTCCTATAGGAGGCATAACGTATTTGTCAAATGAAACCATAGGAAGCTTTTTATCTAAAGAGAACCCCATTGTAAAAGATTATGTCTGGCATATATTTTTAATAGCTATGTCTATGGCATATTTTGAATTATTTTATGCCTGGGCTAGGGTACAGATGAAATCTGTCTTTGGTAATTTCATGAAAGAGATTTTTGGGAGGGTGGCGCAAACGGTCCTTTTAATTCTTCTCTATTTTGAAGTTATTAACGTTCGGTCGTTTCTTGATTTTTTAGTAGCTGCCTATTTACTTCGTACGCTTATTATGAAAATCTATGCGTATCAGTTACATCGTCCTAAACTAATATTTGACTTCCCTGAAAACACACGGAAAATATTAGTCTACAGTGCATTGATAATTTTGGGAGGTTCTGTTGCTATCGTGCTATTAGAGATAGATAAGGTGATGATCAATCAATTTATTAAAATTGAAAATGTAGCGTATTACGGTGTAGCAAGTTTTATAGCTTTGGTAGTTGCAGTTCCTTCTCGGTCTATGCATCAAATTACATATCCGCTTACTGCAGAACTTCTGAACAAAAATGATTTAGTGGGGCTTAAACGTCTTTATCAGAAAAGCTCATTAACGCTTTACATTATATCAGGTCTTTTGTTTGTTCTTATTTACCTGAATCTGAATGACCTTTATGAGTTATTACCAGATGCGTACCGCAATGGTTATATAATTTTTGTTTGGTTGGGCTTGGCTAAATTGTACGATGCTTTGCTCGGGAACAATAATTCAATTTTGTATAATTCAGATTACTATAAAGCTGTTTTGTATATGGGTTTGTTTTTAGCTATTGTAACTGTATTTTTAAACATATGGCTTATTCCTGCTTATGGTTTAGATGGTGCGGCAATAGCTAGTTTTTCAGCTTTCTTTATCTACAATACTGTAAAGTTGATTTATGTAAAAATGAAATTTAACATGATTCCTTTCACTAGGGAAACCATTCAAATTTCCATATTATTGGTAGTGACCACGTTAGTTTTTTACTTTTTGAATCTTTCATATCACCCCATTATAAATATTATAATTAAGAGCTTGGGTATAGCTGTTCTCTATATAGGGGTATTGTTCAAGTTCAGGATTTCTGAAGATGTTTTTCAAGTCCTATCAAAAGTATTTGGAAAGAAAGAACAATAACTTTATCTTAACACTCTAATTCATAAAGAAAGCCCCCTTTCATACTTGCACTTATCCTCCTCCGCTAAATAGATAGTATTTTTTTCATCGATTAATTGTAAAGAAATGGGGTATATAATCAAAGGTAATCTAAGAGCCTGTCTATATTTAGACCTCTATGAATCTTTGGATAGTGTAGAGGTTAAAGTCTACAAAGTTACGAGTGATATAAAGGTAGCTTGTAATCACAAAAGTGAATTAATTAAACTACCTGCGGATATTATTGCCTATAAATCAAAGAACCTTCTTGGGTCTGGGCATACTAATTGCGAAGGAAATTATACTATAGATATTTGTGACTCTTATAGTGATGGTGAAATTGAAATAGATTTGATTGTAACCGATAAACACGAGAGCTATAGAAAAATACACGACCCAATTCATTTTACTGCACGAAGGCTAACTCCAATATGGAGAGGCGGTAATCCGACTAAGGAATTTAGCTGGAATTATTGTTTTAGTTTTCAGTTTTGGAACCAAGTCCGTAAACTATTAGATGTTTGGACAATTATAGGTAATGTAAAGTCTGCTCAAGACAAAGAAACACCAGTATCTGGTGTAGTTGTTTCTGCAATTGATGTGGATTGGGTAAAAGATGATTTTCTAGGGAGTGCTGTTTCAAATCGTGACGGCAAGTTCCGAATAGATTATAAAAGTATAGATTATAAACAGACGTATCTCTCTCCTATTATAAGTATTGAAACACCTATTTCTTCCATTCCCGGGCCTGGAGTTTATTTTAAAATAACAAATCCTGATGGTATTTTGTTATATGAAGAGCACAGGAGTATGGGGAAGACTCAAGAAAGAAGAAATATTCAGCGTTTTTTCAATATTGACTTGTATATTTAACCTTAATTAAGATATCGGGCTATTTTCTACTAGTCATTATCAATATTTTCTTCAAATGAAGGTACGTATAAAAGGTAATTCAATACGCATGCGCATTACCAAAACTGAGGTGTCTCAGTTTTGTAGAACAGGATATATTCAAGAAGAAACTCAATTTGTTAATAGCACATTTACCTACGCTTTAAGTAGCCAGGCTGATGCGTATGCTATAACAGCAAAATTTGAAGAAAATAAGCTTACCATAGTGCTACCTTTAGAAGGAATTCAGAACTGGGAAAATAGCGAAAAAGTGGGATTCGGTAATTCAATTTCTCTTACGGACGGCAAAACTTTATCGCTTTTAGTTGAAAAGGATTTTACGTGTCTAGAAGATAGGGGAGAAGATGAATCTGAAAATTATCCCAATCCAAAATTGCAACACTAGAAATAGAAGTTAAGTATGTCAGATAAAGACTTTCAGAGAAATGTATCAGTTATAGGTTCTGAAGATTTTTCAAATATAAAAATTACCGAGCCGGTTAGATATGCCGCGGGAAAATTAGGAGTTAAAGAAGCTTTACGCCACGGGTTTAAGGAAATGGGTATTGTACGTTCTATGCGTGCCTTCTTAGAACTTAATCAAGAAGATGGTTTTGATTGCCCAAGTTGTGCTTGGCCAAATCCAGAGCACCCTTCTACTGTAGCTGAGTACTGCGAAAACGGTGCAAAAGCCGTTGCAGATGAAGCTACCACAGATAAAATTGATCGCGATTTTTTTAAGAAGTATTCAGTAGAAGAACTCTCCAAACTCACGGAATATCAACTTAATAAATTCGGTAGAATTACCGAGCCTATGGTTCTTAGGCCGGGAAGTGTTCATTATGAGCCAATTTCTTGGGAAGCATCTTATGAGCTAATTTCAATAGAATTACACAAATTGAATTCGCCAAATGATGCCATCTTTTATACATCAGGTCGTTCCAGCAATGAGGCGGCATACTTGTACGGTATGTTTGCAAGAGCTCTGGGCACGAATAATATGCCAGATTGTTCTAATATGTGCCATGAATCTAGTGGTGTGGCGCTTTCAGAAACTCTAGGCATAGGTAAAGGCTCTGTAAAGCTTGAAGACTTATATGGTGCCGATGTTGTCATCGTTGCCGGTCAAAACCCTGGAACAAACCACCCACGAATGCTTTCTGCTCTAGAAAAATGCAAGAAGAATGGTGGGAAAATAATTAGCATTAATCCCTTAGAAGAGTCGGGGCTTATCAACTTTAAAAACCCACAACATTTGAATGGTTTGTTAGGGGGCGGAGAAGATTTAACTGATATACACTTGCAAGTCCGTATAAATCAAGATATAGCTTTAATGAAGTTGATTCTTAAAAGGCTTGCAGCTCTTGATGAAAAGGGACAAAAAGTTTTTGACCATGATTTCATGCTCAAATATGTTGACGGTTATGCGGCACTTATTTCCGATTTTAAGAATTATGACGAAGAATCATTATTACGTCTTAGTGGTGTAACTAATGAGATAGTAAATGAAACTGTTGCTCTTTTGGCAACAAGTGAAAATATAGTTGTTTGTTGGGCTATGGGGCTAACACAACATAAAAATGGAGTAGCCACTATTTGTGAATACCTAAATTTACTTTTATTAAAAGGCTCTTTAGGTAAGCCTAATGCAGGAACATGTCCTGTTCGTGGACACAGTAATGTGCAAGGAGACCGTTCTGTTGGTATCATGCATTTTGTAGATAAAGGACTAAATGAACGAATTGAAAAGCATCTAGGTTTTAAGGCCCCTACCGAAGAAGGTTTGGATGTTGTTGGAGCTATTAAGGCCATGCATAACGAAGAAGGAAAAGTCTTTGTTTGCTTAGGGGGTAATTTTTTAATGGCCGCTTCTGATACCGTGTATACTGCTGAATCTATGCAGAACTGTGAATTAACAGTTCAGGTAAGTACAAAGTTGAATCGCTCGCATTTGGTTACGGGGAAGACAGCTTTGATTTTACCCACTTTTGGTCGTTCCGAAAAAGACATGAAAGATGGTACACTTCGTTACCAGACTATGGAAGATAGCATGGGGCGGGTTAGACAATCTCGTGGACTTTTGAAACCAACATCTGATAATATTAAGAGCGAACCCGAACTTATTGCAGAATTGGCGGATACTTTTTTTGGAGGTAAGCATTCTGTGAATTGGAAAGGGATGGGTGAAGATTATGAACTTATTAGGGAAAGCATAGATAACGTGGTTAAGGGTTTTGATAATACCAAAGAGCAGTCAAAAGGTATTGGATACTATCTACCAAATAATGTACGTGATTTAGATTTTAGTATGCTGCCAAATGGAAGGGCACAACTAACCGTAAACCCTCTGCCAGAGCACAATTTAAAACCGGAAGAGTTTATGTTGATGACCATTAGATCACATGATCAGTTCAATACTACTATTTACGGTATGGATGATAGATATAGAGGCATCTATAATGAAAGGCGCGTTTTGTTTATGAATCCAGAGGATATGGAGAAGAAAGGCCTGAAGAAAAAGGATGTCATCAATATTACCAGTACTTATGACGGAAAAGTGCGTACCGCGAATAAATTTCTGGTTATACCTTATAACATTCCTGCTGGAGATTTAGCGGCATATTATCCGGAAACCAATGTTTTGGTGCCGCATGATCAGTATGCAGATAAAAGCAAAACTCCCATTAGTAAATCTATTAGGGTTACTGTAGAAAAGGTGAGTTAATAAATAGTCTACAAAATAAAACCCCCGCATTAGATTATTCTAATGCGGGGGCAACAACCAACCTAAAAACTATTTTTAATATCTTCTAGCACTTCTTGATGAAGTTGTTCTTGAAGAAGCAGTACTACTATTACTCCTACTTCTAGATGGAGCTTTGCTCACTGTACTTCTAGTACTTCTTGTGCTAACACTACTTCTACTTTGCGTAGGTGTTTGCTTTACGCTTCTGCTTGCAGTCCGGTTTCTCGTTTGTGGGCTTTTATAAGTACTGTTACTTCTTCTTGTTACCGATGTATTACGTGGCGAACGTGTTACCGTTCTTTTTGTTACCGTATTACTCGTTGGCTTTCTAACCGTAGTTGACCTTTGAGTAACTGATCTATTGCTAGATGGAGTAGTTGCTCTTGATTTTACAGTTGAATTTCTCTTTGCAATATTTCCATTAGAATTAATTGAACGTGTGGCACTACTTCTAGAGGCTGTTCTTCTTACCGAATTATTTCGGGTAGAAACAGTAGCTCTGTTTGTTCGTGTAGTGTTATAATTCCTTTTAGAAACTGATCTGTTGTTTCTAGAGTTATTACTACGTACAGCAACTCTATTATCATTTCTATAGACTCTAGATCTGTCACTTCTTACTTTATTATAACGGTGCGTGTTTCCTATTTTGGCATATGCACGTCTTGTATTGTATCTGTAAGGATTATAATACGTATAACGAATTGGACTATAGAATCTTCTATAAGGCTTATTGAATACTAGACTGAAACCAATAATCGGTCTTGCAAAAAATGCATGAAAAGGTCTATATACATATTGTCTGTTATAAACATTTATATAACCTGTATGATAATCGTAAAAACCTCTACGGTTATAGAAAACAGACATTCCACCAACGCTACGTACACGATTGTTGTTATAACTGATATCAACATCACCTACTTGGGTAACACGACCGTAATAGTCATAATAAATAGCAACGTTTTCTACTTGAACCACAGCGCCATAATCATCATATTGTGCATATGGACTATAATCGTAACCTGAATTAAAGGTTACACCATTACGACGACCGGTTACACGATTGTCTATATAAAAATCGAATTCACCATCTGGATATACCGAAAACGTAATGCCATTCTCGACAAAAATAAATGAGTCGTTGTTTGTATAAGCATTGCGTTCAGCAACCTTATCTTCTACTGTACTTGTGGCCATAACACCTGAGGTGCTAAAAATAAGGGCCGAAAAAAGGAGTACTAAGTTTTTCATGATATAAGGTTTTAATTCTTGAATGAAAATATTCACATTCGAGTAGTAATAAACAAACAGCGTGCCAAAAAATCCGAATCACATTTATTAAATTGATAATCAGTTGTTTATGGTTTTATGTTTGTTTGCTTTAACAAAGGGATATGTCTTTAAACATGTATTGCTATTGGAAGAAAAATTAAAAGACCATACTTCTTTTTAAGGAAATATGGTCTTATAACTTACTGCTTAATGTTTTAATATTTCTACTATAGCTTCTCTTTTAAATATTTGGCCGTAAAAGAGGTTTTACTCTTTATTATTTCCTCTGGAGTACCTTCTGCTAAAAGCAATCCTCCACCTTCGCCGCCTTCAGGACCAAGGTCAATAATATAATCAGCACATTTAATCAATTCTATATTGTGCTCTATTACTATAACGGAATGTCCTTTGGAAATTAAAGCATCAAAAGATTTTAGAAGTTTCTTTATATCATGAAAATGCAAACCGGTTGTAGGTTCATCAAAAATAAAGAGTGCCTTATCTTTAGTTGTACCCTTAACTAAAAAGGATGCTAGTTTAATTCGTTGAGCTTCTCCACCGGATAAGGTAGAAGAGGACTGTCCTAAGGTTACATAACCCAAGCCAACATCCTGTAAAGGTTTCAGTTTATTAACAATTTTTGTTTGCTTATGTAAATCAAAAAATGCGATAGCGTCATCAATAGTCATATTTAGGACATCATCAATACTTGCATCCTCAAATTTTACCTCTAACACTTCCTTCTTAAAACGTTTGCCACCGCAGGTATCACATTCCAAGTGAACATCGGCCATGAACTGCATTTCTACAGTAATCTCACCTTCTCCTTTACATTTTTCGCATCGGCCTCCATCCACATTAAAAGAAAAATGTTTGGCTTGATAAGCTCTTATTTTACTTAGCTTTTGTGAAGCAAAAAGATTCCTGATGTCATCATATGCCTTTATATAGGTTACAGGATTTGAGCGTGAAGACCTTCCAATAGGATTTTGGTCAACAAACTCTACATGTTTTATATTCTTGTATTTACCCTCTACTTTGGTAAACTGTCCCGCTTTTTCTCCGTACCCGCCAACTTCTTTTAATATAATAGGATACAAAAGCTTTTTGACCAAAGTGCTTTTACCACTTCCTGACACCCCGGTTATTACCGTAAGCATGTTGAGTGGAAAGGTTACATCTATATTTTTTAGATTATTTTCACGAGCACCTCTTATTGTAATGTAATCTGTAGAAGTTCTTCTTTTGCTGGGTACAGTTATTTCTTCTGTTCCATTTAGGTAACTCGCAGTTAGTGACGTAGACTTTAATATTTCATCTAGCGTTCCATGGGCAACAACTTTTCCACCATGTGTACCGGCTTCGGGACCAATATCAATAACTTCGTCTGCCGCTTTCATGATATCTTCATCATGCTCAACAACAATAACGGTGTTACCAAGGTCTCGTAAAGATTTTAAAACATCAATTAAGTTCTCGGTATCTTTTGGGTGTAGTCCTATACTGGGTTCATCCAGAATATACATACTTCCCACAAGGCTACTTCCTAATGAGGTTGCCAGGTTGATACGCTGGCTTTCTCCACCTGAAAGTGTATTAGATTTTCTATTTATCGTCAAATAACTTAATCCAACCTTATAGAGAAAACCTAATCTCGTAATGATTTCCTTTAATAACCGCGATGCAATTTTCGCATCATATTTATCTAAAACCAGTTCTTCAAAAAATGGAATCAATTTTTTGATAGGTAATTCAACTAAATCAGAAATGTTTTTTCCGCCAACTATAATGTAATCGGTTTCTTTCCGTAATCGCTTTCCTTGGCAAACATTACATTTGGTTTTTCCGCGGTAGCGAGAAAGCATAACCCTATTCTGTATTTTGTAACTCTTTTCTTCTAATTGCCCAAAAAATTTATGTAAACCAATAAAGTGGTCATTGCCATCCCAGACCAACTGTTTTTGTTCTTCGGATAGTTCAAACCACGGCTTATGAATAGGAAAGTCATATTTATAGGCAGAATTTACAAGTTGATCTCTATACCACCCCATACTCTCACCACGCCATGGAAAAATAGCATTTTCATATACTGATAATGCCGTATTGGGAATCACAAGGTCTTTGTCTATTCCTATAACATCTCCATACCCTTCACATTTTGGACAAGCTCCATAAGGGTTGTTAAAACTGAATAAATGAACATTTGGCTCTAAGAATGACATTCCGTCTAACTCAAACTTATTACTAAAAGGAGTAACAACCTTTGTAGCTAGCTCTTCTATAGCACATTCTCCTTTGCCTTCAAAAAAAGCCGTATCAATGGCGTTGGCCAAACGATTATAGAAGTCTTCATCGTCCTTGACTATAATCCGATCTATGACCAAGTCAAAATTCTTACCAATATCTTCGGGTGCATTATCTATCCTTAGCACTTCGCCATTATACTTTATTCTGGCATAGCCTTGTTTGGAAAGTAGTTGAAGAGATTTTAATGAATCTCTTTCCTTATCTATAACAATAGGGGCCAGTAAAAGAAGTTTGGTACCTTCCTCATACTTTTTAACATGTTCCACCACATCTGTAACCGTATCTTTTTTTACTTCTCGGCCAGAAATGGGAGATATGGTGCGACCGATACGCGCGTATAGTAATTTTAGATAATCATAAATCTCCGTTGTAGTACCAACGGTAGACCGTGGGTTTGTAGAGTTCACCTTTTGTTCAATGGCAATGGCAGGGGCTATACCTTTTATATAGTCCACTTTTGGCTTATCTAATTTGCCTAAAAATTGTCTGGCATAGGAAGAAAGACTCTCTACATAACGTCTTTGACCTTCTGCATATAAGGTGTCAAATGCTAAACTGGACTTACCTGAACCAGAAAGACCGGTAATAACAACTAGTTTGTTTCGGGGGATGACAACATCAATATTCTTAAGGTTGTGCAGTTTTGCGCCTTTGATTATTATGTTGTGTTTTGGGTTTACGTCTACTATTTCCGTCATGTTCTTATATAGATTTGCAAAGATACAATTTGAAGATTTCAATAGCTAGAATTGTATGGTTAGCATTAAAAAATGTGTGTATGACGATAGAAATTTTCCAAAGTCATTTAATTTTATCTATATTTGGGGCCTAACAAAATGTTAATACGCCTATAGCAGAAAATTACTTTTAGAAAGATTAAAACATTATCTACAAGACCTTTCCACAGGGGAGGTGTCTCGTTTTAACTATTAAAGTAATTGTTATGGATATATTGACGGAAGATTCTCTTCTTATTAAAAATTATGTTTCTGGTGATGAAAAGGCATTAGAATTTCTAATTGCAAAGCACAACCAGCGGCTTAGTAGTTTTATTTATTCCAAAGTAAATAACCGAGATATTACCGAAGACATTTTTCAAGATACCTTTATTAAGGTTATAAAGACACTACGTCGTGGTACATATAATGAAGAAGGTAAATTTTTACCTTGGGTAATGCGCATAGCCCATAACCTTATAATAGACCATTTTAGAAAAACCAGTCGTATGCCCATGTTTCAAGGAGCAGATAGTTTTGATATCTTTTCTTTGATCGGTGATGATAAGCTTAATGCTGAGCGCCAACTTATAAAAGACCAGATAGATTGTGATTTGGAAGTGCTTGTTGCTGAATTGCCAGTTGATCAACGAGAGGTATTGATTATGCGTATATATAAGGATATGAGTTTTAAGGAGATTTCGGAAAATACAGGAGTAAGTATAAATACAGCCTTGGGAAGAATGCGTTACGCTTTAATTAACCTTAGAAAGATAATTGAAGAGCATAATATTGTTTTAACGAATTAACGTGCGTTAGGTCGGGCAGTTTTATTATATTTATGTTTGTGGCGTTATAATGCTGTAACAATACTAAAATAGATATGGGAAAAATTTACGCGACAGAATCGGATAAGCATAAATCGGCTAAAGCAAGCCCTTCAACAATTAAGTTTCTATTGGATTATTCAAAGGCATTAGAAATAACAGAGGCCGATGGCCTTCAATTTGAATCAAATTTGAACTAAGTACTAGTTCTTCAAAATATATATAGCCCTAGTAATGAAAATTGCTAGGGTTTTTTTGTAGGAAATAACCAAGTTTAATTACTGTCTTTATAGTACATACTATATGTTATATCTTATTTAGAATAAACAGCCGAATAAAAGGACCACTTCACCCATATTCTACAGAAGGCTGATTTTGTGTGGCTAACGCACTTCATTCCATTTTATTTTACAGAAAAATAGAAAAGTGGCATTTCACATCAAAAACTAGCGGTTTTACAACAATGTTTTTTTCTAGAGCCCTCTATTATCTAGTTTTACATCAGAAATAACAACAAGGTCATCCGCCAAAGGATAAAAATATTACTCGAAAATAACTAAATAACGGTAGCCTTTCTTTAGAAAGTCTCAAATCCAAAAAACTAAAAACCCTACACCATGAGCTCACAAATCGAAGATTCAGTATTAGTAAGAGATTATATCAGCGGAGATGAAAAAGCACTTGAAGTTTTAATCAACCGTCACAACCAAAGAATATCTAGCTTTATTTACTCAAAGGTTTTAGATAGAGATGTTACAGAAGATATTTTCCAAGATACTTTTATTAAAGTAATTAAAACTTTGAAAAAAGGTTCATATAGTGAAGAAGGTAAATTTTTGCCATGGGTAATGAGAATTGCACATAACTTAATTATTGATCACTTCAGAAAGAACAAAAGAATGCCAATGTTTGAAGGCAGTGATGATTTTAATATCTTTTCTGTAATAGGAGATGATAAATTGAATGCAGAAAAGCAAATCATAAAAGATCAGATTACTTCAGATTTAAAGCATTTAATTGAAGAATTACCAGATGATCAAAAAGAAGTTTTGGTAATGCGTATCTATAAAGATATGAGCTTTAAAGAAATCTCGGAAAACACAGGAGTTAGCATTAATACTGCCTTGGGGAGAATGCGTTATGCATTAATCAATCTAAGAAAAATTATAGACAAGCATAACATTGTATTAACGAATTAATAGATCGCTAATACCTTGTAACAATATATCCATTCTAGTTGCGTTATCCATTGTATAACTATATTACTACTATGGAAAAAATTTACTCTGAGAACCTTGAAAGAGGTGCAGCTATCCAAGCAACAAAAGAAACTATCAACTTTTTGCTTAGTTTTTCTAAGCAATTTCATATTGTTGAATACAAGAATTTTCAGTTTGAAAATAGCTTGAACTAAACAAAAAAGACCTGGCTTAACGGGTCTTTTTTGTTTTGTAATAATTATCGATTATTGCTTTCCTACCAATAGTTTTGGTAATGATATCATTATCTAAATCCCATCCTCTGGCAGGAGAATATTCTCGACCGTACCAAATTATCTGAAGATGCAAGTCATTCCAAATTTCTTTTGGAAATAGGCGCTTGGCATCTTTTTCTGTTTGCACAACGTTTTTTCCATTAGTAAAGCCCCATCTATACATTAATCTATGAATATGGGTATCTACAGGAAAAGCAGGAATACCAAAAGCTTGAGAAACCACTACACTTGCAGTTTTGTGACCCACAGCAGGAAATTCTTCTAAAAGTTCTAATTCCTGAGGAACTACACCATTATATTTTTCTACTAACATTTTAGATAGTCCATGAATTCCCTTAGATTTCATAGGAGAAAGACCAACGGGTCTAATAATATCACGAATTTCTTCTACAGATAATTTAATCATATCATAAGGGTTGTCCGCTCTTTCGAATAAAAGAGGTGTAATTTTATTTACTCTAACATCTGTACTTTGAGCAGATAGTAATACGGCAATTAATAAAGTATATGGGTCTTTATGCTCCAAAGGCACCGGTATCGTTGGATAAATATCTCTTAAGGTCTTAATAGTAAAATCAACCTTTTCCGCTTTTGTCATTTTTGTCTAATTTTAGCAATGAAAATTGAAACACAAAATAAAGAAGTGCTATGAATACATTACAAGTAGGGGACAAAGTACCCGATTTTTCAGCGAAAGACCAAGATGGTAATACAATTAAATTATCTGATTTTAAAGGCAAGAAGTTAATTGTCTTTTTTTATCCTAAAGCAAGTACGCCAGGTTGTACTGCAGAAGCCTGTAATTTGCGGGATAATTATGAGGAGCTTCAAGCTCAAGGATATGAACTGTTGGGTGTAAGTGCAGATTCAGAAAAGAGACAAAGTAACTTTAAGAATAAGAATAATTTCCCCTTTCCGTTATTAGCAGATGAAGACCATACCGTAATCAACACTTTTGGGGTCTGGGGACTGAAAAAATTTATGGGTCGCGAATATGATGGTATTCACAGAAAAACTTTTGTTGTAGACGGTAATGCAATTGTTACGAAGGTGATAGACAAGGTAAAAACCAAAGATCACGCAGCGCAATTGCTTGGTGATTAAATAAATTACTACAGAATTATTAGAAGCAATTCAATAAAAAAAGGGGCCTAAGCCCCTTTTTTTATTTTTACTTTATTTCATCACTTTTAGGTTTCAGTAACTTTCTGGTAAACAGACTTTCATTCTTGATTATCTCTGGTATACCTTCAGGAAGCATTTCTTCCCATCCTTCTTCATTATTAATAAGTTTCTTGAGTGCATCTCTTGAGAAAATGTGCATAATCTCAGGGTCGTAATCTATGATGTCCATTACTTTTCCATTATACTTAAAGAACTTATAAAGTTCTTTCATTCTTGGATGAACTTTAATGTTGTTACTGGTCATAATCTGACCGGTTTCCGCATTTTTCATAGGATAAAGATAAACCTGTAGTTCTTTAAAGAACAGTTTACCAAAGGCTTCCAAAATACCTCCAGATAGGTGTCTGTAATACTTTTCATCAAAGATGTCTACCAAGTTATTGACACCCATGGTAAGACCAAGTTTTGCCTTAGTATATCTATTAAAGTATTCTACTAGTTTAAAATATTCTTGAAACTTAGATATCATTACATTATGGCCAAGAGCACAAAGCAATTCTGCGCGATCCATAAAATCTTGTTCATCTATTTCTCCAGAAGCTTTTAAGTTAGAAAGGGTTATTTCAAAAATAACCATAGTATTCTCTTGGTCTACTGCTGGATCCCGAACAAAAATATCGTAAGATTTATGGAACATGTCCATATTTACCTTGGTGACCGGTCTAAAACTACCTCGTAAAGCCAAAATATTCTTTTTGTACAAAGCAGAGGCGGGCAGGAAATTATTACCGTCAGGTCCAAACATAACCGCATCGGTCATATCATTTCGGATCAGCTGAAGGCTCATCAATCTATTATCGACATCTTTAAAGTTAGGCCCAGAAAAGTTCACCATATCGATCTCTACGGTATCCTTATCAATATGATCGTAAAGGTATTTTAACATTTTTCTTGGCTTGTGGTACTTGTAAAAAGCACCATAAATCAAGTTAACACCAAGAATACCTAAGGTTTCTTGCTGTAAACGGGCTTCGTTTTGTTTAAAACGTATATGAAGTATAATTTCATCTAGTTCTTTCTGGTTAGGATCTAATTGAAAACGAATACCTACCCAACCGTGTCCTTTAAATCTTTTTGAAAAATCTATAGTAGCCACTGTATTGGCGTACGAAAAGAAAAGACGTTCTGGATGAGTTTCTCTACTAATACGCTCTTCCATAAGTGTCATCTCATGAGAAAGCATCTTTTTTAGTCTAGATTGTGTTACATATCTACCATCATTTTCAATACCATAAATGGCATCGCTAAAATCCTTGTCATACGCGCTCATAGCCTTGGCTATGGTGCCTGAAGCACCTCCTGAGCGAAAGAAATGGCGTGCCGTCTCTTGACCAGCTCCAATTTCCGAAAACGTTCCGTAAATGTCAGGGTTTAGGTTGATCCTCAAAGTTTTAGCTTTGATGGAAGGGATATTCTCAAATACAGTATCTCGTTTTAAAACTGAAGCCATTTGGTTGATTTTGCTTTTAACAAAGTTAACAAGTTCGGGTTATCTATTAAATTTTTTAGTTATAAATTTGACTCTAGATGAACGATACGTTAAAAATAACATTTTTAGGTACGGGCACTTCTCAAGGAATCCCAGTAATAGGCAGTAATCACCCAGTTTGCAACAGTAGTGATATAAAGGATAAAAGACTTAGAACTTCTGCTTTGGTTTCATGGAAGGACTATAATTATGCAATTGATTGTGGTCCGGATTTTAGACAACAGATGCTCACTAACGAGGTCATGAAGCTAGACGGTATTCTTTTTACACATGAACATTCTGACCATACCGCCGGTTTAGATGATATTAGACCTTATTTTTTTAGACAAGGCGATGTGCCTGTATATGCGCACAAACGTGTTGCTGATTCCCTTAAAAGGCGTTTTGATTATATTTTTGCAGATGAAAATCGGTATCCTGGCGCACCTGCGGTAGCAGTTAACCTAATTGATAAAGATCATCCGTTTACCATTGGGGGATTAAAGGTAATTCCTATAGAAGCGAGTCACAATCGTATCAATGTATTAGGCTTTAGAATTAAAGGCTTCACTTATTTAACGGACGTCAAAACCATTTCAAAAGAAGAGACCGAAAAAGTAAAAAATTCCAAAGTACTTGTTATTAATGCTTTGCGACTAGAACCGCACCATTCTCATTTTAATTTAAAGGAAGCTTTAGCTTTTATTGAAGAAGTAAAACCTGAAACAGCTTATCTTACTCATATTAGCCATATGTTAGGGTTTCATGCCGAAGTTGAAGAAAATTTGCCAAAAAATGTACACTTGGCATACGATAATCTTACCATATCAGTTTAAAATAATAAACCATATTCATTTATGAAAAGTAGAATAGTTCTTTACCTATTGATTTTTGTATCACTTATTTGTCTCTATCTTTTTGTGAGTAATGGAAAGATGGCGAGTTCAAAAGATACACGTATTGCTAAGTTGGAAACTCAAGTAGAGCAGTTGCAAGATTCTGTACAAAACACACAATTGAAGGTTTTGGAAATGCAATACTTTTCATTGGAAAATAATGATGATGCCTTGGCTTATTATGATCATTTGGATTTAAAAGACCCTTCTAGATATATTGCGGATAAGTTGCTTGAGACTAATGAAAGTAAAGGAGATAACCCTCTAGTGCCTTATGAAGGCATGGAAGGTGACTTTAAAATCAATAAAATAAAAATCTTAAATCACAAATGGATTTTAACCGATTTTTCTGATGGTAAATACTGGGGAGAGCTTCTTATAAAGTACGAGCTTAAAGATGACCTTGCGGTAGATTTTACCTTGCGAGACCATTTGCTTTATACCCGAAGTGAATAATTAGATTTTATCTTCTAACCACTTTTTAAACGAATAGAAATTCTGGGGAGCAACGCCGTGACCTACGGGAAATTCTTCGTATACATGCTCAATTTTCAAATTTTCAAGGAATTTTGGAGCACGTTGTGCCCATTCTGGAGGAATCACTTGATCTACTTGGCCGTGGGAAGCATATATCTTTAAGTTGGAAAAGTCGTTGTTTTCATAACCTTCCTTTAGAATAGCTTCATTTATATAGCCGCTTAGAGCAATTACATTTTTAATTTTTTCTGGATATGAGAGTGCCACCGCATAACTTAGTATTGTTCCCTGGCTAAAACCTAAAATAGTAACACAATTTGCATCTAGAGCATAGACAGAGCAGGCTTCATCAATAAAAGCAACAATCTTATCTCTGGAAGATTTTGCTTGTTCATCATCACTCCATTTGCCTTGTTGCGCATCAAAATTAATGGCATACCATGCATTGCCATAAGGTTCCATAGGGTATGGCGCGCGAACGGAAATTATACAAAGTTCTTCAGGTAGTTCGGGAGCAAAAGAAAACAGATCTTCTTCATTACTTCCGTAACCGTGAAACATAAAAAGAACGGGAGCCTTACCTTCTTTAATAGAGGATGGTCTAATAAGATGTTCTAGAGATAGTGGAGCTGTTGTCATTAGATAAATTTAAGCCATTTTTGAAAGAAATTACCAACTAGAGGAACGGACTGTTTTTCGTCCTTTATTGCGCCAATAAATCCATACCCCCATAATACAATATAAGCAATGTATAAGCCGTACCACGCATATTCATTAAACCATTGGCTTAAAAATATAGCGAATCCTAAGAAAAATATATGTAAACCAAATGCCTGCCGAATATGAAATCGGGCGAACTCATTTTTACTATCGGAGTTCATGCTCATTGCAATAAGCGAACCTACAATCGTGAAATAAGCTATTAATGCCGTTGTTTTTCCTTCCTTTACTGTGTCCATGTTGCCAAAGTTAATGTAAGCTATAGTCTTGCACAAAAAAAGAGACCCGAACAGGGTCTCTTTTTTTTAATATTTTTAAAAATGGACTTTATCCAATATCTCCAACTAGCGGAATCTTTTCCACTTTGCCGTTCATGGCATTTAAACCTCCTATTATAGCTAGAACTAGTCCCGCATATTGAAAATAACCTAACAGGCCTATGCCAGTGAACATGATTAATACTTTTGCAATAAAAGTAACAATCAGCCCTGTAATCCAAGCCCTCAGCGCTTGTCCAATATGAAACTTGACAAATTCGTTATTATTTTTTTTGTTCATAAAGTACGCAATCAGTGTACCTATTAAAGTTACATAGCTAATGATTGCCGTGGTTTTTCCTTCGTCTATTGTATTTTGATCCATTTGATTGGTTTGTAATAATTCTTAATCGTTTGTTGTGTGCTGCCCATTATTAATGATACTATATACTTTGCCTTTTAATTCGGCACTTATGAACATACTGTTTTTTGAGGTAGATTTTATGTGCTCCTCAGTAAAAACATAAGTGTCATCAGGATTGAAGAGTGTTAAACATGCTACTTCACCTTCTTTTATTTCAGGCGATTTTAATCCGTAACGTTCTCGGCCTTTAGAAAGAATTGCAATTACTGTTTCTATATCTAAAAGTTGGTTCATACTACCAAAAGCAGATTCTAGACCAATGGTCCCGTTAGAGGCATTGTCAAATTCAACTCTTTTTTCTTCAATGTTCATAGGAGTATGATTGCTAGTCACAAAATCTATGGTGCCATCTTTCAACCCTTTTAAAAGGGCTTTAGCATCCTTTTTGGTGCGTAACGGTGGCATTACCTTATAGATGGAATCAAATTGTTCTAAAACGGAATCAGTATAAATTAAATTATGAATCGCTACGCTACAACTTACGTTCAGGCCTTTTTTCTTCGCATCGGCAATTAGCTTTACAGAGTTTGCTGTAGAGATAGTAGGTATATGTAATTTACCTCCCGTATATTCTAAAATAAAAAGGTCTCTTGCCACCTGAAGTTCTTCTGCTAAAGTGGGGATTCCTTTTAAGCCTAGTTTAGTTGAAACCTCACCTTCATTAACAATGCCTTTCCCGGCAATTTTGGTGTCCAAAGGAAAAGAATAGACCAATCCGTCAAAGTTTTGTACATATTGCAAAGCAACCTTTAAAAGGTTAGCATTGGTCACGGGAAGCTTATAGTCATAAAAACCAACAGCTCCTGCATTTTTCATATCGTACAGTTCGGCCAAATCGTTGCCGTCTGCTTTCATAGTTAAAGTACCTAGCGGATAAAGATTTGTTGCTAGGCCTGTGGATGCACTCTTAAGATATACAATATCGGAACTACTATCAGGGCAAGGGTGCGTACTTGGATTGAGGATTACATCTGTAAAACCACTTAGTGCCGCGGTGTGCAATCCATTTTCAATCGTTTCCCGTTCTTCGTAACCCGGTTCGCCAAAAGAAACGCTGCTATCAAACCAGCCGATGGATACATGTAGGTTTTTGTGTTTTACGACCTGAGTTTTACTTTCAGGCTCTATTTTAGCAGCAATTTTGACTATAATGCCATTTTTGATATAAATATCGCGAGTTTTCAAATGAAGAGCTTCGTTATTCGTATCAATTATTTTTGCCGATTTTAAGAGAATGTTCATTTAAGATATTTTTGAATAAGTACTTCAATAAACAGCAACGCCAGCGCTAAAATAACAAACCATTTCCAAAGCTCCGTTACGCTGTTGTCTTTTTCAATGGTTTCGAACAAAGATGAGATAGAGGTTGATGTAGATGCCATTTTTTGTTCGGTTATATTCAAATAGGAAAGATTGCTTTCGTTTCTATTATAATTAAAACTGATGTTTTTTATTGGTTTTTCGTTTTGCAGTATCGCATAGCTACCATCTTCCTGTAAACTTTCGTTAAAAGAGAGAGCAACTTTATTGCTTAAAGACTGTTGTCGCGGAATAAACTCGTAATCACCTTTCTTCAACTTAAGAATATCGTCCTGAGCTAGCGAAGTGGATACATCTATTGAAACCGATTGTCCCAAAACGGAATACAAAGAAGCTAATTTTAAACTTCCAATGGCCATGTTATAAAAAGTAGGTACCACTAAAGGCGAATTGATAAAGTTTGAATTCTGGTTAGATAAGGATGCCGTAAATAAAAAGAAAGACTTACCGCCCACGAGAAATGGTTCGTTTCCTTGAAAAGCCAATGCTGTGGAAGCGCCAGTTTTTATTTTGTAAAACTCGTTGGTTTTTGGGTATTGAAAGTTGGTTACATTCTTTTCAAATACATTCTGATATAGCGGATGGGAAAACGAGATGTTCGTTATTTCACGCTCATTTTGTACCTTTTGCAGAAGGGTAGTAGAGGCGTAGTTACTAGTAAGTAAATTATATGAATTCAAATCGATTTCAGTAGCAGGTATAATTGATAAATGTCCACCATTATCTGTAAAAGCCTTTAAACCGGTAGTTAACGAAGCAGGAATCTGTTGCAAATTGTTTAGTATAATCAAATGCTGATTGGCAAGATTACTGTAGTTCAAGGTTTTTAGCTCAGTTGCCGAAAAAATAAACTCGTCCTTGGTAAAAATTCGAGCTAAAAATCTATTTTGAACGTCACCAACATTAAGCACTTTTATTTTCTCCTTTTCGCCAACAGTAAAATAAAGTAGATTGTCATAAGTCAGCCCGGAATCGGATATTTCGATTTTTCCGTCAAAAGCTTCGTTTTTAGGAATTGAAAAATTGGCGGTTCCTTTTTTTGATTCATTAAATGAAGCCGATGTTTTGGCTATAAGTGTTTCTCCATTAAATAAAGAAACAGGAATATTTTCTATAGCGCCGGAACCTGAAAGATTAACCGAAAGATTCAGGTTTTCTGAAGTTTCAGATTCAATATAAGCGGAATCAATAGATACGTTTTTAACTTCCTTTCCACGTAGTGCTACCCAATGTGAATGTACATTTAGTAAACTATCCGTTTGGGTGCTGGCCATAAGCTGCTGAAAATCGGAAAGTATAATTAGATTTTTATCCGTAGCAATATCTGAAGAGAAAAGTGTTTTTCCCTTTAGCTGAATTTCGTTTAGCTTTAACTGTTTGCTCCCAGTACTTAAGGCAAGAAGCTCATTTTGAATATCTTGTATGGTGGTATTTCTACATGTTTTTGCATTTGTAAACAGTGAGAAGCGCTCTGTCTTAGGTAGGTTCTTTATAAGTTCCTGTACAGCATTTTCCAAAAGAGTAGTACTTTCTTCTTTTAATTGCATGCTAAAAGAGTCATCCAAATAAATAACCGTTTCCTTTTGTTTTAAGGCAGATTTTTCTGCAAAAAAGGGTTGGGCAAATGCAAATATAAAAGCGATAAGCAATAACATTCGGGTAAACAGTAACAACCACTTTTTTAAAGTGTTGCTCTGTCTTGATTCTGAAACTACCTTCTTTAAAAACTTGACGTTCGTAAACGGCGTTTTCTTAAAACGACGTAATTGGAATAAATGAATGAAAATGGGAATCAGGAGAAGAAAAAGGGCCCAAAAGAGTTCTGGATATTTAAACTGCATTTCCTGTATTGAATTATCAAAGATAGACATTTAGTCCTTTATTGCTACAGTAGGCAAAAAGATATTTTATCTGACTCAAAAAAAAGAGACATAAGGGTTGATACTAAGTTTTTAGCAGAAAAAGAAATAGTCTTCCATTGGCTTTTTATTGATAGCTGAGAAAAACTTTTTAATATTAACTTGTGCGCTTTCATTAGCCACACTAATAATACTTTGTGCATTAGGTAGTTCCTTTAGTTTACTGAAGTGAAACATTTCTTTGTTGTAAATATGCTTTCCAATTTTCTTTGGATTATCGCAGACCCAATAAAAACCTATATTCTGCTCTTGCAATATTTTTGCAATTTCTTTTCCTTTAGTACCCGCGCCCCAAACAGTTAAAGGTCTAGTGGGATTGTAATTTAGTTTTAAGAAATAGCGAAGTTTAATGTCTAGAAAATAGTTTTGGGCATAATGCTCACTAGTTCTAGAGGTTCTGGTATCATAATCGCGCCACAAATGCAGGAGTTTACTACAGGGAATACATTTAAGTCCGTTTTGATAAAAACGAAAAGCAAGGTCATAATCTTCTGGATATAAATCTGGAGCAAAAGCACCACAGCGGTCTAAATCTTCGCGAAAGACCATCCAGCAAGGGGAAGGAATAACACACTCTTTATATATTTCAGAATAGTTGTCGCCAGATTCGGTTAGATGATTTAGCCATTTTTCATAGCGCTCATAACCATTACTAATGCCTCGATGAGAAAAATAACGTACTTGTCCAACCGCCAAGTGACCTTTTCCATTCTCCAAAAGCGATTCCACCATAATTTCCAGTTTTTCTGCTGTCATAATATCGTCAGAATCCATTCGAGTAATGAATTGCCCTTTACTTTGTTTATATGCGGTTCGTAAGGCTTCTATAATACCATTTCCTTCATTATCAAATAAGTGAATACGTGCGTCATTTTTGGCATATGATTTCACCAAATTAAGACTGCCGTCAGAACTTTCGTCATTAACTGCAAGAACTTGCCAGTTTATATATTTTTGTTCTATAATAGAATCAAGACATTGATTAAGAAAGGCTTCTGTATTTTTAAAAGGAATAAGAATACTAACAAGAGGTTGTTGCATGGTGGCCAATTTAATGAAAATGAAGTAGCTTATATAGAAAGAGAAGATAAATTTATGTTGTATCATTGTCTTAAAGTAGAGTGCTTTTCATCGATTTTATCTGATTTTAAGCGTTCATTTCAACCCTTTCATCGATTTTGAGATTAGTTTAAATAATAGGATTTAGAACACTATGAAATTAAATTATCGAAAAAAGACGGGCGCGGTATGCCTTGTTATTACCGTCTTTTTGACCTTTTCCTTTATACCATATCTTTATGGCCCCGGACTTGAAAATGCCGAGCCATTGGGTGCCTTTCTTAATGGGACTTTTCCTTCTTCAACTCCTACAGGAACAGAAGATGTGAATGCCAATTATAGTGTAGAAAATGCTTTTCCAAATTTAACTTTTGTAGACCCGGTAGATATGGAGGAGCTTCCTGGGGGTAAAGAATTTTTGATTCTAGGCTTGCAGGGTCATATTTGGAAAATTGCTAACAATGCTGGAACCATTTCTAAACAGTTACTTCTTGATATCTCTGATAATGTTGTAACCAATACAGATGGTGGAATGTTGAGCTTGGTGCTGCATCCAGAATATGGCCGCAGAGGCTCTCCCAATGCTGAGTATATATATGCCTTTTACCGGTACACTCCTGTTCAGGGTACTGACAGAATTGGAGCAACGGTTAATGGGTATATGCGTCTTTCCCGATTTAACCTTCCGATAGGTGCAAATGCAATTAACCCCTCTAGTGAAGAGGTTCTTATCAACATATATGATCGGAGCGACTATCACAATGGGGGAGATATGTTTTTCGGTCCTGAAGATGGGTTTTTATATCTTGGAGTTGGTGATGAAGGGGACGCTAATGACAGTTATAAAGTAACACAACAAATTGACAAATTCCTGTTTGGTGGAATTTTACGTATTGATGTTGATAAAAGGGGCGGTAAAATTAGTCATCCTATACGGAGACAACCTCTTAATGCGGGCATCCCACCCAACGGATGGCCAGATTCCTTTACCCAAGGCTACTATATTCCTAATGACAATCCTTGGGTAGATACTAGTGGCTCTAACCTAGAAGAATTTTATGCAATCGGTACTCGAAGTCCTCACAGAATTAGCATTGACCCACCAACTGGTGATATATGGGTTGGTGATGTTGGACAAGGTGCTAAAGAAGAAATTAGCTTAGTTAGAAAAGGTGACAACTTACAATGGCCCTATCGTGAGGGCGATAAAGACGGACCTGCTGTTATGCCAGATTCGCTTATTGGTAATGATAGGCCACCTATTCATGCCTATGATAGAACTACCGGAAGAGCAATTATTGGAGGAATGGTGTACCGAGGGAATCGATATCCTGAATTGATTGGGAAATATGTATTTGGTGATCATGAGACCCAAACCGTTTGGACCCTTTCCAAAATAGGTGAAAATATGGGTAACGTAGATTACCTTTTGAGCGTTCCCGTAGACGGCGAAGGTAACAAGGATGGTATTTCCTCATTTTTTATAGATTCAGATGGTCATATGTACATTCTTGATTTGTTCGGTACGGCACAAGATGGTGGTGTCATTCAAAAAGTGGTGCGTACGGTGGCTGTGCCCGACCCTCCTTCAAAACTTTCAGACTTGAACGTGTTTACCAATATGCAGACTTTGGCAACTGTTGATGGAATTGTTCCTTATGACGTTAACTCACCTTTATGGTCAGATGGGGCGGAAAAACGAAGATGGATCGCCTTGCCTAATGATGGAGCACATAATACTTCAGAAGAGCAGATTGTTTTTCAGAATGAAGAGAATTGGTCATTTCCTGCAGGTACGGTGGTTATAAAGCAGTTTGATCTTCCCGTGGATGAAAATGAACTTTCTAAAGTTATAAAATTGGAAACTCGTTTTTTAGTTTTTACCAATGATAACGATGCCTACGCGGTTACCTATAAATGGAACGATGAGCAAACGGATGCCTTTCTTGTGGGGTATGATGCGTCTGTTTCACAGAATTATCAGGTTAAGAAAAGTGACGGATCGGTAGAGGAGCAAACTTGGGATTTTCCTACTCGAGATCAGTGTATGCAATGTCATAATAGCGTCGCAGGATATTCACTGGGTTTAAAAACACGGCAACTCAACAGAGATTTTACCTATCCCTCCACAGGAATTACAGGTAATCAATTACAAACTTGGAGTCATTTAAATATGTTTACCGAAGATATAGCTTCTCATACAAAGCTGCCGGCATCAGCTCATATTAACTCTGAAAACACAAGTGATGAAATGAAGATCCGGTCGTATATGGATGCAAACTGTGCTTACTGTCATCGTCCAAATGGTGTGGAGGGTGCGTTTGATGGCCGAGCTATGACGGCGCTTTATGATCAATCTATGATTAATGCGGATGTGGAGAGTCACGCCTCTATTCAAGGAAGTAAAATTGTAAAACCAAAAGATATTTTAAACTCTGTTTTGTATGTACGAGACGCCAGCACCTCGGATAATCGCATGCCCCCTATAGGGCGAAATATGTTGGATGAAGACTATCTACAGACATTGATTGGATGGATAGATGGACTAGATGTTGATGGCCCTATGACTGTAGAAGATGGATGGTATACTTTTAAAATGGGAGACAGAAAAAAATACCTAACCATCGAGAATGCTTCGCTTTTAACTGATGCAAGAGCAGTAAATAGTATTTCGGATTCTGGTGATAATGCTAAATGGTATGTAGAACAAATGGGAGGAAATAAATATCGTATTAAAGCAATGCATTCCGATATGGTACTGTCTCTTCGTGATTTAAAGTCTGAACGTGGGTCGAATGTGATTCAAGAGGTTTGGGATGGTAGTCAGCATCAATTGTGGTATTTTGAAGATATTGAAGGTGAAAACTTACGAATAGTTAGTGCTTATAATGGTCTCGCACTTTATATTTCAAAAGGAATTAATAAAAACGGAAGGGCAGCAACAATGTGGTCACCAAGTAATTCGGAAAACCAACAATGGAAATTGGAGCCCGTAAGCGTTGGAGTAGGCTTAACCGATATTGGCGAAACTGGAACTGTAAACACCAATCACAACTGGGTTAGCGTTAGTTTAAATAAAACGTACAAGAATCCAGTGGTTATAGCGGGCGGTCCTACTTACGAAGGAACCAACCAAGCAACAGTGCGGGTAAAAGATGTTACGAGGTCTAGTTTTAAAGTACGAATTGATGAATGGGAGTGTTGGGATGAAAGCCATTTAACAGAAACGATACCTTATATTGTTGTAGAAGCAGGAGTACATGAACTTGCCAATGGTAAATTATTACAAGCTGGAAACGTAGAAGGCAGAGATCACCAGTGGTATACACAGCAATTTAATCGCTCTTTTGGGGAGAAACCATTGGTTTTCGGTCAATGTGTAACTGAAAACGAGGTAGAGGCTGTAACTGTATTTTTTGATGAGCGATATTCAAATACATCCCAACTTCGTATGAAATTAAAAGAACAGGATAGTTCGGTTGGAGGGCATTCACCGGAAATAATAAGCTGGCTAGCAGTAGAACCCGGTATATTTTCCGATGAAAATTTTGCTTTTGAACTGGCAAATACCGGGCGAGAGGTTGACCACAATTGGCATACTATTGACTTTGAACAAAATTATGATGATAACGCTATATTCATAGGAGGGCTTGGGTCTGAATACGGGGGTAATGCCGCTACGATGCGATATAAAGAACTAACGGGGAGTAACGTCTCCGTATTTCTGGAAGAGGAGAAGTGTGGTGATATAGAAACGGAGCATACTACTGAAGATATACATTATATGATATTCAGTTCGGCAGGCGCACTTATGGGTAAAACCTTTGAAGAAAGTCCAAATACCGAAGCTTTGAAGTTGAGTGAGCTACCAAGTAATTTTTATTTTGATGGCGTTTCGGTGGATAAAAAATCACATGTTGTAAACATTGAATGGACCGCTACGAATGACATAGAAATAGAAACCTTCATTATAGAAAAATCAGTGAACGGTGATGATTTCAGCATGGTTACTGATCAGCCGGGTTCAAGAGTGGCTGGGAAGAATGGCTATAGTGATTCAGATTATCACCCGATAATCGGAAACTCGATTTATCGAATTGTAGCCGTTACGGGTGATGGCGAAAGGGTGTATTCAAACCAAGTTGAAATAAATTTCAAAAATTCTGGAAATAATATTTTGCTCTTCCCAAATCCAATAGATAGGTCTCAAACATTGACAGCCGATATTTTGCTAGGTGACAGCGAAGAAGAAGAAAATGTTACATTAAGCATATACAGCTTAGACGGTAGTTTGGTCCGATCATGGTCTAAAATTATGGGTAGTAAACAATCTTTTGAGCAGTTAAGTACTGACGATTTGGGAAGTGGTGTTTATATTTTACAAGTAAAAGGGGCAAATTGGACTCAGTCGCGTAAGTTTATGGTTAGATAATGATTAAGGCAGCATTAATATTGAACCAAAAATAAAAATTAGAAAGACCCTTGCGGAATTGAAAAAGGTTCCTATATTTGCACCCGCATTCAGGGAATACCTGATAAGGCACTCAGGAGAAATGGCAGAGTGGTCGAATGCGGCAGTCTTGAAAACTGTTGAGGGTCACACCTCCGGGGGTTCGAATCCCTCTTTCTCCGCAGAAAGTCCTGTATAAGGCGTAGTAACCCTGTAAATCATTGATTTACAGGGTTTTTTATTCTTCTCGGTTTTAAAGATATCATTGAAATCTAATTATTAGAAATCGTTTTGATTTCAGATAAAGATGATAGGAGCTAATGTGCAATCTGCTCCTTACATGGTTGCCGTATATTAAATCTTATCAGCAAAATTATACTTCCAGGGTTTTACATATTAAAACTATCCTTTAGGATTCATTAGGTAGCTAAATTTACAATTCAACATATAATTAAATTTCGTTTAACTTAATTTAAAAATAGTTAAACATTTTGTATCTTTATGTCATGGTTCTTACATTCTATTTTTAAGAACTTATAAAGTTGAAATAAATATGTTCGGATTATTTAAAAAGAAATCAGAGAAAGTTAAACTTCAGGATCAATATGAAAATCTTTTAAAAGAAGCTCATAGCTTGTCGACCACCAACAGGAAAATGAGTGATCAGAAAATCTATGAAGCGGAAGAAATAATGAAGCAACTAGAAAAGTTGAGCTAATACATTTTTATACCAATGGTAGAAGATAAAAAACCTGATAATGTAGTTTTCGATCTGGAAACAAAAAAATACGATGCGGCTCTCAAGCCTTATGCAACGTCTGTTGGGGCTCCGGTAATTACGATTACAGATACAATTGCCTGGAAGAACAGAAGTATAAGTAAAGTAAATCATAAGATTGAAGCCAGATATGTTGAGTTAAAAGCCGAGTATGATAAAATGATGCAAGAGTTTGAATTCAACAAACTCATTTATAATGCAAAATTCAATTTTGAACCTATTATTGGTAAAATATATCATTTATACAAGAGGGAAAATGGAGAATCTTTTCTTTCCATAATAGCACCAGAAGAATGTAGATTTAATGCATTAGGAAGCTTTTATTTGAATGCAGACCAAATCTGGGAAAAAATCTAGTTTTAGTATGACAACAGAAACAAAACAATTTACAGAAAGAGAATTAGACCGTATAATAGAAATGGCTTGGGAGGACAGAACACCTTTTGAAGCTATTCTGTTTCAGTTTGGTTTACCGGAGAAGGAAGTTATTAAAGTTATGCGCGGCAACCTTAAAGAATCTAGTTTTAAGCGATGGCGTAAACGCGTTAATAGCGGCGTTAGCCAGAAGCATTTAAAGAAACGCAGTTCTGACATAACACGATTTAAATCTTCTCGACAAAGAGCTATTTCGGGGAATAAAATAAGCAAACGATAAATGGAATTATTTGAAGATCAAGATTCTATTTTCCCAACATCATATCCTGAAATTCTTCAGCGTGTTCGTAATATTGATCCTGTTAAGTATGGTAAAACTAGAAATTTTGTAAATGGTTCAGTCACCTATTTATCTCCCTATATTTCTAGAGGAATTATTTCAACAAAATTTATTCTTTCTGAAATTTTAAAGCGTGGTTATCAACCTGCACAAATTGAAAAATTCATTCAAGAATTGGCTTGGCGAGATTACTGGCAACAAGTATGGATTGATAAAGGAGATGCTATTAATTCGGATTTAAAAAATCAGCAAACACCAGTTTCCAATCATTCAATTTCAAAAGCTATTGTAGAAGCAGATACGGGTATTAATGCTATTGATAATTCTATTAAGAAATTTTACGATGAGGGGTATTTGCACAATCACCTAAGAATGTATATTGCATCTATAGCGTGTAATGTAGCCCAAAGTCATTGGAAGGTTCCTGCACAATGGATGTATTATCATTTACTAGATGCAGATTGGGCTAGTAATGCGTTAAGTTGGCAATGGGTTGCTGGAGCAAACGCAAATAAGAAATATGTTGCCAATCAGGAAAACATCAATAAATACAGCTTAACACAACAAAGAAATACGTTTTTAGATGTGCCTTATGAAGTTTTTAGCGGATTAGAAATTCCTGAAGTGTTAAAAGAAACTTCAGGAATGGCTTTACAAACGTCCTTACCAAAGAAGCAAACAATTACTATTAATAAAAACCTTTCCACTTGTATCTATAACTTCTATAACCTAGACCCATTATGGAAAAAAGATACTGCTGCAAATAGAATATTGCTATTAGAACCTTCACATTTTGAAAGCTATCCTATATCCCAAAAAACACTTGATTTTATATTTACTATTTCTACCGAAAATATAGAGGAAATACAGGTTTATGTAGGTGAGTTTCATGAGCTTATTTCTGATTATGACACTACTGACGTCTATTACAAAGAACATCCTTTAAATAAACATTATGAAGGTTTTGAAGAACCAAGAGAATGGATGTTTGATGTAAAAGGATATTATCCGTCTTTCTTTGCTTTCTGGAAAAAATGTAAAAAGCAGCTTACCTATTAAGTACCCATTTCCATAGATAATTATATGATGTATACTAAAGAAGATATAGCAAAACTAGACCGTATTAGTAAGCTTAAAATAGTTAATTCGGTTACGGGAATTAAGCCGGCGAATCTTATAGGTACTATAAATGATAAAGGCCGGACTAATCTGGCTATTTTTAGTTCTGTGGTTCATTTAGGCAGCGATCCAGCGCTTTTAGGCTTTGTCGCTAGACCAAGAACGGCCGAAGTGGGACATACGTATCGTAATATTTTTGAAAGCGGGATTTATACC
Source organism: Zobellia nedashkovskayae (assembly GCF_015330125.1). Classification (NCBI taxonomy): domain Bacteria; kingdom Pseudomonadati; phylum Bacteroidota; class Flavobacteriia; order Flavobacteriales; family Flavobacteriaceae; genus Zobellia; species Zobellia nedashkovskayae. The sequence continues at coordinate 4,152,965 of NZ_JADDXR010000002.1, read as the reverse complement.
ATTAATCATGTTCACCCAGAATTTATAAAAAATGCGCATTATACCTCGGTAAAATTTGATATTGGTATTTCTGAATTTGAACAATGTAAACTTACTGAAGAATATATAGCTAATTTTAAAGCTCCCTTTGTTGAAGAAAGCAGTTTTAAAATAGGAATGCGTTTTATAGAAGCTATTGATATTAAGCACAACGGTACGGCTCTGATTATTGGCGAGATTGAACATTTGATATTGCCGGACGATGCTATGATAGACGGTGGTATTGATTTAGAAATAACCAAAGCCGTGGGTATTTCAGGTTTAAATAGCTACTATACCTTAAAAAAGATAGAAAACCATCCTTATGCTAGGTTAAATGAAATACCTGAATTTGAGTAATGAAAAAACAACATCTTCCTGAGAAAATATGCGTTGTTTGTCAGCGACCATTTATATGGCGTTAAAAAATGGGAGAAAAACTGGGACACCGTAAAATATTGTAGTGAACGTTGTAGAAGGAACAAATGAAAAGTATCAACTTAATATTTCCACATCAATTATTTAAAGAGTCACCACTTTTTGAAGTGGATGCTCCAATATATATTATTGAAGAATATTTATTCTTTAAGCAGTACCCTTTTCACAAGCAAAAAATAGCTTTTCATAGAGCTACAATGCAGCGGTATGCCAGTTTTTTAAGGGAAGACAGACATCTTGAAGTATCTTATGTTGAAGCGATTGATGTTACTTCTGATATTAGAGAGCTTATCCCAGCGTTAAAGCTTAAGGGAATTGAACATATTAACTATATAGACCCAACAGATAATTGGCTGCAAAAGCGAATAGAAAAAGGCTGTTTAGAAAATGATATTTCAACAACGGTATTCAGCTCACCTTTATTTTTAAATACAAAAGAAGATTTAGCGACTTTTTTTAGAACGGATAAAAAGAAATACCATCAAACGACCTTTTACACCGAGCAGCGTAAAAAGCGAAGTATTTTAATAGATGCTGATGGTGAGCCAACAGGAGGAAAATGGACTTTTGATGCGGAAAATAGAAAGAAATATCCTGCTAAGAAAACGCCTCCTTCCATTCAATTTCCAGATGTAGATATCTATTATGAGGAAGCTATAACCTATGTAGAAAAGCATTTTTCTGATCATTTAGGAATTCTAACAAAACAGTCCCTATATCCTACAAGTTTTGAAACAACTCAAATGTGGTTGCATCAATTTTTTGAGCAGCGCTTTATGGAGTTCGGAATTTATGAAGATGCAGTGGTCGCTGAAAACTCCATTTTAAATCACAGCGTTTTAACGCCCATGCTTAATGTAGGTTTAATAACACCTAAAGAAATTATCGAAGCTTGTTTATTGTATGCGGAAGAAAACAAGGTGCCCATTAATTCTACCGAAGGTTTCGTCCGGCAAATCATAGGTTGGAGAGAATTTATGAGAGGCATTTATGAATCTAGAGGTAGTGAAGAGCGCACAACAAATTTTTGGAAATTTAAAAGAAAAATACCGTCTTCTTTTTATGATGGAACAACAGGTATTCCTCCAATTGATCAAACCATTAAAAAAGTATTACAAACAGGATATTGTAACCACATAGAACGTCTAATGATTTTGGGTAATTTTATGATGCTGTGCGAGTTTGATCCAGATGAAGTCTATACCTGGTTTATGGAACTTTTTATAGATGCTTATGACTGGGTTATGGTCTCTAATATCTATGGAATGAGTCAATTTGCAGATGGTGGACTTATGGCTACCAAACCCTATATTAGTGGAAGTAATTATTTGTTTAAAATGAGTAACTATAAAAAAGGGGAGTGGCAAGACACTTGGGACGGGCTCTTCTGGCGTTTTATGCATGTACATCGCGATTTCTTTTTATCAAACCCGCGTTTAGGAATGCTTGTGCGAATGTTTGATAAGATGCCTGCTGAGAAACAACAGCGGCATTTAGAAAATGGGCAAGCTTATTTATCGACTTTGTAAATTAACTAAAGATTCATTTATTATTCATATTTATAATGACAATACAACCCCATACTATTTTTGATTCTAATGCAGTAAATTATATTAGCGATTGGAAAGTGATAGACGATGTGGTTATGGGAGGAAGGTCATCTGGAACCGTCCATTTAAATAACGAAGGCAACGTCAGTTTTGAAGGGCACGTTTCATTAGAGAATAATGGGGGTTTTTCTACTCTAAAACACCGTTTCAATGACATAGTTACAAAACCGTATTCAAAGATTGTTTTGAATGTAAGAGGTGATGGAAAAAAATATCAGTTTAGATTAAAAAAGAAAGTATCAGATAATCATTCTTATGTTTCATACTTCAATACATCAGAAGATTGGGAAGTTATAGAGTTACTTCTAGTAGATATGTATCCTACTTTTAGAGGTCGTAAGCTAGATATTCCAAATTATGATGGCAATAGTATTCAAGAAGTTGCTTTCTTAATCGGTAATAAAAAAGCGGAAAATTTTAAACTAGAAATTGGTTCTATCGTGTTAAAGTAAGAGTTATTCTATAAAATCTAAATAACACAATAAGTAAAGCTAAATAGAAATAGTAGTGTCCATAATATAGTTCGAATCCAATTTTTTTTAACTAGCGAAATCAATAGTTTTTCATTAATTATTCCTTTTGAAATTTGAGAATGTATAGGTACAAATTGCGAGAAAGTGGATGCCCATATAAGAACTATACATACAAGGCTTATGATGGTATATAAATTAGTCACTACAATAACTTGATAGATGGAAATAGCAAGTTGGCCAAGCATTAATGGTATGACTATGGTGCTAAAACGAGAAGTGTACACGTTATGCCAAATAATTAGATTTTGAGTTTTATAATGAAGAAAGCTCGGGTAGACAATACGCTGAATTATCCAAATTAAAACAACTAGTCCAAAATCTAATAGAAGTCTAATGATAGCTATTGACATTATAAATGTTTGGTGATTTTAGAACTCATAGGTTTAGTGATTGAAAAATAATAATCAATTAAATTCCCTTTATCATCTATCAGATATTTTTGAAAATTCCATTTTACACTAGAACTTTTTTTGCCGTTTAATTCTTTGGAGGTAAGCCACTTATACAATGGGTGTTGTTTGTTTCCTTTTACATTAATCTTTTCGGTGAGTAAAAATTTGACACCAAAATTCAATTCGCAAAACTCTTGAATCTGCGAAGCATCACCAGGTTCTTGTTGACCAAATTGGTTGCAAGGAGAGCCAATAACAACAAGATTCTCATTGTAAGTATCACTTAAAGTTTGTAACTCTTTATATTGTTTTGTAAACCCACATTCAGAAGCAACATTTACAAAAAGTATTTTCTTCCCCTTATAATCTAAAAGAGATATAGGTTTACCATCTAAAGTATTGATAGCTAAATCATAGACAGACTGCTTTTTTGTATCAGAGGAAGTACTTGGTGATAGTTTTGCTTTATCAGTTGTTTTCATAACTAAATTTTAATAAATGGAAATATCTGACTAGATGATAAACAAAGTTACAATTTCGTTTAAATAATGATGTAAAATGATAAACAAAATTAACTACTAAAGCTAGGCTTTATCCATGAGGCTATTGTACATTTACGAATTACTTAAATAAATTTATATTCTGATTGATTTTTGGTGCTAGACTCAAAATTTCAGAATTAGAAAGTAGCATGTCCAAGTTACCAAAAGAGCATAAATTCATAGACCTTTCTGATTACGGAAGGCCTATAGCAAGACTTCTAGCTAATTCGCTTAAGGAAACTTCATATACGCCAATTGATGTAACGATATGGTTTATAATTTCCGGTTTAATAGCTGTTGTTTGTATTCTATTTGGTTATTACTGGGCCGCAGCTTTTTTTTTGATACTCAAATCAATATTGGATGCTGCCGATGGGGAATTGGCAAGAGTAAAAAAAACACCGTCATATACAGGTCGTTATCTTGATTCTGTTGCAGATATAGTTTTAAACGTATTTATTTTTGCAGCACTTTGGTATACAACAGAAGCTAATTTATTACATAGCTTTTTTGCATTCTTAGGGATTCAATTACAAGGTACTTTATATAATTACTATTATGTTATTTTAAGAAATAGTGTAAATGGTGATACAACAAGTAGAGTTTTTGAATATGATTCTCCAACCGCTTTAAAGGGAGAGAAGCAAAAGAATGTAAATATTCTCTTTGGATTTTATAAAGCGCTTTATGGCGTTTTTGATAAAATTATTTACACCCTAGATTCAAATGCTTCAAGTGGTAAACGACTACCCAGTTTACTAATGACAGCTTTGTCAACTTTTGGGCTTGGTTTTCAGCTTCTAACCATAAGTTTACTTTTGGTAACAGGGTTTAAAGAATATATTGTACCGTTTTTCCTGTGGTACTCCCTAATGATTATTGTCTTTATTAGTATTAGAAAGTTGCTGTAATTTTATAATAGCACTTGTGGTTCAAATCTCTTTCAACTTATTTTCAATTAAGATAATTTACGAATAAGGGTATTCCACAAAGTTTCTTGGCGTTTCATATAACTTTATTAGTAATTCTAGACCTTCATCTAACTCCGCCTTAAGAATGTCATAAATTACCATTGCTATATTTTCCGCGGTAGGATTTAAACTTTCAAATTCCTTAGTATCTAAGTTTAGGTTTTTATGGTCAAATCTGTCCAATACTTTATTTTTAATAAGGGCAGAAAGAATTTTTGTATCAATGACATAACCCGTATTGGGGTCGCAAAAACCAATAACCTTAACCTCTAGGTCATAATTGTGTCCGTGATAGTTGGAATTGTTACACTTACCAAAAATCTCGAGGTTTTTTTCATCGCTCCAGTTTGTGTTATGCAATCTATGAGCTGCATTAAAATGTTCACAACGTGTAATGGCTGTTTTATTCATATATAGTATAAGTATCCACTATTTGTATTTTACCTTTGAGATAAAGATAAAAGTATTTTTTGTTTATTTTTACAAGTTAATTGTTAAACAAAAATAGAAACTATTAAATTAGTCCAATAGAAGATTGTTCTATTTTAGTAAATGATTTAATTATGGAAAAGCAGGACTTTAAAATTCACATCATAGGTGCGGGAGTAAGTGGTTTAATCGCAGCTACCGTTCTGGAGCAAAACGGCTTTTTTCCTATCGTTATTGAAGCTACAGATCGTGTTGGCGGAAGGGTGAAAACAGATATTATAGATGGGTATCAATTAGATTATGGTTTTCAAGTGTTACTTACGGCATATCCTGCTGCTCAAAAATATCTTGATTTTGAGTCTTTAGATTTACAAAAGTTCTTGCCAGGCGCCGCTATTTTTAAAAATGGCGAACAAATGGCTATAGGCGACCCGCTAAGAGATTTGTCATTATTATTTCCCACTTTATTAGCCGGAATAGGAACTCTTTCTGATAAAATCAAAATACTTAAACTGAATAGTAAATTAAAGACAAAAACGTTGTCAGATATTTTTTCTGATAAAGAGCAATCTAGTTTCTCTTATTTGAAACAATTAGGTTTTTCTTCTGAAATGATCGAAGATTTCTTCTCACCGTTCTTTAGTGGTATTTTTCTTGAAAATAAGTTAGAGACATCCAGTAGAATGTTTGAGTTCGTGTACAAAATGTTTGGAGAAGGATATGCTGCTTTGCCAAAATCTGGAATTGAAGCAATTCCAAAACAACTGTCGAAAAATCTAAAAAACACCACCTTCAAATTCAATACAAAAGTAACATCCGTAAAAGATGCGGAAATAATATTAGAGGATAGCACAAAATTAGAAAGTCATTATACTATAGTAGCCACGGATGCGAGTAGTTTGATTTCTAATTTAAAAAATCAATCAACTGAGTGGAAATCATGTGATACCTTATATTTTGAAACAGAAAATAAAGTTATTAAAAAATCACTCATTGGTCTTATTCCTGAAGCAGGAACGCTAATCAATAATATTTTTTACCACACAAATTTGGATACCAAGACAACAGGTGATAAAGAACTACTATCGGTAACAGTAGTGGATAATCAAAATTTGACAGGAGAAGATTTTATTGAGCGGGTGAAAAGGGAGTTGAAAGAACATTGTGGAATTGATTTGTGCAGGTTTATAAAACAGTACAGTATACCAATGGCACTTCCTAAATTAGTCAATTTACAATATGACATGTTGCCATCTGAAACACGATTAACAACAAATATATTTTTAGCTGGAGATACGCAGTTAAATGGTTCGTTAAATGCAGCTATGATTTCCGGAGAAAGAGCCGCGCTCTCTATTCTAGAAATAGTCTCTAATTCCATTTCTTCAAAAAAGTAGCAATGTTTAGTGTAATTATACTAGAGCTTCATATTTCCGAAGCATTTTTAAGGTAGTATATTCCAGAGCTTTTTGGTGAGTTGCTTCAAGAACTACAAACGGAGCTTTACCAGCCCGTTCAGCTTCTAACCACCTAAAAATACATAGACACCATTTGGAGCCAGGTTTAAGGCCAGGAAAATTCCAATGAGGTAAGGGCGTAGAAAGATTATTTCCACGCCCTTTTGTAAAATTTAAAAAATCCTCAGTAACAATGGCACATAAAATGTGCGTTCCGGAATCTTCTTGAATAGTTGTACAAAACCCATCTCTAAAATATCCAGTAGCGGGATTTGTACAACAAGCTTCTAAAGCAGTTCCAAGAACATTTAATTTGTTACTTTCCGGCATTGCTAAAGTCCTGAGTCAGGTCTTCCTTTTAACCGAATATCAATTCTCTTTTTCTTAGCGGTTAACCGCTTCATGACATCCATTAAATTTGAATCTTGCGTCTTTTTGTAAATTTCGTTGATTTCTAAAATGAGTCTTTTTGCTTCACGCGAAGCCGTTACCCTATCACTGGTACTCATATGACTCATTTTGGCAGTTTCAAAATTTGATGCTTCTTCTAAAATGTCCATAAATATATTACGTTTGATCTTTTATAAAAGTAATTAAACAAAAAAATAATAGCAAGTATCACATATACATTAATAATACTTTAACACCACTATGATGCGCTAAATAATTGCAAACTTAATCTTAAATTACAAAATAGTATTAAAATGACCCGAATTTAGGAGTATTAATTTTTAAAAATTAATTTCCAATCCCATGCTAACAGCGATAATTATTGACTAATATTCTCTGTACCCTTAGGGAAAGTCCTTATAAACCAAATGTTTAAAGATTATATTCTTGCTATAAGCAAAAATGATTCCGTACTATAATAATTTTCAGTTTTTTGATAAAAAACCACTTTATATAAGTTTAAAGCTGACTTTATTGCAGTTAATATGACAAATGTGGTACTATATTGTCGGTGAAGTAGTCATGCACCAATGCTCATTTAAGACATAATAAAGACAAACAATCTTGAAGAGCTTTAAATTCATATGTTTTTTTTCTATAATAAAACAATCCATTTAGGCATTAGCATACTAAGGTCTTCTTTTGTTAGTGAATTTTTAATTATTAAACCTTATTCATATTTTGTAATTATCATAAATAGTTGTTTGTTAGCAGGTATCCACAAAAATAAATTAGACAGATTCTATATTAACAAACTATTGATTTTCATAGAACTAAGTAAAAGTGTTAATCATTATCTTTATACTTGTGAGTAAAATAGTATCCATATCTCTATCATTTGTTATTCTATTGCACAGCTTTGGAATAAGTCTCTATGATGTTTCTCAAATAGATGAATTTATAGAGCATGCACAATTTCATAGCGAACAGTATGGAGATAATGTTTTTGTATTTATTTCCAAACATTATGGAGAGTTAAAAGCTGCTCACGATAAAGAGCATCAAGAAGAAAAAGAGAATCACGAACAGTTACCATTTCAACATAAATCCCATATTTGTTCCATTACGGCTTTTGTTTTAAATTCTCAAAAAGAGGATATTAAGTCTATAGAAATTTCTGAGTACAGGTCACACAATTTCTTTTATCAAGCACCTTCTTCATCACTTCATTCAGAAGGTATTCTTCAGCCACCTCGGCATTCATAAAATAATCGTATTCATTTTTTTGAACCCGTTCACCACTTGGTGAATTTGGGACGTTTAACGTTTATTATTTATGCAAAAATGCTATCATATATTATTAATTTCAGCATAAAGAACAAGTTAATTGTTCTATTGTTTACAGCCTTTATTGTAGGGTTTGGGTTGTATTCATTAACACAAATACCTATTGGTGCCGTACCCGATGTAACAAACAATCAGGTTCAGGTCATTACTACATCAAGAAATCTGTCTACACAGGATATTGAGCAGTTTATCACCTATCCTGTGGAGTTAGAAATGGCAAATTTACCTGGTGTGCAAGAAATCAGGTCTATATCAAAATTTGGGTTATCCGTGGTAACCATTGTTTTTGATGACGAGATGGGCACATATCTACCTCGCCAGCTTATTGCCGAAAAAATTAAATCGGCCACAGAGAAAATCCCAGAAGGTTTTGGAGTGCCGGAAATGGGGCCAATTACAACGGGGTTGGGAGAAATCTACCAGTACATTCTTGATGTTAAACCGGAATACAAAGGTGAATACAACGCAGAAGACCTCCGTACTATTCAAGATTGGGTGGTTAGGCGCCAACTGTCAGGAATTCCCGGTGTTGTTGAAGTTAATACTTGGGGTGGATTTTTAAAACAATATGAGGTAGCCATAAATACTGAAAAACTAAATGCAATGAACATCACCGCCCAAGATGTCTTCAAGGCAGTTGAAATGAATAATAGTATTTCCGGTGGCGGTTATATCGAGAAAGTTAATCAGGCCTACTTTATTCGAGGGGAGGGTTTGGTGGCTTCTTTGAAGGACATTGGTGATATTGTAATTAAGAATGATGGCAATCTGCCGATATACATAAAAGACGTTGCGAATGTTGGTTTTGGTAGCGCCACCAGATTTGGAGCTATAACTGGGAACGGAGAGGGCGAAAAAGTGTTAGGACAAGTAATGATGTTAAAAGATGCAAACTCTAAAAAAGTAATTGATGCCGTTCATGAACGTGTTGCTACCATTTCACAATCGTTACCAAAAGGGGTCTACATCAATGCATTTTTGGACCGTAGCGAACTTATCGCGAAAACTACTTTTACCGTATCTGAGAATCTTATTTTAGGATGTTTGATTGTAATTTTTGTTGTTGTTCTATTATTGGGAAACTTGCGTTCCGGGCTAGTGGTAGCCTCTGTAATTCCACTTTGTTTACTTTTTGCTTTATCGCTCATGTATATTTTTGGAGTAGACGCTAATTTAATGAGTCTTGGGGCCATTGATTTTGGAATTATTATAGATGGAGCGGTAATTATAGTAGAGTTCATTGCTTTTCAGATTACTCAAAAAAAAGACGAAATAATTGGTCTCCCAAAAGCAGATCAACAGTTTGCAAAGGACAAAATTACATTAAATGGGGCCTCAAAAATGATGAACTCTGCCATATTTGGGCAATTGATTATTTTAATTGTGTTTATCCCTATTCTATCTCTATCTGGTGTTGAAGGAAAAATGTTTAAACCCATGGCCTTAACCTTCAGCTTTGCCCTTATAGGTGCAATGTTGCTATGTTTCACTTATGTTCCTGTAGCTGCTTCTCTGTTTTTGAAGCCTTCTAAGGCATCGGATAAGAATATATCCATACGTTTTATGAATTGGCTGAACTCCAAGTACGAACCTATTATTCATTGGGCTTTATATAGCAAACGAATGGTATTGGGTATTGCGGGACTTTTGTTGGCGGTGTCAGTGTATTTGTACGCTAGTATGGGAGGCGAATTTGTACCGACATTAGATGAGGGCGATTTTGTTATTCAGCCTGTACTTAAAACGGGAACCTCTTTAAGTAATACTGTAGAAATCACCACCCAAATAGAGAATATTTTAATAGATAATTTTCCTGAAGTAAAACAGGTCGTTACGCGCATTGGTGCTGCAGAAGTGCCAACGGATCCCATGTCTATGGAAGAGAGTGATGTTATTATTGTTTTAGAACCCAAAAGCGAGTGGACTTCTGCCAGTTCAAAGGATGAATTGGCAGATCTGTTCAAAGAAGCGCTATCCATAATCCCGGGAATGGAAGTAGAATTCACACAACCTATTGAAATGCGGTTTAATGAGCTTATTACCGGAGTTCGTGCGGATATTGCCATCAAAATATTTGGTGATGATCTTGATATTCTTGCAAAAAAAGGAAATGAAATTGGTGCATTAATTAAAAATGTGGACGGTGCCGCAGATATTTCGGTAGAGAAAATAGCGGGACTTCCTGAAATGAACGTAAAATTTAATCGAGCTAAAATTGCGCGTTATGGCCTGAATATCCAAGAGGTGAATGATATAGTTTCCATGGGGTTTGCAGGCCGTAGCGCAGGAAATGTTTTTGAGGGCGAAAGACGTTTTGACCTTGTGGTACGTCTGGACGAGAAATTACGGCAGGATATGGACAACCTAAAAAACTTCTATATAGACGTGCCTAGAGGAGGTAAAGTTCCACTAAGTGAATTGGCTGATATTACCTATAAAAAAGGGGCTGCAAAAATATCTCGTGATGATACCAGACGTAGAATTGTAGTGGGTATCAATGTGCGCAACCGGGATTTACAATCGGTGGTTAATGATGTGCAGCAATTGATTAATGATAATATAACCTTACCTGTGGGGTATTCCATAACTTATGGCGGCCAGTTTGAAAATCTTCAAAGTGCAAAAGCTAGGTTAATGGTCGCAGTACCTATTTCCTTGGTGCTGATTTTTGTGCTCCTTTATTTTGCATTCAAATCGGTTAAAGAAGCATTAATGATTTATTCCGCCATACCTCTAGCTGCAGTAGGTGGCGTGTTTTTGCTATGGATACGTGGCCTGCCTTTTAGCATATCCGCTGGAGTTGGTTTTATTGCCCTTTTTGGAATAGCGGTACTTAACGGGATTGTATTGATTGAACATTTTAAAGAGCTTAAAAAAACAAATCAGTTTAATGATATTAATGAGCTGATTAAACATGGGGCTAAAGACAGGTTGCGAGCTGTCTTATTGACCGCAATGGCAGCTGCTTTTGGGTTTTTACCCATGGCGATTTCAACAAATGCAGGAGCGGAAGTACAAAGGCCATTGGCCACGGTAGTTATAGGTGGTTTGATTACCGCAACACTTTTAACCTTGGTCGTATTGCCAGTATTGTATTCGTATTTTGATTCACCTAATAAGGTAAGGACATTAGCTAAAGGAAATAAACTTACTGGACTAACATTGCTATTACTGCTTTTTACGATAAATAGCAATGCGCAAAAAAGTCCAGTGAATCTGGAGACTTTAATTTCAATGGCTATTGAAAATAATGCAGGTCTTAATGCCAATAGGTTAGAAGTGGACCAATCTAGTGCACTGGTCAACAGTGCTTTTAGTTTTGATAAGACCCATGTGTATTATGAGTTTGATGAGAATAATTTGGCATCAAACAATGAACCATTACGAGTGTATGGCATACAGCAAGACTTTAGGTTTCCAACAGTTTATTTTTCAGAGAAGAAACTCAATAAAGCTAATCTAGCTTTAGCGGGAAGTTCCTATGAAATAAGGGAAAAAGGGTTAAAAAGAAAAGTTACAAGCGCCTATTTCGCCTATCAAATAGCCAGAGAAAAACAACGGGTTTTAGAAACATTAGATAGTTTGTATTTCAGTTTTTCTAATATGGCGGCAAGGCGTTTTGAATTGGGTGAAACCAATTATTTGGAAAAAATTACCGCTACCTCAAAACAAAAACAAATTAGTTTAAAATACCTTGAAGCACAACAGAATGTAGCATTGGCTTATGTTGATTTATTGAAAGTAGTACAGTCAAAAGACACACTACAAATAGCGAATGAGCCTGTCTTAAAGGTGAGTTTTAATGCTGTAAATTCTCATGAAAATCCAGAATTGGACTATTACCAAAATAGGATATCGGTATTAAAGTTTCAACATGGTTTTGAAAAACAGCGTTTGTTGCCAGATATCAGCCTTAATTATTTTCAAGGAACCAATTCCGGGCTAAATAGTGATTTATATGGGTATCAATTAGGACTAAGGATTCCTATATTATTTGGTGGACAGGCTTCTAAAATCAAAGCTGCTGGTTTTGCAAAAGAAATAGCCGCCAAAGAATATAATGAGTACGAAATTCAACTGAATGCCAAGTACGTATCACTCAAAGCGCAAATGGATCAATTGATGAATTCACTCGATTATTATGAGCAAGAAGGAACCGCCTTATCGGACGAAATTTTAAAAACGGCCAACGGCAGCTTCAAAAATGGCGAAGTAGATTTTTATCAATATATACAAAGCTTAGAAAGCGCCTATGAGGTTAAACTAGATTATCTAGACAAGTTAGAGCAGTACAACCAAATAGTAATCGCTATAAATTACCTAACCCTTTAATATACGCATTATGCAACGCACCATATATAATATACTAACCTTAAGCTTACTTGTAACCTTTTTTAGTTGTGGCGATAAGCAATCAGAAAATGGTAAAGTAGAAACACAAAAAGAAGAAACAGCAGATAGTAGAATATTTGTGTCCAAAGTACAATTTGAACGCAGTAAAATGGCCATGGGCAGCATTGTATCTATGTCTTTTCCCATAACTGTAAAAACTAGTGGAATGATTGATGTGCCGCCAGAAAATAGGGCGGAGGTAAATGCTACCATGGGCGGATACATAAAGACGGTTCCTTTGTTGATAGGAGATAAGGTACGCAGGGGCCAAGCGCTGGTTACAATTGAAAACCCTGACTTTATTACATTGCAGCAGGACTATATGGAGGTGAATGGAAAATTAGAATTCCTTAAGTCTGAATATTTGAGGCAAAAAACGATGATGGAAGAAAACATCACTTCTCAAAAAAGTTTTTTACAATCAGAAAGTAATTATAAAACCACTATGGCGCAATACAATGGTCTACGCAAACAGTTGACACTTTTAAATATTTCCCCGGCACAGGTAGAGAATGGAAATATGAGTTCCGTAGCCACTATTTATGCACCTATTTCGGGAAGTATAACAAAGGTTGATGTGACTAGGGGTACGTATGTCTCCCCTGCAACATCCATAATGGAAATCATAGATAATGAGCATATTCATCTAGAATTATCAGTATTCGAAAAGGATATTATGAAATTAAAAAAGGGGCAAGAAATCAATTTTAAAGTCCCAGAATCTTCAGCCAATATTTTTAAAGCGGAAGTCCACCTAATAGGTACTTCTATTGAAGAAAATAGGACAATAAAGATTCATGCACATCTTAAAAATGAAAAAGAAGCCCATTTCTTGCCGGGGATGTTTGTAGAGGCCGAAATTATTACGGAAGTATCCGAGGCTAATGCGATACCTGAAACTGCAGTTGTTGCCATAGAAAACATTCATTCGATCTTAAGGTTAAACGAAGAAACGGATGAAGGGTATTATTTTGACTCGGTTTCGGTACAAGTGGGCAATACCAATAAAGGAAATATCGCGCTGACCTCAATGGAAGGACTAACTATAGAAAATAAAATATTAACAAAAGGAACCTTTAATCTTATTGGTGGGGAATAGTTTAGTCTAGTAAAGTTTTAATTGTTTAGGAGGAATGCTCTCCATTAGCATAAACCCAATGACCGTTTTCTTTACTGAAATTAGAGTTTTCATGAATGACGCCCATTTGGCCGTTTTCGATATAAAAGGCCTTGAACTCTACTGTCCCTTCAGTATCTGTTGCGGTTTCTTTGGTAGAATTTAAAATTTCTAACTTCAACCAGTTTACAGATTTAGTCCAAGCTTCAATTTTACGTTTTTCTCGTTTGTTTGGTCGGGTAGTGCTATGGTGACTCTTTTGTAGATACTTTATATTGGCCAATACAAAAGCGCTATAACGTGATCGCATTAGGGCCTCCGCGGTTTTGACGCTTAGAATATCATTATGGGCTTTTTGACAGCAATCAGTATAATCTTTTTGAGGATTGCATGGACATTGCATAGCGAATGGATTTAAAGTTTAAAACTACATTTTTTGAATGCCTTTTTAAAACTATACAGCATAGAATTTTGTCCAGTACACATTTTAAAATTATGTGCAACCCAAATTTTACGATTATCAGTCAGTTTATTTTTATGGAGATGTAGTATCTTAGCGTACTACACAAAACTCAAACAATAATGAAAAAAATTCAATTACTACTGGTCTGTTTTTTAATGATATCAACCTCATTTGTAAATGCCCAAGATAGTTATGGAGGACTAGCTTTATATACCCTTAGGGATGATATGGCTTCTGATGCCAAAACTACTTTGCAAGCTGTAGCTGATGCCGGTTATAAGTATATTGAAGCCGCAGGTTATGATAATGGCAAGTTTTACGGAATGACCCCAATAGAGTTTAAAAAAACGCTAAAAGAAATGGGCTTAAAGCCAATTAGTAGTCACCAAGCTTCAGTTACTTTAGAAAATGCAGATGCTATGATTGCGGATGTTAAGGCTGCCGGCTTTAAGTATTTTGTTATTCCTATTCCACCAATGGGTCTTTTTACCTTTCAAGAAGAAGGTATGGTAATGGGTATGACAGGAGGCGCAGAAAACCTTGCAGGTATTTTAGATATATTAGGGGAGAAATGTAAAAAAGCAGGGCTTAAATTACTTTATCATAATCATGATTTTGAATTTAAGAAAGATGAAAACGGAGTAGTGGTTATAGATTATCTGTTGGAAAACTGTAATCCAAAATATGTTAACTTTCAAATGGACTTATTTTGGGTGACAAAAGCTGGTGCAGACCCGGTATCTTATTTCAAAAAGTATCCAAAAAGATTTAAGATTTGGCATGTTAAAGATATGAATGAAGATGGGTGGTTTGCTCCTGTAGGAACGGGTAGTATTGATTTTGGGCCAATTCAAGCACAAAAGAAACTGTCTGGTATGAAGTACTATATGGTAGAGCAGGATAAAACATTTACCATGAAGCCCTTAGAGGCTATAAAAGTAAGCCATGAAGGATTAAAAAAGTTTGGCTTTAATTAGATAAAAGCAACTTATTCATTTAAAACCACTGTCGTAAGGCAGTGGTTTTTTTATTTACATATTTCGTTTGAGTAAAATTATGAACTTTTAGTGTGGAGACTTAAAGGTCAGTCTTCTAACTTACCACTACAAAATTTGTTAATAATTTCTGACATTCAAATTCTTTGTAAACCATTTAAAGCCATTAAATTTACATGCTTTTATAGCTATGAAAGAACTAGAAATAGGAGACAAATTATATAATACCAAGCAAGAGGGTTTTAACGATTTTATAAGGTATTCTTTTTCAGAAGTTGTGGAGCTGACCAAGACTTTGGCAGTTCTAAGAAACGGAGTTAAGCTAATTAACCAGCCTAAAATATCTTATATAACTGAAGGCATTGGTTATTCTGTAAATCGTCACAAAGGAGTGCATTGGCATTTGGTATCGTTAGATGCCATTAGAACCGCACAAATTGAAAACGAAAAAATAGCCGCCCACGACTGGTTCGAAAATAAAGAGTTTTCTCTTCAAGAAAAGCAATGGGTATATAAGCAGTTTAAGAAATTGAGCGAAACGAATTAAGTTGTTCTTAATTTAGACTAAAGTCATTTTAGGCAGCATTTAGTTTCGCAGCTAGTACATTTGCTACCTATGAAAAAAAGAAAATTAAGTATCAGTGATGGTGTGCTATTTGTCTTCGTTCTGCTATTAATTATACCACAGACGAGAAAGCCCATTCAGGTTGCTTTGAATAATTTAAAAATGCAATTCTTTTCTCCTTCAGCGTTAGAAGAGGAAGACCAAATCTCACTACAACCATTTTCGTATCAGGTAACCACTTTGGATGGTGCAACCTCATCTATAGAAGTAGGTAAGGAAAAAGTAAGTTTTATCAGTTATTGGGCTACGTGGTGTCCACCTTGTATTGCTGAAATGCCTAGTATCCAAAAAGTATATGATGATTATGGGGATTCGGTACAATTTATTTTGTTGACTAACGAGGAACCCGAAGTTGTGAAGGAGTTTTTAAACAAAAAGCAGTATACTTTACCGGTATATATTCCTAGAATGCAAGCACCTAACGAACTTAATGAAAAGAGCATTCCTACCAACTTTATCATAGATAAAAGCGGAAAAATTGTCATAAAGGAGACAGGTTCTACGGATTGGAATGCTAAAAAATTCAGGCAAATTTTAGACGAACTTATTGCGTCTTAGTCTTTAAGGCTGTAATTAAGCCTTCTGTTCACTTTTAAGAGGTCGTTTGTAATGTAGAAAGAAGTTAATCCAAATATTTCTAGATAAACGTAGAATTATAGGTAGTACCAAAATCATTTCTACTACAATAACCAGAAATGTGGTTAAAAGACTCAGATGAAGAATAAAAAAACAAAGAAATAGGGCGATACTTGCAAAAAAGAGACCCACTGGGTAACTAACATACATTGCTCCATAAAAGAAAGAAGGTTCTATTTTGTACTTTGTGTGACAGTGGCTACAGCGCTCTTCCATTTTTAAAGTACTAGAAATTTGATAAGGATTAGATTCCTTATACATGCTTTCGTTTTGACAAACAGGGCAAGTTCCCGTAAATATGCTGTAAACCTTTGTCCCTTTTAAAAATTTCATATCCTCTTTTTTTAGATAGTTTGAAATTTGATGAATTTATAATCTCACTTTTGAAACGAATAACGATTAGCTAGTTATTCAATCACCGTGCAAATTTAAAGCACATAAGATGTTGAGCACTTATAGACTTATCGCAGCTTTTTGTACTTTTAGGACATAATTTGCTTTCATGAAGGTTTTGCCAATATTACATATAGAACAGTTTGAGGATGCAAATGCAACGGTTGAGTTTTATAGTAATGATTTAGCAACTCATTTAAAGAATAATGAAGCAATTGTACATAAGTCTCATAAGCACGATTTTTACTTATGTGTCCTATTCTTAAAGGGGAGTGGTACACACGAAATAGATTTTAGTTCATACCCTATAAAAGAAGGGAGCTTATTTTTTCTAAAACCAGGGCAAACTCATAGCTGGAATTTTGATTCACCTGCTGAAGGATATATTTTCTTTCACACACAGTCTTTCTTTGAGTTGAGTATTTCTGATGTTAAGGTTAATCAACTTCCTTTTTACTATTCTTATAAGAATCCGCCTAATCTCCATCTATCAACTATAGAACTTCAAAAAATAGCTAGTCGTTTTAATGAAATCAATGTAGAGTACCATACCAATGTAGTTTATAAAAAACAAAAATTAGCGAGTCTCATTAGTCTTGTATACATAGATTTAAGTAGAATTTATACTGTTTTTGATATAACAGAAAACACACTTTCGTCTACTTATCTAAAGATACTTTCTGACTTGGAACGGGCTATTGAAGTATTTTATAAAACTGAAAAGCAGGCTCATTTTTATGCAGACAAACTGAACATTACTACAAAGCATTTAACCCGGGTAACGAAAAGTACTTTGGGAAAGACCACAACGGAATTAATTCAGGAACATATTCTCTTAGAGGCAAAGCGACTTATAGTGCATTCAGGAAATTCCTTGTCTCATGTTTCTGAACTGCTGGGCTATGATGATTATGCCTATTTTTCACGGATATTCAAAACAAAAACAAAGATGACACCTTTAGAGTTTAAAAAGAGGTATTTATAGGTAATACATTGTATTTAATGTTCTTATGTATTCTTATTATTATTTTAAAACTTCTCAAAAACACCTAGACCAAAAAGAGCGAAGTCATATTTAACAGGGTCTATAGGGTCCAATTTTCGTAAGTTTTTATCTAGTTCAGCAAGAGCTTTGGCATCGTTTTGTTTACGGGTAAGTAGCTTCAATTTCCTGCCTACATTTCCAGAATGAACATCTAAAGGACATGATAGTTGACTGGGAGTAATAGTTTTCCATATCCCAAAATCTACTGAAGTTGTGTTCGGGCGTACCATCCATCGTAAAAACATATTGATACGTTTGGCAGCAGAACCTTTCAAAGGGTCACTAACATGTTTCTGGGTACGTGAAGGGTGTGGTAGTTCAAAGAATATTTTCTTAAAGCCGGAAATAGCAATTTGCATGTTTTGTCCTGCAGCGTGCTTAGCAAAAACGGCTTCTAATCCGCCGTGATTTATATAGATATTCTGAAGACTTTTTATAAAGTAGCCTAAATCCTTCCCATTAAAAGTTCGGTGTACGAAAGCAGATAGCTCTTCATTGTTGTCCTCAGTGTATTCTAAGACGTAATCGTAAGGCGAATTGCCCATTAGGGCCATTAGCTTATTGGCGTTATTAATGATACTCTTACGATTGCCCCAGGCAATTGTTGCCGTTAAAAATGCACTTATTTCAATATCTTCTTTGCGAGAGAATTTATGGGGAATTTGAATAGGGTCCGTCTCCAAGAATTTTGGATGCTCATACTCTAATACCTTGGCGTCCAAAAACAGCTTCAGTTCGGTGCGGTTCATTCCGTATAAAAATTAAAGTAAAAATAGATTAGAGTTCCGGAGAATCAAGGACTACTTGTTTATTGACGATTAAACCATCTACCATAGTTAATTTCCGGTCTGCCATATCCGCCAACTGCTCGTTATGAGTTACGATAACAAAAGTTTGACCAAATTCATCACGTAGCTCAAAAAAGAGTTTATGAAGGTTATCGGCACTTTCGGAATCTAGGTTTCCGCTAGGCTCATCCGCAAAAATAATAGAAGGGTCGTTAACCAATGCACGGGCCACAGCTACACGTTGTTGTTCGCCACCAGAAAGTTCGTTAGGCTTGTGATTATATCGTGCGGACAACCCTAAAAAATCTAATAGTTGCTTTGCTTTTGCTTCAGCCTGAGCTTTAGGTGTATTTTTTATAAATGCAGGAATACAAACGTTTTCAAGTGCTGTAAATTCGGGAAGCAATTGATGAAATTGAAAAATAAAACCGATATGCTCGTTTCTGAACTTCGCCAAATTTTTATCAGACAGTGTTGTTACTTCGGTACCGTTAATTAGAAGTTTACTATCAGAAGGGTTAGACTGAATATCTAATGTACCTAATATCTGCAATAAAGTTGTTTTTCCTGCTCCTGAAGCGCCTACAATAGAAATAACTTCTCCTTTTTTTATATGAAGGTCTACACCTTTTAGAACTTCTAAATCGCCGTAAAACTTTTTAATATTATTGGCTTTAATCATATATTTTGATTCTTAATCCGTGTAAATTTCAATTATAAAAACTAATCCCAAACTTTATTGAATGGTAAAAGTAATGAAAATTGATGTTTGCAGACAGATAGGTAGAGATGCTGTTTTTGATACAAAAAGATTAAATTGGCAGATTAGTATAGAAAGCTATACTTTTGTTTACTATTTTTACACATACAATAAACAAAATAAAAAACCTTTATGGCACCCTATAAAAATTTTGAAGAATATAATATGGAAATTACAACGGAGGTCAAAGACCGTTTTTCAAAAATTATAGATGGAATAGGAGAGGATGTCACTCGAGAAGGGTTAGTAAAAACACCCGAAAGAGCAGCCAAAGCTATGCTTTTTCTTACGCAAGGCTATCAACAAGATGCTGTTGAAATACTTAAAAGTGCCATGTTCAAAGAGGATTATGATGATATGGTCATCATTAAGAACATTGAGTTGTATTCACTTTGCGAACATCATATGTTACCTTTCTTTGGTAAAGCACACGTGGCCTACATTCCAAACGGGCATATTGTAGGTTTAAGTAAAATTCCACGTGTAGTAGATGTTTTTGCACGTCGTTTGCAGGTACAGGAACGTCTTACACACGATATTCTGGAGTGTATTAATAGTACTTTAAAACCCAAAGGTGTAGCTGTAGTAATAGAGGCATCGCACATGTGTATGATGATGCGTGGAGTGCAAAAACAGAATTCGGTTACCACAACATCTGGATTTAGAGGGCAATTTGAAAAAATTGAAACTCGGAATGAGTTTTTAAAATTGATCAGCTCAGATTTATCGTAGGAGCTAAAAAAAACACCTCATCTAAAGAGGTGTTTTTTTTAGATTATTTTTTGGCATTCTTATTGCTTTTAGTAATAAGAATAAATACTTTCCATTATGTCAAAAGATAAAGACGAAAAATATAAAAAACTACTCATAAGTTTACTTTTTGATGGTATAGGCATGCTTTCATTTGCCATTCCGTTTGTAGGTGAGTTTTCGGATATTGTTTGGGCGCCGCTAGCCGGTTGGCTCATGACCCGCATGTATAAAGGTAAAATTGGTCAGGGTGCTGGTATCGTTACTTTTTTAGAGGAGATTATTCCCGGTTTAGATGTCATACCTACTTTTACGCTTATGTGGTTGTACACCTACGTTTTCAAAAAATCTAAAGAAACGGAAACAATAGAGGTTAATGCTTAATTTGCCTTTCAGCAGTATTCCACTTCTTTTTTAATTTTTAAATAGCAGCATAAAAGCCTATAGATTCAATACCTTTTTTTATAAATCTAATTTTCAATAGGTTATATATGTTTTGGTTAATACCACTTCAACCTTTGTTCATTAAGGGGCTTATCCTTCATAACATTATTTTGGTCAATCTTTTTTAGCCAAGTATAAATCTGAATTCTTAAAAAAAAAATAAATTTTGGACCAGCATAGAGGGGTATACTAAATATCTATAACTTTGAGTGTAACCCAGACCTAAATTTTATGCAAAGAAGAAAGTTCATAGGAAAAGCAGCACTTGCATCTTTAGCAAGTATTGTTGGAGCTGATATTGTGTATGGCTCTAAAATGGTAGAGAATTATATTCCATTGGCGCTGCAAGACCCAGACCCTTTTAAATTATTCAACAAAGACAAGGAAATGGTCGTTTTGAACGACAAGCCTTGGAATATGGAAGCTCAGGCTCATTTGTTAGATGATAACATCACGCCTAACAAGTATATTTTTATTCGTAATAATGGACTTGTACCAGAAGAGATAGATGTAAAGAACTGGACGCTTACCATAGACGGTGAATCTGTTAAACAAAAGAAAACCTACACTTTGGACGAGCTTAAATCAAAATTTAAACAACACACCTACCAATTAACCTTAGAATGCGGCGGTAATGGAAGGAGCGAGTTTGATCCGCCAGCTAAAGGAAACCAATGGACTATTGGCGCTGTTTATTGCGCTAGTTGGACGGGTATTAGACTTCGTGATGTGCTAGAGGATGTAGGTATAAAAGATGATGCCGTATATTTTGGTTATCACGCAGCAGATATTCACTTAAGTAGAGACCCTACAAAAGAACCCATTTCACGAGGCGCGCCAATGGCAAAAGCACTACAAGATGAAACTATATTGGCATTTAAAATGAATGGCGAAGATATTCCTTTGGCGCACGGTTATCCACTTCGTGTGGTTGCTGGAGGGTGGCCAGCTTCGGTTTCGGGTAAATGGTTGCAAAGAATAAGTGTTCGGAATATCGTGCATGACGGTACTAAAATGACGGGTACTGCCTATCGCATGCCTTGTAAGCCTGTTGCTCCAGGTGCTAAAGTAGCTGATGAGGATATGTGCATCATTGAATCGATGCCAGTAAAATCATTAATTACCTATCCAAAATCTGGTGCTACCATTTCTAAAGGAAAAACATTAACTGTTAGAGGACATGCTTGGGCCGGTGAGTTACAGGTTGCTAAAATGGAGTATTCCATAGATTTTGGAGCTACTTGGAAAACATGCGTGCTAGATAAACCTGCGAACCGTTTGGCATGGCAACATTTTTCTGCAGAGGTAGATTTTCCGCAAGAAGGGTATTATGAAGTTTGGGCAAAGGCTACTGATTCTAATGGTGTTGCTCAACCTATGTTGCTTCCCGGTTGGAACCCAAAAGGATACTTAAACAATGCTTGTCATAGAATAGCTGTAAAAATCGCATAGATGGAAAAGCAAAATCATGATAAACTAAAAAAGGATTTTCGGAGTTTTTATAAGGTGCTTGTTATCGTTTGCGCTAGTATTGGCGTTTTTGTCGTTGCATTAGTGTATCTGATAAAAAACCCAGATATATCAATTTTTAAGGGTTCTGAGCCTGATTCAGAAATAGTTACCGTACCAGTTGAAGAAGATGATTTTGATAAAATTGAAAACGGCATTCACGTGCGTACCGGTTTCGTTGAAGGTCCTGGAATGATGGAGATCGTTCAAAATTGCACCAATTGTCATTCGGCCAAGCTGGTCATCCAGAACCGAATGAACAAAGAACGCTGGAAAGCAACCATCAAATGGATGCAGGAAACCCAAAATTTATGGGACTTAGGAGAAAATGAAGATATTATCATAGATTATCTGGTTACGAATTATCCGCCTCAAAAGAAGGGTAGAAGAACGGTTCTTACAGATATTGATTGGTACGAATTGAAAGATTAAGCATTCTTTTCCGACCTATATTATGCAAAAGCTTATTTAACAATGGAAAAATACTTTGATGCATTTCTAGATTCCCTATTGGGAACTCTTAATTGGACATGGAAATCTATCCTGTTTGATGTTCCTTGGTATACCAATTATTTCTGGGGTATTATAGTACTCTCGGCATTGGTATGGATTCTGGAAATTGCTTTTCCATGGCGGAAAAATCAGGCGGTATTTAGAAGAGATTTTTGGTTGGATGCATTTTATATATTTTTCAATTTCTTCCTTTTCGTAATTGCAATAAGTGGATTTTATAAGTTATTGGAATTGATGTTTTTAGACATTGGAATGCCATCTGATGCTTTAGCGCTTATTAACCTGCATGAATGGCCTCCAATCTTGCAGTTAACAGTCTTTTTTGTGCTGCTGGATTTTGTGCAATGGTTTACTCATATGCTGCTTCATAGGTATGCTTTTTTATGGGAGTTTCATAAGGTTCATCATAGTGTAAAAGAAATGGGTTTTGCAGCCCATATGCGTTACCATTGGATGGAGAATTTATTTTACAAACCTCTTAAAACTTTTGCGGTAATGGTATTGGGAGGGTTTGAGCCTGAGCAGGCTTATATCGTTCATTTTTTTGCTATAGCAATAGGGCATCTTAATCATTCGAACATTAAACTAACTTGGGGCCCGTTAAAGTATATTTTCAATAACCCGGTCATGCATTTGTACCACCATGCTTATGAGCTTCCGGAAGGAAAGAAGAATGGTGTAAATTACGGTATTAGCTTAAGTCTCTGGGATTATATTTTTAAAACCGACTATATCCCCGAAGACAGTGGTTTGGTCCCATTAGGTTACGAAGGTGATGATAAAATGCCTAAAGGATTTTTTGGCCAACTTGTTCATGGTTTTCATTTTAAGGAAAAAAATAAAACCGCAAGCAAATAGTAGTTTTTCTAGTTGACTTGCGGCTTAGTAGTAGGTGAGTTTAATTTTAAAGAGGAATGCTCACCCCTAAATTGATATTCCTACCAATATTAGATATGCCATCGCCTTTTAACCTAGATAAGTGCGAAATATAATCCGTATTAAGGATGTTGTTTCCGCTTAAACGAATGTCTATAGGATGATTAAACAATAAAGTTGTTCCTCCAAGCCCTATATTTAGTAGGTTGTATCCATCCGAAGCTAGTTCAAATCCACTTATATTATTCTGTTTAAACACTGATTTTAAGGTGATAAATGCATAGCTGCTTTCTAGCCGGTTATTTGTTTTTGTAAATTCTGTTCGTAAAGTATTGGTAAGCGAATTCGCGGGGATTAAAGGCAAATAGGTATCATCTTTTAGTTTTCCGGTAACCGTTTCAAAGCTACTTTCAATATGTAGCCAATCTAATGGGTGCGGGTGAATATGAAGTCCTATTTCTCCACCGTATAATTTAGCATCTTGTTGTTGGTATAGAAAAACTTCATTTTCCTCAATAGTCTGTCCGTTAGACTGAATGAAAATAAAGTCGTTCACGGAATTATAGAATCCGTTCACATAAAACTCCATGTGCTCGTTCTTGTATTCTATTGAGATATCAGTCTGAAGGTTCTGCTCGTTGCTTAAATCGGCATTACCAATTTCATAGCGGTTAGTACCTTCGTGAACCCCATTAGAAGTCAATTCGGCCAAATTAGGAGCTCTGAAACCTGATGCTAGGTTTATTCTGCCTGTTAGCTTTTTTAAGAGTTCAAGTTTGTAGCCCAATGCGGCATTAAAACTGTTGTAGCTCTGGTCAATAGGTGATATATAACCTTCTTCACCAGAAATTCCATTTTCCTCTCCATCTAATGCACGACGGTCATAGCGAATTCCAAATTGCATATCGCTATTGTTCTCAAAATGGAGGTGAGAAGTAGCTAAAAAACCTATATCATTGGTGGTCGCATCAGGAATAAGGGCCTCTTCGCCAAAATTTGAATTAGTTTGGTGCATACCTTGTGCTCCAACTATAGTTTCCCAATTCCCCCATTTTGGCAGGTGATATAGAAGATTATAGTTGAAGGTGGCCAAATTCATGTCTAAAGCAGCTTCATCTTCACCTTCCTCAAATTCCTTTCTAGTATTAAAAGTATAGCCTAGAGTAGTCTCTAAACTAGATTTGCCAAAGAAAATATTGGTTTTTGAACTTAATATATGATTATCTATAGATTCATAAGGAGAAAGGGGAGTGCGGTCATTCGTTTGCTCACCAATTTCTTCGGGAATACCTAATTTCAAATAATTATAGTTGTACCTAAGCTCCGTTTTAAAGCTGGTTCCTTGGTAAGCTACGCCTGTTTTAATATCTTGTTCTTGAAACCTGGAGTTGGTAACCGTTACATCATCTCCTGTGTGATAATCCGTATGACTTGCCGTGCTTCCTCGTAACATAAACTTGAATTTTTCTCCAGAGGTTTTAAATCCGGCATTGGCATTTATTCCCTCGGTATTTGAAAAATAAGTAAGGTTTACATCGCCTTCGGTTTTATTTGGTAAAGCAAATTTTTCCGGATTCAGATATAATACGCCACCTAGTGCATCGGAGCCGTAAAGTAGGGAAGCGGGTCCTTTTATAACTTCTACACTCTCAATACCCGCATCGCTTATACCAAGACCGTGCTCGTCACCAAACTGCTGATTTTCAAGACGAATACCTTGTGCATATACCAAAACCCGGTTGGAGCTTAATCCTCTTATGACCGGTTTGCCTATTCCTAGCCCTGTGGAGACACTTTCAACCCCTGGAACATTAGTTATTCCTTCGCTCAACGTAACTGCACCTTGGGCTTTTAAATCTTTCATATCAGCTCTTTCGACCTTCATAACATTTTCACGCTGTAATTTGTGGAATGGGGTTGAAACAATAATTTCTTCCATTTCTATGGCGCTAGGCGTCAATTGAGCATTAAAAGAGGTGTTGCCATCGGTAATCACAATGGACTGTGATGAAGTTAGGAACCCAATATGGGATATTATTAATTTATAGCTCCCTGTAGGTAAATTTTTCAATTCATAATATCCATTTTCGTCGGTTACGGTGCCCTTTTCCAATTGAGGAAAATAAACTTCTGCGCCAAATAAAGTAGCTTGGTCTATTTTATCTGTAATTGTTCCTGATATAGAATTTTGAGCCTGTAAAAAAGTGCCCAACATTGTAAAAAGTAACACATTTATGATACGTTTCATAATGCATGTAGTTTAAAGTGATACTTAAATAAAGATATTGTAAGTCAAAGTAATTATGAAAGATAGGGAGGTCCCCTAAGAATAAATTGAAGTTTTTGGTACTTACTTAAAAAGAAATAAAAATTAGTAATACCTTCTTTTATTAGGGCATGTTTATACTGATTGAAAGTGATTGTAAATTGAGCAAATTGAGGTGATAATTGAAACTTTTGAAAATCACAATCTAGTTCAGCTTCATGAACATGCAGCCTGTTTGCATCTGTACATTCTTCAGAATGATGTTCGTTTAGTGCGTGCGCAAACTTAGCTAATGAAGGGATGAGAAGACAAGTTACCAGCAAAATAGAGGTTAATGAAATTAAAATACCGGTAATTTTATTCATGTGGCAAAATTATAAAACAACGCCATGGCCTTTAAAAAAGAATGGATAAATTATTTAAGAAGAAACCCCAGACCGAGTCTGTTTATCATTTTCTTCTCAAAATTCCAGAAGAACTGAAACTGACCAAAAAGCCATCCAAATGCCACTAAAAGCACTTGGTAAATTGGGAATATGAGCAGAATGCGAAAAGTCCAATATATCCAGGCATTAGTTGTTTCGCTATCAAGACCGATAAATGCGGTAACGGGCGCAGCTAGTTTAGTGGCAGTGGAGCCAGTAATAGCAAAGACTAAAAAAATGACGGCTAACTGAAGATTAGAGTCTATTCCCCAGCGTTGTTTTAATTTTTTCATAACTTGTATCTAAGCAAATATAGGCAATCAAATTCTTGGTACAAAAGGCCCCAAGCGCTGATTGTATTTTCGTTGGAAATAAATAAAGTAATTATAGAGCTTATAATTCACTTCATAACCATAATCTATGTTAGGTTCATAATTGATTTGTTGCTCGTAAAGATTAGGGTCGTAACGCATAGGCTGCATTACCTTTTGGTTGTAATTGACAACAAAAATCTGATTCCGATTTTCCATGTACGACTGTGAATAATAATTACGTGGTTTTGCGATACTCTGTAACCAAAAATTAAATCCTGGTTCAATGATTATAATCTCATATTCTGTGGCATCGCTAGCAATTGTAATGGTGTCTCTTTCCTTTTGCTGAAAGGCGACTTTTTCTTCATCAGAAATAGCAACAACTTCTTTTGCGCTAGAACAACTACTAGCGATCAACAAGGTAAAAAAGCTAAGTGTTCCTAAAACTAAATATATCTTTTTCATAATCTGATTCTTAGTAGTATCGCAACGACTGTTATACAATTTACAAAAAAAAGCCACTTGAATTAACAAGTGGCTTAAGTATGCTATTTAACAATCTAGTTTTTACTTTCCAAAAAGACCTCCTAAAAGGCCGCCAATGCCACCTTTATTGCCACCAAGGGCCATAGAGGCAACGTCATCAAGAATACTACCGTCACCATCAGAGTCTAAAAAAGATTCAATTAGGGACTGTTGTTGGTTACCAGAGTCGCCACCGCCCATAAAGCTGCCAAGGAGATTACCAATTCCATTAGAATCGCTAATATTCTGTTCTTTTGATTGTTTACCTAAAAATCCTAAAAGAATAGGAGCGGCCACTTTTAATATGGTAGCAACAGAACCTGCGTCCATTCCGGATTTTTGACTTAATGCATTTTCTACAGTTGCTTGCTTACCACCTAGAACGTGACCTAATATACCTGCACCATCGTCCATAACAGATTGGTCTACGCCACCGCTAAAAAGCCCACCAAGGTTGTCTAATATGCCTCCGTCATGTTTTCCCGAAAGCGCACTCATTAATCCTTGTGCACCTTCTGGTGAAGCTGCATTCTTTTTCATGGCTCCCATTAAGATTGGCAAGGCCATACTTAATACGCTACCTGTTTGATCGGTAGAATTACCGGTCTGGCTGGCTACGCCACTTATTAATTGTTTGCCCATTGGGCTGCCTAATAGGTCTAATAATCCTGACATAATATTTAATGGTTTATGTTTGTTTAACAATTTACGAAAAAGTTTCTGTCAAAAATGAGAAATAGGGAAAAGAACCCTTAAAATGACTCAACTTAATCCGATTAATATATTCTTTTGATTAGTAAAGAGTTATCAAAAAAAACATATTTAATTGAATGATAAAAATTTCTATTGTTTACTGAGGCTATATAAAAAACCTCGCTAAACAGTAAATTGTTCAACGAGGTTTTCTTAAAGGTATTGTATATGGACTATTTTAAAAGGGTAATGATTTGTTCTGCTAATTCCATTCCTATTCTGTTTTGCGCTTCTGCAGTAGCGGCACCAATATGTGGTGTTAATGAGATATTAGGATGCATAAGTATTCTGATTTCTGGTTTAGGTTCAGATTCATAAACATCAAGACCGGCAAAAATAACATTGCCATTCTCCAAAGCATCAACAAGAGCAACTTCATCTAAAACACCCCCTCTGGCAGCATTTATAATACCAACACCAGGCTTCATCAATTCAAATTCTTCTTTCCCAAGAATATAGTTCTTTTGAGCGGGAACATGAAGGGTGATAAAATCCGAAGTGGACACCAATTCTTCTTTGGCTTGTGATTCAAAATTGAATGTTACCGATTGCCCATCAAAAAAAGAAACTTCAAGAGAAGTATTTTCTAAGTAAGGATCATGATAAATAACTTTCATACCAATACCCAAAGCTATTTTAGCCGTAGCTTGTCCTATTCTCCCAAAACCGATAATCCCCAAAGTTTTTCCGCGAAGCTCCGTTCCTGATCCGTATGACTTTTTCAACTTTTTGAAGTTACTATCGCCTTCAAGTGGCATGTTTCTGTTAGCATCGTGCAAATAGCGAACGCCTCCAAAAAGGTGGGCAAAAACAAGCTCTGCCACCGATGACGAAGATGCTTCAGGAGTATTAATGACAAATAAACCTTTTTTCTCGGCGTATTCCACATCAATATTATCCATGCCAACACCACCTCTCCCAACAAGTCTAAGGCTAGGGCAATTGTCAATAAGATCTTTTCTTACTTGTGTGGCACCTCGTACCAATAATCCGGTTATTTCGTTTTCATTTATGAAATTTTGTAATTGCTCTTGGGCTACTGTAGTAGTTAGCACTTCAAAACCTGCGTTTTCTAGCGCTTTAATACCCGATTGGGCAATTCCATCATTTGCAAGTATCTTCATTCTATTCGGAAAATTTATTAGTGTTGCTATTGCTTAAAATGAATCCGTTAGCAGTGTGCCAACGGATGCATTTTTTATTGTTTATTGAATCAAGGTAAAAAAGTAGCTTTACCCTTTTCTTTCCATTTCGCTCATGATATCTACCAAGACGCCAACACTTTCTAATGATAGGGCGTTGTACATAGAAGCGCGGTATCCACCAACGGAACGGTGACCGTTAATACCATTAATACCAGCTTCTTTACATTGGGCATCAAAGGTTTCTTTTAATTTGTCATTGGCCAAATTGAAAGTAGCATTCATGATTGATCTATCCTCTGTTTTAGCAAATCCTTTAAAAACAGGGTTCAAATCAATTTCAGAATAAATTAATCGAGCTTTCTTCTCGTTAATTTCTTCAATAGCAGCAATGCCACCAAGATTTTTTAACCATTCTAAGGTTAGCATAGAAGTATACACAGCAAAAACAGGAGGTGTATTGAACATACTGTCTTTTGAAATATGTACTTGGTAATCTAACATACTAGGAATCTTTCTAGATACTTTTCCTAATATATCCTCTTTTACGACTACGAGGGTTGTTCCTGCGGGCCCCATATTTTTCTGCGCCCCAGCATAAATCAAATCAAATTGAGAAAAATCCATTTGACGGGAGAAGATATCAGAACTCATATCACATATCAACGGCACATTAGTCATTGGAAATTTTTTCATCTGCGTACCAAAAATCGTATTGTTAGAGGTAACGTGAAGATAATCAAGGTCTTCAGGGACTGAATATCCTTTTGGTATGTAATTGAAATTTTCGTCTTTAGAAGAGCCTACTTCAACAATATCACCAAACAATTTAGCTTCATTAATTGCTTTTTCGCTCCAAGTACCTGTATTAAGGTATCCCGCTTTTTTTTCTAAAAGGTTATAGGCCGCCATTAAAAATTGCATACTGGCGCCGCCTTGAAGAAAGAGTGCCGTATAGCCTTTTCCTTCAAGACCTAAAAGCTCAAGAGCAAGGCTACGAGCATTTTCAATGACTTCTACAAAGTCTTTGCTTCTATGAGAAATCTCTATAAGGGAAAGTCCAGAACCGTTAAAGTCCATTATGGCTTCAGAAGATTTTAATAAAACTTCCTGTGGCAGTATGCTAGGTCCGGCACTAAAATTATGTTTTTTCATAAGAATTGTAAAAAAATTAAGTGGTAAAGGTCTTGAATTTAAGGGTAAACAGGGTTAGTATTAACAAAAAATTCTATTAGGTTCTTAACAGGAAGTCAACAGTGTCTACATTATCTGCATAGTCCGTAAGCGAAGGTTGTTGGGTCTGTCCGAAGGCTATTTCTCCCTCAAAAATGTTTTCACCAACAATACATTGTAGCTCATTGGCATCTGCAGTAAGGCGTTCTTTTAAATCATCTAAACTCTCATAGCGCTCATAAAACAAGGAAGCGATAGGGGAGGAATAGCTTTTGTCTTCTTTGAGAATCAAGAAGCCATTATCTAGTATTTTAAATTCTGACATGAGGTAAACCGCTTTGTTATAATCGTAATTATTAGCGTATTTTACATGGTCTACAATAGGATGATAGGAGTAAACTGCTTTAAAAAGGCTGTCAAAATCATATGATTTGGGGACAAAAACTTTGCTAACGCTACGGCATCCTAGTCCATAATATCTAAAGATATCCTCACCTAGAGCATTTAATTGTTCTTTTGACTCGTTTCCGGTCAATACTGAAATAGAGTTTCTATTTTTTCTGATGATGTTGGGTACTTTGCTAAAGTAGTGTTCAAAATAACGAGAAGTGTTATTACTCCCTGTAGCTATAACGGCATCAAAACCTTCCATTTTACCCTCTGCAATTTCAATAGTATCTTCAAAAGTAGGTTCAATAGAAGAGAGGTAATCCTTTATGAATAAGATGAGTGCATTGTCATTAGAGGATAGTTTCGCAAACACCTTATTACCGGTAATAAGTACACATAATAAATCATGAAAACCAACGAGCGGAATATTTCCTGCCATGATCAATGCCACGATTTTTGGTTTATTCTGACTCAAATTATAGGGCTCCAACCAAGCAGAAAGTTGTTCTTCCGTTAGTAATTCTCCCCAACTTTTTATGGCATGGGTGACATTTTCTCGAGTAAACCAACCATTTTTGTGTTTGGAAAGAATGATAGCTTCGTCTAATTTAATAGACCATTCGTCATTTGGTGTTTCCAATGTAACAAACTCTCTAAGAAAGTGGCCGAGTTTAACAAATGCAATAAAAGTTTTGTGATGGTCGTTCATATATTTGTTCAAAATTGTATTCCGAAGTACCTTTGTGCAAAAGTAAGAATACTGAATTGATTTTTGCTTTCACGATTAAAATGAAATATAACGAACGGGTTAAAGGCTGTTCAGCTTAATAAAAATAATATGGCAATAGTTATAACGGATGAATGTATTAATTGCGGAGCTTGTGAGCCGGAATGTCCGAACACTGCAATTTACGAAGGAGCCGATGAATGGCGTTACAATGATGGCACCTCTTTAGAAGGTGATGTTGTACTTCCAAATGGAAAATCGGTGAATGCGGACGAGGTACAAGAACCTATCAGTGATGAAATATATTATATTTCACCAGATAAGTGTACGGAATGTATGGGCTTTCATGAAGAACCACAGTGTGCGGCGGTATGCCCAGTAGACTGTTGTGTTCCAGATGAGGATCATGTAGAGTCCGAAGAAACCTTATTGGCTAAGCAAAAATTCATGCATCCTGACGGTTAGGATATCAAAATAATTTTTCAGTCGAAAGACATTGAATAAAAACCTGGGCATTGCCCGGGTTTTTTGTTTCCCTATTTTGGTTGTTTATTCAAGGATTTAGAAGCTGTCATAACATATGTTAGCCTCATATGAATCAAAAGTGTCTTTACTCTAATATAATCTTGTGTGGACTCATTTATGCAATGAGTATTTATGCCAGTATTCATAGAAATAAATTCTTATAACCAAAGCCAAACACTTTGAATATTCTATTTTGAATTACCTGAATAAAAAAAGCTGCCTGGTTACAGGCAGCTTTAGCTAAAACAAAAATACACTTAAACTCAAATCTTAGAACTTATAGTTTAACGATAAGTTAAACATCGTTCCTAATTGACTAAAATGGTAACCATCATAAGTCATTTGAGAATATCTTTGGTTGAAAGTAATTAGATTAGACTGGTTTTGAACCTGTGCTGGGTCAGCAAGAATAGCATTACCTGCAGCGTTTTTAGATTGAAAACTCCACTCAGGCAACACATCAAATATGTTGTTGACATTTAATGCAATCGTAAATTTTTCAGTCGCATTAAAATTGATTCCCAAGTCAGTTACAACGTTTGGTGTAAACTCAGTAAATAAATTCTCATCTAAACCTTGTTGTTGGAATTTAGTCTTTCCGAAATACGTATTATTCAAAGAGAAACCGAATTTGTTGATATCGTAGTTAATTCCAAAAATCCACTTTGTTTCCGGACGCGAAGTAAAGAACAAAGCCTCTTGAGTACCGTTTACAACAGACTGACCTGAATTGGCTACTAAATCAATATCCTTAACAGGGCCATCAAGTTCGTTTTGAATCGTATAGTTTCCAGATAAATTTAAATCTAGACTACCTGCTCCAAGCGCAATACCTTTGTAGGCAAGAACAACATCTACACCAGAAGTTTTTGTATCAATAGCGTTAGAGAAAAAGCTAACATCACTTAAGTTATTGCTTGCTAAAAGAATATCTAATGGGTTAGTAGGATCACCACTACCTCCAATTTCATTTCCTAACACAATTCTATCTTCTACAGCAATATTGTAGTAATCAAAAGTATAGCTGAATTTATTACCTAATTTACCACCAAAACCAATGGTGAAGTTGGTAGACGTTTCAGCATCTAATTGCGGTATACCTAGAAGTTTAGCTTGTGTAGATACGTTGTTAATTAAACCACCTACTTGAATACCTTGTCCTGGCACAAAACTATACTGCGCTTTTTGGGTATAAATTTGGTGTAAGGTAGGAGCTCTAAAACCTGAAGAAATTGAACCTCTTAAAGTAAACGCATCAGCTACTTTGTAACGGGTACTGAACTTGTAAACAAAAGCATTACCAAAATCAGAATAGTTTTCTGTTCTAATAGTACCACTTAGCAAGAAGGCATCGGTTACATCGTAATCTAAACTCAAGTAGCCACCAATATTGTAGCGATTGAATTTTCCTGAGTTTTGAGGAGAGGCTCCAGCAAAAGAATCTGCACCACCACCATCGTAAGAAGCTAATTCTCCTTCTATGATTTCAAAAGTTTCTGTTCTAAACTCAGCACCAAAACCAATACTAATTTTATCAGAAAGCAACCTTGAAATATCAATGTTACCTACATTATGAGAAAATTTAGTTCCTCCTGGATCAAAAGATTGTTGACTATTTTCTCTGTATAGTTCAGAACCTTCTGTTATTTCACCGTCATCAACCGAGCCATTACCATTAGCATCTATAAATACTGATGGAGAATATACGATGTTTCTATTATGAGTGTCATTTACTTTATAGGTTTGTAAGTTACCACCGGTTGTAAAACTTGCATCAATATTCCAATCATTAATAGTTGATTTGAAACCTATTGTAGCATTGTAATCACTTAATAAACCTTCAAAAGTAGGAACATAACCATCATAACCTCCAGCTGTGTTTGGATTGTTTCCAGGGAAAAAATCAGCCAAATAAGGGTAATCATCTACAGTCCTCCAATACGGTGTCCTATAATTAGCAAAACTATTTACGGCTTTGTAGACATAAGCTGCATTACCATATAATGAAGTGTTTTCACTTAAGTCATAACCTAAGTTTACTGAGAATTTAGCTGCAGCAGTTTCTGGTGAACCATTTATATTTCCGGCATCAGGTCTTCTAGATAAGAACTCCTGTACATCTGCAATATCAGCGCCAAAATCAGCCGCCTCACCAGCTGCATTTACCGTACCTGGTCTGTTCGCTTGGTTTACTTTTGATAAATCAATGGTATAATTTATAAAACCTTTATCGTCTCCAATAGTAGACCCATTGTTAGCAGCAACACCAAACATCTCTCCGTCACCTTCTGAAGTAATGCCCGTACGAATTGTAGCAGAACCTTCATTAGGGGTGTCTTTTAAGATAATATTCATTACACCTGCAATGGCATCAGAACCGTATTGAGCAGAAGCACCATCTCTTAGAATCTCTACTCTTTTGATTGCATCTGTAGGTATTGCAGAAATATCAGCGCCTGTTTCGCCACGTCCTGGAGAGGTTTGTGTATAAAGCAAGGCGCTTAAGTTTTTACGTTTACCGTTAATAAGAATCAAAGTTCTACTTGGCCCCATGTTACGAATTTCATAAGGATCTAGTAAAGAAGTTGCATCGTTTACCGGTGTTTGAACGGTGTTAAATGATGGAATTCTGTATTGCAAAGCTTTATCAAAAGTTGCTTGACCGGTAGAAGTCAATTCCTTTACGCCAACAACATCCACTGGTAAAGGCGTATCTGTATTACTTCTTGGTGCAGTTCTTGAACCAACAACAATAAACTCTTCTAATTGTACACCTTCACTAAGTGATACATTAACAACAGATTTGCCGTCTACCTTTTTTTCCTTGGTAGGAAAACCGATATAACTAAATACCAAAGTCGCATCTGCTGCGGCATCAATAGTATAGTTACCATCAAAATCAGATGTAGTTCCATTAGTCGTGCCTTTTTCAACAACGTTAACACCTGCTAATGGATTACCATCTTGATCTTTAATATTACCGGTTATTGATTGTTGTAATATGGATAAATCTTTTACCGTACTGTAACTTAAAGTGTTAAGAGAAAGTTTGTTAAGTTTAACTTTCTCTGCTTTCTTGTGGTAAACCACATAATAGTTGTTTCCTAAATACTCAAAATCGAAACTTGTTTTACTTTCAAGTTTGCTTATGATTTTATTTAGTTTACTATATCTATATTCTTCAGGATCTAAGTTTTCTCCGGATATAAGACTGGCATTATAAGTAAAGTAGACTTTATGCTTTTTGCTTATATCGGTAAGAAAATCGGACAGAGCAACATTCTCTTCCACCTCCATGGTAATGTTGTTTTCTGATGCCTGAACCTGCACAGTTCCTATCGCTAGACTTGCAGTTAACAGTGTTTTCAAAATAGTTTTTCTCATAATAATCATTTAATTTTTAGTTAGTTCTTGAAGATTAGTAGTCTCTTGCCTTTTATGACAATTCTCGTCCCTGTCGATTTTTCTATTGCTGACAAACAAATTTTGAGATTTTGATTGGGGATTCCCCCGGTTAGTTTTTGGTCTTTAAGTTCTTCGTCAATGAATTCGGTTTCCATTCCATATGCCTGTTCTATGTTTTTCATAACCTCGTATACCGTAGTGTTATTAAAAATATAAGTTCCTTCCCGCCATAAAGAGTATGATAGCTCTTGGGTTACTTTGTCATGCGTTATAGCTTTATCTTCTTTGGAATAGGACACCAACTCACCCGGTATCATTTTTTGGGTGGTTCCATTGTCCAATAAAAGTTCGATAGAACCTTCATCTAAAAGAACTCCGGTCTTATTATCCCTTGTACTTACATGGAACTGTGTTCCAAATACTTCAACTTTTAAATCTTTTGTGTTTACCCAAAATTTAGCTTTGGTAGATGGTATAGATTTCACTTTGAAATAAGCTTCTCCTGATAAATTTATATTACGAGGGGATGTTTTGTCGTATGAGATTTCAGAATTTCCGTTTAAAACAACAGAAGTGCCATCAGGTAATTTTAAATCAATTATTTCACCAAATACCGTTTTGTGTGTTATTGTGGTGTTAGTAGGTAAAAAACTATAACCAAAAGTTACCAATAGGATTAGGACAGCAGTAATTGCTACATACTTAACTGCTTTTGAAGTAGGTTTTTTTCTTTTGGGACTATTTTTTTCTGGCTCTATCTGAGCTAGGATATGACTAAGTTCCCTCTCAATTTTACTTTCGGAAATTAGGGTTTTCTCAAACTGAATTCCAAGAACTATAGCCTTAGCATTAAACACGGTTTCTATTTTATCAGGGTGTTTTTCAATCCAATTGTTCCAGAAGGCTACGTCGTTTTGATTTTGGTTCTTGGCCCAATTTATAAACGAAATATCGTCTATGAGAATTTCTAAAAGGGAAAGGTTTTTTTTACTCATAAAAATGGTCTTCAGTAATAAAGAGACCATCTTATATTATTTATACCCTACTTTTTTAAGTTTTTTTTAAAACTGCAGATATTTCATGGTCTAAAATCTCACTCCGCAACTTGGTAAAGGCTTTTTGTAATGTATTTAATACGCTTTGATACGAGATATCCATAACCTCTGCTGTGTCCTTAATAGAAAGCCCGCTGTAGTATTTTAAATACACCACTTCCCGTTGTCTTGTAGATAGGGAGTTGAGGAGGATAACTAGGGTAGTGCTCTTTGTTTTACTTATTTCTTGTTCAATTTTTAATTCTTCGGGGGAAAATCCAAATGATGGGTTAGATTCTAAGCTTTCTTCATAAGAAGTAAATAGGCGCTCTTTTTTAAGACTTTTTAAAATAGCTCTTCTGAATGATATAAATAAATAGGATTTTACGTTATTAACTTCACCTAAATTTCTTCTATTTTTATGTAAGTAAATAAAAAAACTCTGGAGACAATCTTCAGTAATAAATTGGTCAGAAGATATCTTCAAACCATAACTATATAATTGTGAATAGTAGGTTTTAAATAATGAAGAAAAGGCATTTTTATCACCTTCGATAAATAATTGCCATAGAGGTTTTTCAGAAGAAGTGTTCATATTCTATATCTGTCCAGACCATAAATATATGTAATCATTATTAAAATTATGTTAAATGAAATATTAAAACCAGCAATTATAACAATTGGTTAAATATGTGGCAATGATACACTTATTTAGCTGACTATTATTTAATGTTAAATATTGTGGTTGAAAGGAGATGATTTAGGGTAATACGTGAGGGAAAGACTTTTATTAAAAATACCAATTCAAAAAGTTATCTTTGCAGCCTATTTTAGAGGACCTTTTAAATTTATTCAAACTTTAATTACAATTTTCAAGATGAAAGCAGGTATTGTAGGATTGCCAAATGTAGGAAAATCAACTCTTTTCAATTGTCTTTCCAACGCTAAGGCACAAAGTGCCAATTTTCCTTTTTGTACAATAGAGCCTAATATTGGAGTAGTAAATGTTCCAGATGCTAGATTGCAAAAACTAGAGGCTTTGGTAGACCCAGAACGCGTTTTACCTGCAACGGTTGAAATCGTTGATATTGCTGGGTTAGTAAAAGGAGCAAGTAAAGGCGAAGGGTTAGGAAATCAGTTTTTAGGAAATATTCGTGAAACCGATGCTATTTTGCATGTCTTACGTTGCTTTAATGATGATAATATTATTCATGTAGATGGTTCTGTAGACCCAATTAGGGATAAAGAGACCATTGATATGGAATTGCAACTAAAAGACTTAGAAACAGTAGATAAAAAACTGGACAAAGTAAAGCGAGCTGCTAAAACGGGTAATAAAGAAGCCCAAAAAGAAGAAGCTGTTCTTTTGAAGTTGAAAACAGGTTTAGAAGCAGGTACTTCAGTTCGTGCTATTGAATTGTCTAAAGATGATAGAGAAGAATTTGTAAAGCCATTGCAGTTTATTACGGATAAACCTGTAATGTATGTTTGTAATGTAGATGAAGATGCTGCCGCAACAGGAAACGAATATGTTGATAGAGTAAAAGCTGCCGTTGCTCAAGAAGATGCAGAAGTAGTTGTCCTAGCAGTGGGCACAGAAGCAGATATTACGGAATTAGAAACTTACGAAGAACGTCAAATGTTTTTGGAAGATCTTGGTTTAGAAGAACCGGGTTCTGCTAAATTAATTCGCGGTGCTTATAAATTATTAAATTTAGAAACATATTTCACAGCTGGTGTAAAGGAAGTACGCGCTTGGACTATTCCTGTTGGTGCAACTGCTCCACAGGCCGCTGGTGTAATTCATACGGATTTTGAGAAAGGCTTTATTCGTGCCGAGGTTATTGCTTATAATGACTATGTGCAATTTGGTAGCGAGGCTAAGGTGAAGGAAGCTGGTAAAATGCGTGTAGAAGGTAAAGAGTACATTGTTAAAGATGGCGATGTTATGCACTTTAGATTCAACGTATAGTTTTCATTACATTTATGAAAAATAGAGCTATAACTATTTGTTAAGCTCATAGTAAAATAATTTTTTAAGACCACATGAGTATATCTTATGTGGTCTTTATTTATAAATAGCCTTTCTGTTTATAAAAGAAATCAACATCATTTTAGGATAAGCCTATTTATGGTTAAATTCACAATTCTAAAAAACACTCTAGTAAATTGAAGAATTTCATAGATGAATTGAACGATGCCCAAAGAGCACCCGTTCTACACAAAGATGGACCGTTAATGGTTATCGCAGGAGCTGGCTCAGGCAAAACAAGGGTTCTTACCTATCGTATCGCGTATTTAATGCAGCAAGGTGTTGATCCTTTTAATATCCTGGCATTAACCTTTACCAATAAGGCAGCGCGTGAAATGAAAGAACGTATTGCCAAGATAGCAGGGAAGTCGGAGACTAAAAACCTTTGGATGGGTACGTTCCACTCCGTTTTTGCCAAGTTACTCCGGTTTGATGGCGATAAACTGGGTTTTCCTAGCAATTTCACTATTTACGATACGCAAGATTCGCAACGGCTATTAGCTTCCATTATAAAGGAAATGGGTCTTGATAAGGATATTTACAAGTATAAACAGGTACAAAATCGTATCTCGTCATTTAAAAACAGTTTAATAACCGTTAAAGCTTATTTGAAAGACCCTGATTTG
Organism: Zobellia nedashkovskayae; assembly: GCF_015330125.1. NCBI lineage: Bacteria > Pseudomonadati > Bacteroidota > Flavobacteriia > Flavobacteriales > Flavobacteriaceae > Zobellia > Zobellia nedashkovskayae. The sequence continues at coordinate 4,114,195 of NZ_JADDXR010000002.1, read as the reverse complement.
GTAGAGGCAGATGCTATGGCCAAAAAACCCAGAATGGGAGAAATATACCAAAACTATGTGGATCGCTGTTTTAAAGCGGGCGCTATGGATTTTGATGACCTTCTACTTCGTACGAACGAACTTTTAAATCGTTTTCCTGAAGTATTAGCTAAGTATCAAGATAGGTTCCGCTACATTTTGGTAGATGAGTACCAAGATACCAACCACTCGCAATATCTTATTGTAAAAGCACTAGCAGACCGTTTTCATAACATTTGTGTGGTGGGTGATGATGCACAGAGTATTTATTCGTTTCGCGGGGCGAATATTAGTAACATTTTAAACTTTCAGAAAGATTATGATAATGTGGGCATGTATCGCTTAGAGCAAAATTATAGATCCACAAGAAATATAGTAAATGCGGCAAACTCAATTATCGCAAAGAATAAAGAGCAGCTAGAGAAAATAGTTTGGACATCAAATGATGACGGTTCAAGCATTAAGATACATCGAAGTACAACTGATGCCGAAGAAGGTAGGTTTGTGGCTGGTTCCATTTGGGACCATAAGATGAACGAGCAATTGGGTAACGGTGAATTTGCCATACTCTATCGTACCAACTCGCAATCACGTGCTATGGAAGACGCGTTACGAAAGCGTGATATTCCTTATCGTATTTACGGTGGACTTTCTTTTTATCAGCGAAAAGAGATAAAAGATGTGTTGAGTTATTTGCGTTTGGTCATTAATCCTAAGGATGAAGAAGCACTTAAGCGAATAATCAATTTTCCTACAAGGGGTATCGGTCAAACTACTTTGGATAAATTAACGGTTGCCGCCAACCATTATAACCGTTCCATTTTTGAGGTGATTCAGAATCTTGATAAAATTAATCTGAAAATCAATAGTGGTACGCAACGAAAGCTACAGGACTTTACTACTATGATACAAAGTTTTCAGATCATGAACCAAACTGCGGATGCTTTTGTCATGGCTGAACATGTGGCCAAGAAATCGGGTATTCTTTTAGAGTTTAAAAAAGATGGAACTCCAGAAGGTATTGGTAAAATGGAGAATATCGAAGAGCTACTTAACGGTATTAAAGATTTTGTAGAAGGACAGGTGGAAATTGCCGATGCTACAGGAAGCATAGGTGAATTTCTTGAAGATGTGGCCTTGGCAACAGATTTAGACAATGATAAAGGAGATGATGACCGTGTTGCCCTTATGACCATTCACTTGGCTAAGGGACTTGAATTCCCATACGTTTATATCGTGGGTATGGAAGAAGATTTATTCCCTTCGGGAATGAGTATGAACACCCGGAGCGAACTGGAGGAGGAGCGAAGGTTATTCTACGTGGCTCTTACACGTGCAGAAAAACAGGCATATCTTACTTATACTCAAAATAGATACCGATGGGGTAAATTGATAGACGCAGAACCTAGTCGGTTTTTAGAGGAAATAGATGAGAAGTATGTAGAGAATCTCACTCCAATCGATACAGGTTACCGTTACAAACCACTGGTGGATAACGATATTTTCGGAGAAATTGATAAAAGTAGGTTGCGGCAAGGTAAACCTACCAAAGGAACACCACCACCTAGTAGTAAAAAACCTAACGAAGGTCAACTTAGGAAACTTAGGAAATTAAAACCTGAACTGGCTACTCCTATTGGGAATACCAATATGGTAGACCCAAATTTAGCGGAGGGTAGTATCATAAACCATACTCGTTTTGGTCGTGGAAAAGTAATTAAAATAGAAGGAGTAGGGAATGATAGAAAAGCAGAAATTCAGTTTGTAAAAGGAGATATAAAAAAACTCTTGCTTCGTTTTGCTAAGCTGGAGGTCATTTCGTAAAATTGGTTTTAGAATTATATTTTTTCTGAATCCATTCTCCATGTGAAGAGATTTAATAGGTTAAAAATCGATTTTATAAAGAGCAAACACTAGTAGTAAAAAATTTATTTTATATAGTGATTAGGTTAAAAAAATGGCAGATTTTATAAAAATATACGAAGAGAATCCAAACCCTAAAGAAATAAAAAGGGTAGTGGATGTGCTGCAGAAAGGTGGTTTAGTTATTTATCCAACAGATACTGTATACGGTTTGGGTTGCGATATTACCAAATCGAGAGCGTTAGAGAAGATAGCCCGGATTAAAGGTATAAAGTTAGCTAAGGCTAATTTTTCTTTTATCTGTGCGGATTTAAGCAATCTCTCTGATTATGTGAAGCAAATAGATACGGCTACTTTTAAAATACTTAAAAGGGCGCTGCCAGGACCTTATACTTTTATTCTCCCTGGTAATACAAACCTACCTAAGGACTTTAAAAAGAAGAAGACCGTAGGTATTAGAGTCCCGGATAATTCTATAGCAAAAGCGCTTGTAGAAGCTCTTGGGAATCCTATAGTGTCAACTTCCATTCGCGATGAAGATGATTTGCTTGAGTATACTACCGATCCTGAACTTATTTTTGAAAAGTGGGAAAACTTGGTAGATATAGTAATTGATGGGGGTTATGGAGATAATGTAGCTTCAACGATAATTGATTTATCTGATGGCGAACCCCGGGTTATTAGAGAGGGTAAAGGAGATATTGATATATTATAAAAGGAAGTATAATCTCGGAAATCTAACACCAGGACATAAAAAAACCGCAACTTATAAAGTTGCGGTTTTTATTTATGCTATAGTTACTGCTTAGTTGTTGATAGCAGGATCATCCATACCTTCTTCGATCATACTGTAGAACTGATCAATTTTTGGAAGTACCACAATACGTGTTCTTCTGTTTTTAGATTTTTCAGTTGTAGAAACAGGAATAAATTCCGCTCTACCTGCAGCTGTCATACGCTTAGGATCAACATTGTAATCGTTCTGTAAAATTCTAACTACTGCTGTAGCACGTTTTACACTTAAATCCCAGTTGTCCAAAAGAACACCATGTCTTCCGTAAGGTACATCATCAGTGTGACCTTCTACCATGAATTCAAAATCTGGCTTGTTGTTTACAACCTGTGCAACTTTACCAAGAATTTCTTTTGCTCTGTTAGTAACATTGTAGCTACCGCTACTGAACAATAATTTATCAGATATAGAAACAAAAACAACACCTTTCTCAACGCTGATCTGGATGTCTTCGTCATCTAAATTACCCAAAACACCTTTTAAGCTCTGTACCAAAGAAAGGTTTACAGAATCTCTTCTAGTGATGGCATCTTGCAATTTACGTATGGTAAGATCTTTCTCTTGTAAGCTTTCTAAAGATTTTTCAAGATTCTCGGCACCTTTTGAAGTTAAGGTAGTCAAGTTCCCCATATTATTAATCAACTCTTGATTATTTGCTTTTAAGAATGCATTTTGATCTTGTAACGTTTTAAGTCTAGAACCGGTAGTAGCCTTTTCTTCTAAACAATCGTTCAATTTAACCGTTGCGGAATTTAAAAGATCTTGTGCTTCTTTATGTTTTGATTCTAAATCAGTATACTTCTTTTGTGATACACACGAAGACAACAACATGGTCACTCCTAAACAGCCTAAAATTAATTTTTTCATAATGAGAGTTACTAAGTATTTAATGATTGTTATTTGATTTTTTAACTAAAGTCAATAAGAGACAAAATTAGATAATCGACAAAGGTAGTATTTGTAAAATTAGTTAATGTTTTACTAAATCGTTAAAATTCTTTACATGATGTACGAAATGCTGCCATACAATGGACTTCGTATAGTAGTATTTTTGGATAAAATTGGCTTTTTCCCTTCTTTTGTACATTTTTCTAAAATGTCTGTAAAAGCTTAAATGTGCCTTTAAAATTGCTAAGCAATGTCTGAATCTGAATTGAAAGATAAAACGAACTGCTGCAATCCCATCTAGTAGTAGACGTAGCATAATAATCGTCAATGCTTTTCTTCTTGGTAAATTCTTGGTAATAGAGAAAAGAGAGTTTCTAAAATTTAGATAGGTCTTCTTGGGATTCATATTACTAAGAGTAGAACCTCCCAGATGATATACTTTAGAAGTACCAACATAAAATACCTTGTGCCCATTGTTCTTAGCTCTCCAACATAAATCAACCTCTTCTTGGTGAGCAAAATAATGTTCATCAAATCCATTGAGTTCCCAATAGACCTCTTTTTTAATGAACATGCATGCTCCGGTCGCCCAAAAAATTTCGGTAACGTCATCATACTGTCCATTATCCTTTTCAAGGTCTTGGAAGATACGTCCCCTGCAAAAAGGATACCCTAATTGATCTATAAATCCTCCTCCTGCTCCTGCATATTCAAAATGATCAGGACGCATGAGGTCCAGAATTTTTGGCTGTACGATAGCAATCTCCTTATTTTCAGAAAAGACTTTTAAAATGGGTGGTAACCAGCCTTCGGTTACTTCTATATCAGAATTTAAAAGACAATAAATATCGGCATCTATACTTTTTAGCCCATCATTATATCCTTTTGTGAAGCCACCGTTCTCGCTATTCTGAACAATTTTGACGGAAGGATAATTGGTTTTGATAAAAGCAACTGAATTATCTGTAGAGGCATTATCCACAACGTAGATTTCTGCGTCACCGGAGTGTTGCACAACAGAGGGCAAGTATCTTTCAAGAAGAACCTCTCCATTCCAATTTAATATGACGACAGCAATACGCAAAACGATCGCAAATTAACGGCTAAAATCAGGAATATCCCTGAGAAACGTGTATTTTTCTGAAGTAAAATCCATTTTGCAATAAAAATGATCAAGTCCATTGGTTACCATAAGATAATCGGCCTTTAATTCAAGATTGTAACGTGCTATTTGGTCAAAAGTGGTTTGATCTATATTAATTTGTGGAGCTTTGCATTCTACCAAGATGTGAATACTGCCGTCCGAATTAAAAACAACAATATCATATCTTTTCTTAATATTGTTTATAACCAATTGCTTCTCAACGTTTACCAGACTTTTTGGATAGCTTTTTTCTTCTAGCAAATAGTTGACCACATGTTGTCTAACCCATTCTTCTGGCTGCAATACCACAAATTTTTTGCGTATGCTGTCAAAAATGCGTACGTTATTTTCGCTACTTTTGAGACGGAATTTATACTCCGGAAAATTAAGGGGTACCATTTAGCAAATTTGATGATTTTTTTTGGATGGATGAAGCAAAACAAATAGTTACCGATATTAAAAACGGCAAAATCAAACCCATATATTTTTTATTTGGGGAGGAGCCCTATTATATTGATGCCATTGCCTCTTACATTGAGAAAAAGCTTCTTGCTGAAGAGGAAAAGGGGTTTAACCAAATGGTTCTTTATGGAAAAGATGTTACCATAGACGATATTGTAGCCAACGCAAAGCGATACCCCATGATGGCCGAACGCCAGGTGGTAATTGTTAAAGAGGCGCAACATCTTGTTAGGACTATAGAAGACTTAACGTCCTATGTTGATAATCCTCAGATGTCTACAGTGCTAGTGGTTTGTTATAAATACAAAAAACTAGACAAGCGTAAAAAGTTATATAAGTCCGTTCAAAAGGCAGGAGTTCTTTTTGAAAGCAAAAAGCTGTATGAAAATAAGGTCTCTGATTGGATTAGGAAAAACCTACAGGGTAGGGGTTATAGTATATCACACAAAGCAGCTATTTTGCTCACCGAATACTTAGGTACGGATTTAAGCCGTATCAGTAAAGAGATAGAAAAGTTACAATTGGTTTTGCCTAAACAGAGTGAGATTACACCGGCGGATATAGAAGCCCATATAGGCATCAGCAAGGATTATAATAATTTTGAACTCAAAAAGGCAATAGGAGAAAGAGACGTATTGAAGGCAACGCGTATTATTAATTATTTTTCTCAGAACCCCAAGGATAATCCCTTTGTGCTCACCGTAACTTTGTTACATTCATTCTTTACTCAACTTTTACAATATCACGGTCTTAACGACCATTCTCCCAAGAGCGTAGCAAGCGCATTGCGAATTAACCCCTATTTTGTTGGTGAGTTTCAAACAGCGGCCCGTAATTACCCTATGAAAAAGGTAAGTGGTATTATATCTTCTCTTCGTGAAATGGATTTAAAAGGGAAGGGTGTTGGTGCTAACGTCAATTCGCAAGCAGACCTCTTAAAGGAACTTTTGGTAAAGATTATCTAAATTATCTTTTGTCTATACTGTATTTTCCAGGCCCCAAGAGAATGATAGCGACGAATATGACAAAATAAATAAGTGCAAGTTCTTTTTTTTGAAAAGGGTCTGCTCCATGTACCATAAATGCTGCAACTCCCATTGTAATAGCCGTGGGAATAGCAGACAGTCTAGTTTTAAATCCAAAGATTATAAGTATTGGACAAACAAATTCTGCTAGTACCGCTAAAAACAAGGATGGTGTTGAGCCAATACCAATGGGATCGGCAAATTCTGCACCGTTAATCAACATTTGCAATTTTCCATATCCGTGAACAGCAATCATTGCAGATGCTGCTATTCGTAATAGGGCTAAGCCAATATCTTTTAAAAGTGTGTTGGACATGTGTTTTTGAATTTACTTTAATTATAAAAGTATTCATTTTTATGAAGTTGCCCAAATGCATTTTAAAGAAATAAACCCATAGGTATATAACGCTTTATAGCAAAGCTAATTTATTATTTGCAGATGAGTTTGATAACTAAATAGTTAACGTATTTCTGGAAAGCTTTCCGGGTCTAATTCATTCATGATATTATATACCCTTTCAAAGACATCTTCGGCATTTGGTTTTGAGAAATAATCACCATCAGTACCATAAGCAGGTCTGTGAGCTTTTGAAGTCAGTGTCTGAGGAGCAGAATCTAAATATGCATATGCTCCTTGTTTTTCAATGATTTCGTTGAGCAAGTAAGCCGAACATCCACCGGGAACATCTTCATCTATTACAAGTAATCTATTTGTTTTCTTAATACTCTCTAAAGTGTCATGGTGCACATCAAAAGGTAATAAGGTCTGTGCATCTATTACTTCAGCATCAATACCTACTTCTTTTAGTTCTTCTGCCGCTTGTACTACAATTCTAAGTGTGGAACCATAAGAAACTAGTGTAATATCGGTTCCTTCTTTAATCGTTTCAACTTTACCAATAGGCGTACAGAATTCCCCTAAATTTATAGGTTTTTGTTCTTTCAGCCTGTAACCATTTAAACTTTCGATTACTAAAGCAGGCTCATCGGTTTTTAAAAGCGTGTTATAGAAACCGGCCGCTTGTGTCATATTTCTAGGTGATAGAATGTACATGCCCCGTAAAGCGTGAATTAGCGTTCCCATAGGAGAACCCGAATGCCAGATGCCTTCAAGACGGTGGCCTCTTGTTCGCACTATCAATGGCGCTTTCTGCTTCCCAAAAGTACGGTACCTTAAACAGGCTACATCATCTGTTAAAGTAGATAGGGCGTAAAAAATATAATCTAGATATTGAATTTCTGCAATTGGGCGAAGTCCTCTCATTGCCATTCCTGTACCTTGTCCAATAATGGTAGTTTCGCGTATGCCGGTATCAGCCACTCTAATTTTCCCAAATTTATTCTGTAGTCCTTCAAGCCCTTGATTAACATCTCCTATAGCACCGCTATCTTCACCAAAAACTAAGGTATTCGGATATTTTTCAAATATTTTATCAAAATTATCTCGCAGAATAACACGGCCATCAACATTTTCAGTAGTTTCCGCATATTCCGGTTTCACTTCCGCAACGCTTAAAGCTCCTGTTGGCCCATCATTGTACAAATTAGCGCTATATAACGGTTGCGTTTCCTTAAGGAATGTGTTAGTCCATTGTAAAAGTTCTTGTTTCTCAGGAAATGACTCTCCAATCAAATATCTAAGTGCTTTTCTGGAACTTACGGCCAAATCCTTTTTAATAGGTTCTTCAATCGCTATAAGGTCATTTTTAACCTTAACGATAAAGTTTTTGTTTTGACTTTTTAGCGAAGCGCTATCCAGTAAAACAACTAAGTTTTTCTTAAGAGCTTTATGGTTTTCTAAATATTCGGACCAAGCCTCTCTTTTTGCAGAGCGCACTTCTCTAACAATATTCTTTTCAATTACTTTTAGCTCCTCGTCCGTGGTAATACCGGTTTCTAGTATCCATTCACGAAACTGCTTATTACAATCGTTTTCTTTTTCCCAGTCTAGTCTTTCCTCGTTCTTATAGCGTTCATGAGAACCAGAAGATGAATGACCTTGTGGTTGGGTAAGTTCTGTTACGTGAATAATAACAGGTACATGTTCATCCCTAGCTATATCCGCAGCGTTTTCGTAAGCGTGCATGAGGGCAGTATAATCCCATCCCTTAACTTTAAATATTTCGTAACCGTTCTGTTCTTCAGTACGTTTAAAGCCACTTAGTATTTCTGAAATATCTTCTTTTGTCGTATGGAATTTTGCTGGTACAGATATACCATATTCATCATCCCAAATACTTATTACCATAGGTACCTGAAGTACTCCTGCAGCATTGATTGTTTCTAAAAACATGCCTTCACTTGTACTGGCATTACCAATAGTACCCCAGGCAACTTCGTTCCCTTTGTTGGAAAATTTAGTAGCGTCTAAACCATTTAGGTTTCTATATACTTTGGAAGCTTGTGCAAGGCCTAATAATCTAGGCATCTGGCCAGCAGTACAAGAAATATCTGCACTACTGTTTTTTTGGTTCATCAAGTTTTTCCAGCTACCGTCTTCATTAAGACTATGAGTTATGTAGTGGCCACCCATTTGGCGACCTGCACTCATAGGTTCCTTTTCTATATCAGTTGTAGCATAAAGACCATGAAAAATATCTTTTGGGGTCAAAAGTCCCAAGGCCATCATAAAAGTCTGATCCCGGTAATACCCACTTCTGAAGTCACCATCTTTAAAAGACCGAGCCATTGCCAATTGGGGCAGCTCTTTTCCATCTCCAAAGATTCCAAATTTTGCCTTGCCGGTCAAAACTTCTTTTCTCCCCAGTAGACTACATGTTCTGCTGAGAACAGCAATTTTGTAATCGCTTATGATTTGGGTTTTGAAATCATCAAACGTAATATCGTTACTTGTTTTAGGCGAAGTATCCATTTAAGCTTTACGAGTTTTTACAAAAATAACAAACTAGAAGCATTTTTACAATGCTTGCAGAACATACTTGATCAAAATATATTTAAAAAAGAACGGAAATCAATAGTGTATTGATAATTTTATATTGCTAAAAATTGATTTTATTAAGAATTCAACAACTAAACATTAAAACCATTTCCGTGTGAACAGGCCAATTAACGTTTTTGGACTCACAGTGACAATAAATCTAATTTTCTCTCCATAGTTGGGCTGTGAGACTTCCCATCCGTTATTGGAATACACCGGAAGGTATAATTCAAAATAGTCTGTAAGAAGGTTTAATCTAACCCCGGAATCATATACGAATTTCCCGTTTACACCTTTATTCTTGACATAACCCAAATCGCTATAGACCTCAATCCATTTCCATAGGTTAACACTAGTGTTTATAGTGGCTAAATAGTCATTTGCAAAACGATATTCTTGAGGAAGAAAGGATTTAAATCCACCTTCGGCAATAATAATCTGTTGACTATAAATACCCGAGTCTTCCGAGCGTCCCAAATAGCCATAATCAAATAAATAATCTGTGGGGCGGTCTAATGCAAAACTGTAATAATTGGGGTCTGCGTAATCCGTAGTCTTGTTTCTGATAAATTTACCTGCGTAGAAACGGAAATTGAACTGCCGGTTACTTTCAAACAGTTTACGATATTCCAATTCAAAAGCCACTTTGGTAAAATCACTTGCATGTTGAGCATCTGCAAACCACGAAACATAATTAATAATCCCGGGGTTTCTATTGGTATACCGGACATTCATAATACTGTAATCCGGCGGCGTCTCAAAATCACCTAAACTCTCTGCTTTGTCTCTTAATACGTTTACATACCTAAAACGTAGGAACTCCCTTTTGTTAGATATAAGGTTTGCTGGTCTCCATCCAAAAGTAATTGAAGGCGTAATGGTGGAGTATCGTGAATTTTCTTGAAAGTGATAAGTAGAACCTCCAAGGCTATAGTTAGCCAAATAAAGTCCACTTTTACTAAGATACTTTCGGTACGAAATCCGTCCTGAGCCTACAAAAGCTTTTTCACGGAATGAATAGGAGGGGGCAAAATCGTATACGAAAGGACGCTCTAACAATGTTTTATTATACAGTCGCATGCCTGGCGTCCATCCGTCATAAATATTAAAATTTAGAATAGGAACGTAAAACACCTGGTTATAATATGGATTCTCAGAATCACGGAAAAAAGTGAATTTCAGCTTTTTATTTCCTGAGAAAAACCCTCCTAAAGATTTCCAGTTGTCCCTTTGGTTAAATTCAGGAATTTTTTGGTCATAGTTAAGAACTAGTCGTTTTTCACCATTCTTTGGAATAGTAACTGTTTTTATATCATTAATACCGGAAAACCAATATTTAGAAACTACGGTATCATTCTTAAGACCGAACATAGAAATAGGTACGTTGGTCCCTTTCTTGTTCTTAATGGTAACTTTAAGAGAATCTTGGGTTTTTTCTACTTTTTTAATCTTAAAATCTATTTTACGATCAGTAGTTACAAAGTCTTTAAAAAACCAGTCGATATCTGTACTCGTAGATCTTTTTAATATCGATTCAAAATCCAAGGTTTTTACTTGACTAAGCTTATAATGTTTATAAAAGGTTTTTATGCTCTTATCTACCTTGTCTTTGCCAATATAACTCGCAAGATATGCTAGTCCAAGTCCCGCCTTATATTTATTACCAATTTTTTGGTTGAATTTAATTAGGGAATCGTTGCTAGTGCTAAGAGGTTGATCTAAGTTGGTACGAGCAGTAAGCATATACAAAAACGTATACTGTTCGTTGAAATTCATTTTTGCTAGATTGAAACTGCGAACTCCCCATATTTTAGATAGTTTTCCAAGCAGTTTTTGGTCTGGGTAAAACTCCTCTACATATTCTATCATTAAATAGTTGGCAATAGCATCACTTAACCATTGTTCTTTTCTAGGGTCTAAGAAAAGGGTTTCTTCTAATATATTTATAAGTGCAGTTTTTAAAAATTTCATCTCAAATTGAAACTGCTCTTCATAAGGTCTTATGAAAGAAGGCAACTGATTGATGCCGTACAATGGATTCTTTTCATAATCCAACTGACTAACCAATAATTGGCGATGCGGATATTTACCTAAATTATTCTCTATGAATTCTGTAACCCTGTTGATAGACAGTCCTTTAAATACATCTGCATACTTAAATGCTTCAATATCAGTAATTACTGTTATTTGAGGGGTAACGTGGGTCATAAATCGCTTTTCCGGACTAAGTAAAATCTCGCAATTCTTTTGTTGGTCCGCCGTTAACTGTGCCATTTGGCCGTTGGAGATGCTGCTGTTTCCTAAAACCGTAAAGTTAGTGGCAAGGTTTAAATTCTTGGGGTAAACAAAATTTACCGTAGTTTCTGTAACACCCGTAAAAAGGTCTTCTAAATTTTTATTGGAATATAAATGCCAAGCACCATCAAAATAAGAGGGTGTTAAATACCAGTCTTTTAGGTAGTAACTATTCTTTCTCTTGTCATAACCATAAGGCGTAAACTTATTTTCAGGAAGCTTTATGGTGTACGTTAAAAAAAGTTTAGCAGATGCACCTGCGGGAAGCGGACTGTTTAGGTCTATTTTTATAATATCCTCACCTGTAGTACGCTTCCAGTGAAGACCTCTATATTCGCTATCTACCGCACTTATAATTGTAGTGTAGCCTCTTTCGTTCTTTTTGGCCAAGTGCAGACTTTTCTTGAATTGTTCATCAAAACGCTTGGCTAACCCCGTGTTCTTACTTGCATAAGCATGGGCCCAATCATTAAAGTATAGTGTACTTAACGTTTGGTTAGAATTGTTCTTATACGTAAATTCTTGTTGAACCTGTATCTCTTTATTTTGTCCGTCTAATGTAGCTGTCAAGACGTTTTCGTGTTGCGCGGCTAGCTCTCCGAAACCGCCTAAAAGAACAGTTCCGAGATAAAATAAAAATATGAGGTGTTTGATTTTCAAAAGTGATATTAAAAATTAGGACTCAAGTTTCGGCCCTTGTAGAATGCATCAATAATATCTACAACTTCATCTTCCGTATCTGCAATTTTAATAAGATCTAAATCATGAGCACTTATAGTTTTCATCTCCAGCATAGTGTTCTTGACCCAATCCATAAGACCGGTCCAAAATTCACTCCCAACAAGAATTATTGGAAATTTTTCAATTTTGTTAGTCTGAATAAGAGTAATTGCTTCAAAAAGTTCATCTAGAGTCCCAAAACCACCTGGCATAACAACGAAACCCTGAGAGTATTTAACGAACATTACTTTTCTCACGAAAAAATAATCAAAATCTAAACTTTTATCAGAATCTATATATGGGTTGTCATGTTGTTCAAACGGCAAGTCAATATTTAAACCAACAGAAGTTCCACCTGCTAAATGTGCACCTTTGTTACCAGCCTCCATAATACCAGGTCCTCCACCAGTTATTACACCATACCCTGCATTTGCTATACTTTCAGCAATACTAACTGCTAACTCATAATATTTATCACCTACTTTGGTACGGGCTGAACCAAAAATAGAAACGCATGGGCCAATAGAACCCATTTTTTCAAATCCCATTACAAATTCGCCCATAATTTTAAATATGGCCCATGAATCGTTAGTCTTTATTTCGTTCCAACCTTTATGATGTTGTTCTTTTCTCATGTATAATTACTCTTGTTTGTATAATTTATTCTTCCTCTGAGTCAGCTTAAAGCTTGCCTTTTAATATTAAAAGGAGTGCTTTTCTTTATTTCAGTGGATGAATTTATCGTTTTTATTTTATTGAAGCGTAAAGCTATTAATATTTATAACTGAACTCAGCATTAATTTGATTAATCTTTAATTTCTTGGCCTGCATGTGTTTTAAGTGTCTAGTCCGGAATATTCAATTCTGGTCCCAAGTACTTTGCCGTATAGCTTTTTTTATCTTTAGCAACTTCTTCCGGTGTTCCTTTGGCAACTACTTTTCCGCCGCCACGACCACCTTCATAGCCAATATCAATAATATAATCTACAATTTTTATAACATCCATATTATGTTCAATGACTAATATGGTATTTCCTTTGTCTACCAAACGAGTCAAAACTTCCATCAAAACTCGAATATCCTCAAAATGAAGTCCTGTAGTGGGTTCATCCAAAATATAAAAAGTATTGCCCGTATCTCGCTTAGAAAGCTCCGTGGCAAGCTTAATACGCTGAGCCTCACCACCCGAAAGCGTAGTGGACTGTTGTCCTAGTGAGATATAGCCCAATCCTACGTCTTGAATGGTCTTCAACTTACGATAAATTTTGGGTATAAGCTCAAAAAAATCGACAGCTTCGTTGATTGTCATCTCCAAAACATCGGCTATAGATTTGCCTTTATAGCGTATTTCTAGTGTTTCCCTGTTGAAGCGTTTTCCGTTACAAGTCTCGCATTCAACATAAACATCGGGTAAAAAGTTCATTTCAATAACTCGTAGACCACCACCTTGACAGGTTTCACAACGACCACCTTTTACATTGAAACTAAAACGACCAGGTTTGTAGCCTCTAATAGCTGCTTCTGGTGTTTTGGAGAACAATGCACGAATCTCTCCAAAAACTCCGGTATAGGTGGCAGGGTTAGACCTAGGCGTCCTACCTATGGGTGACTGGTTAATGTCTATGACTTTGTCAATATGCTCTAACCCAGTAATCTTCTTATAAGGCATAGGTTTCTTTACGCCATTAAAATAATGAGCGTTCATGATAGGGTAGAGGGTCTCGTTTATTAATGTAGATTTTCCACTACCAGAGACGCCTGTAACCCCAATCATTTGACCTAATGGAAGCGTTATAGAAACATTCTTTAAATTATTTCCGGTACATCCAGAAAGGGTGATTTTTTTACCATTCCCTTTTCTACGTTTTTCAGGAATTGCAATCTGTTTTTTTCCAGTAATATAATCAGCTGTTAGGGTATTCTCATTTTTTAAATCCTTTGGAGAGCCTTGAGAGATAATCTCACCACCATGCTTTCCGGCTCTCGGACCTATATCTATTACGTGGTCTGCACACTCTATCATGTCTCGGTCATGCTCCACAACAATCACTGAATTGCCTAAATCACGAAGTGACTCCAGCGATTTAATTAATCTTGTGTTGTCTCGTTGATGTAAACCAATACTAGGTTCATCAAGAATATAAAGCACGCCAACCAACTGCGAGCCAATCTGTGTAGCCAATCGTATACGTTGTGCTTCACCACCGGATAGTGATTTTGAGCTTCTGTTTAGCGAAAGATAGTCAAGACCAACATCTAAAAGAAACTGAATACGTGTTCGTATTTCTTTAATAATTTCTTCGGCAATCTTAAGCTGATTTCCTTCTAACTTCTTTTCTAAACCTTTAAAGAATTTAGCCAGTTCAGCAATATCCAAATGGGCTAGTTGCGCTATATTCTGTTCGTTTATTTTAAAATTGAGCGATTCTTTTCGCAAACGGGACCCTTCGCATACAGGACAGGTGATTTTGTCCATATATTCTTTGGCCCAACGTTTTAGGGCTGTTGTGCCGGCTTCTTCATATTGATTTTTAATAAAGTTGGCAATACCTTCATAATCAATTTTATAATTCCGTTTAACACCTAAGCTCTTAGAATCCACCTCAAAGGTTTCGTGACCACCGTTAAGGAGAACGTCAATAGCTTCTTCAGAAATTTTTGAAATAGGGTCTGTCAGTTCAAATTCATAGCGTTTAGCTATGGTTTCTATCTGTTTAAATGCCCAAGAATTTTTATACTCTCCAAGGGGAGCGATTCCTCCAGATTTAATAGATAATTTTTTATCTGGGAATATCTTTTTCTCGTTCACCTCGTAAACATGGCCCAAACCATTACAATTAGGACACATTCCTTTGGGAGAGTTGAACGAAAACGTATTAGGCTCAGGAACAGGGTAGGAGATGCCAGTGGTTGGGCACATCAGGTCACGGCTAAAGTACCGCGCAACAGATTGACCTTCTTCCAATACCATAAGTACGTTGTCTCCACTGTACATAGCGGTATTCAGGGATTCGGTGAGACGTTTGTCCATATCTTCCGAATCAACTACTTTTAGACGGTCAATTACAATTTCTATATCGTGGGTTTTATAGCGATCCGCTTTCATTCCCTTGACAATATCTTTTACCTCGCCATCAACCCTGACTTTTACAAACCCTTGTTTGGCAATTTGCTCAAAAAGCTCTCTATAATGTCCTTTTCTAGATTTAATAATAGGAGCAAGGATATTGATTTTCTTACCATCATAATCCTTTTTTATGAGCTCTTTTATCTGCTCATCACTATAACTCACCATTTTCTCGCCTGTATTATAACTGTAAGCATCTCCAGCTCGTGCAAAAAGCAGGCGGAGAAAATCATAAATTTCAGTAATCGTACCTACTGTAGACCGTGGTGATTTTGAGGTGGTTTTCTGTTCGATAGCGATAACTGGCGATAGACCGTCAATTTTATCCACATCAGGCCTTTCCATGCCTCCTAAAAATTGTCTGGCATAGGCTGAAAAAGTTTCAATATACCGGCGTTGGCCTTCGGCATAAATTGTATCAAAAGCAAGAGAAGATTTGCCACTTCCGGAAAGCCCGGTTATAACCACTAATTTTTCTCTGGGTATGGTAACATCTATATTTTTAAGGTTGTGGACACGAGCACCCTGAACCTCAATATTTTCTTCGTAGTTTATCATTTTCAATAGCAAAGTTGCAAAGGTACGATTTTGACCTTTAACAAAGAAGTGGCCTTTACTTATATCTATGTTAAGGAAAAGGTGGAAAACACCTGAAATAAAGGGAGTAACTCACTTATGAGTTAATGTTTTATTCAATAAAAACCATATTCTTTAACAGTTAAATGAACTAGGAACTATACCACCTTTTTCTCACTTAAATATTTCCAATAACGTTTTGGAACGTGTTGTTTGTGAAGTTTTAAATTAATGCGCGATTTGATGTTTGTACTTTTAAAGTAATTGTTCCAAAGGTCTTGGTAGTTGTATTCTTCATCACCAAAATGAGCGCTTTTATTCAAACTGTTGGTGTGGATTTCATCAAGGTCTAGGGAAACAACTTCAACTTGATTTAAATCATAAAAAATACCGTACTTACGTTTTATATCATAGATAAGCCATTGCTGGTCTGCATATCTAGACCTAAAATGTTTAGAGATTAAAGGCAAAACATCAAAATCCGGTTCTATATTGGCGAAATAGATTTCATCTTTAGTTAATTGAAACCGTACAAAAGCCTCCATACGATGTTTTTCTCGACCAACGGACCTTGCCAATTGACTTGTCTTTAAAACGATATCATCTGAGTAATCAGAGGCTATTGAAGTATTAGCAGCAAATAATTTACAAATATATCGGTACAAAACTAATTCAATGCCCTTATTCTCGCTCAAGAAAGCAAAGTAGATATCCTTAATGGCGTTGTGACTCTTTTTATGAATGCCATTCCATACTCTTTTGGCCTTGTCCATTTGCGTAAAAATGGTTTCGGGTTCGGAAAAAAGTCCATTTTGAGAGGCGGAATTCTTTTGAATATCGGCTATTTGAGACTTTTCATCAAACGCCACAAAAATAGCGGTTAGAAATCCGTTGAAGCTTCCGTCGTAAATTAAGGTTTTTGTCGCATTCATAGTTTCATATTTTGTTCTGTTCGCACTTGGTGTCAATAGGCTGATTCAACTAAACAACTGTAGTTGATTACTATACTCTTTTCTAAACTTACCGACCGAATTCTGAAGAATTAAGCCTTTTACTTTGGTTCCTTCCATATCACTATGATCCCATTTATTAGAGTCACAAATGATGAAATACTTTGCTCTGTTCAACGCCACGCCAATTTTTTGAAGATGTTCCCAGTTTAAGTTTCTAAATTTTCTTGCATTAATTATTTTATGAACGGATTTCATTCCAAGCCCTGGCACACGGGCCAAAACACTTTTATCTGCCTTATTAATATCCACAGGAAAGTATTGCATATTCCGTAATGCCCATCCTAACTTAGGGTCAACGTCCATATCCAAGTTGGGGTGGTCGTTATTTAAAAGTTCCTGAACCCCAAAGCCATAAAAGCGTAACAGCCAATCTGTTTGGTATAATCTGTTTTCCCTCAGCATAGGTACTTGGGTGCCAATAGCGGGAAGCCTATTATCTTCCGCAACGGGGACATAACCAGAATAATACACCCGTTTCATATTATAGTTTTTATAATAATGCGTGGCGGAGTACATAATATCTTTATCAGATTCTCCTGTAGCTCCAACAATCATCTGAGTGCTTTGCCCGGCCGGCGCATATTTTGGGGTACTCTTAATTATTTTCTTCTCTGATTTGTATTGGATGATTTCATTTTTAACTTTTAACATAGGCTTGGTGAAGTCTTCGTGCTTTTTATCGGGAGCCAATAGTTTGAGCCCAGAAATAGTAGGTATTTCAATATTTACAGATAACCTATCTGCATAAAGCCCAGCTTCTCGCATAAGCTCATCACTGGCACCGGGAATGGATTTTAAATGAATGTATCCGTTGAAATTTTCTTCCAATCGTAGCTTTTTTGCCACAGCAACTAAGCGTTCCATAGTGTAGTCTGGACTTTTAAAAATACCTGAACTCAAAAAAAGCCCTTCTATATAATTCCTTCGGTAAAAATTAATGGTCAAATCTACTACCTCTTGGATTTTGAAGGCGGCACGTTGTACATCATTACTCTTGCGTGTCACACAATAGGCGCAATCAAAAATACAATGGTTGGTCAACAAGATTTTCAATAAGGATACACATCTTCCGTCTTCCGTATAGCTGTGGCAAATTCCCATACCACTGCTATCTCCAAGCCCTTTTGAATTATTCTTCCGGACACTTCCGCTACTTGAACAGGACACATCATATTTGGCGGCATCGGCCAAAATGTTTAATTTTTCTTTAATTCTATCGAATGATAATGACATTGTAGGTATTTGTATTTATTCCAAATTTATGGAAAAAATCCATATTATGGATATATTCCAAATAAAACTTTGGATTATGTCCAAATTGTGTATATTTGGAAATGAAAGGGTAGTGGAGAGTTCAATGTCTATTATTGTTTTGAACAACAGAGATAATTCAAGAATTATATGGAAAATGAAATCACTTTAAAACGCTTCACCGATATACGCCGCGAGTTGGGCTATACCCAAGCGGAGTTTGCCAAGCTTCTTGGCGTATCTAGTACTACTGCGGATATAGAACGCGGGCGTACTAAACTTTCTGGTAAAGTTGTAATGGAGCTTTTAAAGCAGTTCAAAATTAATCCGCTGTGGTTGTTTGGAGATAGTGATAATCAGTATTTAGAGACTTCTAAAGTTAGCGTTATACCAAAGGTGGTTACTATAGACAATGCCGGAAATGACAACATGGTATTGGTTAATGCCAAAGCGGCTGCCGGTTATCCTCAAAACATTGCAGATACCAGCTGGTACGAACAACTGCCTGCTTTTGATTTGCCTATTCCTGAATTTAGAAATGCTACGTACCGTGGTTTTCAGGTTGATGGAGATAGTATGTTACCCAATTTAAGATCTGGGGAGTGGGTTTTAGCCAAGGCAGTAGAACATATTGATGATGTAAGCCAGAATAAAATGTATGTAGTGGTCTTAGAAGATGCCGTTTTGGTTAAAAAAGTGGAGAAACGACCTAATTCAAATAACGTTACTTTGGTATCTCTTAATGAAACTTATCCGCCTTATGACATCAAACCTTATCAAATACAGGAAATTTGGGAAGTGAGCAGTAGAATTACATTTGGCGAAGATGCTACCACAGAGAAAGGTCTTTTAAGACAATTACAAGAATCTATGGAAGAATTAAAAAGTCAGCTTCGTCATGTAAAAAAGGTGTAGCATATCTTTTTAAGATTTTGGCACTTTCAGATTATAAACTCCGCTTTCTCTTAAAGTAAAACCAAGGCTTTTGTATAGTTTAATTGCGGGTGTTCTGTGATGACCTGAGAAAAGAAGAATTTCATCCATATTTAAATGTTCGGCCTCTTTTAATAGTTTGTCCATTAGTTTTCTGCCGATTCCTTTTCCACGATGTTCGGCATCAACTACAACATCCTCGACTAATCCTCGGTAACCTGAAATTACCTTATATGTAACCAAAAGCGCTATCCCTACAATATGACCTTCTTCCTTACATGCTGCTAAAATTACATGATTGCCATCTTGAAGTATTTGATGTAACGGGCGCTGTATATTTTTGTCATTCAGCTGTTTATATAAATTCTGAATTTCTTCTTGAATTTGGTCATTAAGATCGTACTTATGTAATATTTCTATGGTCATGTTATATTAGTTTATAGATTGATAAAACTAAGAATATAATGAGAACAATAACGCTCGTATATCCTAAATTTAATACAAAAACAGAATAGGTTTAGCCGTATTTGCTTATAATCTAGTTTAATACATGGTGTTTGGGTTTGCCGATTTTTTAGGAATTTGCTGGATGGAATCCCAATGCTCACAAATTTTTCCATTTTCATCAAACCGAAAAAAGTCCATTGTTATGTATTGATCATCATCTGGCCAGACTTGATGCGTGTGAAGAGCAACTAAATTGCCTTCTGCTATACTTCGGACAAAATCAATAGATTTTTCTGGGTACTCTCGATTCATTCTTTCAAAATAATCTATAAAACCCTGTGGTCCATTGGCAACATCTGGATTGTGTTGAATGTATTGACCTCCACAAAATTTATCAATAGCTTCTTTTGGGTTGCCTTCGTATGCCATTCTATAGAAAGCAATGGCGTTTTTCTTATTTTCTGATTTATTCATACAAGTAAACTTTTAAAAACGTCTTAAGTGATTTGATGTTAGGCGGTAAACTCAAATGATATCTTAATCCCTTGTATAATCATGTCGGTTCCTATAATGGCAATAATTAGCCCCATAATTTTACCAACTACAGATATTACGTTGTGGCCTATTTTCTTAATCACTAATTCACTTAACATGAATGAAAAATAGGTTAGCCAGCATAACAGCCCGAAAATAAATATAACCACACCAATCTTGAGGTAGCCCGCATTTGAAACGAAATTCATTCCGGTAACGATTGTTCCTGGTCCTGCTAAAATGGGTATAGCCAATGGAGATATAGCAAGATCCTCGTCTATATGCGTATCCGTTAAATGTTTTACATTAGACTTTTTAGATTGAAGCATATCAAAACCTACAAAGAAGATTAGAATACCTCCAGTAATCTTAAAAGCAGGTATTGTAATTCCGAAAAGAAGAAATATAAATTTCCCGAGAACAAGGAATATAGTAACGATAATAAAGGCTGTTAATGTTGCCTTTTTACTAATTGTCCGTTGCGTTTTTCTGTCAGCACCTCCAACCAATGATAAAAATATAGGTATATTAGAAAGCGGATTCATTATGGCGAAAAAACCAGTGAATACGGTGATTGAAAAGGTAATAAGGTTATCCATTTATAAGTTACGGTTTCTTTAAATATGATTTTGATCACAAGTTAGCCAAAATAAATATATGCTAGGGTAGGTGTAGCGCCTGGCCCTAGCATATAGTATTGAAATTAAATTATTCTATTTTACTGAAAGTCAGCTGCTTTAAAAGGATATTTTCTTGGTGTTTTTTGAATTGTAATCCAATGTGCAACGGTAAATGATTTTACACCCCATTGTCCATTAAAACGTCCTAGACCTGAGTTTTTAACTCCACCGAATGGTGCATAGGCACTGTCATTTACCGGCTGATCATTAATATGTGTCATACCAGCTTCAATGCCTTGTGCAAATGCCATTCCTTTTGCTTCGTCTTGTGTAAACACAGAGCTAGATAAACCGTAATCTGTAGCATTTGCTAATCGTAGCGCATCTTCTGTATCTTTTGCTCTAGCAATAGACACTGCTGGTCCAAAAATCTCATTTTGAAATAATGGACAGTTTTCGTCTACATCTACAAAAACGTGTGGCGGCATATGTAAACCTTCAGCTTCACCACCTAATGCCATTTTGTAACCTTGTTCTTTTGCATCGTCTATTAACCCTTTAACAGTATTAAACTGATTTTGATCAATAATAGGACCTACAAATGTATCTGGATCATTCATATCCAATCGTTTTAAGGTTTTTACTTTTGCTATAAACTTTTCTGTAAATTCGTCATAGACTTTATCTTCAACGATAATTCTATTGATAGCCATACAGATTTGACCTTGGTTCATAAATTTACCCCAAGCAGCAGCCTCAACCGCCTGATCAATATCTGCATCTTCTAGCACCACAAACGGACTGTTACCGCCCAGTTCTAACTCGATATTTTTAATGATATCTGCTTCCAGAGCATTTTTACCAACTTGACGACCAACTGGTGTTGAGCCTGTAAACGAAATTAGTTTTGAAATTGGATGCTTTGTAATTGCCGTACCAATAGTACTTCCTCCACCAGGCAATACACTTAATAACCCTTTAGGGAAACCTGCCTCTTCTAAAAAAGACGCAAAAATTAATCCGCCTGTTACTATAGACGTTGATGCCGGTTTTAACACCACAGCGTTACCAACTGCCAATGCTGGACCTAAAGTACGCGCGGTTAATTGACCCGGGAAATTCCAAGGAGAAATTAAACCAATAACACCTAAAGGTTTTCTAACTGCGATAGATTCTTTGCCATCAATATCTTGTGGTAATATTTTACCTTCTACTAATAATGGTAAATGCACAGCACTTTCAAAAACGCTAGCTACTAATTCTGCTTCAAAATATCCTTTTGCTAAGGTCGCTCCTACTTCTTTTCTTGCCCATTCTGCAAACTCTTGCTTTCGGCTTCTAACTACTTCGGCTAGTTTAAGCATCATTCTACTCTTTTCAGGAGGTAGTACAGCTGCCCATTTTTTCTGCGCAACTGCTGCTTGTTCAAAAGCTTCATTTACATCATCTGTGGTAGCTCCATTTAAAGAGAATAACTCCTCTTGGTTCCAAGGGTTAATATCTTTAATTGCTGGTCCTTTTCCGTCTTTCCATTCGCCACCAACAAATATTTTTCTCGTATAGTTCGGTAATTTATCTTGTGTTTTCATTTTCATTGTGTTTTAATAGTTGATACTAAAATGTTACGATTACTTTACCCACTGTTCTTCCTTTTTCAACTTCGGTATGGGCAGCAGCCATATCTTGAAAAGCAAACGTTTTGTAAATGTTTGGTTTAATGCTACCGTTTTCTAACATTTCTTTTAAGGTGTTCATATCTTCAGCACTAGAGTGTACTAAAATGTCTGAAACGGTTTTGTTCTCCTTTTTAACTGATGCTTTTAAGTCATCTAAGTCCATGCCTACTGTTGTATAAGCTGTTCCACCGCTTTTTAAAACTTTTACGGAATTTTCTAATACTTCACCACCTTGCGTATCTAACACAAAGTCGATATCAGATAAAATTTCTTCAAACTTTTCAGTATGATAATCTATTGCGTTATCTGCTCCAATAGACATAACAAATTCAGTGTTTTTTGCAGAAGCAGTAGTATTCACAAAAGCACCCATTGCTTTTGCTATTTGAATCGCAAAATGCCCGACACCACCAGAACCTGCTTGTACCAGTACTTTATCACCTTTATTAATTCTTCCTTCTAAGATCTGCAATGCAGTTAGAGCAGCTAAGGTTGTAGCAGCAGCCTCTTCAAAAGAGACGTTGTCTGGCATTGTAGCTAAATGTGCTTCTGGCGCAGCAACAAATTCCGCGTAAGCGTTACCTACACCAGGGAAGTTTACCATACCAAAGACATTGTCGCCTATTTTAAAATTGGTAACATCAGTACCGACTTCTGTTACGGTTCCTGCTATGTCCCAGCCTAAAATAACAGGTCGTTTTTCACCATACATTATATTCAGCATCTTATCTTGATACTTTGGTTTTACATCTGCCGGGTTTAATGAAATAGCCTTTACCGCTACTAATACCTCGTTATCTTTTATGCTTGGTTTTGCTACTTCTGCTAAATGAAGGTTTTCTGGTCCTCCTGCTTTTTCTAATACTATTGCTTTCATAGTGTTTCTATTTTTTAATTATTTTTTATTGTAGACAATGGTCATTCCCTTGCCTTGCTTAAGTGTTAAGCGCATTTTGGTATCTGTAACTTCAATTACAAGTTCATCATACCCTAAATCCATATCTCCGATTTTGCTTGTTCTGGTGAAGAAATTATTTTTCCAATCCCAAGTTCCTGTCAATACTTTACCTCCAAAAACTCCAAATATTTGTCCGTCGTGAGTAGCAACAGATTGCCCGTCTTTGTCACCATAAAAATTATCGGCAGCTATCTTTAAATATTCTTCTTTTGTGTTTATTCTTTTCCAATTTTCATCTACAGGTATAGCTTCACTAATCGTTGATGGAAGTGTGTAAGATGCTATTGAATTATTAAATAGAACCGGAGTAAATAACACATTGTTTTCTATAGTAATATCCGCTAAACCTTTCGGAAAGTTTCCAATTAATTGTCGCGTATTCTCATTTATAAAAAACAAGTCACTAACCGTACCTCCTGTTACTAAAAAACCATCATTAACAGCAGTTAAACCGTCTAAAGCTCCTAGTTGATAACTGCTTTTAAACCGTGTTATCGTTTTATCTTTTAGGTTAACTTTATATAGACTGCCGAACTTATCTGGTGAAATTTCTAAAGTCAATTCTTCACCAAAATTTGCAATAACCAAGTCTTCATTTTGAATATAAAGTCCGTTTGGATGCTTAATTTCTGGGGATTGAAACCAAACCTCTAATTTGTTATTTACTAATGTGAAAATCTTACCACTTGCTATATCAGAAATAAAAACCTGTCCGTTTTTAGAAACCACGACATCATTTAATGACACAACATCTGGAGAAGTAATGCTATTTACGACTTTACCATTTTTAACATTGATAATATGAAGCTCCTTACCATCGCCTACGTATAATTTGTCCCGATATAATGCCAAGCCTGCAGGCGAATTTAAACCAGTTACCCATTTATAATTATCAACTTTTCCGTCCTTTGAAATTCTACTTATATACCCTTTGTTATTTTGATTTACATTAGAAACATATAACCAATTCTCTGTTGGTGATGCCACAATAGACTCAGGCATAGAAAAGCCATCTAACTCCCAGTTTTTAACTAATTGTTGTGTTGTATTTATGTATTTAGATGCCGTATAGTTTGTTTCTTCTAAAACTTCCTTTAAAGTAAAAATGCCATTATTTGCAGCAGGAAAGCCCGTATACAAGCTTAATAAAATCATAGTTTCTGAAATCTCATTTGGCGTAGCACCTAAATTTAAGGCAGCCTTTATATGCGACTTTAACTGCGATTTTGCATTAGCTTGTGTAGTAAGACTAGCAATTATTAATAATTCTTTGGTTTTAAAATCTATGCCTTTTCTGTTATAAACTTCTCCAAAACCATAGCGAATAATATAATCTGCCATATCTGGAGAGACACTATTAAAAGCTGCTTCTAATCCTTTTGAAGCGCCTTCACCATTAACCTCGTTAACAATTTTTACGCCTGTTTTATAGTTGTCTTCTTTAGTGTTTTGCGCAATACCTGCAAAAGAGAAAGACAATGCTAAAACTAAAATGATGTACTTTTTCATAACCTTTTTATTTGCCGTTTTGCTTTGCAGTTGCTTTTGGTGAGGCACCTTGCTTCAACGTTTTGTTTCTGAATTTTTCGGTTTGAGGAAGCTGTAGGTTTACTTGGTTTATTTCTTGAATTTCTACTTGAAGTTTGTCAAACTTGATATCTTCTAAATGTCCTCCCAGTGTTATATCTTCAGATAAAAAGTGAAAGTGCATTCCCGGAATCACTACATTTCCAATATAATCTGGCGTAAATAAACCTACTAAAGTTCCTTTGATATTTTCTCTAGTATACATTACTCTTGTATCTAAATATTCAAAAAGAGAGACATCTTCGTTTTCTACTTTATGTGCAGATGCCATTTTTAGATATCCAAACTCTCCTTTAATTCTGTAAGCATAAAAACTATTTTTAGAAGTAGAGTATTTTTGAAGCTCTTTATTTAGTTCTTCGTATGAAGTAATGTTTTCAACGGTTACCGTTTTTTTAGGTTGAAAATTTATCATCGTCATATTAGGTGATTCTAAATCTTCTGGCGCCTCTTTAATTCCGCCTTCCGCATCAATAGTATATACCACACCATCTACAGCAACCAACTCACCTGCTAGGTGATTTACGGTACCAATACCAATATTACCTTGCTGTACCATTTGTTCTGGCGTAAAATCACCTTCATATATACTATTTAACAACGCAACCGTTGGCGCATATTGATGAATGGTATTTTCTGTATGTGGTGCTAATCCGTTTTCATCCACATTGTGTGGATGCGGATGTTCGTGATCCTGCGTTTCTGTAGTTGAAACTGCTTCTTTTTTGTCTTGATTTCCGCAGCTTGCTAAAATCGCCAAGGAAACTAATAGAATTGCTTTTTTCATAAGAGTGCTTTTAGTTGATTATTAATTTCTCTTAAATTTCTGTAACGAAATTCATATACTGCTTTAAGTCACCAATGACAGCTTCTTCCATTAGTTTGCCTGTTTTTACTGCATAAGGTTGATTAAAGTGAATGTCCCAAACATCAGATTCTTTTCTCCAATGCTCGTAAACCGCTAGGGTATCTTCCTGATCATCTACTGTGTATAAATCAAAAAGGATGTTGCCTTCTTCCTCTTTTCTTGTGTGGGTAATGTGATCTTCAAACTGCTCTATAAGTGCTTCTCTAAATTCAGTTTTTAATTTAAAAATGAAGAAAATAATAAATACTTCATCTTCAGGATTTGCAGATTTAGAATGATCTGGAAGCGGATTTGTATCGCCTAAAAAGTAGAAATCAGGAGCCATTTGTAACGCAATTTGCCCTACTTCCATTAACTTTTTGGTATGTGGCTCTTTATCGTGAGATGTAATAGCAGCCTTGTCTGCCCAACGTTCGTAAACAAAAAACACATTGTCTTCTTGTTTAGAAACAAATACTCTAATCTCTTTATTACCAGTTTCTTTTTGGGTTGCAGCTTGTGCTTCTTTAAGTGTTGCTGCAAACGTGTTTTTGTGTTCTGGTTTTGCTGTAAATTTTACTATTGTACTTTTCATAATAATGTTCTTTATAATTGAATTATATTTTATTTTAATGGAGTAAGTGGCACTTTTTGAATGATTGTAATCTCTTTTATTTTTGCAAACCTGTCATTTGGATTATCCTTTACTATCCAATGGTGTGCGGTAGTTGCGGTTAATTTTTGACCCTCTTTTGTTATCCCTTTCCAAACAAAATCTACATTGACTTCATATTTATTTTCTGAAATTACTTTTACAGTAAAGTTCTCTGGAAAATGACTGCTTTCCTTCAATTGTTTTGGTGTTCCATTCAACCATTGTTCTAATTGCTCTACGGTAACAATAGGTTCGCTATTTGTTGAAAAATTAAGTTTAAAATCATCTGCTAATACCTCTTTAAAAGGCGCAACATTACCATCTAACTGTTCCATATTTAAGAGCCAGTAGTGCATAAGAGATAACATTCGGTTTTCTGGATATGCATCCTCAAATGTTTGATCTTTAATCTCGCCAGTAGGCTTAATATTGATTTCTGTAAACACAGGTAAAAGCGCACCAGGAACCTCTTTTAAAAATGTGCTGTAATGCAAAGGATAACTATCATTAGAACCGTCTGACTTTAAATTTTGATATATAATATCAGCTTCTAAATTAACAGTACCGTTCTCTAATTTATTAACTGCTATATTTTGAATATGATGCGCATTCTTCCATCCTTTATAAACTTTTAATCTTTCAGGATAATTCGCTTTGCCTTGCATTTCTCCAGCTGCAGATTTCATTTTTATATCATCTGCTAAAATTTCTAACTGATTTTCTAGTCGCTGTTTGTTTTCAAAATCACGTTCATAAAAAAGATACCAACGGTGATATTGTACGATAGCTGCGTGAACAATTTTTGTATCTGTTTCCATAATTTATTTAGTATTAGAAATGAATTTTTTAATATCATTAGTCACTTCTTCTGGAACTTCTAATTGAGGTGAATGCGAAGCGTTTTCAATAACGACTAACTTCGCATTTGGGATTTGATCTCTATAGTACTCTGCCACATTAAACTTTACCACTTCATCGTGTCTACCTTGTAAGACCAACGTTGGTATTTTTATAGATTGCACATCATCTTTAAGGTTGAAATATTTTCCGTTTTTAATTGCAGGAATTAAAGAACCATCTACGAAGTCTTTACTATTGTTTATGGTTTCTATCATGTAATCGGCTATAGGTCCAGGAAGGTCCGGCACTTTATAAAAGACGCGAGAAAGCACAGCATCCAATTCTTCTTTGTTTTTAATTTCTTTACCAAAACCACCATACACCACGTGGTCATCTATTTTAATACCCGCAGCATCTAGTAAGATCAAATTGGTAAGGTCATTAGGGTATTTAATGGCATATGCTGCAGCGGTATGTCCGCCCATTGAGTTACCAACAAGGTTAAATTGACTTACGCCAAGTTTTTCTAAAAAGGATTTCAGAAAAGTGGCTTGACCGTCTATAGAATAATCAAGTCCTTCTTTTCTTTCATTTTCACCGTGACCCGCTAAATCGGGTAGAATTAAATGATAGTCTTCTGATAAAAATTTAGCCGTTTGTAAAAAACTACTTTTATCATCTCCCATACCGTGAACAAGAACAAAGTCTGGCTTATCATCTTCCCCTTCACTTTCATAGAAATAAACAGTGTAGCCATTTATTTCAATCGTTTTTTTCTCAAGACTGGCAGCACGAGCATAACTGGCATTGGTTTGGTCTACAAGAACCTTTGGAAAAAAGAAGTATATGACTGCTACAACAATCACTAATACTCCAATAATTCCACCAATAATTTTTAAAAGCTTCTTCATGTTTTTAGGTTTAATTATTGATTATAGCTGAGTAATAACTGTTTCTTCAGGAAACCTTGACTTTGGTAATTTTGCATTAAAGTCACTGTCTTTTCTATAACCTAAAGACACAACCGCTAGAGCAGTGAAGCCTTTTTCGCGTAAGCCAAACTCTTCATCTAAGGCTTTTACATCTACACCTTCCATTGGGCAAGCATCAATACCTAAGGCAGCTGCACCTAATAAAAGTGCGCCCATATTTAAATACACTTGTTTTTCCATCCAGTGTGGTAAATCTTTAAGATCGTAGCGGTGAATGTTTGCAAATAGCATACGGCCACCGTGCATTTGATCTTTATACTCTTGTTCTGCAAAGCGTCCATCTTGGTCTTCTTGTTCTAGAATGCTGTTCATATAATCATCGTCTGCATCTGTGCGAGCTGCGATAACAATTACGTGAGATGCGTCTAAAACTTTTGGTGTGTTGAATTTGAAAAACCCTTGTGTCCCTTTTGCAATTCGTTCTTTGCCTTCTTGAGTATCTGCAATTAAAAAATGCCAAGGTTGT
This sequence comes from Zobellia nedashkovskayae, assembly GCF_015330125.1. Lineage (NCBI taxonomy): Bacteria > Pseudomonadati > Bacteroidota > Flavobacteriia > Flavobacteriales > Flavobacteriaceae > Zobellia > Zobellia nedashkovskayae. The sequence continues at coordinate 4,085,527 of NZ_JADDXR010000002.1, read as the reverse complement.
AGGTTTACGCTAGACGGACTTAAACGCAGTACATCTTTTATCTGTTGAAAATCTGCATCTGATATTTTCTTAGTTGCATCAAATTCTTTTGCTGAGTAGCGGTTGCTTAATATTTCTGTTAGATTCATTTTACTGTTTATTTTATATTGATTTAATTAAACTATCAAAATTATAGTTACAAAAGTAAATATAGTAATGATGCAAAACAATATCGGTCATAAAGTATAGTATAAATATGTTTTGTTAGTAATTGATAATCAGTTGTTTAAAATTAAAATATTTACTATCAAAAATATAGTTGCATACTTAATTAAAGCGTTATAACTTTGTATTAAGAATTAAGAAACGACTACATAACCCTAGTAACTGTTATGTTTCAAATAATATTTAAAAATGGACAGAAAAGAACTGTTTGAAAAAAAGCCAAAGATTAAAATCAATAATAAAATTTCATTTTGCCCAACAAGCGCAGCAATGGAATTAATTGGCGGTAAATGGAAGAGTGTCATACTAACTCATTTAATAGGCGATAAAAAACGCTATAATGAATTACGCAAGGAAATCCCTGGTATCACTGAACGAACGCTTAGTTTACAGCTAAAACAATTGGAAGCTGATGGAATGGTAAACAGAAAAGTGTTTACTAAAAAACCACCTTTAAAAGTAGAATATACCCTTACGGAGTTTGGACAAACATTGGTTCCAATTCTAAACCTAATTGTTGATTGGGGATTACAGGCGGCAGAGACTAAAGGTGAGTTTTTGTTTGAAGAATGAGTTTGATTAACAATTGAATAAATTGGATTTTTATAGCACAAAAAGTGCTTTGTACTATCTTTAAAACGCTTTAAAAGAGCGTCCTAACTCTGTAAAAAAAGGGAAAGTAAAAAAGTGTGATATCGTAATAGTGAAGAATACTCAATATAATTTCACTGAATGACTAAATGGGGGAATCTGCTTTCAGATTCAAATCTAAAAGATGAAGGAACTGTACGGTGTAACAGAACGCTAATACAATTATTAAACTCCATAAACAATTGTAATTCTTTATTAAATGCATCTGCAAAAGTCTCGGTATTTCTTAAACTAGGCTCTAAAGTCAGCTGGTGAATATGTAAAACTTTCTTTTTCCTATCCACTTTACTGTCCATTCGGGCAACCAATTTTCCATCCCACAAAATGGGTAAAGTAAAATACCCATGTATGCGTTTATGTTGTGGCACGTAACATTCCAAAAGATAATCAAACCCAAAAATCTCTGACGTTCGTTTTCTTTGAATTAGCAAATTATCAAACGGAGATAAAATATTAAGTTTCTTTCGTGTCAGGGGTTTGTTTAATAGCTCATAAGACTCAGGTAAGATATAATACATGTTGTCTCCAACATGTATTTGCGCTATTTCTCCATCTGCAAGCATATTTTCTAAAGCATGAGAAACCAATGGTTTTGTGTTTTTGATGAGATAGGTCATTTCTGTTAACTTTCCCAGTCCGTTGGCTCGTAAATATTTTTTCACCAAAAACTTGCCATATTCATCATCCGTTGGAGTAGTAGTGTTCAATGAACTCGGTAAAACTCTTTCGGTAAGGTCGTATACTTTATGAAAGTTGACACGTTTTGAAATCATCAATTCACCCTCCATAAATAAATTTTCTAAAGCCTGTTTTGTAGGGGCAGTTTTCCATTCACCATGCTTCTTCCCTTTTTTATCAAAATCCTTAGCCATCAAAGGGCCTTCGGTTTTTATACGTTCAGCTACAGATTGCATAAGTTTTGTATCTCGCTTGTACCAGTGTTTTTGTTTTCCAGAAGCAATAGCTTGTTTACGAGGCAAAGTAAAACGGTAATCGGTCATAGGAAGATATGAGGCGGCATGTGCCCAATATTCAAAAACTTTCTTATCCGCTATTAATTCTTCTAAATGAGCTGATTTATATCTGGAATTCCGATTGTACAGCGTATGATGGTGTGCCCGTTCAATAACAGATATGGTATCTATTTGTACATAACCCAAATGCTCAATTGAAGAAAGTGTTGCATCTTGGGCAGAACCGACCACTTTTGGTGTAGGTAAACGTTGTGATAGCAAAACCAATTTTTGGGCTTCGCGAAGAGAAAGGCTTTCTTTTTTTAAACTCATGTATCCGTGCAGAATCAGCTTTGATAAGAATGTAAAAGTAAGCACATCATTATTTATTTTTAGGAGTTTCGTTAACTGATTCTATCAAATATGTGCTTTTATCGCACAAAATGTTAAGAAGTACATAAAAAGTAATCAAAATGAATAAGAAAAAGTGCATTTTAACCGTTATTTAAGCAATTCACCCTATTTTCGTTCATCTCAAACAACCAAAGATCCGATCATCAATGCAGAGATATAAAATTTTAATAGTATCTGCGCTCGTCGTTTTCACAATATCAGCGCTAAGTTCACGTATATTTCACTCAGAATCAACAGATATACCTCACAAGGCAGAAACCGCAGCTACTACCGCAGAAAAGGAGCCAAATAATAAGAAAGATGTTGTTCTCTACGCATCTAGACAAAAGAAATTACACACTGCATTAAATGCCTATTTTAGAAAAGCCATTGCAAAAGGAGATGTTGTTGGAGCAGGGGTGAGTATTGTAAGGGGAGATTCTATTATGATTTCTGAAGGGTACGGAAGAAAAAATAGCTTGGAGAGCAGTACTGTAAACGGAGAAACAGTTTTTAGGTTGGGTTCTTTGTCAAAAGGTTTTGCAGGTATGTTGGCTGCCAATATTAAAAGTGAAGGAAAATTAGATTGGACGGATAAAGTAAGTGATTACCTTCCTGAGTTTCAGTTGGGAGATGGGTCTAACACCAATAATGTAACATTGGCGAATGTTTTATCCCACACTTCAGGCACACCTTACCACAGTTTTACCAATCTCGTTGAAGCTGACATACCCTTAAAGGATATAGCCAAACGATTTAAAGAAGTGATGCCCATTAGCAAGCCGGGAGTTATGTATAGTTACCAAAATGCGATGTTTGCGCTTTGTGGGGAAATGATGAAAAAAGCAACGGGCCAAAAAATAAATACACTTTTGGATAACCGGTTCTTTAAGCCGTTAGAAATGTGTACTACCACTACCAATTACGAGACGCTAACTCATGAGCTTAATATTGCCATGCCTCATGTACGCATAAGAAATGGTTGGAGAGCGGCTCACTTAAGGGATAATTATTACAATGCTGTTGCAGCGGGCGGAATTAGTTCTAACGCTCACGATATGGGCAGATGGATGCGTTTTTTGTTAGGTCACAATCCTGAAATCATGAAAAGTGATGCTATTGGCGAGGCTTTCAACCCGTTTATTGAGATTGCAGGTCACAGAAAATACTACCAGAGGTGGCCAGGCCACACAAGATCGTATTATGGCTTTGGATGGAGAATTCATAAATTTATTGAAGGTGATACTAATTTTGAAAAAACTATCTGGCATCACGGCGGAAGCGTTAATAACTACAGAAACGAAATAGCGGTTTATCCAGAAGCAGATTTAGGAATTTGTGTTCTATTGAATAACAACTCTCCAATTGCCGGAACGGTAATTCCAGATTTGTATGAGATAGTTAAAGAGGTGTACAGCCAAACAGAGCCTAAAGAAGTCCAGAAGGTTTCAGTTACTTCTTTGTAACCTTAAAAATATTTTGAAAACGCTCCTTCATATGTGTTAGCATAAGAAGGAGCGTTTTTGTGTATAAATGTTTTGCGAATAAAAATAGCAAGTATGGAACTTGTAGGTTATTAGGTTTTTTAGAACAAATAAAACGCTTATGTACTTCACTTTTTAAAATTTCTATTTCAACATCAGTGGGTTTCTAGGGGTTTAGTACCTAATGATTTAGCTGATAATCAATGAGAAATGATTATTTAACAATATTTTACCTACTCGTTTTATCCTAGAGACTAATTTGTTTTATAATTTGCTTGTAGATAAAAATAAGCATGCCTTTTCGTAAACCCTATTTTGGAATTAGTTGCTTCTTATTTGTTTTATTAAATGCAAATTCTTGTTTTTCTCAAGACAAAACCAAATTACTTAAGGGGAAGGTCCAAAACGCGGCTAATGAAATTAGAGATGTGTTGGTGGTGAACCTGGATTCCAAAAAATCTACAATTACAGATTCATTAGGGTTGTTTACTATTGAAGTCAAACTAGGGGATATAGTACGGGTTTCTGCTGTTCAGTACTTAACAAAAGATATTAGTATTTCGGATACCATCTTCAATGAGAGTTTAATTAAAGTAAACCTTATTGAGAACGTTATTAATTTGAACGATGTAACCGTTACCCCTTATAATTTAACTGGGCGAATAGATCAAGATTTAAACCGCTTAGGTCTTGAGCCTATTGTTACATCAGGGTCATTAGATTTGCCCAATGCAGATTTAGATGTCATGAGCCAAAGTGAGCGTTTGCTTATAGAGGCAGATAGGGGAAAATACTTCAATTTTTATGTTATTGCTTTAACTATAAACACCCATAAAATATTGAACCGCCTTTCCGGTAGAACCAAATCTTTTGAGGAAATGATTGTTCGTGATGAAATTATGGACATGGAAAGAGAAGTCATCACAAAATTCTCTAAGAAAACCCTAGCAGAAAGTTTTGATATCCCCGAAACCAATGTTGATGGGTTTTTGACCTATTGCATGTCTCAAAACGATTTTACGACATTATCCGAAAGAGCAAATACAATAGAAATCTGGGCGTATTTGAAGGAGAGAAGCCTTGAGTTTAAAGAGACGGGATTCGTAAAAGAATAACGTAATTCTGCAGTGTTTTTAACACTTTAAATCATGCACGCTTCACATTGCCCTTGAAGCAATATCTGAGATATTTCCACTTTGCGATTCGGTATGTTGGGTATACGAATATTTATGGTCAAACAATCTACTTTTCCACAGCTAAGACATTGAAAATGAGGATGTACATCATGATGTGCGGAAGCGGAGCAACCGTTGCATTTAGCGTACCACTTAAGACCCGTTTTACCAAGAAAAGAATGCAAAATACCATCTTCCTCCAGCCTGTCCAAAACCCTATACACAGTGGTTTTATTCAAGCTAGAACTAAGACGGTCTACTAAAGTAATGACCGAAATAGCACCAGAGTTCATTTTGAATTCCGCTAGTATGGCATCTACTGATTTTGTTCTCCTGACAATTCCCATATAACAAATATAATGCAACTGAGTTGCAACAACAAATAGTATTGATTACATTTGCAACTCAGTTGCATTAACAAACATAATGATGTATTTAACAAAAAAACCGGACACTTTAGGAGCGTTAGCAAGTTCATTATGCCTTGTACATTGCGCAGCTACACCGTTTCTGTTTCTAGCCCAAACGGGTTCCGTATTAAGCCACATGACAATGCCATCATGGTGGAAATTTCTTGATTTTATATTTCTGGCTATTTCATTTTTAGCCGTCTATCGTTCAACTCAAACAACAAAAATAAACTGGGTAAAGCCAGCCTTATGGTTAAGTTACGCCTTTTTGTTCATAATTGTTATTAACGAAAAACTAGAACTAATACCCTTGCCTGAAACTGTTATTTATATTCCTACTCTGGCATTGATAGCTTTTCACCTTTATAATAAGAAGTACTGTAATTGTACTACAAATGAATGTTGCACAAATGAAGGATAGGAATAACGAACGGATTGAAATTTTAGGTGATAATCATTTTTCTAAAAATACAGAAACGCCTTTGCGCGCAGATGCTTTTGATAAGTCTGATGATGAAAAGATTAAAAATATCCAATATCATTTTGAAATGATAATGAAAGAGATGGGTTTGGATTTAACAGATGATAGCTTATCCGGCACACCATATCGCGTAGCAAAAATGTATATCAAAGAGTTGTTCTATGGCTTGAACCCCGCTAATAGACCTAAGCTTTCTACCTTTGAGAACAAATATGGGTATCAAAAAATGTTAGTAGAACAGAACATAACTATTGATTCTGCGTGTGAACACCATTTTTTACCTATTGTAGGGCATGCTCATGTAGCCTATATTCCAAAAGACAAAGTAATTGGGCTATCTAAAATTAATCGCTTAGTAGATTATTATGCACACCGCCCGCAAGTACAAGAAAGACTAGTCCTTCAGATATGCAATGACTTACAAAAGGTATTGGGTACCGAAGATGTGATAGTGGCTGTGAGTGCAAAACATTTATGCGTTTCTTCTAGGGGGATTAAAGATAAAAATAGCTTTACTACAACTTTAGAGTATGGCGGATGTTTTGCAGATAAAACTTACCGTGATGAATTCTTGACAATTATCGGACAACAGTCAGTATAGGCTTATGCTATAGAAGAGTCCAGCATCAATTTTTACCTATTCCTTATGAGGGAAAAGAAAGCCACATTTATTCTGTTATTCTCAAAATCTTACCCATAAGAAAACACAAAATACAATTCGCACCTACACCTTAAATGTGACACTCGGTAATACTTTATATTTAGGTTAGGCTTGATAGATTTTCATTGGATTATAATCTGTTGTCCTTCTATTGAACCATTCGTTAATCTTCAAAATCGATCTGTATGAAAAAACGTGACTTCTTAAAAAACATTTCTCTGGTTGCATTAGGAACTCCATTTTATGGTAGCGCTGTATCCGTTTGTGTAGGGGAAGCTGCAGAAATACCAATAGCTACATTGGCTTCCAGTGAAGATTTCTGGCTAAAAGTTAGGCAAGACTATAAGCTTAAACCAGACTATATCAATTTAGAAAGTGGTTATTACAATATCATTCCAACACCTACTTTGGAGGCCCTTCACCAAAACATAAATAAGGTTAATTATGAAGGTTCCTTTTATATGCGAACCGTGCAATGGGACAATAAAGAGCGTATGACGGAAAAGTTAGGCGGCATTATTGGAACAACAAAAAAGAATATTATCATAACCCGAAATGCCACCGAATCTTTAGACATGGTCATAAAAGGTATGGATTGGAAAGCTGGGGACGAAGCGGTATATGCCATTCAAGATTATGGTGCTATGAAACTCATGTTTGCACAAGTAGCAGAAAGGTTTGGAGTTGTAAATAAAGAAGTTTCCGTGCCCAACCACCCAAAATCAGATGAAGAAATTGTAGCTGTTTACGAAAACGCCATTACAGACAAAACCAAACTACTTATGGTTTGTCATATGGTCAATATTACGGGTCAAATCTTACCGGTTAAAAAGATTTGCCAAATGGCTCATAGTAAGGGGGTGAAAGTTATGGTAGATGGCGCGCATTGCATTGGCCATTTTGAATTTGATATTAGTGATTTAGAATGTGATTTCTATGGTTCTAGTTTGCATAAGTGGTTGGCCGTTCCTCTAGGTACCGGCTTATTGTATGTGGCCGATGACCACATAGATATACTCTGGCCAATTTTTGCCGAAGCCAAAAGAGAACCAGGAGATATCTCTAGATTAAATCATACAGGAACAATTCCGGTGTATCATGACTTAACCATAGAAAATGCCATAGATTATTATAATTTACTTGGTGGTGCAAGAAAGGAAGCTAGATTACGCTATTTACAAGAATATTGGACGAGTAAAGTAAGAGGTGAAGCTGGAATACGAATAAACACCCCTAAGGAGTCACATAGAGCTTGTGGTATTGCCAATGTGGGTATTGAAGGGATGGAGCCTGCAGATTTAGCAAAAAAACTCTTAGACGAGTACCAAATTTTTACCGTAGCCATTAAGTACGCTAATGTACATGGTTGCAGAATTACACCAAATGTATTCACAACCACAGAAGAATTAGATGTGTTCGTAAAAGCTTTGAAGGAGATGGCTGCTTAATCACAAATTATAAGCCGTACTGTCCTTCACTGAATTTAGTACAAACGAGGTATGTATGGTAGCAATTCCATCAATGATAGACAATTTATCATTAATAAATTCATGGAATCCGGCAATGTCATCTACGGCTATCTTTAGTAAGTAATCAAAATTTCCGGAGACTTGATGACATTCCATTATTTCTGGCAGTAAAAGCATTTCACGTTTAAAACTGTCCGCTAATTTCTTCTGTTGCTTTGATAAAGTAACTTGGCAGTACGCAATCAATTCTTTCCCTATTTTAGATTTATCCAATACCGCAACGTAGGATTTTATAATTCCTTGTTGCTCTAATTTTCTAATTCTTTCATAAGTTGGCGTTACACTCAGACCCACTTTGCTCGCTATTTCCTTGGTATTTTGCTTTGCATTTTCCTGAAGCTGCATCAGTATTTTACCATCTATCTCATCCATACTAGATTATTTATCTATTCTTTATACTTACAAAATTCTAATCAGAAATTTAAAACTGTTAAATTAAATAATACAGTTTAATAATCTAAATTAATGTATATAGAAGTAATAAACTATTGTCAATTGTAAATTTACAGAATGAAATTGAATGGAGAAATGACGTCAAATATGGATAATGAACAACAAATAGATGAGCTTTTAACTAAACTAATCCAAGAAAAGGATAGAGTTATAGGATACCCCGTGGCTAAAGATTTTGATTATTCACCATTGTATGAATTCTTAAAACATCCGATTAATAATGTTGGTGATCCGTATGAGGATAACACTTATAAGGTTCAAACGCATGAAATGGAAAGGGAAGTGGTTGATTTCTTTGCACAACTATTTAGAGCTGACCAAAAGGACTTTTGGGGCTATGTAACAAATGGCGGTTCTGAAAGCAATCTTTATGGATTATACCTAGCTAGGGAATTACATCCAAAAGGAATGGTATATTTTTCTGAATCAACACATTATAGTGTAAGGAAAAATATTCATTTATTGAATCTACCAAGTATTACCATTAGAGCTCAGGAAAATGGAGAATTAGATTATGAAGACCTTGAGAATACCTTGCAGCTTAACCGAGATAAACCGGCTATTGTTCTTACCACTTTTGGAACAACAATGACCGAAGCAAAGGATGATGTTTCTAAGGTGAAAGGAATTTTAAAAAAATTAGCATTTCAAAATCACTATATACATTGCGATGCTGCCTTAGCGGGTTCTTATGGAGCTTTTATAGAACCTCGCGTTCCTTTTGATTTTGAAGATGGAGCGGATAGTATTTCTATTAGTGGCCATAAATTTATAGGGTCTCCTTTTCCTTCGGGTGTTATTATTGCAAAGCGCTCCTTGCGAGATAGAATTGCACGCGGTATTTCTTATATTGGTTCTCTAGACACAACAATCACTGGATCTAGAAATGGCCATAGTCCGCTATTTTTATGGTACGCTATAAAGAAAATGGGGATTGAAGGTCTAGAAAAACGGTATCGTCATAGCTTAGAAACCGCGGAATATTGTAAAAAGGAACTTGCTAAAATAGGAATACCTGCATGGACAAATACAGGGGCCATTACCGTGGTATTTCCAAAAGTACCGGAACCAATTAAAGAGAAATGGCAGTTAGCTACAGATGAGGCCACTCATATTATTTGTATGCCAAATGTTACTAAAAAACAGATTGATGAATTTATAGTGGACATGGTAAATGAGAAGGAACCTGTCGCAAGCATGGCTTGTAATTGATTATCAGCTGATGTAACTCATCACATTATAAATCAGTTGTAACAAGTAAAAAAACAAAGTTCCCATAGGTTAACCTATGGGAACTTTTGTCTTGAATAATCTTTGATTCATTTAAATATTCATCCTAAAATAGAATTGGTATATAGGAATCAAGAAATTTATTAAAATCAGTGGTTACACATTTACCATTCTATGTCTCGCTTTGATAATCTTTTGGTGTAACGATTATCCGAACTTTGTATTCTAATTTATATGCTATGTTAGTTGTTGAACAACCCAATAAAATAGAATTAACCTTAAATCATTTATTTAAGGATGCAAAAAGTGATCGTTTCAAAATAATTAAAGGTTTGACTAAAAGTATCATCAGGCCAATGCAACCCATTGATTTTAAGGATGTATATCTTTCAATTTCCAAGGAACAAGGGCTTGATTTGGTACGGCTGATAAAGAAAAACAACCTTAAAAATGTTGTTGAGTTTGGGACCTCTTTTGGTATCTCTACGCTGTTCTTAGCACAAGGAGTTAAGGAAACAGGAGGTTCTGTCATTACTACAGAGCTCATTGAATCAAAAGCTATTAAGGCAATAGAGAATTTTGAAAAGGCAGGAGTAAGTAATCTAGTGGAAGTAAGAATTGGAGATGCAATGGAGACCTTAAAAAATCATGAGGACCCCATAGATTTATTGTTGTTAGATGGATGGAAAGACTTGTATTCACCTCTTTTTAAAATGTTAGAGCCTAACTTTAAAGCAGGTACACTTATTTATGTTGATAATGCTGACATGGCATCATCCCGGGCATTTTTAAAAACGATAAGTCAAAACAAGAATTATCGGTTAGAGTCTAAAGCTGAAGGAAAAGTGGTATTAATACTTACAAAATAAGTAACATATGAGCGAAGTAGCTAGTTGCCCAACATGTGGCAGCAAATCCAAAATAAAGGAAAGAGAAGGTAAAATAACTTATGAAGCGGTTCAAGATGAGGAGGCTTTCAAGAAAATAGGTCAGCTTAAAAAAGCTATGGAAAAGTTTAAATCAAAAGCCGAAGCTTTAGAAGAAGAGTTAAGGGAATTAAAATCGTCTTAATTATATGGACTTTTTAAAAAAGAATTATGGTTGGATGTTGGTGGCTATCTTGGGTAGTATGCCATTACTTGTCTTGACCAACATGTTAGACTTGAATCTATCTAACGGGGTTTCAATAACTTTGGTAGAAAGCGCAGGAGGAGAGGGCAAAACCACTCTAGAAATGCTGTACCACGTTTCTGGAGAGTTTGCCATAAGGTGGATGACCGCGGTACTTACGTGCACTCCGTTTTTCATTCTCTTTGGTGTTACCAATCTTTTTGTAAGGCAAGCTATGGGTATTGCCACAGCAGTTTGGAGTTTTATTCATTTTATAATTTTTATTTGGGCAGAAGGTTTTATGGAAACCTTTACCCAAGTGAATTATGTAGCAGGGTTTATAGCAATCCTCATTTTAGTGCCTCTGTTTTTTACCTCCAACAGAAAATCTATGAAGCTATTGAAAAAGAACTGGAAAAAGCTACAAAGTTTAGCTTATGCAGCTATTTTCCTTAGTTTGGTACACGTAGCTATTTTAGATAAAACGTGGATTATCTATGCGGTAATAGTAGGCTTAGGTTTTATTATTAGAATTCCATTGGTGAGAAAAAGGATTATGGCCATTCGTAAAAAGAAAGCAGGTCTAGCTTAAAATTAATAGAAGTAAACTATCTCTGGGCAAGCCCACGAGGTAGTAATAGGAATACATTTTGATTTCGAGGCAAGCCTCGGAGCATTTAATCTCGATTATCGAGTAAAAAGAAAACATATGAAAATAGCAGTCACATCGGCAAGTGGAAAATTGGGGGCTTCAATTGTAAAGCACTTAGTTGATTTAATAGGGAAAGACAACGTAATCGGTATTGCTAGAACCCCTGAAAAAGCAATACATTTAGGCGTAGAAATCAGAAAAGGCGATTATAACAATCGGGAAGATTTTAATAGCGCTCTAAAAGGAGTAAATAAAGTATTACTCGTCTCAGGAATGGACGAGCCTCAAAAGAGAATTGAACAACATAGAAATGTGATAGAAGCCGCCAAGAATAATGGTGTACAAAAGATAGTCTACACAAGCATTATTGGTAGTGAAACAGGTACGGCTTTTAGCCCTGTAGTAAACAGCAATCGACAGACGGAAGAAGATGTTCGTAATTCAGGATTGGACTATGTAATTGGTAGAAACGGAATTTATATTGAGCCAGATTTAGAATATATAAATACCTATGTAAAAGAAGGTGAGATTAGGAATTGTGCTGCAGATGGTAAATGTGGTTATACCAGTAGGGAAGAGCTGGGCTTTGCTTACGCGCAAATGCTTAACAATGATCATCTGGATGGCAATACCTATAATCTGTTGGGCGAAGCTATTACACAAGCACAACTGGCAGCATATATTAATGAGGTGTACAAGACGAATTTAAAATATACTTCGGTTCCTGTTGAGGCGTATAAAAAAGAACGTCAAGATGCGCTGGGTGAATTTCTGGGTACCGTTATTGCCGGTATTTATGAAGGCATTAAAAATGGTGCGAATGATGTACCTTCTGATTTTGAAAAAGTAGCCGGAAGACCTCATAAATCTCCGCTAGGGATAATAGAGAATTATCATCAAAATCATCCACAAATCTAAACAGAGCAGCAGTGAGCATCATAGAAAACATCTTAAAAAAGGTAGTCTTAAATGAGGCTGTCATTACAGAAAAGAAAGCCCTTTCTCAGTCGGTTTTTAGAATCCGGTTACAAAGCGAGAGTATTCGCAACGCTAATTTTCTACCTGGTTCTTTCTTGCGAATGGCTATTGGTATTGGTAATGAAGAGGTATCCTTAAAAGATAAAATCAGAAGTTACAGCGTGTGGGATATTAACAGCAAAGAAGGTTTCCTAGATTTAGCAATCGCTACGCATAGCAACGGTATGGGCTCACAATGGGCAAAGGAATGCCAAGTGGGTGACCAGGTTTATTTTAAATGGAAGAAAGGCAATTTTCTAGCAGATGATTCTGCGGATAGTTATCTTATGGTAGGAGACCTTTCTGCGCTTTCTCACTTGTATATGGTAAATCGAAATATTGGCAAAAACAAACAACTAGCTAGTCTCATATACAGTCAACAAAAAAGCGAATTATTCCCAGATATTGATGGAAGCACTCCTTTTGACTTCTATGATTTTCCTCAAAACCCAAGTACTGAAATCATTGCTAAACTAAGGGAAATAGTTCCTGAATTAAAGGGTAAGAAGATGGTCTATGTTGCTGGCGATAGTAGGTTATGTGTTGCACTAAATCAATTTTTTAGAAAAGAATTGCAGTGGCCAACTAAGCAGATTAAAACAAAACCTTTTTGGAACCCAGAAAAAAAGGGATTGGAGTAACCTCAATTAAATATATAGATTTAGGTAGTACCCTATGCGGCAAGAGCTTCAAGTTTTTGCCGCTTTTTTGTTTTTAGTGAATAACAGAGTTTTCCATTTATACTTTAATATTTTCCTTAAAACTTCACTTTTAAAAAGTTTGTTTAAAAACTTACAAATAATTGTCAGATATATTTTGTTAAAGTATGTACATTGTCCCTTTAAAATGTTGATGCACAATGACCACTCATATTTTATAGGCAAATTTCAAGGATTAATTGAATACTGAAAAGAAATCGTAAAATGAAACGCTTTATTTATCTATCAATCATCGCTATTTCATCAATCCTTACAACGGCTTGTACTGATGATGAAATTCCTTTTATCGAAAATTCCGAACCAGACAAAATTCTTAAGGCTCTTAATATTTTGGTAAACAATGAAATTGGTGTTTTAACCACTGGAAGTATCCCAAATTCAAATCAAAGTGGTTTCCCGTCAATCATAAGCTATCCTGATAGAATTCAAACGACAAGGTTATCTCAAGAACGTATTAATTTAGTGTTTGAAGTAGATTCAAATATTGAAGAGATTTATTTTACGATTGAAGGTGCTTCTGAATATTACACGTTTATTAATAATAATGGACTTGCGGGGGCAGAAACTGAATCCGTTAGTATAACTATTGAAATTCCATCTTCAATTAATGAGGATAGTTTTAATACAAATATCAGTGTTAAGGATAAGAACCAATCCGTCTCTACTGTAACTCAGGTTAGCACTATAATCAACGAGGAGGATGCAGAAAAACGACTTATCCATTTTGCTGATTATTCGTATAATTCTAAATTATCTACATTAAATTTTGACACAGCTGAAGTAATCAATATAGGTTCAACAGGTTACAAATTGACTGATATTGCTTTTTTTGATAATGTCCTTTATGGTATTTCAGCTTATTCAGATTTAATAACTATCGATTTAAATACGGGTGAAGGAACCTTAGTAGGCAAAGTTGATATTCCTAATGTTAATGCACTGGAGGGGAGTGACACCACACTTTATGGAGCTACACGTGGAGGCGAATTTATAATTATTGACCCTCTTACTGCTAAAGTCACCGTAATTGATTCTTTTAGTTTAGGTGCAATGTCATCTGGTGATTTAGTCTTTGACGGGAGCAAGTCTTTTCTATATGGAACGTTAGTTGTTCCAGGTTCTTCAACAGACCAACTTGTTACCATAAACTTAACTACAGGAGTGACAGAGTTTATTGGTGAAACCGGATTTAAAGAAGTTTGGGGCTTGGCTTTTTTTAGAAATCAGCTTATCGGGCTTACCACAAATGGAGAATTTATAATCATTGACCCTAAAACAGGAAAAGGTACATATATTGAAACCACACAAGCTTTTAGTGCTGGTGGTGCAGCAGCAATTATTAAGTAATTATTTTAGTAATAAAACTTACAAATCTATGAATAGAAAAGATACTTTGTATTTAATTGCCTCAACCGGTTTGTCATTTCTGTTGTGTCTTTTGTTGTTTGGTTTAGACGAGATTGAACCTAGTTCAAATTTTTCTATTAGTATTTATGACACCTATTATGTAACTCCAAAGTGGCCCATAATTCTTCTAGTGATAGTATTCGTCTTTTTTTCAGTATACCTTTTTAGAGCAATTATGGAAAAGTTTAATAATGTTCGGGCTAATCTAATTTTAATCGTAACTAGTATTGTACTCATACTCGCCTTTGGTAAAATAACAAACATATTAACCTTGTTAGCAAAACCCTCTAATGGAAGTTCGCTTGATCAAGGAGCGCATGCAATGAATGATTTTATAGGAACGCTAACTGGTGTTCTCTTCTATACACAAATAGTATTACTCGTTTTTCTAACTTTTTGCGGTTTTAAAATGGGACAAAAGATTAAGTGATTTATAATTAAAAAAATGAATATGAGAACTAAATTAAAGAGCATCATTTTAGCCAGCACATTTCTACTAACAATTATCTGCATTTCTTGTAATGCAACCGGTAATTTAGAAAAAGTAAGTAATTCAAGCGCCATAGATGGGGTTTGGGAATTGAGCCATTTCTATAACCTAGGAAACGGAGACACGCTTAGTGTTAACACCAGTAAAGTGCAACATAAAATCTATTTAGATGGGCACGTCATCTGGAATACGGACCCAGCTGCGGATGCATCTGAATGGCATGGCTATGGTACCTACACTTTTAAAAATGATACCATTATAGAAACCCTGACCTCAATGTCTAAATCTATGCAGAGTGATGTAAGTACATATGTAATTCCCATAGAACGCAGTAATAACACTTATAAGCAGGTAAACACTTATGAGCGAAACGATACTATTTTTCAAAATATTGAGATATATAAAAAGCTGAATTAAATCCCGTTTAATACGAAACGAAATTTATGATAAAAGGAAACCCATCTGTCAATATATACTGTTGGTTGATGGGTTTTTTATTGTGATAGTAGGGTATCCAGAATACTTTTAAACACGTTTACTCGGTACTAAAAATTGCACATAGAATCTTTTATGAAAACCTTAAAACTTTCTGTTACTCGAATGTTTTATACAGCCTTAAATTTGCTGTGAAATTAAGTGCGGACTCGGGTTTTTGATTCGATAATCGCTTAATATTCAGAACATAAAAACAGAGTAGAATAAGAATTATTTCCTATTAGAATTTGCAAAATGAAAAAGAATCTATTCGGGTTGCTTATAGTAATCCTCTCCACGCAATTTACTATCGCACAAGACAATAATTTGCATTGGTTAGATATTGAATTATCAAATTATGAATATCCTTTTCGGGTGGAAACATTAGAATTGAACATTCAAGAGCAAGATTTACAAATGTCCTATATGGATGTTACTCCAGAAAATTACAATGGTAAAAACATTGTGCTGTTACACGGTAAAAACTTTAATGGCGCCTATTGGCAAACCACGATAGATGCTTTGACCAAAGAAGGTTTCCGTGTTATTGTTCCAGACCAAATTGGCTTTGGGAAATCTTCCAAACCAGACCATTTTCATTACACCTTTCAGCAATTGGCCCAAAACACAAAAGCGCTGCTAGATAAGCTGAATGTTAATAGAACTGCCGTTTTAGGACATTCCATGGGGGGTATGCTAGCCACACGTTTTGCCATAATGTACCCGGAAACCACAGAAAAACTGATTCTAGAAAACCCCATTGGTTTAGAAGATTGGAAACTAAAAGTGCCTTACAAACCAGTAGAGTGGTGGTATACCAATGAGCTTAAAAAGAATTACGAGGGCATAAAAAAATACCAGCTCGTTAACTATTATGACAATCAATGGAAACCAGAATACGACCAATGGGTAAACTTATTGGCCGGTTGGACATTAAATTCTGAGTACAAAACCATAGCCTGGAATGCTGCATTAACGTATGACATGATTTTCACCCAACCTGTGGTGTATGAATTTAAAAATGTAACCGCTCCCACTTTGTTAATTATAGGAACTAGAGACCGAACCGCTTTAGGAAAATCATTGGTTTCAGAAGAGGTTAGAAAAACTATGGGGTTATATAGTGAGTTAGGAAAACAAACTAAAAAAACGATACCAAACTCAAAACTGGTAGAGATTGAAAATGTAGGCCACCTGCCACATGTAGAAAAGTTTGATGTTTTTATAGATACACTGGTGTCGTACTTAAGAGAATAATTAGAGTTACTACTTTTTGTATAAAAATAGTATTGTTGAAAGTTTTGTTGAAAACCTTACAGATTTCTGTAAGGTTTTTTTGGTAAAGGATGTAAATTGGTGATGAACTAGGTTTATATATTACATATATCCATACGTTAGCCACAAACAAAAAAATATGGCTATTAAAACTAACCGAAATGAAAGACGGGATAATTAATTGGAATGTTGACCCTGAAATTTTCATTCTATTTGACACTTTTCCAGTCAGATATTATAGTCTTTCTTGGGTAATTGGTTGTGCACTTTGTTACTTAATTGTAAAGAAAGTATATCAAAAAGAGAAAATTCCCCTTGAAAATTTAGAACAGCTAACTATGTACATCTTAATAGGTGGTCTTCTTGGTGCACGTCTAGGACATTGTTTTTTTTATGAACCACAATATTATTTTCAAAATCCGCTTGAAATACTATTGCCAATCCAAAAAGTGGGCGAAACGTTCCAGTTCACCGGTTTTCAAGGTCTTGCGAGCCATGGAGGATTAACAGGTATAGTAATAGCAATAATTCTTTATGTTAGAAAATCCAATACAAATATTTTATGGATAATGGACAGAGTTGCTCTCGGCTGCGGAGCAATGGCCGCGAGTATAAGAATTGGAAATTTTATGAACTCTGAGGTGTATGGCAAACCGACAAATGGAAACTGGGGTGTAGTTTTTGAAAGAGATGACCTAATACCAAGACATCCAACACAACTATACGAAGCAGGGGCATATTTACTAATTTTCGTGGTTCTCATGTTCATCTATAAATCGAAAAAAATAGAAAGAAGGAACGGACTTATGGTCGGCATCTTTTTTATTTTAATGTTTACTGCTAGATTTATGATTGAATTTGTTAAAGAAAATCAAGTCGGATTTGAAGATTCGATGTCAATAAATATGGGGCAAATTTTGAGTATTCCATTAATACTTTTAGGTTTTGCGATTATATACTACGGTAAAAAGCCCTTGACTTACAAGACCTAAACGTAATTCAGGCATTGGTGCAAAACCGAAAGGTCTGCGTATATTTATAAAGTCGTAAAATTTTTCGAATTTAGCTTTGGACAAGAAAAAAGCAAAACAAAAAGCTTTTGCTGCGTGACATGCGGAATGGGAATTTTGTCTCTGCTCCCGCACTAAATCTAGTTTATTCGTTGAAGATAATTTTGCTAAACCTTAAACATTACATGAAAAATTATCTGTTAATAACCATTTCTATTTTGTTCTATAGTTGTGGAAATGGACAAACGAAAGTTGCTTTTGACAATCAAGATTTTGTAAAGGGTGGAATTACCAGACGTCAATCCCAACTGATTTATGAAAAAGCTAAAGTGTTTCCAGAAAACACCCAACTCTCTATTGCATTTATCAAAAATGGAATTGCGGAATTTTACGGAGTAAAAAGAACAAACGATTCGATTAAATACATAGACAACTCCCAAAAAGTTTTTGAAATCGGGTCAATTACTAAAGTATTTTCATCCACCTTACTTGCGGACTTTGTTTTAGCGAAGAAAATTGGTCTTGACGATGATATCAATGATTACTTAAAATTGCAATTAAAGGACAACCAAAAAATAACGTTCAAGGAACTTGCCAATCATACTTCTGGACTCCCAAGACTACCGTCAAACCTTAATTTGATGTTGGTCAATAAAGACAATCCTTATAAAAAATATAAAGAACCACAATTAAAAGAATACTTGACCCAAAAACTCGACATATCTAAGAAAAACCACAATAAGTATGAGTATTCAAATTTAGGTGCTGGCCTTCTTGGCTATACCTTATGTCAAATTGCAAATACGAGTTATGAGGAACTTTTAAAAACGAGAATATTTGTCAAGTATCAAATGAATAATACGACCACGAATAGAAATAAAATAGAACAAATACTAATAAAAGGTCAAAATCCAGATGGAAAAATTATTCCTAATTGGGATTTAGCGATATTATCAGGAGCAGGCGCAATATTATCAACCTCAGAAGACCTATCAAAATTTGCGATTGCCCAGCTCGAAAGCAAAAACAAAGATTTGGAGTTGACAAGAACTAAAACATTTAAGGTGAACGAAAATATGGATATTGGTCTTGGTTGGCATATTATCAAAAACAAATCAAATCAAAGTTGGGTTTGGCACAATGGAGGAACAGGAGGTTATACTTCGTCTATGGCAATAGACACGGAGAAGAGAAATGGAATTATTATCCTTTCTAATGTTTCGGCGTTTAGTCCCAAAATGGGCAATATTGACCAGCTTTGTTTTGAACTTATGGAAGCACTAGAACGGAAATAATAGCACGAGCAATACCTAGTGTTAATAGTGTGGTAATTACTATTTTTGATGGCTTGGTTTTATATGCTAAGTTCGCCAAATTTTTAGAATTTATTTTTAAAATAAATAAGATGAAATCAAGCAAAAATATTTGTCTACGCTCCTAAACGGAAATGAAAAATTTCCTTGCTGAATCTTAACAAAACATAAACACCATGAAGAATCTAACGCTATTAACCGTCCTAATGTTTTTCGGTTTTGTAAACTCACCTCTTTTTGCACAACAGAACAATTATGTTCAAGACTATTTGGAGCGGTTAGAAAATTCCCGTAAGTATATAGTTCTGGTAGCAGAAACAATGCCGGAGGACAAGTATAGTTTTAAGGCTACACCAGAATCCCTAAGCTTTGCGGAGAATTTATTGCATATTGGCTACGCCATGGATTGGCACAGTCAATCTTTATTAGGGGGCAGAGAATCTAGAGATTGGCAAACGGACACTGTTTTTAAAGTCGGCACAAAGTCCAAAGCGGAAATGATAGCTTTAATCAATAACACGTTTGATGAAACCATAAAACTAATTGGTCGATTTGAAACAACGCAATTAGATGACGAATTAGATTATTTTGGTCTGAACAGAAGTAAACGACAAATCTTCATGCTATTAGCTGACCATATAACCCACCACAGAGCACAAATGCTAGTCTCCATGCGTCTAAACGGACTTGTGCCACCTAGATACGTTTTGTTTCAATAAGTCAATACATTCATTGGTACACCTCTTCATTGTTTCGTTGTATTTAACCCTAGAGAGGTCCGTTATATCTTGGTAAATCTTATTTTTACCAAAAGGTTGAATTTGTTGACTTACAAAGCCAAGACCTTTGCTATACTAATGAGACTAGTTGAATAAAATAATGCTGAGAAAAATTTTAAAGAAAGTACTACTTACGGTTGTTGTATTAATTGGAGTTTTAGTAATAGCATACGTTTTGTTCAATAATTTCTATCCAAGTTTTGGCGGTGATGTCACTAAAGAACGTCAGCAGGCTTATGAGCAATCAGAACAATTTAAAGAGGGCATATTTATTAATAAAAAGGCCGTACCCAAAGATTTGAGTTTTTCAAAATCACTGGACCTGGCCTATAAATTTTTCACGACCAAAGTCCCCAACGGTCGCCCCAAAGAAGATTTAAAAGTAATAAAATTAGATTCTGTCCATGTAGCTAATTATAATAGTAAAACAAGATTGGTATGGTATGGGCATTCCTCATTTTTGCTCCAAATGGATGGGTTGAATATCTTGTTAGATCCTATGTTCGGTATGGTTCCTGCACCTCACCCGTGGCTGGGCGATGACCGGTTTAATAAAGAAATGCCATTAGAAGTTGAAAAATTACCTCGTATTGATGCGGTCATTTTTTCTCATGATCATTATGACCATTTGGACTACGAAACCATTTTAAAACTAAAGGACAAGACCAACCATTACTTTGTGCCGCTAGGGCTAGGAGTGCATTTAGAAGCTTGGGGAATTCCTGCAGACAAGATTACAGAGATGGATTGGTGGGAAGAAAAACAATTAGAAAATATAACCTTGGTTTGTACGCCCGCGCAGCATTTTTCTGGAAGAAAATTAGACAACGGCCAAAGTACACTTTGGAGTTCATGGGTCGTACAATCTATGGATGAAAACATTTATTTTAGTGGAGACAGTGGCTATGCACCGCACTTTAAAGAAATAGGCAAGAAATACGGTCCGTTTGATTTGGCGTTAATGGAATGCGGACAATACAACAAAATGTGGCCGGATATACATATGATGCCTGAAGAAACAGCACAAGCAGGATTAGATGTAAAAGCAAAAAAAATAATGCCCATACATTGGGCAGGTTTCAAATTGGCACTCCACGATTGGAAAGACCCTATAAAACGTGTTGAGGCAAAAGCCTTAGAGTTGAACCTAAAGGTAATTGTACCTCAAATAGGACAAGAAATTATAGTTATGGATTCCGTTAGCACCTATACGAGTTGGTGGAAAAATCTTTGATGAGTATTAATTATACCCTTTAACTTCACCCATATCCAAAGTCATTGGTCCTAGTTTGTGAGAGGTTGGTAAGAAAGCACCACTTTCCATAATCTTCCAATCATCCCATGTCGCTTTGAGACCGCCTATGGGAATGATGCTAACCCACATCTGGTAACTTTCGGGTAATCCGTTAGGTCCTAAATGCCATAGGTATGAATCTCCGGGCGTACTACCGCCAGAAGAATACGTAATCATTAAAGCATTAGAACCGTCTTCTAACGTTACCAAACTGCGTTGTGTTCCGTTATCAAAAACCTTAAAAGGAGCAAATAGCCAAAAAGAGTCATTATTAAAAAAACCTTCGGCCTTTGCAATGAGCTCTTTTCGGTTATCGCCTATCACTTCAGCTTCATTTTCAAACACCTTACTTTTAGAAGTATTCTTTAAGTTGAGTAGTATACGGTAGGCATCCCATTCCACATCAACCTCGCCATTTTCCTTATCCCACTTATACGAATGTGCGCCATTGGCAAAACTCCATTCTAAATAGTGAGTTTCCGTATACGCTTTATTATTGATGGCTTCCAGCATTTTTTCTGCAAGGGCATCTGCTTCAGCACCGGGGATTCCCGTTGGTAAAGGCTCATCATATAGCATATAAAGGATTCCAAAACCAATTAGAAGTATGGCGGCAAGGATTAAAATACTTTTACCAACAATTCTCAATATCTTCTTTACCATCTACCAAACAATCTTTTATATTAAAATCCTACAGCAGTGTCATCGCCACGGTGATCGGCTCCACCTTCTAAAGTTCCGTCAGGCAATACACGAATGGCATCTACTTTACCAATAATAGGCGTGCGGTCTTCATTTATAATATATCCTTTGGACTTTAATTTTTTCTTTAATTGTTCAGAAAAACCGTCCGGTTCAAAAATAACCATATCCGGCAACCATTGGTGATGAAAACGAGGAGCATCTACGGCTTCTTGCATGCTCATATTAAATTCATACCCGTTTAGAATGGTTTGTGCCACAGCGGTTATAATAGTAGAACCTCCCGGAGTACCGACAACCATCCAAAGTTTGCCATCTTTTTCTACAATAGTAGGCGTCATGCTACTTAGCATACGTTTTCCGGGAGCAATGCTGTTAGCTTCGGCGCCTACAAGTCCGAACATATTGGGAACACCGGCTTTTGAACTGAAGTCATCCATTTCATTATTCAAGAAAAAGCCCAATTCATCGCAATAGAGTTTTGAACCGTACGCTCCGTTTAAAGTTGTTGTAACAGAAATGGCATTGCCTTCTGCATCTACAATAGAGTAGTGGGTGGTTTCCATACTTTCGGCCATTTGCACGCTTCCTTCATGAATATCCCCTGACTTGGTGGCTTTATCAAAAGAAAAATCTGCCATACGCTCTTTTAAATAAGTATTGCTCAAAAGTTCTTCCATAGGAATGTCTACAAAATCTGGATCACCCAACCAATAGTTTCGGTCTGCATATGCGCGGCGCGCAGCTTCAACAAATAATTGAATAGTCTTTTCAGAATTGTGTCCAAATTTTGCAACGTCATAAGGCTCCATCATTTTCAAAATCTGATTGATAGTTACCCCTCCACTACTAGGCGGACTCATAGAAATAATATGTAGGTCTTTGTATCTAAAAGAAACCGGTTCACGCCACTGGGCTTGGTATTGCTCTAAATCTTCTTCGGTAACGAATCCTCCGTTTTCTTGAATGAAAGCGGCCAATATTTTTGCTGTTTCACCTTTATAAAATCCATCACGGCCTTGCTCCGAAATCCGCCGTAACGTAGTTGCCAAAGCAGGATATTTTACTATATCACCCGCTTTACTATCAACGGGAAAAGTGGTAACACTATCGTTTACCTCTAAGATAACATCACGTACTTTAGCAAACCGTTCTCCTTGTTTTTCAGAAACGACAATCCCATTTTCAGCCAAGGCAATTACGGGCGCAAGTATATCTTTTAAAGGTAGCGATCCAAACTTTTTATGGACCTCAATGATTCCAGCAACGGTTCCCGGTACGCCCACAGCAGTAGCGCCTTTGGTACTCATATCAGGAATTACGTTACCTAAAGAATCTAAATACATATCTTTTGTAGCCGATAAGGGGGCTTTTTCACGATAATCCAATGCACCAACAGAACCATCTGCTTTGCGATAAACCATAAATCCGCCTCCGCCAACATTACCGGCAAAAGGGTAGGCGACTACCAAAGCCATTTCTGTGGCTACCATGGCATCAAAAGCATTACCACCTTGTTTTAAAATAGCAGCGCCAATAGCAGAAGCTTCTTCTCGTGCCGAAACCACCATAGCTTTTTCGGCAATGACACCCGTTGCTTTTGCAGGTTCTGCCGGTAAGCTTTTACAGTTAACGAAAAGGAGAAGTATTAGGGACTTGAGGAGAATTAAACGTGTTGGTTTCATACGCAGTCGGTTTAAAAATTTAAAATAGGTTCGTATATGCCTTGATATTAGAGTGATATAAATTTTTGCTTTGAAAACACCATAAGTTCATCAAAGAAAGCCGTAAACTCTTCTTCAAATTTGTCATAATGCTCTTCAAGGTCTAAAATGGCAAAATTCATTTTAGATTTGTTATTTGTTCTTCGGTTCATGCCTTTTAAAACCTTGCCTATTCCTTCCATTTTAGAATAGTTGTAAATCCAGTTATCGGATATCATATAAGGCATCATCCTTTGCACACCTACCGGTAGAATGATATAATTATCTTCTAATAGGTCGTAAAAATTTTCCACGTAGATATCTAATGGGGTATCAGAATAGGTACTCCAGTTTTTGGCCAGGTAGTGGTCGTAAAAAATATCTACGATTACACGGCTGTAGTGGCTATAGTTCTTATGTAACCGTTTGCTGCTAATCTTAGGAATTTCATGTGTATCCGTAAACGTATCAATTTCACGATGCAACATAATTCCTTGTTGAACCCGTTCCGGTAAATGCGTGTATTTATTAGCCCTAATACTGTCTGCTATAAAGTTTCCCAAGGTGATTTCTGGGTCGTCAAAAGAGAGGTAAATGTGTGCGAGAAAATTCATAAGCTCGAATTTACAAATTGAAAACATAGTATTTGTCCTAGACCCGTATATTTGCATAAACTATTAAGAATTTAGAAAAATATGACTTTAATAAAATCGATTTCGGGAATTCGGGGCACAATTGGCGGCCGTTCTGGTGATAACCTAACTCCAATAGACGCCGTTAAGTTTGCGGCGGCGTACGGAATATGGCTTAAAGAGTATTCAAAAAAGGATAAATTAAAAGTAGTTGTAGGTCGTGATGCCCGTCTTTCTGGCGAAATGATTCAGAACCTTGTAGTTTCTACTTTGGTAGGTTTAGGAATTGATATCGTAGATCTAGATTTGTCTACCACACCAACGGTAGAGATTGCCGTACCTATGGAAAAAGCAGATGGTGGTATTATTTTGACCGCTAGCCACAATCCAAAACAATGGAACGCTCTAAAACTTCTGAATGAAAAAGGTGAATTTTTAGATGCTGCTCAAGGTGCTAAAATTCTTGATATAGCCGAAAAAGAAGATTTTGATTTCTGTGATGTTGATGATTTAGGAAGTATTACTAGAAACGATTCTTATATAGATATTCATATTGATGAAGTATTGGAACTACCCTTAGTAGATGCCGATACGATTCGCAAAGCCAAATTCAAAGTTGTGGTTGATGGTGTAAACTCCACAGGAGGAATAGCCATTCCAAAACTTTTAGAAGAGCTTGGTGTTGAAGTTGTAAAATTATACTGTGACCCAACGGGTCATTTCCCACATAATCCAGAGCCTTTAAAAGAACATTTGGGAGATATTTGCGCTTTAGTTATTGAAGAAAAAGCCGATTTTGGAATCGTAGTTGATCCAGATGTAGACCGGTTGGCATTTATTGACAATACCGGTGAAATGTTTGGCGAGGAGTATACTTTGGTTGCCTGTGCAGATTATGTTCTGGGTAAAACTAAAGGAAATACAGTTTCTAACTTATCTTCTTCACGTGCATTAAGAGACATTACTCAAAAGCATGGTGGTACATATGAAGCTTCTGCCGTAGGCGAAGTGAACGTAGTTACTAAAATGAAGGCTAACAAGGCTATTATTGGTGGTGAAGGAAATGGTGGTATTATCTATCCTGAAAGTCATTACGGACGTGATTCTTTAGTAGGAACAGCTTTATTCTTAATGTTGATGGCCGAAAACGGAGGCACTGTTGCAGACCTACGGGCTAGCTATCCTTCATACTTTATGAGCAAGAAGAAAATACAATTGACACCAGGTCTTGATGTAGATGGTATTCTTACAGCTATGGCCGAAAAATATAAAGACGAGGAAATAACAACTATTGACGGAGTAAAAATAGACTTCGCCGAAAATTGGGTACACCTAAGAAAATCAAATACAGAGCCCATTATCCGTATTTATACCGAAGCAAAAAGTCAGTCAAAAGCTGATGAACTTGCCGACCGTATTATTGGTGAGATTAAGGCAGTAGCTGGTTTATAAAATCAGCACCGCCCTTCGACTGCGCTCAGGGAGGTGCTTGATAACAAAACGCTCGGAATGATTGAGATTCTTCTCATTTTCATTCCGAGCGTTTTTATGTGTAATAGAGAAATACTTTCTCTTAAATCTTATCAGATATAAGTAATACCTTTCTGAGCACATTCAGATTTTTGAAGATTCACGCAATTGAAGTAGCGACTTCCTGAGCGCAGTCAGATTCTAGAGTATACACGCAATTGAAATAACACCTTCCTGAGCGCAGTCGAAGGAAGAGGGTTACTGAAACTCCACAGGAACCTTGTCCCTATGTTTCCAACGTCTATGCGTCCATAGGTAATATTCTGGCTGCTCACGAATCTGTTGTTCGGCAAGACGAAGAAACTCATCGGTGATTTCGTTTTTTTCTGTAGAAGAACCAGCAGTTGTAATCGGAATAAATTCGGCACTATAATAGCCACGCTTTACTTTTGATACTTTCAGGAAAACTACCGCAAGGTCCATTTTTCTTGCTAAGCTTTCAGCTCCATTAATAACAGGTACTTTTACCCCCATAAATTCTGCCCAATAATGAGCGCGGTGCCATTGCGGAGACTGGTCACTTACCATACCGAAAATTCCCGTTACGTTGTTCTTGTAATTCAGTAAAACGGTTTTGGCGGTTTCTTCTTTTGTAATAAGTGTAGTATTCCAGCGCGCACGGACATTTTTTATCCAACGGTCAAAATAGGTATTGCTTATTTTCTGGTAAACGGCATAACCCTTAGAACTCACATAATTATTCATGCTAACGTTCCATTCCCAATTGGCATAGTGAGAACAAACTACAAGAATTGTTTTTTTCTTTTCAATTTCCTGTATCACTTCCATGTTCTTAACGGTGTAGCGTTTTTTTACCTCTTCTTTAGACAGATGCATTGTTTTCACCATTTCTAGGAACATATCGCACATGTGGTGGTAAAACTTCTTCTGAATATCTTTTATATCGGCTTCTGTTTTCTCCGGAAATACCAATTCTAGATTCTGTCGCACCACATCTTTTCGGTATCCTACGACGCGATAGACCCAAAAGAAAACAAAATCAGAAAACCCGTAAAAAAGTCGGTAAGGAAGTATGGAAATCAACCATAACAAGGGGTATACTAAAATAAAAACAAGCAACTGCATGAAAACCTTTTAAGTAGGCAAATATAACTATATTTGAACCGAAATTAACTGCTACGTATGAACAACCTAGATATTGCCACCATAGTGGTAATCGCTGCCAATGTATTAGTCTCTCTAAAAGGTTTTAACGATACCGCTTTCTTTGAACGCTATAAATTTGGCATAGGTCAGATTCAAGCCGGTCAGAAAGACCGTATGCTTACTTCTGGCTTTTTACATGTAGATATTTCGCATCTTTTCTTTAATATGTTCACCCTTTACTTTTTTGCACCGGTAGTGGTAAACTGGTTTAGCTCAGGAAAATTTATAGCGATCTATTTCATTAGTTTATTAGCAGGTAGTCTTCTTGCCATGTTTTTCCATAAAAATGAACCTAATTATAGTGCAGTAGGGGCAAGTGGTGCGGTAACAGGCGTACTTTATGCCGCAATTCTTTTACAACCCAATATGCAGTTGGGTATTATGTTCATACCATTACCAATTCCGGCGTACGTTTTTGGTATAGGGTATTTACTGTACTCGATTTATGGAATGAAAAGCCGACTAGGAAATATTGGTCACACCGCTCATTTTGGTGGTGCCATTGGTGGTTATGTAAGCACACTACTATTCATGCCGCAACTCCTGGTAAATGAGCCTCTGATGGTAGGATTGTTGGCCTTGCCTATCATTATTCTATTGATAATGGCTAAAATGGGCAAAATATAGGTTGCCGTTCATCGGTAATCCTTAATAAATTGCCTAGTTAACACCTCCAAAAGCTATAAAAAGGCAAAAAAAGTAGCATAAGTGTGTATTTCGTCGAAAAAAAATACGACACACATACCGTTAAGAGTAGTTTTACGTTCTGTTAGAGCCCAAATCTAATAGCTCATAAACCTACTTATAATGAAAAGACTTTCCCTTGCCGCATTTGCGGCTGTTGTATTTGCTACTTCTTGTAGCGATGAGACCACGGTTTTCAGTGACACCGAAGATAATATTTCAATTGAAGCCCAAAAATCTGTATTAGATAATAGTATTCTTTTTGATGATGCAGGGGTATTAGTAATTAACCTTACGGACGGAACTTCCGGAAAAACTTCAAAAACGGGTGAGGAAATGGCCGGTGATTATCCGTTAACATTAATTGCGCGCGTAGACCCACCATCTTTTAGCGGAGGTGAAAATCTTACCGCTTCTCATGTAGATGTAGATGGGGATTACGCTTATGTTTCTTACAACACCGTAGAAGATGGTTATGCAGGTGGCGTAGATATTATAGATGTTAGTGACCCTAATAATCCTCAAGTTACCTCTAGATTATATTATTCCAACGCAGATATTAACGCTATTGCTTATGATAATGGATATGTATATGCTGTTGGTGGCGTAGATGCAGAAACGTCTGTTAGGGCAACTGCCAACTCTTTTGTGGTTAAGATTCCGGCTTCCAACGGTACATTAGATGTAAGTGGTGAGTTGATTTACGGTTTCCAAGAAGGTTTTACAGCAAACGATGTAAAAGTAACGCCAAACGGAATTATGGTAACCAGTGGTAAAGATGGTTTATTAACCTCTTATAAGAGTACAGACCTTTCTGTTCAAAATGATGTTTCTTTTTCTGATTTGCGTTCTGTAGCCTATAATAATGGGACTATTGCTGTATTAGATGCAAGCCAAGGTGTTAGCATTATGGATGAAAACTTTGCAGTAAGTAAAGAAATAGCCATCAGTTCAGATTTTGGTGATAACAGTAAAAGAACAATTGATTTTTCTACTGAAAAAATATATGTTTCAGAAGGTTCTAAAGGTGCTGGTGTTTATAATTTGACCAGTGGTGACTTAGTAGAATATATCTCTATTCTTTTAAACCCAGAAGGAACGGATAGTCAAGACATTGTTACCAACGCCGTAGCAATTAACGAAGATATTTTATTAATGGCCAATGGTGGTGCCGGATTGTGTCTGACTGAAGAAAAGGATGGACAGACCAACATTGTTGGGGTTGTTGACCTTGATGGTTCAATCAATTTTGTAGCTTCTAAAGGCGATTACATTTTTGCTGCCTCAGGTAAAGCTGGACTTCAGATTGTAAAATTAAACAGACCTGAGGAAAGTTTAGAAGCGCGTTGTGCAGATTTACTATCTTATTCTGGTAGCGCTAATTTATCAGTTAATCAAGGAGAAACAAAAGAATTCAAAGGCTCTAAATATTTCAATTCTGTTAATGTAAATGGTTCATTACTATTATGCGGTACATGGTCGGTAAACAACAGTAGCTATATTAATAGTGATGGTTTATTTGAGATGAACGGTTCATTGTCTATAGGAAGAAATAACAAACGAAAGAATATTACAGTTAATAAAGACGCTACCCTTAAAATTGAAGGCAGCCTGACTGTTTATGGAGATATCATTCTTAACGATGGAGCTACATTAGAGTTTATAGGTGATGCTTCCGAAGCAAATGTTTTTGGAAGTGTAAAGAAATTAGGAACTGCACAGGTTGTAGGTGAGTTTAAAGACGTTAGAAATAAGTTCTAAAAACTCCAATTTAAAGTATAAAAAAGCCCCGAACGGATTTCCGTTCGGGGCTTTTTATATGTTATGTTTCTTAAACTAGTTAAGTAGTTCTGCAATTTTTTGTTCCAAAGCTGGTCCTCTAAGGTTCTTAGCTATAATAACACCGTTCTCATCTAATAAGAAAGCCGCTGGTATAGCATCTACATTATATAGCTTAGCAATAGGATCGTTAAAGTATGCAAGGTTAGAAACTTGGTTCCAAGTTAATCCATCTTCAGCAATAGCTTTTTTCCATGCATCTCCTGTTTTATCCAAAGAAACACCAATGATATTCAAACCTTTATCATGGTATTTTTCGTAAACACTCACCACATTAGGGTTCTCAGCACGACAAGGCTTACACCATGCGGCCCAAAAATCAATTAAGGTAACTTTACCCAAAGCATCAGCAAGCGCCAATTCTTTTCCATCTGGAGTAGGAGCGCTAAAAGCCGGAGCTTTAGCACCTACAGCTGTACCTTTTTGGTTTTCTTCAACTTTCTTTTGTGCCTCTAGTTTTTCTGTAATAGAAACAGCAGCCTTTGTTTTTTTGATTTCAGGAGAAAGTCCGTCAAACATGGCTTGTGCCTCTTCAGAAGTTACGGCACGAGCGCCAATGGCTCTATCTATCAAAAGAACAGAAATAAGAGCATCCGGATGTTCTTTAACATAGTCAAGCTCAAAATTTTTGTATTCTTCTTGAAGCTCCATCATTTCATCACGAAGAGAATTTGCAGTAGCTTGATCCGCTTTTTGCATATCTTCTTGAATAGATTGTGCTTGTGCAGTTATTTTTTTAGACTTGTCCATGTAATCCATGAACACTTCGTTTTGCATAGAACCTTTTACAGTAGCAAAACCTAAACTGTCTTTCTGAGCTTTAAGCTCTATATCCCCATTCTCTAGGATAACAGCAGTATACCCCATTAGCTTGTCTACAAAAACGTAATGCATTTCAGGCATATCTGCTACACCGGTAAAAGCAAACGCTCCGTTTTCAATTGTGGTAGTATCAATATCTACAGGCTGTCCATTTTCGCCCATGGCCCTTAGAAATACTTTAGTTCCGTTTTCAACTTCTCCGGTTATATTCCCTTTAAAGTTATAGCCTTCAGGCTTTGAATTACAGGCTACAAGACCTATTAAAATACAGATAGATAATACTACTTTTTTCATTCTTTTGGTTTAAGATGTGGCAAATGTAGGTATATATCGGTACAAAAAAAAGCCCTTAACATTATGTGTCAAGAGCTTAGAAGTATGTTTTACTTAATTTATTTAAAATTGATAGCGAATACCTAAGGCAATATCAAAATTCAATGTGTTATCAAAATTTTTGAAACCTATAAGTCCTAGTTCAGGTCTAAAATCCAAAGACACTACTATAGGTAGGTCTGGGTTGTATTCTATTCCTACGTCAGCGGCAACGAAAACAAAAAGGCCACCATCTGGATCTTCGGCAATGGTTGGGTTGTTCTTATTGGGGATTGGAGAAAAATCTACACTTCCAAAACCAGCTCCAGCTCCATAAAACCAGTTGAATCCTTTATCGATCTCATATACCCATTGGTAAATACCAGTAAGTTTAACCGCATCAAACTCGCGACTATCCCGGTAACCTAGATCAAATTCTGCGCGCGTATAACGACCAATAGATCTCTGATAAGAAATTTCAGCACCAAACCCATCACTGTCACCAAGTCGCAAACCTAACGCGTTGTCTGCAATTTCTTGGGCCTGAAGAGAAAGTGCGGTAAAGCAAAAGCAAATAAAAAATAAAAATTTCCATTTTTTCATATTCTTGTGATTTTTGGTTCTAAAAAGGTGTTTTACATTCGCCTTTCAACCATAAAAACTTAATTTAGCAATCTAAATTGTTTACCGTTGAATAAAAATTTACTTCTAGAACTAGGGAATTCACTGCAAGGTCGCGTTTTATCGGATAGTTTAACAAAAACCTTATACGCCACGGATGCTTCTGTATATAGGAAAATCCCTACTGCCGTAACTTTTCCTGAGACGATCAAAGATCTTAAAACTTTGGTTTTGTTCGCAAACAAGCATAAGATTGGTCTTATACCTCGTACTGCAGGTACCTCTTTAGCAGGGCAGGTAGTTGGCGAAGGTATAGTAGTAGATACATCAAAGCACTTTACAAAGATCATTAGCTTAGATGAGAAAAAAAAGCAGGTAACATTACAACCAGGTGTAATTCGTGATGAATTGAACCAGTACCTTGAGCCTTACGGTCTGTTTTTTGGACCAAATACTTCTACAGCTAACCGTTGTATGGTTGGCGGTATGGTTGGAAACAACTCTTCGGGAACTACATCTATTAAATATGGTATTACCCGCGAAAAAATTGTCTCGCTTAAAACGGTATTGTCAGATGGAAACGAGGTAGAATTTAAAGCACTTACCGTATCTGAATTTGAAGAAAAACAAAGTTTAAATACTTTAGAAGGAACTATATATAGAGAAATTTACAAGGAATTGTCTCCTAAGGAAGTGCAAGAACGGATTTTTGAGGAATTTCCGAAACCTGAAATTCACAGAAGAAGCACAGGTTATGCCGTAGATGAGTTGCTGAATACAAGTGTATTTGGAGATACGGATGAAAAAATTAATATCTGTAAATTATTAAGTGGAAGTGAGGGTACTTTGGCTTTCACTACAGAAATAACGTTTCAATTAGATGATTTGCCGCCTAAGTTTTCTGCTATGGTGGTAACACATTATAAAAGCTTGGAAGACTGCCTATCTGACGTAGCACCCGTAATGGAGCACGATTTACATCTTTGTGAGATGATGGACAGGGTAATTCTTGACTGTACAAAGAATAATAGGGAACAATTAAAAAACCGGTTCTTTGTTGATGGAGATCCTGCAGCACTTTTAATGTTAGAGGTTAAAGCGGATACCGAAGAAGACCTCCAAAAGCAAATTGATGCACTTCTGGTAACAGCAAAAGTATCAGGTCTTAGCTATTCTGAAGCTATATTAAGAGGCGATGATGTAAATAAGGCCGTCATACTGCGCAAAGCTGGGCTAGGGTTGTTAGGAAATATGGTTGGTGACCGAAAAGCCGTTGCGTGTATTGAAGATACGGCAGTTGCCGTTGCTGATTTAAAAGATTTTATAGGTGAGTTCACCCAAATCATGGATGGCTATAAGCAGTCCGCTGTGTATTATGCACATGCTGGGGCAGGGGAATTGCACCTTCGTCCTATATTAAACTTAAAAAAGGGCGATGACGTAGTGATGTTTAGAAACATTACTACGGATGTGGCTAAACTGACGAAAAAATATAAAGGTTCATTTAGCGGTGAACATGGTGATGGTATTGTTCGTGCCGAGTTTATTCCTTTGATGATAGGCGAGGAGAACTATCAGTTGTTAAGACGGATAAAATCTTATTTTGATCCTGAAAGTATTTTCAACCCAGGTAAAATTGTTGATGCCTACCCAATGGATGAATCGCTTCGTTATGAAGTAGACCGAAAAGAACCAGAAATAAAAACACTACTTGATTTTTCAGATAGTGAAGGTATTCTAAAAGCTACCGAGAAATGTAACGGAGGTGGTGATTGCCGAAAAACCGAACATGCAGCGGGAGCTATGTGTCCTAGTTTTCATGCCACCCGAGATGAAAAACATACCACTAGAGGAAGAGCAAATGCACTTCGTGAATATTTAACTACAGGAGAGCAGAAAAACAAGTTTGACCAAAAGGAACTTAAAGAAGTTTTTGATCTTTGTTTAAGTTGTAAAGCTTGTGCTACGGAATGCCCAAGTAATGTTGATGTAGCCACTTTAAAAGCGGAGTTTTTATACCAATATCAAGAAGCAAACGGGTATCCAATGCGTGGTAAATTGTTTGCCTATAACACTCAATTAAACAAACTGGGAAGTAAAATGCCCGGGTTGACCAATGCTATATATGATTCCAAGTTCTTTGGAGGTTTATTAAAAAAATCCGCAGGGGTTGCACCAGAAAGAACACTTCCAAAAGTTTATAGCTTTAATTTTGATGATTACTTACAATCGTTTAAAAATAAGCATACTATAACAAAACAAAAACTAGTTTTATATATAGATGAGTTTAGTCAATTCTTGGATATTGAATTAGGTAAGGATGCCATTGAAGTGCTTACCAAGTTGGGTTATGATGTGCAACTTTTCTACGCGGAAAGCGGAAGAACCTATTTATCTAAAGGCTTTTTAAAGCAGGCTAAAAAATTAGCATTGGCGAATATTCCAAAACTTAAAGATTTTGCAGCAAACGGGCTGCCGGTTATTGGTCTGGAGCCATCAGCGGTTTTAACTTTTCGAGATGAATACAAACGTTTCTCGCAAGATTCAGAAACGACAACTGCTATAGCGGTCAACACTTATTTGTTAGAAGAATTCCTAGCTTCTGAAATACAGAAAAATGAAATTACGGCAGATTTATTCACCAAAGAAGCTAAAACGGTAAAGATTCATGCACACTGCCACCAAAAGTCATTGAGTAACCAAAAGGTGACTTTTGATGTTCTTAATCTACCTGAAAACTATAAGGTTTCTATTATTAGCTCTGGCTGTTGTGGTATGGCGGGTTCTTTTGGGTATGAAAAGGAACATTACGAGGTTAGTATGAAGGTTGGTGAGTTAAAACTATTTCCATCCGTCAGGAAATCGCCTGAAGACACCATCATTTCAGCGAATGGAACAAGCTGTAGGCATCAAATTTATGATGGAACCAAAAGAAAGGCTTTGCATCCGGTAACCATTTTTAAGAACGCACTACTGGCTTAAGAGTTAAAATCAACTTTCAAGAGGGGTTTCACCTTCTTTTTCTGATTTTAATTTTGACATGGCTATAGAGTTTATGAGGTCTTGCATGTTCATGTTCTTCAATTCCTCATCCATAAAAAAAGGGGAAAGTTTATCATGATTGTAACGGTAGACTTTCCATCGTTTTAAAGAATACTCCAATGCGGTTAGGTTTTCGACCCAATCTCCAGAATTTAGATAGGTACAAGCGCCATTATCTGTTTCGTGTCTGCTCTTCTTTGGTTGATGAATATGACCGCAAACCACATAATCGTAATCGTTCTCAATAGCAATATCAACAGCAGACTTTTCAAATTTGGCAATGTAGTCCAAGCTTTTCTTGTTGTTCTTTTTTATCTTTTTAGAAAGAGAGTATTTGTCTTTCCCTCTTTTTTTCAATGACCAGTTTAAAGCTCGGTTGGCAATAAAAATCAAACCGTAACCATATCCACCCAATTTAGTTAGCCATTTGGCGTTGCGCATGGATATATCAAAAATGTCCCCATGAAAAAACCAAGCCTTCTTGCCGTTAATATCTAGCAATAGTTTGTTTACAATATGTAAGTTGCCCAATGAAATACCTGCGAACCTTCGCATCATATCATCGTGGTTTCCCGTAATGTAATACACTTCTACGCCTTTCATTGACAGGGTAATGATTTTACGGAGCACCTTTGTGTGCTCTGGTGGAAAGTAACTTTTGTTAAATCTTCTTATATCAAGAATATCTCCATTTAAAATGAGCGTCTTTGGTTGAATGCTACTTAAATAGGTCAACAATTCGTCTGCATGGCATTCGTAACTACCCAAATGAACATCTGAAATTACAGCAATGTCTACTTTTCGTTTTTTCATAATTGACAGGTATGTTCAATTTATATATGGTGTTCTAGCTCTCTTAAAAAACGAATAGAATAACCGTCAGATCTGCCGGTATTCCTTTTAACTCTGGGGATATACAAATAAATTATATATATGTAAAGTAAACATGAATTTGATAACACCAATAGATGTTGAAACCATTAAATAATCATTAAGAAAATACCTGCATCATCTTAATGTATAATACACAAAGGCTAATTTTGCGGTCAATGATTTAAGATTTATCTTTACCGCTAGCTTAGACCAAATTAACCTTTAGCCTAACAAACAGTGTTCTGTTTTAAGTTTTGATAGAATTTGGTTTAGCATTAATTAACTTTTAATATTTTAGAATGGCTGGAAATTCTTTTGGAACCCTATTTAAACTATCAACGTTTGGAGAATCTCATGGTGTAGCAATAGGAGGAGTTTTAGATGGCTGTCCATCAGGAATTGAGGTCGATTTTGATGCCATTCAAAACGAGTTAAACCGAAGAAAACCAGGTCAATCTGCTATTGTTACCCAAAGAAAGGAACCGGATACGGTAGAATTTTATTCTGGAATATTTGAAGGAAAGACCACAGGTACGCCTATTGGTTTTGCCATTCATAATACCAATCAAAAATCTCACGATTACACGCACATAAAGGACTCTTACCGTCCTTCTCACGCAGATTATGTTTATGACCAAAAATATGGTTTTAGAGATTATCGTGGCGGTGGCCGAAGTTCTGCAAGGGAAACTGCAAGTAGAGTAGTGGCCGGCGCTTTGGCGAAACAGTTTTTGTCCGAAATGAAAATAAATGCTTATGTTTCTCAAGTAGGGAACATGAAAATGGAAACACCTTATCAGGATTTAGACTTTTCTCAAATTGAAGCTAATCCTGTTCGCTGCCCTGATCCAAAAATGGCAGCTGAAATGGAAGCGTACATCAAAGAGATACGTAAAGAAGGTGATACCGTTGGAGGTGTTATTAGCTGTGTCATTCAAAATGTACCAATTGGCCTTGGAGAACCTGCATTTGATAAGCTTCATGCAGAATTGGGGAAAGCTATGCTTTCTATAAATGCGGTTAAAGGTTTTGAATATGGCAGCGGATTTGACGGTGTTGCTATGAAAGGCAGTGAGCACAATGACCAATTTAACCAAGATGGTACCACAAAGACCAATAATAGTGGGGGAATACAAGGTGGTATCAGCAACGGAATGGATATCTATTTTAATATAGCTTTCAAGCCTGTGGCTACTATAATTCAGCCGTATCAAACTATAGATAAGGAAGGTAATTTTGTTCAAACAAAAGGGAAAGGTCGTCATGACCCATGTGTAGTTCCACGCGCTGTGCCTATTGTTGAGGCTATGGCCGCATTAGTAATGGCGGATTTTACCTTGCTGAATCGTACTATTAAGGCAAATTCGTAATCAGTTTATTGGCAATTCATTAAAACCAGAGGGGATTTGTAGGTTGTTTTTCTGCTTTCAGATCAAAAGCAGTATATTACTTGCTTAAACTTTTGATGAATGAAAAAATTGGAATTACACTGGAGAATCTTGATTGGAATGGTCTTAGGTATTCTCTTTGGTTTTGGAATGACTTATGTTGATTGGGGCAGGGATTTTGTTCTAGATTGGATCAACCCTTTAGGTTCCATTTTCGTTAAGCTTCTAAAGCTAATTGCAATTCCACTTATTTTAGCTTCGCTGATAAAAGGAATATCGGATTTAAAGGATATTTCTAAGTTCCGTAATATTGGTTTGCGCACAATAGCCATTTATATTGGTACCACTGTAATTGCTATTTCCATCGGGCTTATTTTAGTGAATCTCCTCAAACCAGGCGAAGGAATATCCGAAGATACCATAGCTAAGTTAACAGAGACGTATTCAAGTGATAGTGGTGTTACTTCCAAGTTGGAAGAAGCACATAGACAACAAGATAGCGGCCCGCTTCAGTTTTTAGAAGATATGGTGCCAGATAATGCAGTTAAGGCATTAGGCGATAACAGTTTAATGTTACAGGTTATCTTTTTTACCATTTTCATGGGTATCTCCATGCTTCTAATAGGAGAAGAGAAAGCTAAACCCCTTAAAGATTTTTTCGATTCCCTCAATGACATTGTTTTAAAGATGGTGGATTTGATTATGCTCAGCGCTCCTATAGCCGTTTTTGCACTGTTGGCGAACGTTGTAGCTACTTCGGGTGACCCGGATTTGCTTATAGCTCTTTTAAAATACGCTGGTGTAGTAACACTAGGGTTGTTGTTAATGATTGTTTTCTATAGTGTAGTTGTGGCAACTTTTACGCGCTACAGCCCATGGAAATTCTTAAAAGAAATGAGCCCTGCTCAACTTTTAGCGTTCTCCACGAGTTCTAGTGCAGCTACTTTACCAGTAACTATGGAAAGGGTAGAGGAGCATATTGGTGTAGATAAAGAGGTGTCTAGTTTTGTACTTCCCGTTGGTGCTACTATAAATATGGACGGTACAAGTCTTTACCAAGGCGTTGCTGCTGTTTTTATAGCGCAGGCCTTAGGGTTTGATCTATCTTTTAGTGGACAACTGACTATTGTACTTACTGCGTTATTGGCCTCAATTGGATCTGCGGCGGTTCCTGGTGCCGGTATGGTTATGCTGGTAATTGTTCTAGAGGCGATTGGTTTTCCGCAAGATAAATTGGCAATAGGATTGGCACTTATATTTGCAGTAGACAGACCTTTGGATATGCTCCGTACCGTAGTAAATGTTACCGGTGATGCTTGCGTTGCGATGATGGTGGCCAAGTCTGTTGGAAAATTAGGCAAACCCCATGTACAGAATTGGGATGATCATTATGATGAAGTGAAATAACTAGTAAACCACATAAATTTAAAAAGCGAAATAGTTCTGGGAAGTTGTTATTGAACAACAATGCCCTAAAAATTATTTCGCTTTTTGTTTTACACTATCAGCCTCCTTTTCAGCATCTTCAAAATTTATATCGTCATCTACTACGCCCTTATATGCTTTTATCCAAGCATTCTTAAAGATGTTAGTTACTGTGGGCCATGTTTTTGTTCCTAGATTATTCAAATCGCCTTCAAGAGGAACCTTGGTTGCTAACGTGTTGTTTTTCTGGTTTTTAAGGACAAATTTAAAGAAGCCAACAAAGCCTTCCCATAGGGTTTCAAGAAATCCATCTTCTTTTCCAACGAGTTTACTGTCTTTAATAATAGGTTTTATAGAGCCTTTAAGATACCCATCCGCAATAGCTATCTCGCCAAAAACTTCAAACGTGCCGCTTTCAAAGTCTATTTCTGCATAATACTTCGTGAAGTCATTTAATGCTTTTACATCCGCCTCTGTGACAGAAAAAGCAATATCCATATCAGGAACCTCCTTTACAAGGTTCATTTTGCCATCTAGAACTAGATTTCCGTTGCCAATTGAAGTAGCTGTTGCGCTAACCTCTGAGGGCAAGGAACGTTCTTTCTGAATCACGTTTCTAAGGTTAGTAGCGTTTAAATTTAAGTTTTTGAGGTTTAGATCTATGGTTGGGTCAGCCTGCATTTGAACGAAAGCTACCGTTCCATCGGTTATTTGGAGATTATTAATTGATATAGGAACTAAATCCGTTAAAGCTTTAGTCCAATCTTCAACCTCAGGCTCCGTTCCGTCATCCTGTTGGTCTTCGAGAACATAAATAATTTTTGGCTTATTTATATGAATCTCACTAACAATTCTACCTTTTATTAAGGCATTCCATTCAATTGAAATATCGGTTTCTTCAAAATCCAAAAACGGGACTTCGGAACCTGCTTCAACTTTGCTAAGTGTCATATTTTCAATTACATAAGCGCCTCTATATAAATCAATATCAATACCATCTACATGACCATAATACCCTGGAATATCTGCCAAAACATTATTCACATAGTTCTTGACCAATACCGGCATGAATAATCGTAATACAATTAGGAACACTATAATACCTAGCGGAATTATGTATCGCTTTTTTTTATATCCCCTTTTTCTTATTTCCTTTGACATACGTTTTGAATTGGTTGTAAAAATCTATGATTTAGCTCATTTAGGTTTGTTCATATACATAAAAGGCTATCTCATAAGAACATAGCTTTAGTATGAGGATTTAAATAATGAGTGGTGGAATGTACTAGCTTTCGCAGAGGTATGAATATTTATAAAGATAAAAAGGGTTAGATAGCTCTTCTTTCTAAATAAAACAGTTTAGCTTAAAAACTTGGATTTGAGCTCAGGTGTAGGAATCATACATTGCTCTTTTTTGCCCCACCATTTGTAACGATTACGCGCAATTAAATCGTATACGATATCACGAATATTAACGGGAATCCAATGTAGTATTGATGAAATTGTTTTATACCCTTTCAATTGTTTTCCTATTTCTAGCGCGGCATCAGATTTAATGTAATAAGCAACACCATGTTCTATTAAAATTATGGAATCGATACTTGAAGAGTCAATATTCCGCTGTGAAATCAGCTTCTTTCCTAAATCGCTTTGAAGTGGAGCATATCGGAAAACATCGTTTTTATCATGTTTAATGATAAACTGAATAGCACCGTTGCACAGGTTGCAAACACCGTCAAAAAGAATAATTTGTTTTGAATTTTCCACGGTGTAAAGTTAATGCTGTATTTATTGAAGACCTAAATTTTATTAGAGATTTACGAGAGGCCTAAAAAGGTTAAGTGTTTATATATCCAAGAAAAACAATCCTTTTATCGCTATTGATAGAGATAATTTTCTTGGGATACTTACTTCTTAACCCGCTCCACAAGCTCCAATTGGTCAACGCTAACATTGGTGGTGAAGATGCCGTAGTTCACTATTGCCTTTTTCTTTTCAAGCTTATCTATTGTACCAACCGCTTTACCGTCTTGCATACGGACGCGATCTCCTAGTTGAAAAATAGGCCGTGGCTTATTCTTCTCTTTAATAACCGCTTTTTTCTTTTCGACTATCTTTTTCTCCCGAATTACTTTTACCTCTTTTTGAACTTCCTCTTTTACTTGCGCCTTTTTGGTGCGTTCTACCTTAGCTTCTTTGGCCGTTTTCTTTTTACGCTTGCTGTTTTCCGTTTCTACGATCCGTAATAGCTCAGAAACAAGCGGTCGTTTCTTGTTATCTATAAAATAACGGTCTGCAGCCTTGTCAATCTTATTTCCTAGCTGCACCATGCGCTGGTCATGGTCGTACAATTCTTGATAGTCCTCTAGTTTGCTCTTTACTTTGGCGTTCAATTTCTCCAGTCGCATAGCCTCTTCTCGTGCTTTGGACTCTTCCTCTTGAAGTCTAGTGCCTGTTTGCGCCATTTTACTGCGCTCTTTCTGAAGTTTGGCTATGGTAGCGTCAAAACGGACTTTGCCCCGCTCCACCTTTTTCTTTGCTTTGTTAATTAAACTGTAGGGGATACCGTTCTTTTGGGCAACCTCAAAAGTAAACGAACTACCAGCTTCTCCTAGGACCAATTGAAATGTAGGTTCTAGTGTTTTGCTGTTAAAAACCATGTTCGCATTAGTCGTATGTGGTAACTCGTCCGCCAAGGCTTTTAAATTGGCATAATGTGTTGTGATAACGCCATACGCTCCTCGTTCATAGAAAATCTCTAAGAAAGCCTCTGCTAGGGCACCACCTAGTTCAGGGTCACTTCCTGTTCCGAATTCATCAATAAGAAAGAGCGTTTCGTTATCGCAAATCCGTAAAAAGTTCTTCATATTCTTTAAACGATAGCTGTAGGTACTTAGGTGATTTTCTATAGATTGATTGTCACCAATATCTGTCAATATGGTACTAAAAAAACAAACGGAACTCCTTTCATGAACGGGAATTAGAAGCCCTGATTGAAGCATTACTTGAAGTAGTCCAATTGTTTTTAAGGTGATACTTTTACCTCCGGCATTAGGTCCGCTGATAACTATAATCCTATTTTCAGAATGCAGCTCTATAGTCTGTGGGTAGGTTTCTGTACGCTGTAATTTGTTACTTAAATACAACAATGGGTGAAAAGCATTTCGTAAATAGAGTCGCTTTTCATCATTTATTTTAGGTAGTAAAGAGTTCGTGTCCCTAGCATAAGAAGCCTTAGCGGCCGTAATGTCCATATGCGCAAGGAAGTCTTGATATTCGGCTAATAACCAAGCAAAAGGGCGTATTTGGTCCGTAAGCTCGTTCAGAATACGCTGAATCTCTTCCTTTTCATCATACTCAAGATTATTTAGTTCCCGACTATATTTTAAAGTAGCTTCTGGTTCAATATAAACAATGCTTCCTGTTTTGGAAGTACCCATTACCGTACCCTTTATTTTTCTACGGTACATGGCTTTGACCGCCAAAACCCTACGGTTTTCGACGACTGACTCCCGTATATCATCTAAATAATCAGAACCGTGGTAGGTATTTAAAGCCGAAGCAAAACTCTGGCCAATTTTCCCTTTCACTTGGTTCATTTGGCGACGTACATCAAAAAGCTTGTTCGAAGCTCGGTCCTTAACTTCTCCAAAACGGTCAATAACTACATCAATTTCTTTCGGAATATCTGTGTTCAACTCAACTTTATTGGAAACCTCAAAGAGTAAGGGGTAGTATTCTTTAAACTTTTTAAGAAATTTTTTATGTGCGGTCACCGTCGTACAAATGGTTCCGATTTTTTTAAAACTAGAAACCTCCAGAGTCGTGTTTTCTATTCTAAGCAGTTGAAGCTCTTTGTTTATGGCGTCAAAACCATGAGGAGGTATTCGGTTTTCACTAATAAAAGAGGACAGATACTCTGCTGTTTGCCCTAAAACCTCAACCAACGCTTCCTTGTCGTCTATTGGAGCGATTTCCAAAGCACGCTCTTTACCTAATTCGGTAGAGCAGCGAGCTGAAACTTGCTTTAAAACTGTAGGGAATTCAAGGTCTTGAACTGTCTTGGAGTGAATATTTGCCATTCTTATTTAATTGCGACGGCAAAGGTAGGCATTGGTAGCGAGATTTAAAATCCATTGAACAGACAAGAAAATCAGGCTATTACTCAATACGTCTTGCTTGTGTGGTAAACGAAAGACCTTGCTGAGACATGGTGGAGTTCATTATTCCTTCAAATAATGGTTCTGGACAACCTTTTGGCACCTTCCATTCAATTAAGAAATTAGAACCTGTTCCACCTTCAATGTCAACCTCATCAATAATTATTTCAGTGGTTTCCATTGGGGCTAAATAAATGGGGTGGTCAAAATAAGTACGTACCGGTTTACCGTGAGTATCAAAATATTCTGCTTTTGTCAAGTATACGGTATCTTTATCACTTGTGTTTCTTAAACTAGCCATAGCAGTTAGGTTGTGCGTTTTATGCTCCGTCATGCTGTAAATTTGAGAATATATGGATAAATAGGATTTACCATACTCTAGCGAATCTTTACTGCTGATGTCAATCTTTCGTTTAGACCAATTTTCAGGATTTATAGAACTGACTTCTTTTTTTTCTTGAATACAGCTATAGAGTAACGACACCATCAATAGGGATAAAACACACTTTTTCATTTTTCTCGATATTTAAAGCAGACTTTTCTTAGCCAATACACTGTAAATTTTAGGTAATTTTGAAATCGATGGAAAAATAGCTTCTCTAAAGAAGGTTTTCTTTGGATGGAACATCGATTATTTGCAATTACCCTTGCTATACAAAAATGAGCATAAAATATGACAGTACAAATACATGAAAGCTGGTTAAAGCAACTTTCTGAAGAATTTGAACAACCTTATTTTCAGGAACTGGTTGAATTCGTTAAAAAAGAATACGCTCAGCATACTTGTTACCCTAGAAAAAAGGACATATTTGCGGCCTTTGACCATAGTCCTTTTGATAAAACAAAAGTAGTTATTATTGGACAGGACCCGTATCATGGACCTAATCAGGCCAATGGACTCTGTTTCTCTGTAAAAGACGGAATTCCGCACCCACCTTCATTGAGAAATATATTTAAAGAGATTGAAACTGATCTAGGGAGGCCTTATCCAGAAAGCGGAAACCTAGAATGTTGGGCCGATCAAGGGGTACTTCTTATAAATGCAACGCTTACCGTTCGTGCTCATGAAGCTGGAAGTCACCAGAAAAAGGGGTGGGAGACTTTTACGGATGCGGTAATAAAAAAGCTATCCGATGAAAAAGAGGACCTCGTTTTTCTACTTTGGGGCGGATTTGCCAAAAAAAAAGCTAAACTTATAGACAAGAGCAAACATCATATTTTGACTACAGGCCACCCTTCTCCTCTAAGTGCTAACCGCGGTTACTGGTTCGGAAACAAGCATTTTAGCCAGGTTAATGATATTTTAAAGAGTAAAGGACAACAGCCTATTGATTGGTAGCCTGACTTTACGTACCAAAATCTCTATTTTAGGAGCGTAAGAGGTCTGTGTATAAGTAAGCTTACTAAAAATACGATTACGAATAGAAATGGTGATATTTTTACTGGTTTAACTTTATTTTAAATAGGAATAAATTAAACTTTAGTTTCCCTGTTTTTTTAAGCCACAAGTCTAATTCTTGATATTAGAATGCTAACCGTAAAAATTTCATCACAGTTTTTTAAAGTTCACTTTTTTTTCAATATTAATTTTTAGAAAAATATTAAAATGATAAATAGAGTTTATAAAAAGTTTCTATTGCTTTGGAAATAGGCGGTTTATGACTTTTTGCAAAAAAATTAAGAAATAAACAATAAATCTCTTAAGGGTTAAGTTATTTAGTTAAAATTTCTTTAATTTTAGCAAACAATATGTTTAAACACTATTAAGACCATTAACCAACAAAAAAAAGCCATGAGAAATTTAGAGAGATTGAATTCTATATTACTGATAGATGATGATGAGATAAACAACATTTTACATTCAGTTTTTATTAACAAACTAGACTTAGATTTGCAAGTTAATACGGTGCTAAATGGTCAAGAAGGTATTGATTTTATCATGGGTAAAGATTTAGAATTGCCTTGTATGGTAATGCTTGATTTAAAAATGCCAATTATGGACGGATGGGAGTTCATGAAAGCATATGAAGAATCGGTTCCAAAAGAATTGAAGGAGCAAATAACCATAGTACTAGTAACTACAAGTGATAACGAAGAAGATAAAGATAGAGCTGAAGTCAATGAATTTATTGACGATTTTTCTCAAAAACCTTTATCTGACGATACTTTTAGGCATTTGATTCAAAGTCATTTCAACTTAGCTGCTATTTAAATCAATTTAAAATTTGGGATAGGGGAATAGATTTATTAATTAACTCTAATTCCCTTAAAGTATCCTGAACTTTAGTCAGCGTAGCTTCCGGAATTTGCTTCTGGCTCCATTGTGTTATTTTTAGCCATTCTTTAATATCTTCTAATTGTTGGCTGTACCTATTGGCCAAACTACGGTCTATACTGGGTATTTGTTTAAATTCGGAGGTGTAATTATTGATGACCTCTAAAATATGGTTTATGGTGCTTTTTTCTTCATCAATGAATTTTTGAGTAGCAGCAACTACAAAACAGGGCCAAGGGGTAGGGCAGTCTCCCAAACGCCGGAAAATACCTTTATCTACTAAGGGCTTCGTTGTAAAATACTCCCACATAAAATAGTCGGCTGTGCCTTCCGTCAAAGCTGTAACCGCACCATCTAGGTTATTTATGATTTCAAACTGAAGTGAGTCGGTCGCCCATCCTTCATTCTGGGCGTTTACAAAGGCCATCAGGTGACTTCCGCTACCTAATC
Source organism: Zobellia nedashkovskayae (assembly GCF_015330125.1). Classification (NCBI taxonomy): domain Bacteria; kingdom Pseudomonadati; phylum Bacteroidota; class Flavobacteriia; order Flavobacteriales; family Flavobacteriaceae; genus Zobellia; species Zobellia nedashkovskayae. The sequence goes on along the minus strand of NZ_JADDXR010000002.1, from coordinate 4,040,738 downwards.
GGCTAATTGCCGCTTTAGAACCTTTTAGATCGGCTATGGAGTTGAATTCGCTTTTGGCGCCTACATGAATTCCCCATTGTAATGGTGTTGAAATATATTCTTGAACAATTTTAGCAGCATTCCCTTCAGTAATACTTTTAACAAGACCTTCGGTTAGGATAATAGCTAAATCTGTTTCTTCGTCCTGAAGCATTTGACACATTCTACCCGTTCCTTCCGGAACTTCTGTCCACTGCAAATCAATACCTCTTTCTTCAAAAGCACCTTCCTCAATAGCCATGTGCCAAGGGAGATTGAAATGTTCGGGAACGCCAATTATTCTAACTTTTTTCATAATTTTTTTTTCAATAGGGAACTCCGGTAAATTTAAGAAACTTGTCTCTCTTTACCTGGGTACCATGAGGTCTTTCTGTTGCTAAATTTTATTTATTTTAGGAAAGAACATTTTCATCTTTCGCCTTCAAATATTCATAAATAGCATATTGCGAGCGAATGGGATTTTCTTGTTGTAGGTCGATCAATGTATTCGAGTCATCTGAATCCTGTACACGGGCTTTTGCCGAATCGTTTAATTGTAGTTTAAGAATATCGTTTAACTCATTAAATATATCCGAGTCTAAAATTGGTGTCAAGACTTCAATTCGCCTATCTAGGTTTCGCGTCATCCAATCTGCAGAACCTATGTACATTTTCTCATCACCATTATTATGAAATAAATATATGCGGCCATGTTCCAAATAGCGATCAACGATACTTGTAATCAGTATAGGTTCACTGGCCGAAGGAAGCTCACTGGCAGGCTTGGGTATGAGGCAGGAGAAACCACGAACGATTAGACGCACATGAACACCAGCTTCGCTAGCCCGGTACAAAGCATCGATCATGGTCTTGTCTTCCAAACTGTTCATCTTTGCTGTAACCTTCGCTGGAAGGCCTTTTTTACTATTTTTTATTTCATTTTCAATAGATTGCAGGAACACATTCCTAGTATTGAAAGGTGAAACTAAAAGCCGTTTTAACTTAGGTATAATTAAATGACGTTCTAATGTTGAAAACACTTGGTGTAAATCTGCAGTAACCTGAGGATTAGCGGTAAACAGTCCGTGGTCGCAATAAATACTTGAAGTTTTTGCATTGAAATTGCCAGTGCCTATATAAGCGTATCGTTTTAAGGAATCAGCTTCGGTACGTTCTATTAAAGCGATTTTAGAATGGACTTTAATATTAGGGATACTAAAGAATACTTTGGCTCCTTTATCTTGAAATATGTTACCCCATTCAATATTGTTCTTCTCATCAAAACGAGCTTTGGCTTCCACAAAAATGGTCACCTTTTTGCCGTTCTCCAGTGCTAAAAGCAAAGCGTCTGTAAGTACCGATGCTTTTGCAATACGATACAATGAGATTTTAATGTGCCTTACCTTATCATCTTTTGCTGCTGCAACGATAAAATTTTCTACCGCATCAAAACTCTGATAGGGAAAATGAACTAGCTGGTCCTTTTCTCTTATGGAAGCAAAAAAGTCTTTTGTTCTCGATAAAATAGGGTGAGGCAAAGGAACTTGAATTTTATATGTTAAGTCCGGATTGTCAGTAGGGTTGTCAAAACCGAAAAAGTCTGAAAGATTATGGTAGCGTCCTCCTGGAAAAAGGTCGATATTACCAATATCCAATGTTTTTCTAATAATCTCTTTATAGGATTCCGGCATATTAGCATCATATAGTAGCCGTGTAGGCTGGCCTGACTTCCGTTGATGCAATGCATCATAAATCTGATCAGCTAACGGTGTGTCCCCAAAATCGTCTTCTAGATACAACTCAGCATCCCTAGAGAGCTTTATGGAGTAACTACCTTCAATAGCTCCTTCTGGTAATAATTGATTCAGGTGCATTTTTACCACATCATCTAAAAAGATAAACGAATGGCCATTCCCGGGAATTTGAACGAAACGGTTATGTAGGTCTGTAGGTATTTTAACGAAGTGATATGTATCATTAGCTTGTGCTACGAAAAGATACAAACCACCGTCAGATAATTTAGGGTTCTCATCCGTCGTCAAAACTTCACAATCAGCCGAAATACTTTTAAATAAGGTGTTGAGAAAAGCTTTTTGCTCGCTGGTAACTTCTTCATCAGTTATAAAGTGGATATCTTCTTTTAACAACTCTTTAAAAATAGCTTCCATAATAGCACCAAAACGTTGTTGTTGCTCATGAATGATGCGAAGAATTTTTTTCAGCTTCTTATTCGGTTTTGAAATCAATTTCTTTCGCAACGATTTGTCAACGGACTTTAGCTGACGTAACTGAGATATGCGGACTTTAAAGAATTCGTCAAGATTAGACGAGAAGATGGCTAGAAATTTTAGGCGTTCTAGTAGGGGAGTAGTGGAGCTGGCAGCTTCTAGTAATACCCTTTCATTAAAAAACAGCCAACTTATATCTCGGTCTTTGTAATCTTCATTTTCCATAGACTCACAAACATAACAAATAGCTAGCTTATGAATCTAAAATTAGTGTTAACTAAATTATGAGGAGGTAAGCTTTTCCAAACTGTATTTAATAAGCTCTTCTGTAGATTCTGTAGGTTTGGTACTAAATTCACCATTGGCTCTATTAGCTAAAATACAGTTCATAGAAACAGCACGGTGTCCTAGTAGTTTAGCAAGACCATAAATACCAGAAGTCTCCATTTCTAAGTTGGTAATCTTAACATCTTTGTATTCAAAAGAAGCTAGTTTATCTTGTAAATTATTATCGCTGAGTTTTAATCTTAAAACCCGACTTTGTGGGCCATAGAAGCCAATATTGGTAACTGTAGTCCCTAATCGTATACGATTAGAAAATAGTTTTTCACCTAGGCTTTCGTCATATTTCACCACATAGGGCACTGATTTATTTGGAGACCAATTGGCATGAGCAACAAAAGCTTTGGAAACATCCAACTCCTGAACAGAATCACTATCATAAAAATGCAACAAGCCATCAAGGCCCATAGCATATTCGCTCATTAAAAAAGAATCAATAGGAATGTCTGCTCTTATAGCTCCAGAAGTACCTATCCTAACAATGTCCAATACGGTCCTGTTCGGTTTGATTGTTCTGGTTTCAAAATCGATATTGACAAGAGCGTCCAATTCATTAAAAACAATGTCAATATTATCTGTGCCGATTCCTGTTGAAACAACAGAAATACGTTTTCCGTTAAGCGTTCCGGTATGCGTATGAAACTCTCGCTTCCCTTTTTTCAACTCAATGGTATCAAAAAACTTGGAAACATTAGCTACGCGGTCAGGATCACCAACCGTTATAATAGTTTCTGCAAGGTCTTTGGGTAATAAATTTAAATGGTAAATGCTCTTATCAGCATTTAAGATAAGCTCAGAGGGGCTTAATTGCATGCGGTTACAACTTTAAAATTCTGTTAGATTCGGTGTTGTAAAGGAAATTATATTTTAAAGCACCGCCTAAGTATACATTGTTATCCTGAATGCAGGAATAGTAACTGGTTTTATTCTCAAGGATTTCTTTTCCTTTTTTCGTAAGTCTTACCGGATTGAATGAAGAGAATAGAGGTTTTAATCTTCCTAAGGCCCTGTCATACTGTGTATCAGAAAAACCTAACGAACCTTGGTTTTGAAGAATTTCAGAAACAAATGCTCCTTTTGAAGTAGGCTTTTTATCTATTGCAAGCCTTAAAATGGAATTCTCCATTTCATTAAGTCCGTTTTTTATACTTGGAAAACGGTGTAAATGTGATCGAACGGCATCACCTAGATAGTTGAATTGGAATTCACCAAAATCAGATAAATTTTCTAAACGTATAGGGTTATCGCTACAATACAATTGCCAAACGTAATCTGCATACTCAATATCGTCTTGCGTTAAATCAATTTTGTTATCGTACAAGTTACGTAACTGATCATCGCTCAATTCATTCAAGTTGTACATCTTGTCAGTACTATCTTCTTTGCCGCTACAAACTAAAGAAACCTGTGCATATTTACGGTTGGTCTTTAGCCAGCTAAGCACAGCGATCATATTTACTTGACAAAAAAGATCATACTCAAACCAGAGTACAATCTCATCTTGTTGTTTATGGTTACATAGGGAACGGTATTCTTTCAAGGTCTTTTCAATGAACCATGATTTAGATACCTTATAGTTTTTATTGAGAAATTCAAAACGGGCTTTCCAGAAAGACTCACTACCAACATTGGTAAGTGTCTTACCTTCGCAGAGCATCTCACGCCATGTGATAATATCTCCACTAAGATTAAGTGTTTTTATTCTATCCGTAAAGCTATCTCCGTTGGTGATGTGCAGAAGGGAACTCATTTGAGGTCTTGATTAAGGTTCGAAAGATTAAAAGTACTATTAATTCAAAATAAAGCAAAAATAATTAACAGAATTAAACCTCTCTATCTTAGGTATGTTCAGGCCCCGTGTTTAAAGGGGTCATCCACCAACACGCTTCACAGAGAAACCTTTTTCTTTTAATAACCCCATAATTTTGTCTCTATAGTCGCCCTGAATTATGATTTGACCGTTTTTAAATGATCCTCCTACGCTTAATTTGGTCTTCAGCTCTTTTGCCAACATTTTGAAGTCACTTTCCGCGCCATTATATCCCTCTAAAATGGTAATAGGTTTACCTTTCCGTTTTTCATATTTGCATACAATGGGGTCATCTTGTAACCAGATGTCATTTTCCGTTTTGGAGGTGGTTTCTGTTTTTTCCGGCTCGTGTTCTGGGAATAAATTCTTGAGTTGGTCCTGTAAATCCATGTTTATGCTTTTATCAACCCTAATTCAATTAAACGCTCATGCAAGAACTCGCCTGCAGTTATGTCTTCAAATTGTTTTGGATGCGCATCATCTACACAGTTTTCTAGGCAATTAAGTGGCATATCGCCTACTGGATGCATAAAGAAAGGAATAGAGTACCGAGAAGTACCCCAAAGCTCTTTTGGTGGGTTTACTACTTGGTGTATCGTAGACTTCAATTTGTTGTTTGTTAGTCTAGATAACATATCGCCTACATTGATCATTAATTGGTCTGGACGAGCAATGGCATCTACCCATTCGCCTTCATGGTTCTTTACTTGAAGTCCGCGTCCATGTGCACCCATTAATAAGGTAATAAGGTTAATGTCTCCATGAGCCGCAGCACGAACCGCATTTTTAGGCTCTGATGTTATAGGCGGATAATGGATAGGACGTAAAATTGAATTCCCATTCTTTATGTAATCATCAAAATAGGTTTCTTCCAGGTCAAGATGAATAGCCAATGCCCTAAGTACATATTTAGCTGTTTTCTCTAACATCTGATACGTTTCCTTGCCAACAGCATTAAAAGTAGGTAATTCCTTAACCTGAACATTATCTGGATATTCCGCTTCCAGCTTTGCATCATCTTGTACATACTGTCCAAAGTGCCAGAATTCTTTTAAGTCCCCTTCTTTTTTGCCTTTGGCATGTTCTTTCCCGAATGAGGTATAACCACGTTGGCCACCTATACCTTCAATTTCGTACGTATCTTTTAATTCTTGCGGAAGATCAAAAAACTTTTTGATTTCATCGTAAAGGTTCTTCACTAAATCATCCGATAGAAAATGCCCGCTCAAGGCTACAAAGCCAATGTTCTCAAAAGCGGAACCAATTTCTTTTATAAATTTCTCTTTTCTTTCAGCGTTATCCGAAACAAAATCTTGTAAGTCTACACTAGGTATTGCACTCATGCCGTTGCTTTAAAAGTTTTCTCAAAGTTAGTAAAATATGCTCAACTATTATATATAACAAACCAGGCGGTAGGTGTGGTATTTTTGCTACTTTTATCTGCGGAAATGCAAATTACACCTAAGAATTTTATGCAATACGATAAAAGCAATTTAAGCGAAGCTGTTTTGTTGAAACTCTATAAAGACCTTCTGCGGCCTCGCATGATAGAGGAGAAAATGCTAATTCTATTGCGGCAGGGTAAAATTTCAAAATGGTTTAGCGGAATTGGGCAAGAGGCTATTTCGGTAGGTGTCACCAATGTATTGAATGAAGAGGAGTATATATTGCCCATGCATAGAAATTTGGCTGTCTTCACTACCCGTGGTATTCCGTTGCACCGTCTTTTTTCGCAGTGGCAGGGTAAGATGAACGGATTTACCAAAGGCCGCGATCGTAGTTTTCATTTTGGCACCCAAGATTATAAAATTATAGGAATGATCAGTCACCTTGGTCCGCAATTAGGAGTGGCAAATGGGATTGCATTGGCAGATATTCTTCAAAACAAGAAAGTGGTTACTGCTGTCTTTACAGGTGAAGGTGGTACTAGCGAAGGTGATTTTCATGAAGCTTTGAATATAGCTTCCGTTTGGGATTTGCCCGTTATTTTTTGTATTGAAAATAATGGCTACGGACTTTCTACACCCACTAAAGAGCAATACAACTGTAAAAACCTTGCGGATAGGGCATTGGGTTATGGTATGGAATCGTATATAATTGACGGAAATAACATATTAGAAGTTTACACTAAGCTGAAAGAGATTGCAGAAGAACTTCGAGAAAAACCGCGTCCGGTTTTAATTGAGTTTAAGACTTTTCGTATGCGTGGGCATGAGGAAGCTAGCGGCACCAAGTATGTTCCGGAAGAATTAATGACGGAATGGGGAAAGAAAGACCCGATTTCCAATTATGAAAAGTTTCTTTTAAAGGAAGGGGTTTTAACGGATGAAAAAATTGAAGCACTACGAGTTATGATTGAAACGGAGATTAACGAAAATCTAAAACTCGCTTTTGACGAAGAAGAAGTTCAATCAGAACCTGAGCAAGAACTTCTGGATGTCTATGCACCTTTTGAATATGAGGAAACGAATCCGGGAAGTGTTGTAGAACATATTAGATTGGTTGATGCTATTTCCAAGGGGTTAAAACAATCCATGGAGAAACACTCCAATTTGGTCATCATGGGGCAAGATGTGGCGGATTATGGTGGTGTATTTAAAATCACCGAAGGCTTTATGAATGCTTTTGGTAAAGAACGTGTTCGAAATACGCCAATTTGTGAATCTGGAATTGTTTCTGCCGCAATGGGACTTTCCATAAACGGAATGAAAGCCGTTGTAGAAATGCAATTTGCTGATTTTGTTAGTAGCGGTTTTAATCCCGTAGTCAATTATTTGGCAAAATCTCATTACCGTTGGAGTGAAAAGGCTGATGTTGTTATCCGTATGCCTTGCGGTGGCGATGTAGGTGCTGGACCATTTCATTCCCAAACCAACGAAGCTTGGTTTACCAAGACACCTGGACTAAAAGTCGTGTATCCTGCTTTTCCTTATGATGCAAAAGGGTTATTGGCTACGGCTATTAATGACCCTAACCCAGTTCTATTTTTTGAGCACAAAGCTTTGTACCGCAGTATTTACCAAAATGTACCTGCGGATTATTACACACTTCCATTTGGCAAAGCAGCTTTGCTTAAAGAAGGAATCGATATTACTATTGTTTCTTATGGCGCAGGAGTGCACTGGGCATTGGATACATTAGAAAAGAATCCAGATATTTCTGCAGATCTTATTGACTTGCGAACACTGGCGCCTTTGGATATGGATGCTGTCTATTCATCTGTAGAAAAAACGGGTAAACTTATCATTCTTCAAGAAGACAGTATGTTTGGTGGTATAGCCAGTGACATTTCTGCCATGGTCATGGAAAATAAATTTCAATATTTAGATGGTCCCGTAAAGCGTGTGGCCAGCATGGAAACGCCTATTCCCTTCGCTAAAAAACTAGAAGACAATTACTTGCCTAAAAATCGATTTCTCGTAGCATTAAAAGAGCTCTTGAAGTACTAGTTATAGAGCAAATATCTTAGTCTTTAAAAGTATCATAACGTATCTAGATTCGGTACTTTTGTAGTATTAATATTTGTTTAACGGTGGGTAGACAACAATGCAATGGTCCCAACCGTATATATGCAAACCTTAAATCAAAATTATGATCAAAAACAGTGTAGTAATGCTAGTACTGGCTCTGATATTGGGATCATGTTCCATATCAAAAGAAGTGCGTAATGAACGCAAGACCATTAACGGTAATTGGGTGTTGGAGCATGTAGGATATGAAGGCAGTGAAGGCTCCTTTAAATCTATGCTTTTTGAAGACGCCAACGGGTTCTGTTTTGAAGGAAGTACCTGGTACTTTTTAGAAAACAACAGTACCGGAAGTTATGCGATACCTACAGACAATAGTGTTTGTGCAGGAGGAGTTCGTAACATTAGATGGTCGGTTTTGGAAAACGAAAACGGTAACGACAAGTTGCAATTCAAGTACATAGATGAAAAGAAAAAAGACATTTATGGCAGAGTTGGATATCGCTTAGAAATTCTTTCTCTTTCCGAGTCGCAAATGACATTAAAATCAGATGTAAATGTTGATGGCAGTCCTGTATCTGTCGTTTACAAATTCACAAAACAATAAAAAGTAACTCATGAAAAAATCAGTTTTAAAATCAGCGTATATTATCATGGCACTGACCATGGTAGTAGGGTGTAAAACCATCCAAAATTCAAATAGTAAGCAAAAAGGTGCCGTAATTGGTGCCGGTAGTGGTGCTGCACTTGGTGGTATCATTGGTAACAATGTTGGAAGCGGTAATAATACCGTTCTTGGAGCTATTCTTGGCGCTGCTATTGGTGGTGTTGCGGGTGGTTTTATTGGTGACCGTATGGATCGTCAGGCAGAACGTATTGAAGAAGAAATTCCGGGAGCAGAAGTTAGTCGTGTTGGTGAAGGTATCAACGTAACTTTTAACGAAGATGCCGGTGTCTATTTTGATACGAATAAATCTGATGTAAAAGGAACATCTCAAACTACATTGAACAAGATGGCTCAAATCTTAAAAGACTATCCAAAATCTAATGTTTTGGTAGAAGGTCATACAGATAGTGCTGGACCTGATGAGTACAATATGAATTTGTCTAAGCAAAGAGCTACATCGGTAACCAATTACTTAATTTCTCAAGGTATTGATAAAAGCCGTTTGGAAACCAAATGGTATGGTGAGACTCAGCCAGTAGGTGATAACACTACTTCGGAGGGCAAGGCTAAGAATAGAAGAGTGGAATTAGCTATCGTTGCCAGTGAAGCGCTTAAACAAGAAGCAAAACAACAGGTTAAAGGATAGTAGTCTATTCGTGACTATATAATTTTTGAAAAATACCGACAGTTTCTGTCGGTATTTTTTTTGTCTAAATTGATTATCTTTCGTTAGTGGAGCAATATGACGTAATCATTGTTGGAGGAGGTTTGGCTGGCTTAACAGCTGCCATTCACTTAGCGAAAGCTGGCCATAAAGTATTGGTCTTTGAAAAGGAGCCCTACCCGCATCATAAGGTCTGTGGTGAATATGTCTCTAATGAAGTTCTTCCATATCTAAAAAACCTGGGAGTAGATTTAACTGATTATGGCGCGGTTGCGATTAACACTTTAAAGTTCTCTACGGTAAAAGGAGCACTTTTAGAAGTGAAGTTGCCTTTGGGTGGCACAGGTATTAGTCGCTATGCTTTTGATGATTTATTATTTAAGAGAGCAGGCGACCTAGGAGTTACTTTTGTTTTTAATAGCGTGGCTTTAATAAAATTTCAAAACTCTGTTTTTAAATTAGTTACAAGTTTTGATAAAACTTATACTTCAAAAGTTGTAATTGGTTCATACGGCAAGCGAAGTGTTTTGGATAAACAGTTGAATCGTAATTTCATCCAAAAGAAATCCTCTTGGTTAGCGGTGAAAAGTCACTATCGCTTAGATGATTTTCCAGACCATGAAGTTGGACTGCATAATTTTAAAGGAGGGTATGGCGGACTCTCAAAAACAGAATCCGGTGCGGTTAATTTCTGCTATTTAGCTTCCTATAAAAGTTTCCAGTTAGAAAAGGATATTGACCTGTTTAATGAGAAAGTGGTTGGCGAGAATCCAATTTTGAAAGACTTCTTAAATGTAGCAAAACCTCTTTTTGATGCACCTTTAACCATAGCTCAGATTTCATTTCATTCCAAGAATCCAGTAGAAGAACATGTGCTTATGTGTGGAGACACGGCAGGTTTGATTCACCCTCTTTGTGGTAACGGTATGGCAATGGCCATTCACAGTGCTAAAATAGCTTCTGAATTAATAGATACTTTTTTAAACGGAAAAGAAAAGGACCGAAAAAGAATGGAACTGGCTTATGTTAAAGAATGGAACCGTACTTTTAAAAGACGGTTATGGTTGGGCAGAAAACTGCAATCATTATTATTAAATGTAACCTTATCTGACTGGGCGATTTCATTGGTTGCAAAACAACCGTGGCTTTTAAAACAACTAATTAAGAACACACATGGCAAACCAATTAGTTAATGGGTGATTTTTCAAAAAGAAGCACCGAAACCGAGCTGATGGACGATTTATCTCTTGATCAAGCTCACCTTCAAAAGGTATTGCTTGATATTGATAAGGCCAATCGTTTTTTGAATGGGAATAAACTGACTATTCAAGCCATACATCAACTTATACGTACTAAAAGTCTAGAATCATATACGATTTTAGATATGGGTTGCGGTAATGGGGAGATGCTCAGAACTGTTGTTTTATGGGGAAGAAAACATCATATAAAATTTAAATGCATAGGCGTGGACTTGAACGAAAAAAGCCTGGCCATTGCGCGTGAACAATCACATGATTTTCCTGAAATTCGGTACTTGAAGCAAGATATTCTAGAGTTGCAACCAGATGAACTACCGTGTGATATTTTACTTTGCACTTTAACCATGCATCATTTTAGGAATGAGCAAATCCCACAATTCTTGACGCAGTTTTCAAAATTGAGCCGTATCGGATTTATCATTAACGATTTAGAACGAAGTGCCCTGGCATACCAACTTTTTAAACTGTTTAGTGCTATTTTTATGCAGACGGATATTGCCAAAAAGGATGGCCTCACGTCCATACAAAGCGCTTTTAAAAAAGACGAATTGATTGCCTTTTCTAAAAACCTACCTGAAATGCAACATGCTATACATTGGAAATGGGCCTTTAGGTATGTATGGGTAGCCCAACAAAACCGACCGAATTAGATATATGAATGAAGTTCGAATAGTAAATACGTCCAAACAATTGCCGGATTATTGCAAACCTACTGAGGAGATACTCCCGTTTGTGAATCTATGGCTTTCTGGGCAGGAGGACCGTTTTAAGCGTAAGGTCATAAAAATTTTTGAAGGTGCTGCCGTAGACAAGCGCTACAGCATTATGAACCCAGAAGAGGTTTTTGTTGCTACTTCGTTCGAAGAGAAAAATGCCATTTATGTACGAGAGGTCAAAAAACTGGGAAAAAACGTTCTTGAAAAGGCGTTAAACGATAGTAATTGGACAGCAGACTCCATAGATTACATTATTACGGTAAGCTGTACCGGTATTATGATTCCCTCTTTGGATGCGTATTTAATCAATGATTTGGGGTTACGGCAAGATGTAGTTCGGCTTCCGGTTACGGAGATGGGCTGCGCTGCTGGTGTTTCTGGGTTGATTTACGCTCATAACTTCCTGAAATCGAATACAGGTAAGCGAGCAGCCGTTGTTGCCGTAGAGAGCCCGACAGCTACATTTCAGCTTAATGATTTTTCAATGGCCAATATGGTGAGCGCAGCTATTTTTGGCGATGGTGCTGCCTGTGTCCTTTTATCTTCGGAAGATAACGCAGAGGGACCGATGATTAAAGGCGGAGAAATGTATCATTTTAAGGATGCTACCCACATGATGGGATTCGACTTAACCAACCACGGGCTTAAAATGATTCTTGATATTACGGTGCCAGAAACCATAGCGGAACATTTCCCAAATATTGTACATCCGTTTTTGGAGAAGCATGGCACATCTATAGAAGCCGTAGACCATCTTATTTTTCACCCTGGAGGAAAGAAAATAGTACAGACGGTTGAAGAGCTCTTTGGAAAGATGGGCAAGAATATAGATGATACACGTGAAGTATTGAGGCTGTATGGAAATATGAGCAGTGCAACAGTACTTTACGTATTGGAGCGTTTCATGGAAAAAGATAATAAACAGGGCGAGCAAGGACTCATACTTAGTTTTGGTCCAGGATTTTCGGCACAACGTGTATTATTGGAATGGTAAGATGTTTTTAAACAAAATCACATGACAGAGAAGTGGGTTCTTATTCTTGGAGGGAGTAGCGGTCTTGGTTTGGCTGCAGCTAAAAAAATGGCTAGCCACGGGTATCATATTATAATTATTCACAGAGATAGAAGGATTGATTTAGAGGGTGTTAAATCACATTTTGAAAACATTACTTCAAGTGGGGTGAAATTGCTGAATTTTAATATAGATGCCACAAATCCTGATAAGCGTAGACAAACAATTGATGAAATCAGAACAACTTTGTCCACGACCGGAAAAATTAAAATGCTGGTTCATAGTATAGCCAAAGGAAGCCTAAAACCCATGATTTCCAATGAAGAAATTACTTTAAACCATCAAGATATAGAAATCACCTTAAATGCCATGGCTTTAAGTCTTTATGATTGGACAAAAGAAATATTCGGAGCACATTTGTTTGATGAAGATGCACGCATTGTTGCCTTTACAAGTGAAGGGAGCAGCAAGGCTTGGGAAGGCTATGCAGCGGTTTCCGCAGCCAAGGCAACCCTTGAAGCACTGACTCGCAGTATCGCGTTAGAATATGCTCTTAAAGGCATTAAGGCCAACTGTATTCAGGCGGGTACAACAGAAACCAAGGCATTTCAAATGATACCGAATAGCGAGGTTTTAAAGAAAAATGCACTGGAGCGTAATCCCAATAAACGTTTGACTACACCGAAAGATGTTGCCAATGCGGTTTATTTACTAAGTACCGAAGAGGCAAAATGGATAACTGGGACCGTTGTTAAGGTTGATGGTGGGGAGAGTTTGCGTTAACCCCTCCCTTCGACTGCGCTCAGGAAGGGTATGGGGGAATAGAACATACATCTTTTGAGTGCGCTCAGGAAGGGTATGGGGGAATAGATGTTTTTTAAATAGAAATTTTAAGAATGACTAAAATAGATATCATAGACCAGTTGCCTTACAGTAAGCCTTTTCTTTTTGTTGATGAGCTTATTGATGTTTCTGAGAACGGGGTTACAGGATATTATAGGTTTCCTGAAAGTTCTGATTTTTATAGGGGGCATTTTAAAAATCATCCTATTACACCGGGAGTTATCTTAACAGAATGCTGTGCGCAGATAGGTGTGGTTTGTTTGGGTATTTATTTACTTCAAAAGGAAGGTAGTTTTATTCAGAAAGGGATTCAAATTGGTATGAGCAGTACGCAGATGGAATTTCTACTGCCGGTTTTACCTAATGAAAAAGTAATTGTAACCTCAGAGAAAGTCTATTTCAGGTTCAATAAGCTGAAGTGCAAAGTAAAAATGCATAACTCAGAAGGGCAATTGGTCTGCAAAGGAGAAATATCGGGAATGTTCAAAAGTGATGCGAATGCGTAGAAGAGTCGTCATAACGGGAATGGGTGTTTGCGCGCCAAACGGAATTGGTCTAGCGGCTTTTTCCGAAGCAATGGCTATTGGCAAAAGTGGCATACGGTTTCAGCCGGAGTTAGAAGAGCTGGGATTCGGTTGTCAGCTAGCGGCAAAACCAGAACTTAGTGATGAATTGCTCGCTCAATATTTTACCCCACTACAATTACGCGGACTCAATGCAACAGGTATTATGTATGGCGTGATCGCGGGTACCGATGCTTGGAAAGATGCCGGCTTGCCTATTGCCGATAAAGAGCAACCGGATTGGGACAGTGGTATTCTCTTTGGCTCCGGTACTTTGGGAGTCGATAAATTCCGTGAAGCCATTTATCAGATAGATGCAAAGAATGTCCGTCGTTTAGGGAGTACCACGGTTATTCAGACCATGGCAAGTGGTGTAAGTGCCTATTTGGGCGGTATTTTGGGATGTGGAAATCAGGTCACTACCAATTCTTCGGCCTGTACAACGGGTACGGAAGGTATTCTTATGGGGTATGCGCGAATTGCCTATGGGCAAGCAGAACGTATGTTGGTAGGTAGTTGTAGTGATAGCGGCCCTTATGTATGGGCTGGTTTTGATGCTATGCGTATTCTTCCTAGAAATTATAACGATAATCCAGAGGCAGCAAGTAGACCTATGAGTGCGTCTGCGGAAGGTTTTGTGCCAGGAAGTGGGGCAGGGGCCATGGTGTTGGAATCGCTAGAAAGTGCCCAAGCCCGTGGTGCAAAAATCTATGCCGAAATCCTAGGCGGTACCGTAAATAGTGGCGGGCAACGTGGTGATGGTACGATGACCGCACCCAATAGTGAGGCGGTGCAACGTTGTATTTCTCAAGCTGTGTTTCATGCAGGAATTCAAAATAGTGATATTGATACGATAAACGGACATTTAACGGCCACATCAAAAGATGCGCTAGAAATAGCCAATTGGAGTGCCGCTTTGGAGCGTTCAGGAAGCAATTTCCCTTATATCAATTCTTTTAAGGGGCTTTTTGGACATTGTTTATCAGCAGCAGGGAGTATTGAATGTGTCGCATCGGTGCTTCAGTTTGAAAAAACGCAACTGTTTGGAAATGTGAATTGTGAGGACCTTCATCCTGAAATTACGGATATTATGACTTCTGATCGTATTCCACAAAAAACCATCTTGTATCAACCTGCTATTTTAGCAAAAGCAAGTTTCGGTTTTGGAGATGTAAATGCTTGTGTTATTTTTAAACGATTTACAGACTAAAACCCGAATCCTGAATATCAGCAATCAATCAAAATCGACTTAAAAAAATATGGATCAAGAAACTAAATATAATAAGCTTAAGGATATTGTTAAGGTGTATTTACCCGAAGATGTTTCCGTAGATGCTATAACTTTAGGGAGTAATTTTATTAGTGAGCTCAACATTAATTCTGCCAACTTAGTAGATATTGTTCTAGATGTAGAAGATGAGTTTGACATCATGTTAGAGAATGCAGATATGGATAAAATGCAAACCGTACAAGACGCCCTTGGTATTATTGATGCTAAACTAGAGGCTAAATAAGGTGCTTATCCTGATTAATCGTTTTGTTCTGCTTCTTCCTTGTTTTCCTTCTCGGGAATCAACAAAGAGGCGGCAATACCAGAGATCAATGCCAATGCTATTACGGCAAGAGATAACCACTCCGGTAATTCCACTAGATGCGAGAATAACATTTTAAGACCCACAAAGGCCAATATTACTACAAGACTATAGTTTATAAAACGGAATTTGTCTAGCATTCTAGAAATAAGAAAGTACATAGAACGCAAGCCTAGAATGGCTAATATATTGGAGCTGAATACAATAAAAGGGTCTGCTGTAATGGCTAAAATTGCGGGAATACTATCTAAGGCAAACAAAACATCTGTCAACTCAATAATTACCAAGGCTACAAAAAGGGGAGTGGCAGCGTTCAGACCTTTTAATTTTACAAAAAAATCATGCCCGTGAAAATTAGACGTAATCGGGTAAATTTTACCGATCTGTTTGAATACCCATGAATCTTTAGGTTTAAAATTCTCATCATCGCCTTTCAACATTTTAAAAGCGGTCCAAAGTAAGAATATCCCAAAAACGTAGATGATCCATTCAAACTTGGTAATTAATGCCACACCAAAGAAAATCATCAATCCCCTAAAAACAATAGCACCCAAAATTCCCCAAAAGAGCACCCGATGCTGGTACAGGGCCGGAATCTTAAATGCAGAGAATATAACGGCAATAACGAATACATTATCTATACTAAGAGATAATTCTATAAGGTAGCCGGTTATGTATTTCAGTACGGCTGTATTAGGAGTAAGGTTCGTAGGGTTTTTTACCAGACCTTCTGTAAAAAGCCAATAGATAACACCACTAAAAGCCATGGCCACGGTAACCCAGATGGCCGTCCATATAGCAGCTTCCTTGCTTTTTATAACGTGTTCGTGTTTATTGAACACGCCTAAATCTAGTGCAAGAAATACAATAATGAGAGCAATAAATAGTATCCAAACCAACATAATACGCAGTTTTAAGGCTGCGAATATACTTCATTTTTAGTGTTGTTTCAGACGCAAATGAAAAAGGATTTGATTCATTTAAAAACTTTAAACCAGAGTTATGAAATGAAATGCAAACTAGTATGCAACTGACCTATTTTAAGAAGACGGATTTACTCATTTAGGGCTAAAACAATGGTTACCTTAACCTCATTGTCAACTCTTTCTTCCTTTATCGCTATACCATAATCTGATGAAAATAGGGTAGTGGTACCTACTAATTGCGCCTGCTCTTGCGTGAATTTTATAGTGATTGGTTTTATTGTTCCTTTTAAGGTAAGCATACCCTTAACGGTAAACCCTTTTTCATTTTCTATAATTTGTGTGCTTTCAAAAGCAATTTTTGAATGTTTATCTACGTTAAAATACTTGTTACCCTTTAAATGCCAATCTCTAAGGAAGTTACCGGTTTTTATTGTTTCGACCATAACAGAACCTTTAAACTTGGATTGGGTAATATTGCTAAGATCTATTTTTGATTGAGATTCAAACCCGGAGATGGTACCATCTACATTTTTTGAATTGAATTTAAAAGTGATTTTTGCAGAAGAAACAGTAAACTCTTCTTGGGCAAATATTGAAAAACAGGAGAATACAGCAACTATAACTATAGTAAAAATTGATTTCATGGGCAGGTAATTGTATCTTTATAGGTATAAAGGTATTTGAAAACACCGATAATCGGAAGAAATTTATCGTCCTAATAACAATCTGGTGCACGAATTGGTACTACTTTTGTTAAAGTAGTATCTTCGTAACAGAACTAATATGAAGTAATTATGAAAAACCCCCTTTTTATGATCGCTGCTTGCATTCTTGTAGGCACATGCGGATTGTCCGCTCAAGAAATAAAAGAAAAACAAACTGAAGTTACCAAATATACGGTAATGGAACGTTTTGATTCTGAAGAAGATATTACAACCTTTGAGAAACGTACCAAATTGAGAGAAGAACATTTGGCGGAAACCAAACGACGCAGAGAGATATTAGATACCTTAGATATTTCCGAAAGAAAAAGACAACGGTTGTTACAAGATTTGATAACTGAGCCATTTTCGAACCGATTATCTCGTCAGATGGCAGAGATTGAGTTTGAAGACGAAGAATAGTAAACAAACCACCTAGACTGAAATACCCTCATTGAGCATTATGCTTTTTGAGGGTATTTTTTTTATTAATAATTCAATACAGTTGTACTTTTTAACGATTAAATTGATACTTACAACGGAATTTTTCAATTTATTAGCCTTTAATACGTTGGTTTTCGAACAAGATAATGAAAAACTCTAAAAATTTAATTTTCAGATAATTACAATGTGCTACACTTAACTACTGTTGAAAATTCTTACGCTAAGTATTTATAATCAGCTTATTAGCTGTTGATAACTTGTGTATAAAAAGCCTCGTTACCGTTGGTGACATAGTATAGCAAACATCACTAATTAAGTGTTAAAGTCTGATTATGTGTATGTTAAGTCGTTTTTCGATTGATTTTTTTATTAACTTAGAGTATCGCTTAATATCTCAACAACCCCTAAACTCTGCACCTATGACAACAACAGCTCAACATGCCGCGTCAAGAGTTGAAGAAAACGACAAAAATGCAATTGTTGTAAGACTTCAACGCAATCAAAAAGATTTGGTTCAATTACGAACGAAGCTCAATTCGTATCGTTGTGAACCTAAAACCTATTCCCTTTATGAGAGAATAGAATCATTACGAAGTAAAATGGACTCTTTAAGCCATTCCAACAGCGAAATTATTTCATCGCTTAAAGGAAAACGTAAAACGGTCAGCAATCAACTAGATCGAGCGAAAAGGCACCTTACCGAATTCAGAAGATTGAATGAAGGTGTAGAGGAGTACCTTACTATTTGTACAGGACAACAATCTCCTTTCTTTTAAAAACCCAATACAAAACGCCTAATGAATGTTAGGTAAAATCTACTTTTGCAGTATCTACCTGCTGTAGTGTGCTTTGAAGCTAAAAATCCAAAGAACATTACAGCAGGTTTTATTTAGAACAAAAATTGTTTTCTTCCTTAATTATAGAACGACAGGGGATTTAACTTACAATGACAAATTTTTAGGTTAACGAGACTTATATGTAGAAAAATAGTGTCATAATCCATTTGTGGCATCATAATTGTTATTCTCTAAGTAATTATTAATATTAAATTATATTACATTTATGAGTACAGGAACAGTAAAATTCTTCAACGATTCCAAAGGTTTCGGATTTATTACAGAAGAAGGTTCAAACGAAGAACATTTTGTTCACATTTCAGGATTAGTAGATGAGATTCGCGAAGGCGATGAAGTCGAATTCGAACTAACCCAAGGAAAAAAAGGATTAAACGCAGTTAACGTTAAAGTTATAGATTAACCTTAAAAAGCCCGTCAGCAATGACGGGCTTTTTTTTTGCTAAATCCGGTTCTTGTTTATAGATAGTCAATTCTAATATTTATCTATTATCTTTAAAGAACAACCAAGGTAATTACGAACTTGTAAAGCCTTGTTCAACAACGAATAACACCATTATTAACTATAAATACTAAATACTATGTTAGATCAACTAAAACAAATGGCAATTCAAAAATTGCAAGAAAAAATGGGCGCAAATTCTTTAAGTTCTGAAGCAACCAGTGGTGCTGCCGAAGAAGGAGCTTCATCACTTATAGATGGCCTTATGGAGAAAGTAAGCTCCGGAGACCTAAGTGCGGTAACAAGCTTATTTTCTAACGATGGAAATGCGACTGAAGACAGTGGTATTGTTCAAAATTTGAAAGGTAAACTTACTGAGATTCTACAGGAGAAAGGAATGAGTGCTAGTGAAGCTGAGGCAGAAGCTGGTAACGTGGCACCAGGACTGGTGGATAGCCTTAAAGAGAAGTTTTTATCTAACGAAGCAGGAGATTCTGCTTTTAGTTTAGAAAGTCTTAGCGGTCTAGTTGGCGGTGATGCTGGTGACTTGCTTAGCAAAGCAAAAGGTCTGTTCTAAGAGATTAGTTTAGATTAGTTAGAATTAAAACCGTTCATCAATGAGCGGTTTTTTTTGTTTCTCTTAAATCGTTTACAAGTTTTTAATTATGCTGTGGGCGATTGAAATGAAATGTAACGTTGGTAAATGTAGGTTAATAGGGAGGTTCTTAAATATTCTATTTTACATAATATAAATTATAGAACAGATTGGTGTATCTAGAATTGAAACCGTGTGTATAGCTGTAGGCTATAATTCTATTATGTAAAATATCCCTCAAGTTTATAGCTTTTATGAGAATTACCAACAGGGTCATCAACCTTTTTAATTTACATAGCTTCAATATTTGTAAACAGAATAAACTTTTTAGAAAATTTCAAATTCTCAGAAACCCAGCGAGAAACTGTCAAACTTCAATTAAAATCTATACCGACATTATTTAAAATCTGAACTATTATTCACAAAAATATTTATAAGCTAGTGATATGTAGTAATTTAGGTGTAATCAATTTGTGAATTTTCTGTGAAAACGTGATTTTAAAATATAGATTTTAAATAAATATGTGAATTTTCATTATTCTTTGAAAGTAAAATTTTCACCAAAATATTAATTGATATAAATCTTACGAAATAATTCCATTTGTCGACGTCAAATTAAAATATCCTATATTGGATTTTAAAATATACTCATTATTGCTTTACTGCATTTTTAAATTATTAATTATCAGTACTTTAAGTTATTAATTTATGAAGGTTTTCGTGAAAAACTCATGAAATTTTACTTTTTTCAATTTTCTTGAAGTAATTAAGGTTCATGAAAATTTAATTACTTCAATTTGTAATAGAGCCTATACTAAACGAGTTAGTTATTTTTCTTGGAGGCTATAATTTGGTTTAAGGATTTTTTACTACCCGGACCTGACCATCCTCGTTCAACTTCAATTTGAAAATTTTTAATGGATTTTTGGCGGTATTCAGAATGTAGACTGATTGCATCTTTTAGTACATCATTTATGTTTTCGTACTCACCAGAAGCGATTAGCTTCTCTAAATAATTATGCTGTTCTTTAGTAAAATCTATATTCATAATTACGGTGGTTTTAAAAACCTTTTATTATTCTATATACTTGGTCTCTGCCAGTTTAGCTGTCGACGTCAAATTGAAATTAGTATTCTATATAATTGTTTCAACATTCATTTAAATTACTTTTATAGTTCTTGAAAAATTAAATTAAATGTGTCGTTTTCAGATAAAGAATTTCCTTCTATTGAACAGGAGTGATAAGTCATTCTAGTAGCCTGATTTATCCTCCTACTTTCTTTTTTCTGGTAAAGATTCAAACTAAATTTTTACTTTTTTTAATTCTAATTTGGGTTGATTGTCTATAGTCCTTGTTACAATTAAAAGATTTAGAAATTGCTATTTAAACCTGAGATAAACTATTGATTTTGTGTAATATCAAATCGTTAGTTACCTCCCTCCTACTAACTTAGGAAAAATTAAATTATCGGTATCTATATTGAATATAATGATTAATTAAAACAAAATTTATTTTCATCATTTCTTCAAGTCCTTTCTAGTGATGGTCCACAGCGACTGTCAAGCCGAAAAACCCCTACCCTGTTCCGCCAATTCATAAAAATGCTGAAATACCACATCAGTCTTTTCTGAGAATACTTTACGGTCATAGCTTTCTGGCAGAGCTTCGTTTAGAATCTTTTTTATTTCCTGGCGTACCATTTCTTGGGTAGCTTTTTCTTTATGCCATTCTTGAATCAATATTTTATTCTTTGCGTCAAAAAGAGATTCTAATAGCCCAGTAGCTGCCAACTTAACAGCTTTTTCCTCCTCTTTAGTTAGCTTTTTCTTCTTTAGTAAATCGTAAATTTCTAGTTGCTCATCAGTAAGTCCTTCGGATGCGGCTCTTTGTTGTTCTTTTGATAAATCTTTTCCAAAATCAGTCATTGCATCATAAACATCTTCTATATCTAAATGCCCTGAATTGTAATCTTCGATAATTTTTTCGAATCTTTCTAGGAATGATCCTCTTGTTTTGTTTTGAGCAATCATCATTTTGAGTTTCATCTCCATCAATTCCCTGAGGTCTGCAAATTGAATATTTTTATGCTTATTTTCTGGGAATGCGGCACGTAACTTCTCAAAATCGAGCTTACTTAAATCAATCTGTTTTGAAGATTTTATAATATAATTATCGGAAATAGAAGGTTCTTGGAGATCTCCCTTGCCCAATACACTGCTATCTAAAAGCTTGTTTAGTTTTTGCTTCGCTCGTTCTACAGCTTCGTCTTGATCAACATGACGGTCCACTACTTTCTTAAGGTACTCAAAAACATCTCTTGCTTTTTTAATTCTTGGATGTCCATAAATCTCAGGTTTTGCCGAGTCATATAGCCCATCAATTGTATTTACAAAAAGGCCTAATTGGCGTTTATGGTCGTCTTTAGCTAAAATGAGATTAGCGTATTCTTGAAATAATTCAATTTCTTTAAAGCCTTTTTCTCCTAAGTTGATTATCGTATCTATGTCTGCACCTAAGTCTTTACAGAATACTTTAGCTTCTAAAATACCCTGTTCCAAAAGTTCTAATAGTTCTTCGAACTCTTTAACTGGGAATTCATCATCATCGCCATCTGTTGGTTTGCCTTTAGTTCCTTCTGCATAAGCCGCCAAAGCTTTTTTGAGATTTCTGAACACGCCAAAATAGTCAATAATCAATCCGTTTTTCTTCCCTTCCAAAACCCTATTTGCCCTTGCAATGGTTTGCATTAAGGTATGATTCTGCAAAGGTTTGTCTAGATAGAGCGTAGAAACAGCAGGGGCGTCAAAACCCGTAAGCCACATCGCTGTTACAAAGACGATGCGATACGTGCTATTTGGGTCTTTAAAATAGTCTTCAATATTACGGCCATCTTCATCAGGGTAATCCATTAGTTTCCTATGAGGACTAATGTTTAAACCTTCTTTTTCAAATTTTTCCTTTTCTTCCTCTTCGCTTCCTTCTCCACTAACTACTGCTGCCATGCGAGTCTCTTCCATAAAGGTCAAGGCTCTCTTATATCTTTCTTTTACTTCAAAATCTGTGGTTATAAGAATTTTTCTACGCAATTGCTTTATTTCCTCCTTTTGAGCCTCTTGAACAAACTCATACATCCTCACAGCAGTAAACTTATCTATGCTTACCACCATGGCTTTCATGGGCTTTCTATTGCCTTCTGAGTCCTCCATATCTAAGCGGTACGGATAATGCTGCACAATATGCTTTGCAATTTCCTTTAGTCGGTCTTCCCTACGGACTACCTGCATTAAGGTCGAATATTCCCTGTCTAACTGTTTTTTTTGTTCTTCGGTAAGATTTTCATTTTCCAGTATTTGCGCTGCATCACCAACCAAATCCTCATTTACTTGCTCTACCCTAGGTACGCTTTTCTTATAATAAAGTGGAACGGTAGCTCCATCTTCAATACTTTGTGCAAAATTGTATTCGGAAACATAAGGGCCAAACCAGTCTTTGGTCAACTCACTCCGTAATAAAGGTGTTCCAGTAAAGGCTATATATTGGGCATAGGGAACCGCTATGCGCATATTTTCACCATATCCTTTGTACTGGGTACGATGTGCCTCATCTACAATTACAATCCAATCGTCTCTATCCGTTAATTGCGGGTAGGTTTTTCCTTTTTCAATTCCGAATTTATGAATAAGTGAAAACAGAAATGTTCGATTCGATTGCAAGTATTCTTGTAAGTGCTTACGCGAACTTGGTCGGTAATAATTTTCTTTTTGTTCTTTGGTTTCGATTATAGTATCAGTATCCTTAAAGTTGCGATAAATCTGACTATCAAGGTCTTTACGGTCGGTGATAATTAGGAAGGACCAATTACCCGCTACTTTACGTTCTATTTTTCGGGAAAAGAAAATCATAGAATATGATTTACCAGAACCTTGCGTATGCCAAAACACGCCTAACTTACCCTGTCTATCTTCTTTGTCTTCTAGAGCCACAATTGCATTATTGACTCCTAAAAACTGATGGTTTTTTGCAATAATTTTTACTTTATCATTGTAGTACAAGGTGAAATTTTCATAATAGTCTAGAAATTTTTCTTTTTGACAAAGACCCTTACTAAAAAGTTCCAAACTGAGTCTGTTTTTACTGGCTTCACTTTCAGCCTCTACTTCTAAACGGTTCATTTGGTCATGGGTAACGGCTGTGTCTTGGAGTTTGACCCAAGAGAAAAAATGTTCCCACGGTGCATTGAAAGCACCAACACGAGTTTGTATACCGTTAGATATGCAGGTGAAACAATTATACCAAAACAGTTGCGGAATATCCCGCTTATATCGTCTTAAATTGGTATCGTAGCCAGATTTCACCTTTTCCGTGGCATTCTTAAGTTCTATCATTACCAAGGGTAAACCATTCACATAGAGAAGTACGTCTGGCCTTCTTGTAATTCCTTCGATTTGAAGGTATTCAATACTCAATTGAGAAACCACTACAAAATCATTAGATTTTGGGTGTTCAAAATCTACAACCTTTACATAGCCATTTTCTTCTCTACCTTGAGTGTTCTTATAAGAAACTGGAATTCCGTTTTTAATTAGTTGATAGACTTGCTTATTTGCTAATACTGGCGTCATGGTCACCCTGCTTTTACAGAGCTCATAAACAGCTTTCTCAATGCAAGTTTCAGGGAGATTGGGATTTAATTTCACCAGACTGATTCGCAAACGGTCACGCAAGACAACATCTTTTAGGTTGTTACGACCTACCAGTTTCTTTTCCCAGGCGTTAATATGTTCGTCGTAGCCCAATTCATTCAAGTAAAACTGAATGTCTGCGTCTTCAATATGTGATTCGTTTAGAAATGCCATACTATCTTAAATAATAATGATGATTAGAATACCGGTGGTATTTGTCTTCTGTTTCTACTTTGTCTTCAATAATTAAATCTATAATGGTTTCTATTTTAAGTGGATTAATTCCATTTCTTTCATCCGTAGAAATTACGTTATTCCATATGCCTGCATCTTTGTAGGTCTTTGTTTTTATATTTTTCCATGTCCAAGAATACTTGCGTTGCTCTAATAAACCAAGGTGCTCCCAATACCATTCTTTTGAATTTACGTAAACTGTGAAATCTGTTTTTATATTGATTTCCTCACCATCAATTATTGGTTTTTCTTCATATGCAAAATCAAAAATGTCTTTACCTAGGTCATCTCTCTTTTTCATAAGTAGATGATATATGAGTAATTCAATTCTAGATTCAACGTAAATGCCAGGTTCAGGTTCTAAATCATAAAAACGATAGGGTTTGTCTAACATTAAACTTGTTCTTCTACTTGCTGAAAATGACCTACTCATTGCTATTTCTAAAACACTTTTAGATTTTTCTGAGTTGGCTTGTAGAAATAAAGTGATCGACTTTTTTGTTCTTGTAAGTGCTGTATAAATCAATTCTTTCGATAATAGCCCATATCGAGCCGGTATGACTACAAATAGATGATTAAACCCACTTCCTTGTGATTTATGAACAGTAACAGCATAAGCCAATTCAAAAAATTCTTGCTCCATGCTTCTAATATCTGAGAATGGTATATTTTTCAACCCTTCTTTATCTTCATGAAAAAATTTCTCTCTGTAGTTTTTACCCCCTATAAATCCGAGTGTACCGTTTGATAATAATAATTTCTTGTTTTGATAGTAATTTTTTGTTCTAATTAATTTATCAGATTTTTTATAAAGGTTTTTGCGCAACTCATACTTAGCTCCCTTTTTGAATTCAGTTTGAATAAAATCATTTATTTTACTGGCTCCCGAAAATTGCGCTTGATACGGTGACAGAATTTGAAAATTTTCAAGACCAGTCTTAGAATTTATAATATCTCCATTTGATTTCAAACCAAGTATTTGATTTAAAGATTCATGGAGATTGCCATTTATCCCTTCATTAGCTGCTAATTTTTTAAACTCCTCGGTAATTTGAATATACAGTTTGTCTTTACTTTCCCAATAACGGGTTCTAAAACCATTTGAAATCTGAATTTCCTTATCATCAAACTTTCGCTTTAGATTTGGTTCTAGTTCACCCTTTTGTTTAAATGCCTCTGCCAAATCAAGTACCTGATTATCTTTTAATTCAGAACGGCAATTGGTTTCTAATTGAATGAAGTTATTCTGATGACTATTTGACGACCTTATATAATTAATTACATCTGCTAGAACACGACCATATCCAATAGCAGGTAACTGATTAGAATCTCCAATCAATATTAATCTTTTAAAAGAAGGTTCTTTAAAATTGAAGATTTTAAGTAGTTTCTCGAACTTCAACAAATCAACCATTGATGTTTCATCAATAATTACATTTTTAAACTGTTTGATTGTTGCTCTAGATATTTTATGATACTTAACGTCTGCAATAAATTTATCAATTGTAGAGGCTGTTATATTAGGAAAATCTCCATCTGAACTTAATCTTAACGCAGCCTTACCTGTAGGTGCTAATAATAGATACTTTTGATTCTGATTAGTTTCTAAATGAGTTAATATATTCAGTATTTCGTAAGACTTTCCGCTACCAGCATTACCTGACACAACAAATAGTTTTTGTGAAAAGATGTTTTGATAGAGGTTATTCCTTTCATCTCTAAACCCTACTTCATCAAATTCATCTCCAATATTTTCTTTTAATCTTAAAACAGATTTATTCAAATAGTCATCTAGTTCTGGGTATACATCACTATTAGAACTTGCCCTTAGTAATTCATGTATTTTCTCTTCAATATTTTTTTCGGCGTTATAAACCTCAGATAAATAATAATACATAGTATCATTTTCTTCAACCAAAACCAGCTTGTTATATTCATCTTGAAAATGATTTGCGTATTCTGAATTAATGGGGTAAAAAAATTGAGGTGGTACTTGGTAATCCTTACCTATCTCATAATAAAGGGGATAATTTGCCATTACTTGTTGAAGTGCATTTGCATCGGCAAAACAATCTCCTGAATTTTCTAAAGTATTAAGATGTCTTACGATTAAAGCCCGAATACGCCTTTTGTCAATAAAACTCATTTTCCGTTGTAGGTCAATTCTTGGTTGGAAATTTGGATGCGGAAAATATGCTATGTCTATTTTAAATATGTCTATTGGTGCATCTAGTTCTTCTCCATAAACATCATCGTGTGAATCTGGCCAATATTCGTAATCTTCATAAAGTAGATATGGATTTTCAATAATATCATTTGGGTTATGAGAGCGTTTGACACTTTCATCAAATTTCCGAATCCAATCATCAGAAAGTCGAAGCTTACCGTCTAAAATCCTTTGAAATTGAAATGGTTTTAAATTTAGCATAGCTAAATTCAAAAACTGTTCAATCGTTAGTCCTTTTTGGGCTAGTCTATCTACTAAGTCTATTAAATAACCTTCAACCTTTTTAGATAAATTTTGAGTTCTTGGGGCATTTAAAACTTGTTCTAATTCCTTATCTGGTTGCTGCGCATCTATTTTAAAATCTTCATAAAATTGTTCTAATGGAAAATCTGGTTCATCATTTTGATGCAACAAAACTCGGCTTATACTAACAAAACCTGGGAAGTATGACCGAGAAGACCATGCCATTTCTAGTAAATTCTCTACTTTTTCAATGCGCTCTTGCATTTCTTCCACAGGTACAACACCATCATCTCTGCAGGTCATTAGTGATTTACGCATTTTGGTAAGAATATAAATCGCTTCATCGTCACCAATATCCATAGCAACATATTTAAAGCACCATTCTAATTCTGGCTCAGATATCGCTACTTTGATATTCTTCAGGAATTCATCTCTATCGGTTTCTTCTAACCTTTCTGCTTCATCTAAATATTCGTGATAAGGCATACGTACTGTAGCATAATTATCAAAGCTAAATCGCATAGCCCAGTTCATGCTAGGAAAATTTCGATATTTGAAATTACCACGAGGTCGCTCCTTTATGCTTTTAATTTCAGATGCGGGTCCAAAATGCTTAATGTCTGAAGCCTGTTGTTTATTATCTACTATGCCTGCACCAACCACTAAATACTGTTGCTCTTCCTCCGTAATAGGGTTCGAAAACTTAGCATACATAAATGCAATACTTTTGTTTTCATGAATTTTAGCATTAAACCTAGGAATACGAACACTTTCTAAATTCTTTGGATATGCACCACTCTCGTTTTGTTCTTTTTGAGTGCGTGTAAAAGAAACCGCAAATGGCCAGCTCAAAATGGAGTTAGCAGGTAACTTTTCTTCTATTGTTTCTAAATTTGGTGCAGCAGGATTGTCATGCTTTACTTTAATAGATTTTTCGCTGAACAAATTTGCAGACCAAAAGCAAGGTGGTAAGTAATCTATATTAGAAATAGCTTTACCGCGATTACTAATTTCTTTAGCCATATTTTCATCCTTACGTTTTCTAATACGCTCAGACAAAAGAGAATGGAACCCGTTACAATAGGTATTGTTTGCTGGGTCATTACATATAGTACCATTCCATTTATTATCATGCCATGCAACTCGTAGCGTTAGATTGGAATTTGGCATATTAAAACTAGAGGATTTTATAAATGCTTCAGACTTTTTATCCTTCTCATCATCTTCTATGCGTTCTTCTAAATCTTCTACAATGGATAAAGCCCATTTAATCATCTTGTCAGATAAGTATTTAGATATACCAGCTTTCTTTTTTGCTGATTTTAAAGCCCCTACATTTTTAAACCCAATTTTCTTTTCAATAGCCAATTGAATATAATCTTCCCATTCATCTTCATTTATAGCGTCAAAATCTGAGCGCATAATATCTAAATCGTATGGGTCTTGTAAATCGTAACTAGCCATATTTTATTTTTCAACTTTATACTCGGCAAGTAATTCCCACCATTCGACATTATCCTTCCCAAAACTTCTTACAGCACCATTTCTCACTAACATACGTCTCAGTTCATCAGATTCAAAACCACCCATCTTTTCACTTAAATATTCAAAAGATCTTCGGTTAAATTTCACATGATTTAAAAATTTTGACAATGCCAAATCTGCCCTTCTTTCAGTTTTAAATTGTTCTTCTAATTTTTCGCGTTCTAATTGAAACAAATTTCTCATCCTTTCTCTTTCTAATTTCAGTTTTCTTTCCTGAATTAAAAATGTAATAACACCTCCTATTAAGGCTATAATACCCGAAGTAATAATTGATACGGTAATTGTTCCAATACTTATATATGTAACGTTTCTAGCTCCAAATCCTCCACAGACAATTTACCACTAATTAAACGTGGCAATATTAAATCTCTGGTGTCTTGAAGGAGTTTATTTTTTTTATTTAGAAGGTCGATTTCCATGAAAATTGGCGCTATTATTTCATCAAAATTTTGTTGTAATGATTTATCAGGAAGATTCAATTGAATTCCGTGTAGGTGATTTTGATTTAATGTTGGTACCCCAGCTCCTGAATTATACCTCTCAAGATTGAGAAGTTTGAGAAAATAATATACAAAGTACACCGAATTACCCATAAAATCCTTTACGTATAGGCTTGTGTTTAAAGGCCACGAATTTTGGTTTACAAATTGTACTGAACCAAGAGACCCTGATCGACCTGTTACTATGCAAGGAGCTTTGACTTTATATTCATTATGAAACGCCTTTATACTAGTAGATGCAACAACAGGGTATTTTCCATGAATTATCTTTTCATTAGGCAAATCAAAACCCCTATTCAGTTTAATAAATTTACGAAACCTTATCTTCCTCCAACCATAGGGTAAGGACCCAATCGTTTGAGGGGGCGTTTCACTCCCTTTATCATCACAAAATATAGCATTTTTATACTCTGGAAAACGAAATCGAACGAACCACTCCTTGTAGATTTCTTCGGCTATTTCTTCCAATAGCTTTATTCGTTGGTAGTTATTATTGATTAAATCATCATAAGCAGAAAGTATTGCGACTACCTTTTTCTGGGTAAGAAGATTAGGAAGTTTGATAGGTACATTTCTTATTTCTCCTAAATTTAATAAAGGGACAGAACTGCCTCTATTTTGACCTTCCAAATATTTACGTAATGATTTCGATCTTAATTGATAAAAAATGAAATAAGGATTAGCTTTATCTTTATCTACTCTTAACCTAATTTGTTTATTGGATATAATATAATATTCAAAATTGGTGCTCTTTGGAATTATACCAACTTGACCAATTGTACCCACAGCTGTAAAAATAATATCATCCTTGACTGCTTTACACTTTATTAGCTCTTTTGCTTTTGATTCAGTTATAAATACAAATCCGTCATCTATAAAATATTTTGATTTTGACTTAAGGTTATTTCCTCGTATTACAGGTATGCCTTCATCGACAAAATATTTTGCTGAAATATTAGATCCAAACGGACCAGAAACTAAATCTCCTTTATTTTTTTCCAAAAATTTTAATCGTAAACTCTTTTTCAAATTAATCATTCATTTATAATTTGTTTAAGCTTGCTAAGAATGCTTTCTTCAATTTTCAATGTATTCTTTGTTAAATTTTCAAACCTACTTCTTCTTTCAATTAAAAGTTTATGAAATTCTTCTTCTGTAATACTATCATCTTGTATCTCCACCCCGACATACCTTCCTGCATTGAGTGAATAATCTTGTTCTTCAACATACTCCGTTTTATTTGCCATTTTGCATAACCCTACTACGTCTTCATATTTGGCTTTTGGGAAATGTGTCTGCAACCAATTTATGTTTGTTACCCAATACGATGCCTCCTCTGTAGCTTCTAAATATAGTTGGTATGACTCTTCTAGGTTTTTATCGGCTTTCACTAAATCGTACTTACTCCAAATTTTATCTGAAGATAACTTTAGATTTTTGTCTGCTATTTTATAAAGTTCTAATAGCGTATTGACATCTAGTTTTAAGGCATCACTTTCTCGTTTATTTTGCGCAACATTCCATTTTAAATGTTCTGCTACTTCCAATTGCGCTTCGTTATCTAATGGTGTCTTTTCAATAGGGTATGATAGATTATTTAATACTCTTTCATTTTCTTTAAATTCACTTCTTGCAAAATTTTCAACTAGATTAAAGAAATCAGCTTTTTTTAGAGCTTTTACTTTAGCAGGTGTACGTTTACTGTCTTTAGTTTCTTCAATGTGCTGTTTCAGACTATCAACTACCTTCTCAATTTGTAAGACTAGAGCCTCTTTTGCTAGTGCAATGTTGTTTTTAGCTTGGTCTGCTTCTTTTATATACTTATCAATTAGCTCTAAATAACGCTTAGTTTCACCACGATATAAACGTACAATAGCTGCCAAATTTTGCTGGTTTTCTGTAGTCCATTCTCTATGTGCCCTGTCTATTTGGTTATACACATTACGAGCATCTAAAAACAAGATTTGGTCTTTACGATCTGTATTCACTTTTTGTTTATCGAAAAACCATAACGTAGCAGGTAAGGTTACTGTTAAAAACATATTGGTCGGCATACTCACCATACAATCTACTATACCAGAATCTACTATATTTTTACGGATATCGTATTCTGAATTTCTAGCATCAGAAGCTGAATTAGGCATTACGAAACCTGCACGTCCATTTTTATTTAATGAGGTTGCAAATAAGGATATCCATAAATAATTGGCATCCGAAATTTTATCGTCTTTCTTTCCCTTGTTTTTTGGTAAACCGTATTTGTAAAAACGCTCATCGTTCTTAACCGTACTTTCTTTTACAGACTTTACATTAAATGGTGGATTTGCCATAACAAAATCGAACTTACCTAATCCATCATAAGGATCACTATCGTAAGAGTTAGCTTCGGTAATTTCGCCACGTAAATTGTGAACGAGTAAGTTCATTTTTGCCAAACGAACGGTTTCACCCATATATTCTTGTCCGTACACATAGATATCATTTAAATCATGCCCTTCGTGTGCAATAAAATCGGCAGATTGCACAAACATACCTCCAGAACCACAAGCAGGATCGTAGATTTTACCTTTATAAGGTTCTATAACTTCTACAATAAAACGGACCACCGAAGTTGGTGTAAAGAACTCACCTCCTTTTTGTCCTTCGCTCATGGCAAACTTGCCCAAGAAGTATTCATATATCTTACCAAATATATCGCCAGAAGCATCTTTAGGAATGTCTGAGAATGATTTTAATAGTTCCGGTAGAATATCATCCTTCTTCTTTTCAATATCAAAATAAGCCTCCGCAGGCAATACATCTTGAAATTTAGCATCTTGGTACTTTTCGATGCCTTTCATAGCATCTCGCAAAGCTTCTGCTCGTTTGTTGCCTGCTAACTTTAACAGATAATCATACCTCGCATTATCTGGTAAATAAAATCCACATTTAGCTAAAGCAATTTCTTGAATGGTACGTTCCATTCTAGTGCCTTTATCCTTTTGATATTCATTTAGAATATCAGGCTCGTGTTGGCTGTATTTATTCTCGGCAAACTTCAAGAAGATTAATCCTAATACTGGTACAGCATAATCTGAAGCTTTTAGTCCTCCATGTGCACGCATAGCATTTGCAGAGTCCCAGAGTTTATCTTCTAGTTGTTTTAGTTGTAGGTTTGTCATGTATTCTTTTAAATCAATTTAAAATCTTCGCTTATATCTTTCATCATCTTAGCTAATGGTCTTTTAAGTAAGTCTTTATTTTCTGTATAATTACCTACAATAAAACGATGAATCATTTCTTGGGTTAATGAAATACCTTTCTTTTTTTTGAAGAAGTCTGTGAGTTCTTTTTTTCTGTAATTATTATAATACAATCCCTTAAGATAAGTTTCACCAACAACATCTTTAAATTGTTGATATTGTGTCTCTACCTTAAATTCGTTTTTGTAATTATTTAATTTGTTTTCAGTTTTTAAATCACCTAAAAATTTCTTCCTAACATTAAGCTGTAATTCAATGTCGTTCTCATTTTTATTTATATCTAAAAGAAATAACGCTAAACTTTTATAGGTAGCTTCGTATTTTGCTATCTCATCTAAACTGTCAATATAAGGATGAATATTTTCTTTTATCTGATAAGGTTTATTGGATTTACTCATATTGCAACTGGCGCAACATGGAATTAGATTGTAATAGGATAAACTTAAGTAAGGATAAGTGCTTTTTGGAAAAAAATGATCTAAATGAAATAATAACTTAGTTTTACCATTATGCTCAACAGTAAGTGAGTATTGCGAATTACAATAAGTACATGATTTAATTTTTAGTGATTGAGCTAGTAAAATCGCTCTTTTACTTTCTCGAAATCCTTTATAGTTAAATATAATTTCGATTTCTTTACCAAGTTTGTTAAGCTTTCCTTTTTTAGTAAGAATTTTTTTTTGATATCCTTTTTTTAAGAATTCTTGAATTATTTTTTCAAGTTCCTTTGGCTCTGCTTTTAGTATATGCTCAATATTGTTTTTGATATAGTTAAACATGCCTCTGCCTCTATGTCCGGGATTTGCAGCTAGCCAATTATCGATTTTGGTTGTAAGTGCAAATTTAGCACCAGGCTTCAAAAACGATTTAGCAAAATCATTTGCTTTAGTTTTATTGGTTTTGATTTTTATCATTCTGGCTATTTATTTGATTTTCTAAGTCTTCAATTCTTTTTCTCATCAAGGATACTTCGGAAAGGTTTAATCTTTGTTCTCGCATAGATTCTAATTGCATTTTAATTAAAGGTTCACCTAGGGTATCTATTACATAATTGATTTCGATTAAATCTTCATCAGACAATCTTACTTCAACATTGTCCAATTTATTTATCACCCTTTCAATTTTTTCTTTGGCAAATTCACCAATAGTGCCATTTTTCATGAAAAAAGAATCGGAAAGTAAGGTGTAGATGTTTGCTCCGAAGGTTTTTTCCATTTCAAAATTTTTTTTTAATGCGTTTCCTTCCGTATCCTTATCTAAAAAAATCACATTTTCTTTAGGGATATCTGAAAGGACAAAAGGACTATGTGTAGTAAGTATTAATTGAATTTCTCTATTTTCAAAAAGTTCAGATAAATAGTTAATTACTTGATTAAAATATAACCGTTGCCATTCCGGATGATACCCAACTTCTCCCTCATCAATAAAAATGACTATTCTTTCAGCTTCATTTTTTGGATAATCTTTTTCTATTTCTAGCACTTGATTTTTAGCATAATAAAATCGTGAATAGAAGTTCAATAAATTTTGTTCACCAGCACTCAATTGATGAAAAAACTCGTAATGAAAATTTAGCTGGTTATTTAAAAACTTTTTAACGGTTGAGATTAGATTAATTAGAAGTTCTTTGGCATGCTTTTGTTCAATGTCAATTTCAAAATTACTGTATAAACTATAAATTTGGAGTTCCCTTTCATTGTCAGGAGACAGACTTTGTTCAATTATTTCAGCTTTAACATCTTCCCATTTATTTAAATCGACAAGCTCTTTAATTTGCGCTTTCAATTTTTCCAAATCTGACAATAAAGCCTTGTCCTCTAAATCATATTCATGGTCAAAAATGAAATTGAATAAAAAGCCATCTGGAAAAGTTTTATTACCAAAAAAGAGAAGGCCTTTAAAAAATTGAATTAAAAAATTCCATTTAAAAGCATTTTTTCTATCATCAGCTTTTATATCATATTTTTCGTAACCTGTTCTAGTTTCAACATCTAATTTTAACCTCTCTAGGGAATAATATTCGAATCCTACATTCATTTGAGATAGCTCCTGATAATGATTCCCTATTTGTAGTGTCTTTTTATCTTCCCTTCTAGAATGTCTACCATTAAGTAAGTTGTTCTCGGTATGATGGTCTACAGAAATGCGTATAAGTTTAGGAACCTTAATTAATTCCTTTATTGGTTCATAATTTAAAATAAGGTCAGATTCCCTTAATTTTTCGTTTCTGAAATGAGCCCTTAATGAATCGGTTGAATCCTTTTTTTGCCATGAATAAGTTTCATTATTTAGTACCGATTTAAGAGTATCATAGACATCATATCTAATTAAATAACTAGATGAAATGTTAATCATGTTGTCTAATCCACGTCCGCTATATCCAAGTCGATAGCTATTGATAGGACAGTAATAGATAAATTTATTCTTCTCCATAAGATGCCAGTCCACTCCAGAACTTTTATCTAAAGGAGCATTTTTATATTTGATAATATCATAGCCCTCTTTGTTTAAGGTAGCTGTATTTTCTATATTGATATCCTCTTGAACAAATATCTTGTCTTTGAGAACAATAATACCCTCTCCTTTCATGAAGGTCGATAACCCTCTACCAACATGAGCTAAATTGTATGTTAAAAACTCACTTAGATTGGTTTTTCCTGAACCATTTTTACCTACAATCGTTGTTAGCCCCTTTATATTTCTGCCAAAAAAGTCTTTTTTAGATTGGAGTTTATTTTCTTTAATATTTAAAAAACCATCATTATACTCAAAAAAATCATCGCTTGGATGTTGAAAATTGAAATCTATATTTTCTAGATTTTTATATTTTTTTATCCAAACATATTTGAGTTCCATAAATAAATAGTGTTACTAAAAGTGATGATATTTTTAATTAATCTTTAATTCATTGTATACAAATAAAGAAGTATTGCTAAGAGCAACATCTTCAATAAAGTTTTAATAAGTAAACTCTAAATATAACTTTAAAGTTCAAGTTATACATTTATAAAATTATACAATTACGGAAAACCGTAATCTTGTTTAAAACGATACTCTTAAATTACTCTTATGTTTTCAAAATACTCAAGAATCTAAATTGCTTTTATGAATTATAAGAACGACCAAATTACTTATAGCCCTTCTGATTTATCTTCTCATAGCAGTTGTAAACACCTTACACAGTTAAATAAACAGCATGTTAGAGGAGAAATTTCAGATCCAGAAATATATACGAATCGTGTACTTCAAATGTTACAAGAAAAAGGGCTTGAGTTTGAAAAAAATCACTTGCAAGAAATTAAGACTCAAGGAAAATCTGTTGCAGAAATTAGTATTGAGGACCCGCATGCTGAGAAGCAAACAATTGAAGCTATGCAAAAAGGTGTAGATATAATTTATCAGGCAAGGTTAAAAGAAGATGGTAAATGGAGCGGCTGGGCTGATTTTTTAAAGAAGGTTGATAGACCAAGTGTTTTGGGAGATTGGTCATACGAAGTTTGGGATACCAAATTAGCGAATGAAACTAAAGCTGGTACAATATTGCAAATAGGTCTCTATTCTGAACGTGTAGCTTCAATACAAGGTCTGACCCCAGAGTTTATGGGGGTAATAAAGCCTGAAGAAGAAGAAAAGTATCGATATGATGAATATGCTGCATACATAAGATTAGTAAAAAGAAACCTTGAAGATGCAATTTTGAAAGAAGAGGATACCTATCCTAACCCTGTAAGCCATTGCGATATTTGTAAATGGTGGAAGAATTGTAATGCGGTTAGAAGAAAAGATGATCATTTGACTTTCGTGGCAGGATTAGGAACTTCCCAAGCAAAAGAATTAAAACTACATGAAGTTGATACCCTAGAAAAACTTGCTAATTTAAATTTACCTGTACCTTTTAATCCATTAAAAGGAGTAAAGGAAACCTATAATAAACTTCGGGAACAGGCACGGTTACAATATACAAGTAGGCAAAACGGATATATACCGATATACGAAACCTTAGATTTAGAAGAAGGTAAAGGATTCAACAAATTACCAAAACCATCTGTAAATGATATTTACCTCGATTTTGAAGGAGACAGAATGGTTGAACCGGATGGTCTTGAGTATATGATCGGTTATGTACACAAAGGAGAATACCATGCCCTTTGGGCTAAAAATGAAAAAGAAGAAAAAGAGATTTTTGAGCGATTTGTTGACTTTGCTTTCAAACAGAAACAAGAAGACCCTTCACTTCATATTTATCATTATGCACCTTACGAAGTCACTGCTTTTAAACGATTAATGGGTAAGTATGCATCGCGCGAAACTGAGATTGATATCTTTTTAAGATCACACACATTTGTTGATCTCTATACCGTTGTTCGTCAGTCAGTACGAGCTAGTGTGGAAAAGTACTCGATTAAAGACTTAGAAGTGTTCTTTGGTTATAAACGTAAGATGGATTTACGTCATTTATCAAGTCATAAATCCCAATTGGAGCTACTTCTTCAAACTAAAAATATTGATAAATTAACAAAGGAGACCAAAGATGTCGTACAGCTTTATAATCAAGATGATTGTCAATCATTAATTCGTCTTCAAGAATGGTTGGAAGAGATTCGTGCTAGTCTAATAAAACAAGGTGATAACATTCCAAGACCAGAGGATGAAGATGGCACAGCAAGTGATAACATTACTGCTCATCAAGAACGTATAGAACCTATAATGAATTCTTTGCTTGATGGCATACCTTCAATAAGAACCGAACGAAATAGAATTGAACAGGCTAGATATATACTAGCCCATATGCTTGATTGGTATCGTAGAGAAAAAAAGTCTTTTTGGTGGGAGTTTTTCCGTTTGAAAGAGCTACCAGAAGACCAAATTTTGGAAGAACGTAAAGCTATTTCATTTCTAGAATATACAGGTAATCGAGAACCTGAAAAAAGAAGCGTCGTAGATGAATATAAATTTCCGCCCCAGGAATGTGATTTGCGTCAAGGTCAAGCCTTAGAAGACCAAGAAAATAATAAAATAGGTGCTATTCATGAGATTGACGTTGAAGCAGGTATACTCAGAATAAAAAAAGGTCCATCTAAAATTAATTTACCGCACCCAATGTCGGTCATCAGCTTGGAAAGCGTGAATTCTAGTGTAAAAGAAGAATCAATTATTAGATTGGCAGAATGGGTTGTTGAACATGGAATGGATAACGAGGATATGACCTATCGTGCAGCTAGACAGTTGCTGATGAACAGTCCTCAAAGTTTGATTAAAGATAGAACGCATTTAGATGATCTTTTTGAGAAAACGTATGACTTTGCATCTAAGCTAAACCAGAGTTATTTGCCCGTTCAAGGTCCGCCAGGTGCTGGTAAAAGTTTTACAGGAAGCCACCTTGTCGTTAGATTGATTAAAAATGGTAAAAAAATAGGTGTTACAGCTCTTAGTCATAAAGTCATCTTTAACTTACTCGACAAAATATGGGATGCAGCTCAAAAGGAAGGTTTAAGTATTGAAATGATACAAAAGATTAAAGCGAATACTGAGGAAAGTAAACCATGGACGTTAGTTAGAGATGAGAGTATCATCCAAAAAGCAATTGGTAATGTTGACGTTATTGCCGGCACATCCTTTATGTGGAGCAAACCACCTTATCAAAACAGTGTGGATTACCTTATTGTTGATGAAGCAGGTCAATTATCTTTGATTGATACTCTAGCTGTTGCACATAGTTGTTCCAATCTTGTTTTGTTAGGAGATCCACAACAGTTAAAACAGCCACAGCAAGGTGTGCATCCAGACGGCACAGAGGTATCTGCACTTGAAAATGTATTACTGGGCGAAAAAACTATTTCTGATGAACAAGGAGTGTTCTTGGCTGAAACTTGGCGTATGCATTCATCAATTAATACTTTCGTTTCTGAACTATTTTATGAGAGCAAGTTAAAATCAAAAAAGCATCTTGATGTTCAGCAAATAATGGGCTCACGGTATGCTGGAGCAGGAATGTATCTTGAAGAGGTTGAGCATGATGGAAATACTAACTCATCTTCTGAAGAAGTTGAGAAGTTAATTGAAATTGTAGCACACCTCACAAGTGGAAAAGTATCTTATATCAATGAAAAGGAAGAGGAAGCTACACTTACCAGTAGAGAAATCAAAATAATAACTCCTTACAATGCACAAGTACAGGCTATTAAAAAAAGTTTACCTGACTTAGAAGTTGGTACTGTTGATAAATTTCAAGGTCAGGAAGCTCCAGTAGTTATTTATTCAGTGGCAACATCAAGCTTAGAAGAAGCCCCGCGTGGAATGGAGTTCCTATTTAGCCCAAATCGATTTAATGTTGCAGTTTCAAGGGCTCGCACATGTATTATTATGGTGGCAAATCCATCTATTTTTGAAGCCGAATGCAAAAGTCCGCATCAAATAAAGTTGGCCAATGCCTTTTGTAGGTTTAAAGAGCTTTCAAAGAAAATCATTTAATAATTAGCCCCAAAGTTTTTCAAATCTACTACTAACTACTCTAGTATAATGTGCAGTATGTTTGGGGTCTCGATGCCCTAAGTAATCCTGTATTAATCTTAAGTCGTAACCTTTGTTAGCTAAATAAAAACCGCAAGAATGCCTTAAAGTATGTGGATGAACACTTGGTAAATCTGCCTTCTCCCCTACCGATGTTGTAATATAATTTACAGCTTGCCTAGTTAATGGTAATCCTCTTTCATTTACAAACAACCATGGTAGATTATCTTTTCGTGAATTTAGATATCGTCTTATAGCCCTAAGTTCATCTCCTGATATTGGATGCTCAACTGAAAGACCATTTTTCAGCCTATTTATCCAAACTCTTGATTCTTTTATATTGACATCTGATTTTTTCAAGTTTACAGCTTCACTTACTCTTAATCCATGTCTATAAATCATAAGTAATAAAAGGTAATTCCTTTTTGGATATCGGGTCTTTTTTGAAGCCTGAAGAAGTAACTTCATTTCAGAGTCACTTAAATAGTCTTTGGTTCTTTCATGTGCATCGGCAGTTACATTTTTCATACTCTTTACATTTCGCCCGTTGGTAGATATTTTCTAATATTTGGTAATCCCAATGTAATATAAGCTAAAAAATACATACTCTTTACAAAATACGGATTTTGTAAAGAGTTTTTTTTGAATACAAGCGTATACGCGAAAATTTATTTGTTTTGCGGATATGTGGCTTTAATTAAAATTTTTGGCAATTCATAAAGAAGCTAGATAAGGATATGTCGAAATATTTACATAAAGCATCTAATGTACTAACTGTTATATTGACCTTACTTGTTTCTATACGAGAGATATGTACTCCTGTGTCATTATAAACATCTTCTTGCGTTAGTCCTTTTTTCTCACGAAGAAGTTTCAACTGAGTTGAAATCTGTTGTAGTAGTTTCTCGTTTCTTAAATGACCTCCCATATAATTTGAAAAGTCCAAAGAATTCAGGATATTTATAATGACATATATGTCATTAAATAGGATGCGCGATAACCAAAAGATTAAATATAGAATTATAGTATCAGCAGATATATCAGAAGAACTTAATGTTCAGATATTCCAGTATTGGGCTTTTGATATATCTGACTTCAACTATTCGCTGGAAGACCTTAAATCAATTGATGAAGAGAATGAATTTCCTTTTATGGAAGTACAAGCAAATTCTTACGTTAAAATGACTTTGACACATTGTAAATTGTGTTTCAATTCAATTTTAGTAACAGCCTATAATAGAAATGAATTTATTGAATACCTTAATGGGTACTATGAGACTTGTGATATATGCAAACTATACTCCCCAAATTATGAAGAAAGTATCACCCTTTTAAAACCTCTTGAAACAAGGCTAAAGCAGTTAAATAAGAATGAGTTAAGAGTTTTAAACGGAATAATAAAACTTAAAAGTAAAGCACTAATTTATCAGCATATTTTCAATAATGACGTTATGGATACTAGCATCTGGAAGATAGTTAATTCCCTGCAGCGTAAGGATTTAATTTGGGTTGAAAGAGATGATGAAGGAAGAATTTTATCTTTTAACTTTGACCCCGAATTATGTCTATTAATCAATCAGTTAAGTAGCTGAATTCTCTTTTAAATAAAGATAATTTTCTATACTATTTGTTAAATCACCAATATTTTTGATACCCAAAAACCGATTATTAATATCTTTTGATTTAACTCCATATGCGTTGCAAACACCTATTATTTCCTCTTTAGTTAAGTCATTTAATGGTATAATTCTATTAATCCTTCTGTAAAATTCTGGTACACCATTTTTTTGCAAACTATTCCAGTTTTTCAATTTTTCAACAAAATATTTGGGACCAGCTAAAATAATTCCCAAATTATTCTCTGTTAAATCTCTTAGTTCATGAAATAAGCCTAATTGTTCATTATTAAACATACCACCCTCATCTACAATTAAAAGATGTTTTTCATTACTTTCTTCAATATAAGCTTTTATCCAATTCATAAAATGATAAAAAGATCTTCTGGTACAT
Source organism: Zobellia nedashkovskayae (assembly GCF_015330125.1). NCBI lineage: Bacteria > Pseudomonadati > Bacteroidota > Flavobacteriia > Flavobacteriales > Flavobacteriaceae > Zobellia > Zobellia nedashkovskayae. The sequence continues at coordinate 4,000,400 of NZ_JADDXR010000002.1, read as the reverse complement.
CCTCCGTAATTATACGCATTTGATATTTCTGTAAAAAAATGACTAGTGGACATGCTTTTACGTAATCGAACATATTTAATGTTTTCTCCATTTTTCTGACTATAACTCACTAGACCTTCAGTTTTACCACTGCCAGTTTCACCTGCAATTATTAAAAATTTAGAGCTTGTATGTGCATATTGACATATTTTTTGAATATCTGAGTAGTTTCTTAATTCAAATATTTGTTTTTTGAATTTTTCCATTACCTAACTCTTTTAAGTACAAATGGAACTTTATCATCAATTGATTCAGATATAGTCTTTAAATCCCCATCGTAAGCAGAATTACTAGGGATTTTATTTATAACTCTTAATGATAATAATTCATTTTCAATATCCCTTATACTATCTAAACTAGACTCTTTAATTTTTAAATTAGTTTTTTCATCCAAACCTAAAACCGGTGTCTCTTCTAGTTCATCATACCCCTCTTTTATCTCTTTATAAATATCTTTTAAATTTTGTTTTATATTTTTAATATTTCTCAAACTATGACTTTGGTAAACTTTTGCTTCCGAACTTTTGACCGGAACTATATTCACTTTATGATCTCTGTAAACAACACCTATCATTTCATCATTTAAACCACTCATAAATACATGGGTTGGATCAAACTCATCATAATGGACCTTTACAACTGTTCGGTTTACCTTATTGGATATTTTTCTATCTAATATTGTATAGGAGTGTTTTGAACCTAAAAGAGTTATAAAAATCTTAGAATTTCGAACTCTAATTTTTTTTGTTTGCCCAAAAATCAAAGCAATATCATATTTATTGATATATCTGTCAGAATTTTTAGCTGAATTCTTAAATGCTCTATACGGACTATCCTGTGTTATAGAGTGAATTGCTTCATTATATTCCGTGATTTTATTGTTTATAATTTGTATTAATATCTCCTTTTCATAAAGGTTTTTAGTTTTTCTATACTCTTTTGTTTTCTCGTTATTAGCTCTGCCATTTTCTCTTTTTGTTTTAATTCCTTCTCCTAGGAAACCATAAATATCAATCAAATATTTTGATTGAAAGGTTCCAAACCATCTTTCTACATGGGCTTTATCTTTTGCGTTTTTAACTTTAGCATATCTAATATTTACACCAATACCCATCAACTTATTTTTTAACAGTGTAAAATCTTTAGAATGATAAGATTTGTGATTGTCTACTAATATGTTATCGGGTCCTATTCCTCCATTAACGAAAGCATTTTTCATAGCATTACTTATTAGTTGAAAGTTTTCATTAGCACCAATACTATTACCTATAATTTTTCTAGAATAAACATCTAAAACGACACATAAGGTCAAATATGATGGAGTTCCTTCGTTATTATAATATATATTTATTTGAGAAGAATCTATTTGGTAGAGACCACCAGCATAATCAGGAGTTTTTCTAGGTAAGTAAGGAGTTATATTATCGTCAGCATACTTTTTTCCAAGTCTAAGTATATCTGTTTTATTTCTAAACTCTATATCATCACAAATTCTATCTACAGTAGATTGCGAAATTTTATGATGACCTAGTTGTTTAAGATGCGTATTGACTAAAATTAATATTTTAGATTTACTATATCTTTTGCTATTCAATCGATGAGCTTGAATGAGCGATTTCACAACTGAGGTTACTCTATATGGTTTTCGGCCATTAATTGTAAAATCATGTACTAAATTTTCAGTAATTCCATAGATATTAAACTTTTTTATTTTACTTGAGAAATAGGAGTAAGATTTTGCTTTAAAACACACCTTTGGTAGTTTTTGAAATGCCATATGTATTTCCTTTAAGCTTCTTACTCCAGTCCTTATGCAAATTATTATTTCTTGAATTATGGCATGTGTCCTAGCATAATTGCTGATTACCTCAATATCCGTAAAGTATTCTTTGTACAAAGGCATATACTCTACCCAATATTTTTGGTGGATCCAAATTTGATGGAAAATAAAATCTAACGCAGTATCGCAAGAGCCATGAACTGGTGCTGCATTTTTCAGCAAATCAATAATTTCTGACTCTTCTGTTGGTAATTTGAGTTTCGTCAGTACTTTTAACGGTATACTTTGATAACGAATCCATATTTTTTTAGACCCTAATTTTTTATGGGTATCATAAAAACCGGTTTTATTTACTTTGGCTTTGGATATAGCATTATTGAGTGTACCCGCATTCATACCATTATCAGTTAATAAAGATTTCAAAACATATGCATGATCTTCAATAATTTGCAAATAACCAATCTCCATAATAATAGTTTAATACTTGACAAGTAATCAGTTACAAATATAACTAATCAAATCTAAAGAATACACAACAATCTGATATATAGATTATTACGATATTTATTATTAATTTTTACGATTTTAAATAAGTTTTACCATGAGTTTAAATAATATCGATTTTAAAAGAAGAATAATATATGATAAGTAAAAGTTCAATTTTTAATTGAATTGATAATTCTGATGATAACCCTTAGAATATATGGGTTGTGTAGAGAAAAAAATGAGGATGCAGATTATGGATTTAAATGAAGTATTACAAAACCTTTCGTCTGTATCTATAATTAGTCGTTATGTAAAATTGCCGCTAGCAAACGCTCGATTGCTTTTTAAATTCTAAAATGCTAAAAACGCATGTTAAATTTAAACACAATTTGCAGCCGCTTGCCAACGCCAAAAAAAGCAAAACTTTTAGATTCTTTTGAAATATGCGATTTATGAGAAAATCTTAGTCAATAAATTTTTCAGGAGATTCTCGGCAGCTTGCCGCAACAGCTCAAAATTTCGAAAATAAAATTTCTGAGCACTTGCTACCTCTTGTCTTTGATTGAAGCTTTTCTTTAGGTGTTCCTAATATTATGTAAAATAGACTTTCAACATTGTAACCAGTAACCGTAATGTTTTATCTTTTTTTCTTGATAAAAAAAGAAACAAAAAAATCAAGGCTTACAGATAATTTTGGAACAGGGCTGAGCGTAAAGAAAATGTACCCAAAGTACATTTTTAGCGAAAGAGCCAGCTGGCGCGGTGGCGCTCGGTCGCTATATTCTAGAAAGCAAACTAACTCTTAAGACAGCTGGCAATCAATTGAAATTTTATACCAGTCAATAAACTGTATAACTAGAAGTCTAGAATATGGCCGCTCCCCTCGCCTATTGTTTTTCCAAAATTTTCTTAGGCCGTCCAGCTCCTCGGTAACTAAAAAGCTTATAGTTGCTTATATATCTAGCTGGTTTTACGAAAAAAAATTGAAAATATTTTTGGTTTTTTACGGATGTTTTTAACTATTCAGTTGAATTATTTCACTGTAATATAATTTTTCTTCATGAAGATACCTACAAATGGGTATTTTTCAAATCAAAGTATTTGCCTAAATTAGAGCTTACTAAAACCATATTACCATGAAAAAACTTACAATTATTTTTCCCTTACTACTATTTTACAGTTTTATATATTCACAATCAATTTCTGTTGAAGGTATTGATGTTACAAATACCATTTTACCTAATGACATCATCTATTCATTACCTAAAACAATTCTTCAACAGAAAATTAAATTCGAAGAAAGCATTCATACCCCACCCAAAAAACTGAATATATCATTATCGAACATTTTCAACGCTCCTGCAATAGAAATACCTAGTCCGATTTCCTCTGAAACTAGACTAATCAAAATAAAAAACTTCTCTTTGAATACTTTAGGCGTCCCTGATGATTCGCATATTTATAGAATCCACCTTAAGAAAAAATGGAACAAAGAAAATAAGGTTGGTTTAAAAATTGGTCAGAATGGTCTAATACAAGGTGGAGAATTGACTAGTCAAGATAAAACATTCAAAATCATTACTTCAGTATTGTCCGGTGTGATATCTCTATTTAAGGTAAATGGGGCGGGCAAACTATACAATCCAGAAAAAGATGGAGGCAATCTATTTAACAAATTGAAGCTTACTGAAATCCAACCCTTACCAATTAATTCAGATAAAAATTTTGAAATAATTAAAAGTTTAAGGGCTTTACTGAATCAGAGAAATTCAATTGATGTTGACCTAAAGAGTTACAAGAAAAATCTAGCAAATTTAAAAAAGGACTTTGTAAATAATAATAGATTTGGTGATAATCTCAACGTCTTCAAATATAAAGTAAATATGCTAGGCGAAATGATTAAGTCTCTCAATCAGGAAAAGGAAAAAACTAAAAAAGCATTTATAAAGACTTTAAACTCCTTTATAGGAACCTTAGAGAAAAGAGAGGTTGAAATAAAGGCGGATTTAGATGTACAATTCGACCATAAAGAATTTCAAGACTACGATAAATATTTTAAATTAGAATATCCTGCAGGAAGTCAAGATGTAATAATAAATATTTCTTCAAAATCTGTTTATGATAATAATGATGATGGAGAAAGATGCGAGAATTGTTTCAGAATCTCCATTAAAAGAGATATAAATGATTTTGGAAAAGATTTTTACCTAAAACTGGCCCCCAAATCAACGAATACTGGGTTGGCTTATAAATTTCCAGCTTCATATACAGCGAAGGTTTATACTAACAATGTTGGAGAAATAGGAAGTTTTACATTTTTTGCAGTTGGTAAAATGCATGGTAGGCTTCCCTCTAAGACCAAACTCAATAATTTAGTCTATTATTCCGACTTAGGGTGGTTTAAGGAAATAAATGCATCTACCAATTCGATCAACCCAGATGATGTAACATCACTAGGGAAATCAATTGGAGAAACTATTGATCTTATTAATGGAGATACTGAAATTGAATCACTTAAAGAAGAAACAGATTTATTAGAACTGAGGATTAAGAAAGCTGAATTAGAAAAGCAAATTAAAGAAGCAGAAGTTGATGATAATTAAACGATTAAGATGGCGAACTACTTTAATCATTCTTTTAGCACTGACTCTGTTCATATTTTGTTTCAGAGCATGTGTTACTTATTGGCAAGAAGAGGAAGGTACTAGAGGAATACGAGGCGGGGTGGAAGCATCAGAAAATGAATTTCCATATCAAATAGCGATAGTATCCAAACAAAGAAAGAAGGAAGCCTATTGTGGTGGAGTTATAATCAATTCTGAATGGATTTTGACAGCAGCTCATTGTTTTGACAACGTTAATAAAGATAATTATCTAGTCTACTCCGGCAATGGTAAATTAAATTCTAGCGGTAAATATTCTGATATTTTAAATGTGTTTTCCTTTGAAGGAATTAACCCATATAATGGACAATTAGAGAAGTATGATAGTGGTGGATACCAACATGATATCTTGCTAATTCAATTAAAGAAACGTTTAGAAATAAGTTCTAAGACTAAAACGATAAGACCTATCTCCTCTTCTCTCCTTAAGCAGGTGATTGAAAATAAGCAATCTGCCATGATGGTTGGATGGGGAAAAACAAATAGCCTTTTTAGACCTGAAAGACTTATGGAGAAACCACTTCCCTTGATTTCAAAATTGAACTGTCAAAGTGAAAAAAATATAAAAGGATATATAAAAGATGGGATGATATGTATAGGAGAAAAAAATGTTGTTTCTGCGTGTAATGGGGACAGTGGTAACGGTGTCTATTACTTTTCTATCGAAGGAGCTAAACTTGTGGGTATTACTACAATCGGAAGCAATTCATGTAATATGGATATCAAACATTTAGAATATGATGTATTGATGGATATCACTTTTTATAGTGACTGGATTACCTTAGTAATACAATCCAAGTCTAATTATAATAATGCAATTAGTTAGCAGACCCTCTTAAGATATGTTATTTGGAAACCACCTAAAGTTTCTTTTCTTTTTTTCTTGATAAAAAAAGAAACAAAAAAATCAAGGCTTACAGATAATTTTGGAAACAATGTACGGCTCAATCGCTATATTCTAGAAAGCATTGTAACTCTTAAGACCGCTTTGAACTGCTAGAAAAATTGTACTGTTCAGAAAACCATAAAACTAGAAGTCTAGAATATGGCCGCTCCCCTCGCCTCTTGTTTTGCCAAAATTCTCTTAGGCCGTCTTAACTGATTTGCAAATTTAATCAGATAGGTATTTATTCAATTCTTCAACTAATAAGTAAACATGCGATATTGGGTTTTGTAAGTGCGGACTAATTCCTTCATGTTGCTCAACAAGCTTTTTAGACCTTTTTATAGCATCAATTTGACTAGCCTTACCATTTTTTTCCAAAGCAGTATATAGTTTTAGAACAAACTTTCTTTTCTTTCCATCCTTGCTGTAGTTAATTCCAAAAATTTTTCCCAACTGCTCGTTATAAAAATCACGATGATTTTTTTGGTCAGTAAATTGAAAATGTAGGTAAAGCCATAGTTCAAATGAATCATTAGAATATGCACAATTCACTCCGTTGGCATGACACTTTTGTATGGCAGAATTGAAGTCATCAGCTTGGCCGACAACATCTGGCTTTACATCCATATCGAAAACGCACCAAACTTCATCATAATTACTATCTTTTGCTAAGTCAATAGTGCAATCCGCAAGTGTAGTATGAGAACATCCCATACCGTATGTTTTGACTTCAGCTGATATAGTAGGGAATGATTCAAAATACAAAGCTTCAGTTTGACCTTCACATACTATTAAAAAAGTTTTGTTAGGTTCTTTAGTTTCTTCTTTGTAAGAAGTTAATCCAACTTTTTTTAACCAAGGTTTGTCACCCTTTATATCGGTCTTTTTAATTGCTTTGGTTTTCTTAGGCATTTTCCTCTTCTTCTAAAAAAATTTCTTCAAAATCATCTAAAAACGGAATGGCACCATATTTACCGTGCATATAATCACTTTCATATGATGAAGAGTTACGAACTCCCTTAAATTCAGCTAAAGAACTAAAATGAGTTGCACCATATTTATCCCGTGTTGTAAACGAAATTTGGTCTCTTCTCAGCATTTTTGATGATAAAAGATTGGTGTCATGAGTAATGAAAATCAATTGCCCTTTGAGATTTGATTTTGAATTAAATAGCTCGACAATTTTTTTCGTGAGTAGTGAATGAAACCTAGAATCAAATTCATCAATAAATAAAGTTCCTCCTTCTTTTAAAGCTCTAATAATATAAGGGGAGAGTTCAAACATTTTTTGAGTTCCCTTTGATTCTTCAAAAGCAAAGCCCATCCATCTATCACCGGTTTCCTTTTTGTTTGCATCGTAGTGTTTCTTTACTGCATAAACTATTTTACGAGATTCTTTTTCATTACCTCTAACGGATTTGTTTTTGGCACTCTTATCCTCATCATCATCATCATCAACTTCGATATAACCAATATCATCAATACCCATATCGGCTGCCTTTACCAAGTCAACTAATACATTTTTGTTCTCCTCATTTTCAATAAACTTTTCGGCAGATTTACTGTTGTGATAACTATTCAATCCAGATACCATTACAATTTTGGTAGTTAAAAAATCTACTAATTTAGAAGAAGTTTTACCTTTTAACACCTTTGCAATAAAAGAAAGAAACAGATAGTTGTCTTGAACTAAAACTTCTGTAGACTTTTTAAGAATATCTTTCAAAATACCACCCTCGGAAAATTGTGATTTATTAATTTTTGATTCTTCCCCTTCTCTTGTAAATAAATAAACTTCTCTATCAACTTTTTTAAATAACCACTCTGAAAAGACCTGAGTTTTATCAGCAACAAAACCATATCTATAAATAGCGTTGTCTTTTAAAAATTGAATTTGAAAGAATGTAGGTTCGTTTTCTGTTTCCGTACTAAGTTTAAAAGGCACAATAGGACTAAGGGGGTTTTTTTCTCCAATATTACTACTGACAATTTCCTTGAATGCTTCTAATGCTTTGTGGAAATTTGATTTTCCACTTGCGTTTGCTCCATAAATTGCTTTAGATTTCAATAATTTAAAATCCTCATCAATTTTAAAAACATTATTCACTTCAAGATGAGGAAACTTTGGCTGAAGTTTGGATGTTACCATACTTAAAGTCTCAATTTCCTTAATTGACTTAAAATTGCCTACACTAAATTCGATTAACATTTTGTTGGTTTTTCTACTATTGCAATTAACGGCTTTTTCTTAGACAAATTACATCTTATATGGGTTATTTGCAATAATTTGGAAAATATTAACTTTAACTTCAGATAATAGAAACATTATCCATTCCACACACATTGCTTTCCCTCCTATCGTTGGTCAGTTAATAAGTGTTCCATTACCTTTTCAGAGAAAGCTTTTTAGAAGAAAAATTTAAAGAGAATAATTGCCAATTACTTTGCTTTACCAAAGCAAAGTTACATAACGCAGAACATTATAGTACATTTGTAGTAGTTTTGTGTATAGCGCATTCCGCGCTATTTGACATAGTTGCGTTATAAGCCTTGCAAGTGGATTATAACAATGCAATTATGACAAAACGAAACTACGGTACGTTCAACTGTATTCTATTTAAGGCAGCCACATCAACCCGCAGATTAATAAAATTCATCCTCAGGATAAATATTATTCACTCGTATTTTAAAACACAATTTGCTGTCGCTTGGCCAGCGCCAAAAAAAACTAACCTTTTAGATTCTTTTAAAATTCTCGTATTCGATAAAATGTACGGCATATTTTTTTCTAGAGCATTCTCGTCAGCTTGCCGCAACAACTAAAAATTAACGCAGCCACATCAACTCGCAGATTTTAAATTGATACTTAATCAATTTAAAAATCTCGTGAGATAATTTCTTAGCCCTTGCCAACCACTCGTTTTGTTTGAAGTTTTTCTTTAGGTACTTCTAACATTATGTAAAATACGATATAAATTCTGAAGATTAAGAATCTTTAGAATTTTGAGCAAGCTGTAGCGTTGGCATCTGCCGTGACTATTGTTTCAAAAATATCTGGTACACTATTTGTATTTATTCAATATTCTTAGCATTTGCTACAGATTAGGTTACCGATTCAACTTTATAAAAATTTTTTATGAAAAACGTATTTAAAGTTCTTCTACTATCGCTGATTAGCACTATGGCAGTTCATAGCATAGAATCTAACGAAGTAACGGACGAAAACCATCACGAACTAAGCGAAAATTTTAATTCAATAAGATGTGGTTTTCTTGAAATAAAATCACCTTTCCGGACCGATAAGATTGTTAGAGCAACACGAGCAGGTTGTTTCCGGTGGGAATATTCAAAGAATGGAAAAGTAACATCTATATCCGAAACTATTACCATTAAACAAGGAGAATCTAAAAGAGGTTTTAGTAAGAACGGAGAGACTGTTAAAATTAGATGTAGTTGTCGCAATCAAAGACGCAGCCTGCAACCAAATCATTGATTTTCATCTTTTTTTCTTGATACGGCAAAGCATGCTTTGAGCGAGATGAAGCGCTGGCGAAACAAAAAAATCAAGGCTTCAGATACCTTTGGAAACAATGTACGGCTCAATCGCTATATTCTAGAAAGCATTCTAACTCTTAAGACAGCTTTGAAGATTCTTTGTTGCAGATTGATGTAACCGTGATTCGATTTAATTCTGAAAAAATTGGCAACGGCAGGGACTTCAAAACAAATTTTTTCCCTATTCTCTAAAGACAAACAGAAGAACTCAGAATCTTCAAGACAATCTACAAAAATAGTCCCTGGTCCTTGATGTTGAAAAGCGCAATGGTCGCTCACCCAATAGTTTTCCATGGCAAATTGAAGAATGTGTTCTTTGCCTTTTTAGTCTATGGAATACGCTTTTACTAAGCCTTTGATAATCCAATATTCAAAGTCCACAGGTTGCCCAACTTGTATTAAAAATTGGTGTTTTTTAAGACTTTTAAATTCAAAGTGCGATTGTATAAAATTCCACTCCTCATCAGTTAAAGAAACGATTTCTTCAAAATGTTGTCTTAGTAACTGTAACTTGTCTTCCATAAAGCAAAAATACTTTTCTTTATTTAAAATGTTATTTATTGTTGCATATTATATTAATTAGACAACCAGTTAAAGAGCATAAATTTACTATACACAGTCATTAAAAATACATTTTCATTCCACACACATTGCCCTCCCTCCTATTGTCGGTCAGTTAATAAGTGTTCCATTACCTTTTAGATCAAAATTTTTGAAAGAAAAAAATCAAGGAAGATTGTAACAACTTTGCCCGCGCACCAACCCGCTCAAAAAAGAAAGATTCTTATCTATATTTTTCTGCCGTAACCAAAGCTCAAGTTACATAACGCGGAACATTATAGAGCAGAGTTGCTCTATAATCTGGCGTTACTTCAAATAACGATAGTTATATGTAATTTCCGAGAAATATCCGGTAACGGGCTTTTACAAACTACAATTTCCATCAAGAATATCTTGTTCAGTTGGATTGTAAACATTTTGATTGACCGTATAATTTTCGGGTATTTCTGGCAGTCCGTTTTGTATTAGTGTTTGTATCGGACATAGATTTTCTAATAGTATATTTCCACTAATACCAAGTCTTCCACTAATTGAGGTTATATTAGTCAAACCCGCAATGCTTTTTAGTGACATGTTTGAGCTAATGCTTAAACGTCCAACGACTGTTGTTATTTGGCTTAAGGCATCTATGTCAGTGATTAAATCGTTCCATGCAATTCTCAAATCGCCTCCCACGGAAATAACATTTGCTAAACCATCGATATTCTCTAAATTATCATTAAAATCTACAGACACCCACCAACCTATTTCGGTAATATTTTGTAGACCATTTATGTTCTTTAATGCCTCATTGTCAGATATTTGCAAATACTGACGAGCTGTCGTTAATCCAGTTAGACCATCAATATCTAAAAGCGACTTGTTGGTTCTCAGCTTGATATGTCGTTCGACAAAAGTTAAATTACTGAGTCCGTCTATATTGGTTAACATCGGATTTCCCGATATTTCTAAATCTTGCCCAATAGTTGCTAGTTTAATTAGACCATCAATGTTCTTTAGAGCTTCATTCTGGTAAATTTTAAGATAATCGCCTATGCCTATCAAATTATTCAAGCCATCGAGAGAAGACAGCATTGGATTATAGCTAATTTCGCAATATCCTCCGATAGTCGTTAACTGCTCAAGACCCTGTATATTGGTTAAAGTTTCATTTGCAAAAACCTTTAGATACCCACCTATAGCGGAAATTTTAGACAAAGAATCTAAATTCGATATCTTGTCATTGTTCTCTATTTCAAGAAATCCACCAACAGAAGAAACATTACTTAGGCCATTAATGTTGGCCAATACATCATTAAATGATATATGTAAATCGTTTCCTACAGCACTGATGTTGCTTAAGCCATCAATCTGCTTAATGGACCTGTTTCGAGAAATGTTAAGGTGCCCTTTGGCCGTATTAAGATTGATAAGTCCGTTTACATTTTGCAAAGCGTCATTGAGGTCAACACTTATATTTTCTCCAACATCTGTGAGGCCACTTAAATCATCTATATTAATTAAAATCGCATTATAATAAACGGACAAATATCCTCCTACTTTTGTCAGGGTCTGTAAACCATTTAAGCTGGTCAAATTTTCATTATCGAATATCCATAGGTCTCCCTTTACTTCACGCAAAGAGCTCAGAGCCTCTAGACTTGTAGTTGATGTCGAAGTTCCATCACCAATAGTAAGATTCCCATTTACTTCAGTATATATATTTGCTCCGAAAGCATCAACCTCTTCTTGTGATTTGAGGTAAACATCACCTTCAAAAACAACAGCTTGGTACGCTACGGTGGTAAAGCTTAATTCGTTTCCATAAGTTGTGGTACTTCCGTTAGTCACAAATGACCTCACATAATAGGTTGTACCCTGTTCCAACCCACTGATGGATATAGCAAAACTGTCACTATTTGCACTGCTACTTGAACTTTCATTGGCTACTGTTGGATTTGGAGATGTAGACCAGCAAATACCGCTGTCAGTAATGTCTATGGCTTCGCTTGAAGTTATTGAACCACCAGAAACCGCTGAATTTTCAGTAATTGAAATTATTGCCGAAGTGGTTAACTTTATAGTAGTATTCTCAATAGGCTTACTGTCTTCCTTCTCGCAACTATTTACTAAAAGAACAACTATCACATATAGAACTATTTTTTTCATGGTATCTCAGTAATGATCCAATTTAGAACGGTATTTTCAGAGTAATATTTTATATTTCAGCGTTGAAAAGGAATGGCAATATTTTTCTATTTTTAGAGGAATACAGAAGCTATTCCATTTCACACACATTACACTCCCCTCCTACCGTCGGACCATATAATAAGTGTTCCATTACCTTTTAGATCAAAATTTTTGAAAGAAAAAAATCAAGGAAGATTGTAACAACTTTGCCCGCGCACCAACCCGCGCAAAAAAGAAAGATTCTTATCTATATTTTTCTGCCGTAACCAAAGCTCAAGTTACATAACGCGGAACATTATAGAACAATTTGATCATCCTGTAAAAAGGCGCATGCTTGCATTTGATATAATATCAGATATGACGCCTTTAGGTTCATATCGACAGATTACTGAAATGTTTTAAAACACTTTCTTACAGTAACAAACTGCCCATATTTTTAAATCGCTATTTGTTATAAACTAAAAAGTTGATGAAACTCATGTTTACATCAACTTTTTAGTTTTGTTAGCTATTTAATAAAGAAAACTATGCTTCTCCTCTAGCAGGATAATCTGCTTTTAAGATATAGTCGATACCACCTAAAACATCGTTAAAACTAGGTCTGCCAAATGGCATAGACTGTACAGATTCCCAATAAACTGTTTGTTCTGGAGTTAACAAAAACAATCCAGGTTCGGTAAAATGTTTAGGCTCGTTGTTAATACCTTCAGAAATGAATAAACCCCATTCTCTGGCTTCTTCTATAGGTAAACCATTACCTAATGGAATATCTGAAATGTCCCATTCGTCATACGTGGCTTTGGCAACTTCTTCAGTGTCTGTACTAATGGCTATTATAGAAACGCCACGTTGTATAAACTTATCTAACTTTTTCTGTAGTTCTTCTAACTGCATTTTACATACAGGGCAATGTTTACCCCTGTAAAACAATATCATGGTAAAATTTTCAGGTGATTGATCACTCAATTCCCACGTGGTATCATTCACTAATTTAATTGCTAACTCGGGTGCTTTTTGTCTCGGTTTTATCATGCTTCTATTATTATATTTTATTTGAACTTAATTTAGGCGTAAAAATGAATTATGGTTGACACATATGTTCCGATAAAGTCTACTAAATTCTTTCCTTTACACTTGCGCTAATTAGATTTATATACTAAAGTTAATTTCGTCTAATTTTTTAAGACGATTCTAAATCGTGCATTTCCTTTTTCTAGATGTTCTATTGCTTCATTAACTTTTTCCATAGGAAACTCCTCTACCGTTGGGTAGATAGTATGTCGTACACAAAACTCTAACATTGTTTTGGTTAGAGCCGGACTTCCTATAGGGCTCCCTCCTACTGTTTTTTCTCCTCCAATTAAGCCAAATGCTGGAATAGCCATGGGTTCTAATACTGCACCAACAGTATGCAATCTACCTTTAGGAGCTAGAGTTGTTAGGTAAGAATTCCAGTCTAAACTTACATTGGTGGTGTTTAGAATAAAATTTAGACTTCCTGCAATAGCTTCTAATTCCTTAGGGTCTCTGGAGTTAATCACTTTGGTGGCACCCATAGCTAAAATCTCTTCTTTTTTAGCAGGGTTTGAACTAAATGCGATAACCTCGCAGCCCCAGTGTTTTAAGAATTTAATAGCCATATGTCCCAAACCTCCTATCCCAATGACACCTACCGTATCCGTAGGTTTCACATCTGCAAGTATAATGGGGTTGAATACGGTAATGCCACCACATAACAAAGGTCCGGCTTTACTTAAATCTATTGCTTGGGGAAGAGGAATTGCCCATGACCAATGACCACGAACATAATCTGCAAAACCTCCATGTCTTCCTACTATGGTAGATTGGGATTTTTTACATAAATGATGTGAACCTTCCATACACTGTTGGCAACTCATGCAGGAGGCAGATAGCCACCCTAGACCGACTTTATCTCCAACTTTAATATTTTTTACAGCATTACCTGCCGCTACTACTTCACCAATAATTTCATGTCCAGGAACAAGGGGATATTGCGTCATTCCCCATTCATTGTTCATCATACTTAAATCTGAATGACAAACCCCACAATAGGACACTTTTATATCTACCTCCTCTGAGCCTAACGTACCTAATTCATAGGTGTAAGGCTTTAATTTACCCTTGGGCTCTGAAACTGCATATGCATTTACTTTCATAAGTATTATTTTTTGGTTGTTAAGGGTTTGTAGACCATAAAGATGCATTGACCAACATGGCTCTTCCCGGAAGCTTCAAACCAGCAACTATTAGGGCGGCAAAATCTTCTGGTTTTAAAACCTGGTCGTTGTCTTCTTCATCTACAATACCAGCTTCTACAGCCATATCCGTTACGATTGTACTAGGTGTAAGTGTACACACCCTAATGTTGTTTTTACGAACTTCTTTCATTAAAGATTCTGACATACCAATAACCGCGAATTTTGATGCGGAATAGGCAGATACGTTTGCATTACCATTTAATCCTGCAGTAGATGCAACATTTATGATATCTCCTTCATTCTTTTTCAATAAAAACGGTAGCACTTCTTTGGTTACAAAATAGGTGCCCAGCACATTTGTTTCAATCATTTGTGTCCATACATCAACCTCCATATCATTAAAGGATCCCAAAGTAGCAATACCAGCATTGTTGATTAAAATATCTACATCACCAAGGGTATTCAAAATTTCCTTAATACTATTTTTTACTTCCTCATACTTACTTATATCAAAAACGGAATACATCGCTTTAACGCCGATTGCCTCTAACTCGGCAACGGTCTGTTGCAAGGTTTCTTCATTTCTACCCGTAATGGCTATTTCTACACCTTCTTTAGCCAGTGCTATGGCGGTAGCTCTACCTAAACCTCTACTGCCACCTGTAATTATGGCTTTCTTACCTTTTAAATCTTTCATCTTTTTTATTTAAATTTTAGTTTCAATATTCTAAATAGTCCCGTGGACCTTTCAATACCTTCTCCAAAAGCAGGTGACTTGTGTATCTGATTGGTTGCAATATATAGCCAGTCTCCCTGGATTCTTACACTATCTGGCCAATCGAAAAAAGGACTCTTTTTAATTGTGCTTAAGGTCCCGTCTTTTGAAAGCACATCAATGCTATTATTTTGAATATTGGTGAAATAATGATTGTAGTTTTCATCTGTAGCAGCACCATCACAAATTGGTTTTTTGCCTACCACAGCAATATGTTTTATGATTTCCTCATTTTCTGCACCTTCCCTTATCTGCTTCGTGGGTACTTTATACCATTTGGTGCCATTCATTGGACCATAATACAGCGTGTCCCTGTCAACAGAAATAGTAATTGCATCTAAAGAAATACGCACAGGTTTTCCTTTTCTATAGTGCACCATATTGTCTATGATGATGTCAATATCTTCCGGTTGCATGCTTGGGATATCAATAATTTTTGAAAATTCATTTTTACGAATATCAATGACAATGATTCCTGGGTTTCTAACATCGGCTAAGTATACAAAACCATTTATTTCATCCACCACCAAATCTTGTACAAAACTAGTACTGGGTGCAAATTCTAATGGAATATCAAAACGAAGCACTTCTTTTCTGGTATCAATATCATAGGCAAATAATCTAGTATGCCCAATATTTAGACCTACATCAAGTACCCAAAGTCGGTTTTTGTTATCAAAAATAATACCTAGGGGAGCATCTAATTTATTGTCTGATTTGTTATCTGAAGTGGATTGTACCTGCTCATTAGGAAAAGGTACATAAGTTGACTTACTCGTAATTTCTACTAATTGATAGTTGCTAGGTCTAAAGGGATGAATACTAGAAAATATTCTTCCTTCCTTAGAAACCGCTACATTTCCTGGGGTAACTTCTAGTTCTGCTACCACTTCAAGGGTTCCTATTGCTTTTTCTTGCGCTACTATAGCGATGCTTTTTAAGAAAAACAATGAAAATAGTATGGATAATTTTAGGCATATACTCTTCATATTATTTGAATTTTAATTTCAGAATTCTAAAAAATCCATCTGACAACTCCTTGCCATTAGCAAAAGCCGGTGTTTTATGCACTTGACTAGCTGCGATATATAACCAATCTCCTTGTATTCTAACGCTATCCGGCCAATCTAGTAATGGGTCTTTTTTTAAGACACTTAATTTGCCATCTTTTGAAAGGATATCAATACTATAGTTTTGAATATTGGTAAAATAATGATTACCATGCTCATCAGTATCGGCACCATCAGAAAAAGGCTTGTCTGCCAAGACGGAAATCTGTTTAATTATTACAGCATCAGTTGCTCCATTACGAATGTTTTTTGTGGGTAATTGATACCATTTTGTACCATTCATAGCACCATAATACAAGGTTTCTTTATCCGCAGAAATGGTGATGGGGTCTAAAGCGATCCTGGCAGGTTCACCATTTAGGTATTGCACTTTACCATCTATGACCATATCGGTATCTTCAGATTGCATAGTGGGTAGGTCAATAATTTTACGGAATTCATTTTTATTGATATCCACCACAATGATTCCAGGATTAGTTACACAGGCCAGATACACAAAACCGTTTTTATCATCGACCGCTAAATCTTGAACAAAACTGTTGCTTGGAGCCAATTCCTTAGGAATATTGAACCGCATGAGTTCTTTTTTAGAGTCAATATCAAAAGCATATAATCGAGTACGCCCAATACTGAAACCTGCATCAAGAACCCAAAGTCGGTTTTGATTATCAAAGATTAACCCTTGTGGTGTATCAAATGTATCATCAGATGCAGACGCAGTTTTAGGTTGTAATTTTTCACTTGGAAAAGGAACAAAAGTGGTCTTGCTGGTAATCTCAACCAATTTGGTCATATTGGGTCTCATAGGGTGAATTGTGGAAAACACCCTGCCTTCTTTTGAAACCGCCACGTTACCTGGGTTAATATCCATTTCGGCTACTATTTCTAGTGTTCCTATTGGTTTATCTTTTTCTGCTTTCGCCAATTTGTTTTGTTGACTAGACCCCATAAAGAAGCACAGTGAAAAGCTGATTGATAATAGGAGACCTATACTTTTATATTTTATATTTTTCATAATCTATATTTGTGATTAATTAATATGTGCATAGCGTTTCACAGAACTATTGCATGGCATCTACCACGGGTTTGCTATCCACAATCTGTTCAAAATTTATTATTTTTCCGTCCTTAAGTTTCCATATGTGAGACACACGGGCGATAAATGATTTGTTCGTTTTTTTATACGTTCCCGAATAGGTTCCAAAGGCAATGACCTTATCATCACTAGCCACATAATCTTCTACATTGAATTTAAAGCCGGTCCATTCTGCCCCTATTTTGGAAAATATATTGGTAACGACTTCATCATAACCTGTATAGGTGCCCCCATAAGGAAATCCTTTGGCTTCCGTCCAAGTGGCATCTTCCGCTAAATATTTTTGAAGTGTATTGCTATTTTCTTCGTACGTGCTTTTTACGATTTCGAGATTTGAACTATGGTTAACCGTACGCTTTTGGCTGTAACAAGAAAGTGCTGTAAGTGTGATTATTAATAGGATACTAAAATTTTTCATCTGTTTTTAATGTTATGCCCTGCTTTTAATGATTTGAAAAGAAAGACTTGTTAAATTTATTTTAGGTAAAGTGGAACTATTGATGCTTTGTATGTTTGTAATTTGTGTTATCTGTACTTTAATTTTAACACTAGAAAAGGTGCGGTAGACAATTCTACACCTGTAGTAAAGGCAGGTGATTTATTTATTTGATTAGCAGCAATAAACATCCAATCTCCATGTATTCTTATGCTATCCGGCCAATCTAAAAGAGGGTCTTTAATTAATGTAGTAAGCTGCCCATCTTTAGAAAGCATGTCTATGCTATAGTTCTGAATATTGGTAAAATAATGATTGCCATTATCATCTGTAGCAGCACCATCGGAAAACGGTTTTTCGCCAACGAGGGAAACACGTTTTACGAGTTCATCATTCGATTCTCCTTCCCTGATATTTTTGGTGGGTAATTGATACCATGTATAACCATTCATAGGGCCGTAATACAAGGTCTCCCTATCTGCCGAAAGTGTTATGGGGTCTACAGAAATTCGGGCAGGATTGCCCATCCAGGTTTGTACTTTACCATCTATAACAATATCGATATCTTCGGATTGCATACTGGGTATGTCTACAATTTTTCTGTATTCTTTTTTCTTGATGTCAATTACTATAATTACAGCTTTAACAGGGTCTGCCAGGTATACAAATTCGTTTATTTCATCAACAGCAAAATCTTGGAGAAAACTGTCGCTTGGTGCTAACTCTTTAGGAATATCAAAACGCATTAATTCTTCTTTGGTGTCAATATCATAAGCGAAGAGTCTGGTGTACCCTATTTTGAAGCCCAGATCCACCACCCAAAGACGATTTTTGTTATCAAATAACACACCTAGAGGTGCATCAAACTTGGAATCTGATTTGGTGTCTTCTGTAGATTGTAGCTCCTTATTAGGAAAAGGAACATAGCTAGTTTTACCGGTAATCTCCACCAATTGAAATTTGTATGGTCTTAAGGGGTGTATGGTAGAGAACACTCGACCTTCTTTTGAAACCGCTACATTCCCTGGGTTTACATCCATTTCGGCTACAATTTCAAGTGTGCCAATTGCTATTTCTTGGGCTGCTACCTGTACGCTATTGTATAAAAACAGCGAAAATGCCAGCCATAATACGATTCCCTTTTTTTTAATTCTATAATTTTTCATTAGATATATTTTTTTGATTTTAATTAATCCCATTGATGTGTAGATGATACTGCGTATTTTCCACTACCTGTAAATAGTAGTGCCACAGCTCCAAAAGTGTACAATCCTAATAACTCCACACTCCAACCACCATGTTGGGTCAATGTAAAAATCTCTGTTGAGTGTACTAAAAACATGGCGAACAGTGTTCCGAAAATAAAAAGGGCAGCTCCTATACGGGTTCTGTAACCTATAAGTAGTAGTATGGGTGCTATAACTTGGGTAACATAAACGCCGTAAGATAAAAAGTTGGGCAAGCCTCCTTCTAGAAGTTTTTGCTGCACAAAATCTATACTTTGCATTTTACCTATTCCGTGTAATAGCATTAAAAGTCCTACCGAAATGCGGACAATCAATAATCCTAAGTCATTGTTTTTTTTCATGATTTATTTTTAAAAATTCTTTTGTTTTAAGCCGTTACTTTTTCAAGTGTTGGATAATCTGTAAATCCCACTTCAGTAGCTGAATAATGCGTCTGCGGGTCAGAAATCGCAAAATCTTTTCCATCTCTGATTCTTTCCACAAGATCAGGGTTAGCAATAAATGGTCTGCCAAATGCTACTAAATCTCCGTGTTCATTATTTATGGCATCTTCAGCAGTTTCACCATTGAATCCACCGCTAGCTATATAGGTTCCCCCAAATGCATTTTTTACTTTTTCTTTAAGAGTTGATGAAACATGAGGAGCTCCCATAGCTTCGTGATCTACCATATGTAGGTAAGCGATTCCCATATCTTTAAGTGACGATGCCAAATACAGGAAAGCTTCGTCTGTTCCTTCAAATGGTATCATATCATTGTAGATGCCATTAGGGGAAATTCTAATTCCTACCTTTTCTTTACCGATAGCGTTTGCTATTTTTTGTGTTACTTCCAAGGCAAACTTCATTCTTCCTTCCAAAGAGCCGCCGTATTCATCAGTACGAAGGTTGGTATGCGGATTGATAAACTCATCTATAAGAAATCCCGTGCCCGCATGAATTTCTACACCATCAAACCCAGAGGTTATTGCATTTTTGGCGGCTTGTACAAATTCTTCAATTGTATTTTGAATATCATCAGCGGTCATTTCTTTAGCTAAAGGAAAAGGCTGATTACCATTTTGGTCTGTCCACATGGTTCCTTTATGGTATACGGCAGAAGGTGCTAATACCACTGCGTCATCAGGCATATTATCAGGATGTGATGCTCTACCCGTATGCATGAACTGCGCAAATATTCTTGAGCCTTGCTCATGAACCGCTTCTGTTATTTTCTTCCAGCCTTGTATTTGATTTTTATTAAATATTCCAGGTATTCTTGCATAACCAAGTGCATTTGGCGATGGAGCTATTCCTTCTGCTATGATTAAACCCGCGCCAGCTCTTTGCGCATAATATTCTTTCATAAGGTCGTTGGGTATATTATTGATGGCTCTGCACCTTGTCATAGGTGCCATTACCACCCTGTTTTTTAGAGTGATATTTCCTAGTTGATATGTTTCTAATAGTTTCATTAAATTATTTTTTTATATTTGTACTATAGTTTTTATAGTATACAAAATTATGGGTTGTATAGGAGCTGCGCAATAACGATCCAATTGGATAGTTTAACTTTTAAGAAATATTTAAGGAAAAAGATGTACACAATAAACAATAAGGAATACCCTTGTCCGGCAAGCGTAACCATGGGAATCATTGGCGGTAAATGGAAAGTGGTAATGTTATTTCACTTGATTAAAGGGCCATTAAGATATAACGAGTTAAGAAAAAAAATGGACGGAGTTACTGAACGAACGTTAAGTATTCAGTTAAAAAGTATGGAAGACGATGGCATGATTAGCCGAAAAGCTTATAACACAAAGCCACCGTTAAAGGTTGAATATTCATTGACCGAATATGGAAAAACACTCATTCCTCTTATAAATTCTATTGTTGGTTGGGGTAATTTTGTAATTGATAAACACGCAGAAGAACAGTATGATAAAAAGTGTATAGAGGATGTAGAATTGTAGAAGCAAATTGCTATTTGTGGTTAGGTTTTAATATGTGATTATTGCAGAATCCCACTTCATACACATTATCACTTCGCTCCTATCGTCGTTTGGGCAAAGCGTATTCCATTACATTTTTAGAAAAGTTTGTAAAAAGAGAAAAACAAAGAAGATTGAAGAAAATAACGCCAACGCCTTAACCCGCACAAAAAACAATAGGTCTCAAAGACTTATTGCTTTTATACCGTACCAAAGTAATGTTTCATAACGCAAGACATTATAGAGCGGAATTGTTCTATAATCCGACGTTATATAAAATAGCGAGAAGTTATTGTATATCATTAAAATTTACTAATCCTAAAAAATTTAAAATCAACAAATAAAATCGTAATCAACTTTGAATCTTCACATAATTGTCAACACTCATTTAAAATTTAAACCTTACTTCACATATTGGCAAGATTAGCAATTAAATAAACAATAGTTGTAAGGAAATTTATTCTTGTCTCAATTTCAAAATAACCTTTCCCACGTTCTTTTCTTCTAGTCTAGCAATAAGGTTGAGCATGTAGGAGATTATTTTAGATTTGGGCGCTTTTATAAATTCTCCCAAGCTTAAGACTATGAGGTCCATTTTATCAATAGCATCCTTTTGGTGATCTATACCGAGACCCCAAAGTAAATTTGCGTTATGCCATGATAATTCTCGTGCTTTACCTAAACTAAAGTTTATGATTTGTTCATCTGTATTTTGACCAGCTAAATCAAGTAAAAACAATAAGCTAGACACTCTGCTAAGTCGTTCTTGCATTTCATTAACAATGCTGCCGAGAATACCGTTGACTTTATTAAAATCATTTTCAATTTCCGCTATCTCCTTTCCATACATTTCTGCACTAACTGCTAACCCCAAGTCAAGATTAATATGCGTATTAATTCCCATCATTATATGTTGCAGAATGGTTAATGGCTCGTTTTTATTTTTAAAAGCAAATGCCCAAGTTTTACTTATTGGGGTATTATTTTTATAAGCGTAGTAAGCATCTAAATAATAATTAGCGAATGCCACATCAAATTTTTCCATGCGCTCATTGTCCTCAAAGTTTTTAAGTTGGACTTCTTCCAAGATTTGGGCAGTAACCCTTCTATACAAGTAAGCGAAAAAGCCTATGCGGTCGTTATTTGCAATAGCATCTTCTATGATACTATCTAATTGTTGTAAGACTTCTTGTATGGTAGTTGCGCGGTTGATGGTATTTTTAGTTTAGATTATTGGCTGTTAATACTTCTAATTAAGACCATTAAGGTAATAAAATGAAAGTGATGATTCACTAATGATTTCCTCAAAACCTATGTATGGTGCACGCGACAGCTTTCCGCAGCATCAAAATTTACAGACATTGTTATGCCTTTGATGAAGCACTTGTACAAAATCTAACATATATTGAAGGACCGAAAAAAATAATTACACGCAGGATAATTACTTTATTTATCTCCCTCCCCTAGTACGTAATTAAAATTGCTTAGGACTTGATGCTCTTATAATCTATAGAAATTTTAACTACTCTTTAATTATTTTACGAGTAAATGTCTCGTTACGAGTTTCGATTTTTAGAGTATATATTCCAGAAGAAAAACTGTCCATATTGATTTTTACAGCACCACTTACTACTACGGCAGTTTTTCCAAATATTTGTCTACCCTCTGATGTGTACAAAAACAATTGAACATCCTTTATTGAAGAATCTTCTAAAATAACTGTTACATCACCATTTTTTACTGGGTTGGGATATACGGACAATCCTAAAGTAATTAAAAATGTTTCTTCGTAGATACCCTGACATTCCTTATCTGTGCCGACGGTTAGACTATTTTCAATCTTAGAGAGCGGCAATTCGATTTCGTTATCGTCAGTATTATAAATAGTACCGTTTAAATTAACGCTATAATTAACACCACCACTCAAGTTAAGAATGACCGATTTGCCAGAAACATCCATCTTGGAACCTACGGACAAAGATTCGGGTTCAGTAATTGCAACAGAAAAACATTGTTCAAAATTAGGATGTTCAGTATTTGTGATACAAATATCATAGGTTCCCGCTCCTAAGTTTTCAAAATTGACCGAATTACCAAAGGACTTCGAGTTGCTGACCGAATTACCCGTGAGAACTGCGTTGTAGTCATAAGGCAGCTTCGCAATGATATCAACACTTCCGTTATTACTATTTGGGCAAGATGCCCCCGTAGTTTGGATGGTAAAATTATCGGATGGTAAAGAGAATACTAGACAACCATCTGTATCGACCAAACTTCCCAAAGGAGTTTCTAAACATTGGTCGTTTTCATTGGCAATTCCGTCACCATCAATATCATCATCACAGGAATCACCAACACCATCAATGTCAAAATCCGGGCTATTTAATTCTGAAACAACTACTTGAATGTTTTGAGTACAACCGCTGGCGTCTTTAACAGAAGCATCGTATGTTCTAGAAATTAGGTCGCTAAAACTATTGTTCGTGGAATAATTTGTACCATCAAGACTGAATTCATAAGGTGCAACTCCACCAGAACCGTTTACAACAATATTACCATCATTCAATCCTTTGCAGGTAATATCAGATTTATTTACTTCTATGGCTAAAATTGCGGGTTCAGTTATCGTTATAGTATTTCCAAAGCTTTCTTGGGCATCATCATCTATAACCTTGGTAATATAGTTCCCTGCTCCAAGACCATTAAACAAATTGTTGGTTTGATTAGTAAGTACGTTGTAACTTTCATCTAATAATTCATAAGTGTAAGGTGCTTTTCCACCGACCACATCAATTTGAATAGTTGCGTCCTGAGAACCATTGCACGAAACGGTAGAAATTTGTGATGCCGTTACTTGCAAAGGGGCGTTATTCTCACAAACATCGCCAACTCCATTGTTGTTCGAGTCTTCTTGCAGGGGGTTTGCGGTGTTTGGACAATTGTCATTTTCATTTAGTACAGCATCACCATCAATATCTTCATCACATGCATCGTCAATTCCATCGCCATCCAAATCAGTTATGTTTTCTTTTACCCCAATCGTAACTTGTTTATATACCGTACAGCCCTTACTATTTACTACTGCAATTACATGATTACCTTCTGAAAGCCCATCAATTATATTTAAAGATTGGAAATCCGCACCGCTAAGACCATAATTAAACGGACCGTCGTCTCCCATTACAGTTATCTCAACTTTACCATTTGTAGCACCGTTACAGCTTACGCCGGTGACACTTGTTGATACTTTAAAAATTTCAGGGTTTTCAATATTTATGTATGCGATGTGTTCGTCACCATAATCATCAATTACTTTGGTCGTGTAAAACCCAGCCTTTATGTTTTCAAATAAATTGCTAGTCTGAGTGGTTGTTGGGTTTCCATAAGCATCCAATAAGTGATAGGTGTATGGTTCTTTACCACCTGCTGCCTGCACTTGAATAATACCATCACTCTGGTATGGACAAGAAATAGGTTGAAACTCTACTATTACAGAATTCAATGGTAACGGATCATCAATAAATTCTGTAGTTGCCGTATTTGTAATGATAGGTGGATTGAAATCAAAATAAATATTTGCCAGACTCTCTATCTTATCTCCAATTGAGATATCATTTTTTGGTTTTATTTTAAAGGAAATGTAACCATGGCTTTCCGGTTCGTTGGATTCACTATCCGGCAGAAAAATGTTTTCAAAGAAAAATTCTACATCTTTACCGTTCGTAATTGTGGTTACATTAGAGTGACTAGAAGAAATTGGAACAAAAGTGTTCCAATCTAAGTTTGCGTCTAATTCATGATTAACTCTAACGTTTATGGCAGATGCAGTACCTGTATTTTGAAATCGAATCAAATAGGTCAAATATTCGTCAGCATCTCTAATGAAAATGGAATCGCCCTCTATGATTCTAATATCATTTGGATCGTAAGAACCAATAACAATTTCACGAAGCGTAAAATCATTATCCGGCCATGTAGCATCACCATTTTTAGGGTCAATGCTGGCCTTAAATGTTAAAACATCGAAAAGATTGACCTCGGGAATAGTAGGTATGTTAAAATCCAAAGCCACTTTTCTAGACTCCAAAGGAAGTAGTTGATCGTATAGAAATGTTATGGCGTTTTGCGTTTGAGTTTCAATGGCGGTATCTGCACCTAAAAATTGTAATCGATTATCAAATTCAAAATCAACAGATCCGTCTAAAATTGTTGTACCTGCATTAGTATAAATCAATTCGTAAGAAACATCAAAACCAGGTCTAGGCTCATTTAGCGGCACAATCCTGACATTTAAATCATTTATGGTTTGATTCTTTGTAAAACAGAGGTCAATTTGTTGAGTATTGCCTATACCTGTGAAACTAGTTGTTTCACTTTCTGGATTAGTTGAAAACCAATCATTATAATAGGGTTCAACCGAAACTTCATAATTTCCCTCATCAACAAAAAGTTGATAATATCCGTTACTCAAAGTATACGTGACATAACTATTATCGCCATTTGTTGCAACCACTTTATACTTTGCTATGGCTTTATCAGTATCGCTACAACCATTTTCATCAAAATCGAGTTGTACCTTACCTTTGATTTCATTTTTTTGTTGGCCTAAATTCTTGTGCAGAACAATAGAAAAATCATCTCTATAAAAACTATCATTTGAGTGTACCGTTAATATATCTATTAGACCATCTTCATTTATATCGCCTACAGCTGTAGCCTTTGGGTCTCTAAACCTAATGTTGTCACTCCAATTATCATTTGTAAAAGATTCAATAAAATGGTTCTGTAAAATCCCGAAATTACCAAAACCATCAAGGTTTTCAAACCATGCATAACCATAGTTATAAATAGATTCTCCATTTATAAAATCTTGTTTTTCGGTACTTCCATAAATATCCAGATCGCCATCACCATCTATATCAACAGCAAGCGTACTATTAAATTTTGAAACGGTAGTACTTTCTGAAGCCTCTATATATTTGATGGAACTAAAACTACCTATACCATCGTTTTCAAGCCAGCCTATTCTTTTACCGGTATTAAAAAGAATATCCAAATCACCATCATTATCTATATCTGGAGCGGTTAGGTTGTATAAACCTAAATTTACACCATAACTATCCCCAATGTTTGATATGATAACATTACCATCATTAAAATTGCCCTGACCATCTAAATTTTCATACCACAAAAGTCTTTCATAATTCAAACTAGATGGGCTATCGGAAACTGAAATTGTTGCCAACACATCTAAGTCACCATCTCCATCAAAATCTTCCAACATCATATTTGAATTGGAAAGCATACTATCATTTATGGTAATCTCCGATACACTATTTGACGTATCAAAACCATCGTTGCTTTTAAACCATGCAATTTCTATTGTTGAATTACCACTATTTTGACCACTAGCAGCTACTATGTCCATTTTTAAATCACCGTCTATATCTCCAACGGCGATTTTATAGTAACGACAAGAAGGTTTTTGAAAGATTGTTTTCTGCTCAGAAAAGCCATCAGACCCGTTTATATTTTTATACCAGAAAATACTAGACCCATTGACAAAAGGAGCTATCAAATCTTTATCCCCATCCAAATCTAAATCTTGAAATAATAATGGATTTCCACTAGTAAATGGAATAATTTCTTTTGAAGGACCGAATGTGCCATTTCCATCAATATTTTCAAACCATACCACCGGTTTTAAGTTATCATTTTTTGATGTAACCAAAATATCTAGATCACCATCTGAATCAATATCTTCCAAGAAAGCATCATGAAAACTTGTTCCAGAACCCTCATTAACGCTAAACAAAAGACCCTCTTGAAACTCTATTTGTGCAGATAAGCTAAATGAAATAAACAAAAACAGGAAAGATAGTAGTCGTATTTCCATAAGGTTTATGGTATGAAAGTTTGGTAGGTAGCAATTGCGGTTTTTTAACATATCCTTTTCAAAACGAAAATGTTAAAGGTTTATTTTAATAATTTTTGTAACACCATCAAAGTTCGATCAACTACCAAAGTGCTGAACTTTAGCAATTATTCTTTACTTGAATGAAAGTGCGGAAAATTTAAAAAAGGAATATATATTATTGGAGCTATTGCATAATTATTTACCACTCACACTTCACTTCCCTCCTAACGTCGGGTTATTTAATGAGTGTTTAGTCATTGCTTGTTTATTGTTTTTTAAGGCATTCATGAATCATAAATGAAGTTTCGCTATCGCTTAAGTTCATTCTTCGATTTCATAACCTTTAACAAAAAAAATAAAAAAGAAAAAGAATCAATGAAGATTGATTTCATATTGTAGCTATCAAGCTTCAATAATACAATCTAAAATCTAGTAATTTGCAGACATTGTAATGCCTTTGATGAAGCTCTTCTACAACATCTAACATATCATCGTCTTCTTTAAATAAGTTAAAGAATGCCTTGTCAAGGTTAGCGCTACTTACTCCGTTATATGCATTGCCGTAGCCAGAAATAGCTTTTGCATTAGTGATATCCAAAAAATATTGAGCTTCCTCTTCGTCTAAATCTAGGATTTTTGCATTTGAGAAATGTAAAATTTTTCCTTTTAACCGTCCCTCAAAAATTTCTGCTATTTCTTGTAAACTGTAGTAGTAGTCGTTTAAGCAAATACTATTGGCTTCGCCTGACATAACCAAGTAGATAATTTCATAGTCTTTAAAATTATGATCATCCAAGACCAAAGCATTTAAGCTATCTTCTAATCCTTCAATGGTATCGCAGGTTTTATAAATGCTTGCTATACCATATTTCATGGCCAATTGCACCAAATTTTCTTGTGCTTCGGTAACTTGGTCCGTTTCTATATCTTGAACGCCTTCTAAACAATAAATGAAATTATCTGCATCTATAAATTGTTCTTGGGGTACTTGTTGTCTTTTCTCTAGCAATATTCTGAAATTATATGAACCACAAAATTACGGTAACTCTTTTATTCTTTTTAGCGTTTTCAAATAAAATACAAGTCCATAAACTTGGGTCTTCCTCCTGTCTTTGGTCAGTTAATATGAATTTGTTTTATAAAACAAAAACGCACTTTATAATTTTATAAAGTGCGCTTAGATTATTATTAGCCAATAACAGTCATTTCGTTTAATTCGAAATCTTCAACAGCACCATCCGTAGCTTTCATATATTCAGCTAAATGACTATTGCCCATATGATCTTGCCATAGTTCGCGACTTTCCCAGTTTTCATGAAATAAGAATACATTTGGATTCTCATTGTCTTGATGCAAGACATAATTTATACATCCTTTTTCTGCTCTAGTTATAGGGATTAGTTTTAAAAGTTCTGCTAGTACAAAATCTCTTTTTTCTTCTTTAACTAAAATTTTAGCTACAACGGTTAATTGACTCATAATCTATTGTTGTTTTATATGATTTTTTAATTTACTAATTCTGTTCTGGTTACTACATACAAATATATATCCTTAAATAGTAAGCACTAACATAACCAATGGGTATTAACATTTTACGAGGTTTCTCATAGCTGTTTCATCACATTTAAACTAACTGTAGGTGATTCCGCTTTAAAAATAGATTAAAATATAGCTTTTGAAAGCTCAAAAAACTTTTAGAAGTAGAATTGAAAGAAGGAGAAACAATAATTGCTTTGCGCAAGGCATTATTAGGAATACACTTTGATTTTGAGGCAAACCTCGGAGCATTTAGTCTCGATTATGGAGTAAATTAGTTTTAGTGAAATTTTATGGATTTGGGGCATCGTTTTCTGAAACCAACATTCCTTTACCTGCGGTTACCAAAACAATATATTCTGCTGATACATCTATATCCGTAACAGGTGGTACTACTCTTTTTATCGTATTGTCGGCAATATCTATCCAGTCATTGTCATTAGTTTCTGGTTTTTCATTTCTATATAGAGCAGTATCTTCCTTATTCACATTTTCAGGTTCTGCAAAAACCAAAAGGCGACCATACGGGTCTAAAGCAATAGCTCCAGGGTTATCTGTTGGAACAGATAAATTAGTGGTGGCATTGGAAGTAGATGCATCATCCATTCTCAGTACCACCAATGGCGTTGCAATATACAAACGATCATTTGCCTTATCAAAAGCTAAATATCCCTGGTCTTCACCTGCAGGAGTTGCTAGAATTTGTATCCAGTTTTCACCGTAGTCCGTACTTTTCCAAACACCTGTTTTACGATCATAAACAAAAATGGTAGACCCGCCATTGGATACAACGGAGCAACGTAATCGTCCATTATCTTGAGCACCCATAAATGCCGTAGTTCTTGTATTCCAATTACTCCAACTTCCATTCGTTCGGTCTACGGTTCTAATGCCGCCATTGTCTATTGCCGCAACCAAGCGTTCGGTTCCATCTATCAGATTAATCCATTCCACACCAACGATTCTCTTGGGTGCCGCAGGATTATTTACTTCAATAAGTTCGGGAGACGATGGTGTCTCAGGAGAAGAAGCTACTGCCAATTTTCCTCCATCTGTATTATTATCTCGTTCGCCATCACCAAAAGCTAATTCAGAGCCGTCGGGCGAAAATGTGAGTCCATGGCCTACGGTTACATTGCCTAAGCCAACCGCTTTCCATTCTGACCCTCCATCAATGGACAAGACCACATCATGATCTACGTTACCAGCAGCAATAACACCAGTTGAGTTAATTTCTACATCTCTAAAGGTGAGTATTTGAAACCCGTTTGCAGGTCTCCAGGTAGCTCCTGCATCTACAGTTGTCCAAATGGCAGAAGTGGCACATACTACCCATGCATCTGGGTCATGCGGAGAAATTTGAATGGTTGCTATATCGCAATTTGAGCCTCCTAAAGCCCAACTTCCATGGGTTTCAAAAACAATCAAATTATTATTGCTTCCCCAAGGATTGATTGCTACACCAGATGATGTAGTATTCGTCCAAGTGGAACCGCTATCCTCCGACATCCATATATCACCATCACCCTCTGCAGTACCTACTACGATTCTATCTGTATCCCATGTTCCTTCAACACCATGAACAGCGGTAGACATTACAGATGTTCCAATAGGTCCTGTGATATCACTTAAATTATTGTTCGAGGGCACAAATCTTCTAAGTCCAAATGCTCCACAAGCCAAGTACATTCTATTTCCAAGAACTACAATGGACTCTACAACGTCTGGAATACCGGAAACTTTACTTGCTGATGGATTTCCATCTAGGTTATTAATTTGCCAGAGACCTTTATTCTCTATGGAAGAATCATCTCCCCACAAACCAACATAAACGGTATTAGGGTCCTCTGGAGACATTGCCATGGCACGTACAAAAACATTACCATTAAAAACATCTAATTTGCTCCAGCTAGTTCTGTTGTTTGTGGAAATCCATACGCCATCTTTGTAGGTTCCAGCAACCCAAGTGGAACCACTTACCCACTGAATTAAACTAGGGTCTGTGGATCGTGGTCTACCCGTAGGTAAAGGTGCATTACTGTTTTGAGCAGAAAAAGAAATATTGGAAGAATCGTGATGCCATGTATCGCCTCCGTTTGTTGAGGAAATCACTTCACCACCAGTACCTTTAAAACCAGTGCCACCAACGATTACCGTACTACCATTGACATTAACCGCATTTAGCGCAGCAATTTTTTGATGCGATTCTTCATATCCAAGTCCGCGACCAACTGATTCAAAGTCTTTACCATAATTTGTTGATCTACCGGTTCCACCAATATCGGAGCCATAATATAATTTGCCTTGCACATTAGGGTCCCAGGTTACTACATTAGGGTATCCCCCACCAACAGGACCAGCTTGTCTAAAACTAATAATACCACCTAAATTGGTATCATCATCAGCATTATCATTAATGCCATCATTATCACTATCGGTACCATTGTCGTCCACGCCATCACCGTCAACATCCACATCTGATCCATCGGCAATTCCATCATCATCGGTATCGGGGTCGTTAGGGTCCGGATCTAAATTATCCTCTAATTCGTCATCATCATTATCTGTTGGATCAAGTACATTATCATCAATACCATCTGCATCGGAATCCGTTCCTCCGGTTTCATCTACATCAGAGACATCATTTATGCCATCGCCATCGGAATCTGTACCATTATCGTTTGTACCATCACCATCTGGGTCTACGTCCATTCCATCAGGAATACCATCACCATCACTATCTGAATTGAATGGATTAGGGTCTAAATCATCTGCTAAACCATCGTTATCTTGAAGGACGGTCGTAGTTTCATTTACATATGCGGCAGATTCTAAATCTACATCCTTTTTACAGGCTGAAAATATAGCAGTGCTAATAAATAGGATTAAAAATGTACTTTTTAATGATGTTGAATGTGGTGTCATGCTTAGATTTAAAAGGATAACCAATACTATTAATTATCTATATTAATCTAACGGCCTTGTTTTTAGTTTATTATTAAACTGTTTAGCTATATAAAGTGGGCATAATGCTACTATTTGTCATATGCTGAAGTTTTAGCTAAGAAATTCGGAATTTTGTTATCTTTTGTCTGCTTTTAATACTCTTAAGTCATTACTCCCTTGCCTTAAAGTAGTTGTCTTAAAATCAGTTTAGCAATTCACTTCTGCTAAGTCTTCAAAAGCGTAAAATAAAACGTAGTACCTACGCCCTCTTCACTTTCTAACCAAATGGAACCGTTATAATATTTAATAATTCTTTTAACGATAGATAGCCCTATACCGGAAGAAGAACCGGTACTCTCTAATTTGGTAAAAATTTTAAATATCCGTTCAAAATAAGCGGCTTTGATCCCAATACCATTATCCCTTACAAAAAACTCATAATGGTCACCTTTATCCGTATAGCCCACTTCTACCCTTCCCTGCTCCTCCTTACCATAGTTTATGGAATTTTGGATTAGATTTTGAAAAACTTGTTTAAATCGCCACGTGTTTCCAAACAAACTTGGTAGGTTTTCTTGAACCTTAATTTCTACATGGCCTGGGACTAAAATGGTTTCTAGAACCTCTTCAATTAAAACATTAAAATCTACTTGCTTGTCTTCAGATTCAATTTTATCAATCGTTGAATAATCTAAAATTCCCTTTATTAAAAAGTTCATCTTTTCGACATTAAACAATGCTTGGTGCAAAGGTTGCATGGTATCTTCATCTATAGCATCTGCATTGTCATCTATAAACCAGCTCACCAAGGTGTGAATATTTATGAGCGGTGCTTTTAAATCATGAGATACCACATGAGCATATTCATTTAATTCTTCATTCTGGAGCGATAAGTTTTTTAGTAATTCTTCCTTTTTCTTCTCTTGCTCCTTTATGCGTTCTTCGCTCTCTTTTCGCTGTATGACATTAACCAACATATTGGCATAAACAAAAAGGATATCCTTTTCATTATCATCATACTTATTAATTTTTTTAACTGAATCAAAACCTATAAAACCAATCAGCTCGTTGTTCTTAATTTTCGGAATGGTAATCAAGCTTTTTATGCCCTGTGGTTCTAAAACCGCACGTAAACCATGTTCCCCGTCTTCTGGTAATGTACTTACATCTTCCACAAAGAATGGTTCCCCCTTTTTGTGTGCTTCTATCCACTGCGGAATATAATCTACGGGAATGTCCTGCAAATTATCTATTTCCGGTTCTATGCCTTCAGAACACCATTCATAGGTGTTAGAAGTGGTATTGTTTACAAAATCATAGGAGAAAATATAGCTTCGGTCAGATTCTACAAACGCCCCTATTTGCTGCAAGGAGGCCCTAACTAGCTTATCTATATCCGATAAATCCGAATTAATGTACTTAGTAGAAATACTAATTAAGAGGTCTTGAAAACGCAGTTGCCTTTCAATGATTTTATCTTTTTCTTTCTGATTAAAATCGGTACTGTTATCACTTTCATTCGTTTTTGAAAGTTGATTTTTATCCTGTAGGTCTTTTTTATTCATTCTGGTTTTCCTGATTTAAGATAAATGGGGACTCTTTTACCTCGTAGTTAGTGGTTACTTATCAAGGCATAAAAAACGTGTTACGTTACTTGATGTAATAAAAATAGGTATTTTTTGCACTAAAGCAGCATTAAAGCTGAAAACCGATAAAACGAAAATTGGCTGGTATTGAATTTTGTTATACTCTGTTTTATAGCTGCTCAATTTATATCATATAATAATTAGTATTCGGGAATTTAACCCATATGCTTGTTTCCCAAAAATCATTGGCTTAAAAATCTGCGTTAATATTAGTTTTGATTGGGTTAAGCGTCAGGTAGCATAACATATACCTTGCGTATCACTGTAGAATACCATCTAATTTTTTCGTTCATAGAGGTTTCCTATTTTAATTACAGCCCATCTCCAAGAGCTACCTATACTATCTATTGCTAAAGAACAGGTTATAATCATAGCCAAACCTTCTGGACTATATTGGTCTCAGCATATTGAAAAAAGAGTTTTAACAATCTAATATTATACTATGAATAACAACATTACAAAGTATTTCTTAGCAGGAATAGTAGGAACAATAGTCATGACTTTTATTATGATAATGGCGCCTAATTTGGGCATGCCCGAGATGGCTCCTTGGAAATTATTATCTGGCGCAATGGGCGTACCAATTATAGTTGGCTGGATTATGCACTTTATGATGGGGATTCTTTTTGCACTGGGCTACGGATTTGTTTTTGCGCCTAATGTACACATCAAAAATATTTGGTTAAAAGGGGTCGCTTTTGGTATTGCTGCTCTAGTTATTGCTCAAATAGGAATGCAAGTAATGGGTATGATGTTCAAAATGCCACCAATGGATGGCTCTATGCAAATGCGATTAGTAGCCATGCTTATTGGTCACATTGTATTTGGTGTAGTTACGGTAAAAATAATAGGAAAATAATAGCACAGAGAATTATGAAAAAAATAGACTTCAGTACGTTAAAAGCAGTATTTGTAAACTGTACATTAAAAAAATCGCCTTCAAAAAGCCACACACGCAATCTAATGGATGTATCCGTTAAAATCATGAAATCTGAAGGGGTTGATGTAGAAATATTACGCCTAGCGGATTATGATATTCCGGTTGGTGTGCAACCAGATATGACAAAGGAAGGCTATGATAAAGATGATTGGCCCGGTATTTATGCTAAAATTATGGCGGCGGATATCTTGGTTATAGGTACTCCCATTTGGTTGGGCGAACGTTCATCAGTAGCATCAAAACTTATTGAACGGTTATATGCCATGAGTGGCTACCAGAATGACAAAGGGCAATATGTGTATTACGGTAAAGCTGGAGGTTGTATTGTTACCGGAAATGAAGATGGTGTAAAGCATTGCTCTATGGGCATGTTATATGCGCTACAACATTTAGGATATACTATTCCGCCACAAGCAGATGCCGGTTGGATCGGAAAAGTGGGTCCTGGACCTAGTTATGGTGATACCGAATGGAATGGCGATAGTATACACCCGCCAGTAGGTTTTGATTCAGAATTCACAAACCGGAACACCACTTTTATGAGCTATAACTTAATGCATCTGGCAAAAATGCTAAAAGAGAACAGTGGGTATTCTGCCTATGGGAATTCTAGAAAAGAATGGGATGACGGTACACGGTGGAATTTTGAAAATCCTGAATATAGATAGAAAACGGATGCCCTTGATCATCTAATTTAAAAACATAAAGAGAACTATTATGAGCAAAAATGTATCAGAACAATTATTGGATATTTTAGAAAGTGTTGGTGTAGAAAAAGTATATGGAGTTACAGGTGATGCCCTTAACTTTTTTGTAAAAGCAATAGAACAAAGGGATACTGTGGATTGGATAGGAATGAAGCACGAAGGAAATGCCTCTTTTGCAGCTTTTGGACATAGCCAGACCACAGGTAATTTAGCGGTCTGCGCCGGAACGGTAGGTCCTGGAGCACTACATTTAATAAACGGACTTTATAATGCTAAAAAAGAGCGCACTCCGGTTATTGCTATAACAGGTCAAATCAATCAAAAGCAACAGGGAACTAGTTTCTTTCAAGAAGTAGATTTGAAAAAGGTCTTTGATGATGTTTGTGATTATCAGGCAATTATTGAAACTCCTGAGCAAGCCCCAATGGTCATACAACGCGCCATTAAAATTGCTATGGCCAATAATGCCGTTTGTAGAATTGAGTTGCCAGCAAATGTAGCTGAAATGAAAGCCGATAATCAGCAATTTGTACATCCTATTAAGCAATATGTTTCTCGTTTGGTTCCAGAGGAATCTGTAGTTGTGGAAGCTGCCCAGCTTTTAAATGGTGCCAAAACCGTAGGTATTTTAGCTGGTGATGGATGTCGGGAAAGTAGAGCTGCGGTAATTGAATTATCGAAAAAGCTGAATGCGCCTATAACTCATAGTCTACGTGCCAGTGATATTTTTGACCACGATACAGATAACGTAGTAGGATTGACGGGATTAATAGGAAACCCATCTGGTTACAATGCTGTCATGAAGTGCGATTTGCTATTGATGCTAGGGACCGATTTTCCTTATATTGACTTCCTTCCCCATGATACAAAAACGATACAAGTAGATATCCGACAGGAAAATATAGGTAATAGAACATCTGTATCTCTTGGAGTTTGGAGTGATATCTCATCATTCTTAGAAATCCTAAATCCAAAAATTGAACAGAAAGAGGATACCGGTTTTGTTACTAAGCTAAGAAATAGTTTTGAAGACTGGAGAAAGAATATGAAGGAACAAGCTTCTCCTACTCGTGAGAATGAACCTTTACACCCTCAGATTTTTGCAGATTTAGTAAATGAATATGCTTCCAATGATGCTATTTTTACTGTAGAAACAGGAACATCGGCAATATGGGCGGCTCACCATATATCTTTTCATAGCCAAAGACGCTTGATTGGGTCTTTTAATCACGGTTCTATGGCGGTGGGCTTGCCTTCTGCAATTGGAGCACAAATGGCCAATCCTAAGAAAGAAATTTGGTGTTTAAGTGGTGATGGTGCTTTTAATATGGCGATGCAAGATTTTATTACGGCCGTTAAATATGAACTCCCCATAAAAGTGCTCATCTTCAATAATTCTGAATTAAGCTTTGTAAAACTAGAAATGGAACAAGTAGGCTTAGCCGCTAGTTTAGACGCATTGCATGAAACCAATGTCAATTTTGCAGAGTATGCTAAATTATGTGGCGGAGATGGTGTACGTGTAGAACATGCCAAAGATATTGATGCTGCAGTACTACAGGCTAGAAATAGTAAAAAACCATTTATTATAGATGCTGTAGTTAGTAGCGGTGCTTTATCCCTACCTCCGCATATTGGTATAAAACAAGCTATAGGTTTTGGAACTTCTAAATTAAAAGAAGTTGGGCAAGTTATTAGTGGAGATAAAACCCAATGGGAGAATATGAAAAAGGAGCTACAATCATACTTTGATTAAGGTTGAAACAATATAGCAGTTTAGATAATAGTTTACTACCCATGATATCAAGATTCTTTATACCTGAATTTTTAGGGTGTAAAGAATCTTTTTTTGTTGCACATTGTTGTTGGTGTTGAATTCCTATTGATATAAATTCCCGCTGATGTACAGCTCTTTAAAGAGGCATTTCAACATATGAAGATAGTTTTCTGGCTATACATCCGAATTAATTTTTCATGAAGAGTTAATAGGGTAATTTGCACTCCTCAAACCCCAAATTTGACTTTTTTATGAGACTTGAATTAATTATTGTTGATGACTCTACATTATGGCTGTCATTAGCTGAAAAACTAGCCATAACACACCCATTAGTGCGCAGTGTACTCACTTTTGAAGATTCCTACGATGCATGGGTACACATACAAATAGCTAAGCCGCAAGTTGTTATGTCCGATATAGAAATGCCAGGTATGAACGGACTTTCTTTTCTTGAAATGTTCGGTAATCGCATGCCATTTATATCAAGTTCTACAAAACAGGATTTTGAAGCAGTGGCCAGGGAACTTGGCTGTGTAGATTTTATTAGTAAACCTTTTACGAAAAGTGAGTTTCATAAATCTATAGATTTAGTTTACAATAAGATTTATGGGAGAAAAGTTAATGTATAAATATTGACCTTGTGTGAGCCACGAATCACCTCGTATTTTCATTCTTCATATTTGTCCAAGTATAGCATTTTTCAATAAAGCCTATTTCCGCACATAAATAATTTAGTTAAAATAAAGGAAGCAGCACCACCCGCTTCTTGCTACCACATAAACGAAAGAGAATACTTTTATTTCAATTCAGATTCATGCTTGTATAGCTTATTTAATCTAGTCTTTCGCTATTAATTTGTTCATTAGTATTGGCTGAACAAGAAAACGCTGTTTTTTTAATTTCTGTTTGTACTTTTTTTATAATATAAGGTTCAAATGGCATCAATTATTACTTCTAAATTCATTTATCGCCCTTAAGTTTTTTTCTTTAAACCACCTATTTTAATTACTCCCCAAAATTAATAGTACCATTTGTGATAATTTAGTTTGAGAAGCAAGCAATTGCCGAAAACAAAGCTAGCGTCTTTAGCACGTTTTTGAAATGTAATATATGCTTTTAAGGTTATTTAAAAAATCGTATGAGCAAGTAGAATACTGTCCAATTCCTAACTTTAATCTGTATTACAAACATAAATTTAAAACGTTTCAGATGATTACAGAAAATAAAAGGTTAGATAAAGACAAACCCTATGGAGGCTTAGAAAATGATGTTCCTCAAAATCATGGTGTAAGTCAGGAAGAGTATATTAAAGAAACCAATGAAAAATCAGGTGAAAAAATTGGAAAACCCGTTAATAATGGCGGAGTAAATACAATGGAGTATAACCCACAGTTAGAAGAACAATGGCTGGCAGTTCGTGATGAATATCTTTCTCATTACCCAGATTTGGAAGTTGAAGACACCGTGTATAAGAAAGGAAGTTTTTACTCCATAATTGATAGTATAGCAGAAAGTAGAAAAAGTACACCAAAAGAGATTCATGATGAAATTATGGGCTGGCCCACAACTGGGTAAAAGCATATGTAAATAATAAGTACTTGGTAGTTGTTCTTAATAAGAGCTTACTATTATTTCCTATTAGCTCCAAAGCCTTATATTGAGCTGTAAATTACAATGAAGTACGTTAAAGGCAACAATCAAAGCATGGAGACAGAGCATAAAAACCAGGAAGATCACCAGAAAGAATTGGAAAAAAAATCCAATGAAGTAAAGGGTGGTAATGAATACAGCGAAATTCTTAGTCGTGTTATACATGAGGGAGAAGAGATATTCAAGGTAAAAAATAAAGCTATGTTTCTCAGTGCGTTCATTGCCGGGCTGGAAATTGGGTTTAGTTATTTTCTTATCTGCGCTCTATTCTTTTTACTGAACGGTACTTTGGAAACTGATATCATTTTCAAACTTTTTAGTGCCGTTTATCCCGTTGGATTCATTCTGGTAATACTTGGGAAATCAGCTCTATTTACTGAGCAGACATCCGTATTGGCATTGCCTGTACTTAATGGCCAGCGTAGTATTTGGGCGTTGTTTCGTATATGGGGTTTAGTCATTCTTGGTAATGTAATAGGAGGTATCATATTTGCCCTTTTTATAGGAATCCTTGCACCTCACCTTAATCTTTTTACACAAGAAACTATGGTAGAAATTGGTGGCCATGTAATTGACCAAGATTCATGGGTACTCCTACTGAGTGCGGTAGTCGCTGGTTGGTTAATGGGGTTGTTAACCTGGTTATTAAACAGTACCATGAATTCCCTTACGCGTGTGGTACTAATAATTATGATAACAGGTGTTATAGGTTTTGGAGGATTTCACCATAGTATTGTGGGCAATATAGAAGTCTTTGGAGCTTTTCTACATTCTAGTAGTATTTCTTTTTTGGATTATTTGTGGTTTCTCTTCCTCGCATTACTGGGTAATGGAATTGGAGGAGCAGTGGTCGTGGGTCTTTTCAAATACCGGATTTTTGAATCAAACTACGAGGAAAAAGTATAGCACTGTTTACCAAGCAAAATTGAAGTGAAAACAACCGTCTTTTTTATTATAAATCAATAAGCTAATCCTCTACTCTACCAATACTAAATATCAACAACCGTAATGTTAATGATAATTTGAAATAGACTGATAGGTTTAAAGTTTATAACGACTATTACAATTTATTGAATATTGGTTTAATTTTTTATACCATTTATGACGATGGTCAGACGCTCCAAAAACGGATTTATATAAATTTGATGTTCGGGCAAGTATATTTGAATACTCCCGGCAATCAATTTGTGAAATTACAATTACACAATCATTTGTTACTAGATTTTTGGACCTATTATTACGTTAATTAAAAAGAGTAAAAACATGAGCAAACAACACTTATTATTACCATATAACAAGAAGATTAACCTAGAGAACAGAGTGGTTATGGCTCCTATGACCCGCAGTAGAGCAGACAACGAAGGTAATGTACCCACTGATGATTTACAGGGTTTGTATTACGAGCAAAGAGCTTCTGCAGGGTTGATCATTACAGAGGGTTCACAAGTTTCCCCTGATGCTGTGGGCTACATTCACACGCCAGGTATTTATTCAGAAGAGCAAGTTGAAGGTTGGAAAAAAGTAACCAAACGTGTTCATGATAAAGGCGGAAAAATCTTTATCCAATTATGGCATGTAGGGCGTATATCTCATCCCGATTTTCATAATGGCAAATTACCCTTATCCGCATCGGCTATAAACCCAAACGCTAAATCATTTACACTGGAGGGGTTTAAAGATACGGTTATACCTAAGGAGATGTCTATTGAGGAAATTAAAACTACAGTTAAAGATTTTCAAAAAGCAGCAGAAAATGCGGTAAAAGCAGGTTTTGATGGTGTAGAAATACATTCCTCTAATGGTTATTTATTTCATCAATTTTTTAATGGATGTTCTAATACAAGAACGGATGACTATGGTGGTAGCATTGAAAACAAAACTCGTTTCTTTTTTGAAGTTCTAGATGCGATGAAAGAAGTTATTCCAGAAAATAAAATTGCAGCTCGTTTTAATCCATCATTAGATGGTATGTTTGGAATGACTGTGGATGAAGAAACTATTCCAACGTTTGAATACATTATTAAAAAATTAAACGATTATGATTTGGCATACGTGCATTTATCAGAACCGTTTACAGATGTATCAGAAGTACCTTTTGCAGTAAAAGAAATTGCGAAACATTTTAGACCCTTGTACAATGGAACATTGATGATTAACTCTGGATTTGACCAAGAAAAAGGAAATAAAGTAATAGAAGAAGGCTATGCTGATTTAGTGGCATACGGTAAACTATACATTTCTAATCCAGATTTAGTAGAACGCTTTAAAAACAACTTAGAGTTAGCAGAATGGGACCAAGATACTTTTTACACAACAGGTGCAAAAGGGTATACAGATTATCCAAAAGCTTCCAAAGAATTAGTTTAGTTCAAAAGTTTCTTCAGATCATTTTATAATTTATTGAAACCGGCCAATTCATAATACTCATGAATTGGCCGTATTTATGAACTATAATTTTATTAATATCTTTATCTTCTCAAAATTTTCACTGACATCTCCTGTCAATACTTTATTTACTAATAGCGGTTAGCTACAACCATTCTTCATTAGGGGTTAAAAAAGAAATTTTTATGTATTTCTCAGCGCTAGAAATCAAAATCTTTTCGACAAAAAGGCCAAATTCTTGTTAAGAAACGTACATAGGACGGAAAGTTGTTGTAATGCAATAGGTAAAAAACCATGATGTAATATCTCATTATAATATTTAATCTGCTTTTTTCTATATAATTTAGCAACTTTTTGCGTCAAACTGACGTTAATTTAATAAATAAAATCCCCCACCCCCGATGATTTCAAAAAAGTTTACGAAGTACAAACTCATTTTAGTATTAATGTTTTGTAGCATGACAAGTATTGTCTTTGCTCAAAATGACAGCTATGCTGTCATGGATATTGTTGAAGTAGAATTCAATAGCCAAGTGAATTACGGTAACGCATACATGGATGTAGATGTATGGATTGAATTAAAAAAAGAAGGTTCATCAAGTGAAGTATACCGTATACCCGTATTCTGGGATGGTGGAAATGTCTTTCGTGTTCGTCTAGTGCCTACTTCACCTGGTACCTGGACTTGGAAAGTTATCAATGAAACTGTTGAAAATGCGGATCGGAGTTTTATTGGACGAAGTGGTTCATTTACTGCTGTTGCCGCGAATGTAAGTAGTAACCCCAATAAAAGAGGTTTTATAAGAGTAGCATCCAATAATAGAACTTTGGAGTACGCAGACGGTACCCCATTCTTTTATACTGCAGATACTTCTTGGTCAGCCTTAACAGAAGTATTTGGTTTTAGTACAGCGAATAATA
This sequence comes from Zobellia nedashkovskayae, assembly GCF_015330125.1. Lineage (NCBI taxonomy): Bacteria > Pseudomonadati > Bacteroidota > Flavobacteriia > Flavobacteriales > Flavobacteriaceae > Zobellia > Zobellia nedashkovskayae. Next base: position 3,959,024 of record NZ_JADDXR010000002.1, on the reverse strand, counting down.
TTAGCGGTATATCTTTTCAAGACTATGTGAAAACAAGAAAAGGTCAGGGATTTAATGGGCTTAATGTAATTGCTAGTTTTCCGAATGATAGCTATACTGAATTGTGGGCAGAAAAAACACATCATAAGAAAACAGGTCCCAACGGAGAGGGTCCTTTCGAGTTAAAAAGTACAGGGCAAGTAGACTACCTAAATATTAAACCTGAGTACTGGCAATCAGTGGATAAGCGAATGCAGCATTTATCCGATCAAGGATTTGTAACTTTATTTGAAACCGTAAGAAGAAGCGAACTTTGGTATTTAGGTACAACGCAAGAAAAAGCAGCTTTTTATAACTATGTGCGTTATTTGTGGGCGCGTTATGGTTGTTATAATATGATTTTTAGTTGGGTACATCATGACAGCCAGTCATCAATATATCCTAAATGGGAACAAATAGTTAGTGATGCAAATAGTAAGTTGTATGCTAAGATGGGTGACTATAGAATGCCTTATGGTCAGCCTAGAACGGCAATGTCTTTTAACACATCTCTAAATAATTGGGAAAGAGATATACCTACTGCTCTTGATATACAAAACGTTAGTAATGCAGAAAGAGATGAAACCATGCATGAGTGGCTTCGGAATATATATCATAATCAACCGGCTAAACCTGCTCTTAATTTGGAACCATTTTATCCAGGCTGGGGCTTACATTCTGGGAATGAAATCAATGCAGGTATGAATGATACCACCATGGCACAAATGCAGATGTATGGTTCCGTATTGAGTGGTGGCTTAGCAGGCCACGCTTGGGGAGATGCGTGGTATGCAGGAGCAGCAACTTCAACCTCAAGGAGTTCTGTAGATGGAGGTACCATAGTGCCTAGTAATGACCCTCAGGTTAATGCTTTAAAGCAATTTGAATCGCAGTCTATGGGTCATCTAAAAAGTTTTATATTAGATTCAGACCACAATTATGCTAAATTGGTACCGGCAGCAGATACGAATCTAAGCGACAGCGAAGACTATTTACATACGTTAGCTATAGCTGATGATAAATCGTTTGCTCTAGGATTTTTTACTGCTGATTCTAGGGATAATGCAAAAGCACTTCCCTCACTTAAAAATCTTATAGCGTCTACAACATATCAATATCAATGGTGGGACGTTACCAATGGAGGTTGGATTTCTGCAGGTAATATTACCACTAGTAGCAGTGGTACAATGAAACCACCTATTTTACCAAATAATGATCGCACAAAAAACTGGGCTTATCGAATTCAGTCAACTGATACTATAGAAGAGATTGAGGAAGAAGAAACTGAAGTAGAAGTACCAGTGGTAGAAGTGCCACAAGTAGAAGAACCAGTAGTAGAAGAGCCTAAGGAAGAAGAGCCTAAAGCAGAAGAACCAATAATAGAAGAGCCTAAGGAGGAGCCAAAAGCAGAAGTACCAGAAACTGAAACAAATAATGATTTTGTTCTACGAATTAATTCTGGTGGTGACGAGATGACGCTTAATGGAGATACGTTCTCTGCTGATAATTATTCTGATGCGGGTCTCACCTTAGACAGGCCGCAAACGGGCCTTAATGACCCATTCAAAACTTTCAGATATAGTCGTTCCCAAGTGTTGGGTTATGATATTCCTTTAAAAAATGGGGAATATACTGTGAAGCTTCATTTTGCGGAATTGTGGTTTGGAGCTACAGATGGCGGTAGTGGCGACGTAGGTAACCGGGTATTTGATGTACGTTTAGAAGGAGTATTGGCGGAAGACAATCTTGATGTTTTTGCCCAGGTTGGAGCTGAGGCCCTACTCACAAAGACGCATACGGTAAATGTTACTGATGGAAAACTAGATATAGATTTCTCTTCTTTATCCTCTGATGGAGGAACTAGACATCCAATCATAAATGCTATTGAAATTTTTGGAAACGAAGAAATCGCTCCAATAGTCGTTGATGATGTCATTATCGAAAAAACTACTGGATTAGTAGGTCATTGGCCGCTAGATGAATTAAATGGCATAATCGCAAACGATGCTAGTGGACAAGATCTTAATGGTGCACTTGATCGTGGCGTAACTTTCGATAAGGATAAGACCAATGGTAAAATAGAAGGTGCATTGGTATTTGACGGAGTGGACGACCATATTAATTTACTGGATATTGACAATAATTTGGAATCTAGTTTTTCTGTATCCGCATGGGTTAACCCTAGCAATGCAGAGGGTAGCTACCAAGGCATTATAGGTAGCAGTACTGCTGGCGGTTTTATGATGTTTATAGATAAGGGTCAACTTGCTTTTAAAGTCACTACCAATGAGAGTGGTAGAAAGTTAATTAGTGAAGGGACTATTCAAAACAATGTCTGGCAAATGATTACCTGCACATTTGATGGCAGTGAAATGCGTTGGTACATAAACGGTGAAAATATTCATAGCGAAGCGTTCTCTGGCACCTTGAAAGATAAAGATGTCGCTTGGATAGGATGGTCAGGTTGGAGCGATGAATATTTTGAAGGAGCTATTGATGATGTAAAGTTGTTCAATAATTCATTGACCAAACAACAAGTGTCTTCGCTTTTTGAAGAAGGAAATTCTAATGTAACTCGAGAGAATATAGCTTCCAAAATAGCTATTCCTATGGAAGGCGAATTAGATATGGAAGTGTTCCGTATTTTCCCTAACCCAACAAATGGTGTCATTACCGTTACTGGAATGTTGTCAGGAATGCAATTGGATCTTATTGATTTCTCAGGTAGAAAAGTAGCTTCCCAGACCGTGGCTGTAGATGGTGATATCCAGATGGATTTATCTCCATATGCAAAAGGTGCTTATGTGTTGAATATCTCTAATGGGAAAGAGGTTTTAACCGGAAAGGTTATTCTAAATTAATTTTTTTATTGAATTAGTAAAGGGGCCAAACATTGGCCCCTTTTTAATTTACAAATACTGAAGTTTCTACTTAAAGCAAAAAAAGCAAAGACCAATTAAAGTCTTTGCTTTTTTTATAAATTTACTTTTACTATTATCGTTGAATCAACAGTCTTTTATTGATTTCATCACCATTCATATCTATAGTTCTTACGAGATATAAACCAGAAGATAAATTAATGACGCTAAGCTCATAATTTCTACCCTTATTCACATCTTTAGCATTAACATGCAGAACTAACTTTCCGCTCATATCATAAATTGATATGGTGTCTAAGTCTACCACTTTTCCAAAACTAAGCGATACGTTAACAGAAGCTGGATTCGGAAATAACCTGAATTCCTTTAAAACTTCACTATCAGTCAAAGAATCATTTACGGTAATTGTAATCGAATCTGTTGCAACTTCACCATTATCATCAATGACGGTTAAGGTTGCAGTATAAACACCTGCTTCAATATAAGTGTGGGAAACTTCGAAACCAGTGGATAGAAGTGATTCATCTCCAAAATCCCAAGAATAACTTGCAATACCAGTATCATCCGTGGATTTATCTCCATCAAAATTAACCAATAGTGGACCTATTCCTTCTTTGATATCTACTGCAGCAAATGCCTTTGGTGGGTTATTATCTATTTTTTCAAAAACTACATGAATGCTATGGTTCTCTACTAAGTTTGCGAACTTATACTCTTCAACAAGGGCTGTTGAGACTTCGTCAATTAAAATATCCACCAAGCGGTAACCTTCGTTTGGTACTATTATAAAATCCTGTTCTTGACCTTTAGCTACTTCAATCGCACCATATGGAGAAAGCTCACCACCTTCAGTTCCTGTGGCAGTTATGGTATATGTCTTAATTGCTCCAGTATATTTAAAAACCGCATCAAACGTATGGTTTTCTGAAATATCCTCAAAAGTATACTCAGATAGACCTAGTAAGCTTTTACCGTCCACAATTAACTTATCTATTTCATACCCATCACTGGCTGTTACTGAAAAACGAATACTTTCACCTTCAACAACTGTATTCTCTCCATCGGGCGTTATCATTCCTCCCTCACCTGAAGTAGCTGAAATTGTAAACTGGTTAACACCAATTTCTGTAAACACAGCTTCAATAGTATGGTTGTCATTAACATTCTCAAACGCATAAGTAGGTTCTCCTACCGTAAAGCTATTGTCCACAATAAAATAAGCGAACTTATAACCTTCATTTGGAGCCGCGGTAAACCAGTGGTCTTCTCCTTGCGCAACAGAAACAGCACCACTTGGGGATATTGTTCCTCCTAAACTGGAAGATGACATAATTACTTTGAAAATTTCTTCGAAGGAAGCTTCAATAGTATGCTCAGAGGAAACCGCCTCAAAAGTGAAGCTTTCAACCGCTCCTTGTGATACCCCATCCACCAATACGTCAGCAATTTTATACCCCGCATTTGCAATTATATTAAATTGTTGATTTGCTCCATTTATTACTTCTACTTCGGCGTTTGGAGATATTACTCCATTTTCACCCGCAATTGCGGTAATAACATGAGATGTTGGTTCAGTAACAGTAATGACAAGAGCTTCCGTATTTTGATTACCGTTACCATCAGTAACCCTTAACAACACGTTGTATGTGCCTGCGTCATTAAACGTAAACGTAGGGTCTGCCAAGTCCGAAGTAGAAAAAAGTGCGTCGCCAAACTCCCAACTGTAATCTACAATTCCAATATCATCCGTTGATTCACTACCGATAAAGTTGACTTCTAACGGAGCTTGACCTTCAAGTGGTGTAGCACTTGCAATAGCTACAGGATTTCCAGTGTCATTTATAACCCATGTAAATTCAACATCACTTTTGTTTGTTGGGTCGTTATTATCTGTAGCGGTAACTGTAACATTATATGGACTATTATCACCAACGTTTGCATTGTCCCCTGCCCTACTAGATTCATTTGCAGACGTCAATTGGTTATCTGAATATGTAGGTCCATCTACTTTGTAAAGTGCCATTTTATCAATAGCATGCCCAGCCGAACGTTCCGAAACCTCCATGGTATACGTACCAGGATTCACAAACCAAACGTATACATCATGTGAATCGTTATCACTTGTTCTAGCCTGCCAATCATAAGTTTCAGAAAGACCACCGCTTCTGTATATTTTAAAATAACCATTACTACTACTACCTTCAGGAGTTGTGCCATCTGGTCCAACTGTAATTCTAGAGCTTCCTTTTGGGAAAACAACATTTAGTTGGTCACCCTGTACATTTGAGATTAGACTAGCCTCGTCTACAGGATTTCCTTTATATCCAAAGAACCAGACATCTTCATTGTTAGGGAAACGTAACCAGTTATCGTTCTCGTCCGTTGCAGATTCGCCACTATAGAAACTTCTCCAATCGAATTTATAAACACCTGGAGTACTTACGGTAATTTGATAAGGAATAGTTCCACCGTTTTGACTGTTAAAGTTATTTGTAGTTGCCAAGATTCCAGTAGCACCATTTAAGGTAGTTTCAACCCATCCGGATTCTAAATTCCCAGATTCTGCCTCAATAACAATTAGACCATTTTCCTCAAGGAAAGCTCCGTCACCTGAGTTATTAGAAGAAACTACTGTTCCATTTATAATACCAGTAGTTGCATCGATTATTAAGGTTGGAGGAAGTCCAGTTGCGCTAAATGTTACATTATTTTCTGTTTCTTCAGTTAGGATTTGTAATGATACTTCATCCCCTTCTGCATTGTACTGCGTTCCAGGATCAATAATATTAGAAACACTTTCTCCATTCCTTAGAATAATATCTACCGATGATGACGCTCCATAATGAATGGTTAAAATAGCATTTGTGTCCTCTCCAGAATCGTTCAAAGAAACTGTTAACTGACGTATACTTTCCGCATCTAAAAACACATTTTCTATATTACCAGAGGTAATTGTATAATTGGCGGCATCTGCACCAGTTAATTCTATAGAGCGGATAAACATTCCTATGTTTCCACCTGTTATTTCTATATCAAAGGTTTTAGAATCACCCACTTCAAGGTTGACAACCTCAGGAATGGATAATGCACTTGCTATACTAGCTGAACCAACAGGTAAATCTTCGCCTAAAAATTCCATATTTTTCTGGTTGCCTCCAGCTAGTTTAGGTGAACCGGCCAATACAAACAAACCGTTTCCAGAAACTATGGCTTGCGTACCATGCCTTGCGTTGTTCATATCTGGTAAACGTGTCCATGTTTGAGTAATAGGATCGTACTGCTCCGTAATCTTTAGCGCATTAGAGGTTACCTGACCATAGACCTCTTGATTCTCTACTTCTCCACCAGCAACGATAAGTTTACCATTAAATGTAGCTACTATAGGTGCTGCCCTTGGTGTTGGTATATTTTGATTTGTTGGAAGTGTGCTCCACGTACCTGAATTAAAATCATAAACATCGACCTCTGAAATTGTTGGACTAAAAACACCTCCGGCACCTCCTGAAAGACGACCTCCCATTAAATACATTTTATTATCAACTACACCTGCATGGAAATGGTCTCTTGCTCTTGGAGCATCACTTAAGGGAGTCCAAATACCAGTACTAGGATCGTACTCATCAAACCAGCTAACGTAACCGCCATTATGGCCAATGGTATTCCCGCCAGATATGTAAAATTTGTCATTGTAAACTACTAAACCAGTAGACCCTCTTCTTCTGTTTTCAGGTATTTCGGGTCCTTGAATCCACTCTTCATTAGCTGGGTTAAAAGCCCAAACATACTCAGTCGGCTCTTCGTTAGGATACGAATTACTCTTAAAAGCTCCTATCACCCATATCAATCCCTTATACTCAGTTGCCTGAAAATGGTTGAATTCTTCTGGAGGTGAATTTGGAATTTGGGTCCATGTATTTGTAGTGTAATCATATACATCAATGGTTTTTGCGTTCTCACGACCACCCATTAAATAGAACTTATCCCCTGCTTGTACCAACGAACATTCATGGCGAGCCGTATAATTTTCGTCTTCCTCTTTATCTTTCCACAATAGGTTCTCTATAGTCCATACAAAAGAAATACTCTTAGTAACAGACCCCGGTTTACTTACCACTATGGTTACATTATAGACACCATCATTGTTGGGCCCTCCCGTAATTGCATTTGTTGCTATTGTACCGAATATTTGTCCGTTGGTAGTCTCAACATCAATGCCTTCTGGTTGACCGGAAATAGCGTATGTAAAGTTTTCTTCCGAATCCCCACCTATTGCCGAAATGGTTAAGGCACTTTGGTCACCACTTGCGTTTAATTGATCAGCAATGGGAGTTATGGAAATAGGATCATTCGCCGTAGTACTTGCCATAACCTCTATGGCCTGTAAAACTGGGTTTTCAATTCCAATATGTTCGAATAATATATTCAGTTCTCCATCTGCTACCGTAACGGGATACGAGAGCATACCTGCATTGAACACGTTCCCATTACCTCCAAAAAGGGCAACTACATCTATATCATCTCCTTTGATTTCATTTTCTAATGATATATCAAATACTCGTGCGCCAATGTTATTTGTTGGGCCATATCCATTACCTGTATAAATATTTACTAGATAATTTCCATTGGGCACTGGCAACTTAAACTCCATTTCAGGCCCGCTAGTGGCATCATAACGTTCTTTGCCATACAATGCGTTGAATGTAGTTTCGTCTATATAATCAGGAACAGATGTATGTCTATTTTCATAAAGAAAAGTATTTGTGCCTCCTGGAATGGTTCCCGTATTTACGGAATAGCTACTTCCTGAAGCTGCGCCGTTACCTAAATTGGCTTCCCAGTCTATATTACCGTCAGTGGCGGTTACGGAGTTACCTCCTGCATTTATTCTAGCAACTATGGTATAATTAGGCGCTATAAATTCTTCTAGAATTGCCGTTAAGGGAACAATGAAAGGAGAGTTTGCGCCGTTATGAACGATTTGCAAATTAGCATTTTTGATTCCTGAAATATCATTCGGGAAAAAATTTAAGGGCAATGTTTTGTCTGCTCCAGGCCCTATTACTAATGGTAATGTCAAATTATGGCTAAAAAGTGTAGCATCAATACCTGTAATGTTAACCTCGGTAATTTCTATAGCTCCAGTTGATGGACCACCTTCATTTGTAAGCGTAGGAATAAGTTGCACTTGGTCTGATCCTGTTTCCAAAACACCGTAATCTACTGGGTTTTCTGAAAGTACAAGGTTTGCTTCCGCATCTTCGGTCACCTTTAAAAAGTCCCATGTTGCTGTAAAAGCTTCTCCAGACCCCGAAGTAGAAATAAGACCTACTGCCAGACCTTTGGCATCGTTTGGATTTAGTAACTCAACAGGCAATACAATAGGATTCCCCAATAAAATTACATTTTCACCACCGTCCACAGAATAGTACGGTTGAGCCGTATTTGCAGTGGGGTTTATATTAATGTAAATATCTACGGAAGTTGCTCCTTTGAGCCCGGTTACATCATATTTTTGAGAAGTAACGTTAGAAGCCCCATCTTCTTTTACAACCTCAAAACCATAAAGGTTATCATTCTCCGTTAAGCCATCTGCAACTACTACCTTTAAATAATGATCTTGGTCTCCGTTACCGATATATATACCATATGAAAGACCTGTTGCAGAAGAAACGTTTGCAAAAGGTGTCTCAATTTTGGAATGTATGGTAAACGGTTTTGAGTTGGTGGTTAAATTTACCCCAAACTGAAAAGCATTCTTTTGAGAGTTTGCACCTTCATATGCAGTACCAGATGTAACTGCATCAATTGTGGCTTTACCACCAGCCCCTCCAAAAGATAGATTGTTTTCGTCGTATTGATTAAGGTATTCGGTATTTCCACTTGTATCTAACATCAAACCGGTAAAACCAAGACCAAAAAATCCTGTTCCCGGATCATTGTTCCAAAACGGATAATCGATAGGTAGGTTTGTTGTAGTACCATTATCAGCATCTATAGCAAATGCATCTTGGCTATCTGGGATACCATCATTGTCATCATCCGGATCATTCAAGTCGGATATAAAATCGCCATCATAATCATTCGGTTGGCTACCTCCTGAACAAATATCGGTACCGTTCGCCACTTCATCATCATTTGAATACCCATCGGAGTCATAATCTTCCGAACCTACATATTCCGGATCACTAGGATCTATACACTCGCTAAAATCAGTTGGTTCAAAAACCGTAATATTATCTGCGCCATAGGTAGCGGCCCATATTGTACCAGGAAAAGGGTCTGTGTCACTTTGCGCGATTACATCCAAAGGTGTGGAGCCAAAACCGGTAAGGAAACTATTGTTTTTAGATAAAATACCATTGCCACTTGCGTTCAATTGATACCTATTTATTTTACCATTAAAGGAAGCCGTTAAAAGGTCTCCCTGCATCGCTCCTCCAAAATTACTGGCGGTATATTCACACATACCGTTTGTAGAAGAGTTTACGATATCAAAAATTCGCATTCGCGGGTCTGAGGTGGCTGTTGCTAGATATTCTCCTTGTATGGGGTCATCTGGAAAATCGGAAATATCGAAAGTCGTGTTGAAATATCCTGAAACTCCAGTGAGCAACGTACCAAAATTGTGATTAGCAGAAAGCACCCAATTAGAGCCATCAAACGTATATACTTTTACTCCTGCGCGCGATGAGAAAGCTCTAATTGGAGCAGGATGGCCTGCATAGTAGCTGCCATTAGTATCCGTAATATTACCAACATAATGTAGGGCATCTCCATGACCGCTACTACCCACTTCATTAATTTCGTTGGTTACATAATCTCCGGCAGCTGGGTTGTAGGTTGTATTACTTTGGTCGCCTTTGAACTGATCGTTACTATCATAAATTACGGGTAAACCTCCCCAAGTTGTATTCGGTCCGTTATCAACAGAATATATTCTACCATCCGCTGTTATTACAACGTCGTAACCGTTTCTCCAACCAGTAGAGAAAATTTGTACGGGACCGCCAACTTCTGGAAATGCTTGGTTTAACCCATTATTTCCACCAAAAGGATCACCCAAATCTATAGTAGAATTATACAATGGATGCCCAGCAGTATATGGAAAACTAGAATGTGTATTATCTATATCTAATCTTTCTGGATCGTTTAACGTTGGTAAGTCATAAATATATTTTGTAGTACCCTGGCGCGTATCTATATAAGGGCCACCGTTTGAGGCTTCCATCTGCTCTAATTGTGTCAAATTGACAAGCAACATAGCACCAGATAAATAGGTTTCCGAAGTACCTGCAAAATTATTACTAGGAGCTCCTTTGTTTGCATTACCTCCTTGTTGTAGTAACAAGTAAGTAGTACCGTTACGCTCAAAAATTTCCATTCCATTGGTGGAATGGTTTTCTTCACATCTAGGAAGTCCTCTTACTAAATCTACTTTGTCCCATGCACTTCCTGTCCAAGTAAGGCGTGAAAGAACTCCTGAATTAGTATCAAGATTTTTATCATTACCACTACCACCACCGCCTATTCTGGAGTCAGAAGAACTTACGTAAAGAATAGGAGCAGTTTGTGTTCCTGTGGCAAGAAGCCCTGTAACCTGACGTTCATTCGCTGTATTTATAGTGCCATCATCGTTATGGTTGGGCGTACCCGTCTTAACGAGTGCAATAGTGTTAGCGTTTATAGCAGTATACGTTCCTGAACCAGCTTCTGCTTTATCACGTAGTACCGTGTACTCAAAAATGGTCCCATCTTGTTGAGAAACGTATAGTTTACCGTTAGGTCCAAAATCCAAAGAAGTCGGATTGTTAAGGTTTTCGCCATTAAGCCCTGTAGCATTAAAGCTTTGGGCATTTGTGAATACAGTAAATGTAAATGAGACGAATAAGCATGCAAGTAGGCGCTGCATAGCGTAATGTTTTTTCATAGGTACTAAGATTTGGGTCTGTTATTATCCAATTAAGGACAACAATTAACTATAAAATTAGGTATACCTCATAGCAGCATAAAACAAGTCACGCTATATTCGTTTACTTTCCATTTTTAGCGGACAAATTGCATATCTAAAAAAATAATAGGTGCAAAAAAAAAAGTTTGTTTTCCACTCACCGATAGAAAATGGTGTTTGAGCGACAGAACATTTCCTACAATTCAACGAAGGGTTAATTAGATAGTTTGAAAAAATATGTGAACTAGTTTTTAAGCATATTCGAATCAATCAAAAACGAAACAATATATACTATTTAAGACAAGACCTAAAGGGGAAGATAAGCTGTTATAGTCAGCGTAAACAACTATAAGAAGGTGTTTGAACCCATTATTTTATAAAGATTAGGTAATTAAATATGTTTTTGAATTGTTTCAGCTTCCTGTATGAAGTTTACTGAAGATAGATGTAGGAATTTCCTAGAATGTTACAGTTGAGTTTAAATAAATGGTGATAATTAGTTATCACCATTTATTTAAACTTACTTTCTACTGCATAATCATTTAATTATTTCTGTTTCTATCTTATTCTCTACTATTTTTCCATCTTTATCATAGACGAAATAAGAAAACGAATCTGTATCTATAGAAACACTTTTGCTAAGTTCTCCATTTAAAAATACTAGTCCTGACTTGTCATCACAAGCATATCCCGCTGTAAGCTTCTTTTTTAAAATATTTTTATGATACAAAGGCTTTCTTGATTCCTCCGAGTGGTAATGCGGACAATGACTATATTTAAGAAAGCCTAGGCCTTGAACAATGGTTAATTCTTTTGGTCTTGAATCTGTTGTTCCAGCATTAAACCAACAAAGAGAACCTGCGCTACCGCCAGCCAATACAATTCCTTGGTCGTAAGCCTTTTTTAGTGCTTTATCAATCTCTTGGGCTTTCCAAATAGCCAACATATTCAATGTGTTGCCACCTCCCACAATAACAGCGTCCATGCTTAATAGAATTTCTTCAAATGATTTATCCTGTGTTGATGAGTTTATCCATACTTCTAAAACCTTTGGTTCGATGTTTAAATCTGAACATAATTCATACCAATAATTAATATAGTATGCGCTGTCTGCCGTGCCAGTTGGCAAAAAGCAGATTTTTGGATTTTCTTTTTTAGTGAGTTCCGCAGTATATTTAACGAATTCTTTTGTTATTTGACCACCATATACAAACAATGTTTTGTCTTCTTGACTTGACAGATTGTAAAAGAAAAATAATGTAATAATCACTAGTGCTTTTCTCATAGTAGTATTTTATACGTTTTTCTGGTAACAAGAGGAGTCATAAGTACTTTTCTTTTATCCACTAAGTGCTAACTTATTTTACGATACGACCACCAGTTCATATCTCTTGTTAACTCATAGCCTAGCTTTTCATAAAGTGAAATTGCTAAATTTCCCTTATTTGTATGTAAAATAGGAGTTTTATTCTCTTTTAAAATTTCTTTTGTGGTATGAGCAATTAACTGTTTGGCCAGTCCTTGTCTCGTATATTCAGGATGTGTGACCACAGCACTGACTTCTATAAAAAGATTAGTTTGCATGCGCTGTCCTGTAATAGCTACTAATTTGCCATTCTTGAATATGCCAAAGTATTTGCCCATTTCAAAACTTCTTCTTTTGTAATAACCAGGCATAACCAACCAAACTAACTCATAGATTTCATCAATAAATTCTTTTCCTAACAAGACAATATTTTCAGTTATTGAAATGTCTGTTAGCTTATTTAATACCATTTGGCAACCATCGATTTTTTTCTCTAGTAAAACTTTGGTGTCATCTATTATTGGTGTTTGATTCTCTGAAACGAAGAAAAAATCATCTGTGTTTTTTAGATATGCAATTGAAGCTTTACGTGTTTTTGTTTCATCAAAGAATGCACCAAAAGAACAAATCTCAGGGTTATAAAATTGAACATCATTATGTTCAATAGCAAATTTTTTATGGGTTTCCTTTAAGGAATACCAAACAGGGTTTTTTAATTGTTTTTCTAAATCTATCATTAGAATAAATATAACTAAGATTATATAAAATAATCCTCTAGTTAAATTTATAATTTGATTTTGGTACTGAAATGATTTCCAAAGGCCACCCTTAAATTGTTTGCTCTCTTAATTATTACCAATAAGGGCACTACTCTACCTCAACTTTAGTGCTCTATAATAAATAAGCTTAGCTAGATATTTCCATAAACTCTACTGGTGCCCCATTATGCTTTATGAACGCAACTCGTACACCATCACCGGGAGAAAATGTATCAACCAGTATTTCTCTACCCTCCAATGCTTCTTCTATATTATCTACAAGATAAGCTACATGTGGCAATGTTCGCATCATTTCTGGCATAGGACTATCATCATCAAATTTCACCCATTCAATTTTGTAATCATCTTTATCAAATTCCGTGTAATGAATTTTTCCTGGCTCATAAAACCCATCCCAATCCTTTTCTTCCGTTGTTGGTATGCCGATGTGACTAAATGGATATTTCATAATATAAATGTTTTTTTAACTGTATTATTTGATTAGCGGGGCTAGCATAAATTCAAAACTAAACTTTCCAGGATGTATTAAATACTTGGGTAAGGTTTCGGATAATGTGCCCCCCACTCCCATTTGAATTAAATCTAGATTTAAAGTGTAGAACCCCTGTCTTTTTAAATCATAAGGATGTTTTGCCTCTTCTATATTTGAAGCGGAATATGGCCAAATTGAAAACCCGAACTCTGGGACACCCGTAATTTTCATTCCGGATTTATTGGTAGTTGAAGACAGCTTTAGCCATCTTACATCAGAACGATTTGCATTTTCCTGAGGCTGAATATAATTGTAAAATAAATCATCTGTTTTAAAAGTAAATTCATCTACCTCGGACCCTAGTTTCCTGTCAAGATAATTTTCCCAAGGTCCTCTTCCGTAGAACGAACTGTTTTTATGCGTATCCGGAACACCCATTGTTACGCCATAACGAATAAGGTTTGGCAAGGATTTATCTGCGTCCATAGCCATTTTAACCGTAGCCGTCCCATCAGTATAAAAGGCATACGTTATTTCAAGTTTAACTTCATTTTTAAATGTTTGCCCAACATTTACTTTTACCGATTTATCAGTTTGTGAAAAATCAACAATTGTATTTTCAGCTAAGTGCTTGTGCATGCCTTTCCAAACTTTACTGGAAGCTATAAATGCTTTTCTACTTGCTCCCCTTACATCATTATCTATTGGTGGCCGGTAAAAATTAGGCCGTAAAGGAGATGCCAATTGTTCGGTTCCGTGAAATTCATAAGAGACCAATTGACCGTTAAATTTTGAAACTTTTGCAGAAAAATCTTTTCCTTTAATTGTAACCTCGGTTTTAGTTTCATTAACACTAATTGCATTTTTGGATTTTGAAACATAGTCACTAGATGGTTTTCTAGGTTTCAATACTATTTGGTCTTTTGCAATTTCGTATCCTTTGCTTGTCCACAAGCGGTTTGATTTTTCATGAACACTCAACCTTAACCAATACTCGGCATTTTCTTTAAACGAAATTTTCTTGAATGGAATATTGATTACAGTTGATTTTCCTGCTGCTGTAGAAAGTGATTTTAAATCCCCCGATTGTAGGACTTTCCCGTTTTCTGATAATGTCCATTTCACATCATAAGAAGACAAATCTGTAAAACTAAAGCGATTGATTACTCTTACTTTTCCGTTTAAAACGTCTTCATCCTCAAAAGCAAAAGGTTGAAAGATATATTTACATTCCCACGCATGCGGATTTGGCTTTCTATCCGGGGTAAATACTCCATTAATACAAAAATTTTCGTCATTGGGTTCATCTCTAAAATCACCGCCGTAAGCATAGAATTTCTCTCCATTAGCATTGGTTTTTTCTAGACCTTGATCTATCATATCCCAAATAAAACCTCCTATTAAATTTGGTTTCTCTCTAATATAATCCCAATAATCACCTAAGCTCCCAATAGAATTACCCATGGCATGCGCATACTCACACATGATTATAGGTCGGTCTATATGCGGACTTGTGGCCATGTGTTTTAGCTGATAAATTTCAGGATACATTCTACTTAAAACATCAACATAATTTGGGTCATCAGGATTAGCGTGTGCTGCTCCCCTAAAAACTTTTTGGCCTTCGTCCCCTTCCTTATAATCAGGATCATTGGGATCTCCTTGAGCGCCTTCATAGTGAATAAAACGTGAAGGGTCAAAGTCTTTGACCCAACCTGCGGCGGCTGCAAAAGCAGGTCCGGTACCAGCTTCGTTACCCATAGACCATGAGATGATACTGGGATGGTTTTTATCCCGTTCCACCATGCGAATTACCCTGCTCAGAATAGGAGCTGTCCAATTGGGCTGTTGAGGAATAAAACTTCCTAGATGATGACATTCAATATTAGCCTCATCCATTACATATATACCATATTCATTACATAACTGATAGAAATATGGGTCGTTGGGGTAATGTGATGTTCTAACTGCATTGAAATTAAATTGCTTTAATAACGCTACATCTTTACGCAAATCTTCCCTGGTTAAGGCTTTGCCATGTATTGGATGATGATCATGACGATTAACGCCTATTATTTTAACTACTTCCCCGTTGATCAATAACGCATTGTCCTTACTGAACTCAATATGTCTAAAACCTATACTATGGGTTCTAGCTTCCACCACTTCCCCTTTCGGGTTTTTTATGGCAAACACTAAACGGTACAGATATGGGTCTTCTGCAGACCACTTTCTTGGATACTTGATCATTGCTTCTAATAAAGCAAACTTTGTTATGTCTCGTTGCGCCCATCTTTCATTATAAATAGCTTCTACCGAAGCAGAAAGTGGCTTATCTAAAACCTCTTTGTTTTCTGAATCATAGAGTTGTGCTGTAATTTCCCAACCCTCTAGATTCTCTGGTGAATGGTCTTTAACCCAAATTTCTGGACGAATCTCTAGTTTCGCATCTTGTAAATTGGAATCAAATTTAGTTCTGACAAAAAAATCGTTGAGTGATACCTTAGGTTGCGCCATTAACATGACTTCTCTGTGAAGACCACTTAAACGCCACATATCCTGTGTTTCTAGATAACTACCATCGCTCCATCTAAATACTTGTACAGCCACTCTGTTTCTTCCGGGTTTCACATAATCGGTAATATCAAATTCCGCCGCAAGTCTGCTCCCTTGACTATAGCCTACTTTTTGACCATTTACCCAAATATAAAACGCCGAAGAAACACCCCCAAAATGTATGATAATTGACTGCTCCTTCCACTCCGTAGGAACTTCAAAATCCCTATAATAACTTCCTACAGGGTTATCTCTATAAATTTTAGGAGGACGCGGAGGAAGAGGCCCCATATAAGTCTGTTGACTTTTTGGGATGTTTAAGATATTGGGCGTAAACGGATATATTATGTTTGAATAAATGGGTTGTCCAAAACCTTGTAGTTCCCAATTGGAAGGTACTGTAATATCATTCCATCCTTCACCATTAAAATCTGTTGCCATAAAATCCGTAGGGCGATTTTCAGATGCACCAACATAGTTGAATTTCCATATACCATTAAGTGATTTTACCCTTGCTTTTTCTCGATCTCCCGTTAAAGCATCTGCCGTGTTTTTAAATGAATAACTGGCAGTACGCGCATACATTTTATTGTGCTCAAACATAGTTTCGTTTTCCCAGTCGTTTTGGGCCGCAACAAATTGTAATGTTGTCATTAGAAATAATAAAAAATAAAAATGCTTTCTTTTCATATGCGTAATTATATTGCTTCTTTAATGGACACAGCTACTTACTGTCTGTTGGCAGACCTAAGTTGTATGTGTTACGCAATAGTCTGGTATCTATAAAAATAGAAAAGAGAGCTGAAATGTGTTAAATCGTAATTATCTATTACTAACCTTATTCTAACCTAAAAAAGTGTTTTAAGATGTTTCTTAATAGTATAATCCTCAAGGAAGGCCTAATATGATTATAAGGAGGAATTGAGACTACTTATAAGATTAAATTTTTCGACCTTTAGTAGAAGTTTTAATTTTATTTTGGATTACCAGCAAGCCATCCATATTACATAGGAGGCTTACCTAAAATGTAGGCATTAAAGTAGGCATGCCCGGACCGTTGAGGGAAATGAGTGTTACGGGAGTCGTGAAAAAACGGCTGTTCATGCAGTACGTGTTTTTTTGCAGCGGAGTAACACGGCCTTTAGGTCATTTCCCTCAACGGTAAGGCTATGATTAGTGTGGGGAGCAAAGAAGCAATTCCTAAACCGCCACAGCTCGTAGCCAAATCTTTTTGTTTTGTTTTAATTTTTCTTGTCTAAAGCAAAATCCCAAAGATTTTGCGACCTCATAAAGATACACAGACCTTGGCTTTAAAACCCAAACCCCACATTAATTATAGGCATTGTTGTGCGGCGTATTTTTTGCGTTACATTGGTTTGAAATGTACTTCCATACTCGGTAATCCTGGTGGGTCATTTTGTCCAGAAACAAGAGTTAAAATAAGTTTGTTTTGGTCTATATATTTAATGCGAGAAGTTACTTTTTCTTCAATCGAAAGTTCCACATATTTACCGTCCGAGTTATAAGTCCATATTCCAGCACTATTATCGGCATCTTCTCGAATAAGGTCATACTTTCCATCAGGGTGAAATTTAAAATCAAAATCAGATGCTCCGGGCATTTGTCCGACTTTCATTCCACCCATAAGGGCATATTCAATTTCCCATTGCTTACATAGAACGGACTCCAATTCGGTTTCGTTAATATTTATATCTTGAGCAAAAAGTGTAAAATTCAATCCAATAATGAATCCAAGTAATAATAATTTTTTTCTCATATATTTCTTTTCTAATTTATAAGTTGCTTAATATGACGCACAACGGTCCGGGTATATCTTCCGGTAGGCGCAGCCTCCCGAGTGGAAGATTGCTGCGACTGTTGGAATATATGCCCAGTTGTGTGTAGTTATCTAAAGTAGGCAGTAAAGTCGGCAAAAGCAAGATGGCCTTGATTAAAGTCGCGGCATGCCCGGACCGTTGAGGGAAATGAGTGTTACGGGAGTCGTGAAAAAACGGCTGTTCATGCAGTACGTGTTTTTTTGCAGCGGAGTAACACGGCCTTTAGGTCATTTCCCTCAACGTTAAGTATAAGAAACGTAGGGCAGGTGATAAGCACTTTCGTTTCGGTTTATTACTTAGCTAAATATAAATATTTTGCTTTTATCTTTTCTACTATAAATGCCATATTTTATATTTAGCGACTTTATAAATAAATACGGAACTTTCGACAAGCCTAAACCGCCCTATGTTTTTTATACACTGTTGTAGCTAGTTTTTTATTTCATAATTTATCTCTCCTTACCAAGAAGATTCCCATCCTGTTATTTTAAAGTTTTGTTCTGTAACTTTATATTCATCTTTATCATCTAAAGGTTTAAACCAAAGTTCAATTCTACCAGCATATTGGTAATTTTGAGAACCTTCATAGATTTTGAAATAACCTTTATATAATTTTTCTTCAAGAGTATTTACTGAATATAACCTTTTGTTTAATTTTTTTTCAGAGAGTCTTTCATTTGAAGTAATTTCATACGCTTTTAAATAGAAATTACCTTTCTCTTTAAAACTGTGTTTTATATAAAAGGAATAACTTCCTCCGTATCCAGATATTCTTAATCCACTATTTGAATTTAAGTATTTAACTGATTTAGGTGAAAAATTATAGGGGTCGTAAATTTTTATATTTTCTGGTATTTTTTTATTAGCGCCATAATAATCAATGTTTCCTATAGCAAAAAGTATAAAAGTAGAAACTACGACAATTAGACCTACACCCATTATCGGAAATATAAAATACCATTTTCCTTTTTTTATACATCTAATTCCTGTTATTATAGAGGCAAGAAAATTTATTATAACTAAAATTCCTGAAAAATTAATTATCCAATTTCTTTCAAGTTTCGCTCCAATAAAAAAAATTGCAAAAATTCCTAAATAAACTAAAACTGGAATCCACCACTTCTCAAAATATTGGTTTTGTTTCGTTCTCATAATTAGCTACAACGGTTGAGCTATGAACAGTGCGGGGGCAAACTGGCGTTTGCTTTCCGCCACGCACATAGCGAAATCTTTGGGTTTTGATTTATTTTTTTCTTGTGCAAAGCGAAATCACAAAGATTTCGCGACCTCATAAAAATACGCAAACCTTTCGATTAAGCTCGAAGCCCGTATTGTTTATAGGTTGTGTTGTGCATAGGCTTTTTTTATCCGTTCAGTTATTTCGTCAATTCTCTTTTCTCCAAGTCCAGCTTTTAACACTTCAGAATTATTTTCCACAAGATTTTTAAAAGTCCGTAATTCTTTGCGATTCAGACCCCAAATCTTGATTGGTGTTTTTGAGATAACTGACAGTAGGTCGCCCTTATAAAAATCTCCTTCCGCTAGTGGATTTCTTTCAAGTTTTATCAGTGCGGGTCCAATTAGATATTCAAGTCCGATTTGCTGAGAAATCAGAAGTCTAATTTGCTCAATTGTCAATTGATTAACACTAATTTTTCGATACCTGAAACATTTTTCAATTAAGTCCGTCTGGAATTCGGTCGGCTCCTTCCAGTAATCATTTTCCAGCTCTTCAATTGACTTTGAAACTTCTCCCACGATTTCTTATATAAATAACCGTTACAGTTGTTAGAAATATTGTGCACGCCAGTAGAATAAACCACCAATAAATCAAAACCCAATTAAAGAAATATTCAAATGTCTTAATTATACTTTGATAGCTAAATCCATTAAAATTCAAAACTTCCATTCCTTCCTTAATTGATGTAAGATAAAGAATGAAAGATAGTATCAAACCCCAAGAAAAAAAGGTTTTAAGATTAGTTTCATCTTGTTTAACTTAGATTTTTTAGCTTATGCACAACGGTTGGGCTAAGCGTAGTGCGGTAATAAGGAAACTTTTCGTTTCCGTCTACGCACGAAGCTAAAGCTTATTGTTTTGCTTTTTCTTTTTTTGTCCAAAGCTAAATCCATAAGATTTAGCGACTTCATAAATATACACAGACCTTTCGGTTTAAACCTTTAGTCCGCATTACGTATAGGTATTGTTGTATGTAGGCTTTACTCACCATTCTTTCTCAAATACAATTATATTTCTATTTTTTATATATCCTAACTTAAATAGTTCTTTCGGTTTTGTGTAATAAATCGAATCTAAAGATGTTGTTTTTTCATTACTTAGCTTTGAAGAAAATCCAAAACCATATTTGCCTTTTATTTTCTGAGTCATATTTTTTGTCAACTCAAAGTCGTTTAGTAATTGCTTGAATTCAACTGTATCTTTAACTTTTACAATCGCAGCTTCCCATCCATCGTTCAATCCAGCTAAATTATCTTTTTCGATTATTTTTCCGGATTTTGGAAATTCGCTTCCTGTTAGTGATTCAAATAGTTTAATCAATCTAGAATCACTCGGTTTTTGATTAATACAGCTATTCAACACTAGAAGAACTAAAATTATCTTGAGTAATAAATAACTCTTTTTTTTCATATAAATTTCTTCTTAATCATTCAGCATCTTTTTTTCTAGCTTACATACAACGGTCTCGTATATGAAACGTAGCGTATAAATAGACGCTAACCTTTCCGATTATGCACAAGCCGAATTTTTATGTTTTGTTTTTATCTTTTCTATTTTAAAAGCCAAATTTAAAAATTTGGCGACTTTGCAAATACACACAAACCTCTCGAAAAGCCTATATTAGCTATGTTTTATATACATTGTTAGCTGTAGTTATTCTAGGTTTAAATGTTCTAAATATTCCTCAATATATTTTGGTTTTTTAATCCCAGTTTTATCAAAATGATTTCCTAAAAATGTGTAAAATGAAATAGAAGTATTTAAATATAGTTCTTTTAAATGTTCAACATTTCTTGCTGTTTTTGGTTGAATTGACTTATGGTATTCATTTATAAGAACCTCTAAACCGTTTTTGCCTCTTTGTTTAAAATTCTCTTGATATAAAAGAATTGAATCGATGTTCAATATTGTTAAATCCTGTATTCTTGATATTTCAGATTTATTGAAAAAATTTTCTAATTCATTTCGAAACCACTTATTAATTAGCCTGTTCAATTCAGGTGTATCAAATTGTCTGTCGTGAGTAACAAGTATGGGATAAAATTTTATGTTGTCAGCATTATACGCATCATCTATTTTTGTGTAAAATTTATTTAGAAACCTTTTTATATTCTCAATAATTTGTAAAATAGCTTTATTGCTTGTTTTTCCTTCATTTTCTATCTTCAAGAATTTAGCTTTTAAAGCATCTTTTAAGATTAAATAATCTCTCGACTGTTTTTCTTCGCCTTTGAGTATTACATCTTTACTTTCGAATAAAAGAACTTTGTTTTTAAATCTCACATAATAATCCGGCTCTCCTATATATTTTTTGTTTAAAAACTCATTCCCATTAAATTTTATATACTTTGAATTACTTGGAAACGAATTGTGTAAAAATTTATATAGAAGTATTTGTTCAGAAAAATTGTCACAGTAGCTCGACCTAAAATCTCTTAACCTATTGACTTTGTCAACTTTTTTGTTGATGTCTAAACTGAATTCAAATATTATGCTTTTAAATATACGTTCAACAAGAAATAGTTTGTTAATTATAATATATCGATTATCATTTTTCTTAAAAATGGGATTACTTCTTAATACAACAAAATCTGGCTTTTCTTTTAACTCAATGATGTTACAAAACAAATCTAAAAATGCTCCAACATTTTGGACATCATCATCTTTTAGTTCTATTTCTGAATATGTTTCGTTATCGTGTTTTAAAACAGGAACAATCAGGTTTAATAATGTTGTAACCCATTCTTGCCAATCTTTACAATTATATTTTTTTAAAAATGTAACCATATGATGGTTTAATTCCTTCTCAATATATTTTAAAAATTCTATAGACTTGATTAATTGAGTCAAGAATATCTCAGGTAGTACATAATTGTTTAAATCATAGTCGTGATATGAAATTTGTAAAAGACTTGCACTTAACCTTTCTATAGAATCTAATGTTCTAATCTTTGGGAAGTTTAGTTCTTCGATAGAATCTTGTTGGGAATTAATTAAAAGATATATTTTGAATAACTTTAATTCAAAATCACTTGTTTCAAGTTTCTGTGTATCTTCATTACAACTCTTTAAATATGATAGTAATGTTAAATTACTATGAGTATTTATAATGTGAGTATCTTCATTTTCAATTTTTGAAGTATGTAATTCTGTATTTTCTGGTAAAGTGAACCAATCATTAATCGTGTCCCTCGAAGATTGATTTAATTTAGCTTTAGAGTTAAGCAGAGCACAAATTTTAAATAAATCATTATGATTAAAATCTTTAAGTAATTCTTCAATAGTTTCAGACTCTTTAAAGAAATCCTCATATTTTAATCTTGTAGTAATGTCTGTCATTTTTTTAATTACAGCTAACACATATATATATGTAATTGATCCTCAAGATACAAAAAGAAATAAAAACCTCACTGCCTACTGTAGATAAAGAGATAAGGGCCAATTAATAAGGTAGGCATTCTGTATATCAGTTTTAGCTTTCTTTGGTTTTGATATACAAAATGAGGAATAACCTTTTACAAATTATGGTGTATATGATATTTGTTTTAAGCGTATAGTTTAAAATAAAGGCCTATGATTTTTCATTTACATTAAGGACATTCTTTCACTTTAACAAGGTGTTCTACAGGAAAAACCGAAGGTCCAAATTGATTAAAAATGGCAACATCTGCAGCATCACGACCAAAACCAAGAACTACGTAACCTCCTGGAGAATCTATTTGGGTGGCATCAAAAGTATACCACCGGTTACCAATATAGGCTTCAAACCAAGCATGCATATCCATTGGTTCCAAATTGTACAAATAACCAACAACAATACGGGCCGGGATACTTAAACTACGGCACAGGGCTATTCCCAAATGCGCCAAATCCCTGCATACACCAAACTGTCTATTGTTAACTTGTATGGCAGATAAGGGCTCATTATTACTGCCAGGTAGATACTCAATATTCTCACGTAACCAACTTGTAATTGCTGCTACTTGATTATACCCCATTAATTGACCTTCAGTAATAGCTGCGCCCATTTCATTAAAGCAATCAGACTCGCAATATCTACTGGGTAATAAATAGCTTAATACGGCATCGGGTAAATTCTGTATTTCTATAAATGGAGCACCAAAACCTTGATCAATAAAGTTAGAGGTTACTACATCTGAAGAAGTAGAAATTGAGAACATGCCAGGTTGGGCAATTAATCGTTGGCAAAGATTGCCATAGTTGTCCGTAAATTCAAAAACAGGGGTACTTGGCGTAATTTTATATTCCTCTCTTTCTACCCATTGTTGGCTTCCACTACGTGGCCTCAACATAAGAATAAATGGTGTTGGCTCAAAAATCTCGAACTTTAGGTCACAGCTTGTACGTAAACGCATATATCAATTTTTTCAAGACTCTATTATACAATAAACACTAGCCCAATTCTATGTAAGGTATGAAGTAAACTGCTAACACAAATCTCGGTTATTTTTAATCAGTATCACCTATTTATAGCAACTCTTCGCCACTATTTTTTTTAGTTGATTCTATGCAGTTTTCAGCTATTTGGTTTCTTCATAATTTTCCAAAATTTCCAATACCATTTGGGCAGAATTAACGGATGCTACTTTTACAAATTTGAAATAATCTGAGTGTGCTGCGGTATTGGCGTTATCACTACAGCTTCTAATAACAATAAAGGGCACTTGCAACATAGTACATATTTGTGCAACGGCTGCACCTTCCATTTCTGTTGCCAGTGCATTAAAATTGGTATACAGTTCTTTTGCCTTTATTGGGTCGCTCACAAAGGTGTCTCCGGTAGCGATCGTGCCAATAAAAAAGGTAGGAATTCTATCGTTCAGGGGTTTCAATTTAATTTGTTCTGATGCCTTCTTACTTTGTTCCAATAGATTCGGGTCTACAGTAAGGTACAAAGGATTTCGTTCGTTGTTCTTCGCTAGGTTCCTAGTAGGCCAAGTTTCAAATGACCCCTCTTTTAACTCTCCAAAGTCATATTGAATCATTTTATCTGAGATAACGATATCTCCGGGTTCAATATTAGGGTCCAACCCACCTGCTACTCCTGTAAATAGTAACGCATCTAACTTAAAGTTCGCTATTAGAATAGCGGTGCTATATCCCGCATTTACTTTACCAATACCAGCCTTTAAGAGAACTACCTTCTGCCCTTTCAGTTTCCCGGTATAAAAAGTAACTCCATTTTTATGGATTTCCTTTTTGTTTTTCAGAACCCCTTTTAGCAATTCTATTTCCTCATCCATGGCGCCCATAATGGCTATACGCTGCCCTTGTACTGTACAAACAAGAAGGAGCATAAGAATGAGTACTATTTGTTTTAAAGCCATAAATACAGAAGGGATAAGAGATTAATTATCAAAAGAGCCGGATTAATATCTTCTTTTTTGCCTGAAAAGAATTTAAGTAACGTCCAGCTTAGGAAACCAATAATAATTCCTGTTGTAATACTATACGTAAGTGGCATAAGAATCATAGTAAAAAAGACGGGAATAGCCTCATCTGGCATACTCCAGTTAATTTTGGTTAAGGGTTTCATCATAAAAGAACCTACCAAAACCAACGCAATAGAACTGGCAATACTGGGTACAATGGATAAAAGAGGTGAGAAAAATAAAAAGGGTAGAAATAAAATTCCAGCTGTAATTGCGGTAAGTCCCGTTTTTCCACCTTCGCGTATGCCTACTGCAGATTCTATATATACCGTTCCGGAGCTGGTACCTACAAGACCCGAGAAGATGGTAGTAATAGCATCTGCCAAAAGTGATTTTTTAAGGTTTCTTGGATTCCCGTCCTCATCCTTATATCCAGATGCTTCGGCAAGACCAACGAATGTAGAAAGACTATCGAACAGGTCCGTAAACGCAAAAACAAAAACTACCGGTAGGAAAGCATATTGTATAGATCCGAATAAATTCGCTTTTAGGAAAAGACTAAAATCCGGCATAGCAAATATTCCCGTATAATTAACTAGTGTTGGTACTCCAAAATTTACTATTGAGGCATCTCCCCACCACCTTCCTATGGGCCATGCTAGTGCAGTAGTCAATAGAATACCTATGATCATTGCGCCCTTTACATTTCTGGAAATTAAAATAGCGGTACAACCAAGGCCAATTAAAAAAGTAAGGCAAATGGGGTCTTTTAAGGAGCCTAGACTAACCAGTGTTACGGGGTTGTCTACAATTAACCCTGCATTTTGTAAACCTATGAAGCTAATGAACAGCCCAATACCTGCTGCAATTGCAAAGCGTAATGCGTGTGGAATGGATTGTACTATTTTGTCTCTAACTTTTAGTATACTTAGTATTAAAAAGAGGATTCCTGCCCAAAAAACTGCTCCTAAAGCAGTTTCGTAACTAAGACCCAATCCTAAAACCGCTGTATAAGTAAAGAAGGCATTGAGCCCCATTCCCGGTGCAATTATAAAAGGGTTTTTGGCGTAAATACCCATCATAATACTACCAAAAGAGCAGACAAGTACGGTAGATGTTACGACTGCCGAAAATGGCATTCCGGCTTCTGAAAGAATTGCAGGATTTACGATTATGATGTAAAATGTTGCCAGGAAAGAGCTAATCCCTGCAAGAATCTCGGTTCGTATAAATTTAGTGTTCGCTTTCAAGAGGCATCAAAGTAGTAATAAGTACTTTCTTATTCACCTATTGTTAGCGACTTTCTTGTGCTATTATAAAATGAATAATTGAAGGGTTTTATTTTAAGGAATACCCACTAAATACATTCTTTTATTAAAGAATCTAAAGTTGGAGAATAGCGCAAACTGCACCTTTTTGCTCATCCTCGTTTAAGTACACGATTATTTTTCACATACTGCTTCCCTCCTATTTTGAATTAGAATCTAGGACACGGTCTATAATTTGTATGAAGGCGTACGATTAAATACTAAGGAATATATTTCTTGAATAGATGCTGCATATTACAGGACTAAACCATCATCTAGCCAGCGTTGTAAGAGAATGTCGTTATGAGAAATAGATACCAGGTGAAACTTAGTAAAACGCTTAAAAACACGTGATTCCTTAAGCGTTTCCATACAAACCGATACTGGAGAAAGATAGTTGGAATGGATTAGAAACAATTGGCCTTCACGCTTTAAGAGATAGCCCACATGACCCTCGTCAAAACCAATAAAATAGAGACCTTCTTTTGTCAGGATATCAATCTCTTCAAACGCTTTTTCTGGTGTATCCTGATTTATCAGATTAATTACTGCGCCACAGCTAATCATTTTTGCCTCGTCTACAGGTGATTTTTGCGCCAATTTATAGCGGTTGATATTTATGCCCATATCACGTAAGGTGGTTGATATAAAATAACCACATGCAATTTTACCTTGGTTAGGAACATCTGTATGGCCGCCAAAACTCCAAGGAGTACCATACCAATGTGGTATAATTTTATCTACTAGTTGATTAGCGAAAGCGGTCTTAATGTTGTCAAAAGAAATAGTGCCCAACCGTAGGTCTTCTTTTAAACGGGAACGAAGTTGATCAGCAGCTACTTTGGAATTGGCATAAGAGATAGAAACACTGTCTAAATCTGTTTTGAACTTTAAAATTGTCTCTTTTTCGAAACTATTGATTTCTTTTATGGGCAACGGCTTTTCAATAGTAGATAAATTAGGGTCCACCTTGTCTATTGTAGGTGGCATCCCAGTTGTAAATCCTAAGGAAAATAGTAAAGAAAAAAACAGCATAGATTTTATAGCATTAGGAATCTGACTCTAGTTTCGTAACGTATTATTTAAGAGAAAATTACATTGAAAATGTTAAACTTTTGCTTATCCTATTTTTATGTTCTAAACACTTAGATTTACAGCCCACCAAACATCATAATCTCTAGGAACCAAAGGCCTGTAACTTTGAAAACCTTGGTCCGCAATTCTAAGTCCAATAATCGCATTTTTATCGTCCCGCACATAACTTATGAAAACGAACGAATGTCCATAAGGATCAAGTTTTTTGACATTTACGCCCTGCACTACCTTTTCATAATCTTCTTTATACCTCCAAACTTGCATAAGTGCTCCAGGCCTTAATTGACCACTCCAAATTCCTGATGAATCAACCAAAGTTCCCATACCGGCATAAGCGATAGCGCCGGCATTACCCTTGCCCCTGTATTCTTCCGGAAGGGTTCGCCATTCTGGATCTGTATCAGAAGCGGAAACGTATAATAAATTAAAAACCTCTTTAGGGGTAAAGAATTTAGAGGCCATACGATCTGGCAAATCTTCATAAGGCAAATGACCATGAACTTCTTTATAGGCTTGCTCAAAACGACCTTTGCTTACTGCAAGGCAATGACCTCCTGGCTCCTTGTTTACGCTGGTCACATAGTTTTCTACTATCTTATCTGCAACCGGACTTTTGATATCCAAATAATTAGGGTCTACAAATTCCGGAATTGAAATAGGTTGTGTAAGAATTTGGTTGTCTTCTACTCCAATTGCAACTTGTTCTAATGAATCTATGGCCTTGGGTAATATTGGTATTTCTAGCTCAGGTTTGTGGTGAATATGGCCGTGATCATCAAAACCATAGTCTCCTACGGCACTTCCTGAATTGTTATGATGAATACCATGTACTTGCGGAGTATGTGTATCCGAATCTATGAGAGTTGTTTTCTGCTTATTTTGTTCAGTAGACTTACAGCTCAAGAGTATGAGACTCAGAAGTACAGTGTAAGTAATAGATTTTTTCAGCAACATTTTTGATAAGGTGCTTCTCATTTGTTTAAGCTTGTATTCTCATTTTAAATCGGTTTGGCTAAACCTGATAGTGGAATTGCAAAGGTAAAACAATTACAGACTTATATTTTATATTATGGGGTTCAAAAACTAGAAGAAATTTGTGTACAAGTCCCTAAAATACAGTAATCTTAAATGAATTCTTGAGAAGGATTTAAAGACCATTATTTATGCTTTTGCAATTCATAATGATCTCTTCATTCTTTTCTTGTCTAGGACAAAACTAGATTATTAAGAAATTAACTTTTTTTAAGAATACCAGATGGATTTATGTACTACTTTTGCCGCCTTAAAATCAGTATCAAGAATCTCAAAAAAGGAGATAGCAACCTGCAGTAACAAGCAAGGTGCTAAATAGATAAGCCAATTAATTGGAACAAATGTTAAGTCATATTTCTTTTTATTTGCCGCTATTTTTTTGAAAACATTATAGTAAAATGGCAAGTATAAAAAACAGTACTCACAAATTCTCAGCTTTAATACCCCTATTTGTATTCGTTTTTACTTTTTTAGGTGTTGGTATTTATCAAAATGATTTCTATGCCTTACCTGCTCCTATAGCAGTAATTGTAGGTATTGTTGTGGCATTTTTGATGTTCAAACAATCTATACATTCAAAAATAAGCACTTTATTAAAAGGCTGTGGTGATGATAAAATATTAACCATGTGCTTGATCTATTTACTAGCTGGGGCATTTGCTGCAATTACCAATGAAACCGGTAGTGTAGATTCTATTGTAAACTTAGGGTTAGATTACATTGCCATTCAATATATTTATGTTGGCATCTTTATTATTGCTGGTTTTCTATCTGTTTCAACAGGAACATCGGTAGGAGCTATTGTTGCATTAGCACCTATTGTAGTTGGATTTGCAGATAAAAGTGGTGCTGATTTAGCTATTTTATGCGGTGCGCTTTTAGGTGGTAGTATGTTTGGGGATAATTTATCGGTTATTTCAGATACCACCATTGCGGCCACACAATCTTTAGGTTGTAAAATGAGCGATAAGTTCAAACAAAATATTAAAATTGCGGTTCCCGCTGCCCTATTCACTATTGCTATATTAGTCTTTCAAGGTTTGGGCTTAGAGTCTAAAGAAACTGTAGCTATTGTATATAGTTACTCTATTATAAAAATAATGCCCTATCTATTGGTCATCATACTTTCCATAACGGGTGTAAATGTCTTTGTAACCTTACTGCTAGGTTCTATTTCTGCAGGTCTTTTAGGAATTGTTTATGGTGATTTCACTCTAATAGAATCGACTAAAATTGCCTATACCGGCTTTACAAACATGACAGAAATTTTTCTTCTGTCTCTTCTTACCGGAGGATTGGCTGCTTTGGTTGAAAGAAATGGTGGTATAGAATTTATACTGGTTAACATAAAAAAGCTCATTAAAAATCAAAAAACGGCGCAGTTTGGAATAGCAACATTAGTGAGCACAATTAATATGGCCATTGCAAATAATACAGTGGCAATTATTATTGCAGGTCCTATTGCTAAAACTATAAATGATGAGTATAAATTGGATAATAAAAAAACAGCTTCTATTCTAGATATTTTTGCTTGTATTTCTCAAGGTTTGTTGCCTTACGGGGCTCAAGTTTTAATGATTTTAAGTTTTTCAAAAGGAAGAATAGATTATTTAGATTTAATATCTAATACCTGGTATTTATTACTGTTATTCATTTACACGGTATTATTTATCAGTTTCAAACCTTTAAGAAAGTAACAAAACTAATATGGTGTATTACCTGATGCCGCGTAATGCACACTTCCCTCCTACTTTTTTGGTATAAAAATGCTTAATTATCAGCATAAAAGAAGTTTTCATAGATGAAGCTCAACTTGGGTGTTAAAACTCCGTTGTAGTTGCAAGAATTTTCTTTTAAAAAGTATCTTTATATACCCAATTTAATTTGGTTGAACTATAAGCTAGGGAGCATGCTACTAATTAAGAAAGAAAAGCCTGGTCATAAGTAAATATTGCTTCTAAAAATTAGCTTATAGGTTCGATTATTTAATCATTTTTAAAATTTCAAATTATCTATTATGAAACATTTAATTACAGTATGTGCCGCTGTTTTAATAAGTACAATATCTTATGGGCAGTTACAAGTTTCAGTAAGTTCCGGATATGCCCTAGGGAGTGCCACTATGAAATTAGGAGAAAAAGTGAATGTCTCTGAAACGGAAAACTCTTATGGCAGTTATGGTGAAGGTACCAATGTTCAAATACGAGGAACGTATTTCTTTAATGACTCCTTTGGTGCAGATTTGGCGCTTGGTTATTTAAATGGTTCAGATCAAACTATATCTGAGGTAAATATACCAAGTACCAATGTGGATGCTATTGCTAGAGCTCGTGCTTTTGGAGCATCTGCCTCTGTAGTGTACAGGTTTACCAATAATATTTACGGTCGTTTTGGAGCTTTATTAAAAGTAGGCGGAAAAACAGAGGCTGTAGTGTACCGTAAATCTGTTTTTTCTGAGGATGAAGCAGCTGCTTTTGGAGTACCGGAGGGTTCTTATTCCGAAACTAATTATAAAGAAGATTTTCACGGACATTTTCCTATAGGTTTTGTTGGTGCACTGGGGTATAAATATGAACTAAATTCTAATTTCAGCATTTTTGCGGAGGCAGAATATTACGGCATAAGCTTAAAGCGAAAAGATTCTGAACTATCAGAATTTAACACGGATATTGTTCTCCCTGATGGAACTGTTGCCTCAAGTGCTTTTTACTCGTTGGACAACTTACCTGATGGTGTTAATAAGCAAACTACTTATGTAGACGATTTATCGAATACCAACACAGATACTTCAAAAGTGCTATCTCAAAAGGTACCGTATTCTTCATTCGGAATTAATTTTGGTGTAACGTACACGTTTAAACGTGCCGATAAAAATTTATAGGCATAGGACATATACCTAACGGTCTCAACAAACGGTCCCGATAAGTTCTACTTCAGCGGGACCGTTTGTTTTTAATGAAATAATTGAAACTTATAAAATAGTAAATTTGTAAGTAAACATGGATAATTTTGCCACATTTACCTATGTTTTATAGCTTCCTGATTTTTGGCAGCATGGTTTCATTTTTCTCCTGAAAATCTTCCATATTAGAAAGAATAGTATTCAAAAGCAGCAGAACATCTTCCATATACGGGCCCTTGTTAAGCATTACACATTCCGATTTTAAGGAGGTGACCACATCTGTAATTTCTGATCGGGACGGCAGTCCATTTTTTGCAAGATTTTCTAATACTTGGGTCGCCCAGATTACGGGAATGTGTGCCGCTCCGCATATAGATAATAGTTCGTGTTGTACTTGGCCAATGTCCTGCCAGCCAGTTTCAACAGCTAGATCGCCACGAGCTATCATAACACCAACCTTTTTAACTTGCATAGCTTCTAAAAGGATTTCCTCAAGATTATCAAAAGCAAATTTTGTTTCTATTTTTAAAATGATTCCAAGTTTATCATATACTTCCAATCTTTGTAATTCAGACAACAGTTCTTGTACATCTTTTTTAGAATTTACAAATGAAAAGTTGACGATATCCGCATGTTTGGCTATAAACGCTAAGTCTTCTTTATCTTTTGAGGTAAGTCCGCTAATCCCCAAATTGGTATTGGGGAAATTCATGCCTTTCTCAGCTTTTAATTTAGTGCCTTTTTCTGCTGCTCTTGTTATGAGGACTTCAAATTTATCCTTTGCTACGCACTGTATGGTACCTTCAATCTTTCCGTCATCGAACAATAATAAATCCCCTTTATTCACTCTTTCAAAGATTCCCGAAAATTGACAAGGTATATGGGCTTTCTCTACAACTTCTCCATGTTCATTTACTACAGCGGAGCCACCACGAATGCTGTCATCCGTTATCACTAGAATATCATCTTTATATAGTCTTAGCGCCTTCTGAATTTCAGGTAAAATCCCAATAGCTCCTGTTCTGATTTTGGGCCCTGCCAAATCCATCGCTATTTTTACAGGTGAACCAAGTTCTTCAGCAGCCTTTTTTACATTTGTAATTATTTCTTTCCAAACCTCGGGCGTATCATGTGCACAATTCACTCTGGCGCAATTCATTCCATTTTGCACCATTTTCCGTACCAACCCATAGTCTTTTGCCGCATGAGACGGCATGGTTACCATAATACGGACCCTTCTCCCTTCCGAAGGATTTCCAAAAAGTGCCGCTGTATTGGAATTTAAAAGTTTTTTACTCTTCTTAGTGGACAACTGGGCTTTGGTAAAATTTGCAGGAACACCGTCTGACAAACGATATAATAAGTATAAGACTTTAACTAAGCTGTCTTCTACATGACCTTGTGCGTTTGCAAAACGGGTCATACCCAGGTTTCCTAGCCTTCTTTGGGTCTCCCTTAAATCTGCTTGCCTAAACCCATGATAATGAATGAGGTTTAATGCACTCTTTTTATGATTAGGGTGTATCTGTCTTAAAATAGGTTTTGCCTTCTGCCCTTCGCTTCTAATTTTTTGTAGAATAGCATCTATCTCTTTAATGAGGCTATTTATTTTTTTTGGATTTATATTCATGAGGGCATTTATAAAATGGTTGATTTTGCCCGAAAGATATTAAAGCTTGCCAATTTATTTTATGACAACTGTCATTTATAACACCCATATTTTGAAATTAACGGTCGTCAATTTTAAACTTAACTTTTATTCTTTGTATACCTTCCTTAAGACACTACCGTTCAATCCGTTTAGTAGTATAGATGTAACTTCCTCCCCCATTTCATTCAAATATGGGGCATCTAAATTAACCTCTACAGCTCCGGTTTCATTGGCGTTTACCAAAACAATAGCATGAGAAAAATTTCTTCTATACACTCCACTTTCAACCTGAAAATAGGTGTCGTCCGCTTTCCCAAAATTCCATGTGTATTCTTCTCGCCATGGAGAAGGTTCATTGTAGGCATCGGTAACCTCCTGTTCGGAAAAATAAGTATTCCCATCGTTTACTAACCAATAACTGGCAAAAGCATAATAAAAACCTTGATTGTCGGATGTGGAGCTGTGCGGTTGTACTAGAGTAATTTTGTTCTCTACTTCATTAGTGACTACCTCATTTATTTGCGGAACAAATCCTTCTGTATAATCCGAAAGATAATTTCCATTACTAAATACAAGCCACCACTCGTCTAAACCACCATCTAGATGTTGCATATAACTTTCCCAAACTCCCGGATATAATCTTGTATTGGTAATATTTGCAATTCCTATTTTATTATCCGCCTTAAGTCTGGTGTTTATAGTTGTCAACATTGATTTGTACGCCAATTGAAACTCCGTGTTAGTTTCATAGTTTTTTGGAAACACATTTTCATGGTAGGTGTCTAGTGTATAAATGGCATTGTCCATTAACACTCCGTCCCAGTCATTGGTAACAAGCTCCTCACCTACTTGATTTGCCCATTGTTGTTGGTATTCGGTATTGCCAATATCCATTTGCCAATGGTCAGGATAGCCGGTATATTCCAATCGGTTTTCATTGGTATCCAGTAAAAACCATTCAGGGTGATTGGTGTCTGCGTATTGAAAACCGACTCCAGTGGGCAGGTATTTATTATCTTCTCCATTTTCCACAGCGTAACTTCTTGTTGAAGTAAGGTCTTTATAGACCAATGTTTTTATTTCCGGGTTTACCGCTTTAAATTTTTGTACATATTCATGAAACCAAGCATTCATAACGATTAAATCTCGTTTAGGAGCTTCGGTCTCTATTAATGTATCTGGAATTTCCTCATGGTGCAAATACAACCAAAAAAGCTTTGTTTTATTAATTGTTGTATCTGTAACTACTTCGGCTATATCATCAGTTTCAATAATGTTGTTTTCGTTCTTGTCTTTACTACAACTCACAAAGAACAAAGAAATTCCTATAAATAACAGCTTGAAAAAAGTTCTACTCATTTTAGTGTTTTTAAAATCCCATAGGTATTGGATACATATATTAACCTGACTGGGGCAATGTAATTCGAAAACACTTTAAATGTACTGATTTATGTAGAAAGGGAAGTTTTTATAAACTTACAGGATTATCTAAACAATAGGTATTGCTTTGGTCTTAACTGCAAAACCATCTTAAAATCAATATTGTAAAATCCATAATTTTAATCATTAAAGTCTTTTGGACCTTCTCCAACACCTTCATCGCCAGTGCCAATACTAATATGCCATACTTTGTTTACTGAAGCATCTGAGTTTTCTACATAGTTTAATTTAACGGGCTTTTCATTTCTTAATATATCATACCAATATTGAAAATCACTATCATCTAACATTCCTACAAATAGCGACCCCGCAATATAACCAACCGTATCTGTTGGCCTTGATGGCCAGAAATAAATAATTGCGCTATTCACTACTCCACTTTCGTTTCTACCTTTTAGTGAAAGGTAGAAACGATGAGCGTTTGTATTGGTTCTACTCCTATTGGTACCCACCCTATATTCTGTTACGTTTAAAACTCCCATATGTTCTATATTTTAATTAATATGTTTCTACATCGAAATTAGTTATGGGGTGTTCGTAAAAAATAGATGTTTGTATGAATGGTTGATTTTTTTGTGTAAATATCTGATTACATGCAAAAAAGGGTAATAACCATAATTGGTTATTACCCTTTTTTTAAGATAATCTTCAAAATAAATTCTTGCTCTAAAATATAGTTTTCAAGGCAAACTATACAGGTTTGTGATTATGCATCTTTCCAATAATTGTTTCTAAAGAAGCCGTAAGTTTATCGATAGCTCCAGATACAGCAAGTTCAACGGTATCATCTTGACATGAAACGGCTATAGGTTGTTTACCAGCGATTCTAGTTTCCAACAAACATCGCATATCCTTAACTCCTTCTTTTTTTCCGTTTTCATCAGAGACATGGGCCTCTACTCTAGTAATATGGGATTCATAATTTCTTAACCCCTCTTCTATCATGGAGGTGAAATAAGATTGGCCTCTTTCATTACCGTTTATTGTTTTATCAGTATTAAATAATATTGTCATAATTATATGTTTTAGTTTAAGGAATTGTTTTTAAGCTTTATTTTTTTTGAAATCGTTCACTTTTATGTCAATAGGTGTTAAAACATCCTCGAGAGATATCGTAAATATTTTTATAAAACATTGTGCTATAATGGCTATTGCTTATGATGTAAATCTATAAACTTGAAGCCTCAAAAAAGATGACAAATATCAGTTATAGCGCTTATCTTTTAGTTTCATACGTAATGGTGTACACCTATTCACGAGAAATATCTAACTATTAAATACATACAAGTTTAGAAGGTAATGGATATATTATTCAAAAAAGATTATTCAGAAACATTTATGATTGATTTATAGTTTACCACCAAAAATTGAAGCACTCTAATTTGCACTTTCTAGTGCAATAAAAAAACAGGAGGTTTTTTAAGATCTCCTGTTTTTACTTTATAAAATCCTCTTTGAGGCATCGAATGGATTCGAACCATTATAAAGACTCTTGCGGAGTCTTGCCTAGCCATTCAGCCACAATGCCATAAATTTAAAACTAATTTCATTTTATATTCTAAACTAAAAACCAGTTCAGTTATTTGTTGTTAGGCATTTCTAAAGGTAAAAGAATACTAAATTTAGAGCCCCCATTTGTTGAAGGTTTAATAGAAATCCGGCCTTTATGCAATCCTACTATCTTTTTACAAAATGCTAAACCAATACCTTTGCCATAACTATTATCTGAACTTTGTAATGGTCTAAAAATGTCATCTCCACTATAGTTCTGAAAACCAAGAGAATTATCTTTAAAAGTAATGCGTATATACTCTATATAACGATACGCTCCTTTTAATGCTTGATGATAATTTTCTGTTACCTTACTTGTTGAAATATGAATAGAAGATGGTTTCTCAGGAGACCTGTATTGATAGGAGTTTTTTAAAAGCTCGCTAAACAAAATAGTCAACTTTGGAATATCACCATATACCTCGTTCATTTCCATTTCACCATATATTATCTCTAACGGCAGGTTACCTGTTTTTATTATGGCATCTTTTAATATAGTCTCAAAACTGGCTGTCAGATAATGTAGTTTTTTATAGTCCAGTGCATGATAGACCTGCAAACGTTTAACAAGGGCATGACTATTTTCTGAAATTTGTAATACCCGTTTCAAATAATGCCGGGATTTCTCCTCTTGAGATTTAAGATCGGAAAAATCTTCTAACCGACTTGCAAAAATTGAAATTTTACGAAGTGGTTCCTGTAAATCATGCGCCAAGATTTTGTTGAACTCTATCTGTTCTTTATTTATTCGTGACTGATTTTGTAATTGATCTTCTAGCAATGTCCGGCTAGTTTCTAGCTGGGCTTTTGTTTTGATTAAAAGTTCATTCTCCTGAAGTGCTTTTTCTGCATCTCGCCTAGCGTCCAATATTCTTTTCTCAAAATCATTACGCTTAGACATCTTAAGGCCGGCTCCGGTAACATAGTCCACACCATTTTTTTTTATAAAAGACATGTTGATAAGAACGGGGATTTCCTCCCCCGTTTTTGAGCGAAGAGAAATAAAAATCTCCTCAATATCCTTTTGAATGATGAGCATAGGATAAAAATGAGTCTTGTATAAAATACGACTACCTCCAGACAATAAATCCTCGAACCTTAGGGTATTCAGAATCTCATGGTCCTCATAACCTAAAGCTTCCATCATTAAATCATTTACATAATCTATATGATGATCAGCGACAAAGGAGAACAGAAAGCAGGGAGCATTATCGTTCAAAATTTTTGCAGTTCACTAGGTTCAAATTCTTTTGTAATAAAATTTTTAATGCACTCAATAGTCTCTTCCGGGTGGCTCATGTGCGGACAATGGCCTGTAGCTTTCATAAATACCATTCTACTATCTTCTAATCTTTCGTGAATATATTTACCCACCTGTTCCGGTGCTATATCATCTTGCGCACATTGTAGGATTAGGCTGGGAACTTTTACTTTTTTGAGATCTTCTCTGTTGTCCGAGAAAAAAGTAACCCGCGCAAAACTTCTCGTAATTTTATTATCCATGGAGCAGAAACTACTAGCGAGTTCCTCTGTAAGCTCTGGCTTATCCGAATTTTTCATAACTATAGGCGCCAAATAATTAGACCACTCTACATAATTATTTTCCATTACGTCCAGCAACTCCTCCAAATCCTTTTTTTCAAAACCACCTACATAGTCTTCCTTGTTGATATAACAGCTAGATGGGCAAACGAATACAAGGGAATTGAATAATTCAGGACGTTGAATAGAAGCAAGTACCCCAATCATTGAGCTTACCGAATGCCCAATAAAAACAACATCTTTTAATTGGAGTTCCGTGCAAATCTCTATAATATCTGAAGCATATCCTTGAAGGGAAGCATACTTGCTTTCATTATAGGAAGCCATTTCGGATTTACCGCAACCTACATAATCAAAAAGCACAATTTTATAATCCTGTTCAAATGCCGGGGTTATGTAGCGCCACATGACCTGATCACAGCCAAATCCATGGGCAAACATAAGCGCCTTTTTACCGTTTCCAAAAACCTTTACGTTGTTTCGTTTCAGTACATCCATAATCACAAGAATATTAATTGGTTTTAATTGTTAAAACAGTTAATACTTCAGCTATAACAGAGATTCTCTCTCTTCCTATTTAGCTTTTTTCAATCTTTTTTCTTCCTTCTTTTCTTTTGCAGTTTTTGCAGGTGCTTTCTTTACGTTCTTCTTAGAGTCTTGACCTTTTGCCATGATTACATTTTTTACTTGTTATATTCAATTCTTAACTTCAACTCAAAATAAATCCTTTCTTAAAACGATTAAATATATTTTGAGGCATCCGAATGGATTCGAAACATTATAGAGACTCTTGCGGAGTCTTGCTTAGCCATTTAGCCGCAATACCATTACTACAACAGCTCTATTCTTCATTTGTACGCAATGCTTCACTTTCGGCGGCCTTTTCACTCGCACTTTTTCTATTCAGAAGTCTATCCGAAACTTTATAGCTTGCTGAGTATTTCAGGTCTGCCTGTTGTTTTTTAAAGTCGGAAAACGCCTTTTTATACCATTTAGGATCGGTCGCCTTTTTTCTGTAATCTTCATTTACTTTTATATCCAAAAAATCCTCGTCTAGCCAAGGTTTCATTTCATATATTCCAATTCCAAATTGTTCAATACGTTCTAAAACTGTTTCAAAATCTGCCTCAGAGAAATACTGTATTGAATCAGAATCAAAACCGTCATTGAGGTTTTTTAAATTCTGAAAGATATTTTGTTCAAGAAATTCTGTTTTTTCCATAGTATACATTCGTGTCTATTGGATATTATCATAGCTGATAAACTCCATATATAGCTAAGATAGTACTCTTTTATTTAATTTTTGAAATTCTCCTCCTTATCAATTTGGGCTTATGTAGGAAATGGTTCAAAGCAAAACTTTAAGTTTACCTATTTTTAATGTTAAAAATAACCAATAAAAAAACCTCCTATACCATACTGATAAGGAGGTTCTAAAACCAATAAAAAAATGAAATTGTATTGAACTTTCAGGAAAGAAGTTTACACTCCTTACTCCAAACTGAACTACTCCACAAAGTTTGGATTAAACCAAAAATCTATAGTCATCGCTTCTGGTCCTTTATCTTGTTTTGGAGGACCACTGGGTCTGGAGCCGCTACCGCCTCCTCTAGGTCCACCACCTTGACCTCCACCACCTCTAGATCCTCCACCAGAACCTCCGCCACCAAAGCTTAAACTGGAACCCCCATCCTCATTTTTCTTTTCAATTTTTGGGGTTACCACACCTATTGAAAATTTAGAAAAATCAATTTCACTATCGGATATGTATTGTTTAGGCATCTTAAGTTCATAACGTAACAACTCTCCTTCTACTTCATAATTATAAGTTATGGAGATACCCAAATTGTTAAGGTCCAAATGAAAATCTTCTTCAAAATCTAGGTTATTATATTTGCCCATTTTTGGCATTTCTTCCACCATAGTTAAAATATCCGGTCCTTGTTGGTCTTCCTCTTCAATTTCTTCACTATTAGGTTTATTTCTACCTGCACCTCTTTGGGGAAGCTTTACTTCGGAAGGGTATAGAACGGAAACGTTCTTTTTTTTCTTTCCCTTTACATCAAAATAAACATAAAGCCCGCGGTGTAACATAGAAAGCATAGTTGGGCGATTAGTGGTACTGAGTTCTA
This sequence comes from Zobellia nedashkovskayae, assembly GCF_015330125.1. Lineage (NCBI taxonomy): Bacteria > Pseudomonadati > Bacteroidota > Flavobacteriia > Flavobacteriales > Flavobacteriaceae > Zobellia > Zobellia nedashkovskayae. The sequence continues at coordinate 3,919,943 of NZ_JADDXR010000002.1, read as the reverse complement.
CATAAATATTATCAGCATCCATATAGCTATTGTATGTTATATGGTCTTCAATATTTTCTTCTGGTTCTTGAGCATAACTTTCTACTAATGCGAACAACATCATTATACTAAGTGATAATCCAATTTTATTTAAAACAAACCTCATTATTCTGTATTTCAGTTTCTTATGATTAAAAGCAAACCTAATGAATACCCAGATGGTATTTGAATATTATCAGCGAATTGGTCTTTGTTTATAGCCAATGTGGGCTTATTCTAAGTGAAGGATTATAATTTATTTTTTATAGAGGTTGAAGAACAGCTTATTATTTCTATTAAATAAAATTGTAATCTATGTTCTCTAACTTCCTCATGCTAAAAGCAATATGAAAATCGTCTGAGAATTGTGAATATCTATTCGATATTTTGAATTTTTCAGCTGAAGCTTAACCTTATATTTGGTACCCATAAACAAAAAGATATGAGTGCAACTTGGTATGAATGTAAGGTAAAATATAGAAAACTTGATGAAACATCAGGTACACAAAAGGTAAAGACAGAACCATTTTTGGTAGATGCAATTTCGTATACCGAAGCAGAAAGTAGAATTACCGAAGAGATGTCTGTTTACTTGAGTGATACTGAAGAAATTAAGATTACGAATATTAAAGTGGCTAACTACGCTGAAATACACCCGTTCGAGAATTCTGATAGATGGTTCAAGTCCCGAGTGTCTTTAATAGCCTTTGATGAAGAGAGCGGTAAAGAGCGTAAAACAAATATGTATTTGTTAATACAGGCCAATGATGTAAAAGAAGCGTATGATAACACTATTGGCGTAATGAAAGATACCATGGGTGAATATACCATACCTGCTATCTCTGAATCTCCTATTGTAGATGTTTTCCCATACTTTTCTGGCGAGGAAGATGATATGAAACGTTTGGAGAAATTTACAATGTTAAAGAATTCTGTTCCTGTAGACAATAGCATGAATGAAGAATTAGAAATGGCTGACGCCCTTGTTACCGAAGAAGAGTAACTAGTTAATTTTAATATTACAAAAGCCCATCTAAATAATTTTAGATGGGCTTTTATAGTTTGAATAAGTATGTTTTTTAAAGAACAGGATTACGAGATTTCATTAATACAGGTATTCTACGCCTTTTTCATATCTCCCTAGAACTATGGCATTGAAATGAGAAAGGGTGAAGTGATAAATCCTTTAGAGTTCAAAAAAAACTCTAGCCATTCAACCTAATATTTAAATACTGGCTACTTTTAACTTTTTAAATACTAACAAAAGCTCTTTTAGAAACACCACCTGCATGTTAACTATTTTTACTTTTTTCTCCGCTTTATCATTTCTATTTTTTGGTTTTGGGTGCTTCTTTTTACCTCAAATGAAAAAAGAGTTTGTAAGATATGGCTTGGATAAATTTAGAACAGTAGTTGGAGCGCTGCAGCTTGTTGGAGGTTTAGGATTGCTATTGGGTTATTTTTATTCCCCAACAGTACAAACCGCTGCCGCATTAAGTCTTTCTATTCTTATGATTTTAGGTTTTGCTGTCCGTTTGAAAATCAAGGATGGCTTTTTTCAATCTGCACCTTCCCTCTTATATGCCTTATTAAATGCTTATCTCTTTTATAAGTTGATTACAATTATCTAGAAGGAATTAAAATATTGGAAAAGCAATATACAAGCACATCGTTAAAAAGATGAAAGCTGGGAGCGATTTTTTTATGGGGTCTTTTATTTTCAAATGCATTGCAATAGAGCCTAAAAGTAATGCCGCAAGACCCAAAGCAGATGGTTCTCTAAAACTAGGATACCAGATGGCGGCTAATAAACCTAAAGCGAATAGTATTTTTAAAGTACCCACAACAAAACACATCCAAACGGGAAGACCATAAACTTTGAACTCTTCAATAATAGTTGTTGCATTACCACCACGCCATTGTGTAGGTTTTTTATTCTGTACAAGCCATACATTAAGGATGCTCAGTGCTACAATAACTTGTAATGCAATTAGTAAATAGTCCATATTAGTAGTTTAAAGTTTCTTAAATTGATATCTAGTCGTAAAAATAATCCGCATCATACTATTACTATTGCCGATTCAAATTGATTATTAACCGAAAAAAGTTGTAACAATAAATTTGAACAGTTTATGAGGCTCAGGGGTTAGAAAACTAAGTCACTATGATATCTAACTACCCCTAGAAATATTTAGGGGAATTGCATTTATATTTTCTCAATCATCAGTTGTGTGGTAAGTTTAGAACTTGCACTACCCCTAATTCCTCCAGAAACAGGCATTGTATTTTCATAATGAGAACTTGTAGCAATGGGAAAATGTGTATTACCGGTTAGAATACCATGACTAGGATCTAAACCCAACCAACCAATACCAGGTAAAAAAACGTCTACCCAAGCATGTAATTCAAATGCCGGTACAATCATGTCAAAATAATAATAACCGCTTACAAAACGAGCGGCAATACCTTGTTGTCTTAGTAGATTAATTAGCATCCACGACAAATCACGACAAGAACCTCTTTTTATTTCAAAAGTATGTTCCGGTAGAAATGGCGCGCCATCTTCTCTATATTCTACAGTAAAATCTTTATGTAATTGGTTGGTGAGTTGTGTTAAAAAATGAATGGTATTAAATTTTGCTTTCTCAAGCATTTGCGCCCCATAATCAATTAATTCTTGTGAGATAGGTAGACCGTCTAAGTAAGGGAATAATAGTTTTTTCTTTAACTCATCATATTCAAAAGGAAGCTGATTATAGCTTTGAGGTTCTAGAAGAAAATCAAAAGGATTATACGGTTTTGTTTCTAAAATACTCTCTACGGTGATGGTAAGGTTGCTTGTGAGCCCATCAAACCAACAAAAATCTACTACATTATTTTCTTCGTCTTGAATTAATTTACGTCCGCTAGGCGTTGGAACAATAGACATAGAAAACTCATTTAAATCAACATAAGCCGTCTGTCTTGGGCGGAATCTTAAATAATGAGGTTCTAAAAATACTTCCGAATCAAATACATAGGTCGTACTATGGGTGATTTTTAATTTCATATGTCGATTCCTGTTTTTTTAGGGCGTAAAGAATATATGCATTCGTGGGTTTTTATACATGGATTTCTATGTCAAAGAAAGAATTATAAATAGAAGAAGAAATCTCATTTAACCTACGCTGAATGTCATTAAGATATTCGTGCATTCCTTGGCTTATGATATCATTGATATCATCATATTCCAATTGAGATTTTAAAGCACCTAATTGTTTTTGAGCAATATTGCTAAAACCAACTGAACTGCCACATAAGGTGATGAGGGATTTTTCGGCACTTATTAAACATGCTAAAATAGACCTAGGGAATTCCGTGTCTAAAATTAAAAATTCCGCAATACCTGAAGGTGTTAGCTTCCCGCATTTTTTTCTGTACATATCGTACGCACTAACTGACTTTAAAAGAGCAGCCCATTGTATTAAATCTAATGAAGATCCAACCTTTGCTGGAGAATGTAATAGTAAATGGTATTTAGCATCTAAAACTCTAGATGTTTTATCCGCACGTTCTATTACCTGTCCTAATTTCCCAAAATTCCAACCCTCGTTTCTTGATATCGTAGAATCGTACATGCCATATACCAGTTGACATCCGTTTTTTATTTCTGTCAAAAAGCCCCTTAATTCCTTATCATCAAGAAGTTTTTGTTCTAAACCATCCTTTACTAAAAAATAAAGTGAATTTATTTGCTCCCAGATCTCTTTTGTAATTTCAGGTCTTACGGCACGCGCATTTTCTCTGGCGAGCAAGATACAATTGTAAATAGAATTAGGATTCTTTTCATCAAAGGCCAAAAAATAGTTGACTTTGCTTTTTTCTACTTTAGCATTAAGTGATTCATATAATTCCCAATCTCCAGTTATAACCACAAGCGGCTTCCACTGCTGCTCTTCGTTAGGGGGTAATTCTAGCGATAAATTATAATTTACATCCATAAAACGTGCATAATTCTCTGCACGCTCAAGATATCTGTTCATCCAATATATAGTGTTTGCGACTCTGCCTAGCATAATTTTTAATTTATCTGTTTAATACCCAAGTGTCTTTACTTCCACCACCTTGGGAAGAGTTCACAACTATTGATCCTTTTGTTAGAGCCACACGCGTTAACGCACCTGGTATAATTTTAATGTCATCCCCAAATAATGCATACGGTCTTAGATCTACATGGCGTCCTTCAATAGTGTCATCTGTTATAGTTGGCACTCTAGAAAGGTTAATCATAGGCTGTGCTATATAATTTCTAGGATTTTGTTTAATTTTTGTAATAAATTCTTGCTGTTCTTTTTTGGTTGATTTTGGTCCAATTAACATTCCATAACCACCCGATGCATCTGTCTGTTTTACAACTAAATTATGGATGTTATCAATGACGTATTTCCTATCTTGTTCTTCGTCACAGATATAGGTTTTTACGTTTGGCAAAATCATGTCCTCTCCTAAATAATATTTTATGATTCTTGGAATGTAAGCATAAACTGCTTTATCATCTACCACTCCAGTTCCCGGCGCGTTAACCAATGCAACATTTCCTTTTATATAGGCATTAAATAATCCAGGGGTACCCAATAAAGACTGTTTATTAAATACTAATGGATCTATATACTCATCATCCAACCTACGGTAAATAACATCTACGCGTTGCAGACCTTTGGTGGTGATCATATAAACGATATCGTTTTTTACTATTAAATCTTTACCTTCTACCAATTCTGCACCCATTTGTTGCGCTAGATAGGAATGCTCAAAATAGGCAGCATTATAAACGCCTGGCGTTAGTACCACTACAATTGGTTTTTCTTCGTCAGAAAGATATTCTAAGGTATCTCTTAAAGTATGTGTGTAATCATAAACAGGTTTTACCCCTAGTTGGTCAAATAATTCAGGAAATGTTCTTTTAAGAATTTCTCGGTTCTCAAGCATATATGATACTCCAGAAGGGCATCTTAAGTTATCTTCTAAGACATAATATTGTCCGTCACCGCCTTTTATTAAATCAGACCCCGTAATATGACACCAAATATCTTTTGGAGGTTTAAAACCTTCCAACTGTTTCAGATATGAGACGCTGGATAGAATCATATCCTTTGGAATAATTTTATCCTTAAACACCTTTTGGTCATTATAAATATCCTGTATGAACAAGTTAAGTGCTTTTATACGCTGCTGTAAACCCTTTTCTAGTGATGTCCACTCAGAATCACCTATGATTCTAGGAATAATATCTAAATGAAGAATACGCTCTACCCCTTGGTTATCTGCATAGACATTAAAGGTCATCCCTAAAGAGAGTTGAGATCTATCTGTAGCATGTTGTAAACTTGAAAGTTTTTTGTGACTGAGTTTTTCCAGTCGCTCCAGGAACATTTTATAATTAGGTCTGACGATATTGTTTTCATCAAACATTTCGTCATAAAATCCTTTGGTATCATAAGATGTAAAATCAATTTTTGACATAAAAAATGGCGCATTTTCTCCTGTTGAAAAATTATTTTTCACTTAAAAATCAGCTAATAAATAAGAATTAGAAAGGATTAATTGTTATTAGAAAGTCTTGTAAGTACTACCTGTAGTACTATGCCTATTAAACTACGAAAAATATAGTAGAAAAACCATAAGTCCAAGAATAAAATCGTCTTTAAACAGGCGGTTTGTTTATTCATCAGTATATAAGGGGATAAAATATATAATTGTGAATAGTATCATGTCACCAATCCTTATTCATTAGGCTTCTCTTCCACTACCAGTTTATTCGTTTTGCCCAATTCATAATAAGGTATTTTTAAGTTGAGAGTTCATGAATCATACTAAAAATATAATTCAGCCTTTTCAGAAGGGTATAAATTTGAATAATAATCAAAGAATATTGAATTTCATTAGGATTAACGTAATAAAAATTGTATAATATAGATACGAACTAAAAATAAAATAAATATATGAGGCAACTAAAGATCACTAAACAAATTACAAACAGAGATACTAAATCCTTAGAAAAGTACTTTCAAGAAATATCCAAAATTGATTTAATTACCGCAGAGGAAGAAGTAGAACTGACCAGAAGAATACGTGAAGGAGATCAGATTGCCCTTAATAAATTAGTAAATGCCAATTTACGTTTTGTAGTTTCTACAGCAAAACAATATCAAGGAAGTGGCTTACGACTTTCGGATTTGATCAATGAAGGAAATATTGGATTGGTTAAAGCAGCAAAACGTTTTGATGAAACCCGCGGATTTAAATTTATCTCGTATGCCGTATGGTGGATTAGACAAGCTATAATGTCCGCAATTTCACAACATTCGCGAATGGTACGAATACCATTGAATAAGATTGGCGAAATCAGTAAAATTAATCAAGTATACTCTTCTTTAGAACAATCTTACCAACGTCCTCCTAGTGCTATTGAAATTGCCAGAGAATTAGACATGAGTGCTTCGCAAGTTAAAATTGCAGTAAAAAACTCTGGAAAGCATTTGTCTATGGACGCGCCTTTTAAAGAAGGAGAGGGTTCTAATTTATATGATGTTGTAAAATCCAATGATGCGATCAGTCCTGATGCGGGTATGATGATGGATTCACTTAGAACGGACATAGATTCCATTCTAAACACACTTCCAAATAGAGAAAGTGAAATTATAAAGCTTTATTATGGTATTGGAGAGCGAGCACCAATAAGCTTAAGTGAAATTGGTGAACTCTTTGATATTACTCGGGAACGTGTTAGACAAATCAGAGAAAAAGCCATCCGCCTTTTAAGAAATAAATCGCAGAACGAAATTTTAAAAGCATATCTCTAAACATAGAAAATGTTATATAAGAAAGCCGACTTCGAAAGAGTCGGCTTTTTTTATAATTACGTTTTTCCTCAAGTATTTTCTGTTATCCATCTGAAACGTTTTAATAGTTTAGGACCATAAGCTATATCATCAACTTCATTAGTTAACTTTAAAAAATCTCGTCCTTCACTTACCAGTTCATCAGAAAGTTCATTAATGTAAGCTTTAGTGATATTTTGGTCAAACTCAGGATGGAACTGAACGCCCCAAGTACGTTCATCTAATCTAAAAGCATCTATCATACCGGTTTCGTTAACAGAAAGAATCTTGGCTGATTTTGGGAGATCAGATACACTTTGTTTATGGGCTTTATAGACTTTGAAATCAGGTGGAAATTCACCAAGAAGCTTATCTGTTTGGCCTTCTGCAGTTAACATAGTTTTTTCCGAACCAATAACTGTTCCCATACTATTGTATGATACAGTTCCACCAACAAGGGCACACAGTAATTGGTGTCCATAACAAATGCCCAACAGGGGCATTCCATTGTTGTGCGCATTCAGCAACCAACTACACATTTTATTCTCAATAGGCTCAATATCAGTAACCATTGCGTGTGACCCTGTAATTACTATTCCTTTGTAGTTGTTATCTGGAGGCACAGTCTGATAATCTTCAGTCGGATGAATTAAAAACTCACCTTCTTTCAAATTCATATTTGTAATAATCCAATCTTCAAAATCTCGGTATTCGGACTTGATGGAGTTATATGTAGTTCCTGTTTTTAGTATAAGAATCATTGTAGCAGATTGACCAAATTAGAAAGTAAAACAGATAAGTGAATTTCCCTATTGGGCCGCTGCGGCTATATCAACAGCAACTTTAAGTTTGCTTTTACCACTACCGAACACGACACCCTTTAATGGCGGGACATCATAATAATCCCTGCCCCAACCCACAACAATATGCTGGTTTAAAGGAATTTGATTATTTGTAGGATCAAAGTCTACCCAACCAAAAGTAGGTATATAAATAGCGAACCAAGCATGGGAGGCATCAGAACCCACTAGCTTCTCTTTTCCTTCGGGAGGTAATGTTTCTATATAACCACTAATGTAACGGGCTGGTAACCCAATTGATCTAATACAGGCAATGGCTATTTGTGCAAAATCTTGACAAACTCCTTTTTTTTCTCTCATAACCTCGTCAATAGGTGTAGAAATAGTTGTAAACCCGGAATCAAAATCAAAATCTGTATAAATGCGCTGCATTAATTCATAAGCCGCTTCAAAAACCGATCTATTGCCATTAAATGATAGTTCTGCATAATCCTTAATGGCCTGATCTGTTTTGCGGATAAAAATAGACTCTAATATATATTGCTTAGCCTCTATAATTTCAGGATCATTACTATTTAAAGCATTTAAAGCATCATTTAAAGTAACCCCTTTGCAAGAATCGGAAAAAAATGATTCATGTTGTTGCGTATAATCACGTAACACTTTACTTTGGGTGATTACTTTTAATACGGTATGCTGCGTTTGTATAGAAAAACGAGTTAAGTAATTCCCGAAAAAATCTACTCGTTCAGATATTTCCGCAGGCTCAGGAACAACATCAATTTTATAAGACAACAATTGCTGGCCGTTAGATTCCCGAGGCCTTAGGGTTGCTATATTATGACAATAACTAACCGGAGCGTTATATTCATATTTCGTAATATGTGTAATATTGAATATCATAACTAAATTGGAAAAGACTGTCTAACTAATTGATTTTGCTTGGTCGTGTGATCAAAATAAGTTTTTGATATGGATTGGGACGTTTCATAAAGTAAGTCGGATAGTTCCTCCAGTAAATTATCTAAATCTTTTCGTACTACATCATCTTTTGATTCGGATTTTACAAGATCCATTGAATTAGCTAAACGTAATTTTGAAAACCCTTCAAATATATATTTCTGATAATCCACCAAATGATGCATAGAATCTGAGTGAGGTAATTTTGATATATCTTTTTGAATCCTATTAAACATATAGGTTAGTGATCTTGAATATTCCAAATCAAGCATAATCAAATCAATAACATGCTCTATTTGTATATAAGAACGGTAACTATGTCTGTAGATATTTAAACTTTCATGACTAACTAATAGATACTCTAATAATTCATACTCTACTTGTTCATCATACTTTATAGATAATAAAGATCTGCATTTGGTAATTGTTAGTGTACTCTGTTCTAGCTGCAAGCCAATAAAGTAAAGCAACAAACCTTGCTGCACCATTATGCTTTCTTCAATTAAGCCCATAAATGCAATTAAACGGGTTATTAATTGATTGAGCACTTTTATTATTTTGTTTATAGATCTATCAGAATCCTCTTCAAAATTTCTCCATATTTTTTGAATATTCTCAAAAACGCGCCACATATCCGAAGACCAAAGGTTTCTTATGGAATAGTAAGAATTACTGAACATACTAATGGTGTGTGCTAAACTCCCGGAGCGATCTTTATCTAGAATAACGGACAGTATTTCTTTATAAGGATCATCCATTGCAAATTCTCCTTTTTTATTTGCCTTGGAGAATCCCGGAAAGGTTCCGGTTAACTGTGTTACTGCGTTAAAAAGCACCTGTAACTTAACACTATCTGGTTTTTCACTACTATTCTGAACAAGAACCATCTGTTTAAGCACCATCCTTAAAAAACGTGCATTTACTAAGGTACGACCCACATAACGACCGGCCCAATACAGATTTTCAGCAGTAAGGCTGGGCAAATCATTTAAACCTGTAGCACCAATAGATGGTTTTGGTTGCCAGTAATGTGCTTTGGTCTCTTTACTTGCTGCATCTTCCAGTATCCAAAAATCTTTACTGGTACCACCTCGCTGATTGGATACACGAACGGTATCTCTATCCGGAGCAACACGCACTAGACCGCCCGGCATTACCGAATACCCATCTTCCGTAGCAATGGAGAAAGTTCTAGCCACTAAATTACGTGGCTCAATTTTTCCGTTGGTAAGATTTGGAGCTGTAGAAAAACTAATTTTCTCTTGGGCCACGAATCTGTATGGTCTAAGGTTAATTTCTGCTTTTAGCTTTTCTATTTCATCTGGAGTCAAAAATTCCCCAAAATGAATACTCTCGCGATTGGTACGATCTATTCTTTTAATTACGAGGCTAGAAATATTGTTTAAAACATAATTCCGTTCCTTTTCCTGACCACACCACCATGAAGCTATTTGAGGTAAAATAAGTTCTTCTTTAAGAAAATATCTTGCTATGGCCGGCATGAAAGGTATTAACCCAGGATTTTCCAATACGGCACTACCCACAGGATTTATAATTGCCACGTTATTTCTTCGCACGACATCTAGTAACCCCGCAACACCAAGACGTGAGTCTTCTCTAAGTTCTAATGGATCTATATATGCATCATCTACTCTTCTAAGAACAACATCTACTTGTTTTAATCCCTTTAAGGATTTCATCCATAAAAATCCGTTACGAACTACTAAATCATTGCCCTGTACTAATGGATAACCTAGAAAAGAAGCTAAAAAAGCATGTTCAAAATAAGTTTCGTTATGAGAACCCGGAGTTAAAATAACGATGTTTGGATTTTCCCTATTATCAGGAGCAGCATCAACCAACATTTGGTTGAACTCTTGGAAAAAACCAGAAAGACCCTTTACGTTCATTTTAGAGAACATTTCCGGTAACATTCTACTTGTGGTAGATCTGTTCTCTAATGCGTACCCCATACCGGAGGGAGCTTCTGCGCGGTCATTTACGACCCACAAACGCCCATCTGTACCGCGGGCAATATCCGCAGCGTACATAGAAAGTAGTTTTTTAGCAGTATATTTTATTCCTGTACATTGGCGTAAAAAGCCGCGGTGGCCATAAATAATCTCACTGGGTACGATTCCGTTTTTGATAAGATTACGCTCGCCATAGACATCTTTGAGCACTAGGTTTAATAACTCTGCTCTTTGCTGTAATCCTGTTTCAACAAGTTTCCATTCGCTCTCATGCAGTAAAAAAGGAACCGCGTTTAGATTCCATGGTCTATGCAGTCCTTTAGGGTCATTATAAACATTATAGGTGACACCATTCTCTGCTAAAAGCCAGTCAATATCTCTCTGACGTGCATTTAACCCTTCTTCACCTAGTTCCCCCAGACCTTTAAAAAGTTTTGTCCAATGCGGTTTAACATCCATCTTTGGAGTAAACATTTCATCGTACTTATAATCTGTAAAGTAATTACTTAACCACGTTGTTTTTATCACTAGTGCTGAAAATTTGCTTTATTTCTTTTTCCGTAAATCAAGAACATGGGGATATTCTGGGTTTACGGGAATCTCTGAATAGTCAAAAGTAGTTGATGCACCCTTACGTTCTACCATTCTACCCACAAAATTTGTTGTAGCGACTACTTGTTTAGGTTCAATTTCTCCTTGCGTATGACCAAAATCCCAAAAGCGATTAATTCTTCTAGATTCCGCCTCATAACTGTTTACGGGATAATTGTCGTAGGAGAGACCACCGGGATGAGCCACAAAATAAGTGCACCCACCTATAGACTTATTGTTCCAAGTATCTACCACATCAAAAACCAATGGTGTATCTACGCCCAATGTGGGGTGTAAGGCAGACCAAGGTTCCCAAGCTTTATAACGGACACCAGCTACATATTCTCCTTTTACACCGGTACTGTTCAATTGTATTTTTATACCGTTACAGGTTAAAACGTAACGCTCTTCCGTAAAGTTGTTTATCTTAATTTGAACCCTCTCCAAAGAAGAATCAACATATCTTGAGGTTCCTCCTCCTGTCATCTCCTCTCCTAGTACGTTCCAAGGTTCAATGGCCATACGAAGTTCAATTTGCATGGCATTAATTTCAACCATACCATAAAGAGGAAATCTAAACTCAAAGAAAGGATCAAACCAATCTAATTGAAACGGATAACCCGCGTCATTAAGTTGCTCTACAATATCCTTAATATCTTCTTTTACATAATGCTCCAATAAGAATTTATCATGTAGCTCAGTTCCCCAACGCACTAAATTGTGTTTGTATGGTTTTTTCCAGAACCAAGCAACAAGCGTACGCACCAATAACATTTGCATTAAACTCATTTGCGCATGCGGCGGCATATCAAAAGCCCGAAGCTCTAGAATACCTAATCTTCCTGATGAGCTATCTGGGGAATATAATTTATCGATACAAAATTCAGCCCTGTGGGTGTTTCCCGTAATGTCTGTCAACAGGTGTCTAAAAAGCCGGTCCGTTAACCAAAACGGTACCATTTCATCATCTGGGATTTGAGAAAAAGCGATTTCCAGTTCGTATAAATTTTCTAGTCGCGCTTCATCTACACGTGGCGCTTGACTTGTGGGACCAATAAAGGCTCCTGAAAACAAATAGGATAGACCAGGGTGATGTTGCCAAAACGTAAGTAAACTACGAAGCAACTGAGGGTTTCTGAGCAACGGACTATCTGCTGGGGTAACACCACCTAAAGTAACGTGGTTTCCGCCACCTGTGCCCGTGTGTTTCCCGTCCAGCATGAACTTTTCTGTTCCTAATCTACATTTTTTAGCTTCGGCATACAATAATAAGGTGTTATCCGTAAGCTCTTTCCAGTTCTTTGCCGGATGTACATTTACTTCTATTACCCCTGGATCAGGAGTAACTTTAAGAACCTCTAAACGGTTGTCTCTTGGTGGTTCGTAACCCTCTAAAATAACAGGCACATCCAATTCCTTGGCAGTTGCTTCTATACTGGCAATTAAATCCAAAAAGTCTTCTGCAGTATCTAACGGCGGTAGAAAAAGAAATAACTTACCTTCTCTTACCTCTGCACAAATGGCGGTACGTACATAAGGCTGTTTTTCTAAACTTACTTTTTTTGAAGTTGATTTTGTCCGTTGTTTTAGTTGGTAACCATAAGGTTTCAGTTTTGGTTTAGTCTCGAACATTTCTGGTTCTGCAGTAGGTTCAGAAGGTACTTCTGGATCTTCTGGTAATGATCCCAACGGTAATCGTAAACCAATTGGTGAATTACCTGGAATAAGATATAGATATTTTAAACGGAACTCCCATGGATTGGTAATCCACTGTGAGTCTTTGTTTGCTAATGGTAACACATGACCAATAATCTTATCAACACCCTGTTCTAAAATCTCGCCAAGCTTGCGTCTTAAGCCCTCATCGTTTTTAGAATATTTTTTAGGATCAACATCAATCGGTAGTTTTCCTTCTTCACGCATGAAATAATACCCATCTTCATAAGCGGGAATGATACTTGTATCTGTAGTACCTAATTTCTTGGATAAATTCTTTAAAAAGCTGCTGGTTATATCCTCAGGTAATTTATAAGTTTCGGCAAATGAGGCTAACAGTTTAGGGTTGTTCCATACTTTTTCACCATCTTTCCGCCAATGTATTCCTATTAACCAGCGTGGTAAGGGCTCTCCAGGATACCATTTTCCTTGTGCGTGATGCAACAGGCCACCTTTACCAAATGCATTTTTTAAACTTACTGAAAGCTCACTGGCCAATTTTCTTTTATGCTCTCCGTCCGCAGCGGTGTTCCATTCCTTGGACTCCATATCATCTATGGAAACAAAAGTAGGTTCACCGCCCATGGTTAATCTAACATCTCCTTCTTGTAACTGCTCCTCTACTTTGAATCCTAAGTTATAGATAGCATTCCATTGATCCTCCGTATACGGTTTTGTTACTCTTGGTGATTCAAAAATTCGGGTAACTGAATTATTAAATATGAATTCCGTTTCACAAGGATCTGTCAATCCAGATACCGGTGCGGCACTTTCAAAAGAAGGTGTACAGGCCAACGGAATATGGCCCTCTCCTGCCAAAAGACCGGAAGTGGAATCCAAGCCGATCCAACCTGCACCAGGTAAATATACTTCTGTCCATGCATGTAAATCCGTGAAATCTTCTTCTGGGCCAGAAGGACCGTCCAATGATTTTTCATCAGATTTTAATTGCACCAAATACCCTGATACAAAACGTGCCGCAAGACCTAGATGTCTTAAAGTCTGCACTAAAAGCCACGCGAAATCCCTACATGACCCCAATTTTTTATCTAAGGTCTGTTCGCAAGACTGCACGCCAGGCTCCATACGTACTGTATAATTCAGATAGTTGTACAGACCACTGTTAAGACCAATTAAAAAGTCAATACTCCTTTTAGGTGTTTTTTTATCTATTTTATCAACATAGTCCATTAATAATGGACCTGTTTCGGTTATTTCTAAGTAGGGTAAAAGTTCTTTTTTCAATTCTTCAGAATAGGAAAAAGGATATTTTTCAAAAGCTTCCTCAACAAAGAAATCAAAAGGGTTAATCGTTTTTAAATCGGCAATAATCTCAATATCTACGGATAGAAAGTCCGTTTTTTCAGGAAATACAATACGCGCTAAATAATTACCAAAGGGATCTTGTTGCCAATTGAAAAAATGATTCTCTGGTTTTATTTTAATTGAATAAGCTTCAATAGGTGTACGACTGTGTGGTGCTGGTCTTAGTCGAAAAATATGCGGAGAAAGATTAATTCTTCTGTCATATTTATATGTTGTCTTATGTGATATTGATACTTTCAGTGCCATCTAGTAAAATTAAATTCGTTACATCCTAAGATAACTACTAATTTGAGGTTGGCACCTACTTAATTCAAATTTTTATGTAAAAGTCACTAACAATCCAAATTAGAATGACGATTGCTAATATTTTATACGTTAATTGCTCTATTGCTATTTTATTACATAAGAATCTTATTAAAAGGTGTGTTTATGATAAGTCTCTTTACTTAAAAAAATGAAGATTGCATTTTATATGAATAAAATCTTGACAACTTAAGCACTTCTTAGCATTTTCCATTCACGTTTATCAGTATAGATTTTGCTGAAAAAGTAAATATCTTTATCAAGGATATAGTTACACGGCAAAATTAAAGCGGTCATGACTTAATATAGTTATCAATAGGATGCGAAGAATGATAAAAGTGTAACTAGAATTATAATTTTTGTCTAAACTTAAGAGGTGTTTGTTGGGTGTTCTTTTTGAAGAATTTGGTCATATTGGCGGGTTCCTCAAAACCTGTTTTATAACTAATTTCTTTTACAGATAAGGAAGTAGTGACCAAATAACGCTTGATTTCGATAATTACAAAATCATCTATAAAAGCTTTGACAGTTTTTCCTGTGGACTTCTTGACTATGTCATTCAAAAATTTATAGGAAATAAGTAATTTGGAAGAATAATCCCTTGAGCTTCTTGTTTTTGCGTAGTTAGATTCTAGCATATTTTTAAACTCGTTAAACACCTCTAACCATTGCGTTTTAACCCCTACAATGGCATGTTGCTGTTTTACACGTTCTGCCTTTAGCAAAATAATATCAATATATGCGCGGAGTATGTCTGCTTTTGCAAAGTTATTTGGAAGCATATATTCAAAATAGAGTTTCTCAACTACACCTATAAACTCATCATTACCCATTTCTTCTGAGTGAATTACCGGATTTTCTAAATGGTAATTATATAACCTGTTTAAATTGTTGTTTTTCGACAAAAAGTAGTTTTGTTCCAAAAACTGACTATTTAATACAATGCAAAAACCTTTTACATTCTTGAAATCTTCAGTAAAATATTGCACTTGATTTTTAGCAACAAACAGAACACTTCCCTTTTTTAAGTCGTAGAATTTAAAATCAACATAATGGGAATAAACATTCTCAGTGACTATTAAGATTAAGTAAAACTGAATTTTATGCACAGCAAAAGGATTGTGCTCTGTAGTTTTGGTTAACTTTTTATAGGTTTCTCCAAACGTCATCACTTCAATATCCGATTCACTATCAGATTTATAGGTAACCTTAGGTAGTGTTATGCTCATGCTGTAAAAGTAAAAAAAAGTATGAAGCATTAGGTATTCAAGAAATAAGCTCCCGAATGAAAAAATGAATCCTTTGTTTTAAAAGAGTTGTTCAAATTCGTATAAGAATTACAAAAGTCTGATAAAAGTACCTTCAATAAAAACCCACACTATTACGCATAAAAAAAGCCCAATATTGCATTGGGCTTTCATAAATTATGATGTTAGTTTTCTATTTCAAAAGAAAATCTTCTTTCTTAAAACCATTATTGAATTTTATGTCGCTCATTGTGTAAACGCCGGTTTCCATATAGCCTCCTTTTTTGTCTGGCATATAGCTTTTGCGCACCGTAGATAATAAAAGACCATCAACTTTTTCATAAGATAAGGTCATTTTTAAAATTGGCTTATTTACGCCCATTGCGGGTAACGAAAAGAAGAACTGATCTACCAAGTGTGTCTCAGGGTTAAAGTATAGTATAAACTCATCGTTCTGTTCCTTTTTAGTAACATCACTACTATAAGTTAAACTCACCTTATCATACGTAATATCGCCTACTTTTTTCGTGCCCAAGTATTTATAATTACTACCAGGATTCTGCAATTTATACATCATGGCAAACCAATAAAAATTCACTTTACGTAAGAATACAGTGCCACCAATTGCTTTTGGGTCAGTAATGTCTTTTCCTACTAAAGTAAGTGCTGGCTTATTATCTACTAAAGACTGAAGAGCAACCCCCTCCGTACCAGGAAGCACATTAATATCATGTTGTTCATACGAACCCCATGCCTGCTCTCCGTTAAAAATATAACGTTCGGTAGACACGTCTTTTCCTTTAGCAAAGTTGTCATATATAAAATGGTACTCAACATCTTTCTTGGCATCTAAGGCTTTATAGCCTCCATTCTCCCCTACTAAGGCGGCTAATAATTCAGCTGATTTGGTATCTGTGTTTTGTGCGTTTACGGTGGTGGCAATTGTTACTGTTAATAAAAATACAGCTAAAGTGCTTTTAAGTTTTTTATTCATAACTAATTTAAGTTTATTCTGTTTTTAAATTCACGGGTTAGTCTGTATCTATTTTAAAGCTTACAAAAACTTAATCTAGAAAGCGTACCAAAAAACCAAATAGTTAGCTTTGAACCTTATAATCAAAGTTTTAAGTGCTTAAACGATTCGTCAAAACTATTTTTTTGTAATTTTGTTAACCAAATGGTTAAACCGTATAGTTAGTGATGAAAAAAAGTAAAGACGAAAATACCGAGGAGCAAATACTTGAAGCGGCAAAGAATGTATTTCAGGCCAAAGGAATGGATGGTGCACGGATGCAAGAAATAGCGGATAAAGCGGGTATAAACAAAGCTATGCTTCACTATTATTATAGAAGTAAACAACTGCTTTTTGAAGCCGTTTTTAAAAATGTTTTTTCCTTATTAGCGCCACAATTAAATGCTATTCTAAATGACGATTCTTCTATTGAAGAGAAAGTGAAAAATTTCACATTCAACTATATCTCTTTTATTAGCAAGCATCCTTATTTACCCAATTTTATCATTCAAGAATTGAATAGGAATCCGGAGTTTATTCTAAAAATAAAGGACAGTAAAGGATTTCCTAACCTTTCTAAATTTAAGGAGCAAGTAGATCAAGAGGTAGAAAACGGCAGTATAAAACCTATAAGTGCGGAGCAGTTGTTCATCAACATTCTAGCACTTAATATTTTTCCTTTTGTAGCCAAGCCTTTGATTATGGCTTTTTCCAATGTAGATAACCAAGCATATAAACAGCTTATGGAAGACCGTAAAACTGAAGTTGCTAATTTCATTATCAACTCTATAAAGAACACTTAGTATGAAACGTATACTACTCATTCTTATATTATTAATCTCGCTCTCGGCTATTGCTCAGCAAAGCATTACATTAGAAGAATGTTATAATTCGGTGACCCAAAATTACCCTTTGGCAAAACGGACATCACTTATAGAAGCGCAAAACACACTGGAGACGGATGTAATTTCTACGGCAAAATTGCCTCAATTGAGTTTGGATGCACAAGCCACCTATCAATCTGATGTCATTGAAATTCCTATTGCTGCTATTGAGCCTTTAAACAAAGACCAATACCGCGCGACATTTTCGGTAAATCAATTGATATATAACGGAGGGGCAACTGCTGCTTCTTTGGCCATTAAATCTGCCGAGTTAAAATCCAAACAGAAACAGGTTGAAGTCAGCTTGTATCAATTAAGGCAGCAAATTAATCAACTCTACTTTTCTATTCTATTGGCACAGGAAAGCCATCTATTATTAGAATCAAAACAAACGCAACTAAAGGCAAAGCTAAAAGAGGTGAGTTCCGGTGTAAAAAACGGTGTACTCCTACCCTCTTCAGATAAAGTATTGGAAGCTGAATTATTAAAAATAGGCCAACAATTTAAAGAAATAGAAAGCAATAAAATAACGCTAATAGAAACCCTTTCTAGTTTAATAAAAGAGCCTTTGGATGCGGCTACCGAATTTAAAAATCCCCTTATAGAAATCCATTTGCAGAATGAATTAACCCGACCTGAATTAGAATTATTTCAATATAAAAAAGATGAAATAGAAAATTCAGAAAATTTGATTTCCAAACAGAATATACCCAAACTACTAGGGTTTGCTACAGGTGGTTACGGAAATCCAGGATTGAATATGTTGGATAATTCATTTCAACCTTTTTATACTGCAGGTGTAAAATTACATTGGAATGTTTTTGATTGGAATGCTAATCAAAAACAACGGGAATCATTAGCCATCAATAAAGATATTGTAGATAATGAAACAGAAATTTTTAAACTCAACACTACTATTGAGCTCAATAAACAGGAAAGAGAAATAGAAAAGATAGAAGCGATTATAACTTCAGATGAAGCAATAATCATCCTTAGGAAAGAAGTATTGCAGATGGCAGATTCACAACTAAAAAATGGGGTGATTACATCATCGGCATATATCACTGAACTTACCAATTTGTATGAAGATGAAAATACTTTAATACAACATGAAATTCAGTTACAACTTGCAAAAGCAAATTACAATGTTATTAAAGGGTAATACAGATTTAAAAATGAAAAAATACAACTATATATTAGGGTTGAGTATCATTGCCACTACCCTATTTTCTTGTGGTGATTCCAACGGAAAAGCAGATGGGTATGGTAATTTTGAGGCTACTGAAATCACCATTTCAGCTGAAAATAATGGTAAGTTAATACAGTTTGATGTTAACGAAGGTGATGTGCTTCAGAAGGACCAATTTATAGGGTATATAGATACTATTCCGTTAGCCTTAAAACGGGAACAATTAGAAGTTTCCAAAGCCGTTGTCAGTTCAAAATCTAGAGGTGTACTGTCGCAAATAAATGTATTGAATGCCAAATTAAAAAATGGAAACATTAATAAGGATAGAGTTAAGAATCTAATAAAAGATAATGCCGGCACACAAAAACAATTAGATGATGTTGAAGGTGAAATAGATGTTTTGAAAAGCCAGATTAGAAGTATTGAAATACAGAATGCACCTGTTGTGAACGAATTAAAATCCATTGATGTGCAGCTTAGGCAGATTGATGATCAAATCAAAAAAAGTAAAATCATTAATCCTGTAGCGGGAACGGTTTTAACCAAGTATGCAGAACCTCATGAGATTACAACCTTTGGAAAACCGCTTTATAAACTTGCAGATTTAAAAACTATGCAGTTGCGGGTGTATGTTAGTGAAACACAATTGCCAAATTTGAAAATAGGTCAGGAAGTGACCGTAAAAATTGATGATGACACTACTATGAAATCTTATAAAGGGACCATCAGTTGGATTGCCTCGGAAGCCGAATTTACCCCTAAAATAATTCAGACAAAAGAAGAACGCGTTGCTTTGGTCTATGCCCTTAAAATAGACGTAGAAAATGAGGGAAGCCTTAAAATTGGTATGCCGGCAGAATTATGGTTAACTCAAGAATAATGGGTATCTCCGTTTCTAACATATCAAAATCATATAAAACTGTAAAAGCCTTACAGAACATTTCATTTGAGGTAAAGCCTGGTGAGCTATTTGGATTAATTGGACCTGATGGCGCTGGTAAAACTAGCTTATTTAGAATTTTGACCACCCTTTTATTAGCTAATGAAGGTACCGCAACTGTAGCTGGCTTTGATGTGGTTCTGGATTATAAAAAGATTAGGAACAGTGTTGGGTACATGCCCGGAAAATTTTCGCTTTATCAAGATTTAACAGTAGAAGAAAACCTCATTTTCTTCGCTACTATTTTTGGAACTACTATTCAAGAAAACTACGATTTAATACAAGAAATATACGTTCAGATAGAACCTTTTAAAGACCGGAGAGCAGGTAAACTTTCTGGTGGAATGAAACAAAAGTTGGCGTTGTGCTGTGCCCTTATTCATAAGCCAAAAGTATTGTTCTTAGATGAGCCCACTACTGGGGTAGATCCAGTTTCTAGAAAAGAGTTTTGGGAGATGCTAAAACGTCTGCAACAAAAAGGTATTACCATTTTAGTATCAACACCCTATATGGACGAGGCTGCCTTGTGCGATAGAATTGCATTGATACAAGACGGCAAAATTTTGCAAATAGACACGCCTCAAGCCATTGTAAAGCATTACCCAAAGCAGATTTACAATGTTAGGGCAAATAGAACATATCAACTTATAAATGCTCTAAAAGCTTATGAACACAACCACAGTGTGTATCCTTTTGGCGAATTTATTCATTACACCGATCAAAGAGCAGATTTTAATCCGGTTGAATTAAAACGTTATTTAGAATCTAAAAAACTATCTGATATAGTAATAGAAAAAACAAAGGTTACCATTGAAGACACTTTTATGGAACTGGCAAAATAATGAGCAACGACAACGTCATACATGTAGAGGGATTAACCAAAATGTTCGGTGATTTTATTGCTGTAGATGCCATTACTTTCGATGTAAAAAAGGGAGAGATTTTTGGGTTTTTAGGCGCTAATGGTGCAGGAAAAACCACCGCAATGAAAATGTTAATTGGTATTTCTATTCCAACATCTGGTGCGGCTAACGTAGCTGGCTTTGATGTTTTTTCCGAACCGGAAAGCATCAAAAAAAATATTGGGTACATGAGCCAAAAGTTCGCGTTGTACGATGATTTAACGGTAAAAGAGAACATTACTTTTTTTGGAGGTATATATGGTTTGTCCAGAAAAGTAATAAAAGAAAAATCAGATATATTAATTACTGAATTAGGACTTGAAAAAGTAGCCAACCAATTAGTAGGTTCATTGCCTTTGGGTTGGAAACAAAAATTATCCTTTTCTGTGGCTTTGATACATGACCCTAAAATTGTGTTTTTAGATGAGCCTACCGGAGGTGTAGACCCTATTACGAGACGACAGTTTTGGGAGATGATCTATAAAGCAGCCGATAATGGCACCACTGTTTTTGTAACCACACATTACATGGATGAAGCGGAATATTGTGATCGGGTATCAATTATGGTCAATGGAAAAATTGAGGCTTTAGATACACCCAAGAAGCTCAAAGAACAGTTTAAAGCTGATACTATGAATGACGTATTTCTAAAACTTGCAAGAGGATGAAAAGGTTCATAGGCTTCGTAAAAAAGGAATTCTACCATATTTTTAGGGATAGACGTTCATTGTTTATTCTTTTCGGAATGCCTATTGCCCAAATTTTGCTTTTTGGTTTCGCTATTACCAATGAAATCAACAATGTGGATATTGCTATTTTAGACCATTCTAATGATGCTACTACAAAAGAGATTATCAATAAAATAGCTGCTTCAAAGTATTTCAGCATTCAACAGATAATAACTCACGAAGCAGACATTCCTTCTGTTTTTGAAAAAGGACAGATTAAGGCAGTTTTAAATTTTGAAAATGACTTTAGTAAAAACCTGATTAACAATCACAAAGCAACCCTGCAAATAGTTACGGATGCTACAGATCCAAATACGGCAAATACCATAAGTAATTATGTAAACGCTATTCTGCAGCAGTACCAAACGGAATTGAACAAAGGCATCACTACTCCTTACCAAATAGTCTCACAAACCCGTATGGTGTACAATCCCGAGTTAAAAAGCGTATATATGTTTGTTCCTGGCGTAATGACCATTATTCTCATGTTGGTTTCGGCAATGATGACTTCTATTTCTATTACAAAAGAAAAAGAATTAGGTACTATGGAGATACTTTTGGTTTCACCGATCAACCCTTTTCAAGTGATTATAGGAAAGGTGGTCCCTTATATTTTTCTATCCGTTATTAACGCGATTGTCATAGTACTGTTAAGTATATTTATCTTTCATATGCCTGTGCAAGGCAGCTTATTTCTACTAGCTTTAGAAAGCGTGTTGTTTATAGTAAGTGCTTTGGCATTAGGTATTTTAATCTCTACCATTTCAAAATCACAGCAAACTGCAATGATGATTTCATTAATGGGGCTCATGCTACCGGTTATTCTATTGTCCGGTTTTATTTTTCCGATTTCAAGCATGCCAGTACCACTTCAGATCATCAGTAATATTATTCCTGCAAAATGGTTTATCATCATAATTAAAGGCATTATGCTAAAAGGCGTAGGATTGCAATACATATGGAAAGAAACGCTGATTCTATTGGCAATGACTATATTCTTCATCGCGTTAAGTGTGAAGAAATATAAAATAAGATTGGAATAATGAGAACCATTCTATATATCATACAAAAAGAGTTTAAGCAGATTTTTAGGAATAAAGGAATGCTGCCCATCATTTTTGTATTGCCTGTACTCCAACTTATCATTTTATCTAACGCTGCTACTTTTGAAGTTAAAAACATCAAATTCGGCTATATAGATAGTGACCACACCTCTACTTCTAGAGCACTGGTAGAAAAATTTAATGCTTCTGAGTATTTTAATGTGTTGACGGATTACCCATCAAAATCAAATGCTAGTGCAGAAATGTTACTTGGTAATGTAGATGTGGTTCTACATATTCCGCAATATTTTGAACGGGATTTGCAAAAGGAAAAATACATTAATCTAGGAGTTACCATTAATGCTATTGATGGGGCAGCCGCAGGTGTTGAAAATGTATATGTTACCCAAGTGTTACAACGGTTTAACCATCACTTGAAAGCTGATTTACTACAAGTTTCAGACCAAGAGATACAACCTGTAAATATTAATGCGATACCTCTATTTTGGTATAATGAAACTTTGAATTACAAAACATTTATGGTACCCGGCATATTGGTATTGCTAGTCACCATGATTACATTATTTCTTTCGGGAATGAATATTGTTCGCGAAAAAGAAATAGGCACTTTAGAGCAAATAAATGTAACACCCATAAAAAAGAGTCAGTTTATTATTGGGAAACTCTTTCCGTTTTGGGTCATAGGAATGGGGCTATTAACTATAGGTTTACTACTAGCAAAGGTAATATTTCAAGTTCCCATGGTGGGAAGTTTGGCTCTCTTGTATGTATACACCTCTATTTATATTTTGGTGATTTTAGGAATAGGACTGTTCATCTCAAATTTCACGGATACACAACAACAAGCTATGTTTATCGCTTGGTTTTTTACCGTGATTTTTATATTAATGAGCGGTTTATTTACACCTATTGAGAGCATGCCAAAATGGGCTCAAATCGTGACGGAATTCAATCCTATCAGGTATTTTGTTGAAGTAATGCGCATGGTTATGCTAAAGGGTTCTGGTTTTGTTGACATTCTTCCTCATATTTTAAAAACGCTGCTCTATGCCATTGTCATGAATGGGTTGGCAGTATGGAGGTATAAAAAAACCACTTAAAATTGTCCATCCCTAAATTTATATAGCCTTCTTTAATTATCAATCTAACAAACTCTTTATATTCAATGCTTTTAAATGTTCCCAAAGTTTATCTGGAGTGCTATTTATGGCTTCTGCCATAACTAAAAACCGGTGGTTGGCGTTATAATTCAAGGTGGTTTTTGCTTCCTTTTCATAATACTCGGTCATCACACGGGTATTATCAATTTCAGCAGCACTTCTATACTCAGTCTCGGTTTTATCCCTCCAATGACGGCTTGCCATATCCTCTATTAAGGTATACATACTTGCTACTTTTTTATAATCCGCACGATCTACAATGGTCACCTTTATTTTTCTGTCTCCTTTTTCAAATAAAAAATATACATTATTCTTCGTAGGCATAGTTCCGTCTGGGGCAACCTTACTTATGGTTATGGGGTTTTTTCCGCCAAAAGGATCTACTTTAATCACTAATTCTCCTTTCTTATAATTTTCAAATTTGGGTAAATCCGTTTGTAATTGCTGTGCAATAGAGAACTGAAATAATACAAATACAAACAGAAATTATACAGGTTTTCTTTAGATTATAGGTTTAATGCGTTTATAATGAATCTTTTAGGATTTACTCTTAATGTTGTTTTTTTGTTTTGCTAACACTTTAGGTGAAATTATTTTTATTAAACCATTAATTTCAAGCAAAAATTTCAATTACCTACCCTAGCAAAGTTATAGTATCACCTAACAAGCTGTTTATGTGTGTATTAAACCTATAATTTGGGCTGATGTATTTTCAAGTACTTCAAAAATTGTAGGTTTAGCCTTATGATTCACCCTATTTCATTTTATCATATTCATGAAAAATTAAATAATTTATCTAGATTCATTCCATATAATCTAATAAAATTGCTAAATCCATAACATATTCATACTTTAAAAGTGTTAAATTAATAATCTCATAACTTATGGCAAATGTACTATGGTTACAAGGAGGCGCATGTAGTGGAAACACCATGTCCTTTTTGAATGCCGAAGAACCCACTGTGGTTGAACTCATCACAGACTTCGGATTAAACATTTTATGGCACCCCACCACTGGGTTACAGATCGGGGACCAAGTTCAAGACCTATTGAAGGATATTATTTCTGGAAAAGTACAGATGGATATTCTCGTTTATGAAGGTTCCATTATTCAAGGACCGGACAACACAGGTACAATGAACTTTTTTGCTGACCGACCGATGATGGATTGGGTAAAAGACCTGTCAAAAGTAGCTGGTTATGTAGTGGCTATTGGTGATTGTGCTACATGGGGCGGCATTAATGCGGTTGCACCAAACCCAAGTGAATCTACCGGTTTGCAATTTCTTAAAAAGAACAAAGGCGGTTTCTTAGGTGCTGATTATGTATCTAAAGGAGGCTTGCCCGTAATTAACATTCCCGGATGCCCGGCCCACCCTGATTGGATTACTCAAATTCTAGTTGCTATTTCTGTTGGTAGAATCGGAGATGTTTTAATTGATGATTATCACAGGCCTAAAACGTTTTTTACAAACTTTGTTCAAGACGGCTGTACCAACGTAACCAATTTTGCCCAAAAGGTTGATGGTGGCTTTGGTCGTCGTGGTGGATGTCTCTTCTATGAAGTAGGTTGTAGGGGTCCAATGACCAGAGCAAGTTGTAATAATATTCTTTGGAACAGACAATCTAGTAAAACCAGATCTAATCACCCTTGCTTAGGTTGTACCGAACCCGGTTTTCCTCATCATGATCTGAAAAAAGGAAGCGTTTTTAATACTATGAAATATCTAGGCACCTTCCCGAAAGAAGTTCCCGAAGGAAGAACCAAGTTGGCCTATTATATGGAGGCAGGTTTCCAAAAAGTTATGCCTACCAATAAACCGATTACGGAAACCTCCAAATAATTTAAAACATTCAATAAAATGTCAATTACAGAATTAAATATTTCCCCAGTAGGACGTGTGGAGGGCGATTTAGATGTAAAAGTATATATCGACAACGGTAAAGTTACCCGTGCCCATACACAAGCTGCAATGTTCAGAGGTTTTGAAAAAATTATGGAAGGCAAAGACCCACAATCAGGGCTTATTGTTACTCCTAGAATTTGTGGTATTTGTGGAGGTTCTCATTTGTATTGTGCTTCTTCTGCCTTAGACACTGCTTGGGGGACGAAGTTGACTCCTAATGCTCTTTTGTTAAGAGCGATAGGGCAAGCCTCTGAAACGCTACAAAGTATCCCACGTTGGTTCTATGCCATTTTTGCTACAGATTTAGCGAATAAAAAATATGCCGATAAACCTTTGTACAAGGAAGTAGTTAAACGCTGGTCTGCTTATGTTGGTGAAACCTTCCAAGTAGGATTGACCGCAAGTGGACTACCGGTTCAGATATATGCCTTATTTGGTGGTCAATGGCCACACTCAAGTTATATGGTTCCAGGAGGTGTTATGTGCGCGCCAACATTAAAGGATATTACAAGAGCTCATGCCATTCTAACACAGTTTAAAAATGATTGGTTAGAACCTGTTTGGTTGGGTTGCTCTATTGAGCGATATATGGAAATCAAGACTTGGGACGATATGTTAGATTGGGTTGATGAGAACGAGTCACAGAAAAATAGTGATTTAGGCCTATTGATCAGAGCTGGTATAGAATTTGGGCTGGATAAGTTTGGCCAAGGTGTTGGCAAGTTCTTGGCAACAGGAACGTACTTGCATAAAGACATGTACAACAACCCAACAATTGAAGGTAGAAATGCAGCTTTAATTTCTTCAAGCGGATTCTTTGATGGTGAAAACTATCATGAATTTGACCATATGAAAATAAGCGAGCACGTTAAACATTCTTGGTATAAAGACCAAGAAGATGGTCTTCATCCATGGGATGAGCCATTGCCTACACCAACAAAATCACAAACATTGCATGACAGTAATTTTGATGAAAAATATAGCTGGTCAAAAGCACCTCGTTATGATGGTCACGCTGCTGAAGCAGGACCGTTGGCCCGTGTAATTATGAATGCTAACCCAGCAAATAAAGATCATCAGATTCAAGACCCTTTGTTTGGGGATATTATGAAAAAGCTAGGACCAAGTGTATTTACCAGAGTACTAGCACGAGTTCATGAAGCACCTAGAATTTATAAGTTCATAGAGCAATGGTTGTCTGAAATAGATTTAGATGGTGAGTTTTACATAAAACCTGTAGAAAAAGATGGCAAAGGTTTTGGGGCGACCGAAGCTGCACGTGGCGCCCTAGCCCATTGGATCGAAATAAAAGATGGTGTTATCAAGAACTATCAAGTAATGGCGCCAACCACTTGGAATGTTGGTCCACAAGATGGTGATGATAATCCTGGGCCTATTGAAACGGCTTTATTGGGTACATCTATTGAAGACCCTTCAGATCCCGTAGAAGTAGGTATTGTAGCAAGATCTTTTGATTCATGTTTGGTATGTACGGTACATGCTCATGATGCAGAAAGTGGTGTTGAGTTATCACGATTCAAATTATAATATATAAAAAGTAATTTTATTTAGACTTTCCTAAGGACAACCTTAGGAAAGTTTTCACTTGTACAGAAATCAAATTTATATGAAGACGGCAATAATGGGTTTTGGAAACCCGGTACGGAGTGATGACGCAGTGGGTATCTATGTAATTGAACAACTGCGTAAAAAATTAGGTACATCTGAAGACATCAGTATTTTTGATATGGGAACAGCTGCTTTTGAAGTTCTCTTCGGGCTAAAAGGGCACGATAAGATTATTCTTGTTGATGCGGTTTTAAACAGTAATGAACCTGTGGGTACTTTATTTAAGGTTCCTGCAGAAGAAGTTCTAAAGGCCCCCCAAGAGGATCCCTTGGTTTTTCTTCATGGTATGAAATGGGATCAAGCGTTATCCTATACCAAAAAGATATTACGAGAAGAATATCCAGAAGACATTCAAGTGTATTTGGTAGCGATAGAAAACACGAAATTGGAAGTAGATTTAAGTGATGTCGTAAAAGATGCCGGAAATAAGATTGTTGAACACATCTTGGAAGATTTAAAACTATCAGTACCTACGTGAGCTCTAAAATAACCTTAAAAACTTCACATATTAATTTGGACTCTGAATTGATTGAACCCATTTTTGGGGAAATTCATTATGCCTATGTTACCTATGTAAAAGAACAAGGGAAAATTTTAATCACTCCCGTCTCAAGTCAGTGGTTTGTTAAAATGTATAAACCAACTCAATTTCTATTAAAA
This sequence comes from Zobellia nedashkovskayae, assembly GCF_015330125.1. Taxonomy (NCBI): domain Bacteria; kingdom Pseudomonadati; phylum Bacteroidota; class Flavobacteriia; order Flavobacteriales; family Flavobacteriaceae; genus Zobellia; species Zobellia nedashkovskayae. The sequence goes on along the minus strand of NZ_JADDXR010000002.1, from coordinate 3,892,074 downwards.
TCACGTAATTTAAAGGGTGATAAATCCCTTGCCGTACGAGAGATACTTATTGATAATAATTTGAATATGACCGATAAGGATTTGGAGTATGAAATTATTGATAAAACCAATTTGATAAAGGTGAACATTTCATGACGAAACAAAAAAACAATTGGCTTTTAGATGCTGAAGTGCAATATAAGGTTACTCCAGTAAAAGGCCGTTGGGAAGTTTCGCTACTCTTTATCAATACCAAAGATCCCAATCAAGTTTTAATTCACACTATTGGAAATTATAGAACAGAACGCCTAGCTGAGATTTATGGAAGAAGCATGCAGCAAACTGCGGCAAAAGACGCACGAGGCACACAAAAAGTAGATAAAGATGCTTACGATATTAACAACAATTAAGGCTTTCCATAAAGTTCAAGAAGCAATTCTAGCTGTAGAAAGGCTAGATGAATTGGTTACGGTAGCTAAGGAAACAGGTACTTATAAAGATTTAAAAATCTTGATAATAGACGAGGAGGAAATTACAATTCCTTTGGACTGGTATGATTTGGAACCTCCTTATGTGTTTCCTAAAATACCGTTCACGCGAGAAAATCTTCTTGCATTAGTCTATTATAAACTAGGGAATCATCAAACAGCTTTTGAATTTGTTTCAGAAGAATCTATGTTGTACCATCACCTCTTAATAGCAACGCACTTGCATTTTGGTTATGAAATTTCAACCAATATGATTGATTTCTGTTACAACACCTCCGCTCACAATTGTGCAATTCTAAATTACTATGGTAATACAGAAAACCTACTAGAGTACAGTGAACTGAAAGAATTGTTTTCAAAAGCATTAGCGCAAGCAGATAATGATGAAATCAAAGTATTTACAGCAAAACACTATCTAAATTTATTATTAGATTTACAAGAGTTGGAGCTCGCCAAACAATTTGCAGAAGAACAGCATAAGATTGCCTTATCTGATAATGCAAAAAATGCTATGAAGACCCATTTAGCAGGAATTTTAATGGCACAATTACAAGTGCCTTACAGCTCTAGAAAGTTAGATGAAGTTCATGAATTGCAACTTGAATCTATTACACATTTTGAGGAAAAGGGATTGAACGTTCAAGCAGGTATGCTCTTGGTTGATGCTGCAGAAGTTGCCAATTTTAAAGAAGATTTTATTGCTTCCAAAGAGCTTATTAATAGAGCAATTCAGTATTTCAAAAAAGAGGATATTCCTGAATTCTTAGGAGAAGCAGGATATAAAAAAGCTATTCTTCTATACACTTGGTCAAAGAATGGGAGTCCTCAATATTACAAAGCCGCTATTAATGCTTTTCAGGATGTTTTGAAGGTTTTTAAACGAGATACACATCCTCAGAAATTTGCAGATGTACATCACAACCTAGCTTTGATTTATTCTGAAATTCCTGTAGGCTCAGATGAAAAACCTATGTGGACGGCCTTTTGTGCCTCCTCTTTTAAAGAGGTTTTAGCGTTTTACACCAAGGATGAACATCCGTACGAATATGCAATGGCAAGTCATAATTACGCCACAGCATTAATGCATTTTCCACCGGCTAAAATTCATAATAATTTAGAAAAGGCAGCAGGTCTGTTTAACGAAGCTCTTGAAATTCGTACGGCAAATGATTATCCATTTGAACGTACTTTGACTTTGTTGAATCAATTAGAATTAGGTTGGCTTACACACAATGAAGATAGCTCCGAAGAAGTAAAAAAATACACGGAAATGAGATCCAAAGCTCAGGAAGTCAAAAACTTAATAAAAGACGAAAATTTAATTTCTCAGGCAGAAGATCATTTGAAGGAACTGGAAAAAGTAAAAAGTTTAATTTAATGCACGAGACATCTATTGTAAATAGCATAATAAGGACTTTAGAACAAGAGTTTGAAGCTGATAAGTTGAATAAAATGAAGGGTATTTACCTGAAAGTTGGTGTTCTATCTAATATAGAACCACGCCTTTTACATAATGCCTATAGTGCTTATCACTTATCAAATCCTGGTTATCACCATGTAGAATTGCATATTGAATCTACCAGTCTAAAAATAGAATGCGAAGTCTGCAACCATATTACCAATGTTCAGAACTACCGGTTTATTTGTGAGAATTGTGAAAGGCCCAGTAAGAATGTTATTCAAGGTGAAGAAATGCTAATTCATAAAGTAGAATTTGAAGATTGAGCCCTAGCTGGGTTAGTAGATATAAAATATAGATTTAAAAGATTTTCGAGTCCTATCGGCTCCTAGAAAAAGAAAAAAATGGTAGAAAAATCAACAAGAGCAGCACGTGGTACGGTGCAATGTGAAAACACCAACATTCACTTGCTTAAAGCAAACGATTTTGTGGCAAATATTATAAAAAAGGAAATGGCCAAAACCGGTACCCTTTTAATAAATATCACATCTTCTGCAGGTAGTGGAAAAACTACTTTAATGGAGAAAACCGCAGAAAAACTAAAAGATAAAATAAAGATGGCCGTTATGGTCGGTGATTTAGAAACGGAACGGGATGCAGACCGAATTCGGCAAACAGGTATTCAGGCTTTACAGATTGTAACTGGTGGAATTTGTCATTTGGAAGCACAAATGGTTCATCAAGTACTTGATCAATTTAATTTAGAGAATATAGATTTACTTTTTATAGAAAATGTGGGTAATTTAGTTTGCCCGTCTTCATTTGATTTAGGTGAGGATTACCGGGTAACCCTAATGGCAACAACCGAAGGTGATGACAAGCCTAAAAAGTATCCAAAAATGTTTTTTACGAGTGATATGATGTTGGTTTCAAAAGCAGATTTATTGCCCTACGTCCCTTTTTCTGTGGAAGCAGTAATCAAGGATGCCCGCGAGGTAAATCATGAAATAGAAGTACTTCAAATTTCAGCACTTAAAGGCGAAGGCATTGACGAATGGTGTGATTGGCTTTTAGAAAAGATACAATTGAAGAAAGGATAGGCATCTACAAACAGACTTCACAAGTCCTACCTCCTTGCGAAGGCTAATTTTATCACATGACTAAAACCTTTCAAATTACAATTTCAGGTCAAGTGCAGGGTGTCGGTTTTCGACCTTTTGTTTATGGTCTGGCAAATGAATTTCAATTGAAAGGTTCTATTTGTAATAACCAGGATGGCGTATTAATCCATATAAATTCATCAAAAGCGAAAGCGACAGCATTCTTGGCGGCTATTCTTATAAAAGCTCCTAAAATTTCCATTATTCAATCGCATTTCATTTCAGAAACCACCTTTAAAAATCATGATGATTTCAAAATAATTCCTTCAGGAACAAATCATCAAATTAACACTCCTCTAACCCCGGATTTCGCAATTTGCGAATCTTGTAAATCTGAAATAAGAGATGTAAACAATAGACGATTTGGCTATGCCTTTACCACCTGTACTAATTGTGGACCACGCTATGCGGTTACAACAAAATTTCCTTTTGAAAGGTCAAACACCACAGTGTCTGCTTTTGCCATGTGTAATAATTGCAAAACAGAATATGCCAACCCTTATGATAGACGGTTTCATTCACAAACCAATAGCTGCGAAGGATGTGGAATTAAACTGAAACTTTCAGCCGCAGACGGAAAACTTATAACCACGGATTCCTCTGAAATTATCAAAAAGGTTTCTGAACTTATCTTGTTAGGAAACATTATTGCTCTCAAAAACACTAACGGATACATGCTGTGTTGTGACGCAAATAACAAAGAAGCCATAGAGCGGTTACGAAAAAAAAAGCAGCGCCCAACAAAACCCTTTGCACTACTCTATCCTTCCATTGAAAAAATCAAAACCGAATTTGAAATAAACAAATTTGAAGAACAAGCGCTGACCTCTTCGGTAGGTCCTATAGTAGTTTTAAATCCAAAAGAAAGCCTTCAAGATTTAGAAAAAGAAAGTATCGCTCCGGGACTAAACCAATTAGGAATAATGCTCCCCTCATCAGCTTTACTTAGCCTTTTGATAGATGAAGTAAAAATACCGCTTATAGCCACGAGTGGAAACATGCATGGTTCTCCTATAATTTCAATGGAGACCGATTCCATTGAAAAACTATCTAAAGTTGCTGATTATTTCCTTCACCACGATTTAGTAATTTCCTTTCCACAAGACGATTCAGTAGTCCGCTTTGCTGGTGAGCAGCAAATCATATTAAGACGTTCCAGAGGACTTGCTCCTAATTATTTGAAAGCATCATTTTCCAGTAATGAAAGAATGATTGCCATGGGTGCTCATTTAAAAAGTACGTTAGGTTTCGCGCCTAATACAAATACGTACATAAGTCCGTATTTTGGAAATCTAGATACCTATGATGTTTTAACCCGTTATCAAGAAAGTATAGCAAAATACATTGCTCTTTTTCAAACTCAGCCGGATGTGGTTCTAATAGATTCTCATCCACAATATCAAAGTAGTATTTTAGGATTGGAACTTGCCGCAAAATGGAATGCTAAGTTAATTTCAATTCAGCATCATAAAGCTCATTTTACAAGTGTTTTAGGAGAACATGGCTTGTTTGAATCCAAAGAAAAAATACTAGGGATTATTTGGGACGGTACAGGCTTAGGAGATGATAATGCTATTTGGGGTGGCGAATTTTTCACCTATGAAAATAAAAAAATAGAACGCCTTACCCATTTTGAATATGTAGATTGGATGGCGGCAGATAAAATGGCTAAAGAACCACGTTTATCATTAATTAGTATACTTCCGAAATCTGAAAGAGAACTGATCAAACCAAAATTTTCAGAAACAGAATGGAAAATATATAACAAGATGTTAGAAAATAATAATCTAAAAACCTCTTCCGTAGGTAGACTGTTTGATGCTGTTGCGTCCCTTTTGGATATTATTGATAAAGCTACCTATGAGGGAGAAGCTGCCATGCTTTTAGAGAATATGGCTAAGAACTATAAAGGCAATGATTTTATTGATTTCCTGGTTGATGTAGACTTCGAGTATGTTCCCGTTAAAACCTTGATTTCATCAATTCAGAAAGCAAAATCAGAAGGTATTTCTACATCACGAATCGCGAATAGTTTTATTTATACCCTTGCTTTGATTATTCTAAAAATAGCTAAGCAAAATGCGTACAAAACAATAGCCTGTAGCGGAGGTGTTTTTCAGAATTCGATTTTAGTAGAAAAACTGTCGCAGCTATCGCAAAAACAAGGGATCAAGTCAAAATTTAATCGTATATTGTCTAGTAATGATGAGAACATTTCGTTCGGACAATTATGCTACTATCATCATATTAAAAACTGAATTATGTGTTTAGCAATTCCAGGTAAAATTAAGAGTATTGAACTACAATATGACGGTAGGGTACGTATGGCTAAAGTCTCTTTTGGCGGTATTACCAAAGAAGCTAGTTTAGAGATGCTCCCCGATGCAGATATAGGTGATTATGTATTGGTTCATGTTGGTGTTGCTATTAGTAAAGTAGATGAGGAAGAAGCACAAAAAACATTCAAATATCTCGAAGAGATTGGCGAACTAGGAGACCTAGAAGATGTAGATGAGTATTTACCTAAAACCGATAAATAGCGAACTATGAAATATATGTCGGAATACCGTGACCCAGAGTTAGCAAAAAAAATTTTAGAAGAAATAAAAAGAACCGTTTCCAGACCTTGGTCTATTATGGAAGTGTGTGGCGGACAAACACATAGCCTTGTGAAAAACGGTATTATTGAAATGTTGCCAGATAAGGTTACTATGATTCATGGGCCTGGTTGCCCGGTCTGTGTAACACCTTTAAATCTTATAGATAAAGCAATATATCTTGCCTTAGAAAAAGGAGTTATTCTTTGTTCTTTTGGAGACATGCTCCGTGTGCCGGGTTCCCAAAAAAACCTGTTGGAAGCTAAAGCTGAAGGCGGGGATGTTCGTATTCTATATTCTCCTTTAGAAGCTGTAAAAATTGCAGAGGACAATCCCGATAAAGAAGTAGTTTTCTTTGCCGTTGGTTTTGAAACTACAGCACCGGCAAATGCCTTATCTGTTATTCATGCCTACCGTAGAGGAGTTAATAATTATTCTATTTTGGCATCTCATGTATTGGTTCCGCCGGCCATGAAAGCAGTGATTGATGATGAAGAAAGTAAAATTGATGGATTTCTAGCGGCAGGTCATGTATGCACCATTATGGGAAATTCAGAATATTATCCCATATCTGCAGCATATAAAGTGCCTATTGTTGTTACCGGTTTTGAACCTTTGGATGTTTTGCAAGGTATTTTGATGGTCATCCGGCAATTAGAGCAAAGTAAATCTGAAGTTGAAAACCAATATGCACGTATTGTTCGTGAAGAGGGTAACCCTGAGGCTCAAAAAGTAATTAACGAAGTATTTGAAATTCGAAATCAAATGTGGCGAGGAATTGGTGAAATTCCCGATAGTGGATATGGCGTTCGTGAAAAGTATGCCCAATTTGATGCCACGCTTAAATATAATGTTACCATAGAAGAGGCTCCAGAAAATCCTTTATGTATCTCGGGTCAGATTATGAAAGGTATTAAAAAACCTTTTGAATGCACTCAATTTGGCAAAACCTGTAAACCTACTAATCCGCTAGGCGCACCCATGGTTAGTAGTGAAGGTGCCTGCGCGGCATACTACCACTTTTCCGGTCTAGTAGAAGCTTAATAAATCTAAATGTCAGAGAAAAATAAAATACGCATGCAGCTACAATGCCCCATGCCCAAACTTGAATTTGATGTTATCACTCTGGGTCATGGAAGTGGCGGTGTACTTACAAATAAACTTTTAGATAGCGGGGTTTTTGACTTACTCAGTAATGAAATTCTTGATGAACGTCATGATGGTGCTTTTATAGAACTAAATGGTAAAACTGCATTTTCTACAGATAGTTTTTTAGTCTCTCCCATCTTTTTTCCTGGAGGAAATATAGGTGAATTGGCCATTAACGGAACAATCAATGATTTGGCTATGTGCGGTGCTACTCCCAAATATCTTTCATTAAGTTTTATTATTGAAGAAGGGCTTCCTGTAAAAGAGTTTTGGGATATTCTTGTAGCTATAAAATTTGCTTGCGAAAAAGCAGGTGTACAGGTGGTTACCGGAGACACCAAAGTTGTTGAAAAAGGAAAGGGTGATAAAATATTTATCAATACTTCCGGCGTTGGCCCTATACATCCTAGAGCCAACATTAGTGCTAAAAATATAGCTATAGGAGATAAAATTATTATTAGTGGAAATATCGCTTCCCATGGAATGGCTATTATGTCTGTTCGCGAAGGTTTAGAGTTTGATTCTGAAATAGAAAGTGATACGACCAACCTAAATCATTCTATTATAAAATTAATAGAAGAGTTTGGCGAAAGTATTCATTTACTAACGGATCCTACGCGAGGTGGCGTCGCAACGGTACTCAAGGAAATTGCTCAATCCTCAGAGATTGGAATTGACTTATCTCAAAGAGATTTTCCAATAGACGAACAAGTAGCAAGTGCCTGCGAATTATTGGGGTTAGACCCTTTGTATGTTGCTAATGAAGGTTTATTTATTGCCTTCGTTTCCGCATCAAAAGCAGATGCTCTTTTAGCTGTATTACAGCAAGATGAAAATGGGAAAAATGCTCGAATTATAGGGAGGGTTGTAGAAGAACATCCCAAACAAGTGATAATGGAAAGTAATATCGGCGGTAAACGGGTTATAAGTATGTTACCTGGAGAACAATTACCAAGAATCTGTTAGTATGCAATTTGAAACACTAGGTAAACACGTTACCGATTCTTATATTTTTAAAGGTTCAGAGCAAATACCTTTCTTGGCACCAAGAGGAGTTTTTGTAGCCAAAAACCATTTATTTGTTTCTGATACCGGTAGAAATCGTGTTTTTATTTGGAAAGATTTACCCACGTCAGAATTCCAAGAACCCGATATTATATTAGGTCAGCCCCATGTTTCTGAAACGGGTAGAAACTCAGGTGGTAAGGTTACCGCAAATACTTTGCAATATCCTTCTGGCATATGGAGTAATGGCAACATTTTAATTGTGAGTGATGCTTGGAATCACCGTGTCTTAATTTGGCATGAGTTACCAACACGAAACGGACAACCAGCGGATGTTGTTATTGGTCAACCCGATTTCACTTCAAACGAACCCAATGTAAAGGGTATTGGAAATGACCCAACGGCAAAAACTTTAAACTGGCCCTACGGTGTATTCTCAGATGGAAAAAGCCTTTGGATTGCAGATACTGGAAATCGAAGAATTCTTTTCTATAATGAAATTCCGAAAACGAATTTTAAAGCTGCCGCTAAAGTAATCGGAAAAACTGATTTTACCACTCGTGATTATGAGAACAATGAACCTATTTGGCCCTATTCCGTGAAAGTAAATTCTAAGAAACAAATGGCTGTCTCGGATACGCAATTCTACCGAAACCTTATTTGGAATAATGCTGATGAAGCTTTGTCAAAACCAGCAGATGTTATCATTGGTCAAATAGATTTTGATGCTTGTGGACAGAACCAATTTGGTTTATTTCCCAGTTCCAAATCATTAAACTGGACGTATGATGCTTGTTTTTATAAAGATGGCCTTTTAGTAAACGACACTGGAAATAGTAGAATATTATGGTTTGAAACCATTCCGCAAAGCAACAATGAAAAAGCAACGGCTGTAATTGGAAAACGCGATTTTAAAACCGGGAGCGAAAATAAAGAAACGATGCACGGAACTTCTAGTTCGTTATACTGGCCTTTTTCAATAGTGACTCAAGAAAATAAATTGATAATCGCAGACACTGGAAATCATAGAGTTATCATAACTACCTTAAAGTTTTAATACCCTAAATACAACCAGTAGACACCGATTAGAATAGCAAAAACTCCACCAGAAAGACGAATGGTTTTATAAAGCGATTTACTTTGCCCTTTTGTATAATTCGTGATTTTTCCCAACAGAAAGGTATATATCGTCATGGCTAAAACAGTACCTAATGCAAAGCCTAAGATATACTGCATACTATCCAACTGATTTCTAAACCCAAGTACTGGTAACAAAAGCATAAAATGAGCAATTCCAGCAAGACCGTGAAGAGTACCTATCCCAAAAGAAGACCACATGTTTTGTTTTACTTTTTTAGTATGCGCATGAGAATGTTCCAATTTGCTAGTATTATGTTCGTGTTCATGAACATGAATATAAGGTTCCTTTCCATCATGAACATGAGGATGTTTGTGCCCTTTATGTTTAAAGAAGATGCTAAAAAATGCCCAGATTCCTACAGCTATTAGAACAATACCTACTAATTGCTCACTATGTTCAGATATTTTTTCTAAAGGAATATACTCTTTAAACAAAAGAAATAGCATGCCAATTAGTAGCATTCCCGTTAGATGTCCAAAACCCCAGAACAACCCAATTTTCCAAACTTTACGCTTGGTTTCAATAGCTAAGGGCGTAACTGCAGCTAAATGATCTGGACCTGAAATAACATGTAGCACAGAAGCTGCAATACCTGCAAATAGAGGAAAGCTAACCATGTAGTATATCAATTGCTTTTAAACCTTCTTGCTTTATCTCTGCAATATCAAGTGAAGAATGATTGTGCAAATCTTGAAGATTCATAAATGTTGGTATGAGAATTATTTTTATTCAATATAGTAATTTTATCAAACAAAATTCTGATTATTTGCAGCTACTTTTAACCAAAAATTAGGTGGTGTAGTAAGGAATTATTTGAAATAATAAGATTTTACTGCTTTTTCACCCTATGGATAATTCTCCTGTTGGTGATAACAGTTGGCACACGCACAGTTAATAGTGCTGTATCCGAAGTCATATTAGCACATAAAGGGGTGTTGGTATTTGACGTCTTTAAACGATATTGATAGTTGTTTTTAGCTATACCTGGCTTTTTAACCATTAATGTAGTGGTTTGTGTTCCAAAATACGCAGCACCATTTGTGATGGCATTAAATGTAGTCCCGTTGTCTTTACTTAGCTATCATTGGTTGGTGCTACTTCTTTACCAATTGCAATATCCACTCCTCTTTCAATCTATGATTAGGAACATCAGTTTGTTCTCCCCTATTGAGCGCATGCCAAGATGGGCGCAATTTATTACGGATTTAATATCAAAAAGTACTTTGTAGAAGTCATACACATGGTTATGCTTAAGGGGTCTGGTTTTATGGATATTCTCCCTCACCTACTAAAAACCTCGCTTTTTGCTATTATTATGAATGGATTGGCAGTTTGGAGATACAAAAAGACAACGTAAATCTATTCATCATCAATATTTTGTAATATCTCCAAATGAAATCTTTTTTAAAGTAGAACGCCAATATTAAAACCTTTTCTTAGTCTTCAAGTAAAGTCTCCAAATTCAATGTTTTTAATTGCTCCCAAAGCTCTTCTGGCGTAAGGTTTATTGCTTCTGCTTTTACTGTAAACCGCTGGTTAGAATTATAGGTAATAAGTGTCTTTGCCTCCTTTTGGTCATAATCAGTAATCACCCGTTTATCACCTATTTTAGAAGCGCTCTTATAGCCTGTTTCATTTTCATCCCTCCAATCGCGACTAGCCATGTCCTCCATTAAAGTAAACACACTTGAAGCTTCCTTATTAGCAGCGCAATCTACAATGGTAAGGTCTATTGTTTTCTGACCTTTTTCAAAAATCATATTTATATTGTTCGTAGTTGGCAAACGCTCTAATTCTTTACCGATTTCAAAACTGGCCCTTTTTAAATTTCCTAACTTCTTGGGTAACCAATTTTCATATTTTACCTTTGCAATTGGCTTAAGTATCATAAGTTGCTGCTCTTTTTCCAATAGCTCATCATTTGCCCAGTAGTTTAGATACCAATGTATACTGTCCGGAATTTTATCTACAGATTTAATTTTTATGATTTTTGGCAAACTGCCCTTTTCTGTGCCATTATCCCACTCTTCCATTTCTTCCAAGGTAGTGGACACTAGATTCCATCCTTTTGAAAACTGAAGGTCATATGTGGTTATTTTATCAAAACTGTAGGCTCCCTCCCATTCCGTTTTTTCTACACAAGTTGTATTTGCACTAGTTTCCGAATCACTAAATACCCAATATAGGGTCGTTCCCAGTTGATCTTTTCTATGCTCTTGGTCCTTTTGTGTCGAAGGTATTATGCTTCCTACACGTTGACCATATTTATGTACGTAGATATAATCTACTTTAACCAATTTTGCATTATCATTAGAGGAAACTGCATCAGGGTCCTTACAAAAAGAACCTCCTGCCATTTCTTGAATTGATGTCATGTACATATCACTATTTTCTATGGTATCTAGGTTCATTTCGGGCCAAGTAAAATGGATGTTTCCATCTTCGGCAACCTTGCCTACCGTTAAAGGATTTTCGTATCCAAAAGAAGCGACTTTAATTTCTATTTCCCCTTTCGTGTAATTTTCTATTTGCTGCGCAATACAGACTTGAAATGACATATATACGAATAGGAATATTACTGATTTATTAGTATTCATTATGCTTATTTTATAAATTAAACCATTATTAATTAACATGTTAAGATAGTAATCTTACAATTAGTGTTTAATTTTTTCTTTTGTTAACATCTAAGCGTATTTAATTTTTATTAGCACTCAATTAACGACTGCCAATTACATAGTTTCGTCTCCCTCTTAAAAATAAGGTATAAGGTTTTAGAAATTAATAGGTAATTCAATTTAACTATGTTTAAAAATAGCCAAGAAGAGTTGGGAGCCGCGTAGATAGGAGTTATAATATTTTATCATTCCATTTGTACCATTGTCATGGGACATTTTAATTAATATAAGATTTTTTATTATTCGCTACATATTTTATTTAATTTTCACTTATATAAAAGAAAATAACATTTTCATAGTCAGTTTGATCAATAATCCTTTTAAATAATAAGAAGTTGACAACACCTTTTTATAATGTTATAGTCGTCTAATGTTATAATTAATCTAAAATTAAACAGGCCAATTAAAATCTGCCTAATTCAATATTAATTAATGAAGTACTCTATACTTTATAAGTTTCGTTGTATAATGCTTCTTATTATAGCATTCTATGCATCTTCTTATACTTCTATTCCAGAGCATACGTATAAAGAAGACTTGGCAGAACTTAAGCGAATGAAAGCGGCCAAAAATTTTAGTGCAGAAAGTGAAAAGTATATAGATTTACTTATTAGACTTGGAGATGATTCTTATTTATATGTACCAGATAGCACAACAGTTTTTCTAGATGAAGCTTATGAATTGAGTGAGAAACTAAGCTATTTTAAAGGACAGTGTGGTGCATTGAATGGTTTAGGAAATTATTATACATTTAATGGCAATCTAGATTTAGCTAATGAAAAACTAAAAGAATCTCTTGCTATAGCAAATACCCACAACTTGTTAAATGAGAAACTTGATGCTTTAAACCTTATAGGACTTGCGCTATGGCAAGAAGGGAAAAATGGAATAGCTCTTACCAAATTTCTAGAGGCGTTGCCAATTGCTGAAAAGGTTAATGATGTTTATATGATGGGGGCAATTTATGATAACATTGCCTTATTGTACGACGATAATAAAGACTATGATACGGCTTTATTATTCAATGAAAAATCACGTCAAATTAGTATAAAAAACAATTTAGATATTGCTCTGGCCCAGACATTACTAAATATGGCTGTAATGTATAATAAGCAAGAAAAGTATACTATAGCCAGTAAAAATGTGGATCAGTGTATAAACATTTTCAAAAAAACAAATCATTTTGATTGGTTAGGATATAGCTATCAGGAAAAAGGAAGTATTATTCTTAATCAGCATAACTATAAAGAAGCTCAAGAATGGTTTAAGAAATCTTTGAAAATTTTTGATGAAATTGATTTGAATATTGGTTATGCTAGAACTTATATGGGTATGGCAAGGTCTTATTTAGGACTCTTAGACTTAGACAAAGCAGAGAATTTTGGTCTTAAAGCCCTTAAAATATCCGAAGAACTAAAAGTATTTACTGATCTAATGGAGTCCAATTTAGTGTTGTCCCAAATTTATCATGAAAAAGGAGAACCCTTAAAAGCATATGAATATTTAACCGAATATTTAAGATTATTTAAAAAGTCTTCTGCAGAGAATTATCAAAAAGGACTGGGGGTTCTTAAAAGTGAAATAAAATTTGAAAATCAAAAGAAGTTACTAATCCAAGAAAATAAATCAGCTATTGCGCAACAGAGGCTATACATTTTTGCGGCATTTGCAGCATCAGTGGTATTGGCAATTTTTCTAATATCCTTAAATAAGACACATAAAATTCAAAAGAAGCTCAATAAGCAATTACAAATAAAACAAGAAGATTTAATTAAACGTGAATCGGAACTGCAGGAGGCTAACGAGACTAAAGACAAGCTGTTCTCGGTTATTGCACATGATTTAAGAGGTCCTATAAATTCATTTCATTCCTTACTAAAATTATATGTTGAAAATGGTTTATCAAAAGAACAAATCGACACAGTTTTACCAAAGGCCCTCCACAATATACAAGGGATATCGGATATGCTCAACAATCTCTTAATATGGGGTAAAACACAATTGAACGGAACTATAATTAAGCCAAGTAATGTAGATTTAAGAGTATTGGTTAATGAAAACATTGAACTAATGAAGCCCCTAGCAATTAAAAAATCAATAACCCTATTGAACAATCTTCCTGAAAATATCATAAGTTTCAGTGATCGCGATCTTATAGATATTGTACTAAGAAATTTAATAAGTAACGCTGTAAAGTTCACTAACGAAAATGGTAAAGTGAACATTAATGTTGTTGAAATGAGCCATAAATATCAGATTGAAGTTAAGGACAATGGGGTTGGTATGGCGCAGGAAAACCAATCAAATCTCTTTGATAAGAACCATACCAAGACCTCCCATGGCACCAATAATGAAAAAGGTACGGGATTAGGTTTGTCCCTAAGTAAAGAAATGGTAGAAAGCAATGGCGGTACCATATGGGTTGAAAGTGAGTTAAATGTAGGAACCTCCATCTTTTTTACGGTTCCATTTAGGTCTCAAAATAATGATGGTGTATAGAACATAACCCTGATGCTGCTCAGCTGTAAGCCATAAAAAAAAGTTACTACTTTTTAACCCTATTCGTAATTCTTCTGTTGGCGTGAACTTCTTCTGCTTATGTGTACGCACAGAAAACTAATATTTACCACAACTATCCAAATATCTATCAAACAAAAGCGTGGAACGGGTAAAACGAACCAAAACATTCACAAATTAAAACGTGTATATTTTACAATTGTTTTTTTTAAACGTATTTTGTACCGTTGAATGTATCCTACATTCGTATATGAACTTACCTTAAGTACCCATGAGTTATCGTAAATATGTTACTTATTTTTCCTTTTTATTGCTACCTTTTTTATTAAACAGTCAGGATGATAAAACAGCAAGCGAAACCGCCCAAAAACCCAACATTGTATTTATAATTGCAGATGATGTTAACTGGGATGATATTGGCCCATACGGTCATAAAAATATTAGAACACCTCATTTAGACCAATTGGCACAAGACGGTATGTTGTTTACCAATGCCTTTTTAACCACAAGCTCGTGTAGCCCAAGTAGAACCAGTATTATTTCTGGACTGTACCCGCATAATACGGACGCAGAACAATTGGCCTGGCCATTACCGGAAGAGAAAAAGACTTTTGTTCAAGAGCTAAAAAATGCAGGATATTGGACCGGTTTGGCCGGAAAATATCACATGGGTGAATATGTAAATGATGATTTTAATGTATTGTGGGAAATGCAATGGAATGACAACATTGGATTAAAAGGTCTGGACAGAAGATTAGTTGGTGATGGTAGTGGTTGTGATGATTGGATCAAGCTGTTGCAAGAAAGACCAAAAGACCAGCCTTTTTTTACGTGGTTAGCCTCTGCTGATGCCCACAGACCTTTTTATGAAGGTATTATTGAGAATCCACACGGACCGGAAGATGTGATTTTACCGCCTTATGTGCCTAATACCGAAGGGGTTAAAAAGGACTTTGCTCTGTACTACGATGAGGTTTCTAGAATGGATGAGTATATCGGTAAAGTTGTGGCGGAATTAGAAGCGCAGAACGTAGCCGATAATACCATTATACTTTTTGTTTCGGATAACGGAAGGGCTTTTCCAAGAGATAAAACTACGTTATACGAAGGTGGAATAAAAACCCCTTGGATTATAAAATGGCCTGCAAAAATTAAAGGCGGGCAAACCAATACAGAATTGGTAAGTGCTGTGGATATAGCACCAACTTTTATGCAAATGGCAGGATTGGAACCCTTACAGGAGTTTGATGGCTTTAGTTTTATGCCCTTGTTGGAGAACAATGATATACCGATTCGTGATGAAATATATGCCGAAGACCATTTTCATGATTATGAAGATTATACCAGAGCGGTACGTACCAAACAATTCAAATACATCAAGAATTACTATGCAGATTTGCCGAATACGCCTTCTGCGGATATTATTAGAGGATTAGGGTGGCAAAGCATGCTTGAGGAAAAAGAAAAAGGGACGTTAAACGAGGCACAACTTAAATGCTTTATAGCCCCTAGAGATACCGATGAACTTTTTGATATCATTAAAGATCCGTACGAACTGAATAACTTGGCTAGTAACCTAGAATATAGTAGCGTATTAGAAGACATGAAATCTAGATTGGAGAAAATAAGAACGGCCACCAATGATATACTTCCTACGGAAAGAACTCCAGACGATTTCTTCAGGGAAACAGGATTACCTACCAAATATCGCATACGTCCAAGACCTTCTAAAGCAGTGTATATGAAAGCCCGTGCAGAAGGTAGAGTTTTGGTGAACCCAGATTTTAAGTGATGCTGGTAAAAAGTGCCTAAACCTTGTTATATAATAATTAAAATGGAAGGTATTTCTAAATGTTCTATTGTAAAATAAATACTTTACGTTATAGGTATGGTCATTCTTAAATGCTACAAGCTCCTTATCTAGTTTTTCACCAATTGCAATATCCACTACTCTTTCAAACCTATTAAAAACAACGCTCTATGCTGTTATCATGAACGCAGTAGCAGTTTAGAGGTATAAAAAAATAGCATAGTTTACACCAAACCTGAAAAAGGATACTTCTGTTCTATTTCTGAAGATTAGAATTAATTCCAATTGGCAAAATAATTCTCATGTATGAAAACTATTGAAACAAAAAAAGCTTCGATATTTCTACCAAAGCTTTTTACAATTACCAACTAAACAAAACTCAAATAATTCACTTCTATAAGCCCAATGCCGTCATTGCAGGATCGTCTATCTCAAAGGCATACACACGCCATGGTCTATTTATATCCGTAGTTTGCCATAAGACCTCACCATTTGCATTTACCTCCCAAATGGTTCCGGAGCCTTCTGCGATCAATGTATTGCCATTGCTCGTACGCACAGCGCCACCAATGGTTAAGCTATATAAATCCGGATCCGTAAACTCCCATATAACTGCGGGTTCGTTATCTTGGCCAGCTACCAATTGATAAGGCGGACTTAATTGATACTCAACAATAGCAGATTGCCCATCGTATATATTATTAGCGAAAACCAACATTTTATCATCATCAAAAAGGTTAGGGTAATGCACTCGGTTTAAGGTTACATCTCCAATATTATCATATGCAAGCGGATTACCGAAACGATATACTAAATCACCTCCTAAACCATAATCTCCACCATCGCTTGTTGCTGCCTCTTCTGTAGTTGTACTGTGATCTATTACCCAAACTTCACTGTAATAGTTAATGGTTATATACAAAAGGTCATTTGTTTCGTCTAAAGTTAGACCGTTTGCATGCGTAATATCACCATCGTCTTGACTGCTGTTGTAGTTAATATTTATTTTATTAGGATTATCTACTACTACCCCATAATTATCTTTAGTGCTATCATTATCTTGAACTACATGATCTGTAAAATGCCATTCCCAAACTATCTCTTGAGTAAGCGGATTCATTTCAACCACAGCATCCGGATAAATGTCAAAGTTTTCCGAAAAACCCATTTGAATTGCATCATCGGAATCTATTTTTTCCCAAACAAGAAAAATGATATTGCCGTTTGAAAGGTAATTGACATCATGATGGGAAATATAAGTATCACTCGAATAAGTGAACTCCCAATCCGTAGTCTGATCTGCATTGATCTTTATGAATTTACCACCATAACCACCAAAAGTAATTCTGGCATTATTGGTCTGTTGAATAGCCACTAAACTACCATCACTTTGTAATTCCGCATCATCACCCAAAGGGTCAATATCCCATTCAAACAACGTATCACCATCATGGTTGATAATTGAGACCCCGTCATCTGGATCAATTGCCATTATATACGTATTGGTATCAATACCACTACTGTCTTCCGTAGTGTCCGTTTCATCTTCCGTAATGCTGGTGGTATCTACATCATCACTGCTACAAGAGGATACAAGTAGAAACAGAATCAATAACGAGGCATAGCTGAACTTACTTTTTAATTTCTTCATTTTAATCGAATTTTAGGGGTGTTATTCTTATGAAGCACAACCAGGCCGTGCCTTACATTTGTTTCATTAGAACATAAAACTAGCATAGAGTTTAAGACTAAAACTGACTTTTCAGCCAATGGTGAGCATCACTCTGTATATGAACCGTTTTAAACTGCGAATAAAATCGGGTGTATGTTGTACCTTAATTTATAGTAAGAAACCTAGGTGAAAAAGCTTAGAATACAAGGATTTAAAAAATCGATATCTTTGGGAAACGCATTTGAATAAATACACCAACGCAATGGCAACCGAACCTTATATTATCATTAACGGTCACAAGCATGTACGCTACCAAGAAAATGTACTCTCCCAAAAAGAACTGCTAAAACAAAGTCAGGCACTCTATTCTCATTTGAACAAAAGACGATCGGTTCGGGAATATGCGGATACCCCTGTACCTAAGGAAGTTATAGAGACTTTAATAAAAACAGCTTCAACAGCTCCTTCTGGTGCCCATAAACAACCTTGGACATTCTGTGCGGTCTCCAACCCTGCCCTTAAAACCAAGATTAAGGAAGCTGCCGAGGCCGAAGAAAAGGAAAGCTACGAAAGCCGAATGAGCGACCGATGGAAGAAAGACTTGCAACCGATGGGTACGAATATGTACAAACCTTTTTTAGAGATTGCTCCTTGGTTGATCATTGTTTTTAAAAAAGTGCATGACCTTGGTGATGAAGGCGAAAAACTGAATAATTACTACGTAAATGAATCTGTGGGTATTGCCTGTGGCATGCTTATCACCGCTATTCATAATGCAGGTTTAGTTACGTTGACCCATACCCCAAGCCCTATGAATTTCTTGGCGAAGCTATTAAACCGACCCAGTAATGAACGTGCTTTTTTATTATTGCCCGTAGGCTATCCAAAATCGCCGACCTACGTGCCGGATATTAAAAGAAAGTCGTTAGATGATGTTGCGGAGTTCTATGAGTAATGTCTGAAGGTTTCATAAGCCGCTTGTAACAGTGTCACTATTTTTACGGAATGAGCCCGGCGAAGTGGCTACGAACGTCTATTTTCCGTGATATACATAAACTACATATATAAATACATCACATTAAACGGGAAAAATGACCAAAGACGAATTATTAGGAAAAGAGATGAGCAACCTCTATGCCATAGCGAAACAGGTAAACCACTATTTTAACGGGAGCGATATCAGTTTTCTAGAGAGTAGAATGCAAAATCTATTAAGCAACTACGTAAAGTTTAGTTGCACACATGAGGAACAGACGTCCGAAATGCTCCGAAAACTTCATGTGAACCCTGGTAACACCATAGATTCCATTGTGAATGAAATGACAGAAAATCTGGACAAAATCGTTAAAAGCGACCTTAGTGATTCGGTAAAACAGTTGAGCTACGAGCTGTCTCTGAACCGACTTATTTCATATCATAGAGCCAATATTGAAAATATTCAGCATTTGTTGTAAATAAAAAATATCTGTTAGTTCCGCCGGAGCCGTTTAATATTAATCCGCTTTAGTCAAACGCTTATTTTACAGTCACGTCACAGATATAGACTATTAATCTTTAGCTTTAATTGTAATATTTTAAATTACACTAATACAAATACTTAAGCTCACATATAATTCTATAAAAGTAATACTTCTTATTAATTTTTTAGTATCGTCCTATCCAAATCTTTGGTTGTAATTTTAGAGGTAATAAAGGATGTCGTTACGCGAAGTTTCGGAATTTTAAGAGTAGCTAAATTGCTCAGCTTATAACGTCCTTCTCTAGCGAAGTATTTTTCTCTAAAAGAAACTGAATCCTATCCATGAGGTTGGCAAGTTCTACAGTCTCTTTATTATCTAGATTGCTAATATTTGAGGCTACTAGTTCCGTAGAACGACTATCCAGTTTTTGATATTCCGCTCTTCCCTTTTCGGTTAAGTTAATTACGTACGCACGTTTGTCCGTTGCGGAGCGTGATTTTGTCAAAAGGGAGTTAGAAATCAATTTTTTGATTACCCTGCTCAAATATCCCTCGTCCAGCTTCAACTTTTTATTGATTTCCGTTGCCGTGGTGTTCGGTGTGGCATTCACTTCATTGATGATGTGTGCTTCCGTAAGCGTAAAACCACTCTTGACTACGGTATTCTCCAATAGCCCTATCGCCCTAACATAATATCTATTGAATGCCCGTATCCGATCTATCGTTTCTAATCTCATAATCCAAATCTACATTAATTACTTGCTTTTGTCAAGTATTAATTTTTATATTTGCCTAAAGCAAGTATTTTATATTCCCTTTATAATTAATCCGAAAACAAGAATATGGCAAAAGCTATTCAAATATCCAGTTATGGTGCTCCAGAGGTATTAAAATTAACAGACCTCTCTCCCATCACACCTAAACCAGATGAAATAGTGATTCGGCAAACGGTAATCGGTATTAATTTTCATGATATTTATGTACGTTCCGGATTATATAAAACACTCTCTTTACCAGGAATTCCTGGAATTGAAGGTGCCGGCGTCATTACAAAAATTGGCAGTGAGGTTACTTCTTTTTCTATAGGCGACCGTGTTGCGTACATTACTTCCGGTTACGGCGGTTATGCTTCTGAACGAAGTCTTCCTGCAGCTATAGCTGTCCCCATTCCCGACGATATTAGTGATGTTACCGCTGCCTCGGTCATTCTTAAAGGGCTAACGGTACAAATGCTTGCGAATAAAGTGGCCCGGATTCAAAAAGGTAATGCTATTCTTGTTCATGCTGCTGCAGGCGGTGTAGGTCAGCTTTTGGTTCAGGAAGCAAAAAACAGGGGCGCAATGGTTTTGGGTACAGTAGGGTCCGATGTCAAGGCCGAAATCGCAAAAAATAAGGGCTGTGACCATATTATACGGTACAGGGAAGAAAATGTCTATGACCGCGTTATGGATATTACCAACGGTACAGGCCTGAGAATCATATACGATAGTGTTGGGAAAGATACTTTTTACGATTCACTGGCTTCCCTAGATTTTGGAGGTCATTTGGTGAATTTTGGACAATCATCAGGACCTATCGAAAATTTTGAGGTTTCTATGCTGGCCAAGAAATCCGCTACCCTTTCCCGTCCTATGATTTTTCATTATGTCCGCAAACGGCAAGAACTTTTGCATATGAGCCAGACCCTCTTTAAGGCAATTGAAAAGGGCGACATCAAAACTACCGAACCACTTCAAATGCCATTGAAAGAGGCTTCGAAAGCACACGAGCTCCTAGCCTCTAGAACACTCACCCAATCCATTGTACTCATTCCATAAACTAACAATATGTCCGTTTTCAACCACAAAGATTTTAACGCCCATGAGCAAGTAATATATTGTCATGACGCCAGTGTGGGCCTACATGCCATAATCGCCATACATAATACCGCTTTAGGCCCTGCAGCGGGAGGATGCCGCATGTATCCCTACGAAACCTATGACGATGCACTTACAGATGTACTTCGTCTCTCAGAAGGCATGAGCTATAAAAATGCCATCGCAGGACTGCCATTGGGCGGCGGCAAATGTGTTATTATTGCCGACCCCAACACGCCGAATAAAAGGCAATTGTTACGGGCGTTCTCAAAACATGTCCAGCATTTAAACGGAAGGTATTGGACCGCTATTGATGTAGGTGTCGGTCCTGAAGATGCAGATGTATTAGCTGAAAATTGCGATTTTATATTTGCCAGGGCAAGCCAATACCCTACTGGTTTCAACCCCTCTTTGTTTACCGCTTTTGGTGGATTTACAGGCATCAGAGCCGCGGCAATGCACCTATGGAACTCTACTGATCTATCACAAAAAAAGGTCGCTATTCAAGGGTTGGGAGCCACAGGAAGAGAATTATCCCGACTTTTGCATGAGGCAGGTGCACAATTGGTGGTGGCAGATGTAAATCAAGAAGCGGTGGATTTTGTTGTGAAAGCCTATGGAGCAACGGCCGTTTCCCCTAAAGAAATACATACTACCGAAGTAGATATTTTTGCTCCCTGTGCTATGGGTGCCATTATCAATGATGCTACCATCAATGAAATAAAGGCCAAAGGCATTTGCGGACTTGCCAATAATCAATTGGCTACCGCTGCACACGGAAAACAGCTTATGGAATTGGGAATTACCTATGTACCCGATTATGTTATCAATGCCGGTGGAATGATGGGTGCGGGATCTAGAATATTCTCAAAACCTACAATGGAAGACTCCAAAGAACGGGTTTCGGGTTTATACAATATCATCTTAAACCTTTTGAAAAAAGCGAAAAACGAAAAACGACCGACTTCTGAAGTGGCGGACGAAATTGCCAAAGACTGGATAAACCAAGCTAAGACCAACACAAATAAATAAAAACCTATGGCTACCTATGTAATTGCAATGATGACTATTCATGATTTTGAAACCTATCGAAAATATACCGATAGAACCCCTAAAACAGTGGAGAAATACGGAGGTAAATTCCTAACGCGTGGAGAAGCGGTTTCTACGGTAGAAGGAACACCGTACAATGATAGAATGGTAATTTTAGAGTTTCCTAATAGAAAGAGCGTAGATGATTGGTTTGCGGACCCTGAATACCAAGAGGCCGTAAAATACCGTCATGCTTCTTCTACAATGAATATGCTTTTAGTACAGGATGGTGGAGAAAACACTTTAAATCCCGACCCAAAAATTTAGGGTTTAAAGGTTCGGTTTTAGTAAGTTGATATCAGCTTAATCTACTTTTAACACCTTTCCTGAATACCCGGAAAACTTAGCAACCCTTGCAATACTTGCTATGTTAAAGTAAATTTTGATACATTGTAATTTCTAAATTGGTTACGGTTTTATTATTAGTAACTTGCCCTATTTTTTTGATTAGAACAGAAATATGTAAGATAATACAACTCATAAATCACTGTTAATTACTACTTAACAATATCACAATTAGCATTTGTTTTATTCTTCGCCTTATATATTTACGACTTAAAATCAAGAAATGATAAAACATCTACCCTTATTTCTTTTTTTAGGTTGTACCCATTTACAGGCCCAAAAGAAAGAACCATCAGAATTACCGGAATCTTTTTTAGACCGTACAGAATTCAAAGCAAGTTATTTTGGCAACCTCCTATGGAACAACGGAATTAACGTTGGTACCGAATACTTGTGGAAAGAGAATTCAAAGGTCAAAGAACGCAAAAGTGGCAACAAGACCATCACACATCAATTTTTACTGAATGGTAATTTGGGTGTTACCACCAATTTCTTCAACAACACAAATACGGGACTCTTTACGAACTACGGACTTACGTGGCGCAGAACAAATCATAAAGGAAAACAGATTAGTGTGGAGTTCAACCCTTTGGGCTATTACCGCTCATTTTTACCAGAAACGTACGAAGTTAACGGAGATGATGTTGATAAAGTTTTCTTAGCAGGCAGAGGGTATTACTCACCTTCACTCTCCATTGGTTTTGGAAAACAACGAAAAGGCAAAAAGCTCACAGGCCGTTATTTTAATGTAAACTTTTCTGTACGTACAGACTATAACGCAGGTTCTTTACCGGTGGTTTCTTTAGAATATGGATACCGTTTTAATTTTAAAAAGAAAAAATAATGCTAAGAACTACTCTAACCCGTATAACACCACTTCTTCTAGTAGTTGCATTATTTAGTCTTTTCTCTTGTTCTTCTGATGATGCGATAGATAATTTAAGTGAAACCTTTTTTGTGCGTCATGAAAATGCGGATATGCCCGCTTATGTTCATGGGAACGCTACAGAAAAAACATTCCTGATTGTATTGAATGGAGGTCCGGGAGGTTTTGGTTTAACCTACAGGACAGAAACATTCATAGAAACAATTGAAGAAAAGTATGCCGTAGTGTATTTTGACCAACGCGGTTCTGGTGTTTCCCAAGGCAAGTATTTAGAAAAGGAAGTGACTGTAGACCTAATGGCCGAGGATGTTTTAGCTTTGGCAAAGGTGATAAAAGAAAAATATGGAGACGATTCTAAATTAGTTTTAATGGGCCATAGCTGGGGAGGCACCTTAGGTACCGCTACCCTATTGAAAGGTCAAGAGGAGTTCATTGGTTGGATCGATGTAGATGGGGCTCACGACCCTAAAGGAATGTATTTGGAATATATTACCAACCACGCAAAAATAGCAAACGAACAAATAGTTTTAGATAATAGTGTTGACTATTGGGAAACGGTGTTGCAGTTAGTTGATAACGTTTCGCCTACTTATAACGAAGATAATTTTTTTGATTTAAATCGTGAAGCCTTTACAGCAGAAGAACAACTGGCTGAAGATGATATAATTAATGAGGAAAATTGGGAAGATGAAATTGGCGTTAACTACAACGTATTCATGGCCCTATGGAACTCTGGTCAAATTCTAAAAATATTGACAAACAACGGACTTTGGGAGGATATATCTTATACCGATAGACTTTCTGAAATTACCGTTCCATCTTTAATTATTACCGGAAAACATGACTTAATAGTTCCTACTAAATTTGCTCAAGAAGCGTTTGACAATATTGGGTCAGAAGACAAAGAGTTGCTAATTTTTGAACGATCAGGACATAATCCTATGGCTAGTGAAAAGGAACTGTTCGCAGCGGAAATCCTAGAGTTTATTGGTAAAATAAAGTAGTTGACTTAAGACTTTTTATAAATACAACATAACAAAATCCAATGTTAAATTGGGCTTTGTTATTTTATACATCTGAAAAACTAGCGTACGACTTTAAAAACTAAAGCCATAGAAACCCTAATTAAAGGTAATTCTATGGCTTTTTTAATTACTTAATTCCAGACGTTTTTAAAACAACTCATCCTCATCGCCACCCGGTAATTCCAATGCTTTAACCGATTGTATGGCGTTTCCGGCAATCCCTTTTATAGAGCCGTACATATCTATGGTATTCGTAACCACTTTCTCGATTTGCTTTTCACGCTGCTTCCAAATACGCTGCATGGAGCGTTTCTCGCTCTCTAAATCGGTTTTCATCTGGGTGAAGCCTTCTACTATGGCTTCTACCTGCATTCTAAAGGTATTACCTGTTAGAAAGGTGTACAGCATATCCATTTTATCTCCTTTGTTTTCTTGGGAACTAATGGCCGTATCCAGTTTAACAATGGTTTCCCTTAAAACGGCGCAAAGGCCTTTGAATTCGTCATAATTACATATCCAAATACCATCTCTCAGACCCATTCTATCCATACCGGAGGGCATAACCTCGGTAACCAAAACGCCAATAGTAGCGCCTCTATCCCTAATATCCGCTTTGAACTTTTCTATCCAAGTAGGCTGAAAATCTTTGGTACGTTTACTTTCGTAATAAATGGACCCGCAATTTTGTGCGGCACGGGTATTCACAACCTGAATACAATCTCCGCCTCTAGCGCCTTTCTTAATTTCTTCTATTGAGTCTAACGGAAATTGAGCCGCCAACCATTCCTCAATGGCCAGTTCTTGAACTTCGCCTTGCAATTGCATAGAACCCTGCTCTTGCTTACGTTTCATTTCCTCGGTAAGCTTCTTTTGGTCTTCTAATTGCTTTTGCATTTCTTTAAAACGCAATTCGTTTTTATCTTCCTCGGATTTCTTGATCTTCTCTTTCTCTGCAATAAGAATCTCGTTCAATTTCTTTTGAGATTCTGCTTCTGCAATCTCTTTAAGCTCGGATTTTTCGCGTTTTAGCTTTTCAATTTCGGCCTTGGTTCTATTGAGCTCTTTAATTTGCTCAGATTTCTCGTTCAGTTCCTTTTGTAAAGCATCAAACTGTTCAGACTGTTCTTCTTTTAATTTGAGCTTAAGCTTGGACTCTATTTCTTTCTTGCCCTCTTTTAATTGATTTTCTAAACGCTCTTGAAAAAGCTCGTTTTCTTGCTTTTTCTTCTCTTGAAACTCTGCTTTTTCACGCTTCAGTTTCTCTTGCTCAAATTCGTAACGTTTCTTTTCTACGGCAATTTGAGACTGATATTTTTGTTTGATTTCTTCTTCAAGTTGATGCGCCAAAATATCTTGTACATCTATTGATGTGCCGCAGTTTGGACATTTTATTTGAGTATCTTCTTTCATGTATTCTTTTAATTCTCTAAATATTGGTCTTTACCAACCTTTCAAAGGTACTATTTACTGTTCCTAAATCATCATTTGTAGTTTAGTATCCAAACTAGAAATAGGGATTGGTAATTAGTTCAGCTAAGGCAGATGGCACAAGAGAATGCATTTTAAACCCTAGATGTTCAATAGGTTTTATGTGCAAAACTCATTTTAAACTCTTTGTCTTTCATTACGCTTTAATTTGAAAATTCAGTTTTACGAAAGACTCTCCACCTTCCATATATACTGAACCATAACCCATTTTAGAACCTGATGGATTATCTAATCTTGAAGAATTTTTTAAGTATTGTTTAAACTTGTTAAAATCAATAAGATGATAACAAAGTACTTGTGCATCTGGCTTAACAATTATTATCCCTCCGACAACATCATATTTACCAGACCAAACAGCTTTGGAAGTCATACCTAGAGCTGCTTCAACCAAAAAATTAACTAATCTATATTCATAAAATCTATGACCCTCAGTTAAATCATAGTTCATTGGGTTATCAATTTTTAATTTATCAATAACCTCTGTAATTTTTGTTATTTTACTTACATACTTATCCTTCACAACATGCGCAATAATCTCTGGCAAATCACTATCTATTACCTGTAAATTAAGCTTAAATGTATTATCATCATAAGATGCGAAATTAACGTTATAACCTAAGTCATTAAGTCTTGCAATTCTTTTTATATACTTGTGTCCAGTTTTTATACTATTGACATCAATTAAATCGGCTGCAGAAATAGGATTATTAGAAGAATCCGTAATCCTATAAGTGATATTTGTAGTTTTATTAGCATTAAACAAAGTAGGATCACTCCCTAAAAATGATTTTATACTAAATTCTTGTTGAGATCTAATCCCGTGAACAGGGTCATAAATTAATATGTTTATATCTCCCTTACCTAAGGATTTGTCTGCTACTTGGGTAAGATTTAATTTTTGAATTTTGTCTATTAATTTTGAAGAAACACCTGTTTTTCCAGAAATATCAGAAACTAATTCATCAGCAATTTCTTCTGCTTTAGATTGCGGAAAAGATAAAATGATTTTATTAGTATTTCCATCAATTAAATTTATGGAAGCATTTTTTTCAACTTTAAAAATTAAATTATCCCCAGCATCCTTTCTATTAATATTTAGTATTTCTACGAAAGAATCTGTTTTATTTAAATATTCATCAGCCGAAAATAATTTTCCATCAGAAAGTAGCCGAAAAAATGTGTACAATTCACTCCATTCTCCCTTATTTCCTTTCATGATTTAAGGTTTTAAGAATTTGTTTCGCAGTTGCTTGAATTGCTGGTACCGCAACAGAATTACCGAACTGTTTGTAAGCTTGTGCATCTGAAACAACTATTTTAAATTGCTCAGGAAATCCTTGTAGTCTTGCCCACTCACGTGGCACCATCTTTCTTATGCCTTCCCTATTAACTTCACCTTTAATATGAGTTACTGGAGTAAAATTAGTTAATTTGTCATCCAGAATGAGATTTCTTTCTCTACCCATACCTCCGCAAACTACAGCATTGGCCGTTCCGTCATTTGGAATAATTTCATATCCAAATCCATTTCCTTTACTCTCATGCCTAGCTCTGTGAGCACGTAGTGTGTCAATATATGTTTCTGATAAATAGTATTTTACAGAAACTTCGTCCGGCTCAAGTATATCTTCTATCACTTTGGTTTTATCTGTGGCCTTTGGGTATTTAAACTCTTCAATACCTAAATCCTTTCTAAAACCAACAATGAAAATTCGCTCTCTATTTTGAGGAACTCCATGATTCTTTGCATTTACAACCTCTGGCTCAGGCACATAATAGTTTAGTTCATTTCTAAGAACATTTAAGATGGTAGCCAATGTTCTGCCTTTATCATGACTTCTAAGACCTTTTACATTTTCAAGAAAAATAGCTTTGGGTCTTTTCTCTTTAATGATTTCTGCAACATCATAAAATAGCGTTCCTCTTGTATCTTCAAAACCACCTCTTTTACCCGCAATAGAAAAAGCTTGACATGGAAATCCAGCACATAGCACATCAAAATCATCAGGTATGTAACTTTTGGTTTCTTTTTTTGTAATATCTCCAAAAGGAACCTCGCCAAAGTTAGCCTCATAGGTAAGCTTGGAGTACTTATCCCATTCACTTGTAAAAACACATTTCCCTCCTAAATTTTGAAGAGCTAATCTAAAACCTCCAATACCAGCGAATAAGTCAATAAACTTAAATTTTGGTTTTTTAGGCTCAGGAAACGGGACATCATTTTTAAAATTAAAAAGATAATATTGTAATGCTTCTTCAGCAGCTTTGCTAGTAACTTCTACCTTAGGGTTTTTAAGTACTAGAATATCTTTTACAAATTCTATAGCATCATCTTTATAAAACTGGGAAACACCATTTTTTGAATTATGTAAATAGTGTGTGAACGCCGATTTTTTGGGGCTCTCAGATTCCACAAGCCTTATCCTAAAGCTACTCCCGTTAACATCTTCAATTGTGATTTTTTCTTTAATTTCCATTTAGAATCCTGGTATTCTTGAGTATTCTGCAAATTAATAAGTTTATTATAATATATGAGGTAAGTTGTAATTTAAGTATCAACAAAAGCTTCAACAATTTTATCTTGCAATAACATATTTATAAATTAAAATATCCCATTCCGCAGACCACGAAAAACTAATCTTTTTGAACTCTCAATAAATGGTTATCTTGAGCCTTCTGGGTTATTTACTCCTCCAGCTCCCACTCACACCACCTATCCATCCCATCCTGATACCATCTATCTCCGGAGATAAACAACAAATCATTGTTTCGTTCTACCTCAAATTCTACGGGTTGGTTATAAATTTTTCCGGCTTTCCAGGCATCAAAACATTGTAATAGCAAGTCCACTTGGGCGTTTTTGGTCAAATCCATATCCAACTCATACAGTTCTTTTATGAGCGGTACGGCTTCCGTAGACAGCTTATCATCAAAATGAATAAGTGGCGATAATCGTATAATGCTTTCGTTCAAATCTTTGCCTGTGGTGGCTTTAAAAAACATCATGGCCATATAATTGGCGGTATCTGGCGGTTGGTATAAAATGGTCTTGGCTTGGTTAAAAACGGTTTCCATAAAGAAACTGAGCTGTGGTTTAAATTTATGAAAAGCCCATTTCTTTCTTCGGTGTTGCTGGGTGTCTAGCTTCCAGTTCCAAAACGTCTCTTTATTATCCGAAGACATTAGCGGGTTACTGGTACCAAGGGAAACAATCTGTATGTCCTTTAGGTCCACTTTCAGTTTATAGGCCTCAATAATACCCGCTAGAATAGGATTATTAAATCCGCCAAGAGCGCCATCCCAAAGTTCAAAAAACACGCCACTTTCCTGCGCTTTGAACCGTGCAGGAAAATCAAAATACTGCACCGGCGCATTGGAAGAACCGTTAATGGCCTGTGTAAGCCGCACGGAATCATAACGCGAAGGCGTTAAGGCGTAGGATTTAAAAAACTTAGCGCGGTTGTTGAGCGCATCATAAGTACAGACCACAATTTTTAGGGATTCTTTACCAATGATTTTTGGCAGTTCTGACATCTGCACCTTATCTACTTCGGGAAACAGATATTCAAAAGCTTCCATTTTCTTGGTAGCGCTATATTTTGGTCCAAATCCAATACCGAAAAACCGCAAATAATCCACCGGAAAAAAGCGGTCCCAAAAGGCATTCTTATGAAAAATACGTTCTCGGTTTTCTTTATCCTTAAACAAGGTAATGGCCTTATCTATAGAATAATTTTCGGCCAAAGCAGCCAAAACAATACTTCCGCCGGAATTGGCAATGACCAGGTCAAACTTACGGAGTACCTCATGACCGTTCATATTCCCGTAGCGGTCCCGTAAAGTGAGTAGTTGTATAATGGCCCAACTGCCGCCGCCATCTAAGGATAAGATTTTATACATTTTGGTCAGTACGTGGTTTGGAGTGACTAAATATATTAAAATATACTAAGATATCTATTACAGAAAAGTGTAATCGAATTCAGAATCTTTGTTGTAAACCGGGTTTCTGTGGATTACCCAACTCCTACTCCGTTTTAGAATAGATTCCACCTACAGGAAAACAATGCGGCGGACGACGCTCAAAACCTAAAAAACCAATATCTTCGCGCGCTGTATGTGGATGTATCTTGGGCTTCTGGCCGCTTTATTCTTAGGGTTTCATAACCTGCTTAAAAAACATGCCGTTCAGGGCAATGAAGTCTTTCCGGTGCTTTTGGGCACCATTTCTTCGGGCTTTTTGCTGTTACTGCCTTTTTATGTAAGCTCCGCTTGGTATCCGGAGTATATGAAAAGTCTAAACTTCTACGTTACGAATATCCCGTGGCAAACGCATGGGTACATTGCTATAAAGTCCGCCATCATGGCGGCTTCCTGGTTGTTGGCGTATCAGGCGTTAAAACATTTGCCCATTACCATAGTTACGCCCATACGGTCCGCAGGTCCGTTTTTTACATTTATAGGTGCCATTACCATATACCAAGAAAAGCCCAACGGGCTGCAATGGGTGGGGTTCTTTCTGATTATATTTTCGGTATTGCTCTATTCTAGAATCGGTAAAAAGGAAGGCATCCATTTTAAAAGCAACAAATGGATATTCGCCATTATTGGCGCTACCTTTTTAGGGGCTTCCAGCGGATTGTACGATAAATTCCTCATTCAGAGTCTTACCTTGAACCCACAGACCCTACAATTCTGGTTTTGCTTCTACACCGTCCTTATTCTACTCGTCATTTTGAGCATCACCTGGTTTCCGAACGCGGAAAAGCGAAAAGCCTTTAAGTGGCGGTGGTCCATTCCACTTGTCGGCATCCTTTTGCAAATAGCGGATTACTTTTACTTTAAAGCCCTGCAAGACCCAGATGCATTGATCATGTTGCTTTCCGCCATTAAACGCAGCCAGATACTCATTGCCGTAGTAGTAGGCGGACTCATCTTTAAAGAACAGAATAAACGCAAGAAACTAGTGCCGCTAGCGGGTATTATGATCGGGGTGTTTTTGATTTTGTATTCTTAGGGGCTGACTGAGAGTACATTATCATAAAAAATAATGCTTTTCTCTGGACTAAGTTTACAAATAAGACTTTAATACTGTTGATATATGAAAATTGATTACTCGTTAATCGAGATAAAATACCTTGTGGACCAACCTCGCTTTGGTCTACTACTGAACTAGAACTGCAGGAAATAGGTATTTATATAATTGATGTATCATACTACTAGTTGAATGGATTTTATGTTTTTGCTTTTTATAGCAATGGTAATAGGAATTACAGTACCTACTGGAATTTCGTACGTCTTATATAAGTGGATTAAAAAGAAAGGCATCGATAAAAGATTGAGGCTACTGGCTTTTATCCCCATCTTCATTGCCGCATACTTTATTTATGATGCCGTATATCCATCGGACGAATTTTATAAAGTGGATTTTAAAGAAGTTACGGACATGGAATTCCCGAAAAGTGGCAACATAATAGCTAAAACTGCTTCTTTTCCTGACCATTTTGGAGATTATATTTCCTCATTTTTGATTGAATTTGACCCAAATGATCTTAAAAAATTGGAAAATCAATTAATAAATACCGGATTTGAAGAAAAAACCAATAGAATGAGTTCCAAGGAACTGGACTATATAGAACAACGTGTTGAAGGGAAAGAATATGCTAAACAATTCGTGTATCAACTAAAAAACGGAAAGCACTACTCCGTCGGTTTTCTAAATGACAACAAATCCGTAATTGTAACGAGAGTAAGTTGGTAAAGAATCTGTACTACTTAAAAGAAAAGCCTATTACAGGGTAAGTTTTACATGTAGATTAAGTTCATAAATGACTTTACGTAAAAAATCTTCAAACCCTTAAAAAAGGATTTGAAGATTACAACGGATTTCCGGTAGAAATCACTTCAACCAACAATAACACTCATTATTGTAAAAATTTTTCCCATCCTGGAGCATAATCCCTGCTCCAATATTTCATTGCTTCCTTACTGTCCAGTATATGTCCATTTTTAGGATCGATTCTTAAATTTTGTCCGGAACGCAGTGCTATGTTGCCTAGTTGAACAAGTAGCGTACTTTGATGGCCACCTTCAATATCCGAGTTAAGTGGTGTCCCTTTTCGTATGGCATCAAAAAGGTTCTGAATATGTATAATGTCTAAAAGTTGAGAAGGGTTCGAAAGGCTGTCCGCACTGATTTTCCGATTGTCGTCCACCGCTTTGACCAAATTGTTATCCAAATCATAGACTTTGTACGAATTGCCGGATTCTATGACCAAAGACCCTGTTTCCCCGTAAAATATTACGCCAACGGTGCTTCCTTCCACGGAACGACCATTACAACTGCGACCCTCCCATGTCATCAAGGTATTGTTATCGAATTCCAGATTGATGATTTGTGTATCGGGTGTTTCCCAATCGTCATCATACCGATACCGACCACCACTGGAACTAACCTTGGTAGGGAATTCGACACCTAGGCCCCATCTGGCCAAATCCACAAAGTGCGTCCCGTTGTTAAGAGCCTCACCAGTGCCCCAGTTCCAGAACCAATGCCAATTGTAATGAATTAAATTATCCCTGAATGCCTCTCTGGGCGCCGGCCCTTGCCATAGTTCATAATCCAACCAAGACGGTACCTCTGTCAATTTTCCTTTTCCAATTGAAGGACGATTATTGGTATACCACGTTTTGGCAAAATAAGGACGCCCTATACTACCATCTTTGACCTCCTTTATACCCGCTACAACATTGGGCCATGAACGCCTCTGGTTTCCCATTTGCACAACCTTATCATATTTAATGGAAGCGGCCACCGCAAGTTCCCCTTCCTTAGGGTTGTGGCTTGCCGGTTTCTCTAGATAAACATGTTTACCTGCTTTACAGGCCATTATAGCCGCAGGGGCGTGCCAATGGTCAGGTGCGGTAACAACCAGAATATCTACATCCTTATCATCCAATGCCTTCCTAAAATCTGTTACATGTTTCGGTTTTTTATTCTGTATTTTATCTATGGCCCCAATAAACTTTGCAGATGCTCTCTGGTCTACGTCACAAGAATAGATTACATCGCAATTTGATTGCACGGCAAAGTTGGTGCCTACGGCGAGTCCTCTACTGTTCACTCCCATACAGGCAGCTTTTAGTCGTTCGTTAGATCCAATTATATTACCGTAACTTTTAGCGCTAAACCCCGGCAACACCCCTCCGATTGATAAGGATGAAGCGCCCAAAGCCGCCTTCTTTATAAAATCCCTCCGCTTGTTTTCCATATTTTGTTTAGATTATAATTGTTTAGCATTCTTCCGAATAGCATTACCAGTTGAATTATTTTTTTTTTAATCGAGATGCCGATTGCGCATCCAGGAACAATTTTACATCCCTGTGTGTTCTCAAGATGCTTGCTGGACATTCTGTAGAAATATCCGCGTACAATGCGTTATAAACTGCCTCCGATTTTCTTTCGTCAGGTACTACACAGCTTATTGTCTTACTTCTCATTATGGCCGGTATAGTAAGTGTCAAGGCCATCTTAGGAACAGCTTCTATGGTAGGGAACCACCCTTCGCCAAATTGTTGATTCCTACATTGCTCGTCCAATTCTACCAACTTTACCAATTTTGTATCGTTAAAATCCGCCACTGGAGGGTCGTTGAAGGCGATATGCCCGTTCTCTCCTATTCCGATGCAGGCCACATCTATATCATGCGCTTCCAACCGAGCAGTATATGCGTTAATTTCATGTTCAATATCATCTGCATCACCGTTCAGAAAATACGACTCCGAAGGGTTCACTATTTCCAGAATCCTATCCTTTAAATATTTACGAAAACTGGCGGGATGTGAATCCGATATGCCGAAATATTCGTCCAAATGAAATACTATTACTTTACTCCAATCGATGTTTGCTATAGTCAGAGCCTTAAGAAAAGTGAATTGAGAAGCACCCGTTGCCAGAATTATCCTGGCAACGCCTTTTGACTCGATTGCTTCATTTATTTTGTTTTCAACAAAATCAGCTGCCGCTTTCCCCATTTCCTCAGGTTTTGGGTATACGTCTATGTTCAGTTCCTTAATTTTAAAAGATGTATTCATTTTAGTTTTTTTAGTATATAAATTCCATCATGGCGAACCACGATGTTATCAAAGAAAATAATATGACCGCTATAATGCCTATATTCATTTTAAGACCTGCCTTGTGCCCGTGCATCAAAGTTTTCTTATTGATTAAAATATAAATGGGAATTGCTACGGCCGGGAGAATAAAAGCTTGGAAAGCTTGAGAAAAAACCATTAGAATAGGTGGCTTTTCGTCCATAAATACAGTCCCGAAAGTAAATAACAATGCTATGACGATAAGAACCCTGGACTGCTTAGAGTGTATGTCTCTTGGCTTCCCCGTGTAATCTGCAATTAGCCATGGAGCTATCAGTACAATTGGAAACACCGTGGAGAGTCCCGCCCCGGCAATTCCTATAATCAAAAGAAAAGCCGATAGTTTTCCCCCAATCGGTTCGAACAACTGTATCATATCTACCGTGTTATCCAGTTTGAGACCCATTACATGAAGGGTTCCTGCCCCTACCGCCATAATTACACCACTTAGAAACAGCATCATAGCCGCAGAAACAAAAGCATCTCTTTTTTCATTTTTTATATCCTTTATCCCCCAACCTTTCTCTGCCACTACCGTGCTCCTCATAATAAAAACTGCTGCCGAACAGGTAGTTCCCGCAATAGCCGCTATTAACATATATTCACTGGGAGTGCCAGGCATGGAGGGAACCATACCCTCGATCAAAGCGCCCATACTAGGTTTGACCATAATGAACACCACAAGAAAGGATAGCCCCATAATGATTACGAGAACCGTAAGTATTTTTTCGAACATCTGGTATTTCCCGAACCAAAGGAACAGATAGAGAATCATCACGAAAAAAAGTATGATATAAAATGTGTTCAACTCCAGACCGTTAAAGGCTAACTTGATTCCTTCTTGTATAAGATCGGCAACTATGCCCATGACCCCCATAAGAGCTAGTAATTCTCCTATTATCAAGGCAATAATGATATACAAGGAAAGCAACCAGCCCCAACGAAATTCTTTTTTAAAATTAAAAAGAGCCGTATGACCCGAAACCAAGGTCACCTTTCCATAAGCGACCATAAGTATATAGGTGAATATACAGGAGAGTACGAGAGCCCAAAATAAACCCATACCATGTTCTGCTCCTGTTTTGGCCATAGTAGTGACACTCCCCGTGCCAATATTGTAACCTATTAAAAATAGACCTGGGCCAACAACACTTAACGCTAGAAGTATTTTCTTAATTATCTTATTGCTTGCCATGTTTCAACTACTATCGTTAAATACTGTTTTACTTCTCCACGTATAAAATTAGATTCTTGAATAGACCAATTTTCCAGACACGTATGTTTTTTCGATGACCAATTCGTTGTTATTTATGGTGAATAGAATCAAGTCCGCTTTCTTACCTTTTTCCAGAGCTCCTAAATCTTTCATCGAAAACATTTTGGCAGGGTTGGTACTTCCCATTAAGATAGCGTCTGCAAGACTACATTGCGTATATTCCATCATAACGCCCAGACACTTACTTATAGGTGATGCCGCCCCTGCAAGTACATTTTCCTTTGGCAGCTTTACCACGTTCGGTGTCAACAATAGTTTGCGCTCCCCTCTAATATATTCTCCGGGAGGCAATCCTGCCAAATCCAAAGCGTCGGACACCAGAATTGTATTGTTAGGACCCTTAACCTTGTAAAAACTCCTTACCTCTTCTTTTGTCAAATGAAACCCGTCCGCAATAATACTAGGTGTTATACGGTCATCCGATAATTGGGGCCACAGGGGATTGTGATGGCGGTTTATCTCGTTAGCACATCCATTCCCTAAATGGGTGGCCATTTTGGCTCCCGCATCAATAGCTTCCTTAATCTGATTCGCAGACCCATTATGATGACCTAAAGCCACTACAACACCGCTTTCGGTACATTTTCTTATAAACGGAATAGCACCTTCTAGCTCCGGGGCCATCGTGAGTAAAACGATACCGTTATCTGCCGCTTTTTGTATTTCTTTGAATTCTTCCCAATCCGGATTTTTAATATATTTTTCCAAGTGAGCGCCCCTAAACCCTGATATTGGTGAAATATAGGGTCCCTCTAAGTGAAAACCAGGAATGGATGGACCAATTTCCGGATCTTTTCTTGCTGCCGCCAATACTGCGAAATTTTCCTTTATTCTATCGATATCACTTGTAATAATAGTAGGCAAATAACTGGTGACACCAACTTTCCATAAAGCTTTGGTAGCCTTTCGGATATCCTCAACGGTCAATCCGGGTCCGGAAAAATCGACACCCATATAACCATTTATCTGAACATCGATCAATCCTGGCGCTATAAATGTTCTCATATCATTTTTCGCATCCGAAGATTTAATGATTGTTGCTATTCTATCACCTTCTATCTCAATGGTAAGCGGTGTATTATCAAGGTATGAGATACCGCTTACCGCCATAGGTTCCTTTTTTTCCGTCTTAGCAGTATTTGTGAAAACTAAAATGACAAATAATATGACTGAAGTAATTTTCATAGTGGCTATTTTAGCTTTATTCCTGATTGCTCTTGAACTCTCTGATCTTTATATTTCGGAACCACGCATCATCATCATGGTTTTGCAAGACAATGTGTCCTTTCCTTTTTTTAATGAAATTGGGATAGTCCTTGTACTTGCTGATTTTATACAATGAATCCAATCGAGCGGACCCGTAATCGAATTCCACTACCTTATTTCCATTTAGCCAATGCTCCACATGGTCGCCGTTAACTATAATTTTACTGGTATTAAATTTCCCTACAGGTTGCAATTCAACATTCTTGGCCTCAATCATATCATAAAGGGAACCGCTGAACTGAGAGGCCTTTATAACTTTATAAGATTCGTCATCGTCATCCAACAATTGATATTCAAAACCAATTGCGGCATTAGGGGAATCATACTTTTTTGACATTTCCTCGGACACATTATATTTTAGTCCGCTATTACCTGCCTTCAATATTTTCCATTCAAAATAAAGTTCATAATTATCAAAGGTTGCTATGGTCATCAAATCTCCTCCTTCCATAGGTTGGCCATCGGGAAAAGAAGGGACCAGACCACTATTCAATTTTCTTATGGTGCCATCCTCAATAGTCCAATGTTTATCGGGTATTATATCCATGCCCAATCCACGCCATCCATTAAACGTTTTTCCATCAAACAATAGGTGCCATTCCGATTCTTTGTCCCCGCTTTCTTGGATAACCGTTTCCGCTAGATTGGAAGTATCCTGTTTTTTTTCCTGTTTGCAACCTATCATGCCTAGACCTCCTAACATTATGATTACTATGAATAACTTTTTCATTGTGTTTTTTTATACAGTTATTTTTTCAACCTCTACCCATTGGTCGCTATCCACAGATTTCTGTATAGCCGCAAGAATAGCAACACCGTTCAAAATACTTTGATGTGACCTAGGTTCTTTACCTGTTTTAAACATCTCCACCATATCACTATCCGCTTTCGAGATATCTTTGGTCAGAACATCAGGTGTCATTTCGGTAAGACCTTGATCAGTTTCAACAAAGGTTCGCCATTCGTATTTTTTTGTAGAAAAAACCAATGAAGCCAACATCCCATTTTCAAAAACTATATGCGCTCCGTTTTTACCTTCGTCATTATTAGTTACACGTACCTTTTTTACATCTTCTCCGAATAGGTCTGTTAATGGTTGTATCATATGTGCTCCATAAAAAAATGCCCCGCCATATTCCGAGGTAATACCGTAGGGGCCAATGCGAACGATTTGGTTAATATCATCAATTTTGTCTACCTTACTTTTAATACTGTCCGTCTCATAACTATGCGCGATGGAACTATACGAAGTAACAGGAGTTCCTACTTTCCTTGCCATGGCCAAAAACGCCTTGGCCTCTTGAAGATCAGTAGAAAATGGCTTGTCTATAAACGTTGGAATACCTGCTTTTACAAATGGCGTGGCTGCTTCCAAATGATATTTGCCATCTCTATGGTCCACAATAAGAGCATCTATTTTGCCCATCATTTCTTTTGGGTCTTTTACCATATTGGGAATCCCGCCATGTTGCATAGCGTCGATAGCAAATTCCTCTGTTTCACCCCAAACATATTTTACTTCTACACCAGGGAATTTTTTATCTATATTAAAGATTTGACCAAAACCTTTGGTATGCGAATTCTCCGCTCCAATGATTCCAATTTTTAGTGCTTTCTGCTTATCTTTTACCATTCCAACTAAATTTATAGCAAAACCAGAAGGGCCTGAAAGTGCTATTGAAGATAATGCTACCCCTTTGCTCAATTTTTCAATAAAAGATCTTCTCGCATTTGAATTCTTACTCATTATTTCAATAATTAATTAAGGAATCTGATGGTTTTAGAATTAACGTGCGTTCAAATAGAATTCTAGATTCTCTTTTATGATAATATCAATTGGTACATGATGAATTTTTTTTGGGGTCTTGCGATAAACGAAAAAGTCAAAAAATGCCTGAACAGCCCATTTTCCCTGAAAGAATGGATTTTGAGAAATCAGATATTTGATACCATCGTTTTTAAGCTGATTAATATTTTCCTCTATAAGGTCAAATCCAATTACCTGTATATCCAATTCATGGTTCCTATGAAAAGTAGCTATTAAATGACTTCGCGAATTGGTGACAAAAACACCTTTAATATTTGGATTTTTGATATAATATTTTGTAAGCTCCCTAAATACATCGACTTCATCTGTTGAATTAATAGTTAAAGAGGATATTTTTCTTTTGCCTTTGCCTTCCTTGGAATATAAAAAGTCCAAAAACCCTTGTTCAATTACCCCAACTAGAGAACTGTTGTCAAATCCTTTTACCATATTTACAATAAGAATATCCCCTTCTGGATGTAAAATAGAATGTAACAACATACCCGCAACACGTCCACTAGACTTTGAGTCCGGACCTATATAACTCAACGCTTTCCGACTTGGAATGTTAGCATCTATAAAAACATAAGGAATATTCAATTCATCTAGCCCATCAAGAAATGAGACACTTTCTTTTTCAAACAGTGGTGCCAATATTACTCCGGAAGGTTTCTTTTCTAAAATAGAGTTCGCGTGTTTTACAAAGCTAGATTCATCAAACAGACTATACTCATGAACATCTATTGAAAAACCGAAATCCTTATACTCCTCCCCCATTTTTTTGGCTCCCTCTTTAGGAAGGGACCAATATTTTTCCGTAGTTGTAGATTCAGGAAGAAGGGTGCTAATCGTGAAGGTTTTCCCCATGGCTAGGGTACTAGCTAAAGAATTGGGGTTAAAGCCTAAATGTGTAATAGCCTCTTCAACTAACTTTCTTTTTTCAGGAGAAACTTTTCCTCTTTCATGAATAACCCTATCCACTGTACCTGTTGATACGCTGGCGTAATCTGCAACATCTTGAAGTGTAATTTTTTTATTCATTTGAAGCTTAAAAGCTACCATTTGTAAAAATGTGGGCGCCCACAAATATATTAATAAACTTAAAATATAAAAGTTTTATACCTTATAAAATTTAAAATTGAGGTTTTAAACCGGAAATTTTTACAAATATGTGGCCGTACACACTATTGAGCTTTCTAAACAATTGATAAAAGTCTATGTCTACAATCCTTTACGTAGGCTGTAGCCTAGCTTTATATTATATTAAAAGTACACTCATGTATATTAATTCTATATACCGTAAACACTAAACCAGTGAAAATTAATTTTGAAAAGCTACCTTTTATACGTTTTCAGCTTTTCATGAGAATTATTCTTTATGGGGAATTTAATATTGATATTCAATAATTGAAAACCTCCATTTAATGAAAGGCTAACAAACAATCTAATAAATCACTTATGGGATTTTCAAGAACTCTTTAATTCTAATGGCTATTCCTAAATTATAGTGGAAGAACATGGAACTATTACCTTAATTACAATACATAATTAAATTAGGTTTTTTTCTTACAACTCTTATAGATATTTTATATTATTAAGTGATTTAACGATAATATTATATTAATAAGAATACCCCAAATAAAACAAACAGATATGAATGCATTTAATTCATTTTTCCTTCTAATATTAATCATTTCAGGATTGCATATACCATCATTTGGCCAAGAAACTAACGTTTCTGGTAATTGGATTGGAATTACCACTTTGAGGGACGAAAAAGTATGCTCTTATGAAATAAAAATTACCCAATACGGAATGGATTTAGAAGGAATTATTAAACTTTCAACTTTTAATAAACAATACTATGCTATTTATAAGGTAAAGGGAAGAATGTTTGATTCAAAAATTTTTTTAGAAGGTTATGAATATATTGAAAATATATCTGGTGGCGGATATAACTGGTGTATGGCTTCATTAAATCTTACTTATTTACAAAAAAACAATAAAGACTATTTAATAGGCTCTTGGGGAGCTAACAGTATATCTGGAGGCTGTCCGTCAGGAAGTGGTGATGTAGAAATTAAACGGGAAAATACTAAGAAACAAATAAAAATAGATAAAATAGCCAATAGAAAAGTGATTGTAAAAGACACCATAAATGTTGAGAATGTAATTGTGGTAATAAATGTTTGGGATGATGGAATAGAAGATGGTGATATTATTTCAATTAACCTTAACAACGAATGGGTTTTAAAAAAACACAAGGTTACAACCAAGAAAGAAACAATCAAGTTTGCGTTAGAAAACGACTATAACTACCTTACATTATACGCTGAAAATCTAGGAGACATCCCTCCAAATACTGCTGCAATTGAAATTAAAGACGGTAAAAAATCAAAAACAATAGTCTTAAATTCTGATGAGGGAAAAAGTGAAGCAATACTTCTAAAAAAGAATAATGAAAAGTTACCGTAAAATAAATAAGTTATAATAGCCAACCATTTTACAAAGGGGTGATAAAACACGACTAAAGCAAGGTTCTATTAGGCTCAGAAGTAACCTCAATCAATATCAATAAAATAGAACATATTAAAAAAACCGCCCAAAAAGGCGGTTTTTAGTATCTATAAAATGGGTTGTACTACCCTATTCGAAATCACAATCTTTACCTAAGCTTTCAAACTTAGCTAACTCTTCTATTAAGCCGTTGTTTACTTTTCCGAAAACTTCGTAAGCAATTTTACCTAAAGGTAAATGTACAGGAGCTTCTTCTAGCTGTGCTAGTTTGTAAATAGCATCTGCTGCTTTTTCTGGGTTACCAGGTTGGTTTCCACTTAAACCTTGCAAACCTCTAATACGCTCACCTACTGTACTTTCGTAATCTTCAATTTTTGTATTATCGTAAGCTGCTGAACTTCCTGCCCACTCTGTTCTGAACGGTCCAGGCTCTACATTGGTTACTTTAATGTTTAGCGGCTTTAATTCTGCTGCCAAAGCTTCACCAATACCTTCTAATGCAAATTTAGAACCGTTGTAGATTCCTAAACCTTGAGAACCTATACGTCCTGCAATAGAAGTTATGTTTATGATATGACCAAAACGTTGCTTACGCATGTGTGGCAATATCTCTCTTATTGTAGTTAAAACGCCAAAAACGTTTACTTCAAATTGTCTCCTAACTTCTTCATCAGAAATCTCTTCTATACTTCCCATAATACCATAACCGGCATTATTAACAACTACATCTATCTTTCCAAACTTATCATAAATGGTTTTAATACCATCAATGATCATTTGCGAAGAAGCAACATCTATAAGTACTCCAAAAGAACTCCCAGGGTTTTCCTTGTTAAACGCCTCTACTTGGGCTTGTTTTCTAAAAGTACCTACCACAATTTGACCTTGCGATAATACCTCTTTAGCTAACTGCTTACCTAATCCTGATGATACACCAGTGATAAACCATACTTTTTTTTCTGTACTCATTTTTATTTTATTGAAATCGTGTAAAAGAACTGAACTATTTTTTTGCTAAATTACTAAAAGATTTGCTGGTATTATAGTCCTTTGGAGATGTTAAGTCTATTTAAAATAATAGCTTTGGTTTTTTTGATTGTTTTCTGAAATTAAAACTGTGCTTATCCCTGTGTATTGCAAATAGGGTTCTTTAGGTTTAACCCGAAGGTAATTGTCTACATACAAAATCTCTGAGTCTTGAGATTTATTAGGAAAAGAGAGTAATAAGCTATATTAGGGTTGTAGTTTTAAAAAAAATCAGCTTTTCTACCTCCATATTTATCAAGTCTGATAAGGTTTTAATGCATTTAGATTTTAAAATTATTCAAAATATTAAACAATAGAATTCTAATTATGAAAAAAATAGTCCTTTGTGTATTGATTATCATAGTGAATGCTGCTTTTTTATATTCTCAGGAAACAAATAAGAACTTCAAATGGCCCGAAAATAAAAAAGCAGCGGTCTGTTTGACATTTGATGATGGTCAAGATTCTCATCTGGATAATGCCATACCCTTGCTTGATAGGTTTAATATGAAAGCAACTTTTTACTGCCCCGGAAACAAAGAGGCTGTACATAACAGGATTTCTGAATGGAAAAAAATTGTTGAAAACGGACATGAACTTGGCAATCATTCGTTATTTCACCCTTG
This sequence comes from Zobellia nedashkovskayae, assembly GCF_015330125.1. NCBI lineage: Bacteria > Pseudomonadati > Bacteroidota > Flavobacteriia > Flavobacteriales > Flavobacteriaceae > Zobellia > Zobellia nedashkovskayae. Next base: position 3,849,659 of record NZ_JADDXR010000002.1, on the reverse strand, counting down.
TGATGGTAAATTATTTGATTGGGTCAGACCGGAATATGACTTAAATAATTATAGTTTAGAACAAATTCGAATGGAACTATATACTGCCAATACTTTATTCAAAGCTATTGATGGAAAAACGGATAGAACTTATGGTTATCCCTGCTCAAACTTTAAAGTACAGGGAGATACAACCTACGTAGAAGTGGTTAAAGAATTGTTTTCTGCCGCAAGAAGTGATGGACCTATTCCGAACAGCATGGAAAATATTGATACTAATTTTATGCCTAGTTGGTGTGTGGAGAGTCATACCGGAAAAGAGTTAATTGCCTATGTAATAGAAGCAAAGGAAAAAGGTACAATTGCTACATTTATGTTTCATAGTGTTGGAGGTGGCTACCTAAACGTATCCAATGAAGCATTGCAGGAATTATTGGTTTATCTTAAAGAAAATGAACAAGATTATTGGGTAGACACCTTTTTTAATGTTACCAAATACATTTCAAGCCAAGACATTGTTACCACTGAATAAACTAGGACTAGAAGTGAAACAAATGATTTAAAACCGATTTTACCCATTATGTATGAGGTATTTACAGGATGGTTTAAATTAAATAGTTGTAAAAAACTTCAATTGCTTGTTGTTAATGCTTTTTGTCCTTCTTTAATGAAACGGTCATTATAGTTGATGAAGCACTTTTCTTCTTGATTTACTTCTGAGCGAAAGTGTGCCCTAATTGTTGATATCAAAAACGGTTACCTTAATTCAACAAAAAGACGATTTCCATTATTTTAGGTTGCATAAAAATTTCTTTTTTAATTAGTTACCACTCATTCTTTACTTTCCCCAATCGTTGTCAGTATATTTGCCTTTTCAAAAGAGTTAGATTTAGAACTGCAATTCATTACATAAAAGGTATGCCATTTAAAAAATTACACCCCCACTTACTTGATTGTTTAGAGCGTCTTGAGATAGATACGCCTACGCCATTTCAGAAAAGTAGTATTCCCGTTATAAAAAGTGGCGCCAATGTTTTTTGTTTTGCTGAAAAAGGAAGTGGTAAAACAACGGCCTTAATTCTGACCACCTTGCAGAAACTTAAATGTGAGGAAGTTGGAGATGCACCTAGAGCAGTGGTAATGGTGGAAAACAAGGAAAAAGCCTTAGAACTAGAAGAAGCCTTTCTGGAATATACTAAATATACTTCTTTACGGGTTTACGCCAGTTACGAACAACTGCATATAGATGTTCAGAAATCTGAAATATACATGGGTATAGATATTCTGATAACTACCCCTAAAACGCTTCACAACCTGTTTTTAACCAATGGTGTAAGTATCTCAGAACTAAAAATAATCAGTGTAGATGATGCGGAATTTCTAATGAACAAAAAAGAAACTACATTTTTGATTGCTATAGGTGCCAGCATTAAAAAATGCCAGTATGTTATTTATTCTACAAAAACACATCCGCAATTGAAACGCCTAGAAGAGCATTTCATGGAGCATTCTAGAACCATTAAAGCTTAATCGTGAAGCTTTTGTTTACCAAGAAATAGGGAAGTAATCTTTTAGGAATTTCCCACACCAGTGTTTTCCGGTATTGATACCGTCAAACAAGGGGTCTACTACTCTAGCGGCACCATCAACAATATCTAATGGCGGCTGAAAATCGTGCACTTCTTGTTTCTTTTTGGCCAATTCCGCAGGGTCTTCATCCGTTACCCAGCCCGTATCTACCGCATTCATAAAAACACCATATTTAGCAAGGTCGCCAGAAGCAGTATGCGTTAGCATATTCAAGGCCGCTTTTGCCATATTGGTATGCGGATGACGGGATTCTTTAAAAAACCGATGGAATTTACCTTCCATTGCCGTTACATTAATGATATGTTTTTGGCCCGTATTTTCCTTTTTCATGAGTTCTGATAGTCGGTTGCACAACACAAAAGGCGCAACGGAATTTACCAGTTGTACTTCTACCATTTCTGTGGTTTCAATAGCACCTAGTTTTAACCTCCAACTATTGGTTTTACGTAAATCTACTTGTTGTAAATCGGCATCCAATTCGCTTTCCGGGAATACTTCTTGAGTAACCAGACTGGCATCAAAGCTATACGGAATCTGAGATAATTTAGCAGAAGACCGCAATCCTATACCAGGTTCCGGACCGTGCCAAGAAACCGGCATGTTTTTATTGGATGAAGCAGCTGTTGTTAAAGTAGTCAACTCATCCAAACACGCCATGTGGTCCGCCAATACGCCTCTTGCATATTCTGGTAAAGACTCAAAAGGTCTTTCTTCATTCTGCATTAAATGCGCATAAAACCCTGCAGGACGGCGTACCGTTTGTGCAGCGTTATTGATAAGGATATCTAGCTTCTCATAATTCTGCTCAATATAGTTACAGAAAATTTCCACACTAGGAATGTGTCTTAAATCCAGTCCATGTATTTTAAGTCGGTGTCCCCATTCCGTGAAATCTTCCTCTTTAGAAAAACGCAAAGCAGAATCTACGGGAAAACGAGTGGTAGCAATAACAGTTGCACCACCGCGTAATAACATAAGCGAAATGTGATACCCTATTTTTAAACGAGAGCCGGTAATAATGGCTACCTGCCCTTTTACATCGGCTGTTTGGAAGCGTTTGGCATAATTGAGGTCACCACATTCCGTACACATGGTATCGTAAAAATGGTGTAGTTTGGTGAACTTGGTTTTACAGACGTAACAATCGCGAGGCGATTCTAATTCCCCGGTTTCCTTTTGGGCCAAATCTGCCGCTGCCAATAATTTAGGCGCTACAAATACGGAAGCTTCACGGGCATAACGAATACCGGTTTCGTTACGGGCACTTTTGTCTTTTGCTGCCTGCTTACGTTTTGCTGCTTTTTTAGCATCCTTTTTTCTTCGAGAGAATTCTTCCCTACTAGGTCTTGATAATTGACCGGATACCTTTATTAATGCAGTTCTTTGCTCTTTGGGGATTTCAAATATCTGATTGGTATCACCAACCAATCGCTCTAGAACAGCAATTGTTTTTTTTACTTCCTCTAAAGTTATTTCTTGAGAATCATCCAATTCTTCACTCTTCATTCCTCCAATTTTTATCAGCATAGTGCCCTATTCAAACACTATTTTACGCCGCGCGAAATTACATCTTTATTCGCTGTACTTTATGTAAATACGGTGTTTTATTTTCTTGAAAAGTACCGTCAACAGCTACTTCTTCCTGCAAATTGGAATTGTAACCCCCTATTTATCAGTTTCTCCGCAAGATTCTTAGTCGACCCCAACTAAAAGAGCGCCAACAGTATAAACTATTGGCGCTCTACAATTAAACAGGGGAATATTATTACTTATTCCATATCTATAATACCCACTACCTCATAAGCTCTTGTGCCATCTACCTGTACTTTTTCATAAAGAATATTGGCATACTCGTAATAGGTCTGACCGTCTATGACTACCTTTTCGTAATCGTTGGGAAGTTCATAAACAATAGTACCTACTTCTGGCTCAACCACTTCATATTCATTACCTATTTCATTATAAAAGGTACCACCAATGGTAAAATAAATATGGTTGTTATAACGAACTCTGGCGTAACCTTGAGGTAAAGTTTGTATTCTAAACCCAATTTTTGGAGCTATAGGAATATACCGACCTCTAGAAGATGTGTAATATCTGTTATTTGCATAATAATAGTTCTGACCTTGATACTTAACTACTTTTTTATTAGGTACGGACCGTACGGAAACCACTTTCTTTTTTGGGGTTTTGTATACCACTCTTCTACTAGATACCCTATTAGGTGTTTTTTTGACAGCAGTTTTGGTTGTCGTTGTTTTAGTTGTGGTACGTCTGCTGGTCTGAGCTGTACCTGTCATTGCAAATGCGACTAAAAATAATGATGAGATTACATATGTTTTAATAGATGCTTTCATAATTCAGTAGGATTTAAAAGATTAAACTTAAATTTTTACTATCACTACTTTGACATAAATAATTAACCTTGGTTTAATCACCTAGGCTTGTTTTTAACCAAAACTAGACGAGCTATCGTTTTCTATCTACGAACTCGTAAATTCTATAGATGTAAATAAGCTGTTATTTTGAGTTTTGTAAGCATAAAAAAAGGCGTATTCTCTTGAATACGCCTTTTTTACAATTAAAATTTATGAGCTTTTTACTTTAATAAAGCAAGAATACCTTGTAATTCAGTAAGGTTAAGACTTGAATCACTATCCGTATCCAAGGTGTCAAAATTTTCTGAAACGGAACCAATAGCCTCCGTTGAGCTAATGCTTTCACTATTATCTGTATCCAACAAACTAAATAAACTTGTTACCTGCTGTACTGTTGAATTAGAACTCAAAGACCCTAATAACGAGGCTGCCTGTGATGCCGTGGAAGTGTCTACGTTCTTAACGCTGTTACAGCTAGCCAATGCCGCTATAAGTGCAAATGATGCTACTACTTTTTTCATGGTTTTGTGTTTTATTAATGTTTATATGATGCAAAAGTAGTCTTACATATTGAATTAGAAGAAATTTATATACCAATACTTTGATTATATCTATACATCAATTGAAGTAATAGACGAATAACGTTATAAATGAAGATTAACTAGCTTTTAGCTAGACATTATCGCTTCTATAGTTTTAAGCCGAAATCAGGAAAAGTGAACAATTCCACATTATTTTTTATAAAACAGCAGTACACAGAAAATTTCGGACACAAAAAAAGCCCATCAATTAAGATGGGCTTTTCTAAAACTTAAAGTATATGTATTAGATAACTTTTACGTTCACTGCGTTCAATCCTTTGTTACCTTCTTGTAAGTCGAATTCAACTTCATCACCTTCGCGAATTTCGTCAACTAAACCTGATACGTGTACAAAATGATCTTTTTCTACGCCTTCTTCAGTGATAAAACCAAAACCTTTAGTATCATTGAAAAACTTTACTGTTCCTTTACTCATTGTAATGTAATTAAAATTTATAATCTATATTGAGCTGCAAAGATGGTTCCATTTTTCTGACAAACAATATTTTAATTCACTTATTTTCAACTAAATATCATTTTGTTTTTAACGTAGTCCTCTAATTTAAAGAGCAATAGCCTAATAACGTAGTGTTTGAGGATGATTAGGTGTATCGTTAGTTGACAAAATATTATTCTAAAACCGTTACGCGAACCTTCTTATTCTTCAAACGAGAGTTGTTCAGCTTATCTACTAGCTCATTTGCAATAGACAAAGGAACGGCTACAAATGCACAATCTTGCTTTAATTCAATAACACCCAATTGGTCTTTATTAATTTTTCCTTGCTTAAAGAACAAACCAGCAATATCCCCTTTTGAGATTTTATCTTTTCTACCTCCTGAAATAAATAGCGTTTCCCAGTATTGGGTTTTGGCAGGTGCTTTCTTAGAAATATTCACCTTTTCCGCATCCTTAATAAAATCAGGAACATATTCTTTTGACCACTGTAACACATAAGCGGTTCCTTTTGAATTTACACGTGCCGTTCTACCATTACGGTGGGTAAACTCTTCAACAGCTCTGGGAAGTTCATAATGAATGATATATTTCATCTCTGGAATATCTATGCCCCTAGCAGCTAAATCCGTTGCAATCAATACTTGACAAGTGCCGTTTCTAAATTTAATTAAAGAACGTTCTCTATCTTTTTGCTCCATTCCACCGGAAAAACAAGCATAATTGATTCCGTTTCTATCCAAATAAGAACTTACCTTTTCAATACTATCTTTGTAATTGCAAAAGATAATACCCGGCTGATTACCTATATGGCGAAGCAATTCCATAAGGGTTTTCAACTTTTCCTTATCAGTGGCAATTACCGTTTTAATCGTCAGTTTAGACTCTTTTTGAGTATCTAGGTAATTAATAATCGTAGGCTTATCCAATCGAACAAAACCAGGGATCTCAACACCTTGTGTAGCCGAGGTAAGAATACGTTTATTAATATGAGGCAATTGCTGAATGATATCAATCATTTCACCCTCAAAACCAGTTTCCAACGACTTATCAAACTCATCTAAAACCAACGTCTTTATATTCGTTCTTGAAAAACGGTCACTACTAAAATGATCCGCAATTCTACCTGGTGTACCTATTAAAATAGCAGGTGTGTGCTTTAATTCAATTTTATCCTTAGACATGGGTCTACCACCATAAACTGCATTCACTTTAAAACCAGAACCCATATCACGAACTACTTGTTCTATCTGTATGGCCAGTTCCCGGGAAGGCACTAAAATTAATGCCTGCACTTCCATACATTCCGCATCTAGACTATCTATGAGTGGCAAAAGAAAAGCTAAGGTTTTACCCGTACCCGTTGGAGAAAGGAGAACTGTATTGGTTGTTTTTGGAATAACCTCCAATGCTTCTTCTTGCATTGGGTTCAATGCAAAAATCTTTAATTTATCTAAAATGTCTTGCTGATTACGTATCGTATTAGCCATGGCTTAGTTCTTTTGAAGTACGTCTATTTTTGGATTAGCCGCAGTGTTGTGCATCAAATGATCGGCCAGTACTTTTTCTATTAACTCATCTTTCGTTAAATGATGGAAAATAGTCTTGATTTTTTCTTTCGTTTCTACAGAAACAGTGCGATTAGGTTTGGTCTTGAATATTTTCTTGGCCCAAAGCTCTAAGTTAATTTCTTCCCTATCTTGGGCATCTTGCTTTTTGAGCTCATGGAAAACCAATCCCAATTCTTTTTCAAACTCAGGAATATCTGGGCGTTCATCTTCTTGAATGATACTTAAAGAAAGTCCCTTTGCTCCTGCCCTAGCCGTACGACCACTACGGTGTACATAGGCTTCATAGGTATCTGGAAGATGGTAATTAACCACATAGGAAATTTCCTTTACATCAATACCACGAGCCGCTAAATCAGTAGCCACAAGAATATCTATATGACCTTCTCTAAACTGGCCCATGATGCGATCACGAATACCTTGTGATAAACTACCATGAATAGATCCTGATGAGAATTTGTTGATGGCCAGTTTCTTTGCCAATTTGTTGACTGCTGCTTTTGTTTTACAGAAAATAACACCACGTTCTCCTTCTTTAGAGTTTAAAAAATGAAGTAAGACTTCTAACTTTTCAATTGGATCAACAACAATGTATTTATGATCAATACCTTGGTGTCCCATTTGAGCCATATCTGCCTCTATATGTACTACATGTTTAGACATATAGTTTTGCACCAGTTGCTTTACAGTTCCCGGCATAGTAGCGGTAAACAATAAAGTCCGTCTAGATTTTGGCATCTCATCTGCCAACGTATCCAAATCGGTTTTTAATGCAGTCACCATCTCATCGGCCTCATCCAACACCAAAAACTTCAATTTTTTAATGCTGACGGCCTTACGCTGATTCAAATCTATTAAACGTCCCGGTGTAGCTACTATAATATGTGTAGGCTCTTTTAAACGCTCTATTTGAGGTTTTATAGGGATGCCACCACAAACGGAAGCAATAGAAATAGCAGGGCTATGCGCGGCAAAAGAAACTAAGTTGGCATAAATCTGTTGTCCTAGTTCCCTTGTGGGAGATAATATTACAGCTTGTACGTCTGTATTTTCCGTGTTTACCAACTGAAGCAACGGCAAACCAAAAGCTACGGTCTTACCGGTTCCTGTTTTTGCCAAAGCCACTACATCCTCTTTCTGCTTTAAAAAAATGGGAATTGTTTTGTTTTGAATATCCGTGGGAACAGAAATCTTTAAATCTGCTAAACTCTGGAGCACTTGTTCGTTGATTCCTAAAGCGGAAAATGATTTAGACATAAAATAATTTTAAACAAAGATAGTCACACGTTATAAGAGAATCGTGCAAAGTGATGTACTAATTAAATGAAAAAGGGCTCTGATAAACAAGCCCTTATATTGTAATCCGATAAAAAGTAACGTTTACGCTTCTTGAAGTATACGTTTAGATTTTCTATAGGTGTATTTTGGGTAGATACTACGTTTTGCAAAACGGTTTAATTTGTTAGAATTAATCATTTTGATATAGACAGGTTTCGTAACACCAAAATACTCATAAGTAGCGCCGTCTACGAAAGTAATTTCTAACAACATTCCTTTATGTACGTAATCTGCTATACCAGAATTTGTGGTTTCGGTATATGCCTCCAAGTTTGCAGCAATAGTTTCAGGAGCAATACTCACTAAAAAATGATACCCGTCAATAATAGCACGGCTTTGTACCTCTGCTTCTTCACGCTTAGCGTCTCCTTCTTGAAATTTATCTGGATGCCATTCTTTCACCAAATTACGGTAGGTTGACTTAAGTGACTTAAGTTCAATCTCCTTCTCAATTCCAAATAATTTCTTATACTGACTAATACGTTTCATACACCCAATTTTTCAAGCCGCAAAACTACGCCTTTATTTTGAACGAGTTAGGTTATATTTTACGTTTTTTGCCATAGGGGATATTAACCTGATAATAAGGGGCTTTAAACGGTATTTTAATTCTTAAAATGGATTGGAAAATAGCATAAATTTCGTGGAATGTTACCCTATTTATCATAACGTACACCTACGATCTTAAATAAACGGTCTTCTTTTCCTATTTGGAGTGCTGCCACATCATTAACTTTCTTTGAAATTAAGGCCCTAGCGATTGGAGAAAGAAACGAGATTTTATTCTCAGAAATATTTGCTTCATCAACACCAACAATCTGAAACTCTTGTGGCGATTTTGCATTGCCAATCAACAATGAAACTTGAGCTCCAAAACGCACCTCGTCTTCGGGCTGGTCTTCAAGATGTATTACTTTGGCAGATGCTATACGCTCATTTAATAATTGAAGTTTGGAATTTATTAAGTTGATAGCAATACGTTGTTCTTTTTCATTGTCTTGATCAGATAATTCCTTATCCGCTATCAGTTTTTCTCTTTCATTTAAAAGTTTCAACAAGCCATTTTCTGTTACATAATTAGTCACTCCCATTGGCAAATCCGCCCTTGGTGGAACCATTGGTATTTCTTCCTGATCTTCTTCTTTTACAAATCCTCTGCTCATCTAAATAATTTTAAAAACAATTTAGTAGAAATCACTATTTATAATTGATGATATTCAACACATCTTTGTCGCAATAAAGCAAGATGGATTACAATTATAATGTGATGGATTGATGAATGGATGGAAAGTAAACCTGCAAATTAAGAATTGAGGGAATTATCATTAATGTACTCCAAGAACTTAGGTTTATACTGCTCGGAAACCGTAATGCGCTGCTTATTGATGATAATCTGACTTCGTTCAATAATCTCAATGTTTTTTAAGGACACGATAAAAGATCGGTGCACCCGCATAAATTCAGTCTGCGGAAGTTCCTCTTCCAAAGACTTTAAACTCATAAGCGTTAAAATAGCTTTGGGATTATCCTTTAGCCATATTTTTATGTAATCTTTTAAACCTTCAAAATACAGGACATCGGACAGTTTAATGCGCACTTGTTTGTATTCCGATTTTACAAATAGAAACTCCTTTTTATCAGAAACCGAGGTTTGACTATTTCCTTTAACCAACGTAAACCATTCCAAAGCTTTGTTTGCTGCAGATAAAAACTCAGCATAATCAAAAGGTTTAAGTAAGTAGTCTAAAGCCTCTACTTTAAAGCCTTCTAAGGCATACTCATCAAAAGCCGTAGTAAAAACTACCCGAGTGTGCTTTGGTAACATTTTAGAAAACTCAAGTCCCGTGAGGTCCGGCATCTGAATATCCAAAAACAACAAATCTACCGGCTCTTTATTTATAAATTGAAGGGCTTCAATGGCACTACTACATTTCTTTTTTAGCACTAGAAATGGCGTTTTAGCCACATAACTCTCCACTAAATTAAGAGCCATGGGTTCATCATCTACAATCATGCAGGTAAGTTCTATAACTTCCATTTGAGTTTCATGTTTAGGTGATCAAAAGTTTTTTTCTAAAATTTACTCTACGATGTATCTCACAAGTACCTCGTTATCCAAAATTACATTGGTTGACCATATAAATTTGGCATCTGCAGAATTATTATCAAAAACATCAGTAAAGTTGGTGTAAGAAGGTTTGTTATCCACCCCTATTACTTCATTTGCATATTCAGACGCATTTGGCCATTCACTATCATCAAAATCTGCAGATTGCCAATTTGTCGGTGTTTTCCAATGTAAAGCATAGTATGAAGTTCCGTCATTAGAATCTTCGGTACTGCAAGTATCACTTAACCTTAAAGAACCTTCTTCAGAAGCACAAGATAAATCTCTTAAAGGCGCTGTGTAAAATGTTTGGGCTTTCCAATTAGCATCTGTTGTCGCAATTATTTCTCCTTTAGCATCTTTAAAAACACCTAACATACCACCATCTCCGGGGTGAAATGCTTGCCCTCTATTAGCCTCGGAGCCTAAACCACTATTTTCTTCCCAATCTACCAATTTCATTGCTATTGTAAAGGGCTTGTTCACCTTAAACCGAACAATATTAGAATTAAACTGTGTGAACGGTACATTGTCTTTTCCTACCGGAATGCCATTAATGTACATTTCAAAATAGTTGTCGGCAAATACATATGCCGTAATCATTTCACCATCTTGATCAATTTCTACGATATCTGTACCATTTAATGCAGCTAAAGCCTCATCTGCAGAGGCATACTCAACTTTTGTACAAGGGTTAAACAAATCTGATGCAAAAGGGAAATTTTCATCGGTAAAATTGACCAATGCAGGCACAGTCCAAGTACTACCATCCGTTGCCACTGAAGTTCCAATTGGAGCTTCTCTACCTCTATCACATTCAAATATGTTTTCAGTTACTACTGTTGCCGGTCCTTGAGATACAGAAGCAGTACCATTGTAAACATTTGTAGCAGTTTGTGCTGTTGTATCTGTCTGTACAGTTTTATCACTGTTTTTACAATTCACCATTGTAATACAGATTAGCGCTAATAGTAATGAAGTATTTTTTATAGGTATCATATTTTAATTTATTTAGTATCTAAAAATCTTAAAGTAGTTCTGTCAATAATTTTTACTGTAGCCATTGCATTCATAAACACGTTATAATCTACATCTAAAGTATTCATTTTGGGCAAAGTAGGTGGTGTTTCTGCTAACGCATAAAGCGCAATGGTATATTCGTGTTTGCCTTTTCCATGAGAACATGGCGACGTATATGATATAGCCGTGCCATCTTTATTTGCACCCATATACCAATCTCCATTAGGAGCCATTTTATAGGGTATTTCAGTTGTTTTTGGGTCTATATCCCACAATAAGAGGTATGAATTAATCTCTGTCTTATCATCTTTTTTTGGGTAATGATACATCACAACTGCTAAAGATTCAGTACCATATGGCACATTTTCCCATGAGAGCGGTATGGAATTTTCAACATCATCTATCTTCTCTTCACACTTATAAGCTTCTAATAAAACACCATCCTCTATTGCAATACTCGATAGTTTAAAATCTGAATGTACGGTTTTAAAATCATCATGATTCACCTCTGTAGTTGCTTTTTTATTGTTTTTACAGGACATCAACCCTATAAAAAGTATGAGAACTATAAATTTTGAATATTTCATTTTTCTCTTGGTTTATAGGTTTCAAAGGATGATGTGCCATCAGGGTTTATAAATTCATAGCTATAATTGTCATCACTATCCCATTTATAATTTATGATATACTCTTTAGAATCTAAGCTGTACGTTAAGGAATATGCATTATCACCTAAAGATTCAAAATCAATGATTTCAGCACCTCGTAATGGTCTTAAAGCAGGTCTTAGCTCTTGGGTTCTAGGTTGTGGAGAAACTTGATTTTCTGGTGCCTCCGTTTTTGGGTCCAATTTTACTTCGCCTCGCATACCAGCAATAAAGTAAGGATATTCATCAATAGTATGGTATTGATAAGATCCATGTAAGTTCATTTTTCCTAAATACTCATCTAGTTTATCGGTTGTTTTTCCATACACAGGAAAACCGTCAACAGCGTAAGCTACCGGATTGCCAGCACCAACTTGATCTTGCAGGTGTAAAGGAGGTAAATGATAATGATAATCGTCTGCACGACCACAATGTCCACCCCAATTATCTAATTCTCCTATAGCATTAGCATCTTCACCTCTATTATTTAAAGGGTTAAAAATGGGAATTCCATTTACAGCAACAGCAATCGCCCCTTTTAGTAAATTGGTTTTTGTCGATAGTGGATTTTCTGCCATTTTTGGATGTGTGGGTATAGCCCAACTATTGTCACCTGTGTAATTTTGATTGATAGGAACTTGTTGTTGCCAGTTTGTTATACCAACCATCATATCATGATCTGGTAACCCATTTGATGACACATATAAATAGTTGTCATCTGAATGTGTTGTAACACCGTCAAATTTCTCAAAAAACGTTTGCATCAGCGAAACATCATTTGCTGGTACTTGTACCGTACTTGTTTTAGCGCTATTGGTATTCTTGCACGATACAATTAAAATAACCCCTAAACCAAGTACTCCGTGAGTTAAGTACACTGCTTTCTTTTGTTTTATCAGTTTAAAAACAGAAAAGGACAAAAGAAAAATACCTAGAGCTATAAGTGCCCAATTAAAACTTGATACTGATTGGGGGGCAACTTTAATTGTTTCGCTACCATTTAAAGAATGGATGAATTCACTTTTAGTTTTAATATACTTTTGGTCAGCTTCTACAAAGTCTGTAATTTGAAAAGATTGAATAGTATGATTGCTATCCATAAGCCAAACTTCACCGTTTTCATAATTAATAAAATCAGCCTGGATTATTTCGTTTGTAGTTGTTAATTCCCATTGTTTTAAAGGAATACCATGACCACCCTCATGCGAAAATAGAGGGGTGTTTAATAAAAGAAAAACGATGATTAGCAGTGTATTTTTCATATTTAAATATTTCACACAAGTATTAATAACAACTTATTCGTTTTAACCATTGAAAGGCGCATATTCTCATTTTAAAAAGGACTGTTTTATTACTTAAAATTGTGAGTAGAATTTTTAAGTTTCTATTTTTAAATTTACCCTATAAACCCCAGCTTTGAGTTCCTTTTCAAAAGTGTGTTTATTTGGATATAATAACTGCAAGCGCTTTTCTAGATTAGCCAAACCAATTCCAGAACCACTTTTATCATTATCCTGTTTAGGAAAATTATGATTTTCAATTGTGAAATCCACTATGTTTCCCTTAATGGTCATATCAATAGATATGATGCTATTTTTGTTCGCAGAAACCCCATGTTTAAAGGCATTTTCAATCAGTGATATAAATAATAGAGGTGCAATTTGAATTCCATTTTGACTAACAGGAAAACTAGATTCTATTTCTGTTTTATCCGTCAAGCGCAGCTTCATTAAATCTATATACTTCCGCATGAACTCAATTTCCTTAGAAAGTGGCACCAATTCCGTATTCGTTTCATATAAAAGGTACCGCATTAGCTTGCCTAAACTATGGATTGTAGATTTTGCCTTTTCTGGCGAAATATCCACAAGAGAATAGATATTATTCAACGAATTAAAAAAGAAATGCGGCTGCAGCTGGTACCGTAAATGTTGTAACTCTGTTTGCAATTTAAAGTTAGCGGCTTCTTTACGTTGAGCTTCCGTTTGCACCCATCTTTTGGTGGACTTTATAGCAATCGAAAAAAGCAACGGAGCAGTATATGATAGCATTTGTACATAGATAAACAGCTTAAACGGTGGGCCTACCCTATCCTCTTCTGTTTTAGGTCTCTTTATGAGCTCTTGAAAGAAGTTACTTTCTATCTCTTCCTTCAATAGAATAAAAAAGGCAATTATGACAATGTTAATAGCTACGAATAACAAAGTTTTCTTAGTAAATAGGAATTTATCTATGAGAACTAAAAAATTAAAGTAAAAGATAAATGCATAGAATAGCATCGGAATAAAAAAATGGGCAATCAACCGATTCACATCTTGATCTTCTCTATATGATAAAATAAAGGGCATGCTGAACAGCACCAACCATATAAGCAGATGCTGAAGAATTATTATTTTTTTGTTTTTATACATAATTACTTATTCATAACGTAATGCTGTAATTGGATCTAAAGCTGATGCTTTTCTTGCAGGATACCATCCAAAGAAAATACCTGTAACCGCACAAACGGCAAACGAAATTATTATGGAATACAGGGCTACACTAGTAGGCCAATGTAAGAACTTTTCAATAAAGACCGTAGCGCCAAGACCTAAGATTACACCTAAAACCCCTCCCGTAATACTAATTAAAATAGCTTCAATTAGGAACTGTAACAATATATCTGATCCTTTGCCACCTACAGCCATACGTAGTCCTATTTCCTTAGTTCGTTCTTTTACTGATACATACATGATGTTCATAATACCAATACCTCCAATCAATAGGGAAATACTAGCGACGGCGACTAATAAAACTGTGAGCATTTCACTAGTGGAACTGAACGTTGAAATTAATTCTTCCATAGATCGTACAGTAAAATCATCTTCTTCACTGTCCATAAGTTTATGTTCTGAACGAAGAATATCGGTCACTTCAATAACCGCCTCTGCAGCATCATCTTCGCTAACTGCAGATGCCATTATTTGATTTAAATAATCAATAGCCAAAATACGTTTTTGTACTGTGGTATAAGGCGCTATAACAACATCGTCTTGATCTTGTCCAAAGGTGTTTTCTCCTTTTTCTTCCAATACACCAATTACTTTAAACGGAATGTTATCAAAACGAATCATTTGCCCTACAGGCTCCTGTCCGTCAGGAAATACATTGTCTACCACTGTTTGTCCTAACACCACTACTTTAGAAGCGGATTTCACTTCTGCATCGGTAAACATACTTCCGCTGTGAAGACCAACAACCTTAATTTCTAAATAATCAGGATTTACCCCATAAATTGTACTTGGCCAGTTATTGGCACCGCTAATTACTTGCCCGCCACCATTGACTACAGGAGTAATATAGCTTAATAGCGTAGATTTCTCTTTTATGGTTTCATAATTATCTAGTGTTAAAGTTTGTACATCTCCACCACTACCCCTTGCAGGTCCACGATCGTCAGTACCAGGTCTAATGGTAATCATATTAGAACCCATATTGGATATGGTGCTTCTTATACTCTCTTTAGATCCCTCACCAATAGCCAGCATTGCAATTACAGATGCCACTCCAATGATGATACCCAACATGGTAAGCAAAGTTCTTACTTTATTAAGAACTATGGCTTTATAGGCAATTTTTAATAGATTAAGTAGTCTCATGATCAATTATTTTCTTTAGGTAACTTTGCTAATTCCTTTGCTGCCGATTGTACGTTTTCATTCTTATAATCTTGAATGATGTTTCCATCTTTTAATACAACCGTTCTGCTGCTGAATGTAGCAATATCCGGTTCGTGGGTTACAAAAGTGATGGTAATGCCCTGCTTGTTCAAATCTTGAAACAAGGACATGATTTCATAAGATGTTCGGGTATCCAGGTTTCCCGTTGCCTCATCCGCAAGGATCATCACCGGATTGTTTACCAACGATCTTGCTATGGCCACACGTTGTTGTTGTCCTCCGGAAAGTTGCGAGGGCGTATGATGTAACCGATCGCTCAAGCCTACCATATCCAATGCTTTAAGGGCTCGTTCCCGACGTTCTTCTGTAGACACCTTGCTGTTATATAATAGTGGTAACTCCACATTTTCAATTGCCGACGTTCTGGCCAGCAGATTATAGGATTGAAATATGAATCCGATTTTCTCATTCCGAATCGTAGCCAATTCATTCCTACTAAGATCTTTTACACTTACACCATCTATCTCATACGAGCCCGCTGTAGGCTGGTCTAAACATCCTAAAATATTCAATAGCGTACTTTTACCCGAACCACTAGACCCCATAATAGTCACGAATTCCCCTTCTTTAATCGTAAAAGAGATTCCTCTTAACGCATGAACAGTTTCAGTGCCCATTGTAAACTCACGAGTTAAATCCTTTATTTTTATAATTTCTTTGCTCATGATGGCTTACTTTTTCTTACCTCCCGGTCGTTGTGGCATAAACGGACTCTCTTCTGACCCGCCCGCTGATGTTCCAGATTTAGTAGTTTCAGATTTTAAACTATATACCAATTTATCTCCTTCTTCTACTCCACTTAAAATTTGGACATTTACTCCGTCACTTGCTCCTAAAGTCACTTTCTTTGGAGAGATAGCCCCATTAGATTCTAATACCCAAACCCTTGTGCTGTCATCATTTTCATCAGGTTGTGGTCCGCCTCCTTTTGGTGGTTCCATAGTCAATTTTTCTTGCTCATTATAAGCCATCATTTCTGGAGGTGTTGGCTTAAAATTGATAGCTTTTGCTTCAACAGACAAAACGTCTTTTAACTCTAATGTATAAATTGAAATAGTTGCCGTAAGACCTGGTTTTAATCTTAGATCAGGATTATCAGCTTTAATAACTACCGTATAGGTAACTACATTTGATGTAATTGTTGGATCCAATCTTACCTGTGTTACCTCGCCATCAAATTCTTGACCTTGGTAAGCATCCACGGTAAAACTTACACGTTGCCCCTCTTTGACAACGCCTATATCTGCCTCATCAACATCTGCCTCAACCTGCATTTCCTTTAAATCTTGTGCAATGGTAAAAAGTGTAGGCGTACTGTAACTTGCTGCCACTGTTTGTCCTTCATCTATATCTCTTGAAAGTACAACCCCATCTATAGGAGAATATATGTTTGCATACCCCAGGTTTGTTCTTGCTTGTTGTAAGTCAGATAAACGTTGTGTTACCGTACCTTTTGCAGTTTCGAAATTGAAAAAAGAATCGTCATAATCTGATTTACTGATTACTTGATTGTCATATAACGTCTTTTGTCTTTCAAATATAATTTGTAAATAATTACGATTACTTATGGCATTATCATACGATGCTTGCGCTTGTGTAAGTGCTGCCTTAAGGATTGTTTTATCTAATTCCGCAATCAGTTGCCCTTCTTTTACCTCACTGTTGTAGTCTACATAAATTTTCTCTACAACACCAGATACTTGCGTACCTACATCTACTTGGTTTATGGGTTCAATAGTTCCTGTTGCAGTAACCATGGTGGTTACATCACCTTTCTTAGCTGCTACCGTTTTTGCCTCTATGGCCACATTATTATCACCTTTTAGTAAGCTAAAGGCAACAAAAGCTAAGATGATCAAGACGATACCACCTATTATGAGTTTTCTTTTATTTTTCATTTTGACTAAAGTTTAATTTCGTTTCCTTGATAGAATTGTAAGAGTTGATGGTATAAAATGTTTAAGTACTTTGACTGTAAATAGTTTTGCTGGGCATTGGTATACGTGTTTTGGCTTATAACCAAATCCGTTGTACTTAAGGCTCCCAATTCATATTTTTTCTGAGCTAGGTTATAAGACTGTTCCGCTGCATTTTGTGATGCTTCTGCCGCAATAAGCTGCTCTTGTGAAGAAACTGCATTTTCATAGGCCGTTTCTACTTTTTTAATCACTTCTTTTTCAACGGTCCGTTTTTGTAGTTGTGCTTTTTCAATATTTATTGATGCCGTTTGTACCGCTGCTTTGGTCTGATTTCTATTGAAAATTGGAATACTCAGGCTTAAACCAAGCTTCTGATTGAAATTGACATCCAATTGATCTCCAAAGGTGTTATCGTTGATACTCGTATACCCTGACCCCAGACTACCTATTAGAGATAAGGTGGGTAAATACCCTCCTTTGGCAATATCAAGTTCCTTTTCGTTAATACTAATGACCGTATTGCTTGCTTCCACTTCCGGTAGATAATCCAATGCGTTAGTATAAATAGCCTCCTTATTCAGTTCTAGGTTTACCAAGTCCATATTCTCATCTATGGTCTCTATTTCTAATTTCTCTAAAGGCGATAATTCCAATAGTTGCTTTAAGGTGATGATGTTTAGGGCGTAGTCATTTTTGGCTGCAATTACATTGTATTTATTGGTAGCCGCTTGGCTCTGCGCTTCCGTATAGTCGCTCAATGCAATAGAACCCGCATCTAATCTAGATTTAGCCCTAACAACCTCTTGTTCCGATGCATTTAAATTGTTCTGAGCAATTGTAATACCCTCTTTACTATAAAGAGTTTGTAAATAGGTTTCTAAAATACTGATGACAATACTATTCTTAGCTTCTTCTTCTAATAAAACACTTTGTTCTACAAGCAGTCTATTCTGTTTTACCTGATTGTTCAATTGATTTCCTTGAAAAAGGGTCATAGAACTATTAATTCCAATATTGGTATTGTGTATCTCGTCGGACACATAATCACTTGTAATAGGGTCAATGGTAGTACCACTAGAATACCCTTGAGAAGCACTCCCAAACAGATCCGGAAGTTTAGCCGATTTTGACTTGCTATAATCAACTTCAGAAATGCTCTTGTTTAACGTCGCATCTTTTATGGTAATGTTATTTTCTATAGCATAAGAAATGCAGTCCTCCAACGACCAAACTTTAGATATCGAATCAGTTTTTGCTTTTTGGGCAAAAGCAACCTGTGCAAATAGAAAGCCTGCTAGAATTATATATAGTTTCATTTAAGGTGTATTTTCAATTAACACTCCAAATGTGACACATTACTGACACCTATTAAAGTGCAATAGAAGTCTACCCTTTTTACCTATACAAACACCCCTATTCTATCGACGAGATTTTTGTGATCTGTATCATATTTAACTGAATAGATAATTGTTCATTACCATTGCTTCTTAGATTTTGAAATAGAACATAAAAAATCCGGTTACCAATGGCAACCGGATTTTCTCTCCAATTTAACTCCTACATCATCACGCTACATAAAAACTCACTAATTCAAATAATTAATAACTGCCGATGCTCTTTCCGACACATGACTGTTCAACTCGTTTATAGCTGCCTGGAAGTCTGCACTAGAATTCAAGAAGGTATAGCCCTCAACTTCTGCAGTGGCGTACGGTTCTACTAATGATGCATAAGCAGCATATTCAGCCTGCATTCCGCTCACTGTAAAAACGTTATTCGCAAATTCCTGTACATAGCTATCATATTTTGCTTTATAGGTTGCATCTTCATACAAATATCCTATTAACGGCCATTCTGTGTCATTTAAATCAGAGAAATCCAAAGCCAAAGAACCTTGCTGATTTCCTCTCTGTAGCGCTTCATTATTATCCCACGGGATCCATGCTAATTTTTCTGTATCAGGATTATTATAAAGAAAATAGTTATGCGTCATTCTACCATAGGTATCCCAATTTTGGATGACCGTATTAACCGCTAAATAGTTCAAGAAAGTATCCGTATCAAAAATAGTCTCCAGATTGGTACGCCATGCTTCGGGATCAGTAGTACGATTATCTGCATGTAAAGCAGCAAAAAGGCTTTCAATATCTGAGAAATCAGCTTCGTCTTCATTAGTTTTCTTAACGAATACATCTTCTGAAAAGCTTCCAAGAGCAAAACTAGCCCCATCGCCATCTGGCTTGTATAAATTGCCATCATTATCCGAAAATTGAGTGTCTATGACCGTATCATCTACTTCTTCTACCATGGTATACACTCCAAAGTACTCAGGCCCGTCTCCATGATCAACATACACTTCATAGATTGAAGCATGTGAGCTTGCCAAACCGGCATCTCTAAACAAATCTGTAGCTACTTTTTCGCGCAACATAGATTTATCATTATAGTTGTTTTTAAGGCTTAGTTTTTTGAAACCATAAAAACGCTGATTATCAATCTGTGGGTATTCATCTTCAAACTCATCAAAATCAAGCTTAAAAGACAATTTTAAAATTCCCGCAGACCAGCTAGATTGTAAGCTAGAATTACCTTTAAAACGTAGTCCTACGCGGTACCATTCTTTATCTTCAAAATAAACTTCACCTGGAACGAAAATAGGATCTTCATCGGTTTCAACCAATCCACCGCCTCCTTGACCTCCTGGTCCGCCGCCGGTACCACCAAAACTGCCATAAAGGGAAGTCATGTCATCCAACATGCTCTGCCACCGATCTTCAGTAATTACAAGATCAAGACGTTTTACAGAATTGTCTTCAAAAACAACATCAAAATCGGGGTCTGCAGACTTACTATGGGTTAGATCCGTCCAATCCGTTGCGTCAAAATCACTGTCAGCATATGCCTCAACGTAGGCCACGTCATCATCGTCATCTGTTTCATCAACTACTTCCTCTGTTGTTTCTGAATCATCCACAACAGCTTCGGTTACGTCATCATCTGAGCAAGAAGTTAAAAATGTAAAGTGCATTGCCAATAAGAGCAATAGGCTTACTTTTTTCATTATGAATTTATTTTTAGTTTATTATATTCAATCCAAAGATGCAGATTAGAACCACACAAATATTTCAGAATCTGTGAACAACCCAATATTCTAAGTGAAACATTAAAACTATTAGGTAAAACAATTTTCAAGCAATGGGCTTTTTGAGAAGATAGACACACTAGAACCTAAAGAAGGTAGAAACAGAGCAGTAAAAGAGTTGGGTTCAGCTCCTTATTCTGCTATTAAAATTAGAATAATACAAATTGTTACTGTTATTCTTTTAATTTTTTATAGCAATGTAAACCAGCCGCAATATCTTCACAAGCAATACCCAAAGATTTGAATACTGTCTTTTTTGATGCATCGTACAAGCTTGAATCCTTCAATAATTCTGAAATATCAGCTTTAATAAAATCTAGGGCATCGTGACCGTTTTCATTGGCCGGTAACAAAAGTTCTCCTGCCTCATTAGCTGCCGACAACCGATTATCAACATACACATCAGAATTATTAATTATAGCCGATGCCAATTCCCTGGTGTTTGCCGTGCAAGCACCTACCGCATTAATGTGAACATGACTTTCTAGATACTCATTCTCTAAAATAGGTTCTGTAGCTGCGGTAACGGTACAGATAATATCTGCATCTTTTGCGGCCTCTTGTACGCTATCACAGACTATAAAATCAATACCTTCATACTTCTTCATATCGGTAGCCAAGCGTTCAGCACTGCTCCTATTTAGGCTCCAGAGGGTAACTGTTATAATGTCCCTAACCTCCAACATGGCTTCAATATGCTTTCTAGCTTGTAAACCACTACCAAGAATACACAAACTCTTAGCATCAGCTATTGCCAAAAAACTAGTAACTAGTCCGCTTACCGCAGCTGTTCTTATCCCTGTGATCCCATCGGCATCTAGGCTTGTCATCAGTTGGCCCGTAACGGTTTCATAAAGATGAATAATTCCTTGGTGAGAGCTAAGTCCTTTTTTATAGTTATCAGGAAAAATACTTAAAACCTTAATTCCCATTACTTCATAAGGCCGAATGAAAGCCGGCATCATTCCCATAATTCCCTTTGTGTCATTTTGCAAAGGCATGGTAGCACGAAGCGGGTTTACAATATCTTTTTCGGCATCAAGTAAAAACAACTCCTTCATCACCTGAATGCATTCAGACATGGGTAATAAGGATTCGATTTGGTCATTGTCTATAAACATCTATTCTAGGTAATTATTTATACAGCGCAGGTTTAAGAATGTATACATGGGTCAGAAAAACAAAGTTTCCAACTATTCCTATATTACTGAGTTATGGTGCAAAGGTAGTCTCCTATTACGACAGATAAAATTAATTACAACCCGTAATTAATTTTATTAAATACAGTGAGTTTTCATGTTTTTCTTCTGGTAAAGATTTCCTTTATTAATAGAAAACTATAAGCTAAAAAGTTTTAGAAAAATACAAACCTACAGCACCGTCTGTATAGCGAGGAATAAGGGCAATGTTCTTAGACTTTATAAAAGGATTCCACTTAAATAGATAATCAAAATGATACACCAATTTTGTAACCAGAATTCCTAAACCGGCACCTGCAAGTATATCCGATATGTAATGCTTGTTGTTGAACAGCCTTAGGCCACCTGTAACAGATGCAAAACCATAACCACTATAAGCCAAATAAGCATTGGTATCTTTATACTCTTCGTAAACTGCAGAACCAGATGCGAAAGCAATAGATGTATGCCCAGAAGGAAATGCATGTTCATTAGAACCGTCCGGCCTAATTTTATAAATAGAATTCTTTAAAGCTCTAGTAAAAACATCTGTAAGTATCATTGAGACGGCCAAATTTTTGGTCTGATCAAACCAATGGTTTTTGGCTTTGACCCCAACTACATTAGCAATAAACAGAGTTGCTACTGGTGCATATCTAGTATAATCATCAAAGTGAGTTCGAAAATCATTACCCACCCAACCTTGAGCTGTTTCATGCAAGGATTGTTCAAAACCACTATCTGATAACAATATTCCTGTGGTAAGTAAAGAAAGAGGCAAAATAGTCTTTTTCAACAAGCTTTTTTTTGGCTTTACTTGAATACTATCATTTTGAGCGCATAGGTTTCCTAAAGTGAAAAATACTAGGAAAAGGGCAATATATTTTCTCATATTCTGGTGGTGTCTAACCAAACATTTTACTTTAGACTAAGATAAAGTTGAATTCAAATGCTTTAGTAGAATCACAATTTACTAAATGTTTTGAAAAAAAAGTCCATATCTAAATTTATAGTTTTAACTGATTAAATACAATTCTAAATATTCATACTTTCTAACGGTCTCTACTTTCATTTTATTTATAAGTATTTACT
Organism: Zobellia nedashkovskayae; assembly: GCF_015330125.1. Classification (NCBI taxonomy): domain Bacteria; kingdom Pseudomonadati; phylum Bacteroidota; class Flavobacteriia; order Flavobacteriales; family Flavobacteriaceae; genus Zobellia; species Zobellia nedashkovskayae. The sequence continues at coordinate 3,826,945 of NZ_JADDXR010000002.1, read as the reverse complement.
TTTGGCAGTTTTAGCTAATTCCTTTATTAGCATCCAAATCCATAATTAAATTAGCAATCAATGCGGTCCATCCTGTTTGATGGGACGCCCCTAACCCTTTTCCATTATCACCATCAAAAAACTCATAGAAAAAATGCTGATTTTTAAAATGTTCATCTTTGGTGAATACATTTCTCTTATCCTCTGAATGGTATTGAAACTTTCCTTCTTTATTGGGTTCGAATAGGTTAATCAATCGCTTAGACAGCTCATTGGCAATCTCATTTAAATTCAACTCATTCTTTGAACCTGTTGGAAATTCATAAACATAGGTAGGTCCATAGAATTTATAATACTTTCTTAAGGATTGAATGATCATGTAATTCAAAGGCATCCAAATAGGACCACGCCAGTTAGAATTGCCACCAAACATACTGGAACGACTCTCCCCAGATTCATATTGTATCTGATGGTGACCATAATGCTGAAATACGAAAGGATGTTTTTCATGATATTTAGAAAGAGAACGAATACCATAATCAGATAAAAATTCATCTTCATCCAATAAGCGTTTAAGCAGGTGTTCCAGCCTAAAGCCGCGCATTATAGAGAACAAATAATTACCCTCTGAATTTGTCTCCTCAATATTTGAGATTAAAGATGCCAAATCCGGGCGTGTTCTAACAATATCTGCTGCTCGGATTTTAAACTCCTTCAATTCTTCAAAAAGGTCTTTATGAATAATTTCAACGGCAAATAATGGAATAATCCCCACTAATGATCTCACTTTTAATCTGTCGGTGGCTCCATTGGCCATTTCAATAACGTCATAATAAAAATTATCTTCTTCGTCCCAAAGTGAAATATCCTTTTTCCCTATATGGTGCATCGCCCAAGCAATATTCAGAAAATGCCTAAAGAATTTGGCAACAGATTCTTCGTAAGTTTTATTAGTCTTCGCCAATTCTAATGCCATACGGAGCATATTTAGCGTAAACATCGCCATCCAACTGGTAGCATCTGCCTGTTGCATTCTTGTAATGCCATGAGGCATATGATTACGGTCAAATACACCTATATTATCCAGGCCTAAAAACCCTCCTTCAAATAAATCGGTACCACTCTTATCCTTTTGATTTACCCACCAGGTAAAATTAAGAAGTAATTTTTGATAGGCTTTTTCTAAAAACCCAGTATCGCCCTTTCCACTGCGTTCTTTATCTTTTTCATAAACCGTCCACACAGCGTAAGAATGCACAGGTGGATTCACATCACTAAAATTCCATTCATACGCAGGAATCTGACCATTAGGATGCATATAACTTTCCCGCAATACCAAAAGCAATTGTTCTTTTGCAAAATACGGATCAATTTCTACGAATGATGCCATATGAAAAGCAAGATCCCAAGCAGCATACCATGGATACTCCCATTTATCTGGCATAGAAATCACATGCCGATTCGTTAAATGTTGCCAGTTAAAATTTCGTGCATTTGTACGGTAAGGTTTAGCCTCTCCTGGACCACCAAAAAGCCATTTGTAGACATCGTAATAATAAAACTGTTTAGTCCATAATAAACCTGAAAATGCACTTTTTGCAATAGTTTGATGAGATTTTGGAAGGTCCGCTTTTATGATATCCCTATAAAATTCTTCGCATTCTTTTATTCTTTGATCAAATATCTCATCAAAATCTGCCCAGGGATTTTCTAATTTCCTTTTACGAAGTCTTATTTTTATACTTTTTTCTTCACCGGGTTTAAGCTTAAGCTTATGCCAAACAGCAAATTTGGTTCCGTTTTTCTCTGGGTTTACCGTAGCCTTACCATTTACTACATGATCATTTATTCCATCCTTAACATAAGGCACTTCGTTAGGTACATCATAGATTAGCTTATTATTTGTTTCATTATCACAAAAAAGTTGTTCGCCATCCTCGTGATACAAATAATACCTACCATTTCTAATACTTCTAGACAGCACAGAGTTATCAGAAGTAGCTTTCATATTAGGGCGTTCAAAACGCTTATTATGTTTCCAAAAATTTCTAAACCATAGTTGCGGGAGCACATGAATTTTAGCTTTCTTAGGGCCTCTATTTACAACGGTAATTTTCATAAGAATATCACCTACATCTGCTTTTGCGTATTCTATAAAACAGTCAAAATACTTATTTTTCTTAAAAGCTTTGGTGTCCAATAATTCATATTCATTTTCTTCTCTGTTCCTATTCCTATTTTTTAGAAGCAAATCTTCATAAGGAAATTTTTTCTGTGGATATTTATACAAATATTTACTGTAGGAATGTGTAGGTGTAGAGACCTGATGAAAATAAAGTTCTTTTACATCTTCGCCATGATTACCCTGGTTATTGGTAAGGCCAAACAAGCGTTCTTTTAAAATAGTGTCTTTACCATTCCAAAATACCGGGGCCAAACAAAGTATTTCCCTAGAGTCGCAAAATCCACCTATCCCCTCTTCTCCCCATCTATATGCATTACTTCGTGCTTTTTCATGATCTATAAAATCCCATGCTTCACCATTAACGCTATAATCTTCTCTTACCGTACCCCATTGTCTTTCTGCTAAATAAGGTCCCCATCGTTTCCAATTTTTATAAGAATCAGGAACGGCTAGCCTTTGTTCCTCAGCATTTTTGTTATCCATATTTTTTGAAATAATCCTCGAAAGTAGTACTAAAGTGAAAGAATTACTTCAACCCCTATTAAATATTATGTAATTAGTATTATTAGAATAGTTCTTTTAACATCTTCAAAAAATACAGTAGATGTTTTTAATAAACCGGTATTTAATTATTGATCAATAAAATGCTTCTCGTAACAAAACCACACTCTTCTGAACACCCATGATTCTTTAAAAGTGGAAGTCCCCTAAAAAATCCATTTCTATGAAGTGCACTTACAACGAACAGAAAAAATAGAACAGTTTATATTCAAAAAAATGCCATCTATACATTTGGCGAATAGGAAACACGCCTTAACTAATACCTTAGGGGTATAGAACTCAATATTTTAATGTTATGTCTACAGTCGTACAAATATTAATTGTCCTAAGCATTAGTTTTTCCACCGTTACTATTGTAATCATATTACGTAACCTGTTATCGGAAAAAATGAATTAAAATAAGTTAACAGTACTTAATTATTTATTCGTTTTTATAATGATGGAAAATTGGTGACATTAAATGTCATATCCCTGTTGACATATGCTATGAATACATACTAAGCTCTTTTGCCAATACCACCTATATATTCTTACCTTATTTTAAACGGCTTTGGATTCTCCCTTAGTAATTACGTTTAAACATTTTTTGTTTAAAAGCGTATTTCCAGAGGGGCCATAAGCCCAAACAAAACTCCAATACAATATCTATTCGCTGCTTCATTAAAAGAGGACAGCTATTCCAACAAAAGGAGTGATGAAAAATGATAATATCATGTGCTTCTTTCTATTAATGCCCTTTCTACATCTATATTAAAAGCAAGTTAACACTCATATAAATTATGAATGTTACCACTTTCCGATTTCTAACTTTACCAACTAAAACAGAATTCGCCCTTGATTTTTAGAGTTTAGTTGAAAATAGTGAGTAACAAATCAGTCTAGTTATTATTTAGACGAGATATAGACATTTATAAGCTCTTCTAATGTAAAACAATTGTATTACTCAACTCAACCAATTCTTTAATTTTTTCATCATCATAGGCATCTGGGTGTGCTTGAGCATAACTTCCTTTATCATTATCGAAATAAGCATTTGTTTTCGCTTTGTCGGTCATACTTAAATCATAAAGAATATCTACTCCCTTTTCTGCAGGAGACCAATGTTGACCGTAGGCTTCCTTTGCCATCTTGGTATTCAATAACGAACCTGGGTTTACGGCAACAACCAAAATACTTGGTTCTTTTTTTGCCAAATCAAAACTCCACATGGTCAGCGCTAATTTACTTTGTGCATAGGCATCATTAGCCCCTAAACTCATTTCACCTTTTAATGCACTTAAAGAAACTGGGGATTGTGCCGCTGAACTAAGATTTACAATTCTAGGTGCATCTGACTTTTTCAATAACGGTAGTACCGCATTTGTAAATTGATATGGTGCTAAATAGTTTACTGTTAAACGAACATCTATTCCATTCGCCGCTGTTTCAGTTTTAGCTTTTAAAACACCTGCATTGTTTACCAAAACATCAATTTTCGGCATTTTTTCAGCAACTTCTTTTGCCATTTGTTTAACCTCTGACAAGTTTGAGAAATCAGCTAAAAAACCTACTACATTGTCATTCTTTGATTCTGCTTTGATTTCGGTTACAGTAGCCTTTAATTTAGCATCAGTTCTACCATGAACGCCGACAAAATGACCTTCTTTCGCCAAACTAAGTGCTAATAAATTCCCTATACCGTCTGTGCTTCCTGTAATTAATATATGTTTCATTTTTTTAAACTTTTGAATATTTTAAATGGAATTTTGGCAGAAAATGTTCTGCCAAAATTCTGACTTCTGTTCTTTTTAAAACGGAGCAAAGGTATCTTTGGGACCTTCTGGTAAACTCCAACGCTCGCGAGCCGTAATATTTTCTGCTGCAACAACTTTGGATGTTGAATTATCAACACTACCATAGCTACTTGCACCCCCTCGCGGTATTTGCATACGATCTCCGTATAGCCATACAACCAAGTTACTACGTTGTCCACTTGTAATTGGATGGGTAGCATGAGGTACTTTGCCAGTATGAATTATTGCCTTACCGGGTTCAAAGATAGTTTGAACAACCTTTCTTGTAGACGTATCATGAAAATCGACTTGTGAACCTGTAAATTTTTCTTCAGGTAAGTTAATATTGATATTCAAGGTAGCTGCAGAAGCATCCGTATGGGCATGCAAATCTTTATCTTTATCTGGGTTATACTGAATAGAAAAACCAAAGGTTTGGTTATCGTAGCCATAAGTACCTAGTAATAAACGGGCGATCGGACGCATATAGCGATCCATGATTTCGTTATAAAAAGCCTGAAAATTAGGTGCAGCAAGATGCCCTTCTGAACGTGGGTCTAACATAACGCCATAACGATTTAACTGAATGCCATAAGGTGCACGTCTGGGAATTTCAGAATTTACCGTAGCTTCTAGATATTTACGAAAATCTGCTAGACGTTCTAGATCAAAAAACTGGGCAGAATATACCCCAGGAATAATCTCTTCCCATAAATCAGCAACAGCATTTTCTTTTTCTGGATTTTCCCAAGCATCGTTTATGGCTTTTCTTAATTTTGGGTCAAGTAAAGTTTCATCAGGTACTAGCAAACCGTCTTTGTTTTCAATTTCCCATTCGCTCCAAGCATCTTCAAGCAACTCTCGGTTACTATTCCAAAATTGTGACACAGAAGGATCACGATTTAGTGAAGCTTCGCGAGTTGGTAGTGTAAGCGCACGAGCTTCTGCGAGTGCATTTGTTATTGTTATTGTTTTCATGATATATTTATTTTTTACCAAAACCTCTTAAAGAGCATCTTTTGGTTTTATTTACTTATTCTGATAACAAAGGTAGTATGAGACACCAGTAATTTTTTGGTAGTAAAAACGGTTGTTTAGGTAAATTTCAAGGTTTTATTTTAAAGCAAAAAAATACCCCATTTCTGGGGCATTCAACAGAACATATTAATCGACATGTTTAGAACCTGCAACTCTAATCCTACTACATATTTTATTTACTATTATCTAGTTTTCAACCACAACTTTACCAATGGCTGTACCACTAGCTAAGTGTGCATAAGCATCACCAACTTGCTCTAATGAAAATTGATTTTCATCAACAATCGGAGTTAAATGACCTTCGTTAGAAATTTCAGCTAATTTTTCTAAAATACTACCGTGATCTTCTCTTTTGAAGTTATGTAACATCGGAATCAACATAAAGACCACGTGTAATGATGCTCCTTTAAAGTGCAACGGAGTTAAATCGATTTCCAACAAGGAAACTGTAGTGGAGATATGACCGTTTAGGGCAACTGCTTCCATAGAATTTGTCAGGTTTGGACCACCAACAGTATCAAAAACAACATCAAAACCACCATCGGTGTATTTTGCTGTGTAATCTGCTACTTTTTCTGTAGTAAAATCAATAAAGGTTGCCCCGAATTTTTCAACAATAGCTTTTTGTTTGTCGCCTGTTCCTGTTGCATAAACTTCTGCTCCAAAGTACTTCGCCAATTGTACCGCTAAGTGACCAACTCCACCAGAACCACCGTGTATTAATACTTTTTGACCCGCTTTTACGCCTGCTCTTGTCAACCCTTCATAAGCTGTAATTGCAACTAAAGGTAAAGCTGCAGTTTCGCGCATAGTCAAATCTTTTGGTTTGTGACCAATTAAACTACTATCGGCTACAATGTATTCTGTTAATGTACCAGGTAAATCTGCTAATCCGCCAGCACAACCGTATACTTCATCGCCTACAGCATAACCTTCTACACCTTCTCCAACAGCTTCAATTACTCCGGAAAAATCCATACCTAATAAAGCTGGAGTAGCAGGAGACAATGGTAAATCTGACCCCATATTCTTAATCATCATATCAATAGTATTGACACTAGATGCCGCTATTTTCACTAAAACGTGATTTGCTTTTACTGCTGGTTTTGCTATTTCTGATACTTCGAAATTTGCGCTTTCTCCGTATTCATTTAGTAACATTGCTTTCATATCTATTTTTTATTTCGTTAATCGTTAATCGTTGTTGGTTTTTCGCTATACGCTATACGCTATACGCCATGCGCTACACGCTTCGCGCTTTACTCAAAAATTTAAAAGCGATATGCGCATAGCGTTAAGCGTGTTGCGTAAGGCGCCCTTAATTTACTTCTTGAATATCCATAACCATTTGTTCCCAGTTCCTCTGGTTTTCGTGGTCAAATTGTGCTCCGTTATCATCTGCATAGGCAAATCTTTTTATTGCAGGAGTTCTACTCGTAGCTTGAAATAATTGGTATGCTTCTTCTTTTAAAGCTTCTTTTATTGGTAAATCTATAGATGCATATACTGCACGTTTACTAGCGGCAATAGAATCTGCTGGAAATTGAGATATACGTTGTGCTAAAGCATCTACATAACCTCCTATTTCATCTGCCTCTAATGCTTTGTTTATAGTCCCGAATTTTTCAGCTTCATCTGCATCCCAATCTTTTGCTCCTAGAATAATTTCTAGTGCTTTTCCTAATCCTGTTTGTCTAGCCATACGAGACGCTCCACCTCCACATGGTAAAATTCCCATGCCAACTTCCATCTGCATGAACTTAGCCTTTCCTCTAGCTGCAAAACGCATATCTAACGCTAACGCCATTTCGTGTCCGCCTCCTCTTGCAAAACCTTCAATTTTCGCTATAGTTGCTTGTGGTATGTTGCTTAAGCGTTCTAAAACAGCTTGTAAGTCCAATAACTGTACTTCGTTTCGTGGTACAGCTTCGGTAGACATATCTTTTAATAAGTTGGTATCATAATGACATACCCAATATCCTGGATTTGAAGATTCAAAAACCACAACTTTTACGCTTCTATCTCTTTCTAATAATAAGCATAAGCTGCTTAAATCTGCTAGCATTTCTTGTCCCTGTACGTTTACTGGTCCGAAGTTGATGTCTACGGTTAAAATTCCGCCTTTTTGTTCTGCTGTAAATGTTTGAAAGTTCTTGTAGTCCATAATATTTATTTTTTGGTTGCTATTCGTTCTGTATTAATTACAGTACAAAGTTATCTAGGGACACAAGGTTCAAATGGGTAAAAAACAAAGTGGTTTAGGTAAAAAAAGAGGTAATTGGTGATTTTTTAAGTTTATGTAAGTAAATTACTCCAATATAATTGAGACTAACATGAGTACATCTTGCGAACCAACACCTCAGAATAAAAAAGAATTCATTTCTGATATTGGAGAAATACTAGTCAAGGATAATGGCAAGAAAAAATATTACACACCTGATGAAGTGAAAAAAGCGCACAGAAACAGTAAATGGTATGATTATGTGGATTGGTCTTGTTGGGCATTGAGTATTTTCTCATCGCATACAGACTTTGATTTGTACCATGAAAAAACAGAGGAAGCTTGTGATTATGTAGCTATGAAGACAGAAATGTTAAGCGGAATTTCTGCCTCTACCGTCTCAGATTGGACCGATATTCCAGCTATTGACTTAGATGCTTCTTGGTTGGATTTTGGCGATGTGTTTGATGGTTTGCTAGAGGGTGTTGGAGAATTTGTTTCAGGAATTTTTGATGGTATTTAATTAGGCGGATAGACTTGCCTTGTAAGACCCTATGGTCATGCCTTTGTAACTTTGAAAGGTCTTATTCAAATGACTAGAATCTGTAAAACCCAATTCCATCGCAATTTCTGAGAACTGCATGTCTGTGTACTTTAAACGGGTTTCAACAAGTTTTAGCTTGTAGTTGATAATGTACTTTTTTAATGAAACATCAGTATGCTTTTTAAAATATTCACTCATATAATTATCTGCCATATGAAACTCCTCTGCCAACCTTTTGGTGGTAAGCAATTCGGAATTATAAATATTGGCGTGAATGTAGTTGATGATTTGTTGAATTTTAGATGACTTAACATTCTTTACCGTGTCTGCCGTATTAATGAATTGAATATTTCTAGCAATAAGATGTAGAATAACCGATACGGAATTTTGAATAATGAAAATATCAAAAGTTTGCTCGCTCATATATTCAGTGGCAACCATGTTAATAAGAGATACTAAGTGTGACCGGTCAGATTCGGTTGCAAATTGCATTTCACGAAGCTGGTGACTTTCGCTATTTAGTATTTCTTCGATTTTTCGAAACCAATCGTTAACCGGTAAGGTTTCGTTTAGCGTAGATGTTTTTCTAAAAAAACTCTTTAAAAATTTTATAGCCACTGTAGTGGTAGCAGAATCAGGGTTTACGATATAAATATCGTCAGGAATAAAAACAAAAACACTGTTAGAAGTATAAGGTACAGTATTACCATTTATTTTAATAGTTCCTGTTCCTTTTTCAAAATATAAAATTTCAAAAAAACGAATAGAAGTATACTTACAAAACTCAAAAAAAGTTTGTTCTTCGTATTTCGCAATTACTATATTTTCAATAATAGTGCGTGCCATAGTGTTTTCTTTTCAACAGATAATTAAGTCGACTAATCTTCCGGCGGATGCCCGTGAATTTGCTCAAAAACGGCATCAAAGTTTTCTCTAAGGTAGGCATTAAGCTTTTTTTGGTAATCCATTTTCAGCCAATTGATAAAATTATAGGTGCTTTTACTTATACACTTGCCATAAACTTGTATCCTATTATCTATATCGTCTTTAAGTAATTTTGCCAACGCAAGCGCATCATACACATCTTCACTGTTTTCTATACAAATATAAGCATGTTGTTCAATGGATTTTTCCAATACCACTTTGGAAGATTCTCCGGAAAAGGTCGCTTCCTTATATATGGCTTTAATATCCAAATAAGTGTCCTTGGATTTTGCAAATTCCGACCTAATATCATCGGCTAGCTCATGTTTAAAAGATCCTTCAATATCTTCATCATCCTTAATACGGTCTATGTAGAAATTAGGAGATTTAAAAATGGTCTCCCAATCTAAATCTGCACCCCACGGACCAAAACGATAGATATTATTGCCAAGATCTATAACGGTAAATTTAGATTTGTTGTTCAACACACGAGACCCCCTACCAATCATTTGGTAGTATAAGGTTAACGATTTTGTGGCCCTATTAAGAATGATGGTATCTATGGTGGGTTCATCAAAACCAGTCGTTAGAATACTCACGGAGGTTAATATCGCGTCCGGAGTTTCATGAAACCAATTTAAAATTTGTTTCCGTTGTTTTTTGGTAGCGGTATTATCCAAATGCATAATGGGCAAACCTACATTCCTAAAGGTATGGTATACTTGGATTGAGGTTTCAATACCATTATTGAATATCAATGTTTTTTTTCCCTTGGAATGTAACGTATAAGCTTCCAGCAATTTATTTAACATGGACGGACTCGTATACAAGTCCGATGAAGATTTTACTGTATAATCCCCATTTGAACCTACCTCCAAAGAAGTCAACCCCATATCATACTGATACGTCTCGGCTCTGGCCAGAAAATCGTTTTCAATTAAATTTTCTATAGATTCCCCAGGAATCAACTCATCATAGTTACCGTTCATAGGCAACTCTTTATTGGAACTTAAGGGCGTAGCGGTAACCCCTAGAATAAAAGAATTTTCGAAAAATTTGAACAGTTTTGTAAAGGAATTATAATGAGCCTCATCCACAATGACAAGGCCAACATCCGAAATATCCAATATACCATCGTTAAGCCTATTATTTAGTGTTTCTACCATGGCAACATAACAGTTGTAACGTTCATGGTCATCTAAATTGGCTTTGCTATTGACTACTTTATTAACCACTCCAAAACTGGTGAGCATTTTAGAAGTCTGATTACAGAGCTCTACACGGTGTGTCATTACCAAGACCTTTTTTGAATGGTTTTTAAGGTATTGTCGAACCATTTCAGAGAAAATTACTGTCTTTCCACCCCCGGTAGGTAATTGATATAACAGGTGGTAATCATCTCTTTCATTATCGAACTTTTCAAATATTTTATTAATGGCACCTTGCTGGTAGCTATAAAGTTCTTTGTCCGTTTTCTTTTCCTGTATTTCAAATAAGGGCTCTTTCATGATATCTTTTTCTGTAGCATGCAAAGGTAAAACCTTCAATAAGTAATTACTAATATATAAACAGGCTTTCGAAACAATTCACCGCCGTTTTTATAAATGATGTCGATTATTGGATGTTCATCGCAACAATCTCACACAGCCTATTACTTAAAAACTAAATACTTCGATGGGTTTTACACGTTCAAAAAGGTGTTGAAATAAAAAAGCCACTTAAGAAAAGTAGCTTTTAAAATTTTCATTAAGAATGCAATTACGCTTTATCTAAAATAACACTTTCAGTTATAGGTTTAAATATAGAAAGGTTTAGTCGCAACATTTTTTCATCTTACTCACTCTTTTTTAAATAGTCCGGAAGTTCTTTAGACAGCCAATCTTGACGGACAGGAACGTGCACGTCTAAATCTACTGTTTTTTCCAAAGCCCAAAACTCGTGCGGAACATTCTCTGGAAACACAATGACTTCTCCGCCAGAAACAATAACAAATTCCTCTTTTCCATCTATAATGGTCTTAATTTTAACCTTACCAGACATGATGTAGGTGATTTGCTCATTTGGGTGTTGGTGCCAAGGAATATGTGCGCCTTTTTCCAAATCAAAAATGGTCATTTGTCCTTTTTGACCGTGAAACCATTTTCGCTGAATACCTTCCCCAATAGTTTCCGACTGCATGTCATCAAAATTGAAATGCTGCACTTTTGTGGTAGCCACAGAATCTATTGTATTTACCTGTGCATTTGCAGTAACGTTGACACATAATGCTGTTACGGCTAATGCTGTTATTGATTTTCTTATGTTCATTCTACTATATTTAAAACACACAGAGTGTCATTGGTTTATTTTAATATCTAACCCATTAGGTTTAAAATCCCTCTAAAACAATTTTACCTTTTGCTTTTCCTGTTTCTAAGAAAGCATGCGCTTTACGCATATGCTCGGCATTAATAGTCCCAAAGTTTTCACCTAAGGTCGTTTTAATGGTTCCGTTGTCTATCAACTTGGAAACTTCATTTAATATATTGTTTTGCTCAATCATGTCTTCCGTTTGAAACATAGACCTAGCAAACATAAATTCAATGTGAGTAGAAACCGCTTTATGCTTAAAAGGCATCACGTTAAACGATTTAGGGTCGTCAATAAACCCGAATTTCCCTTGTGGTTTTATCAGCTTCACAATCTCATCTGCATGTTGCTCCGTAGCGTTTAAGCTCACCACATAATCAGGAGCAGGTAAATTATATTTCTCGAATTCTTGACTCAATTTATTTCTGTGGTTGATAACCGAGTCTGCACCCAATTCCTTTAACCAATCTGTTGTTTCTTCCCGAGAAGCCGTTCCAATGATATTCAGCTTAGTTAGCTTTTTGGCTAATTGTACCAAAATAGAACCCACACCACCAGCAGCGCCAATAACTAGAATAGATTTGTTAGCATCATTTCTTGCCACTTCTAATCTATCAAACAACATTTCATAAGCCGTAAGGGTTGTCAAGGGTAAAGCTGCAGCTTCTGCAAACGAGATGCTCGTAGGCTTTCTACCCACAATACGTTCGTCTACAATTTGATATTCTGCATAACTTCCTTGACGTGTAAAATCGCCCGCATACCAAACTTCATCACCAACCTTAAAAAGGGTGACATCATTACCAACTTCTTTTACTATTCCTGCAGCGTCCCAACCTATAATTTTCCAGTCATCACCTTCTACTGGCATTCCCACTCGCACTTTGTAATCAGCCGGGTTTACAGAAATTGCTTTTATCTCTACAAGAATATCTCTGCCTGTTGCTTTTGGCATATCTAATTCTACGTCTTGTAACGATTTTACATCCTGTATAGGGAGGTTTTCTATGTATCCTATTGCTTTCATTTTATGTTGTTTTATAGGGTGATATGATTACTTCCAAGTAACAATATCATCAAAACTTCTTCTAGATTTACCAAATTCTGGATCTGCTTTTCTATAACCGAAAGCAGTCATAAATGATAGACCATATTTATCCGTATCCACACCAAATTTCTCTTTCAATAAAGTTTCTGCTTTTTCTTGATGAAACCCTTCAATGGGACAAGAATCAATTCCTGTTAAAGCGGCCGCTGTCATCATATTACCTAAAGCTATGTAGGTTTGTTTAGCCGACCAATCAAATAACTTTTTATCCGTATCCAAATCAAAATCACGCTCTTGAAATTCTCTATAAAATTTAGAGTACACTTCAATAACTTCTTCGGGCATTTGCTTTACATCTTTCATCATGTGCAAGATATATTCAGAATCATGCTTTACCATTGGCGCCTTCATACTTAAACCTAATACAAAGTGGCTGGCAGTATCCAACTTTAAAGGTGCTCCCCACGCTACCGGCTTTAATAGCTCACGCAATTCCTTATCTTGAACAACTACAAAATGCCAAGGTTCAAAACCAAATGAACTTGGCGATAAATGCGCTGCTTCTAAAATGAATTTCATATCGTCATCAGAAATAGTTTTAGAAGCATCAAATTCCTTTGTTGCGTGTCTAAAATTAAAAGCATTGATGATATCTTCTTTTGCTATGTTTGGTGTACTCATTAGTATATTTTAAAATGTTGTTTTTGTAATCCGATACAAATATAAAGTCTACATATACTTTTTTAGAGTATAAAAAAAGGTGATACTTGTATAAATCAGGGTTTTTTAGAGGATTTTTTAAGAAATAGTTTCAAAATCAGGTTTATTCCTGTTTACAACACAAACAATAAGCACATAAAGACGTTTTAATCCTTTATTAATACCTATTTTAATTTAATTAATCCATCTAAAAGTCAAATTGATTCTAGGTTGAATTTGTTTTGCTGTTTTTGGTATTTTATGCTTCCAGTTATCTTGTGAAGCACCTTTCATAAGAAGAAGGCTTCCGTGGGCCAAGGGTATATCTACACGTTTTAAATCTTTTCGGGTAGTATGCTTTAGTTGAAAAGGTCTTGTTTCTCCAAAAGTTACCGAAGCAATAACTGTGTTTTTTCGTTGATCACCTTTATAATCTTGATGCCAATCTACACTGTCTTTACCATCTCTGTAATAATTTAGTAGACAGCGTATAAATTTCACCTCTACCTCCTGCTCTATTCGTTCTTTAATAAAAAGTAAATCAGCATTCCACAAGTGCATTTTACTCTTTGTGTTCGTATATTTAACATCCTTAGTAACATCACCAAACCAAGCAGTTAACCTAGGATAATCAACCTCTTTACCGTGAATGGTAATTTGCTCTTGCTGCCAAGGTGTATTTTGAAGTAAGCTAGCATACAACTTATTGCTTTCTTCTAAACTGAAGAAATTCTCAAATAAAGTAACATCGGCTCCTGGTAGATCAAATTCTATTTTACGGACTTCATTTGTGGAAAATAGGTCTGTTTGACTAAATAAATCCATCTCTTTTTCTGTATCATTTTTTATTGAAATCGAACTAAACCTCAATCCACCAGAAGCTTTATGTTACCGACTTTAAAATATGTTTTTTACTAATACCATAAGAATGCTCCTTGGTTTCCGAACCTACTTTAGTAGAAATAACCAATTGGACTCTGTTACTACGGGATTTCATCCATTTCCCAATTATAGTTTCAGATTGACCTCCTACACCATTTACCCACCAACTATAGGTATCAGCGGTATCTATAAAATTTAAACCTGCATCTTCAAATGCATGTAAAATTTCAAATGATTGTTTCTCATCTAATATTCAGCCAAAAACGTTATCACCAAAATTAATGCGACCAACTCCTAAATCGGTATTTTCTATGTTTACTTTTTTCATATTCTAATTTTTTAAATTTCTTTTCACCGAACTTAAAGCTTGCCTATATCCTATTATAATAGGTGTTGAATCAGAAAAAAATATTTAAATTTTCACAAAGGTCTGAACAAAATACTATACAAACAAGGTACATAAGAAGGATTTACATGTATTTAACAAGGTTTTAAGGGCTATGAAAAATTACCGTGGGCGCACAATGTTGTATTTTTGCTTAACAAACAGTAGGTTATGCAAATTTTAGAAGCCCAAAAACCTTTTGAGATACAAGAAATTGAATTGAAGGATTGGAAACAACGACCGGTCAAGAACAATTTTTTTGAGTTGGTTTTAATTAAAGATGGTGAAGGCACACAGTGTATAAATTATAATCACCATCGCTATAGTCAGGGTAGCATGTTTTTATTACCTCCACTAAAATGCCACTCTTTTACCATAGAAAAACCGACAAGATTTGTATTCTTAAAATTTACAGATTCGTTTTTTAAAAATGAAAAGCGCAATACAAAAGAAAAAAACGAATGGTTTAATGAAGCTGCTTACATTCTGAGCAATTACAACCAATTACCGGGCGATATCATTAAGAATGATATGGACAGAACGCATTTATCAGACCTGACATCTATGATTTTACAAGAATCTAGAAATTATGGAAATGAGTCAATCACACTTATCAAAAGTCTGATGAACTGTATTATGGAAATACTTATCAGAAACATAAAAAGGGGAAATTTTTATGAAGTCCCACAGAATAATACTGATGACCGAATTACAAAAATGCTAATCTATATTAACGAGAACATAGGCAAACCAGAATTATTGAGGATAGAAAATTTAGCAGAGGTATTTATGATGTCTCCCACATATGTAAGTGAATTTTTCAAAAAACAAGTCAGTATATCTTTGAGGGAATATATAATTAAGGCAAAGCTGAAATTAGTAGAAATACGTTTATTAAATTCAGATTTTACGTTAACTCAAATTGCGGACGATTTAGGCTTTACTGATGTAAGTCACCTTTCTAAAACATTTAAGCGCTATGCCGGGACCTCCATACGTGAGTTTAAGAATAATGGGGAGTATAGGTTACTAAAACGTAATACCTGTTCTACTGCTTTACAAGCTTAATACTTAGAAAAACATATCCATATTATTTCTGGATATCCCACGTTTCCAAGCAATACTTGAACCCATGCTAGGGTATTGACTTGGGTTTACCTCCTTACCCTCCAATATGGCATCCAATGCGGTATAAAGGTCTTCTCCGGTCGCGGGTTGAACACCTGGCCTGGTCATATCAAAACGACCCGTATAAACGCATTCCAGATTACCATCAAAAACGAACAAATCAGGATTACTTTCTGCACCGTAGTCCAACGCTACATCTTGATATTCATCATAAAGATATGGGAAAGGGTAGTTATTGTATTTTGCCATCTGAGCCATAAAAAATGGATCGTCTTGAGGGAATTTCTTAATATCATTGCTACTAATGGCAATAAACTGCATTCCTAAACGCTGATACTCATTGGCCAATTCAACCAATTTAGAATTAATATGTTGTACAAACATACAGTGGTTACAAATAAACAATATTACTGTAGCGATATCTGACTTTAATTGAGATAGCGTCATCACATTACCCGATACGGTATCAGGGAGTTTAAAGTTAGGGGCTTTTTTCCCCAATTCCATCATGCTAGACAAAACAAACGTCATGATTTTATTCTTCGGGGGACTAAACGTCCTGGATTAATTTTTTAGCTATATATCCTATGGCTATTTTTTTAATTTTTTACTTTCTCATACAACTTAATAAGTTGTAAATCCTTAATTTTTAAGTTAAGAATAATTAAAATGAATTTATGTATAAATAAAGGTTTTAAAAATAATTTCTTGTATGCTATGCTATTTCACAGGCTATTTTAACCCTTAAATCATGATTGATTTGAGGATTTAATAGTAAAACTCTCATTATTTTCCTTTTTTCATACCTAATACTTGAATTTTTATCAAAATTTACCTGGTATTTTTTAAACTAAAACCTCTAAAAAACGAATAGTAGGGCACATTATTAAGTAATATTCATACAACAATACGATATTTAAGCATTTTAAAACGCAGTTTTGAACAATAGTTTCTAAAAAGTTACAATTTTTTGCACTTGTTTATTGAACATAAAATAGTGATTAAATCTAGCTCATCCATGCGGCTAATAATTAATTTATTGTATGTAAAAGACTAAATAATTTTGGGTGTTCAGTTTCTAGTTTCGGATTCCAAATCATTGTTAACTGCGCTTTCTGAGGCGTGTCTTTTAATTCATAAAAATCGATAGGTAAATTGAGTCCCCTTATGGACGAAATAGGCTCTAATGAAACACCCATGCCCGCTTCTATTAATCGAATACTGGTACTAACAGAATCGGTTTCATGTACTACATTGGGTATAAAACCAGCACCCGTACAAATGGATTCTATAATATTCACGTAGTTGGGGCCATCTGTTTTTGATGGAAAAATAAAGGGCTCTTTTGTAAATGTAGTAAAACCATCTTTATCTACTCTACTCATATCAAAACCCTTAGGAACCAATACCGCGTAATTGTCTATGTGCAAAACTTTGCTCTTTAGACCCAATGGTACTAATGGGTTAGTGGCAAAACCAATATCCAATTCGCCAGATTGCAGACGCATATATTGATCGCGATTATTAAGTTCTTTTAAAATAGTTTTAATATTTGGCAAGTTTTGACGAATATCTATCAGAATTTCTGGAAGAATAGATTGCATTACAGAATGCGTAAATCCTATTTTTAATTCTCCTGCTTCCCCATTATGAATCTGTTTGGTCCGTTTAAGAATAAAATCATATTGGAGCAGTAACTTCTCCATTTCACCAACAAAATATGTTCCGGCATTTGTTAACTGAACGTTACGTTTATTTCTTATGAACAAGGGGGATTCTATCGATTCTTCCAACTGTTTTATTTTACGACTTAAGGCTGGTTGAACAATATGTAAAGCTTCTGCTGTTTTCGTAAAATTGAGTTTTTTTGATAGAAGTATTGCGCTACGTATGTGTTGTAAATCCATTTCAGTAATACGTATTTGTTATTAGTTTATCAAAATTAAGCATTTATATATATAACTAAGGATACCTAGATTTGTATTGAATAGGATATTATTCAATACAAAAATTATTTATTATGACCTCAGGCCAAAGCTTAGCAGAAGTATACGATGCCGAACAATTTAGAGCTACAGGAAAAGAATTGATAGATGTGCTTGCTGATCATTTTAGGGATTTACAGCATAAAAAAGGAAAGAAGGTCTATCCAAACCATGCGCCAGAAGACGAGTTGCAATTCTGGCAGGAAGATTTGGAACAAAAATCAAACCCTATCCAAACGCTAACAACTCTTCTTAACCGATCACAACAAACTCAACATCCAAGGTATATGGGACATCAAACGGCAGTTCCTGCTCCTATTTCTGCGCTTACAGGTTTGGTTACCAATTTGGTCAATAATAGTACTGGTGTTTTTGAAATGGGCCCTGTATCAAATGCTATGGAACGTGTAATTACAGATTTCACTGCAAAAAAAGTGGGTTATGGCTCGTCTGCTTCGGGAATTATGACCTCCGGAGGAAGCCTAGCGAATTTAACGGCATTATTGGCTGCCAGAAAAGATAAGGCTCCACATAACGTATGGGAAGAAGGTCATAATGAAAAACTTGCTGTTCTTGTTTCTGAAGAGGCCCACTATTGTATTGATTGGGCTGCTAGAATTTTAGGACTTGGAGATAAAGGAATTATTAAAGTTCCTGTTGACCAGGATTTTAAAATACGTACGGACCTTTTACCACAGTACTTAAATAAAGCCAAGGCCGACGGTCTTCATGTTTTTTGCATTATTGGATGCGCCGGTTCTACCGCTACTGGTTCCTATGATGATTTAGAAGTATTGGCAGAATTTAGCCAAGCTCATAACCTTTGGCTACATGTAGATGGTGCACACGGCGGTGCCGTAGTGTTTTCCGAAAAATACCAACATCTTGCAAGGGGTATTGAAAAGGCTGATTCTGTGGCCATAGATTTTCATAAGATGTTAATGACACCCGTTCTCAGCACAGCATTGATGTTCAAAGAAGGAAACAAAATTTACAGAACGTTTGCCCAGAGAGCTCAGTATCTATGGGATTCTCCAGAAACGGAAGAATGGTACAATTCTGCTAAAAGAACTTTTGAGTGCAGCAAACCTTTTTTATCCGCTCAGGTATATCTTATTCTTAAAACCCATGGCATGGATATTTTTGAGAAGAACGTTAATAAGCTTTATGATTCTGCTAAACTATTAGCTCAACTCATTACAGCCAAGCCAGAATTTGATTTGGTACACGAACCGGAATCTAATATTGTAAACTTTAGATACGTACCTAATAAAGAGATGACCATTGCTGAACTAAATTCATTAAATGCTGATATTAGAAAGCGATTGGTTGCCTCTGGAAATTTCTACATAGTACAGACTACCATTGCGGACCAACGTACTCTTAGATGTTCGGTAATGAATCCGTTAACTTCAAAAGCCGACTTTGTAGAGCTGTTGAATGAAATAGAAAAAGAGGCCGCTTCTATCTTAGGATCAGAGCTAGCCCACGTTTAACACCTCACTTTTATTATACTAATTTGCGAGATAAAGCTATTTGAAAAGGATGTGAGGCCAATTGATAAATAAATTGGCCTCCGTTAATTCAGTTTCAACTAGAATATAATAGTTTTGCAGCTTGATAAAAATAGATTGCCGCATGAAACTTTTATTATTCATAGGGTTTACCATCCTATTCTTTCATAATGCCAACGCTCAGTTGGTTAATATTGAGTCTCAACGTATGCAAAAGGACTCCGTTCGTTTTGCTTTGAAAAGTGATTTACTCTTTAATTATACGGATAACAATGGTGCCTATATTCTTGCAATTGGGTCAAATATTACGACACAGGTAAAATCAAAAGATCTGAATAAAATATTTTTTTTTATTGGCAACTATAATCTTATCCGGAGTAAGGATGAAGATTTTCAGAATTCTTATTTTTTCCATTTGCGGTACAACCATAAAATAACGGATTTCTTTAGACTGGAAAGTTTTATTCAAAATCAAAATAACACCTTACTTTCTATCCGAAACAGGAGTTTGGTAGGTGCCGGTGTTCGTTTAAAATTAGTTTCAGAAGATAATGCAAAACTCTATTTTGGAAACGCTTATATGTACGAAATAGAAATACAAAAAGATACAGAAGAGCAGTTCAATAACCATAGGAACAGTAGTTACCTTTCAGCAACGTACGCATTTCCAAAAACGAGATTGGATTTTACGGGCACAGTATATTTTCAGCCCTTATACCGCTACATAGCCAACCACCGAGTACTCAGCCAACTGAAAGCAGAAATGCCGTTAACGGGTCATTTAAGTATTTCTGCCTTATATAATTATTCTTACAGCAGTTTTTCGACTACTACCGAAAGTGATCGTTCATCCAACCTTAAACTAGGGCTTACATTTTCCCTTTAGTCAAAAAACTAGGCTAATAAAGCCTTACTCATAGCTTCACCAATTTTAAGAAGGTTGTTGCGTTCATCCTCAGTAAAATCGTAAGATACCGGTTTAGCTACACCCAAGGTTCCAAAAAGTTGTCCTTCTAGTAACATGGGTACGGCAATAGAACCTTCCACTTTAGTTTCTTTGGCTGCAGGACGCGCTACGCCAGAATCATCGGTCTGCAGGTTACACATTTCTACAGCTTCTTTACGTTCAGCGGCAATGCCTGCCATTCCTTTACCAATAGGAATAGTAGACAGCTTTGGTATTAAAAAAGGAGGAATTCCTTTGTGCGCCTGTATCTGTAACAATTTTGTTTCTTGATCTAAAAAATGAATGGTTCCGGTAGTACAATCAAAAACACTAATTACATTTTCTAAAACGTGTTGCCAATCTATATTGGGTTGCTTCAATTCGGATAAAATAGTGTCTATTCTCAATTCTTGCTTATCACTCATAATCTTGATATTAACTAAATTGATTGTTTATGTTTTTCTAAAACTTCCATATTTTACAGCAGTCTTTACCTACAAATTTACTAAAGTAAATCGTAGATAGTCCTTCCCTATTAAAATTGAAAAACTAAACATTTGTTAAAAAAGAATGAACGTTCATTTTTGTTTTTATCTTTGTACCAGAATTAGAAATCATGGCAGAATTAACAAAGAGCGAAATTAAAAGAAATGCATTGGTGAAAGCCACAATAGAGCTAGTAAACAATAGCGGGTTCCATGCAGCGCCTATGTCTAAGATTGCCAAAATGGCTAATGTGTCTCCTGCCACTATATATCTCTATTTTGAGAACAAGCAGGATTTGGTTAACCAAGTATATATAGAAGTAAAAGCTGCTTTCACCGAATATGCGTTTGCCACCTTTAATCCTAAAATGGGAGTTGAAGAAGGTTTTGAAATTATATGGAAGCGTATTGCAGACTTTAAATTAAAAGAATGCGAAGAGGCCATGTTTCTTGCACAGTGTGACAACACACCTATGATAGACGAACCCAGCAGACAAGAAGGCATTAAACACTTACAACCTTTATTGGATTTATGGGAACGTGGTAAAAAAGAAGGCATTATCAAACCCTTATCAGATTACATATTATATGCCTATGCAATTAACCCACTGTCGTTTTTAATGATAGCACAAAAGAGAGGCGGCTTTCAATTAAATGAAAGCCACTTAGAAGAAGCTTACCAGTCTGCATGGAGCAGTATAAAAAAATAAATACGATCATCTTAAATATAAAATAGAAATGGAATTACTTGATAAATTAAAATGGAGATACGCTACTAAAGCAATGAACGGTAAAACTGTACCACAAGAAAAAGTGGACATTATTTTAGAAGCCGCTCGCCTTGCTCCTACTTCTAGCGGATTACAGCCTTTTGAAATTATGGTTGTCACCAATCAAGAATTAAAGGAGAAAATTAAGCCTGTAGCTTGGAACCAATCTGTAGTAACAGATTGTTCTCACTTATTGGTTTTCGCTGCTTGGGATAATTATACTGAAGAGCGTATTAATAAAATGTTTGACCTAACTAATGAAATCCGTGGTTTTAAAAATGAAGGTTGGGAAAACTACAGACAACAATTATTGGGTATGTACCCACAGCGTGATCCAGAGGTAAACTATCAACATGCCGCTAGACAGGCATATATTGCCTTTGCAGAAGCCCTTACCGCTGCTGCTTTTGAAGGCGTAGATTCAACACCAATGGAAGGGTTTGATCCAGATGCTGTAGATGAAATTCTTGGTCTAAGAGCAAAAGGTTTACGTAGCTGTGTATTGTTGCCAATCGGCTACAGAAAAACAGATGAAGATTGGTTGGCAAATTTGGTTAAGGTGAGAAAAAGCACTGAAGACTTGGTAACCGTAATGGACTAATTACAAAAAGAATACTACTATGAAAACTATATTATTAAAAAACAGACCTAAGGGAAAACCTTCGGTCTCTGATTTCGAATTTGTAGAAAATGATTCGCCTTTAGATATTAAAGATGGTGAGTTGCTTTTAGAGACGACTTACGTTTCTGTAGACCCTTATTTGAGAGGAAGAATGAGCGATGCTAAGTCGTACGTGCCTCCTTTTGAATTGAACAAACCTGTTCATTCAGGTGTAGTGGCAAAAGTTATTGCATCTAAGCACAAGGAATTTAACAACGGCGACTACCTTGCCGGAATGCTTAATTGGAGTACCCAACAGGTTTCCAATGGTGAAGGTCTTACAAAAGTTGATGGTAAAAAAGCTCCCTTAAGTACTTATTTGGGGATTTTAGGAATGACCGGTTTAACCGCTTATTTAGGTCTTACTGAAATTGGTAAGCCTAAAAAAGGAGAAACTCTTGTGGTTTCTGGAGCGGCTGGTGCCGTAGGTAGTGTGGTTGGCCAAATAGGTAAAATATTGGGTCTTCGTGTTATTGGTATAGCGGGCAGCGATGAAAAAGTAGATATGCTAAAATCAAAATTCGGTTTTGATGAAGGCATTAATTACAATACTACGGAAGACATGACGGCCGCTATTGCAAAAGCAGCGCCAAACGGAGTTGATGTTTATTTTGATAACGTTGGCGGTCCTATTTCGGACGCGGTGTTGTTCAACATCAATCACTTTGCAAGGATGATTATCTGTGGCGCTATCTCTGTATACAACAATACAGAACTTCCTAAAAGTGTTAGCGTACAACCATTTTTGGTTAAGAATAGCGCGCTAATGCAAGGATTTATTGTTTCAAACTATAGCGAAAAATTTCCTGAAGCTATGAAACATTTATCCACTTGGTTGGCTGAAGGCAAATTAACCTATAGCGAAACCGTCGTTGAAGGATTTGAAAATATCCCTCAAGCTTTTATCGATTTATTCGATGGAAAAAACAAAGGAAAAATGATCGTTAAAATATAACGACCGAAGTAAAAATTAAAGAAAAGGAACTATGACGAATTTTGAATTTAAGAATCCTACCAAAATTATATTTGGGAAAAATACAATCAAAAAAATAACTGAAGAGATACCTTCTGACGCTAAGGTATTAATGCTTTACGGTGGTGGAAGTATTAAAAAAAATGGTGTATACGACCAAGTAAAGGCGGCTTTGGCCAATGCCAATGTGGTTGAGTTTGGTGGCATACCTGCCAACCCGGAATACGCTGTTCTTATGGATGCCCTAAAGGTAATTAAGGAAGAGAATATTACATATCTATTAGCTGTTGGTGGTGGTTCGGTCATTGACGGAACTAAATTCTTATCTGCTGCTGCAGTTTATGAAGGTGATGAACCATGGGACTTCGTGCAAAAAAGAGAGCCAATTAAAAAAGGAATGCCTTTTGGAACGGTTTTAACTTTACCTGCAACAGGTTCTGAAATGAACTCGGGAACGGTTATCTCTAGAAAAGAAACTCAAGAGAAGTTAGCTTTTGGAGGTCCTGCCCTATTCCCACAATTTTCGGTATTGGATCCACAGGTAATTACCTCTATTCCAGAAAGACAGTTAGTAAATGGAATTACGGATGCGTTTACACACGTTCTTGAACAATATATAACGTACCCAGCAGGCGGACTTTTACAAGACCGTTTTGCGGAAGGTATTCTACAGACCCTTATAGAAATTGCTCCTAGAGTAATTAAAGACCCTAGTGATTATGAGGCTGCAGCCAACTTTATGTGGAGCTGTACTATGGCACTAAACGGACTTATTCAACAAGGTGTTCCTGGAGACTGGGCTGTACATATGATGGGCCACGAGCTTACGGCAATGTACGGAATTGATCACGCAAGAACTTTGGCAGTAGTGGCTCCAAGTCATTACAAATATAACTTTGAGGCGAAGAAAGAAAAATTGGCTCAATACGGAGAGCGTGTTTGGAACATTACCGAAGGAAGTGTTGATGATAAAGCGTATGCTGCTATTGAAAAAACGGAAGCTTTCTTTAAAGAGTTAGGTATTGACACCAAATTGTCTGACTACACTTCTAAGTATGAAGGTACCGCTGAGAAAATTGCACAACGTTTTACCGATCGTGGTTGGAAAGGTCTTGGCGAACGCCAAGCTTTAACACCTCAGGATGCTGAGAAGATTGTAAAAATGGCATATTAATAATAATTGAAAAACTTAAAAAAGATGAAAATATTATTCGTTTTAACCTCTCATGATAAATTGGGAGACACAGGTAAAAAAACTGGATTTTGGGTAGAAGAATTCGCAAATCCATATTATACATTATTGGACAAAGGTGCTGATATTACTTTAGCTACACCAAAAGGTGGCGCTGCACCAATTGACCCTAGTAGTAATACTCCAGATGCAAGTACTGCAGATACAGAGCGTTTTGAAAAAGACGCTGTAGCTCAGGAAAAAATCAAAAATACCAAAGTATTGGCTGATATGAACGCCGATGATTTTGATGCGGTTTTCTATCCTGGTGGTCACGGACCTTTATGGGATTTGGCGAACGATGCTAATTCTATAGCATTGATTGAAAAGTTCAACGAACAGAAAAAACCTATTGCTTTTGTATGTCACGCGCCTGCTGCTTTAAAAAGCGTAAAAGGACAAGACGGAGAATTCTTGGTGAAAGGTAAAAAAGTAACCGGATTCACAAATACAGAAGAAGATGCAGTTCAACTTACGGATGTAGTTCCTTTCTTAGTAGAGAATGCATTGAAAGAAAATGGAGGTATCTACTCCAAAGGTGAGGATTGGGCTGCCTACGCTTTACAAGATGGCAACTTAATTACAGGACAAAATCCTGCATCATCTGAGTTAGTAGCCGAGAAACTTTTGGCTAGTTTAAACTAATTGCATATCCCCCAATTAGTAAGAAAGCTTACCGGTATCCGGTAAGCTTTTTTTGTTTTATATATTTCTCTTGGAGTTATTGCAACCCTACTTAACTATGGTCGCTTCCAATTCAATTTTTAGAGTTTCAAATAAGCCTTTCACTTCAATGACCGTACTTGCCTGTTGCACGTTATTCTCCTTTGTCCAATTTTGAA
The DNA here is from genome assembly GCF_015330125.1 of Zobellia nedashkovskayae. NCBI lineage: Bacteria > Pseudomonadati > Bacteroidota > Flavobacteriia > Flavobacteriales > Flavobacteriaceae > Zobellia > Zobellia nedashkovskayae. The sequence goes on along the minus strand of NZ_JADDXR010000002.1, from coordinate 3,801,823 downwards.
ACACATCAAAGCATCTAAAAAACTCTTCGGTAGATGTCGTGTAAACGTTTAACCTAACTATATTTCTACATTCATAACCGGCTTCTTCTATAACCTTTTCTAGATTTTCAATTGCCTTTATCAACTGCGGCTTCATATCCTCCGTGCTAGATTTTCCATCTGCATCAATTGCAGTCTGGCCAGATATATGGAGTGTTCCTTGTGTATTGGTCACTTCAACAGCTTGTACATAACTCCTTTCATTTTGCCATTTCCATGGATTAACTATTCTTTTTTTCATTTGATCTTGATGTTGTGCGGAAACCGACGTAACGGTCACTAACGCGAATACTAAAATTCCTTTTTTATTGGTCACCTATTTAATTATTAGGTGCTTTACAAAGATTTAAACTTCGGTACTCACTATGGTGTGACAAACATCACAATTATGAAAAAAAAAATTAGAAACCTCGAGGTAAGTCCACGAGACATAAAAAGAAATACACTTTGATTATGAGGCAAGCCTTTAAGCATTTAATCTCGATTATTGAGTAAAATGTTTAATGGGATAGTCTATAGTCTACTGAGTGTTTCGCGGGATACGCCCAAGTAGGAAGCCAAAAGCATTTTAGGAACTCGTTGAAATAGTATTGGATATTGTTCCAACAGTTGTTCATACCTTTCCTTGGCACTTGAAATTAAAAAAGATAAAATTCTTCTTTGGGAAGCTATATGACCTGCATTGGATTTCTTCAAAAAGAAATATTCCATTTTAGGAAAGTCCGCGGCCAGTTTGTTATAATTATTTAAACTAATGCTTAGCACATGAGTTTCCTCAATACATTGCAATGACATCTGAGCCTTTGTTTGGGTAAAAAAAGCGGCAAAATCACTTTCCCACCAATTTTCCATAGCAAAAGATACAATATGTTGTTTTCCATCTAGACCATTATAAACCAATTTTAAAAGTCCGGATATAACAAAATAGCAATGGTTTACGGTTTCTCCTTGCTGAATAATAAAATCATTCTTGCCATAGGCTTCTTTTGAGAAATGAGACAGGACAAAGGCATATTCGTCATCACTTAAAGGAACTACTTCCTCAATATGTTTTCTAAGCCGATCACCCATTTTGAATAACGTTTTGTTTTATGCTTCTTTTGAACTGAAAATTTACGAACTTTTATAAATAGATTTCCGAAAAATCAGAACGCCAAAAAATATGAGGTCTCTAGAAGTTCTATTCAATACTGCACAACTATATTTTACTAACTCTATTTTTTTTAAACCATACAACAATAATGAATAAGGAAAGAAGTTTTCAACTAACGTCATCACCAGTAATAATCAAGGAGCAAGACTTTTAGCTAACAAAATCGTTTTTACATCTTACGTTGCCATATTATAAAAAACTACTCCATCAAACCGTACCAAAAAAAATCTATAATTATGAAATATTTGCTTAACCTAAAATGTCTTTTAATTGTACCAATGGTAATACTTGCTACTTCTTGTTCATCGGAGTCAGATACAATTCTAATTGATGATAGTGAATCAAATGAGCTATCTAATAGATCAGTTGAACTATCTAGTGCAGAGAACATTCAGATTTTTCCATCAAATCATCCATTAAATAAAGAGGTTACCAATAGCCCTGTAGACCCACATTCAGATATCATACTAGAAAATATAGGTTTAAATTCTGGGCTTTTTCCTGATTTTGGTAGTGGTTTGTACAATGATGCTCCAATTGGCATACCTTATGTTGTAGTTGATGGTAGCCAAGAAAATGTGCCTATTTCTTTTAGTGAAAACGGTTATCCTTCAGAAAGCGATAAGGGGCCTTTTCCTATTCCCCTAGATGCTCCAATTGAAGGTAATGGAAAAGGAGATAGTCATGTTATTTCTGTAGATATAGAAAATGGTATGTTGTATGAATTATTTTATTCAAAACAAGTTGGTACTGGTTTTGAAGTGGCAAGTGCTGCTGTCTTTGATTTAAATGCAAACACCTTTAGGCCAGATGGATGGACATCAGCAGATGCGGCAGGTTTACCAATTTTCCCATTACTAGTTAGGTATAGTGAAATTGAAAAAGGAGAAATAGACCACCCCATTAGGCTCACCATTCCTAGATCTAAAATCTATGAGGGGTATATACATCCGGCACGTCATTTAGTTTCTGGCAATACAAACGATGAATTATTACCTTTTGGTGCTGTTTTAAGACTAAAATCGACATTTGATACCAGTGATTTTTCTGAAACAAATAAAATAATTCTTCAAGCCATGAAAAAATACGGGTTGATACTAGCAGATGTTGGGTCAAATATGTTCATATCCGGTGCACCAGATGAAAACTGGGATAATGACGACCTTAGAGCGTTAAAACAAGTTACCCTAAACAATTTTGAAGTCATCCAAATGGGCGAAATAACAACGAAGTAAACTACCTCGGGACAAGTCCATGAAGCATTAAAAAGGATACATTTTGATTTCGAGACAAGCCTCGGAGCATTTAATCTCGATTATCGAGTAAAACTTTGGAGTGTTCACAACTAAACCACCTTACATTTCTAGTGTAAGGTGGTTTATTATTAAATATCAATCTCTATTTCACGTTGAAGCAACCCTACTCCTCCAGCCATCAAGCCCATTATCTCATCTTTTTCAATCTGTAGATTTACTACAATTAAGCTAGGCGAAGGTACTTTCATATATTTTCCTTGTTGGATTTTAAAACTGCTCTGCTCTATTTTCAAAACGTCAAACAGATAACTGGCAAGCGGCCCGGCAGCCATTCCTGTTCCTGCTTCTTCTTCAATTCCATAACTGGGTGCGAACATTCTTGAAGTAGCATCATATGCTGTACTTTCCATATCCGTGGAAAATACATAATAGCCTATCAAATCAAATTCCTTACTGACTTCAGTTATTAGTTTTAAATCTGGAACTATGCTTTTTAGTATCTCTTTGCTCTTTACCGGAATTAGTATAAATGAGTTTCCCGTGTTCACTAATTGGATTGGAGCATTCAGTACAAGGTCAGTCTTGCTTAACCCCAAGGATTTTAGAATATCACTTTCTTTATGACTAACATCTAAATATTTTGGAGCCAATTGTTCCATAAAAGCCAAGTCTCCTATCATCTTAATTTTCCGGCTTCCATCAATGGTTTCTTTGGAAGATCTATCGCTTTTTAAGGCCCCTATTTGTTTTAAATATGAAAACGTAGCTACGGTGGCGTGGCCACAATGGGCTATTTGTTTGTTAGGCGTAAAGAAGTCCAACTTAAAATCTTCTGTCTTGGATTTCGAAACGAATGAGGTTTCAGAAAAACCTACTTTTCTAGCTATTTCTAATTTGTTTTTTGCAGTGAGTTCATCTGCATTGAGCACTACTCCTGCGGGGTTTCCTCCTTTTCCGTTTTCGGCAAAGGCATTAAGAATCTGTACTGTTACTTTCTTTTTTGAAGTGTTCATTGTATCTATGTATTGGGTTACAACTTATAGACGGAATGAAAAGGAAAAAGACGTAGCTAATCTTCATTCTTTTCAAAATCGATTATTTTTCCAGAACTATCGGAGACAACATTAGGGCAGTCCAATATATTATCTTTCAAAATTTCTCGGGCTTTTTGAACTCTTGATTTTGTTCCGGAATAAGAGATTTTTAGATGTTTAGCGAGTTCCTTTTGAGAATAGTTTTTAAAGGATGTTAAAACAATTGCTTCCTTATGTTCTGCGGAAAGACTATCTATTTTTGAATTGATGCAATTGGATAAATTCGCATATTCAAAATTGTCGCGTGCTGTTTCCGGAATATCCAAATCACCTATGGCTATGTTTTGATTCTTCGCTTTGCGGAAGTAATCAATAATGGTGTTCCTAGTAATTGTATACACCCAAGAAGTAATTTTTGAAGAATGTTTTAGTTGATAAATCTTAGTTTCAATCTTTAAGAAAACTTCTTGATGAATATCTTTAGCCGTTTGTTCATCTTTAACCTTACCCAAAATAAACTTGTACAGTTCTTCATTTAGGTCAATCCATATGGCTTGTGTATCTAGCTTCAAACTAAAAAGATTTGAACAGGACTTTTGATTTTTAAATCAATAGTCCCGCAATTTCACCTAAAAATAAGAAATCTAATTACATCTGCCCTATTGTGTCTTCTGAGGTTTATTGATTTGATTGCCTTTCATCTTATACAAGTGATACACGTGAATAATACAGAAGACCACTCCTGCAATAATCAATGGTGCGGATTCTAAGAAAAACCCATAAATAATATAGAAAAAACTAGAAATTAGGTGCCATATTCTAAATGCCCCCATTTCTTTTTTTGTAGCTGCGAAGAAGCCCGTCGCAATTGCAATATATCCTAGTATTTCAGCAAACAGATTCATTTCAAATTTAAATGTTTTAAGGTTCTTTCTTTATAACTTTTTTCGCTTATTCGTAATTCTATCTCTTTTAACTCTTCAATAAAATGAGGACTATTTTCCATCAAATCTTCGGTGGTCTTTGCGCCCGCATTCCAATGTTCCCGAAAAACGGGAAGCTGTTTTAATGATTTTTCGGACAACTCCAATAATTGTTTGCGTAAATCATTATCATCCGTTCTAGAATTCACGTACCCCTTCTTCTTCATTTTATTTATGATTTTCACACAAGCGGGATGCGACATTCTTAATTCTTTTGATATGTCCGTTATGGTCATAGACTCATATTTCTCTAACAACAGAAAAATTAAGTGCCAATTGGGTTCAATATCCAATCCCATGGTCTTATAGTAATCTCTGGTACTATATAGTATCTCATCACTCAACCGTTTTATTCTACTGTTTAATCCTGCAAATTCAATCTCTGTTAAAAAATCATTCATTCCATTATACGTAACTGGTTACGTAAATATAATAATTTAATTGTAACTGGTTACGTAAACGTGAAAAATCGATACTTTGCACTACCGATATATTTTGGAGTCAACTTGTAAGCAAAAAAGATTAAAAATTAAGTTGCAATGAAATTAACACTAAATTACATTTATACCCTATAGCTAAGGATTGTACTGACTTTATAAGAATAGACAGCGCTGCTAAAAAATGCCAATCACCTTAAAAATACTTTTAGCTCCTAATAGTATAGCGAGAATAATAATACCACTTCCCAAAATATTCTGTAGCACCGTATTCTTGTAGTTACCCATAACAGCCACTCTATTCACCACCCAAAGCAAAAAAATTGCAATTACTGGTAACAGGATGCCATTCGCTATTTGAGCAAATTTTATAATTTCTATGGGTTTAATACCTAAGGACATAAAAACAACTCCGATGACTACAATAACCATCCAAACCATTTTAAATTTAATATGATTCATTCCAACATTCCAACCAAAACAACTATTTGCTACATAGGCTGCTGCCAATGGGGCTGTAATAGACGAGGTTATTCCAGCCGCAAAAAGCCCAATCCCCATAAAATATTTAGCAGCATTGCCATAAAGCGGCTCCAAACCCTTGGCTAAATCCATCACGCTTTTTACTTCACCGCTTTGAATTGTTGTTGCGGCAATGATAATGGACATAGATACTAATCCTCCAACTGCAATTGATATGTAGGTATCTTTTTTAACTGCTTTTAAATCATTGGGCGATTTCCATTTTTCACTTACCAAAGAAGCGTGTAAAAACAAGTTGTAAGGAACTACAGTGGTACCCACCAAAGCTATAATCGTTAATATACTTTCCTTAGGAACAGATGGCACAAACACTCCTTTTAATACAGCTAAAATATCGGGCTTAGTGATTATGGCCGTAAGTAAAAAAGAAAGACTCATAACAAGTACTAAAGAAACCAATACTTTTTCTAGCACTTTATAATCCCCTATATAGAGTAAAACAAATGCAGAAAAGCCAACTACCCAAGGATAAAAAGGTATGAACCGCTCTCCAAAAATGGCTTCCAGTCCTAATGATGCCCCTCCTATATTACCGGCTTCATAAGCAGTATTACCAATAACGATGGCACTTAGAACAATGGTGATGACCGTATTTCTTACCCAAGGCGTCTTTAATTCTTGCTTAATAACAGCTGCCAAGCCTTTTTGGGTGACGATGCCCAAACGAGCCGACATTTCTTGCAAAATAATGGTGGAGATTACGGAAAGAAGCATAGCCCACAAAAGTGCATAGCCAAACTCAACTCCAGCCAACGTGCAGGCGGTAACCGTGCCCGGACCTATAAATGCTGCCGCTACCAATACCCCTGGACCTACTTTTTTAAACATAGTTTTTTATTACGGTCTTACGCTATACCCTTCTGTAATTCTAAAAAATACAGATTAATTTAAAATGATGTTTTTTTTATACAAAAATTTAAATATAAGGATATTTACTATCAAGCAAACGTACAAGCACTACGCTTCTATATAACTAAAAAAAGAGGGTGTTGGTTTTGAAACCAGCACCCTCTTTTTTTAAGTACAAATTTTAAGCTATACTTCCGCTACTAACTTCTTTTTCAATATTCTATTCAGCACCATATCTTTATCTAATTTCTTGGTACAGAAAAACCAATCCTTACAATCAATATCATCATCTTGCATTCTATCTTGAGCTGTACCACAAGAACCTGCGGGACCAACAATAACATCGTCGCCAGGGCGCCAATCAGCAGGAGTTGCCACATCAAATTCATCGGCTGCCTGTAAAGCAATTATTACCCTGTATAATTCGTCAAAATTTCTTCCTAAACTTAAAGGATAGTAAATCATAGTTCTAATAATTCCTTTAGGGTCTATGAAAAATACTGCCCTTACTGCCTTTGTGGTATCTTCATTGGGCTGTATCATACCGTACTTCTTAGCTACATTCATGCTAATGTCCTCAATCAAAGGAAAGGTAACTTCAATATTTTTCATTCCCTTGTACTCTATTTTTTCCTTTATAGTACGTAGCCACGCTATATGGCTGTACAAACCGTCTATAGAAAGTCCTACAAGCTTACAATTTGCCTCATTAAATTTATCTTCCATGGAGGCGAAAGTCATAAATTCAGAAGTGCAAACCGGTGTAAAGTCGGCAGGGTGGCTAAAAAGAATAACCCAACTCCCTTTATAATCCGCAGGAAAATTGATATCTCCTTGTGTTGTTACCGCTTTAAATTCTGGTGCAGCATCTCCTATTCTTGGCATGCTGATGGTCTCATATTCTTGATTTTGTTCCATTACGTTTATGTTTATAATTAATAATGGTACGAAGGTATTTCACAATCAAAGTCTCCACAGTTACCTTGGTTACAAAGAGTGATTTAATTTTCTTGCGGAAGTATACTAATAGCATGGAACTAATTTTTTACTTCTCTATTGAGGAAGTAAAATTCTCAAATTTCTTTAGCCATTCGGTACATGCCCCTCATAGATTCATACATATATTCCGAATCAAAACTAAAACTACTCACCTTCTTAAAACCTAACTTCTCATAAAACCGAAGTGCCTGATGTTGTGTATCCATAACTTCTAGCCATAAAATTGATTTCTCCGTGTTTCTGTATACCTGCTCAATCCAAAGGATAAGCGTTTTGCCAATACCTTTACCTTGCAGAGACTGGCCTAAATAAATACGTTGTAGTTTGGTTCCATTAACAGTATGGGCAGTAGGCAAAGATTCATTTAAAAGTACTTTTAAAATTCCCGCTTTTTCATTTTTATAGGTGATGAAAAAATATTCGGAATTTAGCTGACCAAGCTCCCTACCTAAATTCTCTTTAGCGTATATACTGCTTATATACGAAGCTCCCTTGTCCGGCCACAAATGTGCATAAGCAGGCGGATATATTTTACACATTAAATCATATAGCTCTTGATATTCAGCTATGGTGATAGGCTCCAAATATAGATCTGTTGTTAACTTATGCATTTGAATAGTCCTGTTCTAGGTTGCTAAACGCCCTTGTATTAAATCTTTTTTGCGCTAGCGTAAGCATCTTGGTTTTGCCGAATAACCCTCTTAATTTTTTGATGTTTTACCCAAAATAAACTTATACAGTTCTTCATTGAGGTCTTACCAAATTATATTGATTTCAGTTTTCGTTTTTTAATCCGAACGCAAGTATCAACACTCGTTATTCCGTATAATTTATACTTTTCAAAATAAAGTCTACAATAGGCTTAGGGTCCTTCAAACTATGAGGATGGTGACCAACTCCTTCTTTTTTGATGAGTTTCATGGTGCCTCCTGCTTTTTCAAAATTCTCTTTGAGCAATGCCGTATTTTCTTCAAAAGGAACAACAACATCCGCATCTCCATAAACGTGAATTACAGGAATACCTGCTTTTGCAACATTTATGCCCGTATGAATAGGAATACCCTCAAAACTTTTAACCGAAACCGAGTCCAGTCCGTACGCAGCCAAACAAAGTTTCCACGCTTTAGGATTTCCCTCGCCGCTGAACATTCCTCCTGGCCAACTTTTAATATCACATACGGGTGCATCTGCATAAATACTGAAAATCTTATCCGTGTTTTGTGACGCCCAATTATAAATAATTAAACCTCCACGGCTCAATCCTTCTAATACCACTTTCTGATTAAGTCCGTATTCCGAAACACAAAATTTATAAAAGTCATTCCATAATTGCACTGCTTCATCGTTCCCGAATAAGTTGGCAACGTCTACATACAACACATGAAATCCTTTTTCCAAAAGAGCTTTATCTACTTGTGGCTCAGCACCCCAAAAGCGTGCTCTCCAAATCCAATAATTATTTGAGTTCGCTTTGTTCGGAAAAACTACCTTGGCATCATGTCCTTGAAATAAAAATTCTTTTACCTCGTATTCCGGAAAAACGGAATCCTGTGCAAAGGCAGAAATAGAAATAAAAAGGGTTAACAAAATAAGAATGTGGTTTGTACTTTGTTTCATTTGGTTTAGTTTGATGGATAAATCTACTGGTGTGTATTACTCTTTTGTTTTATTTAAATTGATTTCAAAAAAGCAAACATCTGCGTTATGATAGTGAGATGGTAAATCTGAAGTATTATTTAATTTCTTCATGCCCAAGAAATCAAAACCACAACTTTTATAATGATTGATCAGTTTATCGTTCTTGCCACAAGTATCCATTCTAATGTATTGTTTGTTTTCCTTTGCGGTAAAGTCTTTCGACCAAGCTACAATGGCTTGTACAAAATTCTTTCCTCTATACTCAGGATTGGTGGCTATACGATGAATAAAGACAGATGAGCCATTATCTTTCTCTTCCCAGATTTATGGATCACCATAGGTTATGGCCCAAACACAAGCTATGTTATCGTCAATTAAGAGCTTAAATTGTCGGTTTTCAACAACTTCTGTTGTTATAGAGTCTTTTTCAAATTCAGGCCACTGGTTATCGGGGAATTTTACTTTTTGAAAATCCGTAGCCAATTTATACAGCCTAAATATTTCTGGAATATCATTGAGAGTGCTTGTGGTTATTTTCATATTTGAATGGAATTTTGGCTTACAGGATGTATGAAGATGTTAACTTTTAGCAGTGAGTCTTTCCTTATTATTTCAAACCATTTTCTAAACATTTTTTTCCCTTAACTTTCTTAGTTTTCTCTTAGTTCTATTGTCACAATTGAGCCTAACAGTTACTCCAGAATTTTCTAGAGAAAATAATATTTTTGAAATTTCCATAAAACTATTATCCAGAAGCACGTTGTATTTTTTTCCAGAATTGGTGAAGATTTTCATACTAGTCAACAGCTTACGCCCTTGTAAAAAGTCAACTTCTCTTATTTCTCCATAATTAATTCTCCTTCGACTATTTTTATTCTGTCCAAAAGGTTTGCTGATTTCAACAATATTTTCGTAGAGTATTAGCTCCCATGAAAATATACGTTGTAAAAAGTGGAAGACAACTACAACCAATGGGATTCCAATAAAAATAAACTTGATCACAAGAGGTACCTCCAACTCATAAGTGAGTATTATAAATCCAAATATAATAGCTGCCATAAAAACCAGTAACCCAATGGGAAACAATAAATTTTGCTTTACTATATGTTTTGGATTACTTCTCAAATCGATTAGAATTGTTGAGCTATATTAGCACGTACAATAAACTTTTAATTAACCATCTACTCTAAACTAGCCACTTGGCTTTCCCCATCATCATAACTCAAACGATAAATAGCATCACCAAAATCATCGGAAATTAAAAGCGAACCATCTTTAAGTAGCAGTATGTCTACTGGTCTACCAAAAGCTTCTTGGCTTTCCTGATCTAACCAACCTTCTATAAAAGTTTCATAAGACACGGCTTCGTTATTCTCTATTTTCACCAAAGAAATTTTATACCCAGACTTTTTAGAACGGTTCCATGAACCATGCTCCGCAATAAAGGCATACTGCTTATATTTTTCCGGAAACATATCTCCTGTATAAAACTTCATTCCCAAAGGAGCCACATGCGCATCTAAGGTTTGAACAGGCGCTACAAAATCCGAACATGGGCGTTGGCTACCAAATTCAGGATCCGGAATAGTCCCACCATGGCAAAATGGAAAGCCAAAATGTTGGCCAGCTTCCGTAACTCGGTTTAACTCACAAGGAGGAATATCATCACCCATCATATCTCTACCGTTATCCGTAAAATACATTTCTTTGGTCTCTGGGTGCCAATCAAAACCTACGGTATTACGAACTCCCCTTGCATAAACCTCACGATTGCTTCCGTCTGGGTCCATACGGGAAATCGTAGCAAAACGCTCATCTACTGCAGTAGAATCGCAAATATTACAAGGTGCACCTACGGGTACATATAATTTATCATCAGGACCAAAAGCTATGTACTTCCACCCATGATGAAACGGCTCTGGAAAATCATTATAAATTACTGTTCGCTCTGGTACGCTATCTAAATTCGCTTCAATATTATCATATCTAAAAAGCTTGCTTACATCTGCCACATAAAGTGATCCATTTCTAAAAGCTAAACCGTTAGGCGACTCTAATGTGGTATCAAGTTCAATTACTCTATCCGCTTTAAAATCTTTATCGCGATCCTGAATGGCATAAATTTTCTTTTCATTTCTTGTTCCCACGAACAAAGTACCATCATCCCCCATGGCCATGGAACGAGCGCCATCAATACTATCCGCAAAAACCTCAATTTTAAATCCGTTTGGTAATTTCAATCGGTCTATGGGCAATTTAGATTCTGGTTCATCATAGGTAACCATCGGTTCCTTTTCTTCAACCTTTTGCTTCTTTTCATTACAGGCGGTAAAACCCACAAATGTCATAACAATCAAAAATGTCTTTAATGTAAAATTTTTCATCTGTTTATTTTGTTAGAGATATTGTTTTAAATTTTTCTTGAAGAATTCTGCACTGTCCGCTATACTTTTCATAGAATTTTGGGCAAAGTTGCTTCCTTGTTCTATATAATAATACTGTAAAGCGTCTTGATCTATATTGGATAACATGGCGGCATAGTTAATAGACCCGTTACCCAACTCCGTATAATCTTGGGTAACTTTATCCATATCTTTTATATGCCACATCACGTAGCGCCCAGGCTGTTCCGTTATAAGTTCCTGTGGTGTTTTTTTTGAGGAGTGCATTACCCAATACATATCCATCTGTAGTTTTACCAATTTGGGGTCGGTCTCTTGTAGAATGATATCATAACCAATTTGACCATTGTGGTCCGTAAATTCAAAATCATGGTTGTGATAGGCAAAACCAAGTCCAGCGGAATTTACGTGCTCTGCCATCCAATTGAGTTTGCCGCTAAGCACCTTATAGTTTTCAATGGTTCGGAATTCAGGTGCCAACCAAGGCCAAGTAATATAAGGTTTGTTCAGCATATGAGCTCCTTCTATACAGGCATCCAAGTATTTTTTAAGCTCATCCTCTGGCTTATCAAAGTATGACGAGAAATCATAATGACCACTGGTAGTCGTAAGATTAAGGTCATCTAGAATCTGTTTGAATTCTTTTGCTTTATAACCGTAATAGCCAATGTTCTCTGGGTCAAAACCGTAAATTTCTAAATCTTGATAGCCCATTGCTTTTGCCTTTTTAAGGCTACCCAACGGGTCCGTTTTCATGGCATCACGAATGGTGAAAAGCTGCAATCCCATTTTAAACTTTGGTTTGTTCTCTAAAGTAAAACCAGTTACCGGCAGTAAGGTTGCCACCGAAGCCAAACTACTCTGTTTTATAAAATCTCTTCTATGCATATATGCTAACTGAAGTTTTAAAATTGGACAAAAAAAAGGGCTTACTTAAAAGCAAACCCTAATATATTACAATCTTTTGGTACGAACGAAAATATCCACAATTTATGAAACGGAATCTATAGCCTCTCCAATTAAAGTTTCACCTTCCAAAATCTCAAAAGTGGCATTCTTCACGGCATCATCATGCAATGCACGGACTAATGTCTGCGCTACATCATCTCTGCTAATAGAGCCAGAATTCCCTAAACTAGATGCCGCTTTTATTTTCCCTGTTCCCTTATCATTCGTCAAAGAACCTGGACGCACTATGGCGTAGGTTAGATTACTATCTTTTAGATGGACATCTGCATTATGTTTGGCCTTCAAGTAATCCTTTAAGTCGCTGGCCTGTTCTGGGTTGTCAGCTCCCATAGAGCTTAACATTACAAATTTCTTTAAATGACCGGATTTTGCTGCATCTACCATTTTTTTAGCTCCTTCCTGGTCTACTTCTTTAACTTTCTTTCCGCCAGAACCAGCTGCAAAAATTACCTTATCTATATTTTTTACGGTATGCGCTATATCTTCTTCCAAATCACCCATAACAGTGGTGATATTATCTTTTTCAAATTGTTCCTTTTGAGATTCTTTACGAACCATTGCTATAGGAGTGAAATATTGAGATTGATTTAAAAGTGTTACTATTTTTTTTCCTGTGGTACCATTTGCACCAGCTACTAATACATTTTCCATTTCATCATTTTTTAGTTACCACAAATTTAAGACACACTGCCCTTTTACCTTGATGCAGAATAATTCATTTTTAACCCAGAAGCATATTAATGAATGATCTATAACCACAGAACACTTAGGTTTTAAGCATAAGTCTTTACTACCTTTGCATCATAAATTTTTTTAATGGCCCATCAACATTTTAAAATGTACAAACCCTTTGGACTCATCAGTCAAATGGGCTCCAATAACAAAAAGGAAAAACGTTCCAAGCGTTTTATAAGTGAGCTGTACCCTTTTGAAGATGACGTTATGGCCATAGGCCGATTGGATTTAAAATCCGAAGGGCTCCTTTTAATGACTACCGATGGAAAACTAAGCGATACGGTTAACCGCTCGGGAATTGAAAAAGAATATTACGCCCAATTAGATGGTGTCATTACCCCCGAAGCCATAGAAAAATTACAAAAAGGAGTGGAAATTGGTATTGAAGGAAAAAAGTATTTGACCAAACCTTGCCAAGCTAAACTGATAAGCGAGGAGCCTGATTTCCCAAAACCCCATCATTTACTGCGCGTGGGTTCACATAGACCAAATTCTTGGTTGTCCGTTACTTTAACGGAAGGTAGATTTAGACAAGTGAGAAAGATGACTGCAGTAGTAGGTTTTCCTACCTTACGATTGGTACGGGTACGAATAGGAACGGTGACGCTTCAAGGAATGAATCCTTCTGATGTGGTTGATTTTCCGAATTTACCTGCGGAATTGAATTTGAAAGAATAGGTAAATCGTATTTACTCTGTCAGTTTACTAATAGGTAGTAGCTCTACTTTACGAAACTCCACCTCAGAGCCTTCTGCCTGTAATGCAATTTGCCCGGTTTGCGCGGTAGCATCATAACCATGATTTACTAAGTCACCATTTACCCAAACCTTTATTTCATTTTTCAGGCACTCAATAGTCATATGGTTCCAATCGCCCACAGGCTTTTCTGAACCATCTGTTAGATTAAGTATTCTGCGTTTTTTACCTTCGGTAATACCCCATTCTTCTTTGGGTCCGCGGCGTTCTGCCATATCATCTACGGTAATATCCTCAACAATGCACCAAAAGTCCCCAGCATTTTCATGCATCATTTGGACTTCAATGGATTTTGGAAACAATTTGTAAAGCGAACGTGGAGTTGAAGCAAAAACCAAAACACCACAATTGCCAGGTTCACCCGCAAAACGGTATTCTACATCCAAACGAAAGTCTTCGTAGGAGGCATCTGTAATAATATGGCCTGCTGGTGTGCCTAAGCTAACCAACATGCCATTTCTTATAATAAAGGGATTTCTTGCATCCGTGCTGTCCATTGCCGGAACATCTATATGCCAACCATTTAAGCCCTTACCATTAAACAAACTTTTAGCAGTTGGTTTACAAGAACTTAGAACGATTAACGCAAGTGAAAAAACTAAAATGAATTTTTTCATAGATGCAGAAAACGGACAAATGCTATGTCCTATTTAATTTCATACCATTCGAAAATTGAATAGCAGTAGTCTTACTATATTTTCTTGACACGAACGGCATTCATGCCCTTCATACCTTTTTCTAGCTCAAAAGAAACTTTATCGTTCTCGTTAATTTCATCGATAAGGCCACTTACGTGAACAAAGTATTTTTCTTGATTCTCAGAATCGATAATAAAACCGAAACCTTTAGAGAAATCAAAATAAGATACTTTACCATTACGAACTGGATCAAATTCTTCTTGATCACCTTCTTCTTTCTTAGGAATTCCCAAAACAATATCTTCAGCATCAATCTGAACCTTTTGTGAAGGATCCGGTGGCGTATCTACAAGGTTACCGTTAAAGTCAACATAGGCGAAAGGAATTCCTTCGTCATTTTCTTTTGAAGCGACTTTACGTGCATTTTTTTTCTTTTGTTTCTCTTCACGTTTTTTCAAACGTTTCTTCTCTTTTTCAGTCTTATTATAGGTTTGCTGCGATTTAGCCATGCGCTATTTTTCTTGTTTTAAAATTAGGAGGATAAGGTAAGAAATTATTTTGATTTTATTTGCATTTTAATCTCTAGAAATCCCAGAAAAACAGAAGACATAGATAATCCTATTAACAACTTATAATAATCTAATTATCAGCACCTTAATGAGATTAATTTAAGGAGGATACCATGTCGTTTAATTCCTTTTTATTGAGTAATTTCGTATATTTCATAAATTAAGAGCACAAAGAAGTCATATTTTGAAATTGAAATGTAAAAAGATGCATGTTGATTAGTTTTGAAAAGCTCTTTTTATGTTTGCTCAACTTTCAATTTTTTTATAGCTATAAATAACTTTATTCACCTTTATTACTATCTTTCGGCCGAGTCATATCGTTCTCCTACAGGTGAATAAAACTTTATATTTTGAAAAAGCACTATAATATCCTCGCGTTAGTTGGCCTATTATTCTTAGGCTATGCTTGTTCTGGTGATAGCAATGAATATGAATCCGTACCCAATCCGGATGAAGAAACCGCTACTCCCCAGCCAGAACCAGAACCCACCGATATCATAGAGGTAAATGCAATACCAGCATCTCCACAAAGACTTGGCGA
Source organism: Zobellia nedashkovskayae (assembly GCF_015330125.1). NCBI lineage: Bacteria > Pseudomonadati > Bacteroidota > Flavobacteriia > Flavobacteriales > Flavobacteriaceae > Zobellia > Zobellia nedashkovskayae. The sequence goes on along the minus strand of NZ_JADDXR010000002.1, from coordinate 3,786,282 downwards.
TGCCACTAAAGGATATGAATTTTTGATTACCGGAAATTATATGAGTTCCGGTGTGCCTTACGATGCGTTTGTACAAGGTACCGGAGAAGACAACACAAACCTACTGGAGCGTACAGGAGACAATGCCAATATTGCTTATGAATACACAGCGGTTACGGCAGCAAATGGTGTTAGAATCGTATCGCCCAATTGTATGTCTTGCCATGCAAGCTTTATAAACGATGAGTTTATTGTAGGCTTAGGTAATCATGCAGCCGATTTCACTATAAACAGAGCCGAGAACATTGGTTTGGTCAGCGCCGGTGTTTCCTTACTATACGGGGGACGAGAAAGTGACGAATGGAAAGCTTATGATCAGTTTAGAAAGAGCATAGAAGCCATTGGTCCTAAAACACTTACTGAAACCCGAGGTGCTAATCCTGCCGATAAAATCACCAGGGTTTTAGCCGCCCACAGAGATAAGAATACGCTAGAATGGACAGATTCACCTTATGTAAACGTAAGTGAAGAAGTTATTCCTACAGATGTACCTGCCTGGTGGTTATTAAAGAAAAAAAACGCTCTTTTTTATCACGGTATAGGACGTAAAGATTTTTGTAAATCGTTCATTGGGTCTGCATTATTAACCCTGGATGACCAAACAAAAGCAGAAGAATTAGATCCAAAAATGCCAGATGTACTAGCCTATATCTATGACATAGAAACCCCTGCCTACCCTTTTGAAATTGATGCCGATTTAGCAGCTGAAGGCAAACCTGTTTTTGAAGATAATTGTGTGAAATGCCATGGCTCTTATGGCGAGAATGAAGAATTTCCAAACCTTCTTGTGGCACTTAAAACAATTGGTACGGACGCTGCGCTCTCTAACCTTTACACCACACCGTCTGATGTAAATGACTACTTTCTAGATTGGTTTAATACCGGTTGGTTTGGAACAGGGTCTGCCGGTTTGGAATTTAATGCCGAGGGTGGATATATTGCTCCTCCACTTAATGGTGTTTGGGCAACCGCACCTTACTTTCATAATGGTTCCGTAGCTACTATTGCCGAAGTGTTGGATAGCTCTAAACGACCCACATACTGGAGCAGAAGTTTTAATAGTACCGATTATGACAAAGAAAATTTAGGTTGGAATTATACCGAAGAAGTTTCCAAAATAGATAAAGAAACCTATGACACCACTTTAAAGGGATATGGAAACGGCGGACATACTTTTGGTGATAAATTAACTGACCAACAACGTTTGGCTTTATTAGAATATGTAAAAACGCTCTAGTGTTTCTTGCCCTGTAGAGCTCATAAAAAAAGCCCTTATCTATTGAAGACAAGGGTTTTTTTTTATTATTGTTTTACTTCAGAAATTAATCTTCTAGAGAAATTGTTTCTGTGGTTCCATCAGGATAGATAAGCTCACCCAGGTCATCACAAGTACCGTCACCAAAATTAACATCTACCGTTAATCCATTTTTAGAAAGCTCCATTAGACCTTTTCCTATATAATCGCAAGACGACTCTGCTTGTAGCACATTTACAATGTCAATGTTATAGGTATCATCATCAGAAGTTACCGTCCATTCACCGTTCATTTGTAAAACAAAACCTTCACCAGAATCCGGTGAAACAAATCTATAGTTCTTATCTCCTTCTTCAGAAAGTTCACGACCGTCTTCCAAAACTACATCCATATTAACACCAACATCAAAAACTAAATCATATCCGTTAATAGATTCCTCAACAGAGATTCCTACTGACCTTTCTCCATTCAATTTAATTCCACCAACAGAAAAATCAATATAGGATACCGTGTAATCATGAGAATCTTCTTCACCACCGTACACAACTTCTATTGACCCGTTCATTAAATAATCATTGGCTGCTGCTGTACAATTATCAAAAGTTGCGGAAAAACCTTTTTCCGTATAAACTGCCGTATAGCATGTTTCATCTTTTCCGGAATTTGCAGAATTCCGATCGCCGTAAATTCCACTAATCATACCATCTGCAGCACTAGACATATCATCCAAATCAAAAATAGCAGCTAACTCTGTCTGTTCAACTACTAATTTTTGTTCTTGCTCCTCTTCTTGTTTTTGATCCATATCCAAAATTTCATCAACATCATCGGAACAACTAAAAGCTAACAGCGAAAATGCACCAACAAGAACATAAGGTCTAATAAGTTTAAAATAGGAAGTCATATTTAAAATTTAAGGTTATCGTGCAAAAACGGAGAATGGTGCAGTATATTATAGTTCAGGACGTTATTTGGATGAACGGCACCAAAACCTATATACATGGTAAAATTTTAATCTAAACTTTCCTATAATTCCTTCTAAACTTAAAGAAAATAATTAATAAAAAGAACTGAAAAATCGTATACGATACCATATATTTACCATATGGGAATGAGTATTATACTACGTGATAAAGTACGAGAACACCTTTTGAGACAAATGCAAAAGGGCGATTTACAACCCGGACAAGGCATTAATCTGGCTGCATTATCTAGAAAGTTGAAAGTAAGCGTAACTCCTATTCGGGAGGCTTTGACGCAGCTACAGCAATCCCACATCATACGAGCTATTCCCAACCGCGGATTTGTAATTGCTGCCGCTAATCCAGACGAAGCCAAAAACCTTTATGAGCTTGTTGCCCACTTAGAAGTTCTAGCACTAGAAGAATCTACGTTTAATGAATCTTCAATCTCCAAACTTAAAAAGCAAAGAGACCTTATTGCAAATGCCGAAGATGCTTTGGAACGTGTGAATGCCTATATGGAGTTTCATAGGCTTCTAACCTGCAACTATAAGAATCCTGTATTTCAACAAATACTGAAAGATTTAAAAACTAGGGTTTTCTTCTATGAACGTGCTTTTATGTCCAACGATTCCTTTCATTACAATTCCAACGATCAGCACGATGCTATAATTTCTGCTATTGAAGATGATAATATACCTTCTGCCGCATTAGTTCTAAAAATGAATTTAATGCTGGTAAAAAGCTATATAGAAAAGCAACTTGTAGTATTATAGATTCTTCAACAAAAATCTTAATTATTGTATTTTTTCTAGGCGTTTTTACGCACTTTCAACATTATCTACGGCCTTTTTTGGAAAACCATTGAATACTTCTATCCTGTTCATTTTCAATAGATAGGTGAACAAATCACAATTTTTTTGTAAAGTTATATCTGAATTCAAATTACAAATTTACATTTGAATTGTATTTCGACTAAAAACCGAAAACAGAGACAACAATTTTAAACTAAAGGCGTTTTAACGATACCTAAAAAACAAAAAATCATGGGTTACTTATCTCCTCAAATAGAAGTTTTGGCCAGAAAGAAGAAGCAAGCAGAAAAGTCTTTGATCAAGAAAGAACACTCTTGCGGTATTTTTCAAGACTACGGTAGTCTAAACAAAGAAGAAAAGCTAGAAAGAGACTAGTTTTTCAAAATTGTGTGGGCAACTTCTAGAATAGTTTTGCCTATTAGTTCCGGCGCTCCGTCTAACGGATAAATAGCGTGACCTTTGCGTGCAACAAATGCGGTTCGCAAACCTGCTCGTTTAGCTCCCAAAATATCCCAACCATGTGCGGCAACCATCATGGTATCTTCTGCCGATACGCTCATTTTCCCAAGAACAGCCTTATAAGGTGACGCTTCTGGTTTATAACTTGAGACCACTTCCACAGACATTATAGCATCAAAATAAGAAGCAATTCCTGCAAACTGTAATTGTTCCTTTAATAAATTCTCATTGCTATTAGAAAGAGCCACCAGTTTTATACCCGCGTCTTTTAATATTTTCAAGCCTTCTTTAACATCATCATGAGGTGGTAATTTCTTGATGTTACCTAAAATAGAATCCATGTCATCTTCCGATATATTTTTATCGAACTTTAGCATGGTCATCTTCAGCGTAGCCTTTCCAATGGCACCAAAATCTTCGTAATTACCACTTAAAGTTTCAACTAAAGAGTAATGCAGTAAGGTCCTGAACCATAATGCAAAAGCATGTTTTGAATCTAAAGCCTCGTTTATAGCTGAGGCCAAAGGGTCTAGATTCAAAAGGGTTTCATTAATGTCAAAAATAAGTAGTTCAGGTTTTTTCATTCCATTCCGTATTTTACTTGCAGTTCAGGTATTTCCCTTTTGAATATCGGTTATAAAATGTCTGATTTTCTTAGGTAAATTAGACTCGTTAAATTGCGACTCATAAATTCCATCTTCATCCGTAAATTTTACGGTATAGGTAAAACCGTCCCTCAGTTGGCTGTGGTCTTCACGCTTAAGGCTAACGGCCTCACGCATTTCTTTTTCTTCTTCTTTACCCAGTTTAACTTCTCCCTCAAAATGCTTAGGAATAGCTGTAAAACCTCCTTCTATGTTTATATCGTACTTCATTAGACAACTATTGGGGTTAGACCTACTTGAGTAAAACTCATGCTTATGGCTTCTACAGCATTTTGAGCCACTTTATCTTCTGAAATTAACTTTTGTGCAGTACTTACCAACGTTTCTACCATATCGTTAAAGTCAGCCGTACGCCATAGCGCCTTTAATGTCTCAAACCATATCAATGCACAATCATCAAGACCAATTTCTAAGCAGCATAGATAAAAGGCCTTGTTAGGTATCCCAGAATTGATATGTACACCTTGGTTATCCCCCATCCCATTGTAATAGTTATCCATATGATCTGGTTGCGTATCAAAATCATTTGCCGTACCAGGTGCTTTCATAGAGCGAATTGCAACTCCTGGAAATTCTTCGGTTACCACGCTGTCTCCAATTAACCAATCGGCATTAGCAATGTCTTGCTCTAGGTATTTTTGTTTGATAATCGTTCCGAATACATCAGAAAAATGCTCGTTAAGTGCTCCTGGCTGACTTTGGTATTCCAAGTTGGCAAAAAACTGCGTTACACCGTGGGCAAGCTCATGAGCAACAACATCAATAGCACTTGCAAAATCTGTGAATTCTTTACCGTCACCGTCGCCGTAAGTCATTTCATCACCATCCCAATATGCATTGTTATATGCTTCACCATAATGTACGTTGGAAATTATATCTAGCCCGTTTCCATCAATAGAATTTAGTCCAAATGTCTCCAGAAAATATTTACGAACAAAGCCTGAAGTATCATATGCGTTATTCACACTTTCATCTTCTACAGGCTCTTGTCCTTCTTGCCTGACTAGCTTCATTCGCTGCTCAAATTGGTTCTGAGAATCGTATACGAAACGCTCTCCACTCCCTTCCGCTTGGTTGCGTAGCAAAAGATTGTTTAGACTATTGCGTCTACGTTCCGCAATTCTTCCTGTATCGTTCAAAGCTCTTTTGCAACTCATATTACCATGTTTGGCGAGCTTCTCAAGTAAGTATGGTGGAATTATATAGCATTGGGCTTTTGTGCACATAGAAATAGATTTTAGGGTTTGAGATGTAATTTCGCTTGTTTTAAGAGTTTCTCCAAAAAATAAGCGTTAAGCTTTCAGATAAAATTGACATGGACTGTACCCTAATCAGTCTTTAGGAAACAAACTTTTATCTAAGCCCGGAACCAAACTAAGGGCGTTCTTGTAATATACTTTTTTTAATATTTCATCGGGTAAATTAAGCCCATACATGGCCCAGAAAGCATGATATTTCTTATAGTAAGGAAAATACTCGTCATTGGTTTCTAAGACCCTAAAATAGGTAGGAAACTCCTCTGGCTTCCAACTATCCTTTCCAAATAGGATACGATCTTGGTACTTTGTAAAAAATTCACGTGCATTTTGCGGCTGTCGGCCAAGTTCTGCAATTACGGCAGCTATACCCACATACATATTTGGCAAGTCATCTAAGAAACCGCCCAATTGTTTTAAGTCATTGGCATACCAACCCATATGCGCACTAATAAATTTTGTATTCGGATGTTTTTTGAACACATGGTGCTGTTCATCTATAATTTGTTGCCAGGGAGCAGGGTCCGTGTCTGAGCGCTTTCTACGTGAATGTGTTTTTAACTCCAACCACCGTTCGTTATCAGCATTCATTTCATCCCAAAACGATTTTGGGTCAGCGGAATGAATCAATACAGGAACACCCAATTCCCCACACTTTGCCCAAATAGGGTCTAAGCGTATATCATCAACCGCCAATCGCTTTCCGTCAACATCTACATTTCTAAGCCCTAGACTTTTAAATACTTTTAAGCCTTTAGCTCCTTTTTTAATATCGGCTTCTAGTTGGTCCACAGTCTTTTCTATCCAACCTGATTTTCCCGCTCCATCAAAATCTACATTGGCAAAGACAACAAATCTATTAGGATAATTTTCAGCGATATTATCTACGCTTTCCGCTAATTTACTCCCAGAGCCTCCGCTTAGGTTTACCATAATAGCTTCATTCATGGCATCCATATCTTTCACCAAACCATTAAGGCTTTGCGCACTCATATTTCTTTGATGACTATGAATGTCTATAAAAGGATATTTCGCTTTTGTCACCTCATTCACCGGAACCACCAAGGTAGATTTTGGATTATACTCTTCAAAGCCCATTTCTTGGGCGACCAAACCATTGCACGCCAGTAGTATAAATACAAGATTAATTTTCAAATTCATGCCTATTCTTTAATTGTTCGTAATCTTCCTCTGTGTCCACATCACTAATACGATTTTCTGCAGGAATTGTAATAATAGTATCCTGTTCTTGCTCCAAGAGATGTTTCGCACCAAAATCTTCATCTAACTTCAATAAAGTATTCACATATTTCTTAGGGAAAAGTGCCGGTACTCCTGCCCTATTTCTATAGGTCGAAGCTATGATTCTATCCGTATGCTCAGAGAACGTGCTAATAAGTTTATCAAGATATTTAAAATCGATTAAAGGTTGATCCGCCAGCGTAATCAATAGCCCATCAAACTCTATATTCGACTGAAGTAGCCATTCAGTTCCACAAGCAATAGAACCACCTAAACCTGATTGCCAAGCGGTATTTTGAATAAAAATTACTTCTTCCTTAATTTGAGATTGTATCAATTTAGCATTTGCGCCCAATACAGTGACAACCTCAATTGCATCCGTAGATTTAGCGGTCTGAATAGCATGCCCCAACAAAGTAGTATCTTTCCAAGGAAGGAGCTGTTTTGGTTGTCCCATTCTTGTGGAAGCCCCGGCAGCCAATATTAAAATTGCAATACGATGCGGCATAATTTTCATTAGGTATGTATTCTCCCTTGTTTGTTTTTGAGCATTATGGGCTCTTTATTTCTTGTAACCGATAGTATTTCAGAAAGAATGGCCATAGCGATTTCCTGAGCGGTTTCCGCACCTATGTCCAATCCTGCCGGACCGTGGATTGTATCAAAAAAAGCATCTGAAACTTCAGGATAATTTTCTATGAATTCATTTAGAAGTTTCTCCCTTCGTTTTGCAGGGCCCAACATTCCTAAATACACAGGACGTGATTCTTTAATAGCTAACAAATACTTTAAGTCGCGCACATAACTATGTGTCATTAAAACGATTGCAGTTTGTTCATCTATAGAATTAAGCGATAACATTTCTGGTTCTTCCGATAGAAAAAGACTCGCTCCGGGAAAATCACTTATATTCTTTTCCTCTGCTGCAGAAGCCACAATAGTAACTTCCCAACCCGTTAAAGAAGCAAAAAAACATAACTGGACCGCATCATGTTCCGCACCAATTATAATCAGCTTAAAACAAGGGTTCATTTCTTGCTCAAACCGCTCCCTATCATCCGTTAAAACAACATTATTCCGCATTCCAAATTTCTCTCTTCCTATAATAAAAAAAGAACCTAGGCTTGTGTTGTTACCTTCGTCCTTACTAAAGGAGGAAATGATTTTAAATTGCGTCCTGCGACTCAATGTGAGCTCAAAAGCTTCAAGGAAAGTCGAGCTTGGAGCAAAAGGCTCTATCAATATATAAAGAATGCCCTCGCAGCCCAACCGATAGCGGCCATCGTAAATCATCATCTTGGGGATATCATCTGTAAATACAGTTTGAGCCTGTCTGATGATTTCCTTTTCTACACAACCGCCACTTACCGCTCCTATCCTCTTGCCGTCCTCACGGATAAGCATGCGAACTCCTGGACGACGGTACGAGGAGCCCTCTAAAGCAACGACCGTCGCTAGGACGGTCTTTTGCTTCTTATCTTTAGCAGCCTTATAGGCTGTAACTATGTGTTTTAATTCATGTGTCATACACAACGTAATCGAATAAAGAAAGTATATTGATTGGAACCGAATTCACTAGCCCAAAATATCCTCTTCTTTTACCTTCCACAACTCTGCTTGTTCTATAAAAGGTTGTTTGTACGCTCTTTTACCTGTTGCTGCCTTAAGTGCATTGGCTACCGCCCCTCCTGCAGGCGGTAATGTTGGCTCTCCTAATCCTGTTGGCGAAAGTTCATTTTGAACTAAATGTGTTTCCACAACCGCTGCGTCTTTCATACGGCCTAAACGATATGTATCATAATTATTGGCTGTAGGCACTCCATTTTCAAAACCAAAACTACCATACATACTATGGCCTATTCCGTCTACAATACCCCCTTCAATCTGGTTTAATGCTCCTAATGGGTTTACTACAATTCCACAATCTACAATACAAGTTACTTTTTTGACCACTGGCAGACCTTTTTCAATCTGTACATCGGCAACTTCGGCAACGTGCGTGTTATGACAATAATAGGCCACAAATCCTTGATAAGTTCCTTTAGGTTGATTGCCCCAACCAGATTTATCAACGGCCATTTTAATTACGTTTTGCATACGTTCTGCCGAATATTGAATTCGCTCATCATCCGTTCCTTTTACTTTTTCTAAAAGGTCTAAACGCATCTTAATTTTATCGACCTCCATTTCCTCCGCAAGTTCATCAAAGAAACTCTGCTCTGCATAGGCCAAAAAGTTGGTGAATGGTGCGCGCCAGGCTCCAGTAGTAATATTACTCTTGTAATTAGCGACATCTACCTGATAATTCTCTACTGTACCGGCCGGGAAGAAGTTAGGGATTAATCCATACATATTTCCGTTAATAGCAGCTTCTTTTAAATGGTAACCACTAAGTTGCCCATTTTTAAAAGAAGCTTTGATTCTATATTTAATTGCTGGTCTGTACACGCCGGTAGACATATCATCTTCCCGAGAAGAAACCATTTTAATTGGCTTTTTGATTGTAGCACTTATTTCTGCTGCTTCATAGACAAAATCCCCATAGAGTCTTCTACCAAAACCTCCGCCCATACGGGTCATCTCTAAATGAATATCCTCAATATCCCTGCCCAAAAGTTCTGCAACGGTGTTCGCCGCATCTTCAGGAGTTTGCACAGGTCCTACCAAATGTATTTTTTCATCGGTTACATTGGCAAAGAAGTTCATAGGCTCCATACAGTTATGAGGCAAGAACGGCGACTCATAGGTACGTTCCAAAACCTTATCTGCCGCAGCGAATGCTTTTACAACATCACCATCTTTTCTCATGGTAACAAAATCTTTACCGTCTAAAAGACCGTTTAATTTTTCATCATGAAATTCAGTGCTTTCTAAAGGTGTAGCATCTGACCAAACAGCTTTAATGGCTTTTTTGCCTTTAAAAGCGTCCCAGGTTGTTTTTGCCAAAACAACAACCTTTCCGCTACCGCTTAGTTGTGCAGTCCAATTCACTTCTTCTTTATCCAATAAGGCTTTTGCCATATCGCCAATTTGAATCACATCAACTACACCGGGTAATGTTTTAGCCTCTGTAGCATCAAAAGAAACCAATTCTTGTCCAAATGCCGGCGGTCTAAGGACTGAGGCATATAACATACCTTCTTCCTTGTAATCAATCCCAAACAAGGGTTGACCAGTAACAATTTTATCAATATCTACATTACGTCTGTCGGTACCTATAATTTTATAGTCCTTTGGTTCTTTTAGAACGGCATTTTCAGGAACCTCTAAAACGGCCGCATCATCTACAACATCACCATAACCCAAGGTTTCTCCCGCTTTATTGGTAATTACACCTTCACTTACCGTAAGCTCAGAAGCATCTACACTCCATCGTGCCGCAGCTGCATTCACTAACATTTGTTTTGCCGTAGCTCCTGTTTGTCGTAGCGCATCCCAACCAAAACGGATGGACTGGCTACCACCCGCAATTTGTCTTGTATAGTTTTTAGTGTCAAGAACCCCTTGCTGCACGTATACATTATCCCAAGAAACATCTAATTCTTCGGCAATAATCATGGGCATTGATGTTTTTACACCTTGACCGATTTCCGGATTGGGCGAAAAAATAGTCACCGCACCATTTTTGGCTATTTTTATAAAAGCATTAAAATCGTTGTAATTCAAATCGGCTAAATCTACCGGCGGTTTTACATCAGATTTACATGCTGTAAAAAGGTTGAAACCTATTAAAAGACCTCCGCTCGCAAGAGATGACGTTCGTAAAAAATTTCTTCTACTAAATTGTATGGATGATTTTGACATGAACAGTATATTATAGAATTTCGGCTTTTGGTTTTTTCAAAAGCGTAACAGTATTTTTTAGGCCATTTTTTCAGCAGCTACGCCTACCGCTTTCTTAATGCGATTATAAGCGGAACATCTACAAATGTTACCGTTCATTGCGTCTTTGATCTCTTCTTCTGTTGGGCTCGGATTTTTCGCTAAAAAAGCGGAAGCGGTCATCATCTGACCCGCTTGGCAATACCCACATTGTGGAACATCTACCTCTTTCCAAGCTTGTTGTACCGGATGTGAACCATCTTCGGACAGCCCTTCTATCGTTGTGATGCTCATACCTTCAGCAGATGCTACGGGTAAGGAACAACTTCGTGTTGCGTTTCCATCAACATGAACCGTACAAGCGCCACATTGTGCTATTCCACAACCAAATTTTGTGCCGACCATATTTAAATGATCTCGTAAAACCCATAGCAATGGAGTTTCTTCACTGGCTTCTACCGTATGGGCTTTTCCGTTTACCGTAAGTTGATACGTTGGCATATATATCGTTTTAGTTTTGTTTCTCGATTAAGATACTTACAAGGTATTAAAATTTTAACTTTTGATCATGACTTTAACTTTTCCTTTGGTCTTTTGAAAGCTAGATTTAGCCGTATGTTTAAGTTTGTTTTTAAAACTGATTTTAAGATGTTCTTATTCCGAAATTACATTGAATTAAAACATTTGATTATTCTGGGCGCCCTTTTTTAAAAAAAATGAATTGAAACATCTCTTTTAAGGCCTTAACAATAATTAACATCTTTTTTTATCTTCTTCATACTTTAAATCGAAAATTAACGTTGTGATGGTTGAACGTAAAAATCACGAAAATGAATTCCTCCTTAAAACTTGTTTTATTTTTTCTATCTATCTCGTTATTTGTTTCCTGCGGGAATGCCGATGATGATGTAAATTATGCTTTGAATACAGGTGATGGATTCGGAGAGGGCCAAGCCGTTGATAACTGCCTTGACCTTGGTGAAAACGACTTAGTCTTATCTATTCAAGACCAGTACACTACTGATCCGGGTAAAGTTTCTATTTTCTTTAAAGTTTCTAATAGTGATGGAAGTCCAGTATCAGGTTTGACCGCGGATCAATTCACCATCTACGAGCAAGGAAGAAATGATGATTGCTTCAATACCATTTCAACATCAGAATCCAATGCTAGAATATCACCTAATGAACAGATATTCTCAAGCAACACATTATTGATTCTGGATTTAAGCGGTAGTGTTTTAGAGACTAGCTTGGAAGAATTAAAAACGGCAAGCACCAGTTTTGTAAATACCGTTATGCCGGAAACAACACAAGAATCATATAAAATGGCCATTTATTGGTTTGATGGCGAAGATGTTCTTCATGAACTTAACCCGTTAACTTCAGAAAAATCTGAATTGACACAGGCCATTGCAACTATTGATGCCAATATTAGTAGCGATGCTTCAACAGACCTTTATGGTGCCGTGATAAAAGCGACTGATAAAGCTACGGAATTATTGAACGAAAGCACCCAAGATGAAAGAATTGGAGCTGCTTCGGTGGTTATCTTTACGGACGGTACTGACCAAGCTTCTAGATATTCAAAAGATTCCGCTCAGGAAAAAGTAGATACTGCAGACCCTAATATTTCTTTCTTCACTATTGGTTTGGGTGGTGAAATTGATACAGCCGTATTAACAGCTCTAGGAAAAACATCTAGCGAATTTGCAGCTAACAAAGATGATTTAGAGGATACCTTTAACAGGATATCTGATTTAGTTTCGGAACGCGCAAGTAGTTTTTACCTTTTTGAGTACTGCAGCCCTAAAAGAAGTGGAGACAATAATTTAGCCATTCAGGTTACAGAAGGAAGCTTACAAGGTGCTGTTCAAACCAAATTTAATGCTGACGGATTTACCGGAGGCTGCGAATAGCCAGTAAAACTCCCCAAAAAATAAAAAAAAGGCACCTAAAATAGGTGTCTTTTTTTATGCTTTATTTTTAAAGGCAAAACACTATGAATCAAATGATTGATAATTTTTTATCGCATTTTTGAAACCGTTAGTCGATAATGTTAATGGCCCTTTAACATCCAATCACGCATCAACTTCGTATTACTAATAAGTCAAAATACTTTATAACAAAACATTTAAAAATGAAAAAATCTATTATCCTAAGTACGCTTGCCGTTACTCTAATGGCATCTTGTGTTTCTAAGAAAAAATTTGTTGCTCTTGAGAACAACTTATCTGAAACGCAAAGCGCATTAACAAAGACCCAAGTTGAAAAGGAAGAGCTTGAAGGGAAAATGACTAAGATTGAAGCTCGTGTTGCTGAGTACAATGCTAAAATCGGTTCTTTAAAAGAAATCAACGATAGCCAAATGACTTCTGTTGATGATGTTGCCGTAATGAGCAATAATACTAAAGCAAAAATGAGAGCTACCCTTGCAAAAGTTGACCCTACCAAATTGGCAGGTGCTGAAACTTTACAAGATTCTATGAACTTGGCTATATCTTACAAATTGAAAAAATCTATCTCTGATGAAGATGATGATGTAGATGTAAACATTGATAAGACTGTTGTTATGATCAATATATCTGACAAACTTCTTTTCAACAGCGGTAGTTACCGTGTAAGCAGCAAAGCCAATAAGATTCTTGAGAAATTAGCGCAAGTAATCAACTCTGAGCCAAGCATGGAAGTAATGGTAGAAGGCCACACAGATTCTAAAACTATTAGCACCGAAATGTTCCGTAACAACTGGGACTTGAGTGTAAAGCGTGCTACTAGCGTTGTAGACATCCTTCAAAACAAATACAATGTTGATCCAACTAAGATGATTGCTGCCGGTAGAAGTAGCTACTTGCCATTAGTAGAGAACGACACTAGAGAGAACAGAGCTACGAACAGACGAACTAAAATCGTTATCATTCCTAACTTAAATAAGTTCTTCGCACTTTTAGATGCTGAGTCTCTTTAAGACCTATTTAATACTGAGTTTATAGACTTGGTGATTGAAAAAGGGAGAACATACCGTTCTCCCTTTTTTTATGCGGTTTAACGAATTAAAACAATATTAAGTAGGGTTTTTGGCTACTTCGCTGTCTAAAGAAAATGAGAACCCCCATATTCGAAAATGAAAACCTACATCCGAGAACAAATGCTGTGCTAAATGACAAAATTAGAACACATGGATGTATTAACAGTTATTATCAAGAACACCGCTTTAAACGGAATGCCTAAATGGTACCAGGCTTTAACTCTTTCGTTATTTGCAATTATAGCTACAGTTGCAATTACAATGTACTTTAAAATTGGTTTTCAGGCTTCTGAAATGGCTGAAATGGCTATGAGATTCGGTTATTAAAAGCTGAAAATCTCCTACCTATAAATCATTGCATTTTTAAAATTAGTTTTCTTGTCGCTATTAAGGTCGATAAGAAAACCGTTGATTACCGCATGCGTTATATTGCCTCCTTTTTTGAGAAGAAAGGTAGGATTAATCCCTACTTCAACTAAAAATTCTGGCACTTCAAATTTCTTTCCAATTACATGGATTGGAAAAGGTGATGCCAAGTTTTCCGAAGGAATGTTCACCACACGTACGTAGGTGTACCCAGATTTCAATAAAGATTTGATATCTAAAGCTGCCAAGGCGCTAAATGAGGATACAAGGTCCGGATACACTTTTCCGGGTGTTATCGTGTATCCTGTGGCATCCAAAGTTTCATACCCATAATAGGTAGAAAGGTCGCCTTGATCTAAAATACGACTACTATACCAAAAATCTTTATGTTCCTCTTTATCTACTTCTAAACGGTTCATACCTATATCCAAAATATAGTCTTTTCCTAAAAGTGAATAGGTTGCGTTTTCTATTTTAAGGTCGAAAAGTTTCCGGTCGTTTTCTGGTATTTTTTCATATTCCTCTAAGGCAATCTCCTTGTAATTTTCTGTAGCAACAGAATAAATGGCGGCCAGAATAGAAACATAATTCAGTTTTCTGATTTCTTGCTTTTCTACATCACCAAGATATCCACCGGACTCAATTAAAATAGTGCTTGTACCCCACTTTTGAATATTATCCCCAAAGGCTCTTGGCTCAAAGTCGTCATTGTAACGACCAACTTGTCCCTGAGCATATTTTTGAATGATATTATTCATAAAGACAATTACTTTCATGGCGTTGCCCCTCTTTTCGTTAATATCCTTTTCATAGTTATACGCTGGAGCCAAATATGATATAGTAGCAGGTTTTTCAGTTCTTTCTGCATTATAGTATGTACTTTGATCATGTAAATTGAAACCAAAATCTGCATCTAAACTATCCCGAACCCTTTTTAAAGTTTGCCCTTCGGGAGATTGTAACCGCAACGCATCACGATTAATATCAATACCCAAACGATTTCTTCGTCTAAAAACCTCTGCCCCATCCGGATTTAGCATCGGCAAAAAATGCAACGTGCAATTGGCCAGTATTTCTTGTTTTTCGGCTTTAAAATCCGGACTATTAAAAAGATTGAAAATATCAAAAATAGCCTGAGTAGCCGTAGGCTCATCCCCATGCATCTGTGACCAAAGAAAAACATCTGTTTCTCCTTGTCCAATGCTAATAAGCGACAATGGGCGCCCCTCAATAGAGGTGCCGACACGGCTTACTTTGAATTTATCGTTTTTGCGGTATTTTTCAATTAAAGGGTATAAATCAAAATGCTTAATACGTCTCTTGTTAAGCGAAGGCTCTTTATACGTTTCATAAGTATCGTAAAGCAGGGTGGTCAAATCTTTCTGTTGCGCGCTACAAAATAAGCTGGCAATAAGAAACAAAGCGGTAATCTGTACTCTCATAGGGTAGTCGGTTTTTTGGGTATAGGTTCAAAATTAAGGTTTTTGGTAGCTTGTCTTACTTTGTGCATAAAATCTTCTCCTGGGTCTGTTTTTACGGTACGATAGCCTTTGTCCTTTTCCAACCACAAAGGATGGTCTTCAAAGAGAATATATTCATAATGCCCAATTAGATAATCAATAGCATATTTGTTGGCTAGGTATTTTACCAAAGCGATATTAGATTTAACCTGCTCCTGCGTTAAAGGTAATGCATCAGTACCTCCTACATTTTCAATTCCAATAGCGCAATGATTTAAGCCAATAACATGTCTTGCCATAATGGTTTCTGGCAGTAGTTGATAAATACTGCCATCACGGTCTACTAAAAACTGTGAGGATACATTCAATCCGCTTACATCCTTTATTTCTGGCCGCCAGTTTGGTAAAGTAGAAGGATTAAAAGCCTCAAAAGATTCTTCTAATGTTGGTATAACCGTCCAATGCAGCACGATTATTTTTGGTGCTATTTCTGTAGTCTCTTGTATAAGCCCATACCTGTTTTTCAAGTATTCTAAAGTCAATTGTTTTCGGTTTTCGTCAAAAACAATCGGCTTATCTATAATTTTAGGAATTTGTACTGTTTCCTTGGTTGGTTTACAATGCAAGAACAAGACGCAACTGCAAATAGGAAAGAGTATTCTAAATTTTTTAATCATTCATCTTTTGTATTGGTTTCCCGTTTAACACGGTATTTGATTTTTAATTTTTTATTACCCCAATTTCTAGCTCGCTCCACATCAACCCCCATGTAAATATCGATTTTATTCTCCCATCTGCTATGCATTTTATCCATTACCACATAAATACCGTCTAGCCCATTTATCTTTACTTGCGTGCCTTGTCCTATACCCAAATGCAATAAATCCTGCGATACCGCTATGGTTTTCATACCGGGTATTAAAGTATCTCCCCAGGCCGCCACACCGGGCTCATCGTCTGTTTGCCAGTACACAGAATTGTAAGCAGTTACATCTACTTCCTTCGTTTTCCAGACGTAATCTTTATCATTTTCGGTACACGCATTACATAGCAAAGACAGCAACAAAAACAAGGTTATCTTTTTGTACATAGCGAAAGAGATTTACTTTAAAGCTACATAATTTTAAGAAACTGGGTATGGTAACGGTTCTCCCTTATGAAGTGCAATTATGTTTTCTGCCGCGAAAACGGACATTAGATTTCTGGCCTCTACCGTTGCAGAGCCAATATGTGGAGTAACCGCCACCCGCTCCATAGAAAGCAAAGGATTATCGCTTTTCATAGGTTCTGGGTCGGTAACATCCAGACCTGCCCCCCATATTTCGTTATATTCTAAAGCGGTTATCAAGTCTTTTTCATGATGTACTTGTCCCCTAGAGGTATTAACGAAAATTGCGGACGATTTCATTTTTTTGAATGCAGCGGCATCAAACTTATGTTTTGTGGCCTCTGTAAGCGCGCAGTGAACCGAAACAACATCGCTTTGCGCTAACAACTCGTCAAAAGTTACTTTTTTTGCTTGCAGCTCCTCTTCTGCTTCTAAATTGACAGAGCGATTACAATAAAGAACCGTCATACCATAAGCTCCTTTGCACCTTCGTGCAAATTCAAATCCTATTCTTCCCAAACCAAAAACACCAACGGTCTTGTTTTTTAGTTCAAAGCCTAAATGTGCCTGAGGTCTAAAATGTTGCCATTCTCCTTTCGCTATGGTTTTATGCATATATAACATTCTTCTAGATACGGCCAACATGAGCATAAAAGCCACATCGGCAGTGGCATCTGTCATAGAATTGGGTGCATTAGCTATTGGTATACCTAGTTTTTTTGCTTCGGCTAAATCAATATTATCATAGCCTGCGGCATATTGCGATATAATTTTGAGGTGCTTATTCGCATTTAAAAAGGCTGCATCTAAAGGATAATTACTTGTACTCAGAAGCGCATCATGTTTAGCAGTTGCCTCATAAAACTCTTCTTTTGTCATTGGTAAATCCTTGGTCCATTTAGTAACTTCAAGGCCTTCTTCTTTCAATAAATTTATTCCTGCATCCGGAATATTAAGTGGTGCGAGTACTTTCATAGAAAGCAATTTATAAAATCTTGTAGACGGTTTTACAAATTCCTTTACTTTTGTTCCGTTATAGGTATATTTTTAATTTTCACAACCCTTTAAAGTTTATATGAAAATCTTCAAACGCATACTTTTAATTTTATTCGTAATTCTAGCAGTGGCAGTATATTTTAATTTCCCCAAACTCAATTTTATCTCTGGTTATGCCTCCAAAAATATGGCCTCTACCGTTTTTCTAACCAATAGAAGTGCCGAGTCCGTTGTTTTAAACGATAATGACGTTCCTCTTATTAACCTTGCAGATGTTGAGACAGATGGCAAGAGCGCTACCGCTTCGGTTTTTGGACTTATGGAGCGAAAAGCTATCTGTAGAGAAGGATTGGGCTGTACGCTGGTCAACAAAGACTATGACCCTAACACCAAGATTCCTGTTCCGCAGCGTTTAATAAACGACAATAACTTAGCATTTCCTTATGGAGACAAAGAGGCCAAAGACACTGTTTTTGCAAATGTAGACTATGACCAATTACAAAAAGCAATGGACCAAGCTTTTACCAATAACGAAGTGCAAAAAACACGAACCGTTTTGGTGGCTCATAAAAACCATATTATTGGAGAAAAGTATTTAGATGGTTTTAGCAAGGACACGCCTATTTTGGGTTGGAGTATGACCAAAAGTGTACTAGCTACTTTGTACGGAATTTTAGAACATGAAGGGAAATTAGACTTAAATAAACCTGTGTTGTTAGCAGGATGGGAAAAAGACGATAGAAAAAAAATAACGTTGAACCATCTGCTGCGTATGCAAAGCGGACTTGCCTGGGACGAAGATTATACTTCTATTTCTGATGTAACGCGTATGCTTTTTATGGATCCAGATATGACCAAAGCACAAGGTGAAAAGGAAGCTATTGCTGCACCAACAGAAGTTTGGAACTATTCTTCCGGCACCACTAATTTATTGTCGGGTATTTTAAGAAAGCAATTTAAAACACACCAAGAATATATCAACTACCCTTACCAAGCGCTTATTGATAAAATTGGAATGAGCAGTATGCTTATGGAGACTGATATGAAAGGGAATTTTGTAGGTTCTTCCTATGCATGGGCCAATACCAGGGATTGGGCCAAGTTTGGTCTTTTGTACTTAAACAAAGGAAACTGGAATGGAGAACAGCTTTTTGATTCCTCTTGGGTAAGTTACGTATCCGAACCCACAATACTTTCAGATGGCACCTACGGTGGTCATTTCTGGCTCAATGCCAACGGAAAATACCCAGATGTACCTAGAGACCTCTATTCTGCGAACGGGTACCAAGGACAGCGTGTTTTTATTGTTCCGTCTAAAGATGTTGTAGTCGTAAGAACCGGTCTTGCCGAAGATCCTGATTTTGATATTAACCTTTTCCTAAAAAATGTATTGGCCGCTATTAAATAAATAGCATCGTTTCTGGCTCACGAAAGCACAAGAAAAAACTTACATATCTTTTTATTGTATTTACACAACAATTTTCCCTTGCCTTGCAACAATAGTTTCGTTGTAATGCAGCTTCAGGGTAAGTTTACAGTGTAATAAAAAACAAGAAGTAAAATTTTCATTTTCATATAGTGTTCTCGATGAAAGAGCCTTATCCTAACGGATGGGCTTTTTCTAGTTTTAACAGGTTCGTATCCTTTAAAACCTTCAAACTAAAGATGAAAATACTTTGTTCTGAAAATCAAGGAATATACTTGTTCTTACCAAAATTAGGCTTCCGCTTTTCCAAGAAGGCATTTCTACCCTCTCTTGCTTCTTCCGTACCGTAAGCCAGACGCGTGGCTTCGCCCGCAAATACTTGCTGGCCTACCATACCATCATCCGTTAAGTTCATAGCGAACTTTAGCATTTTTATTGAAGTTGGCGATTTTTCAAGAATTTCTTGCGCCCATGAATAAGCAGTGTCTTCTAATTCGTCATGTGGAATTACTGCATTTACCATCCCCATTTCATATGCCTCTTGAGCAGAGTAGTTTCTCCCTAAGAAAAAGATTTCCCGCGCTTTTTTCTGGCCAACCATTTTAGCCAGGTAAGCAGAGCCATAACCACCATCAAAACTGGTAACGTCAGCATCCGTTTGTTTAAAAATAGCATGTTCTTTACTCGCTAAAGTAAGATCACAAACTACGTGAAGACTATGTCCGCCGCCTACCGCCCAACCTGGCACGACAGCGATAACCGCTTTTGGCATAAAACGAATTTGACGTTGCACTTCTAGAATATTCAAACGGTGCATACCATCTTCTCCAACATAACCTTGGTCTCCCCTAGCATTTTGATCACCACCACTACAGAATGAGTAAATACCATCTTTGGTAGATGGCCCTTCCGCAGAAAGCAAAACAACGCCTATAGAAGTATCTTCTTGAGCATCATAAAAAGCCTGATACAGCTCACTAGTAGTTTTTGGCCTGAACGCGTTACGTACATTAGGCCGGTTAAAAGCAATACGAGCTACTCCGTTACACTTTTTATAGGTGATATCTTCAAATTCTTTGGCTATTGTCCAATCTGGCTTTTGCATAATAAAAGTTTAAACGCTGCAAAGTAAAGCAATTTGAAAAAAGAAAAAACCTTTGTTTAAGACTTGTAGGAAATAAAGCTTAAATCATTCATGGTAAATATGCTATAATTTCAAAAAACTACGCTTTTATAACCATTTTATATACAGACAAGATAGTATTACTTTCAAAATAGTCCAATTGTAGGTTTTTTATTAGTAAAAACATCAATAAACACCCTAATTGACAGCATATTACATTAATATATTATATTTTTACACAATTTTCAAATGTAAGAACTAAAGAATACCTTTATTTATAAAGAAAGTTATACACTATGCTACTCTAATCTTTTTCTTGTTAAATTAGAGTATTATAAATAACTAATGGACAGAATAAAACAAAACATAGATGTTTCAATTACCGATTTAAATGCGATTGCAAGAATTGGCTACTGGCAACTTGATACATCTTCTGAGACGTACATGCTTGATGACATCTCTTGTGAAATTACTCAGTTACCTAATAACACTATACTAAATGCAAAAGAAAAGCCTCCCTTTTGCTCTACCGAAAACAAATGGGCCATTATACAAGAAACATTAGCTAAAGCTATAGAACAAAAATCTTCTTTTAATCATGAAGTAGAATTGTTCCTTCCTGAAGGAAACTCTATTTGGGTGGTATTAATTGGAAAAGGTAATTATGATAAAAATGGCAGCTGTATAAAGGTATCCGGAATGATACAGGACATAACGGTAAGGAAAAATTCTGAAATCGAATTATTCAAAAAAAAAGAAATTTTAAATTATACGGAGAATAAGGCTGCACTAGGACATTGGAAATGGGACTTGAAAAATAATTTAATTACCTGCTCTAAAAACATATCCCGAGTAATTGGATCTCCCGATGGTGAACAAATTACTATTGAGAAGTTAACGGAAGGTATTCCCCAAGAAGATAAAAAACAGGTACTAAAGCATTTAGAAAATTCAATAAAAAATAAATCGTTTACTAATCTTCAGCACCCTTATATTACAAGTGATGGTTCTGAACGGGTGATTCAGGTTCTAGGAGAACCTATTTTTGACAATACTGATAACCTAACCGGTTTCATGTGCAGTTCTCAAGATATTACCACAAGAAAGCGTTTTGAGGATGAGCTTTTTGAAAAAAATAAATTATTTCTTACCGCTCAACAGAAAGCCCATTTTGGCTATTGGCAGTGGGATTTTGCAACTGATTTATTTACTTGTTCCCTTAATATGGCAGATGCTCTTGGTATTGAAAGAAATGTTGAATTTACCAAGAGTGACCTTTTAAGGGATGTTCCTCCAGAAAATCTCCAAGATATTCTCGATGTATTAGATGAAACTATTGAAACGAAATCATTTGTTGAATTTACGCATCCGATTGTTATGCGTGGAGAGCTTAGGCAAATTAAAGTGACCGGAGAAGTTTATACAGATACAGACGGAAATATTTTAAACATTTTAGGTATTTCGCAAGACATTACAGATCAAAAAAACTTTGAGAATGAACTCTTGCGTAAAAATCAATTACTTGGGTTCGCAGAACAAATCACAAAAACTGGTAACTGGCAATGGGATTTGAATACCAATAAAATAAAATGGTCTACAAACTTATTTCGCATTTTTGAAATTGAAGAAAAGTCAGAAATTCATTTCGACACCTATTTCAGTTTTGTTCATCCAGATGATCGAGAGAAAGTAACGCAAAAAATAAATACCCTTTTAGAAAATAAAAAATTTGAAAGTGTAATACATCGTATCATATTAAAAAGTGGGGTAATTAAAACAGTAGAGCTGCTAGCTACAGCAAGTCTTGATCGATCGGGTAAAGCAACTGAACTGATAGGAACCCTACAAGATGTAAGCGAGCAACGTGCGGAACAAAGGAAATTTAAAGGTTTGCTAGAATCTGCTCCTAATGCTACATTTATTGTAAATAAGGACAATATCGTACAGATGATCAACAAACAAGCCGTAAACTTATTTGGATATACATCAGAAGAATTAGTAGGTAAATCTATTGAAGTTCTCATTCCTTCAAGATTTGATGAAAAGCGTGCTCCATTACGGCAAGCTTTTTTTGACAACCCCTCTATTATAACGTATGATATTTCTGTGAATTTTTACATGATAAACAAGCAGAAAAAGGAAATACCCGTAGAAATAACCCTAGGGCCGTTGCAAGTAGAGGGAGACATTCTTTTATCTGTTGTTGTACGAGATGTTACTGTTGAAAAAAATTACCAAGAGAAAATTTTAAAATCTAAAGAAGATTTAGAACTATTAACCAAAGAACTTACCGCACAAAACCATCAACTTGCAGACTTTACCCAGATTACCTCTCATAACCTACGGGCACCTGTAAGCAATTTAAATTCACTTGTGGATATTTATAGGCAAATGGATGATGAAACTGAACGTCATGAGTTATTCAAAAAGTTTGAAACTGTAATTTCTCATCTAACGTTAACCCTCAATACGCTCATAGAAGCGTTAGTAGCAAAAAGCCACAATTCTTTAGAGCACAGTGATCTCCTGTTTAGTGATGCGTTAACCAAAACCGAAGAAATTTTTACAGCAGAAATACTAAGAACGAAAGCAGTTATTAAAAGTGACTTCACAGAAGTAAACTCTATTCGTTACCATAAAATTTATCTAGAAAGTATTTTTCAAAATTTAATTGGTAATGCTTTAAAATATAAGTCCAGAGAACGTATTCTTGAATTAGAGATAAGTTCCAAAATTGATAATGGAAAAGTGGTCTTGAGCTTTAAAGATAATGGGCTCGGAATAGACCTAGAAAAGCATGGGCACAAAATATTTGGCTTAAACAAAGTATTTCATAACCACCCAGAAGCAAAGGGAATTGGTCTATTCATGACCAAAACCCAAATTGAAGCTATGGGCGGAAAAATAACCGTAACAAGTAAAGTAGACCAAGGCACTACTTTTAATATTCATTTTATTTAAAAAAATATGCAACAACCTTTTCACCTTTGTATTGTTGATGATGATGATATTTATAGGTTTACAATTATTCAATCTGCAAAATTCTCTAAGATTGAACATAAGACCTCTGTTTTCCCTAACGGGGAAGAAGCCATAAATTTTATTAAAGAGAATCAGGATACCCCTGATGCGCTTCCGAATCTTATTTTATTGGATATTGACATGCCTATTATGGATGGCTTTCAGTTTCTAAAAGCCTATAGAGAGATTGAAACCGATCTAAGTAAGAAAATTGCTATATATATGGTTTCATCATCCGTAGATCCTGAAGATATAGAAAGGGCCAAAGGTTACACAGCGGTTATTGACTATTTATCAAAACCTTTAAAAAGCGAGAAACTTAAAGCAATAATAGAAAAAACATTAGAAGGTTAAGAACCTAAAGCTATACACTTGCATTTTTGCTAAATGAAAATTTCAAGTTAGTTATTCATGAATATGAAAAATGATAAAAAAACAATGGATGATACTAGCGCGATAACCATTCGCGATATGTTACGCATTGGTACTTGGAATTTAAATATAGAAACCGGTATTTATACTTTGGACAAGGTTACTTGTGAGGTATTGGGTATACCCTACGATACTGTAGTAAAAAGAGGTGATAATTCACCATATAACAAGCCTGATGCTACAACATTTCTAATTGAAGACGGTATAGAAAAGTTACTGGAAACAGGTGAACATTTTGACCAAGAACTTGAGTTTAAAACCCCAGAAGGAGCTGTGATATGGCTACATGTCATAGCTACACGGAAATTAGAAAATGAAAAATGCACTGCAATTGCAGGGATCATACAAGACATTACAAAAACCAAACAAACTCAAGAAACATTTTTAAGACATAATCAATTATTAAAATTTGCTGAACACAAAGCAAAATTAGGTCATTGGAATTGGGATGCTAATTCAGATACTTTAATGTGCTCAGAAAATATGACTTACATTGTTGGTGTTCCTGCGGACGCTCCAGTACCTCTGAGTGTTTTAATAGACAAAGTTCATCCAGAAGACAGAGAATTCGTAAGAAAGCAAATAGCACATAATATTAAAACCAAACATTACCAAAGTTTTAACCACAGAATGGTAATGCCAGATGGCAGAGTACGCATTATTCAAGTTTCAGGAGATGCTATTTTGGATGATGATGGAAACCTCACGAATATATTAGGTATTTCACAGGATATTACCAGTTATAAAACAATTGAGGCTGAGTTAACTAAAAAAAATGAGCTCTTAATTTTTGCAGAACAAAAGGCTTTATTAGGTCATTGGGAGCTTAATACGCTTACAGATGAGGTATACTGGTCTGCCAATTTGTACTACCTTTTTAAGCAGGAAGAAAATATAAAACTAGAATTCAATACGTATTTTGAATGTGTTCACCCAGAAGATCAAGCAGAAGTTACGGCCCATTTTGCCCAGGCAATAGAGCAAAAACATTTTGATAAAATTATACATCGCATCCTATTAAAAGACGGTACATTAAAGTGGATTAGATTATTGGGTGATGTTGAGGTTGATGAAAATGGAAATACAGTAAAATTAGCAGGTACCTGTCAGGATATAACTGAACAACAACTACAGGAAATTAAGTTTAAAGGGCTTGTTGATTCCGCTCCTAGTGCAACCATAATAGTAGCTAGTGAGAATATGATTCAAATGGTGAACAAACAAGCAGAGAGCTTACTGGGTTACACTTCTGAGGAATTAGTAGGCAAGTCCATAAATACCCTTATTCCTTCAAGATTTGATGAAATACGTGCTCCACATAGAGAAAAATTTCTCAATAATATGGAGGTAACAATTGTAGATCTTGGCGTAGATTTCTACCTAACGCACAAATCTGGAAGAGAAATTCCAGTAGAAATTACCCTTGGTCCATTACAAACAGATGAAGGACTATTGATATCTATGGCTGTACGAGATCTTACCTCCTCAAAAATAGCCGAGGATAAGATTTTAAAAGCAAAAGAAGATTTAGAAATACTGACCGAAGAGCTCACCGCTCAAAATAACCAGCTTGCAGACTTTACACAAATTACCTCTCACAACCTGCGGGCACCTGTAAGTAATTTGAATTCTCTTGTGGAAATCTACAAAATGATGGGGAGTGAAGAAGAGCGTAGCGAGCTCTTCAAAAAATTTGAAACGGTAATCTCCCACCTTTCACTTACTCTCAATACGTTAATAGAAGCATTGAGTGCTAAAAGCCATAATTCATTAGAACGTAGTGAACTTTCATTTAGTAATAAGTTGGCAAAAACGAAAGAAATTTTTTCTACAGAAATAGAAAGAACGAAAGCGGTTATTAAAAGTGATTTTTCAGCAGTGAATTCAATTCGCTATAATAGGATCTACATGGAAAGCATTTTTCAGAACCTAATTGGAAATGCTTTGAAATATAAATCTCCAGAACGCGTTCCAGAAATAGAGATTACTTCAAAATTAGATAATGGAAAAATAATTTTAAGCTTTAAGGATAATGGCCTGGGAATAGACCTAGAAAAGCATGGCCACAAAATATTTGGTTTAAATAAAGTTTTTCATAATCACCCAGAAGCAAAAGGAATTGGTTTATTTATGACCAAAACTCAAATTGAAGCTATGGGCGGAAAAATAACAGTAACGAGTAAAGTCAACGAGGGCACAACTTTTAGTGTTCATTTTATTTAAAAAAATATGTCAAAACCTTTTCACCTATGTATTATTGACGACGACGATATTTATAGGTTTACTATTATCCAATCGGCAAAATTTTCTAAGATTGAACATAAAACTTCTGTTTTTGTTAACGGAGAAGAAGCTATTAATTGTATCACTGCTAACCTGAACGATCCAGACGCGCTACCAAATCTAATTTTACTAGATATTGATATGCCAATTATGGATGGGTTTCAGTTTTTAGAGGCCTATAAAAATATTGAGGCCAATCTAACGAAGAAAATTCCAATTTATATGGTTTCTTCGTCCGTAGACCCCGAAGATATTGAGAAAGCTAAAAGCTATACATCTGTTGTAGATTACTTGTCAAAGCCCTTAAAAAGCGACAAGCTAAAGGAGATAATAGAAAACACGTTACAGTTTTAGAAACCAGTTAAAATCTGGGCTACTATTTCTTCTTGTTTTTTTCTTCTATCCATTTAGACAGATACTTTGTACTCTGCAAGGTTTGGTGCTGCACTAAATTCCCCATGAAATTTTTAATGCGGTACTCTTCTAAATTTTGCTGTAGATTATACAATACTAAAGAAAATCGTTCACTTAGTTTGTGCTTATTATACAATTGGTTAATAAGCGCCTCTCCATTCTGCTGTGCTTTCTGCCAATCCTTTTTATTAGTATACAATTGTACTGCTTCACGGGCAAAATCCTGTGATGTTTCCGCTATGGCTCCAGACCATGGTAAACTGTCATGCATCCCCTCCGCTCCTATAGGAGTTGTTATGCTTGGTGTGCCATTTTCCATTGCCGTGGTAAGCTTTCCCTTAATACCTGCACCAAAACGCAATGGAGCAAGGTTTATGCGTGTGTTTGTAAATATCTTATTTACATCTTCTACCCAACCTTTAACCAAAAAACCAATTTCCGGTTTGTGTAACTGATTAATTTGTTGTGGCATATATGCTCCATGAATAAAAACTTCTGCTTTCGGTAATGCTTTTCTAATCAACGGCCAAATTTCTTGATATAACCATAACACGGCATCCACATTTGGTGCGTGTTTTCCGTTGCCTATGCATACAAAGTTTACCCGTTCATCAAAATCTGGCCATACTTCTTGTTCTATAGATGTTATTTTCTCCAAAAGAAAAGGAAGATGTAAAAGTAGATTCGCATCAATTTTTAGAGTTTCGGTCAGCAGTTGTATTTCAAAAGTAGAAACCATTAAGGAAAGATCGCAGCGCAGAATACTTGCAACTTCACGTTTGGTAATATCTTCCTGTAACCAGGTACGTATTAAAAATGGGACCTTCTTTTTATGAGAAACCTCTCTTACCTTTCTAAGAGAATGTAAATCTTCAGTATCAAGTATTTTAATAGCATTGGGAACATTTTCAGAAATGCGCCACCCAAATTGTTCTTCGGTCAAAAACCGGTCAAATAATACAACCGTAGGATTTATCTCTTTTATAAAACCGTCAAAACCGGAGTCGTTCAACGCAATATCCCTAGATTGTATACCTAAAGCATCAAGATCTAGTGAGCGTTCGCTTTTAGAGGCAGTGCTCGTGAAAACGATTTCGTAACCTTCTTTTTTGAAGAAATCCAGAAGTTGCAACATTCGGTTTCCCGCAGCCGTAGAAGTAGGTTCAGGCCAAGTAAAACCAATAACTAAAAGTACGTTTTGCTTCACTTTGCTTTACTTATTTCCTGTAAATATCTGATATCTAAACTACAGCCAATTAATTTTCCATTAGAAAATTACATTCTTTCTGCAAACATCTTGGAGATACTTGAACGTAATTTTCGTTCGTAATCCTCTTCCAACCACTCTTTGTAGTTTTTGGTGTTGTTCATAATGCAGTAAGAATATTGACGTACACGGTACTTAATCTCCTCTTTTAATTCTTTTGCTAGAATACGAGCATCAAAAACATCTTCTGAGTTCTCTACGCAAATTTGAGCATGTTGGTCAATACTGCGTTCCAATACAATTTTGGACCTTAGACCTTCTGCAAAAACCTTTTTGTATTCTTCTTTTATATTGAACTCAATATTGGTTGAATCTTTGAATTTTTCACGAAGTGCCGCAGGCATTTCGTAAACGAATTCTTTTTCTATCTCTTCGTCGTTCTTAATGTTTTCTAAATAGAAATCTGGAAAATGAAAAATTTCCTGCCAATCAATAGGTGCACTCCATAGTCCAAAACGCGCAACATTATTTCCTAAATCTACCACCGTAAATTCACTCTTATTGGGTAAAACACGAGAACCACGACCAATCATTTGAAAATATAGCGTAAGCGAGCGTGTAGCCCTATTAAGCATAATCGTTTCTACAGATGGTTCGTCAAAACCAGTGGTGAGGATACTTACTGAAGTAAGAATAGCATCTGGCGTATTGGAGAACCATTCTAAAATCTCCTTACGTTCCGTAGCCGTATTTTTATTATCTAAATGGCGAATGTTGTAGCCTGCCTTTTTAAACGTTTCATACACGTAACGAGACGTGTTGATACCGTTATTGAATATTAATGTTTTAGTACCTTCTGCAATCTCTTTATAACCAGACAGTAGTTTACCCAACATACTCTGATTGCTATAAAGCTCATCAGAAGATTTTACCGTATAATCACCACTAATACCTAGTTTAAGACTCTGTAGGCTAACATCGTAATTATACATGTTACCCTTTGCCAAGAATTTTCTCTCAATAAGGGCACCTATAGACTCACCCACGATCAACTTCTGATAGTTGTCCTTCATGGGTAATTTTATATTGGAACTCAGAGGAGTTGCCGTAACCCCTAAAATTGTGGATTTCTTAAAAAATTTAAAGAGTTTTCTAAAAGAATTATAATGCGCCTCATCAATAATAACCAAGCCAATATCATCAATTTCCACCTTTTCTTCCTGCAATCTGTTGTTCAAGGTTTCCACCATGGCAACAAAGCACATAAACTCATGTTGGTCATTAAGTTCTTTTACTTCGCTATTGATAATCTTATTCTTGACACCAAAACTCTTCAGCATTTTGGAAGTCTGCGTACTCAATTCTATACGGTGCGTAAGTACTACAACTTTCTTTCCCGTTTTTTCAATATAACGACGAGCAATTTCAGAGAAAACCACAGTTTTACCACCACCAGTAGGCAATTGGTACAACAAATTCCCATTTTCTTCAGGGTCTTCAAGATGCTTGAAAATAGTATTCAGATCTTCAATCTGATAATCGTATAATTGCTTTTCGGTTGTATCTTTTTTTAACTCCAAGTAGGTTCTAAAATTTAGCGTTCAATTATAATACATATGCGGGGGCGTCCCAAAATTTGAATTTTACAAAATTAAAGGAAATTTGTACTTATCTGAAATTTATTCCACCTAAATCATTAAAAAGAACAAAGGAAAGCACCATCCATCCCTTATAATATGACTTTATTCAAGTAATTATAGAGAGAATGAGCGGGGGATTAATATCCCTTATCCATTATAACCTCATTTAGTAATGGACGTCCTTTCCGTAGCCTATTGTAATTTTCCAAAATCTGTGGCACTACAGAATCCGTATCGGAAACGCTAGCATAATGAGGTGTCATCTGAATTTTCTCATGGTGCCAAAATGGATGTTCCTTTGAAAGAGGTTCTTGATGATAAACGTCTAACCCAGCTCCGGATAAATGGTCGTTATTTAACATTTCTAATAAATCCTCATCTACTAAATGACCACCACGGGCCACATTTATTAAAAACGCCCCTTTAGGAAGTTGCTTAAAAACTTCTTTATTTAAAATTCCGGTAGTGGCATCGGTCAATGGTAAAAGGCATACCATAATTTTCGTGGTTTCCAGAAAACCAGAAAAACCAGATTCACCAGCAAAACAGATCACGCCATTTATATCTTTCTTAGAATTAGCCCAACCCTGAACTTTAAACCCGTATTTAACCAAGTCTGTAGCCAATTCTTTACCAAGAGCGCCCAATCCCATAATACCGACAGTAAAGTCTGAAATACGTTTATATTGCATGGGTTGCCAAATACCTTTTGTTTGGTTAATCCTATATCTATCCAGATTTTTAAGGTGACTAAAGATAACTGCCAATACATGCTCACTCATATCTTTGGCTAGCATATCATCTACCACACGCGTAATTGGCAAGTTTTTAGGAACTGTATTATCCTCAAAAATAAAATCTACCCCTGCCCCACTTGACGCTATCAGCTTCAAGTTAGGATAATCTGCCAATGAGCCGTCTGGATGCTTCCAAACTAGAGCCATTTCTATTTCATCTTTAGGGTGATTTTCTAAATAGCTGTAAACTTCTAAATCAGGTTGCTGAGCCAAAAGGGCTTCTTTCCAAAGTTTAATTCTACCATCTTGTCTTATAATTACTAATGCCATACTTAATCTATGATATCTAAAGCTCGGGAAAATCCTTCGCCAAATTCCCAATTCCGCTCTTCTGTTATGGTGTAAATTTTAACGATTCGCTCTTTATAATCTGAAAGAAGTCCATTTATTGAAATAAACTGAACGGCTTCCGTAAACGAATTCATCATACTTTTATAAAAAGCATCTGGTATATTACGGTTTTTCTCAAATACTTGTGCAATCTCTAAATTATAGAGCATAACATCTGCAATGAGATGTGGATCCACACCTAGTTTAATAAAATGTTTTATAAACTTCTGGGCCACAGAACGCCTAGCTTTTGGTCTTCTGCGTCTAACAGGGAAGTATTCACTACTAATTTTAGTTTTTGCTTCCTGAACAAGTTTGTCTTCCTTGGGGTTAAAGATGAAATTATAGTACTCTTTTACCTCAGGAAAACGGTCATAAAGGTCAAGAAGTTGTTCTTCTATAGCATCCTTATCAATCTCGTTGAGATACTTTTTTAGCTTTCGCTTACTCATTTTTCGTGATTTGAATTCAAAAATAGCGTAACGAAGAGAATCCGCCTAGATTCGTACTACAAATCTCAAAGTTCTCATAATTTATGTATAACAATACTCACAAATCTTTGGAAAAGCGGTAATAAAAATGTATACTGTACTCTTGTAGCAACCCTAAACATACTAGATATATGAGGCAACTAAAGATTATCAAGCAGGTTACAAACCGTGAATCAAAATCATTGGACAAGTACTTGCAGGATATCAGTAAAATTGATCTGATCAATGCGTCTGAGGAAGTGGAACTAGCACAAAGGATTAGAGCTGGAGATCAAGCAGCACTAGAAAAACTAACTACAGCCAACCTACGCTTTGTAGTGTCCGTGGCCAAACAATATCAGAATCAAGGTTTAAAGTTACCCGATTTAATAAACGAAGGTAATCTTGGGCTCGTGAAAGCTGCAAAACGTTTTGATGAAACCCGTGGTTTTAAATTTATATCATATGCCGTATGGTGGATTCGCCAATCGATTCTTCAGGCACTTGCCGAACAGTCTCGTGTTGTGCGCCTACCTTTAAATAAAATTGGCTCTATAAATAAGATAAAAAAGACTTTTTCTTATTTGGAGCAGGCTCATGAAAGACCACCTTCTGCCGAAGAAATAGCCAAAGAGCTAGAGATGACGGTTAGTGAGGTAAAGCAATCCATGAAAAACTCAGGAAGGCATGTATCTATGGATGCGCCCCTTCGTGAAGGAGAAGATTCTAACCTTTATGATGTACTTCGTAGCGGGGAATCTCCTAGACCGGATAAGATACTAATGCAGCAGTCTCTTAATACAGAGATCAACCGCGCTTTAGAGACCTTGTCTCCAAGAGAAGCCGATGTGGTTAAATTGTATTATGGTATTGGTGATCAACAGTCTATGACTTTAGCCGAAATTGGCCAAACTTTTGACCTAACGAGGGAAAGAGTCCGTCAAATTCGTGAGAAGGCCATTAGAAAATTGCGCCACAACTCAAGAAGTAAATTATTGAAGACTTATTTAGGATAGTCTTTTTCTAAACATTATCACATATAAAAAAGCCCTGACGTTTTATCGTCAGGGCTTTTTTTTGAACAACTAATATTCACTAAATAACTAAGAAAAATTCAATTTACTGATTTGTTCGCTGTTTAGAATTTCATTCAAATTTTCAATGAAATTTAAATACGCTGCATTGTCTGGGTTTTGTTTTGACATAGTTGTAGGTTTTAAAGGTTGATGGATTTGGGATCCTAATTTACATGTAATCTAACTCTACCAATTCATTTAAGCTTAAAATTTCATTTAAGTCTTGAAGGAATGATAAATATTCTTCTCCGTAAGTATCGTAAAGCATAACTGTATAGGTTAAATTGTTATTTTGATTCGGTGTCTCAATTATTATGATGTAAACTTATTAATTAAGGCAGCTTTCAACAACAAAATGTGGTGTAACGAATAAAACATGTTGTAAAACCTGTTAATCATGTATAAATCAATTTTTGAGTCGCAAATCAAGGATGTATTTCGTCGTTAAAATTGGACCGTTCACCCGTTTCATACTGTTTTTCAACTATTTGTCGTTTTTTAAAGCCAATGTTTACAGGTAACACAAGCTATATAATCAATTATGATACCAATCTATGCTACTTTGTTCTACCTGTTTAAATATTTTTTTTCTACTTTAAATTAAAAGGATAAAAATTCTTGGAAATAATAACTTTACGGTATTCTATATCACCTATTTAGGACCTAAAAGAAACTATTTCTCTTACTCAATACTTTTAGCAATAAGGACACCTTTCAAAACGTTATTACATTGTATTTACAATAGAATTCAGTCTTCTTAATTAGATAAGCAAGCGGTCTTCAAATTACATTTAGACTTATACAATGAAAAATAAAACGAAAATTGCCACTTTGGCCTTTATGTGTGTCAACCTCTGTATTGGAGCAACGGACATTAATTTGATTAAAACTGAGTTTGCTCCTATTACCTCAGCAATCGTCACCAATGAAAAGACCATAACGCTCAACAGCCACGGTTTTCTTGCCCAGCAAAAAAGTAGTTTCACTATTTCTGACCAGACCGAGCATATTGAACGAGGCCTTACCGTCATTCATTTTAATTCGGATAAAACTTTTGAATACAAAACTTATGACACCTATTCCAGTCCTGAGGCAGTAGATAACCTTCTACTTATATTAGAACAACTGCAAGCAGACAAGGCCACTTTTGCTATTCTTGCCCATGATTCTGCTGTAAACGGTGCACTAAAACCCTCTGCAAAGTTGACAGAAATGGGGTTCACAAAACTTGGATCGCTAAAAAGCCGTCAAGCATATGTTATGTATAACTTTAGTGGTATCATTACGGAAAAGGTTAACGATCGTTCTGTTATAATTTCTGAAGAGGTTCCTAACCTGTCAAAGGATGATAAAATCTATTTTCCGCGTATCACTTATGAGTTCGAACCTAACAACAACCGTTACATTGCCCATGCTGGTGGTGAGATAAACGGAGTAAAGTCTACCAATAGCAAGAATGCCCTAGATGAAAATTATAAAAAGGGCTTTCGCCTTTTTGAACTCGATATTATTGAAACTTCGGATAAAAAATTAGTTGCAGCACATGATTGGGACATGTGGGCACGCTTTACAGATTACTCGGGAGCATTGCCTCCCTCCCATTCAGAATTCATGAAACATAAAATCTATGGCGATTATACTACTTTGGATATAAAAGGAATTAATGCTTGGTTCAAAGCGCATCCGGATGCTACCTTGGTTACTGACAAAGTGAACGACCCTGTTGCTTTTGCTAATCAATTTGTAGATAAAAACCGCTTGTTAATGGAACTCTTTAGCCCTATGGCGGTTGAAGAAGCTTCTCAACACGGTATTAACGCCATGATTTCTCAAGGACCATTAATGAAAATAAAAGGTGATAAACTACAATGGTTGGCAATTAACAATGTAAAACACGTAGCGCTCTCCCGCAGAATATTATCTGCACAGAATAAGTTGATGTTACAATTAAGAGATGAAGGAATCAAAGTTTATGTCTACAATGTAAATTTTGACCCTGGCAAAGATGAAAAGTACGTACAAGAGAATGAAATTGGACTTGTTTATGGGATGTATGCCGATACATGGGTATTTGATACCGATGTGAAGAAAGAAAGCAAGTAGACAGTGTAGGTTAGAATTTTACCTCATAGGTAATACCTGCAGAAACTCCGTAAAAGAATTTACCTGATGCGAATGCCAACTCTTGCCTCGTTGCCGCTACATTGGCCCTATAAATATTCGGGCTCTTTTTTCCCGTGAACTGATACTCTAAACTTACTCTTTGCGACTCTACATATAATAAGGTCTCCGCCAAGAGTTGATCTCCGGATGTCAACTGACGTAACTCAGGCGAAAAGCCCATGCCCACATTCAATCCCAAATAGTTCTCCGCATCTTTCAAGTACTTACGTACCAGAAAATTTCCAGAAAATTTGGTTAGATTGTCTGACAATGGTGTAATATATGAACGAAGTGAAAAATAATAGTTGCCTCTGTAATGTCCTAAAGAGTTGGAGATAACTGAAACGTTTTTGGTTTCGTAGCTGATGTAGCGACCTCCTGCTGAAAATTCAAAAGCACCCGGTAAATTCACGTAAAGGTCCCCTCCCATTTTGTGCTCTGGATAAACTGATGAACTTGAGTAGCCATAATTTAAATAAGCATAAAAACGTTTTGAAAATTTTGGATAAAAATCTAAATCATACTGTACACCATTTGCACCTGATCGATTACTATAGTTTATTCTAGGTATAATACTACCCGCCAACGTTTGTCTTTTAAATGAAATACTAGAGTAATAGATAGGATCATACCTCTGGTCAAAGACCGTTGCGGAATTGCTTACGGAAATTTTATTATTAAACACCTCTTCTGCTACAGGTGTTTTTGCAACAAGTGTATCAATAGCTTCCGGTTTTACGATTTCAGATTTGTTTTCATTGCTAACCAAAAGTGCTTCTTTTTTAGAAATTACCGAATCGTCTTGATTAAACCATCCTGATTCTGGGTATTCGGCATTAGCTACCCCTTCTTCGGCAATCAATTTTAGTCTTTCTACCTCAGCATCATTTTTTAGATATACCAAAGCTTTGTTGGCCAAACCAATTGCCGTAGCGTTGTTGTTAGCATAAAGTTCGTTCTTTATGGAAGCTATCCAGACACTTCTGTCTTGTTTATCTGAAGAAATTAGAATGTTAAACTCATCTCTGGCTTTATCATATTCTTCGCTCCAGCTATAGGTGCTAGCTAACAAGGAACGAGCATTATGGTCTTTAGAGTCCGGCTTTACTAACTGGGTCAACATTACGTTAGCGGATATAAAATCCCCTTCATAAGCCAAAATACGAGCTTCCTCAAAACTTGCAGTACTGGGATCATTATATGCGACATCCTGACTGCGGGCCCAAAGGCCTACGAAAACGCATAATGCGAACAAAGATGTAGTTTTAAAACTCATTCTGATTCAAACGAATTTATAGCCGTCTCCGTATCTGTGTTCTTAATTTTATCTAGAAAGGCAGTAATTCTTTTCTTTCTTGCCTGATTACGTGCACGCTCTATTTTATCTTCGATTTCATGAGCACTTGCACTATTCTCCTGTACCGTTTTTATAAGTTCTAAAGCTTCTTTTGAACGTTCTGACCAGAAATAAACATCAAACAAAGCAGCATATGAATCAATATAATTTGGATTCATTTTAATACATTCATTTAATAATTTGATGGACGTATCATAATTACCTTGCCAAACATTTACCCTACCCATTAGAATCTTAGTGTCTATATGGCTAGGAACATCCGATAAGATGTATTTGCACAGTAATAAGGCTTTATCAAATTTTTTATCAAAGGCAAGGTCTCTTGCTATGAAATAACCTTTGTCTGAATCCTGTCCATTATAAACACTGTTGATCCAAATGGTTTCACTATCAGTAAATTTTTCTTCTTTTACTGTAAACACAGCTAAGTCATTAGGAATTATTTTATTATTGTTCGTCACATAAGCGTTCATAGCTTTAAACGATTGCATCTTGCTTTCACTTTTAGAACCACCAAAAGTGGAACCTAAATCCATATTCTCATCTAAAGAATAAACGGACCCATCAGAGTAAAGTTTTTCCCCGTCAACAAATTCTTTCAATTCGTTCTTATTACGCATTAGAGGAATGTTCTTAATTGAACGAAACTCTTCGCTCATATCTAACGCATTGCCCATCCATGCCACTTCTTTAGGGGTTTTAAGTTCGTATTTAGCCTCAAGAAGGGCCAATAATGTTGGAGTAACATCAAAATGAGAATTGACCGCACTCATTTTCTTAGTTTTCTTCAAAAGCGGACTGTACATAATAAGCGGTACATGAAACCGACTTATATTATTCCGTTGTGGTATCGGTATTAATCTGTGGTCTCCGGTAATAACAAAAATCGTGTTGTCATAATTGGGTTGCTTTTTATATTCTTCTAAAACATATTTTAATGCATTATCCGTATAAAGTAGCGTAGCAAAAACATTCTCGTTCTTTTCTATTACTCTTTCTACCTTTCCCTCATAACTGCCCTGATCTAATATCTTGGCTACTTTGGCTTCGTAAAAATCTTGATTGGGCGGAAGAAACGGCTCATGAGTACTAATAGTCATATAAACCTCCATACGCGGCTGTTCTGCTGCCCGTGGCAAACTCATACTCTTTTTAAAAAGTTCTTTGTCAGGGTAGCCCCATGAGGTACCCGCGGCATCTTCTTCCTGCATTTGATACTTATTTCCAAACCCTGACTTATCTAAAACAAAATCTACGTTTTCGCTCTGTAAAAATCGATCTACATTGTCAAAAGAGCTATTGGTGCCTTGGTAGAATGAAGTATGGTACCCATTGTTCTTTAAAATACTGAACAAGGTGAGTTTATTTGGATATTTTTCAAGCTCCATAAATCCGCTTTTACCAAAAGGTAACGAACCCAGTAGAGATGGTAATACACCAAAAGTACGTCCCGTGTTGCTTAAGCAGTTCTCCCAATACAAAGACCTGGTAGTAAGGGAATCCAAAAAAGGAGTGAAACCACCATATTCGGCCCCTTCTCCAACAAAATCCCTACCTAGCCCTTCTACCATTATGAAAACGATATTGGGTTTTTCTTCTTTGAGTTCAAAATAATCACCTAAAACATTCTCTATGGGTTTTGACTTAATTAATGGATACTCTACATCTGAGTTATACGAAGTATCTTCCGTAGAAGTATCATAAAGGTTGAGTGCTAGGTATTGTGTCTTATTATGGTTAATAGGCTTACCCTCAATAAAAAGTGTAGCCATGAACATGCTAAATAGAATAATAGTAAACGGATACATTTTACTAATGTGATGGTAATGTTTTGACGTTACCTTATAAAATCCGTAAAACATGCCTATTATAGCCACCAGTGCTACAGGAAGCATCCAGGATATTCCTCCAGAATTTTTAATAGTCATTTGAATATCATTGAAGCTATATCCCAATAAATCTGACCCCAAAGGAACTAAGGCCGTACAGAAATAGCTTATAAGCATAGCTTCTATAATTAAAAGTAGAAGAAGTATTGCGGAAATTAAATTGAAACCATAGCGTGGACGCAGGTTTTCCCAAAAATTGAAAGGAAAGGCCAGTATAACACCAATTAAAGACGTGAAACCTATTTGATGTACTATGGCTATTAGAAAGCTGGTTCCAAAAATAACATCCACTACACCCTTAAAATATAGCGTTGTATATTGATAAATAGTAAGCACCAAAAGACTACCGAAGAAAGAAATCATCAATCTTGTGTAGTGCTTTAAAGAATATCTATCTATTGTACTTGTATTCATTTCTAATTTTAAGCGGCTTTTGCAAAGCCTTTACGTACCTGAGATCCCCAGCCCGATTTAATTCTGAACAACTTCTTATAATTTCCTCTAACTGCTGACCATACTACGATGGGGTGAAAAAATATGGGCTCTATGATGGCGCAGAGCATTAGTGTTAAAATATCTTTTGTTTTCTTGTACTCGTTATAGCTGTACACATCCCAAAGAATGGCATAAAACGAAAACATAACAGAGAATATATATACCATTGCCGTAATGGCGATAAAGAAATCCCAATTTAGAATCCCTAAATAAACGAAGAGTATTATGGTAAAAAAACCAAAGAACTCCATGAGTGGTGCCAGCCATTCATAAAAAAACCAATATGGGTAGCTTAATAACCCTAAACGGCCATATTTGGAATTAAAGAACATGTCTTTGTGCTTGAATAAAGTCTCTAGATTACCTCTCGCCCACCGATCTCTTTGGTTGACCAATATTTTCAAATCTTCCGGCACTTCCGTCCAACAGAGAGGATCGGGAATGTATTCTATGGTATAGGGTTCTTTCCTGTCATGCATATATCTACGCATCTTAAAAACAATCTCCATGTCTTCTCCAACGGTACCTGTATCATAACCACCAACAGCTAACGCAATCTCACGGTCAAAAAAACCAAATGCACCGGATATAATTAGAAGACTATCTATACTGCCCCAAGCCATTCTTCCTAAAATAAAGGAGCGCGTATATTCTAATAATTGAAACCTTGCCAGCCAATTAGTCGGTAAACGTATTTCTTCAAGCTGGCCACCTTCTATTACACAAGAGTTGGCCACTCGTATAACACCGCCTACGGCTATCACCCTTTTTTCTGAACGTTGATAAAATGATTTCACTACATGTAACAAAGCATCAGGAAGCAAAAGACAATCTACATCTATACAGCCTACGTAACGGTTAGTAGAAAGCGCCATACCTGTATTTAAGGCGTCGGACTTTCCTCCGTTTTCTTTATCGATGACAGTTAGCTTTGAAAAAGCTCTGTGAGGCGATTTGTAAATACCACGAATAGGTTTATTCTTCCAGTTCGGGTCAATTTTTTGGTCGATTTTAACAAGGTCGTACGCATCAATCATCTTTTGAAGCGTATCATCTTTACTACCATCATTAACCACCATGACCTCGTAGTTTACATAACGAAGCGACATAAGTGATCTTATGTTCTCAACAATGGTCATTCCTTCATTGTAAGCTGGGGCAATAATGGTGATACTTGGTGCCAAAGGAGAGGCCATAACCCTAGAAAGATTGCCAAAACTATTTTTCTTTCTATAATGGATGGAATTTCTAGTGGATAGAAAGCCCATTATGGTAAATAACGTAAATAGAGTTACGGTAAACATCAAGAAAACGATGTTTATGTAATCTAGGATTATATTAAAGAGAGTACTATCCATTAAACTTACCAATAAGCTTTTTTGGAAAATCTATGATATTGGTTAAAAATGAATTATCGTTAGAGGACACTTCATTAGCTTCAACTTGAATATCCAATACTTTTTTATCGTATCTTTTATCAAGTACCTCGGTGTCTTCCAATTCAAAATCAAAATCTAGAGTATCTGAGTCTCTTGGAATAAAAGCAGTTTTCTTGGATTTGAAGTACTCTTTCTTAGTCTTAGATTCTATAAATGGTTCTAATATAGAAAGGTCAATAGGTAATTCTCCCATTGGTCTTGGTATAAGGTCTTTCTCAAATTCGGTTTTTCTAGAAACTTTTTCGACTAGCAATTTTAAAACTTCTTGTGCCTTGGCCCTAATTTCTAAATCAGAATCGCCTAACAGACCATCTAAAAAAGTAATCTCCTTTTCATCTCCAACCGAAACAATCTCATCTAAAAGCAACAGCTTAGATTCTGTATCCACATTCTTGAATAAATCGGCAAAGACATTAAATGCCGGCATCTCCATTTCCCGCTCTACGGGTGTTTTACTACTGGTTTTCTTTATTGTTTTTTCAGTATATGAAAACTGCTCTATAAGACCTGTAATACGGTCTTTTATAAAACTCTGGTTTTCTTCTGCCAAAAGCTCTTGTAACAATGGTATCTCACGATGATCGCCCATTTCTTCCAAATCATCAAGAAGTCCCATCATATATGCTTCATGTTCATTGTAATAAATGGGTTCTGGAATTAAATCAGCAAATGGTTTAATGGGCTCTATAGGTTCTACGGTATCATTTTCTAATTCATTTTCCCGAAGTTCATTTTCTGCCAATAGCCAAGATATTACATCTTCAGAGTCATTAACAACAGGCCCTAGTTGACTGGTATTATTATTCTCTTCTGGAATTTGTTCTTTTTCCTCTTCTACTTCTGGAATTGAGTTTTTCGTATTTTCAAACTGAACCTCAAAATCAGATAGCGTATAACCTTCTAAACTATTTGTATTTTTACTCTCTACTTCCTCAGGCGCTGTATCAACAACATGTTGTTCATCCACAACCTCGTTATCCATAACTATTGGCAAAAAATTAAGCTCGTTAATTTCGTTAATAAGTCCGTGTAGGTCTTCATTATCTTCTAAAGTACTAGCTTCAGATATTTCTTTTTCTACTTTCTGCTCATCTACTACAAGGGGAAGAAAATCGATTTTAGAAACGTCAAAATCTGGGTTATCTATTGTAGCATCAGATTGAATAATAGAATTGATTTCATCGAATTCAACATCAATCTTATTAATGTCGCGGCTGGTGTTTTCTGAATCTGCCATGGGTCTGTATTTTGGTATAGTATGGTTATGGTGTGTTTTATCATTTGTTACAAGAGGTAAAAAATCGAACCTTAACGAATGTTCTGAAAATATTTCCGCTTGTGAATTCCTTATTTTCGTTGGAATACCTGAGACCACAATAGGGTCAACAACAATTATCTCGGTTACTTGTAAAACTTCGATTTGCTCTGGTTCAGAATCTTCTTTTTCTTTCTCTATTTTATTTTCGGTATTCTCAGGTAACTCTTCTTTCAAGATTATCTGCTCCCTAATTTCCTCTATTGAATGGTCTATACTTATTTTAACATGAACATCATTAGATATCTCTTCTGGCTCATTATCATCTAGAATTGATGCTATTTCTTCTACCGCATCTATTTCTTCATTATTCTCAACAATAGTAGCAGTACTTATTTTTTCTGTAATCTCTATGGGAGCTGCAGCAACTTCAGGTAATTCAATTCCAACATTTTCAGTAGTATCAAATTTTATATGTTCTTCTTTATTAATAGCTTCATACTCTTTTGAAACCTCAATCCCTTCGGATGGCATAACACTCTCTGGTGCAATAGTATTTATAGCTAACAAAGCCTTACTGGAAACTAAAAAATCGCCTTCTCCCTTCACGATTTCGTTTAAGAAACCAAGGTCATCAAGACTTCCTATTTCAGCAATGGCACCTAAAACGGCAATCTTACTATATGTATTGGATTTTTTAAAAATCGATTTAAGCGTAGGTATAGCCTCTGTAACATAAAACTCTTTAATACAGCTAATTGCCTCTTGCTTAATTTGATTGTCCTTATGCTTTAGCAGTTCTATAAGAGACGCATTTGCATCATTCTGATTGTAATATTTTATAAGCCTTAAGGAAAAAAGTACCACATGCTTGTTTTTTGAAGTAAGCCACATTCTAAACCTAGGTGGCTCAAAACCTTCTTGATTACGAATCACGTCAAGCAACTTTAATTGTTGCCATTCAGATATTTTATAGCGCGTTGTGTCCAGAAAATAATTAATTCCCTCTGGTTTTAATGTGACCGTGGCAATTTCTGCCTGCTTTCTAATCGTAGCTGTTTTGTGATTAATAAATTTGGTTATGAAACTATAGGCAGTTTCAACCTGCATTTGGGTAAGTTCTAAAATACCTTTTGAGACAACCTCCCAATGCCAGCTTTTCAGTTTTTTGAAAGCATCTTTTTCAAGTCCTAAATCTTGATACAGAGCAAAGAGTCGCGTTTGTGTATCTCCAGAAACATCCTTTCTCAGGTCTAAAAGTACTTCTACTAGTATTTTTCTATTGAAATCGTTTTTAAGTAATTCACGTATTTCAATTTTAAGGGAGATGTAATGAGATTTTTCATCCTTATTGGCATCCTCTTCATAAAACAAGAACTCACTAATCATTGGTGAAAGTTCCTTTTTACTTTGTTTGGCTCGTGAAGCCGTCCCAGATATCCTATTCCTAAAAAAGAAAACGGAGAGAAAATAGATTACAGCAAGGCCAACAAAAAATATAGATAAAGCCCACAGAACATCTGTGTTTATCTTAGGTGCCGTTATAAAAGCCACCCCGTTGTATGTGCCGTAGGTATCTAACAAATTAGTTTTTGTTCAGTTCGCGGGCAACGCGCACCAATAGTTCTGACGGACTTACTGGTTTTGATATAAAGTCGTTAGCGCCCAATTCAAATGCATTCAATACGTTTTCTTCGTTTCCCGCAGACGATATAATGATTATGGGTATTTGGGAATTCAATTCTTTACGGACGTATGCAATAAGTTCCATGCCAGAGAAATAGGGCATCATAATATCGCTCACTATGATATCCGGCATAGTACTAGATAGGTATTCCTTAACTTCTTTTCCGTTGGCGCTATGGCTAACATCATACCCTCCTTTTTTTAGTCGAAAGTTGAGTAGAGATGCGAGTAACTCATCATCTTCCGCCAACAATAATTTCTTTCTAATCATTGTTGCAGATTTTAGTTGTTGCTCAACTCCACGTATGCACTATCTAATGCCTCCTTAACTTTAGGAAATTCTTCATTAAAGCACTTGCAAAGAAACTCTAGGTGCTTTGGGTCTTGGTCTATTTTGCATCCTTTTTGAATCTGGACAACAATTTCGAGTAGACTGTCTGTTCTCATCATTGCCAATCCTGCCTTTATTTTATGTGCAGCAAAATCTAACTGTTCAAAATCTTCACTCTGAAGGTGAATTTTAGCGGCTCCCATGAATTCAAGGGCATTACCAATAAAAAGAGTAATCAACTCACGCAAAAGGGCCATTTCGCCCATGCATTCATCTAGAATTATACATAAGTCTATTTGAGTATCACTATTTTGGTTGTCGTTGGTCTTTCCTTTAAAAATCAAAAAATCTTTTTCGTCCATAGCAGTATTAATTTCAAGGTCTTTTAAAACATTACCATAAGATTTATGGTGTTCCACAATAGCTTCGTATGTCTGCAAATCTATTTCTGGGTAAGCAGTTTCAAACTCATTGGTTCTTGCTATTGATTTTTTTTCTTGACTAGCGTTGCCAGAATCATTACTGCTCTCCCTAGACAGGAAGACCATTTCTAAAAGATTTTTTTTAAAATGCTGAAAAGATATTTTTAAATGGAAAGCCTCTTCTGTAGTTAATTTTTCAGATGAAAAATTAGTAAGGCTCGACTCTAAATCCGATAATTGGAAAAGTAGGTTTTTCGTTTTCAATTTGGGTAGTTTAGGTTAATAAGAATGGGACTGATATATTGCTATTTTTTCATTACTTCATTTATATATTCTTTAAGTAAAATATGCTAGAAAAGTAAAATTCACTTTTTATCAAAGGGTGAGCAACTTTATGTTCCCTAGAGGGCTCTACATGTTGTCAAAGTGCCTAAATTGTAGGTTAAAACCATATCAATATGAAGCATTATATCTGTTTATTAAGTATTTTATCTGTTCTGTCTTGTGGCGAAACCAATAAAAAAGGACAAGACACCGAACAAGAAACTGTGTTAGAAAAAGCCAAAAGAATTCATGAAAAAGTAATTACCATTGATACGCATAACGATATCAACGTCCACAATTTTACAGATAGTCTGAACTACACGCAACGTCTGGAGACACAGATCAATCTTCCTAAAATGGAAGAAGGTGGTTTGGATGTTACTTGGCTTATAGTTTATACTGGTCAAGATACATTAACCGACGAGGGCTATGCTAAAGCTGAAGAGAACGCTATTTCTAAGTTTGAGTCCATTCACCGTTTATGTGAAGAAATTGCTCCGGACAAGATAGAACTAGCCTTAACTTCAGATGACGTAAAACGTATACACGCAGCCGGTAAAAAGGTAGCCATGATAGGTGTTGAAAATGCATATCCTATGGGTAATGATTTAGCAAATTTTGAAAAGTATTATGACCTTGGAGCCCGTTACATTTCATTGGCGCATAACGGTCATAGCCAATTTAGTGATTCCAATACAGGAGAGAAAGATAGCGTATGGCTTCACAATGGTTTAAGTAAACTAGGGCAAGAAGCTGTAAAAGAGATGAATAGACTAGGAATTATGGTAGACGTATCACATCCTTCAAAAGAGGCTATGAAACAGATGATAGCCCTTTCCAAAGCGCCTATTATAGCTTCGCATTCTTCGGCAAGGGCCTTGTGTGACCATAGCAGAAACCTTGATGATGAGCAATTGAAACTTATGAAAGAAAACGGCGGAGTTGTTCAGACCGTAGCTTTTAGCTCTTACTTGAATACGGAAAAAGACAAAGCCTACAATGCCTATATGAAATCTATATTAGAAAAGGTAGCAGATTCTATGGGCCTTGAATGGTATACGCGTAATCAGTTTTCTTCATTGACCGATACGCAGAAAGAAACCTTTATGAAAAACTACCCTAAGGTGAAAAAGATAGGAGCTGCAATAGCAGACAAATCTCCTGATACTCCCCCGATGGTAGACGTATCCGATTTTGTAAATCACATAGACTACATAGTCGATTTAATAGGTATCGACTATGTAGGTATTAGTTCTGATTTTGATGGAGGTGGCGGTATTAAAGGATGGTCAGATGCTTCTGAAACCTTTAATGTTACCCTTGAACTCGTAAAAAGAGGATATACCGAAGAAGAAATTGCCCAACTATGGGGCGAAAATCTTTTGCGGGTTTTAGACGAAGTTCAAGCTGTTGCCAAAGACATGCAAAAATCCTAGTCTTCTTGGGCTAAGCGGTCTACAACGTATTCAATCTTTGTTTTCCCATGAGGCTTCGGTTTTCCGTTCTCACCAAGGTTTACCATAATAATATTATCAACGGTAACGATGGTCTCATGGGTCATTTTATTACGGACTTCGCAGTTTAATGTTAATGAGGATTTGCCAAATTTTACGACCTCAATACCAATTTCAACAATATCACCTTTTACCGCAGAGCTCATAAAATTGATTTCTGACATGTACTTGGTAACAACTTTTTTACTCTCTAACTGAATAATGCTGTACAAAGCAGCTTCTTCGTCTATCCAAGCCAATACGCGACCACCAAATAAGGTTTCGTTAGCATTTAAATCTCCGGGTTTAACCCATTTTCTAGAATGGAATCTCATGATACTAATGGTTTAAGTGTGTTGAATTTTCTGTAAAATTAGGAAAGAAATAGAGCTTAAAACAGTTTACCGGTAGAATCTTGCAATGTTTTTGGAATTTGAAGGTC
This sequence comes from Zobellia nedashkovskayae, assembly GCF_015330125.1. Taxonomy (NCBI): domain Bacteria; kingdom Pseudomonadati; phylum Bacteroidota; class Flavobacteriia; order Flavobacteriales; family Flavobacteriaceae; genus Zobellia; species Zobellia nedashkovskayae. The sequence continues at coordinate 3,741,297 of NZ_JADDXR010000002.1, read as the reverse complement.
AGTATTCCATTTTTTATTCAATTTGTCAATAAATTGAGCGGAAATTAAAGGAGACTCCAATTCCATATTTTGATGAACAAAGAAATGAATGTTTCGCAAACCTTGTTCTTTCCAACCATCAAGTCTATCGATCCAATCATCTAAACGGTCATAATCGCTTACATGATTTGCTCCTACATAGCGCACAAAAGCCTCATTATTAGTGAGACGCATATGCAACATATCTCTACGACCTGCGGTGTCTACAACAATATTGGCAATGTTGTTTTCTTGTAAAAGGTGATACAATTCCTGACTTACCTTTTCATCATTAAACCAATCCGTATGCCTAAACTCCATAGCCAAAGGAAATTCTTTAGGCCAATATTCTACAAAGCGCACTACCCTGTCCCAATTCTTAGGGTCAAAGTTATCATGCATTTGCAAGAAAATTGTTCCCAACTTCTCTTTAAGGTTTGAGGTGACATCTAAATATCTATCAACTATAGGCAATGAGGCTTCATTTAAGCGCCTCAAATGGCTGATGTCTCTAGATATCTTTGGAAAAAATTTGAAGCCTTCTGGCGTCTTATCATACCATTTCTCATATTGTTCTCCAGGAAAGATTCGATAAAACGTAGCATTCAATTCTATACTGTTAAACTGAGAACTGTAATAAACGAGCTCATCTTTTGTGCCACGAGGATAAAAGTTCTTTAAATCTTGACGATTCCATTTGGCGCAGCCTATAGATATACTAACAGGTTGATTTTTATCAACACCAGCTAACACCCCCACAGTATCATTATGGTCCTTAGGCAAGGTAAAATCTACTAATTCTGGGTGTTCTACTTTTCCAAATTTCATTTTAAAACAATTTTTTGATTTTAAAGCTTTATTTATCTAGGGGTACATAACCGTTTTAAAAAAAAAGCGACTAATTTAATAGTCGCTTTTTATCCCTAAAACTTAAAGTCTTTATTTTAATGCCTTCTTTATAATAAAACCGGCAATGTTCTTAGCCAGTTTGGCATAACATTCAGAAATACGGTAACCGCTATTGTAATCATTACCCATAGCTCCATAACCTTGCACATCTTCATATGTACCTTCCAGTAATACATTACTTGGATTCGCAGTTTCATAAACTGTAATAGTAGCATCTATTTCCGCATTCTTTCTTACCACACCAACATTATAACCTGCATAGATTTTATTTGAATGAATCTTCATTGTATAATCTGCTGGGTCCATAGAAACGCTAACCTCGCCATCATCAAACCGTTTGTTGAACGATTCAATAAATTTAGGTTCGTAACGCTCTTCTCGGTCTGCAAACCATGACTTTTTAAACTCTTCTCCTTTTCCAGCTTCTTTTTCTTCTCGTTTTGCCATTTTATCGGCTAAAAAATCCTCTTCGGAATCATATTTAGGAATCTCTAGATCACTGTAGTCGAATTCTAAGGTGTAAGCCGATACATCTTTCAGGTTTTTAATATCGCCTTGACTAACTTTCATCTTTTGTGCATAGGTACTAGCCGATACGACCAATAATGCCATTACTAAATGTTTACGCATCTGATTATAATTAAGTATTATGGTTACTATTTAACTACAAGATACAAACGTTTCTAAAATGTGCAAGTACTATAACTACTAATAGTAAATAATTCTGTATTCCAATTCCAACAAAATTATTCAAAATTAGATTGCTTAAATATAATTTTAATTAACTGTAATTAAGATGATTGCTTGCTTTATTTAAAGTAAATTCTAATGTTTTTTATATACCGTTTTTTTGTTCAAAAACTCCTTAATACCATGAGCAGAAAGTTCTCTTCCATAACCCGAAATACCAACCCCGCCAAATGGTAACCTTGGGTCGCTTTTCACCAATTCGTTAACGAAAACAGCACCTTCGTTAAACTGAGGAATAAGGTTTTTTACACGATCATTATTTGAAGTAAAAATACTTACCCCTAAGCCGAATACGGAGTTATTAGAAAGTTCAACAGCTTCTTCATCTGTATCAAAAATTGTAATTCCTATGGCAGGACCAAATGTTTCCTCCTTAAAAATTGGCATATCCACAGTAACTTCAGCAAGTATGGTAGGTTCAAAATAGGTTCCCTTCCTATTCCCTCCTAAAACAACCTTAGCCCCCATTTCAATAGAGTCGGAAACCTGTATTTCTAAGTCTTCTGCCAAATCCTCACGGGCCATAACGCCTATATATGTGTCTTCGGCCATAGGGTCCCCCACTTTAAAACTTTTAACTTTCTCAACATACCTCTTGGTAAACTCTTCAGCTATACTTCTGTGCACCAAAAGGCGCTTACCAGCAATACAACTCTGACCTACATTTTGAAAACGGGCCGTAGCACATGTCTCTACAGTTTCGTTTAGATTGGTATCATCAAACACAATTAGAGCGTTACTACCTCCTAGCTCTAATACCGATTTTTTTATATTTTCTCCGGCAATAGAAGCAACTGAAGCTCCTGCTGGCTTACTTCCCGTAAGCGTTACAGCCTTTACTAGATCATTTTCTATTACGGATTTAATTTTGTCACTGCTTAGTACCAAGTTTTGAAAACATCCTTTGGGAAAACCGGCATTCTCAAATACTTCTTGTATCATTTCAGCAGACTTCATAACATTTGATGCATGCTTTAAAATACCCACATTACCGGCCATTAAATTAGGAGCTGCAAAACGGAAAACCTGCCAAAATGGATAATTCCAAGGCATAACTGCTAATATCACACCCAAAGGTTGGTACTTTACATAGCTGGTTTCCGCATCTGTCTTTATGATCTCGTCTTGTAACTGCCCTTCCGCATTTTCTGCGTAGTAATCGCATGCCCATGCACATTTTTCCACTTCTGCAATGGCTTGAGAAATTGGCTTACCCATTTCTTTGGTGATAATCTCACCATACTTCCTTTTGTTATTACGGAGCTCCTTTGCCGCTTTGAACATCAACTTTGCACGCTCTTCATATGAAGTCTTTTTCCAATCAAGAAAACATTCATGTGATGCTTTAATTTTTTCTTCTAAATCTCTGTTTTCTAATTCTTTAAATTGAAATAACTTATTTCCGTTATATGGATTTACCGATTCTTTCATCTTCAGTTTTTTTTATTTAACACCAACTACACCTCCATTGGCCAACTATTTTTCTACTACAAAATAACGAGTTCAAACTAATGTTCATAACCTCGTTAAGAACTAATTTTAACACAAAAAGGGACAGCCCGCTTAATCTCTACCTTTATAAAAACCCGTATTATGAGCGATCGATCCAGTATTCTCTTAAGCATTCGTCCAGAAATTCCTTCCGCAAAAATTACCGATGGTATGAGCGAAAACGAAAGGTTTCAAAACCTAACCTTACGTCCTATACTTAAGCTGCAAAACTTCATGTTTGTAGCAGTTTTCAAGAATTACATTGCAAAACATAAGAATAGTTTTTATGAACTTACACTAGAGAAACGCTTAGATTTTATTGAAAACGCAATTCAAAAAGACATCAAATTTCGTAATTCTTTAAAAGGAATTGTAATTGGCCAGTTTACCTTGGAAGAGTACGAAATATACATTAAGAACTCTTCTTCTTTAAACAAACGCATGATGAGCATGGTTGTTAACCGCTTAAAAGACCAAATACAGCTCTTTGAACAAGATGTACTAGTCTAGCAGTGATTCCCCGTTTAAATTTGTTGTGAGCACGTCACTCATATAGTCAAAAAAAGGTCTTATTGTACTGAAGGTCTTATTGACTTCATCTGCAAAATCTGGGGAAAGCACTTCCTTATCCGTAAATTTTCGGCTAAAAATGAATTGTTTCCTTTTTATCAAATCAATGTCGTCATGGGCTTTATCAAAACCTTTGGGTGCTGTTTTTAGCTCATCGCCCTGTAGTTTGCCCCAAGTAGCCTTCAAGTTCTTTTCAGATAGAATTTCTCGCATTTCAGAAGCATCTTCCTCCAATTCTTTACGAATACGAAGCAAATCTTCTTTATTTGGATTCCAAAAACCAGTTGCTAAAAATGATTCTCCTGGCTTTATCTGTAAATAATACCCCCCGCGTCTTTGGGCTCCTGCCCTGGAAAAAGAACCTGCAAAATGCGATTTATAAGGTGTTTTGTCCTTAGAAAAGCGAACATCCCTATAAATTCTAAACATTTTTGTTCTTTCTATCTCATCGTGGGCACCAAGCTTAACAGCTACGGCTTCAAAAAAAGCTTTTACACTCTGTTCGTGACGTTTAAACTCGGGTTTGTTTTCGGTAAACCATTCTCTGTTGTTATAATTTTTAAGCTGAATTAAAAAATTGAGCGTGTCTTTCGTAATTATCGGATCTAACATACGACCTAAATGTTGTTATTTTAGATAAAGTTAACCTTTTTACGAAATCGGCTTTTAGATTTATCAGTAATTTAGCCCTTTCACCAAATGCATATGGACCATACTTCTATCATTGATAAAATTAATAGGCACAAGAAACAGCCTAATTTAAGATACAAACTAAAAGAAAAGGTTGAAGAGTTTACCAATTTACTCTTTTACACCCTTTTTGATATTGACACACCCGTAGAAAAGAATCTAGACAAACTAGAGCTACTTTTTGATGACGTGGTTGATTTAGCATGTTGGGATACGAAGAAACCCTGTAAAAAACTTTGGGAAAACTACGTTGAAAAACTGCCCAACATACTGGAGCGTCTGAATCTTGATGCGGAAGCAACGGTAAATTGTGATCCTGCGTCATTATCTGTTGAGGAAGTTTATATGGCGTACCCAGGGTTTTACGCCATTGTTATCTATCGTTTAGCTCACGAACTGTATTTCATAGGTTTTCCTTTGGTTCCGAGATTAATGACTGAATATGCGCACCGTCAAACCGGTGTAGACATTAACCCTGGAGCTCAGATAGGAAATTCATTTCATATTGATCATGGTACTGGCGTGGTTATAGGCGAAACTGCAATCATTAAAGAACATGTTAAGATTTATCAGGGTGTAACCTTAGGAGGGCTTTATGTGGCCAAACACTTGCATAGTACCAAACGGCACCCTACTATTGAAAGAAACGTTACCATATACGCAAACGCTACCATACTAGGTGGTAAAACGGTAATTGGCGAGAACTCCATAATTGGAGGTAATGCTTGGTTAACAGCATCGGTTCCCCCTAATTCAACTGTTTTTCACACGCCTGATATTAAAATAAAAACACTACCCAATGTCTCATAGTATTTTAGACCTGATCGGTAATACCCCTTTGGTAGAATCGAAAATATTGAACACGAACCCCAACGTTAAGCTCTATTTTAAAATGGAAGGGCATAACCCTGGTGGCAGTGTAAAAGATCGTGCTGCATTTAATATGATTAAAAACGGACTTGAGCGAGGTGATTTTGATAAAAATTCTAAACTTATTGAGGCAACGAGCGGAAACACAGGTATTGCATTAGCCATGATTGCCGGTATCTATGGTCTTGACATGGAATTGGTAATGTCCGAAAAAAGCACCATCGAACGGGTAAAAACCATGAAGGCTTACGGAGCAAAGGTTACCCTTACCCCTGCCGATGTCGGGATTGAAGGAGCTAGAGATTATGCCGAAGCCAAAGTGAAAAACGAAGGTTACATAATGATGAATCAGTTTTCTAATGATGATAATTGGAAAGCACATTATAAATCTACAGGTCCAGAAATTTGGAACGATACCGATGGAAAAATTACTCATTTTGTTTCTTCTATGGGAACCACAGGCACCATTATGGGCACTTCTACCTATCTAAAGGAGAAGAACAAAGCTATTCAGATTGTTGGTGTTCAACCTACGGATAATTCTAGTATTCCCGGAATTCGAAAATGGCCCAAAGAGTACTTGCCTAAAATTTTTGATGCTAAAAAAGTTGACCAAACTATTGAGGTAAGTCAAGAAGAAGCTAAACAAATGGCTATACGGTTAGCTAAGGAAGAAGGTATCTTTTCTGGCATGAGCAGCGGCGGAGCAGCGGCAGCGGCTTTACGATTGGCAGAAACATTAGAAAGTGGCATTATTGTTTCTATTGTCTGTGACAGAGGCGATCGTTATCTTTCTTCTGACTTATTCGACTAGAAAATGATTTGATTGAATAAGAATAAGGTTTTCATCAATCTAAAATCATACTCATTCCTTCTTTGAATATTTTAAAATCTTGAAGATAGTTATGTCCTGCTTTTGGGACACCAAAAAATTCCTTATTCTTTCCTGGAATGGCTTTATATAGCTTTTCTGCAGACTCAAATGGGATTACGCTATCTTCCTTTCCATGGAATATATAAATTGGGCAATCCACTTTTTTTACAAATTCATTAGAAGGAAACCTGAAGTTAGATAACCAATCTATTGGTAAAAACGGAAAACGATATTGACCCAGTGCCACCGCGCTATAAAAGGGAGACTCCAATACTACCTTCTCAGGGTTATTTTCTGAAGCCAACCATGTAGCTACTCCCGTACCAAAAGACCTTCCGTAAATGATAATCTTATCTTCTGCATGCTGCTTTTTAGCATAATTATAGAAGAGTTGCGCATCATCATACAACGCTTGCTCGCTCATTTTTCCCGTGCTTTTACCAAAGGTTCTATAATCAACCAAAATAGACTCGTAACCCTTTCTAGTAAAAAGATTTGCTACATGTGTGAGGTGAGAAATATTTCCAGAATTCCCATGAAAGTAAACAATAATACCCTTCGCATTATCCTGTTTTATATGAACAGCATTTAGTTTAGCCCCATCTTTAGTAGTCAAATTCATTTCCTCAAAATCCTGACAAAAATCGTAAGTATGGTTAAGTGGCATTTTTGAAGGAAAAAATACTAAACGTTCTTGGAAATTGTAAGCTAGAATAGTGATTAAAGCATATAGAATTACAAGTATCAATCCCCATTTTTTCAATCTACGCATGAAGTACTAAATTTTGTTGGTGCTATTTATTATAAAAATACAATTATGATGATGAATATGATGTAGGTCATTACAACCAGTTTTTTCTTTTAAAATAGACCATCATACCAATAAAAAGGGCAATCATCAATGCCCATACGTAATAGTACCCGTTTGCTGTATGTAGTTCTGGCATATTATCAAAGTTCATTCCGTAGACACCAGCAATAAAAGTAAGCGGTATAAAAATAGAGGCCATTATGGTCAATACTTTCATGACTTCGTTCATTTTATTACTCATATTACTCATGTACATTTCCATAAGGCTCATAGACATTTCTCTGTAAATCTGCAGGCTTTCATTAATTTCTAATGAGTGATCTAATGCATCACGTAAAAAAACTTTGGTGTCTTTGGTAATCAATGTGTTTTCTGTATCAATTAAACGGCTAACTAATTCTTTTACGGGGAATATCCAACGTCTTATTCTTAAAACTTCTTTCTTTATTTGCTGAATTTCCTGAGCAATTTCTGGTGTAGGATTATCATAAACCACTTCCTCTAAACTCTCTATTTTGTGGTTTAAATGTTCTAGAACTACGAAATAATTATCTACAATAGCATCTATCAGTGCAAAAAACAAGTAATCTGCACCACGAGTTCTAATACGTCCGGATTTACTTTTGACCCGTTGCCTTACCCCTTTAAAGACATCGTCATCCATTTCTTGAAAAACGAGTACACTACTACCCATTAGTACGATTGCCACATGTTCGTATACGATTTCTTGTTCATTATTAATGTATAACATCTTGAAAACACTGAAAATATAATCCTCGTATTCATCAATTTTTGGCCGTTGGTGGGTATCCACTATATCTTCAAGAACGAGAGGATTCAATCCAAAGCGTTTTCCAATTTTTTCTATAAAAACTTCATCGCTAATACCAACTATATCAATCCATGAAATTTCGGGCACTTCTTTATGTGCCGCAATAGCATCAATATCTCCAGGAATATGCTCATTAAGAATTGCTTCATTATATTCTAGAATATTAACAACGCTCGCACCTCCTTCCCTCTGGCCCATATAAGTTATGGTACCAGGAGCCTTGCCCATTTTCTTTTGAAATTTTGAAGCTTTCTTTGGAATCAATTTCCCCAACCTTTTGCGTCTAGACATGAACAGATTAATTTTTATAAATATAGTAAGAAGTTGGTAACTAGATTTCTTGATTTTCAAAATGTAAACCATACAAAAGCAAACCTGAACCAGGCGCTACGTAGGTAAGTTTCATGGTACTTTCTGACTTTAAAGAATCTTGAATATCAACCAAAGACAACTCTCCTTTTCCTAGTTGAATTAAAGCTCCCATAATCATTCGTATCTGATAACGCATGAACCCTTTACCGCTTACATGCAGCGCATAACTTTTTTCAGGAAAAAAATTCGCCTTCAAAAGTTTGTTTTCCTTTAGTTCGCACGAGATTATGGTTCGCTCCGTTTTTGTGTTCTCTTGTAATCTGGCCGTATAAATTTTGAAATTATGAGTTCCCTCAAATAATTCTGCGCCCTTTTGCATTAGGTCTACATCTAACTGATTTAAGATATTAGCTAAAAAAGGTGCGCAAAAAGGATGGTTTTTTTTGCCATGAGAAAAGAGATAAACGTATTCTTTTACTTTTGCATCTTGAATGATGTTAAAAGAACTATCGGTTTCTGTTATGGCTAAAACTCTAATATCCGGAGGAAGATTATCATTGAAAAGTTGTAGGAATTCCTCCATATCTACTAAAGGTTCTCCTTCTATAAAGAGTTCAAAGACCATGGATAAGGCAGATACTTTGGCATCCGTACGGCCGGCACCTAAAATTTTAAACTTTTGACCGTCCAATATAAACTTTAAGGTTTTACTCAACATAGTCTCTACTGTTTTTTGACCAGGTTGTTTTTGCCATCCACTATAACGAAAGCCTAAATATTGTAGGCGTACTAAATAACAATAACGTTCAACTTGCATACAATTTTCGCTTTAGGACCAAGCTACCATTTTTTTTGTATTTTGTGATGAACAACCTTTTAAAACCAACAAAAATGACTTTAAAATCAGAAATTAAGCCACCTGCTTGGTTTTGGATAATTGCCGTACTTGCCCTTTTATGGAACCTAATGGGCGTATCCGCCTACTTGATGGATGCCTTTATGAGCGTTGAGGATATAGGCAAACTACCACAGGACCAAAGACTACTTTATGAATCAAGACCTATATGGGTTACCTCCGCTTACGCCATTGCCGTTTGGGCGGGTGCTCTAGGGTGTATGGCCTTGGTATTTAGAAAAAAATGGGCAAAGACACTTCTATTGATTTCGCTAATTGGCGTACTTGTCCAAAACGTATATCAGTTTTTCTTGAGCAATACTTTTGAAGTTTACGGGGCCAATGCCATATACTTACCTATAATGGTCATAGTGGTTAGCATTGCACTATTTTTATTTGCGAATTCTAGTGCTTCTAAAGGGTGGATTTCATAATATTGTCAGCAAGAGTTGTTTTAGATTGAAAATTGCTGTTTTGTATGTTGGTTCTGATTATTGATTAAGAAATTATAGTTTTTGTCAAAATTAACAAAGCATACTGCGCTTTAACGATTATTTTAAATAAAGTAGGAAAAAAGACGTTTTTTAGTCTCCTTAATTCAACCACCAACCTCTGGAAAACAAATTTTTATGAAGTTTATTTTAAAAATATTCCCCTGGAAAAGAACTATAAATATTTCTATTGCTGTTATTGCCGTGCTCATTGTTTTTAATTTTTACGGCCTATACACCAATACGTTTTATCTGCTCAAACCTAACAACTACATATTTCCGTTGTTGAGCTTGTCGCACATTACCTTCTTATATGTGTTGTGGTTTAAAATCAAAGAAGATGAGTTAACCGATCCGCAGATGCGTAATATAGAATATATTCTATACGCTGTTTTTGGGGTATATGTTTTTAAAACAATAGAGTCTTTTGTAATTCTTACAAGTTACTCGAATTTTGAAAATCATATTATACCGGCTAGTTTTATACCGATGGGGATATTGATATTTGTATTACACTTGTTTTTACTAGGTCTTACCTTATTAGCTATTAAATACCGTAGGGATATGGTAGGAGCCTATGTATTTGATGACATGAACCAACAAATTGATTCTTGGGAATAACTACCTAATTACTCTTTTATAAATACAAAACCCCGTTTTTACAACGGGGTTTGTTTTTTGAACAAAATAGCTATTGTTCATAATACAATGACAATCTAATGGTTATTTGATTACAATCTTCTTTGTAACTGTTTTACCATTTGCCTGGCTAATTCTTAGAAGGTATAAACCTCCCGGCACTGATTGCACATTGAGAGCAATTTTCTTATCCTCAACTTGACTAGCACCACTATATACTGGGTTCCCTGCGGTATCAAATATAAAAACATCAACACTACGAGATGTAAAGTCAGGCAACGAAACATTCAACACATCTAAAGCTGGTATTGGATAAGCTTTTGATACTGTTTCTATTACCGGAACCTCCTTGCGCACTACTTCTATAGGATTGGACAAATCATAACATCCAACAAGGTCATTGGCATTAAGCCCCATCTCCGCACCTTCAAGTCCGTCTTCATAACGCAGGTGCCAGATTAAGCAAGTGCCTGCACCAGCTCCATCAAAGTCTACGCCTTCAACCGCAGCCAAAGATGGTGGGATGCCCAATATGTTTCCATCCTCATCCGTGATTACGAACGTACTGTTCTTTCCCGAACGTTCACCGGTAATGGCTATACCACTGACCATATCGGGGGTTCCATCTACATAAAATTCAAAAGGACCACCTGTTAAAATACCGGCATCTGTCTTTGTGCGTACTACCATGATTGGATTCGACAAGTCGAAATCACCCTTTAAATCATTGGCGTTTAGTCCCATCTCGGCACCTTCAAGACCATCTTCATATCTCAGGTACCAGATCAGGCAAGTGCCTGCTCCCGCTCCATCGAAGTTTACACCTTCCACAGCTTCCAATGTTGGCGGAAGACCCAATATTTTACCAGTATCGTCCGTAATAACAAAAGAACTATTTGTTCCCATGGGTTCCCCGCCCATACTGATTCCGGATACCATATCCTCCGTACCGTCTATGCAGAAATAGAAAGGCCCTCCGGAAAGTTCACCGGCTTCCACCATCATTTTCTCCTTGCGCACTACTTCTATAGGATTGGACAAATCATAACATCCAACAAGGTCATTGGCATTAAGCCCCATCTCCGCACCTTCAAGTCCGTCTTCATAACGCAAATGCCAGATCAAGCAAGTGCCTGCTCCAGCTCCATCAAAATCAACGCCTTCAACCGCAGCCAAAGATGGTGGAATTCCCAATATGTTTCCATCCTCATCCGTGATTACGAACGTGCTGTTCTTTCCCGAACGTTCACCGGTAATGGCTATTCCGCTGACCATATCGGGAGTTCCGTCTACATAAAATTCAAAAGGACCACCCGTTAAAATACCGGCATCTGGTTGGTTGCGTACTACCATAATTGGATTGGATAGGTCGAAATTTCCTTGTAGGTCGTTCGCGTTTAGTCCCATTTCGGCACCCTCTAGTCCATCTTCATATCTAAGGTACCAGATCAGGCAAGTGCCCGCTCCCGCTCCATCGAAGTTTACGCCTTCCACAGCTTCCAATGTTGGCGGAAGGCCTAATATTTTACCGGTATCGTCCGTAATTACAAAAGAACTATTGGTTCCCATGGGTTCCCCGCCCATACTGATTCCGGATACCATATCCTCCGTACCGTCTATGCAGAAATAGAAAGGCCCTCCGGAAAGTTCACCGGCTTCCACCATCATTTTCTCCTTGCGCACTACTTCTATAGGATTGGACAAATCATAACATCCAACAAGGTCATTGGCATTAAGCCCCATCTCCGCACCTTCAAGTCCGTCTTCATAACGCAAATGCCAGATCAAGCAAGTGCCTGCTCCAGCTCCATCAAAATCAACGCCTTCAACCGCAGCCAAAGATGGTGGAATTCCCAATATGTTTCCATCCTCATCCGTGATTACGAACGTGCTGTTCTTTCCCGAACGTTCACCGGTAATGGCTATTCCGCTGACCATATCGGGAGTTCCGTCTACATAAAATTCAAAAGGACCACCCGTTAAAATACCGGCATCTGGTTGGTTGCGATATACCTTAACGGAATTAGAAAAATCATAGTCTCCTTTTAGTCCGGAAACATTCATACCTCCTTCTAGACCTTCCAAGCCATTGGTATAACTAAGATGCCATATAAAACAAGTACCTGCTCCAGCTCCATCAAAATTAACTGCTTCTGGACTAGGTGGAAGCCCTAATATTTTTCCCGTTTCATCTGTGACTACCCACTGTGAATTTTCACCGCTATTTCCAGTGACGGCAACCCCAGAAACGTGGTCCGGATAATTATCCCCAACACAAAATTCAAAAGATTCTCCGCTGATTTCTCCTCCATCAGAACCCTCAATTATATCATTTGCTGAAATTTTAGTAGACACTAAGAGTGTGACTAAAGTCAGCAATAGTACAGACCAAGACAATGCTCGTGGTCTGTTGTTCGCATTCAATTTAAAAAGTAGTTTTCTTTCCATAATAACGTGTTTTTAATTTGTACCCAAACTAATTGTTATATTGAAGCGAGAAGTCACAGAAAGCTAAACTTTTGGACTAATTCCGTGATACTTTTGTGAACATTTCCCACATAAACATCGCATTATCAATAATTTTAGGGTTTCATAGGTAATTCTAGCCCCTTACCTACCGTTTGTCTATTTTAGACTTCCCGTGATAACTATGTGATACTTTTTAACGTCATTCGTACTCTGAATTATGAAAGAAATATTGATTATAGAAGATGATCCAGAAATCATCAAACTCTTAGAGATTCACCTTACCGATCTTATTTATAAGACTTCTAAGGCAATGGATGGCGCCGAAGGTTTACTCATGGCCCTTAACCATGATTACGACCTTATACTTTTAGATTTAACACTCCCAAGTATGGATGGAGTGGAAATCTGCAAAAAGTTAAGAGCCGAAAAAAACACGCCAGTTATCATGCTAACAGCTAAATCTGAAGAGATTGATCGTGTGCTTGGACTAGAAATAGGTGCGGATGATTACATCACAAAGCCCTTTAGTATTCGCGAGTTATTGGCGCGTATTAAAGCTGTAATGCGTCGTACAGATGTACAACAAGTCAAAGCGGAAAATACGGCTACGATTGCTTGTGAGGGACTTTTTATTGATATTGACAAAAGAAAGGTGCTACTAAACGATACCAAAATTGAGCTTTCCCCAAAGGAATTTGAGCTTTTGGTTTTAATGGCCTCTAACCCTGGACGCAACTACTCAAGAACAGAACTCCTAAACATGATATGGGGGTATAATTTTGAGGGTTACGAACATACCGTTAACTCTCACATTAACCGTTTACGCGCTAAAATTGAATCTGACATGGCCAACCCTACCTTTATTCTCACCACTTGGGGTGTTGGTTATAAGTTTAATGAAGATATCTCACTATGAGCCAGAAAGAAAAAACTTTGACACCAAAGCTGATCAAAAAACTTTGGTTGGCCTTTATACTTCTTGTCTTACTAATGGGGGCTTCTTATATATTCATTACTGGCTATTTTGCCAATAAGTATAGCCAAGAAACCACGCAGCGGCTGAATGCCGATGTTGCCCATCATGTAATTGCCGAAAAATTTAAAGATGCTTCTCCTTTCCTTGAAGATGGTAGCGTTAACAAACCTCTTTTTGGTGATTTAATGCACGATATGATGGCCGTAAACCAGAGTATTGAAGTATATCTTTTAAATGAAACTGGAGAAGTGCTGTATTCAGTTGTACTTGATCATGGCGACAAAAGTTCGACCAAAAGTGTTTCATTAACTCCTATAGAGTTTTTTATAAAAAATAAAGGCGAACGATTTGTTCTTGGCGATGACCCCCGAAATATAGGTGAGCAAAAAATATTTTCAGCAGCACCCTACTCTGTGGATGGTCGTGAAGGATACGTTTACATTGTACTTGCCGGTAAAAAATTTCAAGAAGTAAGTGACAATCTTTTAAATCAATATTTTACCAAATTAGGTATTGGAGCAACCTTGTTAACCATGCTATTTTCTTTAGTAATTGGTCTTTTGGCTATTTGGTTCTTGACTAAAAATTTACGTTTAATTACAAAGACAGTCCGTAAGTTTCATGATGGGGATTTGCAAGCACGTATTGCTAATCCTGAAAATTCGGATATTGAAGTGTTTGCTAACTCTTTTAATGAAATGGCCGATAGTATTGTTGGCAATATGGATAAGATGCAATCTGTTGATTTGTTACGAAGAGAATTGATTGCCAATGTCTCTCACGACCTTAGAACGCCACTGGCTATTCTAAAGGGATATATTGAAACGTTGCAGATTAAGAACGATACCCTTTCAGAAGAGCAAAAACAAGAATATTTACAAATTACCCATGACAATGTAGATAAGCTGTCTAACTTAATAAATCAGCTTTTTGAGTATTCTAAATTGGAAGCAGAGCAAGTTACTCCGGTGAAAGAACCTTTCTCCATTACTGAGCTTTCTCACGATCTTATTGCTAAATTCAGGGTTATAGCAGAACAGAAACAGATTAATCTTCAGCTAGACAATCCAGAAGAAAATTGCATGGTTTTTGCAGATGTAAGTCTTGTCGAAAGAGCTTTACAGAACTTAATTGAGAATGCATTAAAGTACACTCAAGCCAATGGCAAAGTGACTTTATCTCTTCAAAAGAAAGGAAAAAACGTAGAAATAAATATTACCGATACGGGAACAGGAATCCCAGTGAACGAACAGCCTTTTATATTTGACCGCTACAAACAGGTTGATAAAAGTGCTAAAAAACAAGGGTACGGGCTTGGTTTGGCTATAGTTAAGAAAATAATGGATTTACATGATACTACCATTACCGTTTTGAGCAGACCCAAGGAAGGAAGTTCTTTCATATTTCACCTACCAGCTTATCAAGTATAAAATAAAAAGCTGAACACTACTAAATAGTGTTCAGCTTTCATACTTCAGCAAACAACATATTACGTTATTGTGCCTATTTTCTAGTTTCTTCCCTCCTATTTCACTCCTAAATCACCACCATCTGTAGCTTTTCCTTTTAAAGGAGAATCAGGACTTAATGAATATGATGAATCATCTATGAATTCCGGGTCTAAGTTCCATTGGTTTTCTACAAAGTATTTCTGGTCCCCTGTTACAATTAGTTTTTCAGAATTGCTTAAGGCATTATTACGCACTTTAACTATAGGCTCACCAACTACCAAATGCATTTCAATAGCCTTGCTATCTTTAAAGATATTATTTTTGATATCCGTTTCTTGAACACCATATAGTGATATGGCAGATTTGTATTTATTCTTCTTACCAAAACCAACATTATCAAATACATTGTGATCCACCTCTAAGAATGGGCCAAATGTACTCTCGTCTTTTCCTCCTCTATACAACCGTAGCGCCGCTCCTTGTAGTTCGCTTATGGTATTGTTTTTCATAATGAAGTATTCTACATTATAAGCTCCAATATCATCAGTCTCTTTATCTAAAGCTGCAATACTACCCGTAATTTTTTTGAAGGTCGAATTCTGAATGCTAATGGTGTCTGCAAATGTACCTTTAGAAACTCTTAGTACATCAAAAGAGTGGTTGACTACCATATCTTTAAATTCGCAGTTATCAATAAACAATTTGTAATTATCTAACATAGAATTCTTACTGGTACTAATAACCGAATTCCCTGCATAATCAGGAGATTTTGCACCATCAAAAGTGATGTTCTCCAAAGATAAACTACCTCCATCCTGGATTTCAAATGCCATCATCCTTTCAAACAAAATGGTTGCTTTTTCCTTTCCAACCGTTTTAAATGTTAGTGGGTGGCCTATTTTTACCGCTTTAGTCAATAAGTATGTTCCACCTTCTTCTAATTCTATAATATCTCCAGCTTCCGATTTTTTAACGATTTCATATAAAGTATTGATACCGGCTTCTACTTTTAATGTTTTACCAGAATTTAATACTACACTCTTATCTGCTTTTGAATACCATGCTATTCCCGTATTTTCCTTAGTGGCAATTTTTGGACTTATCGTAACCTTAGTTTTTATTTTCCTTGATGTAGGAATTAAAAAACCTTGCTCGTTTTTCACTAATTTAATATTCGCATTTTTAAAACCAGACTTAATACTTGTTTCTGAGTTTTCACCTAAAATATTATCTTTAAATGTAATCCCACTAATATCATCGTTAATAGTGAAAATGTCTTTCTTGCTATCATTATAAATAATATTCTCTGAAAATTCAGAAGTTCTTGGTGCTTGACTTCTTTCTTCATCACTTCCAGCTCCAAAAAGGATGTTTTCGCAATTTACAAACGTATTGTTATTTACTTTAGAATCAATAACCGGAACATAACGATTTGGTGGTGAATCTGGCACGCCGTTCATCATAACAAATGCACCTCTAAAACGGTATCCTGTTAAACCAATATGATAGTTATTAGTAACTGTTTGCGTTTCATTAATTACACGTACACCTCCCGTACTTGGTTTTCCATTACCTATGAAAACATTACCGTCAACTAGCGTCTCATTTCCATGACGCATAGTTAAAGTACCTGTACACTCAAAAAAGGTGTTGTATTTGAAGGTGTTTTGACAGGATTTATTTGAAATGATTTCGTGCTCGCCATTTGTTCTGTCAAAATAATTAGACTCTACCAACGTATTAGAATTCTCTAACGCATGATGACTGGTTCCGATTCTTAAAGTTTCACCTCCATTATTACCGTAAGTTGGACGAGGACCAAAATAGTTGTGGTCTATTTGGTGATTGTTAGCTCTACTACCTTCTGTGTCCAAACCAACTATCATGGTAACCCCTAAGTTCTTTTTTCCAGAAATATGGTTATGATCAATACGGTTGTTTTTACCATAAATCGTTACCCAATAATCCTGCACTTGACGTTCTGGATTATTGAAATTATCAATAACACATTCCGTTAAACGGCTGTTATTAGCCATTTCTTCTCTATTTTTTCTAAAAGAGATAACTGCATTTGTTGGTGTGTATCCATTTTTAAAGACAAGACCTTTTACTATTAAGTGGTCACCCGCAATTCTTAGATTAGAAGCTCCTTCTAAGGTAACTTTCCCTTTTTCTTCAACGGTAAGTGTAATTGGCTTTTCTGCTGTACCGTTAGCTTCGAACAAAAGTTCTGCATCCATCCATGCGCCATTTGCAAGAACAATGCTATCTCCTGGTTGCACTTTTTGAAGCATTTCTTCAAACTCTGCTACATTATTTACTGTCTCCTTTTGCTGTGCTGTAGCAAAAGAGCAGCTAACTATAATTAAAATTAACGAGAGTAATTTGTTTAAGTGTGTCATATGTTAAATTGGTTTACCAAACTGGTTTACCAAAAGTACAGATATTTGTCAAACACACAAATTTTTAACACAAAATCGGTCCATATCCAATTAAATAAATGATTTCTATCTCACGAAATTGTCAATTCTATAAAATCAAGGTTTATTGGACTATGACATTTGGAATGAACTATTTAAAACTGAACAGCAGCAATCAAAATTAAAAGCAT
The DNA here is from genome assembly GCF_015330125.1 of Zobellia nedashkovskayae. Lineage (NCBI taxonomy): Bacteria > Pseudomonadati > Bacteroidota > Flavobacteriia > Flavobacteriales > Flavobacteriaceae > Zobellia > Zobellia nedashkovskayae. The sequence continues at coordinate 3,723,638 of NZ_JADDXR010000002.1, read as the reverse complement.
CTGTGAGACAAATACTATTCTTCAATTGGCAAAGTACCTTCACCAACAGTGGCTTCCTTAAACCAAACCTCTGCATAGCATCCATTTGCGTACTGCTTTTCTATATCACCATCATACGTCTCAGAACCGGTACTCCAAACCATATTGTCTTCTGGAGATTTGCCATTTGTTTGATTGTATGCACCTTGTTTGAAATACTGAATTTCACCAGCATACGCATTTTCTCGTTCAATACCGTCACGACCAATAGACGCATACAATGTCCATATCTGTTGTGGAATATCAGATTTTTTAGAGAAATCAGATTTCAGCAAGTTTTTTGTGAACTTTACAGTATCATGTCCTTCACTTGAAAAAGTAAGATACATAATACCTTTATAAACATTTATTTCATAGCTAAATTCCTCTCCCAATTCAATACCGTTTTCAGGTTCTTTGGGATAAGTAGTAGCGGTTTCACCTACAACAGACATATCATTACCCCAAATGGCGGTTGAGTAATCCCATCTTTTTGAATTGTCTCCTTCTGTATTGATTTCATAGTTCCAGAAAACAGATCCTTTTGTATGGCCAGGAAATTTTTTATAAAAGATTTTTATAGGTTCGTTCTCGTGTCCTTCGTCACTATGGATTTGACCAACTACTACGGAATAAGAAGCGGCAACTCTAGCATCTCCTGAAGTAGAAACATGCTGAACCTTCAGTGTCCCCGTTAATTTACCTCCGGTTTCAGGTATCCAATGTTTTTTCTGACCTAATTCTGTTCTTGTATTACTTGAAGTTCTAGAAGTAATACCTGAGTTAGGGGTTTTGTACACTACCCAATCCGCTTTATCATCCTTTTCAACATAGAAAAAATCTTTTTTCTCGTAGTTTACTAATTCCTCAGAACGAGTTCCGTCTCCTAAAAGAATTTTCCACTCATCCATAAAAGGAATTACATCGCTTGGATATTTTGTTTCCTTCTCAGTTTGATCTGTGGCCTCTGAACTTGTATCCGGAGAAACTTTAGCATTATTCTTACAAGCGATTAACGCTAAAACTGTAACTATGGTAAATACTGATTTTTTCATCTTCAAATTGATTTTACTCGATAATCGAGATTAACTGGTCCGAGGCTTACCTCGAAATCAAAGTGTATTCCTTTTGGTGCCTCGTGGTCTTGCCTCAAGGTAGTTTACTAAAGAATACTTAGTTAGTACATTAGTTTAAGTGGAAGGTTTTCTTCTACGATAAGCTCCCCTGAGTTTTTTATTTCGTTGTTAGAGTGACTATTATTTTTAGCTCCCCAAAGTCGGGCAACGAATTTTACCGGGTTATCCAGAAATTTGTTTCCTGAAAGATTTACATTAATAATACCATAGGTATTAAGTAAAATCCCGTCTTCTTCATTTGCACCACAGTTTTTAAATGTACTGTTGGTAACAACTAAATTTCCACCAACAGTAGATTCATCATAACCACCCCTATAATAATCGACTACATTTTTGGCAACATTTTCAAATTGACAATTCTCTATAAAGATATTCTCTGCACTATATTCGCCACGGTCATCAGTTTCTTCAGAAAGTTCTAAACCATTTGCACAGTTTTTTATAGAAGTAGATGTAAACTTAATATACTCGGAGAATGAATGTTTGTATGCTTTTAGCACATAATCAAAATTAGATATTTCGGAATCTACAACGGTCAAATTATAAAGACTGGACATGTTCTCCTTTAAGCTTGCGAACGCGTACAAATCTTTGGCGCCTATAAGGTAAACACCTTTTAGAGTAAGCTTTCCTTTAGGGTTCATTTCAAAGGCCGGTGTTCCTGCCGCACCGTTATATTGAATAATAGCCTTGTTATTGACATCCTCTGAGCGAATGGTCAACATCTTGTCAATTTTCAAAGAGGTTTTCAGCTTATACTTGTTGGAAGTCAGAACAATGGTATCACCATTTTTTGCTTTCTGGAGCGTACTAACCAATTTAGAGGTTGAACTAACGGAATAAGTTTTGGGCACATAGTCATTAGCAGAATTTGGAGAATACCAATCTGGACCATACTGAGATACATCCATTAGATTTAGTTTTTCTGCCGGTTTACCTACAACCGCCCCAACATCATTTTTTTCCTCTCTTGAATTCCCAAAAAGATCCTTTTTAATCAAATCAAATTCAAAACCATTATAAAGTTTCGGACTGGACAAATCAGCTGGTGGAATCCAAACATTTTCTTCCAATTCCGAAATTGAAAAATCTTCTGCTTCAATACCCGATATTTTATCAAATGAAACTCCTTGATTGTTAATTATATTACTTTCAAAATCAATTCCATCCAAAGAATCATGAGCAATTACAACTTGCTCAACACCTTTATCATTGTAGATTAGGTTGTTGGCCACAATTGTACGAATAGGTCTTTCAGACCTGATTTCGCTAGCGGGAAGAATATCCTTTTGATCTACGTTAGAACCAACGCTAAACTGCCAAGGGGAGCAATTAATATAGGAGTTATAAGCTACCACTACATCCGTAACCTGTATATATCTATTTAAAGGCGATTTTTTAATACCGTTCATAATGGCCAACGGACTTCTGAAGGTATCTCCTTTAAGGTCAAAAAAGTAATTGTTCGTTACCCAATGTCCTGTTCCTATAAGTCTCACTCCTCCTATTTGCTCAGAATTTTTATCGCCTATAAAATAATTGCCATCTACAATACAATAGTTTCCGTGTCTGGTAACCAATGACCCTTCACTTTTATAGAAAACGTTATTTCTAAATTCGTTAAAGTTCGTTTTACTTGAAATAACCTCAACTTCGCCATTACATCGGTCAAAGAAATTATGTTGAACCAAGGTGTAACTTGGAGCCATTGATGTATAACTATTACCAAGTTGTATAGTTTCTGCACTTGGACCACCTTTTGGAGGTCTTGGACCAAAATAATTATTAGTGATTTTGTGGTAGTTCTTTACACTATGGTTTCCCGCCAAATCTATTCTTACCGTTGGACCTCTGTTGGCCTTACCGGCAATATAACAGCCTTCTAGCTCGTTATGACGTCCATGAAATAAAACCCATAAATCGGTTTGATTTTTTTGGGGCTTATTATAATCCAAGATTACACTATTGGTAAGCTTGGAGTGATTGGCAACCGTATCTTTATTAATTGCAAACTCCACTACGGCATGGGAAGGAGAATAACCATTGGTAAAATGTAAGCCACTCACTACCAAATAATCCCCACCTAACTTTAAATCGGAAACACCGCTTATAAGAACTTTTCCAGCCGTTTCAGCTTTAAGTGTAATTGGCTGTTCTTCTGTTCCGTAACCTACAAATTTAATCTGTACATCCTTCCATTCGCCATTGGCCATTATTATCTCATCTCCAGGACTTGCACTATCTATTGCGGCATTCAATTCTGCTATGTTTTTCACATAAACATCTTGATAATCAGGGTTTTTAGTAAATGAAAAGAATAAAAGAGCTGCACTTATTACTAATAAACTAGTTTTCATCATTTAGGTGTATTGAGAGAGTTGTTCTATTAGATTCTTTAAAATAGTTGAGAATTTCGAATACAAATTAAGTAATTACATCCAATTGTCATCTTGTCTAATTGGTTTACCAAACTGGTTTACCAAATATAGTTTATTTATCTTTCTAAACAAAGGATTTAGTCCTTACTCCTGACGATAATTGGTAACTCAAAACTTCATTTACTATTCTTATTTATCAATTCACCTGACTACTATTGCCTAAAATTGATGTTTATCTGAAAGAAGAAACACTTGGTCTAACGCTTCAAATTTTTTTATAAGGCTGTTAGTTATATACTCATAACTAAAATCCCTATCATGAAGTTTAAAAACCTACTATTTATCAGTACTTCCCTTTTGATTTTTGGCGCATGTTCTAGTGATGATTTACAAATTGATGTCCCAGATACGGATACCGAGCAACCGGAAGGCGAAGACCCGGAAGAAGAACAAGTACCTGGAAATAACGCTCCTGAAGCATTCAATCTTATAACTTTAGATAATGGTGCAGCAGATATTGATTTAAATCCGCTTTTAACTTGGTCTAGTGCTACAGACCCAGATGGTGACGAGCTTACCTATAAACTTCTTTTAGATATAACAGCATCACCAGAAACTATTCTAGCAGAAGATATAACAGCAACTGAGTTCTCTATAACCGAAGGTTTGGAACGAAACAAAGTATATTATTGGAAAGTTGTTGCTAATGATGGTAATGGAGGTAAAACCGAAAGTACCGAAATTTTTAGCTTTAGCACTAAGGGTTATACGTTTTCAGAAACTGCTTTAACCGCTAATGCGGAATTTAGTAAACGAAGAAATCATAGTATTACAGAATTTAATGGTAAATTATGGATGATAGGTGGTCAAAACGACAACTCAAATTACAAAGACGTATGGTCTTCTGTAGATGGGAAAACCTGGAAGTTAGTGGCAGAGGATCCTTTTGGATTTGGTGGTAAAAACAATCATACCGCTATCGTTTTCAAAAACAAGTTTTGGATTATTGGTGGAGGTTTTAGTGATATCTGGTCCTCTACTAATGGTATAGATTGGGTACGGAATGATTTATCCGGTCCATTTGGCTCTAGAGAAGGTCATTCTACCCTTGTTTATGATAACAAGTTGTGGGTTATTGGTGGAACTAAGGTAACTGAACAAATGAATGATGTTTGGTATTCTGAAGACGGAATAACTTGGACAGAAGCAGCATCTAGCACACAGTTCTCACCACGTACAGACCATACTACGGTAGTATTTAATGATAAAATGTATTTAATGGGGGGAACTACAATTCAAGATTTCTCACCTTTATTCTATAATGATATTTATACGTCTACAGATGGCATAAACTGGACGGAAGTAGCTACTGAATCTGTATTTGAAATTCGTGCTAATCATACCTCTTTAGTGTATGACAACAAAATGTGGGTCATTGGTGGCTGGCAAGCAGTAACGAATCAAGAAACTATGGAGCAAGACGTTGTTTCATTCGCAGATGTATGGTATTCAGATAATGGAACCCAATGGAATAAACTGAGCGGTAGCGATTCTTATACCGGAAGATTAGGACATGCCTCAACTGTTTTCGAAAATAAAATACTTATCTCTGGTGGATTGAATATTGACCAAGATGATAATCTTAGAAGTCATTACAATGATGTATGGGTCATTGAGTAATTAGAGTTCTACAAATATTAAAAAAGCCCTTTCTAACGAAAGGGCTTTTTACTTTTTAAGACTGTGGTTTTCTATAACCCATCTATGTAACTCCCATAAAGGTCTTTAAATTGATACCCTTCTGCGAATCTATTTTTACTAAGTTTTTTATGTGATACAAGTCCCCATAAAACCAATTCCTTCAAGAAGTACATATCTTCCTTTGGAAAATCTGGTTGATGCTCCTTTATCAGTTGACTCAGTTCAGGAATACTATCTAAAGTTCGTTTGTATTCTTCATCTGTAAACTCATCTAATAACTCAAAGCCTTCGCCTTGAAAGAACCAACTCAACAAATCGTCATAAGGAGTAGCTGCATCTTTTCTTTCCAATTTGTTTATCGCGGGAAAGTATTTTGGAAACAGGCTTTTTACAGCATCATCAATTAAAATTTCCGCTACACCATCTGCACCTTCTTGCTCACCTTCATAGACCAATTCTATCTTACCCGTAATGGCCGGGATAATCCCCATAAAATCGCTCAATCGTACCATAGTGCTACTAGCATCTGTCACTAAAGCTCTTCTTTCTGCAGTACTCAAAAGGTTTTCAAAAGCGGTGATACTTGTTCGTGCACTTACCCCACTTTTAGCATCTACATACTCGCTATCACGAGCTTCAAAAATAATCTGCTCAAGTAAATCTTTGGCCAAGTCCGGTACATAAACAGAATCCGTTTGGCGTGCATCAAGATGCGCTTCTTGTTCCGTGATTTTTCTAGCGGTTTCAATATCATCTGGATAATGGGTCAATATTTGTGAACCGATTCTATCCTTCAACGGCGTTACTATACTTCCTCTATTTGTATAATCTTCAGGGTTTGCGGTAAACACGAACTGAATATCCAAAGGTAATCTCAATTTGAAACCACGTATCTGTATATCTCCTTCTTCCAAAATATTAAATAGAGAAACTTGAATACGTGCCTGTAAATCCGGAAGTTCATTAATAACGAAAATACAGCGGTTAGCACGTGGGATCATTCCAAAATGAATTACCCTATCATCTGCATAAGACAATTTAAGGTTAGCTGCTTTTATAGGATCTACATCACCAACTAAATCGGCCACGGTAACATCCGGTGTTGCTAATTTTTCAGCAAAACGCTCATCTTTATGTAACCAAGAAATTGGTGTATCATCTCCTTTTTCTTTAATCAGTTCCATGGCGTATCTAGACATGGGTTTCATAGGGTCATCATTAATTTCAGAACCCTCCACTACCGGAATGTATTCGTCTAATAAATCTACCATTAAGTGAGCTAAACGAGTTTTAGCCTGACCACGCAATCCTAGTAAATTAATATTATGTCGAGATAAAATAGCGCGCTCCAACTCTGGAATAACGGAATCTTCATACCCCCATACTCCCGGGAAAGTTTCTTCCCCCTTCTTTATTTTTTGAATGAGGTTGTCTCGCAACTCATCTTTAATACTTTTTGTTTGATAGCCCGCAGCTTTTAATTCGCCAAGAGTTTTTATTTTTTTGTAATCTAATTTCATATGTTGCAATCTCTTTTTCTTAATCTATATAGTAAATCAAACCCTTATTGTTCCTATACTTAGAACTCTAGGCTTTGTCTATTTTAATCTCTTTCTTCTATTCGTTTCGTAATCTTCAAAAATCATTTCACCCAAACCTTGTAAACCTGTAAAGAATGCCTTGCCTTTGTTGGCTTCCGTAAAATGCCGGATAAACTGCATTAAATAGGCATCTTGTGCAATCATAAAGGTGGTAATAGGAATATGTAATTTCCGAGCCTGCCGTGCCATGTTATAACATTTCTCCACTATATATTCATCCAAGCCAACACTATTCTTATAATAAGAACCATCAGGAAGCCTCAAACAACTTGGTTTTCCATCGGTAATCATAAAAATCTGCTTATTGGTATTCCGCTTACGGCGCAACATATCCATTGCCAATTGAAGTCCAGCTACCGTATTGGTATGATATGGCCCTACCTTTAAGTACGGAAGGTCCTTTATGGGAATAGGCCAAGCATCGTTACCAAAAACCAAAATATCCAAAGTATCCTTTGGATAGCGAGTCGTAATCAACTCTGCCAATGCCATCGCCACTTTTTTTGCAGGCGTAATGCGATCTTCACCATACAGAATCATACTGTGGCTAATATCTATCATCAGAACGGTGCTCATCTGTGCTTTATGCTGCGTATCCTCAACTACTAAATCATCTTCATTTAAAGTGAAGCTACCCATACCATGATTGATTTGGGCATTTTTCAGACTTTCGGTCATTGAAATATGTTCTAAACCATCACCATAACGGTATTCTCGCAAATCGCCGGTATGTTCATCTCCTTGTCCAGATTTACCAGTTTTGTGATTTCCGGAACCACTCCGTTTAATTTTACCAAAAATCTGATCTAATGCACGTTGGCGAATAAGGCGTTCCATTTTAGCGGTAATAGAAATATTTCCTTTCCCACCATTTTCATCGCCCTCTTCTCCTTCTCCACCGGCAGCATCATCGTCAAATTCTTCCTGAATGTATCCTTTTGCCTTTAACTCCTCAATAAAATCATCAATCGTATATTCATCATCCGTCAGTTCATACTCCTTATCCAATTCGCGAAGCCAATCTATGGCCTCGTCAAAATCACCCGAGGTATGGGTTATGAGTTCTTGAAAAATATCAAAAAGTTTATCGAAAGGAGTTTGTTCCGGTGCTTCATACGTTGAAAACCGGAACCCTTTTCTTGTGTTCATAGCCATTATATAAAATTACTTAATAAAACCGTTAACACCTCCATTTTTAGGAAATGTTAACGGTTGCAGGCTATTGTCAGTCCAAAGTATAGCAACTTCGCTAATTTTTGAAGAGAAAGAATGTTTTAACTTATAATACCAAGAGGCGCTGTAGTTTTCCAAGCGCCGCGGGTAAAATCTGGAAATTCTTGTGGAGCACCGTTGGCTGCTACAGAAGATTCACTTAATGGCGCAACTGCACTCCAAAGACAACCTTCGTATACATTTTGATCCAAAGGTTCTCCGTTTCTTAAGCATTCTACAATACGGAATAGCATCATAAAATCCATTCCTCCGTGACCACCCATTTTTGTAGCAAGGTCTCCTACTCTCTTATATAATGGGTGTTCATATTTCTCATAGATTTTTGCCAAGCCATCTCCTTCTGCCCAGTGATGGTGGTCTTCAGTTGCGCCTTCAACACCACCTTCTATGGCTACACGAGTTGGGAATCCCGCCAAAGTACCTTTTGTCCCCTGTATCATATTATGACGCGTGTATGGCCGTGGACTTGTTTCATCCCATTGTACCATAATGGTTCTACCTAAATCGGTCTTTATAATAGACGTATTGATATCCCCTCCTTTATAATCTAGTTTGTTCCATTTATGATCCGCTGGAAAATTCTTTTCAGCGTACAAATGCCTACCTTTAGAAGGAGAAGAAAATGAGTTTATAAACTTAAAGTTATCATCAGTTCTACCTACGTTCATATATTGCGCCACAGGACCTAGGCCATGTGTAGGGTAAAGGTTTCCGTTTCTATTTGCATAATGTGGAGTTCTCCAAGATCCCGTACCACGGTCTACTTGATCCATTTGAAATCGTAATTCGTGAATATAGGCTGCCTCACCATGCAATAATTCTCCAATAGCACCTTTACGGCACATATTCAAATACAACAACTCATCTCTACCATAGTTGACGTTTTCCATCATCATACAGTGCTTTTTGGTCTTCTCTGAGGCATCTACAATTTGCCACATTTCTTTAACTGACAAAGCAATTGGGACTTCTACAAAAGCATGCGCCCCTGCGTTCATAGCCGCTATGGCCATTGGTGCGTGTAACCCCCATGGAGTAGCGATTATTACGGCATCTGGCTTTTCTTTTTCCAGCATTTTTTTCCAATCGTTTTCACCATCGGTGTATAACTTTATCTTTTTATGTCTTTGGCCTTTACCCGCTTCTTTACATACATCTGCAGACTTTTTGGCTAAGTCCTCATACAGATCGGAGATGGCAACAACTTCTGTATTTTCTATAGCCGCAATTTGAGCTATATGACCAGAACCTCTTTCACCTACACCAATAAAAGCAAAACGTACTTTATCTAATTTTGGGGCTTTAAAGTCACCCATGTATTGCGAAGAAAAAGGGCGCTCCGATCCTAGAAAATTAGCTTGGGAAATACTTGGTGTTAGAGCAATGCCCGCTCCCACCAATGATGTTTTTTTTAGAAAATTTCTTCTATTTGAGTTCATCTGTCTTTTTTTGTGAGTTGTTGTAGATATGAAACTACAATATAAAGAAGTTTTACCTAATCTGAACCCTTTTGGAGCTGTCACTAACAAAGTCTTACAAAGTGCCGTTTATTTTTTTGACAGCACATTTAGAGAACATATCTTCGTAAAAGATGATAAAAGAACAATGTTTAGGATTTTTAAATACGCCAGTCTTGTGGACGGGTGAGAAATTTGGGATAGAGCAATTTGTTTTTCCAGAATTGAATATGAACAGATTTCTTCCAAAGCCCATTTTAAAAAAATTGCGTTTAGGTCATCAAATGGAACATGTATTTACTCAACTTTTAATACGAAACAGCACCTATGACCTGGTCCTAAGTAACCAACCTGTAAAAGATGAAAAACGTACCATTGGCGAAATCGATTTCATCCTTAAAAACAGAGAGACAAAAAAACTGATTCACGTGGAACTGACCTATAAATTCTATATTATAGACCCCACGATTTCAGAACCCATCCACCGATTAATTGGACCGAATCGTAGAGATATGTTCTTTACGAAAATGGAAAAAATAAAAGACAAACAATTTGCTCTTTTACATTCCGAAAGTGGGATTAGAACATTATCTGAAACAGGAATAAACCATGGAGAGATTGAGCACCAGGCGTGTTTTAAGGCACAACTCTATACGCCTTTCTCAAATAATACAGTGGACATTACCCCATTAAACAAAGAATGTATATACGGCTATTGGTTAAGGTTCAATGAATTTGAAAAGAATGCATTTAAGCCTCATAAATACTACATTCCTAGCAAATCTGAATGGGTAATTGAACCCCATAAAAAAGTACGTTGGTCATCTCATTTTGAAACCTTAATGGAAGTAAACTTGCGCAACCTAAATGAAAATGCACCTATGCTCTGGATGAAAAAATCCGATACCGAGTTCGAAAAGTTTTTCGTGGTTTGGTGGTAATCTATCAGTATTGAGTATTTAGAACAAAGTATTGAGTGCTCCAAAAGGCCGTCTTCGATTGCTAGACCTAGTTTTTAGACTTCACTCTTTCTTCCTTCATTATTTAATACATTGTACTAAATAATAAATACTTAATACTCAATACTAACTACTCTATACTAACTACTCTATACCAACTACTCTATACTGAGCACTCACTCAAACGTATAACTTGCTTTGTTTACTTCTGTCAATCTAAAATAGCCGTGCGCGTAATTATCTGGGTTTGTTAGGTTGATGCAGTTTCCTTTTACAGCTACTGGCGTGGCAGAAAAAATACCTACACCACCTATTTGATCTATTAAAATATCCATATAACCATAATAAGCTTCTGAAATACCGTACATTTCTATGGTCACCACATCCCCCGGAGCAAGAGCTTCTATTTTATCTGTGTCTTCATCTTCTTCAATTTCATACCACCAGTCAAGTTCGTTTCCATTTACAAATTCATCATCACCTACCTCAAATTCTGGCAGTAAATCTCCTTGCTTTTGGAATTTAAAAAGATAAAAATTATCCTCGTCTTCGGGATCTGTAAATTCTACATGTAGCTCTAGTTCCTCATCATCAAAACCATCCTCAAGTCCTTGGTATAAATCTGTGATTTCCGTAACCGTCATCATTGTTTCATTTGCAGTATAGGTTTCTCCGTTATGAATAACTGTAAGGGTGTATGATTCATTTAATATAGGCACGAATTCAGAAGTAGTGTATTCTCCATTATTTTGGCCTGTAAAGACAAATTCAGCACCGCTTACATCATTAGTTACAGAAACAGATGCGCCTGTAACAGCTGTGTTACTAGTAGTTTCAAAAAATTCGGTAGATGTACTCAATTTTACGACCTGTTCGTTTCCAGTAGTACCCTTTTCCCAGTCTAAAGAGGCTTGAATTACCAATCGGGATTGTCCTTCTTGTACTTCCACATCAATAACATCAGTACAAGACATAATTGATGTCATTAAAATTAATACGATGATTTTTATATAGTTGTGCATGTTTCTAAAATTTAAAATTATAAGTTATCGAAGGAACGATTCCAAAAATAGCCGTTCTGGTGGCTTCATTCGCTCCAGTCTCTAAATTCTGACCAAAAGAAATAGATGCGGCATTTTTACGATTATAGGTATTATAGATACCTAAAACCCACTCCCCTTTAAAACGTTTTTCCGGTTTACGATTCGGTTTGTAATTAACCGATAAATCTAAGCGGTGATAAGACGGTAAACGATCAGAATTTCTATCCGCATAACTAGCCACAGAAATACCCTCATATTCATACTGCCCATTTGGGTAGGTTACCGGCCTACCGGTCTGAAATACAAGATTGGCACCAAAACTTAATTTATCATTCATCTTATAAGCCCCAGAAATAGAAATATCATGGGTTCTATCATAAGGGGTGTTATACCAATCCCCATCATTAATTCCTAATCCACCGGCAATACCACCTGGAGTTCGTTGTTCTGATTTTGACAAAGTATATGCAATCCACCCCGTGAAGTCGCCTTCATTTTTTCGTAATAAGAGTTCAAGACCATACGCTCTTGATTCCCCTGTTAAGATTTCGGTTTCTATGGTATTTTGCCCTATTAGATCAGACCCATCAATATAATCGATTCTATTATCTGTATTTTTAAAATAGACTTCGGCCTCCATGGAATATACTTTATTCTTAAAGTTCCTGAAGTATCCTAATGCATATTGATTGGATAATTGTGGCTTTATAAATTGGCCGCTTGGTGCCCAAACATCCAATGGTGTAGCAGAAGAAGTATTAGATAGCAAATGAATATATTGAGCAACTCGCGAAAAACCTGCTTTTAAGGAGGAGTTGTCATTTAAAACATACGCCAGAGATGCTCTAGGTTCAAAATTTCCGAATTTTTCTATGGCATCTCCTTTTTCATAATTGGTCTCCCCTATTGCGGTTCCTCGTTCATAGATATCCAAAGTGGGATTATAGACTACAGGTTGTTCGTTGGCATAATCAACCATTGCCTGCCCACCAAGTCTTGTAAATCCACTATAACGCAACCCGTATTGGGCGGTTAACTTATCGGTAAATTTATGTTCCGCATTAATATAGACTCCGCTTTCTATTGCTTTTTTACTATCTAATGTAAATGGATTTACCGCTGAAGTTTCTGAAGTTGGACTGATTTTCCCTGGATCAAAATCATAATAAATACCACTTGCCCCAAAATCTAGTTTAAACTTATCACTCAAATAATATTTAAAATCATACTTCAGGTTATAATTTGTGATGGAAGAAACCCAATCAAACTCTGCAGTAGTAATTCCTAAATCATAATCATACTTACTATAGACTGCTGAAAGGTTCGAAAAAAGCCGGTCGTTAAAAATATGGTTCCAACGCAAATTCCCTGTTGAATTACCATAACTACTTTCAAAATTCTCTCCTAGCTCAAAAGAATCCCTTCCAAAATAACCAGAGAGATATAGTCTGTTGTTCGTATTTATTTTGTAATTCGTTTTTAAATTTAAGTCATAAAAGCTGACACTGTTGTCCTCACCTGCAGCTTTTAACAATAAATCGGCATATGAGCGCCTTCCCGCTATTAAAAATGAACCTTTCTCTTTGAACAACGGTCCTTCTAGCGCAAGACGACTAGATATGATTCCAATTCCTCCCGTTGCAGCAAATTGCTTGCTATTACCATCTTTCTGACGGACATCTAAAACCGAAGATACTCTACCGCCATACCTAGCAGGAATTCCTCCTTTGTACAATTTAACATCTTTTATAGCATCTGCATTAAACACAGAAAAGAAACCGAACATGTGCGAAGTATTGTAAATAATGGCCTCATCCAATAACACCAAGTTCTGGTCACCTGCGCCACCTCGTACATGAAACCCACCAGTACCTTCTCCATTATTGGTAACCCCAGGAAGCATCTGTAATGACTTTAGAATATCTACCTCACCTAAAACAACGGGCATTTGCTTGACAGTTGCTATATTCATTTTAGCAACACTCATTTCCGGTTTTCGCAAAACGGCTCTTTCTGGTTCATCTGCACTAACCACTACTTCTTCCAGCTCGGTTGAGGCTTCTGAAATTTCAAAATCGAACTGCTGGCTTTTATCCAATGTAACCGCTTGGTATTTGTCTGAATACCCCATATAAGAAATATGTAGGCGATAGTTACCTTCCGGAGCCGTAATGGAATAAAATCCATACTCATTAGTCACCACTCCTATTGTTGTCCCTTCCAAGAATACGGATGCACCAAAAAGGGTTTCACCATTCACTTGGTCAGTTATTTTTCCGCTTACGGTATAGTTTTCCTGCGCCATACTATAGGCGCTTATAAGCAATAGCAGTAGGCTTAAAAAGTTCTTTATCCTTTGCCTAACCACCTTTTGAATTCTTTTTTTGATCATTTTATTTTATTTCGATTGATGAACACCTCTATGGACAACTAAACTTTGATAAGGTTGCATCTCTTTGTTTTTTTCTCCAATTATATAAGTACGAAGCTAGTAAATCAGAAAAATATAAATCCTATTATATTAATATCTTAGCATTAAAATATTCCTCCCTAAATGCAACCCTTGCAACTTTTGCTTGTCTTTGCTATTGAAACCTAATTGTAGAGAACAAATAACCCTCTTTAATTAATTGAAAACCGAAATCCGTTTTACGCATAAGTCACTTGTTGAAAGCAGCAAGTCTGGCGATAGAAACTCGCAGTACCAGCTGTACGAGCTCTACGTAGATGCTATGTATAACATTGGGATGCGATTTTTAGGGGTCAAAGAAGATGCTGAAGACATTGTGCAAGACAGTTTTGTAGATGCTTTTAAAAATCTGCACAGCTTTAAATATGAGTCAACTTTTGGAGCATGGCTTAAACGGATAGTCATCAACAAAAGCTTAAATCATCTAAAAGTGAAGCGTCTTCCTTTAGCCGCCATGGATGATCATGAGTATCATCTAACGGAAGAAATACATAATGACCCGGTAGATGCAATTGATATTCAAAAAGTTAAGATGGGTATTGAAAAACTGCCTTTAGGTTACAAAAATATTATCAACCTGTATTTACTGGAAGGCTTTGACCATATAGAAATTGGTGAAGTGTTGGGCATTACAACATCAACCTCCAAATCACAATATCACAGGGCAAAAAAGAAACTAGTTGAAATTATAAACACCTTATAATGGACAATTTTGAAAAACATATCAGGGCCAATAAAGAGGCTTTTGATGGCCAAAAGGCAGATCGCGCCAAGCTTTGGGCAAATATAGAGGCCCAACTTGAACCTTCTAAACCTAAAGTAATCCCGCTATGGAAATCGCCTATGCTGCGTATTGCGGCAACTGTACTTGTTATCCTAGGAATTTCTGGGCTGATCGGTATCTCGTTTCTAAATGGCTCTACGAATGAGAACAATTTTGTATCCAAAGAATTACAGGATATAGATATGCATTACAAGGGCTTGGTATCCTACCAAGTACAATTGGTTAAGAATAATGACAAGCTATCAGACGCAGATAAAGAAGAGTTTTTATCCTTTATGGATGAACTAGATATCGAATATGAACAGTTGAAGTTGGAGATGAAGAACAATTTAGATAATGAACTTGTATTAGAAGCTATTGTTTCTAACTACAGAAAGCGCATAGAGCTTATAGAGAACCTATTGCGACAGCTAAACGAATCAAAATTAAAAGATGAGGATTATGGATACACTTTATAAAAAACTGCTCCTTTTTGTTGCGGTGCTCGTCTTTGGCCTTCCAGTCATGGCCCAGGAAAAAGTGTCTAAAAAGGTAACCAAGACCTACGGGTTTACCAACGCAGGCGAAATTCATTTAGACAATAAATATGGTAATATTAATATTTACGGATGGACCAAAAATGAAGTTTCCATTACAGTGAATATTACCGTTACCCATAAAAAAAGAGACAACGCCCAAGAGCTTCTAGAGCGAATTAGACCTATTCTTCGCGAAAGCGATGATTTTTTATCCGTTGGTTATGAGATTGGAGAAAACAATTCAGGATTCTTTTCCAACCTTTTTGAAAAAGCAAACCCGTTTGATTTTGACCGAAGTAATGTTCAAATAGATTACAAAGTATACATGCCCGAAAAGGCTGAAATAGAAATCATAAACAAATTTGGAGATGTTTTTATCGAAGGTTGGCAAGGTGTTTTAGAAGCCGATGTTCAACATGGTGATATGTGGATAAATGAAAATTTAAATAAAGCCGACATTACCCTGAAATATGGAAAGCTAAGAGCCAAAAACATCAATTATGGTAATCTAAATCTAAAAAACGGAAGATTGGATATGGACGATTCAAGTACCATGCGCCTAAATAGTAATGGTAGCGAAATAGATATGCATGTGGTTGGTTCCTTAGAGTTCTATTCCAATAAAGA
This sequence comes from Zobellia nedashkovskayae, assembly GCF_015330125.1. Classification (NCBI taxonomy): domain Bacteria; kingdom Pseudomonadati; phylum Bacteroidota; class Flavobacteriia; order Flavobacteriales; family Flavobacteriaceae; genus Zobellia; species Zobellia nedashkovskayae. Next base: position 3,707,713 of record NZ_JADDXR010000002.1, on the reverse strand, counting down.
TGAAGTTGATTTAGAAGAAGTAAGCACACTTTACGGAGTGATAAAATTTAGTAATATTCAATTGCGAAGATTAGCAAAAGATATCGATTTGATTTTAAAAGTATCAGATTTTACGGTAGACTATATTCAAACTCCAAGAGCGAATATTACTATTGAACAAGAATCATCTGAAGTAAGTCTTAATATCACAGATTTCCCTCACGAATTCAATGCTGTACTGGAAGAAGGTCTTGTACGCCTACCTAAAACGTTTCATGATGTAGATTCGGAGATGCTGGACAAAGGCAAAAAACTTCGTGAAATAAAAGCAATGTACGGTAAAAATGCACAAGGTCATATTTCTATTACCGGTAAAAAAGGTGTGGTTTTGTTAAAGGAGTTGTAAAGTAGATTTTAGAATTGAGTGGTTGGTAAAAACTATAAAATTTACTTTCTCTCTCCGCTATAATTCTAGTTACTTCTGAGTTCAACAAACCCGCATAATTGCGTCAAGTTTTAAAAGGCATGAAACTACAAATTATAGAAAATATTAGGCCCTATACTACCATTGAACTTATCTTTTTTAAAAAAAAATTCATTTTTTATGCAACTATTTTAGCCTTGCGTTGTCTATTAAGTAATCAATCAAAAAACGAACAGTAATGAAACAACTTAGAATAAGCCTTTTAGCATTAGTATTAGGGGCTACCTTTTCAAGTTTTGGACAAGATGAGACCGACGAATATCTAGAATTTAATGACCGAAAAAATGTAGTTCACGGTGTATACTTAGGTCTTGACCTTGGAGTTGGAGAAATAGACGGAGAACCTTCTTACACTGGCGGAATAAAGGTAGCCTATGTTGCTAATCAGCAATTTGAAGTAGGCTTTGCCGGTACTTTTCTCTATTCCCAACAAGATTTATTTAACAACACCTTATCTCGTAATGAGGATCTCATTGGTGCTTATGGCGGTCTGCATCTAGAGCCTATTTTCTTTAGCAAAAAAAGAGTTAACCTTTCATTCCCCCTTTTATTAGGAGCAGGTGCTGTTGGTTATATCGAAAATAACTTTCATGATGAAGAATACGAAGAAGAACTCACCGAAGATGATGTTGATGTTGTTTTCGTAGCCGAACCTGGTGTAAGTGCTCTTTTTAATATCTCTCGCTACTTACAATTAGAAGCAGGCCTTAAATATCGTTTTTCTAGTAGAATTGAACTTCCCCCAACACGCACTACTCGTATTAATGGCTTTTCGGCCGGAATAGGAGTTAAAGTGGGTATTTTTAATATGGGTCGTAATAGATACAAAAAGAACATACAATGAAAGCAACAAACGAAAAAATCTGTCCGCATTGTCACGATGTTATAGAAACACAACATGTATTCAGTGAAAACAACCAAGTATTTCTTAGAAACGATTTTACCGGTAGTTCCTCAACTAAAGAAGAATGGTCACCCATTAACTTTCAGTGGATTCCTGTAGTTAAGCTTCAGGAGCGTTTAGTAAACGTCTAAAACACCACAATTCATCAATCTGCTTTCCCTTAGGGCGAGCTTAAAACAATCAAAATGAAAACAAAAACGATTTTTATCGCCATGGCCGTGGCATGCGGAATATTAACGTCCTGTGATTATGACCATGTAAGAGCCTCAGACGAAATTACTACCAAAGATTTAACAATTTCTGATTATGACAAATTAAAAGTTTCTAATGCTTTTGATGTCTATATTACCTTTTCGGAGGACAAAGAAGAAATCCGAATAGAAGCCAATGACAACTTACAAGAACGTATTGTAGTAGCTAGAGAAGGAAATGAAATCATAATTAAACTTAAAAAGTTTACCACTGTTAGTGGAAATCCAACGTTAAAAGCTTTTATTACTACTAGAGATATTTCAGAATTTGACCTCTCTGGTGCAGCAAGCATTACACTTGAAACTCCTTGGGATATAACAAAAGGAAAAATTGAACTTTCAGGAGCATCAGATTTTACAGGAGAAATTATTGCTAATTTTCTAGAAGTAGATATGAACGGTGCTTCTAAAACAGATATTTACGGTGAGGTAAAATCCCTACACGCAAACCTTTCAGGAAGTAGTGACCTTAGAGATTACGACCTTCAAATTGAACGTCTAAATATTGACCTTTCAGGAGCTAGCGAAGCTTTCCTTACCGCAACTGAATCTATTGATGTTGATGCTTCTGGAGCAAGTACACTGAACTACAAAGGCAGTGCCATCGTTAACCACCAACGATTAAAAGGTGCTTCACAATTAAAAAATAGAAACTAGTAAAACGACTATTTGTGTCGTTTTACTAGTTCTGCTTCAATGTCTTTTAAGGTGAAACCTTTTGCCTGAAGTAATATTAAGTAATGGAAAAGTAAATCTGCACTCTCGTATAGAAAGAGGTCATCCTTATCATCCATGGCCTCTATTACCGTTTCCACAGCTTCTTCCCCTACCTTTTGGGCTATTTTGTTTATGCCCTTTTCAAATAAAGAGGCAACATATGATTTACTAGAATCCGAAGCTTCACGGCGCTGTGTTATAACTTCTTCCAATTGAGATAGAAATCCAAAATTTGAAGTGTTTTCTTCATTCCAACACGTATCTGTTCCTTTGTGACAGGTAGGCCCTACAGGCTTTACAAAAATTAAAAGTGAATCGTCATCACAATCATTTTTGATATCTACCAGCTCAAGAAAATTTCCACTCTCCTCTCCTTTGGTCCATAAACGTTTTTTAGTACGACTAAAGAAAGTAACTTTTTTGGTCTCTTGAGTTTTATCAAAAGCCTCTTGGTTCATATATCCCAGCATTAAAACATTCTTGGTTACCGCATCTTGAATGATTGCCGGTACGAGTCCGTCTCCGTTTTTATTGAAATCTATTTTCATTATTTTTATTTTAAGCAAGTGCGAATTTAACTGCGGCGTAAGCGTGTTCCATGGTCGTATCTATTACCGCTATACTGCAATCTTTTTGTTGAATGAGCAACGGTATTTCGGTACAACCTAAAATAACACCTTGTGCGCCTTCTTTTGCGGCCTTGCTAATGATATCTAAATATTTGTTTTTTGATGCTTCGGTAATAATGCCCTTAGACAGTTCTTTATAAATTACCTCATGAACCACTTCCCTATCTTCTTTTGAGGGTATTAGTACTTCTATTTGAAACTGATTCTTGAGGATATCTTTATAAAAATCCAGCTCCATAGTATATTTTGTACCCAATAACAGTACTTTTTTGCATCCTTTGGCTTTTACCGCTTCTCCTGCTACCTCTGCAATATGCAAAACAGGAACAGCTATTTTCTGCTCAATTACAGGAACACTCAAATGCATGGTGTTCGCACAAATGAGAATAACTTCCGCACCGGCATTTTGTAAACGCAAGGCAATGTCCGCCATCTTCTCGTGCAAGGAATCCCAATCTCCTTTGCTCTGTTTTTCGGAAATCTCTGCAAAGTTAACAGAATCAATAAGACACTCACAAGAACTAGAGCCCCCTAAAATTTCCGCTACTTTTGTATTCAAAAGCTGATAATACAACTGCGTTGACTGCCAAGTGATGCCTCCTATTAAGCCTATTTTTTTCATTATCTCTTATTTCGTGTTTAGAGTCCAATTCAAACTTATAATCGTACCGGAATTCCGTTATCTTTTAACTCTTCTTTTAAATCTTTAATGCCGATTTCCTTAAAGTGAAAGACACTGGCTGCAAGCGCTGCATCTGCTTTTCCTTCTACAAAGGTATCCGTAAAATGTTGCATATTTCCTGCGCCACCCGATGCAATTATGGGAATGTTCAATTCCGTGCTGAGTTTGCTCAACGCTTCGTTCGCAAATCCGTCTTTGGTACCGTCATGATCCATTGAGGTAAACAATATTTCACCAGCTCCTCTTTCTTCTACTTCTTTGGCCCATTCAAACAGTTTACGTTCCGTGGGTACTTTTCCGCCAACCAAATGCACAATCCATTCACCATCTATCTGTTTGGCATCAATAGCTACCACAATACATTGCGAACCAAATTTTGCCACCAAGTCGTTTATTAACTGCGGATTCTTTACTGCCGATGAATTTATGGACACTTTATCCGCTCCATTCTGCAAAAGTATATCTACATCTTCCACCGAAGAAATTCCGCCTCCTACAGTAAAGGGAATGTTCACTTTTTCTGCTACGTGATATACTAATTCCGCTAAAGTTTTACGCTTTTGTTCGGTAGCTGAAATATCTAGAAAAACAAGCTCATCTGCTCCTTCTCTACTGTAAATTTCTGCTAATTCCACCGGATCTCCTGCATCACGT